>JAFTXG010000002.1 GCA_017461725.1 Lachnospiraceae bacterium
AGCAATCTGCTCTCCAACGGTGCAGCACCAAAGGATGTGCAGGAACTACTCGGACACTCTGATGTAAGTACCACAATGAACATCTACGCTCACTCTAAGAGGGAAGCGAAACGAACTTCCGCAAGACTGCTTGATAAGGTGGTCGGGGAAGCCTAAACAAAAAGTTTCCCTTGTTTCGGCTCATAAGGGCAAAAACAAGGGAAAATACATAAGGAACGAACATTATATTGCCGATTTTCCTTGAAAATACAAGGGTTTCGGAGGATTGAATAGATAAATTGGAATTTGTGTGCCGATGCCCCCAAAAACAAAAGAATGTATGGAATATTACGCTCAAAAACACCAAGTGGATATATTTGAGAGGAAACTGTTCTTGAAGATAATGAAATAGAGGAATTTGTCGAGGCTTTATGTGGTTTGAAAGTTAACAAGCATTGGAGCCCTACTGAAGGTTTAGGAAGGCTGTTTATTGAGATATCATACAAAGATGGGAACTGAGAATTAATTGGAGTGATTGCGGAGTTGATGCAATAAGTTTCTTTCGGTAGATGAATCTTTTACAAAAGGAGAGACGAATGGCAATTCAAAACGGTTTTTACTTAATTATCAAAGATGTTGAAAAACTGTATGTAAACTTTCGAAGATCAGGAAAATCCAGAGATGATGCGTTGAAGGTAATTCGAGATGATTATGTTCAAGAGTTGCAGGACGCAGATGATAGACTACCGGTTTTGATCGGTTTATCACTTGCGCTTTGCAAAAAGAAAGAGTTGATTGAGCCTATTGCCACAGAAACCCTTAATGAGATAACATGTGTTATTAGGGAATGCGAGCTAAACAAGAAGGATTTAGAATACCTTCTGAACATTGAGCAGAGCTTAAAAGACAAAAAGGTATATGGGCAAGAGGCACTGTATAAACAAAAGTCGGTATATGTACCAGACTGGAAGATCGGTGATACATTTTCGCATATACTAACATGTCCCCTATCGGAAAATCTGGGAATTAAGGGGTGGCTTATTCTTCTATGCAAAGTTGGTGAATTTATAGATGAGTTTGGGGTACATCGACAGTTAATGTGTGCTTCTCTTTGCCCTCCCGAAAAAGTACCAGCCTGTAAGGAGGATTTTCAAGAACTGGGTTTTCTCCGTATGATGCGTATGGGTGACAAAACTGAATATATCGCCCAGATGACGCTTAAAAGTAAACGTGCAGAAAAAGCATGTGGTTTGACTAAAATTGGTTGTTTCCCTGACATATCATTTCCTGATGATTGCGTTGTGCTAGATCTGCTAACAGCCATGCCTTTGTTTGGAATGGTAAGGCGAGGTGAGTCATGGCCGGGATACGAAGTGCAGGTCTGCGTATTGTATAAAACAAATGGGATGAAACGATAAAAGATAGAAATGTTCCAAACAAAAGCAATTTGAACGTCTAATGTACACGATGGAGCATGTGGAGGGGTTTTTAGCGGGTTCCCGACGAAATTTTTGTAAATCCCAAACACGGAGAGTGGATTCATCTGTGCTGACTGTGAATGGTCGTAAAGTTGAGTAAATTATAGTAAGATAAAAAATATGCTCCTGTCGGAGAGACCAATCAGGTGATGTGACGGTCCGTTCCGACAGGAGCTTTTTGTGGTTATTTTATAGCATTACTTCAGCTGAAAATTATTTATTTTCCAGCTTTACGGTCTCCTTCATTGCCACGGAGCAGGCGATATCGCCCAGCACGTTACAGCAGGTAGCACCCATGTCGCACAGGGTGTTTACGCTGATGTACACGCCCATGATACCTGCGGGCAGACCTGCGATGGAAGCCAGAGCGGCGAAGGAAGCGATGGCACCGCCGGGTACGCCGGGGGTACCGATGCTGAGCAGGGTGTTTGCCAGCATTACCACAACCATCATGCCGAGATCGATCTCAACGCCGCAGGCATTGCCGAAGAATACGATCATGAAGGACATCAGGATGGATACCGCGTCCATATTTACGGTCGCGCCAAGAGGCAGAGCCAGAGAGGAGATCTCGTTGGGAACGCCCAGCTCGTCTGCGCAGCGCTTACTGATGGGCAGGGTGGCGGAGCTGGAGCAGGTGCCGAAGGCATTCAACGCGGCGGGCATTACCTTGGAGAAGAACTCGCGGACGCCAACCTTACCGATGAACTTAACGATACCGCCGTACACGATCAGCATGTACAGGATGAAGGTGATGTACAGTACCAGCAGAGTCTTTGCCAGTGCCAGGATGGTGTCCAGACCGTTTGCGTACATTACGGTTGCGATGGAGCTGAATACACCGATGGGGGTGAAGTACATAACCACGGAGATGATCTTCACGGAGATGTCATTGACTGCCTCGGTGACCTTTACGAAGGGCTCAGCCTTTTCTTTCAGGCTCACGCAGGTGATACCGATGATGATCGCGAATACCAATACCTGAAGCATATCGCCGTTTGCGAAGGAAGCCACAGGGTTGGAGGGGATCAGATTCTTAACCGTGTCCAGAAGGCTGGTGAACTGGGTGGCCTCAACCTCAGCGTCCATCATCTCGATGGTCACGCCCTTGCCGAAGCCCAGAGCGCGGGGAAGGAACAGACCCAGGAGGCTGGCGAAAAGGGTGGTGCCGCAGAAATACAGCAGGGACTGCAGACCGATCTTTCCGGTTGCGGATACGCTGCCGATATTCTGGATGCCGACCACCAGTGAGCAGAACACCAGAGGGTAGATCATCATGCGCAGTGCGTTCATGTACACGGAGCTCACCAGGTCGATCACAGGCAGAGCCCATTCAAAGCGTCCGGGCATCAGAAGGCCGAATACGACGCCCAGGACCAGACCGATGCCGATGGCAATGGTCAGATTGATGGATGATTTTTGGGATGTTTTTTTCATTTGTTTTCTCCTTTTCCTTAACATAAATAACCCCGTCTTCCTCGACAGAAGACGGGGTCAATATCCCGTGGTACCACTTCTTTTCGTCCCGGCTGGCCGGGACCTCATTACGGTATCGCACAATACCTGCCGCTGTAACGGGCGGTCCCCGTCGTGATCTTAGTATAAATACCTCGGCACGCGGCTCCGGAGCCATCTTCGCCTGTTTCCTGCCCATCCCCTCTCAGCCGCCGGGGATTCTCTGTAAAGCGTTCCATCAGGTTACTCTTTCCTTCATTGCCTTGTAAATGTGGATGAAATTGAGGTAATTATACGTGTGCAATCGTAAAAAGTCAACATAAAACTGAAAATACCGCAAATTTTTCGGCTCAGTTCAGTCTCTGTATACTGCTTCTGCTCCTTTGGCTGAACTGTTCTGGATTCAGTCTTCCGGCTCCGCGGCAGCCGCAGCCGCGTTCTCGGGTTCGTCGGTGATAAATGCCTCCTCCGGAATCCAGGCCTTTCCGAAGTCCACTTCCTTAAACAGAGCGGCCAGACCGGTGATCTGCTTAAGTCGGAGGATCTCGTCCTTGTCCATGCCCAGATGCTTGGAGATCCAATTGTCCGAGCGGCCCAGCTCGTGGAGCTCGCTGATAATATTGCTCATCAGATCCACATCGTGGGAGCCTCGGGCGCGGTTGTGGCGGATGGTGCTGGCCATGCGCTGATCCAGAGGCTTGTCAATGACTGACACTGGCAGCAGACCCTTTTCCCGGCGATAAATGTCCGGGTAATCCAGCATGATGCGGTAGCGGTGAAATCCGTCCACGATAATATATTTGTCAGTTTCGTCGTCATAATAGCAGACGATGGGCATGGTGTAGCCGTCTTCCTTGATGCTGTCATAGAGGAGACGCAGCTCCGGCGGAGCTACCGAGTTGGGATTATAGGAATTTGGCTCGATTTTCCCGATGGGTACGGCCAGTATTCGATAGACAGGACTCTCAATTGCCATTGTGTTTATCCCCCAGTTTTCCGTATTTTTTTCTCAGGGTGTTGACGTAGCGCTGCTGCTCTCTGGTCAGACCGAAGCCCATAAATCGGCAGAGATGATCATTTTTCAGAATGCAGTAGCACATCCGCTTCCAGCTGGGAATGTCTTTGGTGGATTTGATGTCGTCGGTGTGGTCAGGGATCTTTCCGATGAAAATGATCCGTGAGCATTTGGCGATAGTGTAGTTGGAGACGCCGTTTCGCCGGATGTTATAGCCGTGTTCTTCCAGCTCCCGGATGGTCTCCTCCTCAAGACCGCCGCCGGTGGTGTGCCAGAATTCGATGGAGGTCTTGAATTTTTTTATGTAGTTATTTCGCAGTCGGGCCGGAAGGGTGGACAGCAGGAAATTCGTGTAGGATTCCCAGGTATGTCCCTCGGGCAGGGTGATATTTTTGTAGCCCAGGGCCTTGGTTCTTCCGTAGATGCACCCGAAGTTGGCGCCCCTGACCCGCCCCACCAGCTTGACCCAGATGTCCGGATCAATGACGCGGTAGAGGTTTAAGCTGTCTTTGGCATAGTCATTGAATGGGGAGGCGACCCGCATCTGGCTGGGCTTGACACCGGCCTGATAATAGAGGTCGTACAGCGGATTATAGGTAAAACCAAAAATGGAATTTGCATGCCACACATCGCTTGAGGTCCAGTCGTAGAGCGGTGAGGCGCACCACACGTCCTTGAAGGTGTTGGTAATCCAGCAAGTGTTCTGGTAACCGTACTTGCGGTGAACAAAGCCGTTGTATCGCTGCAGGGACTCATCTGCGCGCATGCCGAGCAGGCAGACGGTCTTTTTGAACCCGTGGGAGTCACGGTACCAGCGCCCGAACTGCTTGGCAAGGTCTTCCTGATGCATTTTGTACTTGTAGGTTTTGATCGGGTTATTGCGAAGATTAATCACATAGGGGCGATTCGGCATGGGACGGACCCAAATGTTTTGCTTTGTGTCATCCCAGGGGTACCAGTACATCTCGTAGTTACTGAGGGCGGTGCGGGTGGCCATGGGAAGGCACACCCAATAGAGCTCAATATTTTTTTCGCTTTCGAGCCGGGTGAAGGTTTCCTCAATATACTTGGTGGTGGCACTGTACTGAGCCTCAAAGTCCTGATGAAAGACACCGATCACCCGATCGGGGTAATACTCCTTCCGGAATTTTAAAACCAGATTCAGCAGCAGGGCGCTGTCCTTGCCGCCGGAGAAGGAGACAAACACATTGTCAAATTCTTCAAACAGGAAGTGAAGCCGTTTTTGAAAAGCCTCGTATACATTTTCTTCCAGATATTTTTTCTTCATCATAAAGAAGATTATATGGCAAAATCTGGAAAAAAACAACGATTTCGATAAATTTCGCTAAAATTAAGGTTTTCGTTTCTTTCTGATAAAATCTTACAGATTAGGATTGCACAAAATGACATATTTTAGTATAATAAATATTGTATACAAAGTACTGCTGATGGAGGTTTTATGAATAAACTGACACTTAAAGCCTACGGTAAGATCAATCTCGGTCTGGACGCATTGTCGAAGCGGCCCGATGGGTATCATGAGCTGTCGATGATCATGCAGACAGTGGATATATATGATGAATTGATTTTTAAACTGACGGACAGGCCGGGGATTCGTCTGACGGAAGAGTTCCGTTTTGATACGGAGATCGGGGGAAGCGAGCCCAGAGGTGCGGTCGGAGCTGCGGACAGCCCTGATTCGGAGGAGGATCAGATCGATCTGTCCACGATTGTCCGTGCGGATCATACCAATCTGGTGTGGAAGGCGGCAAATTTGCTGCTGGAGGAGTTTAAGCCGGAGAAGGGTGTGAAGATCCACCTGATCAAGCGGATTCCGGTGGCGGCCGGTATGGCCGGCGGCAGCAGCGACTGTGCAGCCACGCTGCGGGGTCTGAATCAGCTCTACGGCTGGGGACTGTCTCTGGAGGAACTGCAGGAGAGAGGCGTAAAGCTGGGGGCGGATGTTCCTTACTGCCTCCTCGGCGGCACTGCGTTGGCGGAGGGCATCGGAGAAAAATTGACGGTCCTTCCCGATATGCCGGAGTGCGTTCTGGTGGTGGCAAAGCCCAGCATCGGCATTCCCACGCCGGTGGTGTTCAAATATCTGAAGGTTTACGAGTTGGAGTATCATCCGGATATTGCCGGAATGCGAAAGGCCATCGAGGACGGGAATCTGGAGGGTGTGATCAGCCGCCTGGGCAATGTGCTGGAGACGGCAGCGATACCGAATTTCCCGATTGTCGGAGAGCTAAAGCAGGCGATGGCCGACCTGGGTGCGCAGGGTGTACTGATGAGCGGCAGCGGGCCCACCGTGTTCGGCATTTTTTCGGACAGGCTTTCGGCGGAGACGGCGGCAAAGGAACTGAAAGAGAAAGAACTGGCGGCGCAGGTGTTTGTGACTAGACCCTGTACGCCCTGAATATACGGAGGTTTTCCATGGAGAATGAACTGAGAATCACAATGGACGATTATCTTCCCTTACGAGATGTGGTGTTTAACACGCTGCGGGGAGCGATTCTGCGCGGTGATCTGAAGCCGGGACAGCGACTGATGGAGATCCAGCTGGCCAATCAGCTGGGGGTGAGCCGTACGCCGGTCCGCGAGGCGATTCGCAAGCTGGAGCTGGAGGGGCTGGTCAAGATGGTGCCCAGAAAGGGCGCTGAGGTGGCGCAGATCTCCGAGAAGCATCTGAAGGATGTGCTGGAGGTTCGCATTGCTCTGGAGGAACTGGCCGGCGAGCTGGCCTGCGACCGCATGACCAGTGAGGAGCTGGAGGAGTTAAAGCAGATCAACCACGAGTTTCTGCAGGTGATCGAGAGCGATGATATCACTGCCATCGCCAATGTGGACGAGGCATTCCACATGGTGATCTATCGCGCCACCGGAAATGAGCGCCTGAGCCAGATGGTGAACGCGCTTCGCGAGCAGATTTATCGCTACCGTTTGGAGCACATCAAGGATAAGGCGGGACGTGCGACACTGGTGAAGGAGCATGAGGAGATCATTCAGGCACTGGAAAACCGAGACGAGGCCAGAACCCGCAAGGGCATCCGCTGCCATATTCAGGAACAGGCCATAGCGATTCAGGAACTCTTAAAGAGAGGATGAGACGATGACATTCAAAGAGCGCTATTTGCAGGGGGAGATTCCCTTTGAGGAGATTGATGAGTATATTATCCGCTGGAATGAGAGCGATGAGCTCTGCACCCTGCGGGAGTACCTCGGACTGAACGAAGAGGAGGAGGATGTCTGGATCGATGTCAGTGACGAGGCACTCCAGGAGATGCTGGATGCACAGAAGGTGAGATAAATTGGCACAAGATCGGCAGTGGATGGATGACGGAGCGATTGAAGGATGGGACGATGGCATGGAAATTATCCGAATAGTTCACCCAGCCACTCAAGGATCCGAAATCTGACCACCACCTGCCCATCTTCGGCAAAGAGGTTGTTGTAATTATCCTCATCGAGCACAGTCTGCAGCTTATCCTTGGATTCATCGGGGACGACACCGCAGGTCAGATCCACAAAGCACAGCGGCGGATAGAGGACGCACCACCAGTTGGCACCCACAGCTTCACCGATGCAGACGCGAAGAGCATCATAGTAGCCGCAGGGGAAGGTCATATCGCCGTAGGTCTTGTTGGGGAACCAGACGGTTTCACAGGCCACGGTGACCGGATAGTCATAGCCCTCGTCGGCGATGACCTGTGCGGCGATGGTCTGCAGCTCATCGAGATTGGCGGACACCCACTGACAGGCGGCAGCTTTCTCAGTCGTGTCGGACAGAACCGGCGATAGGGCATCGACGATAGCGGATTTCACATTCAGCTTCAGTGCTTGATCCTCGTCGGAGTCACTGTTTGCCAGTACGTGGAGGCGAAGCACCTGCTCAGCTAACGGCGTGGATACTTCTTTCACGGTGAAACGGGATGTGACAAGGCACAGAAGAATTCCTGTGCATAAAATGGACAAAGCAATCGTATATTTTTTCATAGAGGTCAGCTCCTTATGTTTTGATCGTACCGGGATATATGTAAATTAACCTGCCCGGAAATGGTTTTGCGGAAAGGAAATACATCTATACTTTGAGAGATGTTTTTCCATACGCCATATACGGATCATGACCAATATTCGCCGGGAATATACTTGCCTGGCCAAATAATTTGTAACGGTTCAATTGACAGCGGGCGTTTGCCCGGAAGGGAGACGGACATGAGAAAAAAAGCAATAGCAGTATTATTCGGCGGACAGTCATCGGAGCACGAGATTTCCTGTATCTCCGTGGTGACGATCGTGGAGCATATTAATAAGGATAATTATGATGTACATCTGGTTGGAATCACCCAGGAGGGGAAATGGGTGCTGGTGAAGGATGTGGAGGCGATCAAGGATGGCAGCTGGAGAGAAAGCAAGGTCAGCGCAGTGATCTCCCCCGATGCGACACAACACGGTCTGATCGTGACGGACGGCGCAGGCAGCAGAGTTGAGTATCTCGATGTGGTATTCCCGGTACTGCACGGTCCCTGCGGTGAGGATGGAACCGTACAGGGTATTCTGGAACTGGCGCGAATCCCTTACGTGGGCTGCGGTGTGCTGGCATCTGCGGTTTCCATGGACAAGCTCTACACCAAGATCATTGTGGATACGCTGGGCATCCGTCAGGCTGCTTATGTGGCAGTGTACAGCCAGGAACTGAAGGACATGGCGGCGGTAGTGAAGAAGATCGAGGATAAGTTTGCTTATCCTGTCTATATCAAGCCCTGCAATGCAGGCTCCTCCAAGGGTGTCAGCCGTGCAGCTGATCGTGCAGCGCTGGAGGCAGGCCTTCTGGAGGCGGTGAAGCACGATCGCAAGATCCTCGTTGAGGAGTGTATCGTGGGCCGCGAGGTGGAGTGTGCCGTTCTCGGCGGCAATGATGTGCGCGCTTCCGGTGTGGGCGAAGTGCTGGCAGCCTCCGATGTGGCATTTTACGATTTTGAGGCGAAATATTATAATCCTGAGTCCAGAACCGTTCTTGACCCCGATCTTCCCGGCAGTGCGACGGAGGAGATCCGCAAGGATGCGGTGAAGATATTCAAGGCGGTGGACGGTTTTGGTCTGTCCCGCGTGGATTTCTTTGTGACGAAGGACACCGGCGAGGTGGTATTCAACGAGATCAATACCCTGCCCGGATTCACGGCGATCAGCATGTATCCTACTCTTTGGGAGAATCGCGGTATCGGTAAGGCGCAGCTGGTGGAGAAACTGATCCAGAGTGCGTTTACCAGATGGGAGCGCTGATGGCGGCGGAAAATAATGTACTGATCACCATGATCGCACACCAGACTGATGGGAATCATCAGGACAGGACGGAGACCGTATATCCCGGAAAGGGGTACGAGAAAGACGGCTGTTACTATGTGTTCTACGATGAGGTGGACCCGGATGACGGAAGAGTGACCAAGGCTTCTCTGCGGATCAGGCCGCGACATATTGACATTCGGAAAAAGGGTGCGATCAATACGCAGATGGTATTTATCCCAGGACGGTGTACGGAAACGGAGTATCAGACACCCTACGGAAAATTTATTCTGACGGTGGACACGAGGCGGGCGGAGATATCCCGAAAAGAAAAAGAGATGACGGTGGAGCTGGAGTATCGGCTATCCTTAGGCGGAACCGATGCGATCAAAAACAGAATGACCATAAAGGTGGCGGAGCTGTAGAGCTCCGCCATAATTGTTTCTCGGCAGTCAGAGTCGCCGACGGTATTCCGAGGACTTATCGAAGGCTCTGCTTGGAAGAGATACCCAGATATTCCATCAGCGCATTTTGAAAAAGCTTAGAACAGTTCACCCCGTCCTCCTCCGCCTTGGCGGACAGCCATGCCGGGAGTGATAGGGTCTTTTTTACAAATTTACTGTTGATCCGTTCCCTCACTGGGGGCATAAATACCTCAATCAATGTGGGAACCTGATTTTTTTCCAGAGAGAGGTCAAAGATAGCAGTCGGCTCAGGGATACATTCACCGTCCTGCTCCATACCCCACAGATGCAGTCCCAAAGCCTCTTTGGCATTGCGCAGAGCCTCCTCGGTAGTGTCCGCACAGGGGCAGCAGCCGGGCAGGTCGGGAAAATCAATGGAAATACCGTCCTCATCGTACGAAAAAACTGCCACAAACGAGTATCGATCTTTAAACATGTAATGTTCCTCCATTCATGAAAAACTCGTAAAGAGATATGTACTAAGGAAATTCAAGCCCGGACTGTCTGGAAATGCTTTTCAGCGTCCCCTTCGGAATGTCCTTGCGGGATGAGTGACCGTGACACGGCCCGGTCTTTGCGGATGCTTAAACTGGTGATGGTCTCCGTCGCAGGCGACCTCGTACCAGCCATTTTTCTTGAGTGTACGAATGACTTCTCTGGATGAGTAGCCTTTCATATTATTTCCTCCCTTCTACATTATAATACGTAATAAATTACGTGTCAACACAAAAATAGTTAAACTGATGCAGTTTGAACAGTTAATAAAATATACAAGAATCAAGCGATTTGGTATGGTGGTGAAAGTTGCATGTAATCTGCAAGGCAATATGCTCTGAATATTTCCGAAATGTTTTCAAAAGATGAAAAAACGATTAAATCACTCCGTACCACTGCACATCCGAAAAAAAATATGCTATGATAAAACAGCGTTAACATGAAATTGAGGATGAAATTAATGGAGACGTTTAATGTGAATGACTTCGGAGGTGAAGAATTTGTCTGCATTTGTGGAATGTATAGACGTGCGAAAGATATATCAGATGGGAGAGGTCCAGATCAAGGCGGCGGACGGCATCAATTTTTCCATTGAGAAAGGTGAGTTCGTTGTCATCGTCGGTCCCAGCGGTGCCGGCAAGACGACGGTGCTGAATATTCTGGGCGGCATGGACTCCGCGACCTCCGGGCAGGTGATCGTGGATGGCGTGGATATTGCCGGGCTTAAAGGCAAGGCGTTGACTAAATACCGCCGCGAGGATATCGGTTTTGTGTTCCAGTTTTACAATCTGGTGCAGAATCTGACCGCGCTGGAGAATGTGGAGCTCTCCCTGCAGATCTGTAAGAATCATCTGGACGCGGAGACCGTACTCGAGGAGGTGGGTCTGAAAGACCGAAAGGACAATTTCCCCTCCCAGCTGTCCGGCGGCGAGCAGCAGCGCGTGTCCATTGCCAGGGCGCTGGCGAAGAATCCCAAGCTCCTGCTCTGTGATGAGCCTACGGGAGCGCTGGATTATCAGACCGGTAAGGCTGTGCTGAAGCTTCTGCAGCACACCTGTCGGGAGAAAAATATGACGGTCATCGTCATCACCCACAATTCCGCGCTGACACCCATGGCGGATCGGGTGATCAAGATCAAGAACGGCCAGGTCAGCAAGACCTGGACGAATGAGCATCCGGTGCCCATCGAGGAGATTGAGTGGTAAGCCGTGTGTCGGATCGCGCGGTAAACGGGCGCGTTGGAGTTGCCGATGTGGCGGAAAAACATATTTGTAGGGAAATTGCAGGAAAACCAAATGTCAAAAGGTGGTAAGAAGTAGATGTTAATGTCGAAAGGACAGTGGAAGGACTTTTTTATTGAAATTAAAAAGAGCATGAACCGCTACCTGTCGATTCTGTTTATGGTTGCGCTGGGAACGGCGTTCTTCGCCGGACTGCGCTCGTCGGAGCCGGATATGAAGGAGTCCCTTGATAGATATATGGACCAGACCGGCTATATGAATATCCGTGTGCTCAGCACGCTGGGGATGACGGAAGAGGACGTGATGGCCATCGGAGCGGTGAAGGGTGTCACCGACGCGGAGGGAATGTACTCGGTGGATGTGCTGTCGGATCTCGGTGATGAGGCGCGGGTGATTCACGTGCAGTCCATCACCGGGGATATCAATCAGCTGCAGCTGGAATCGGGGCGTTTGCCGGAGGCACCGGACGAGTGCGTGGCGGACGCGGCGCTTTGTGATATGTTTGGATTGAATCTGGGTGATCGGATCACCGTGTACAGCGGGACTGATGCGCGTTTAGAGGACAGTCTGGCCGACGATACCTTCATTATTACGGGTATCGGTATCTCGCCGGACTATCTGACCTTTGACCGCGGATCGGCGGCCATCGGTTCCGGTTCGATCACCGGGTTTATCGCGGTGGACAAAGCGGCATTCACCGCACCGGCCTATAGTCAGGTGTATGTTCGCGCGGAATTTCTGGACGAATATAACTGCTTTTCCGATGAGTATGCAGAGGGAGTGGAGCAGCTGACGGAGCGAATCGAGGCCATTGCCGGGGAGCGGTGTGAGATCCGGTATGCACAGGTGGCAGGAGAGCCGATGCAGGAGATCGCCGACGCCAGAGCGGAGCTGGAGGCAGCCAGAGCCGAGGCGGAGGAACAGTTTGCCGAGGCATGGGCACAGATCACAGAGGGACAGGAGACCATTCAGTCCGGCTGGGAGGAACTGGACTCTTATCTGGAGCAGCTGGAGTCCGGAAAAGCGGATTATGAATCTGGAACAAAGACTTATTACGACAGTTTGGCGCAGGTGGAGGATGGCGAGCGACAGATCGCCGAGGCCATAGCGCTTCTGGATGAGAAAGATGCGGAGCTGAATGCCGGACGTGCAGCGTTGGCAGCCGGTTGGGAACAGTACAATGCCGGCCTGGCCGAGCTGGAGGCGGCGAAAGCGCAAATTGATGAGGGCGAGGCACAGCTGGGGCAGTTGAACGGCATTGTCTCTGCGGCGCAGGCGGTATATCAGGCCGCACTGGACAATTGGGAAGCGGAGAAGGCTGAACATACGGCCGCTCAGGCCGCGCTGGATGCAGAGAAGACGGCATCTGAGGAGGCAGGGACGCCCTGGCAGGAAGTGCCGGAGTTGGTGCTGCGGCAGACTGCACTGGACGTGGAGGCAGAGACGGTCAATCGCCTGGAGACCGATCTGGGTCCGCTAAAGACTGCGGTGGACGAGGCGTTCGCGGAGTTTGACGCGGCTCGTCAGGAGCTGGAGGAAGGCAAGGCACAGTATGCCGCGGGTATGGCTGAGCTGGAGACGGCAAAGCAGCAGCTGGATTCTTCTCAGGCACAGATCGACAGCGGTGCCGGTGCGATTTACGCGGCTCGCCAGGAGCTGGCCGCCAAGGAACAGGAGCTTGCAGCGGCCCGTGCAGCGCTGGCTGGCGGAGCGCAGGAGCTCGAGGATGCTAAGGAGCAGATAGAGGATTCGGAGGTTCAGATAGAGGAAGGGCGGACCGAGCTGGAGAAAGGCGAGGCTGAGCTGCTGGATTCTATCGGGGAGTATGAGAAGGCGAAGGCCGATGCGGAGAAGGAGTTTGCCGATGCAGAGGCAGAACTGGCCGATGCAGAGGCGCAGATTGCTGAGATCGAGTACCCGGAGTGGTATGTGCTGGACCGAAATACGGTACAGAATTATGTGGAGTACGATCTGGATGCCCAGAAGATCGGCGGTCTGGCGAACGTGTTCCCCCTGATGTTCTTCTTCGTGGCGGCGCTGGTCAGCCTGACCACCATGACCCGCATGGTGGAGGAGCAGAGAACCCAGATCGGTACCTTGAAGGCATTGGGCTACAGTGACAGCTCCATTGCCATGAAATATATTTTGTATGCGTTGTCGGCGACAGTGATGGGAAGTGTGTTGGGCGTTCTCATCGGAAGTGTGTTGTTCCCCTGGGTGATCATCAATGCCTACGGCATGTTGTATGTGCATATGCCGGTGGTGCTGACGCCGATCAGACCACTGACCGCGCTGCTGTCGGCGGCGATTGCGATCATCAGTACAGTGGGAGCGACCTGGATGGCCTGCCATCACGCGCTGACCTCCCACCCTGCGGCGCTGATGCGCCCGGTGGCGCCCACCAAGGGAAAACGTATTTTCCTGGAATATGCACCATTTATCTGGAGACATTTGAACTTCAGCGTTAAGTCCACCCTGAGAAACCTGTTCCGCTATAAGAAGCGTCTCTTTATGACACTGTTCGGCATCGGTGCCTGTATGGGTCTGCTGCTGGTAGGCTTCGGTCTGCAGGATTCGCTGCACATGATCATTGACCGCCAGTACAGCTCGATCTGGGCATACGACATGGCCATCTACCTGAAGGATGCAGGTGATGAGGCGTCCATGGAGGCATTGGGACAGTACCTGGATGAAAATGAACTGGTGGCCGACTGGATGGATATCAGCAGTGTCAGCGTGGAAGCGGAAGCCAACGAGGTGCGGAAAGATATTACGATCATGGTACCCACTGATGCACAGCAGATGGAGGACTTTGTCAAACTGCACAACCGCCTCAGCGGGGAAGAGTATGCCCTGGACGACAGCACTGCCATCATCAGTGAGAAGCTGTCCACGCAGCTGTCCATCGAGGTGGGCGATACCTTTGTGATCATGGAGGACGAGGCCAGCCAGCATGAGGTGACCGTCGGTGCCATCGTTGAGAATTATCTGCAGTATTATGTATACATGAGCTCCGAGGCCTATGAGAAGGCATTTGGGGAGGCACCGGAGTGGAATCAGCGTCTGGTGCTGTATACCGCCGGGGACGATATCGCGTCGGCGGACGAGGATGCACTGGCTGCAGAATTGCTGCAGATGGACGGAGTCACCAGTCTGGTGAGCTCCGCGTCCATGCGAAGTACCATTCGCAACATGCTTCAGGCACTGGACTATGTGGTGCTGGTGCTGATTGTTTCTGCCGGACTGCTGGCCTTCGTGGTACTGTATAACCTGAACAATATCAACATCACCGAGCGCAAGCGCGAGCTGGCGACCATCAAGCTGCTGGGCTTCTACCCCGGCGAGCTGGCAGCCTATGTGTACCGGGAGAATGTGATTCTGACCTTCCTGGGCATCGGTGCAGGTGTGCTGATGGGAACCTGGCTGACCAACTACGTCATCACCACGGTGGAGATCGATATGCTGATGTTCGGCCGCGGCATCGAGCTGAGCAGCTATATCATCTGCTCGCTGATCACGGTAATGTTCTCGGTGATCGTCAATCTGGTGATGTATTATCGGCTACAGAAAATCGATATGATCGAGTCGCTGAAGAGTGTGGAGTAAGGCGTTACCGCGGGCTGTTCTTAACGGGACAATCGGGATCGGCATTTTGCACGGAAATCCTTTCTGAGACGACTGCAAGCCAAGTGTATGGAGGCTGAACGGTCATATTTGGTAATTTATAGCGTGAAATAATGACAATTTCGTCAGATTATGTTATACTGAGACAATCAGCGGATTAAAATCGCAGGCTGACCGTAAGGTCAGGCAGAAGCAGCATCCGCACATTGAACGGAAAAGGAGAGTATCATGGAAGACAAGAAACTGGAGATCGAAGAGATAGTGGAGGCAGCGGAGGCTGCGGCAGAGACACCTGTAGTGGAGGAAGCTCCTGTGGCGGAGCCTGTTGTGGAGGCGGTTCCCGAAGTGATCGAGTCCATGGACGATTACGCAGCAGAGATCGAGGCTTCTCTGAAGCGAGTGGCAGTGGGTGATGTGCTGACTGGCACCATTATCGGCGTGACTGAGGATACCGTGATGGTGGATCTGAAATACTATTCCCAGGGTGTGATCGCGAGAGCAGATTATACCAATGACACAGAGCACAGTCTGGCAGAGCTGGCCATCGTAGGTGACACTGTGACCGCTACCGTAGTGCGCAGAGATGACGGCGAGGGCAATATCGTGCTGTCCTGCAAGGAGGCCATGGAAAAGATGGCGTGGGATAAGATGGAGGCGGCGCTGGAGGAAGGCACCGCGATGACAGTGAAGATCAGCGGCATCGTGAAGGCTGGTGTGGTTGCTATGGTGGATGGCATCCGCGCATTTATCCCTGCGTCCAAGCTGGATGTGGCTTATGTGGAAAACACCGAGGAGTGGCTGGGCCGCGAGGTGGCTGTCCGCCCGATCACCGTTGACCGTGAGGCGAAGAAGCTGGTGCTGTCCGCGAAGGAACTGGCGAGAGAGCGTCTCAATGAGGAGAAGAGCCGCAAGGTGGCGGGCTGTGCAGTTGGCACCGTGACCGAGGGTACCGTGGAGTCCATCCAGACCTACGGAGCATTTGTCCGCCTGGAAAACGGCGTATCCGGTTTGCTGCATATCTCCCAGGTATCCGAGAAGCGCCTGAAGTCCTTAAAGGGCGTGCTTGAGGTCGGTCAGAAGGTGACTGTCAAGATCACCTCCGTGGAGAACGGAAAGCTGAGCCTGAGCATGAAGGCAGCTGCTGAGCCTGAGGTAAAGGAAGAAGTGGTCGAGGAGGAATCCGTCGAGTACATCTCCGGCGAGAGCGCAACCACCGGGCTGGGAGCGCTGCTGGCAGGATTGAAATTCTAAGATGATGTGAAATCGGTGGGGCTTCCGCACATAGCGTGCGGAAGCCCCACAACTTTCATTCGTAAGAGAAAAGGGGCTTTCGCAATTATGCGCCAGCCCGGAAGTTTACATAAAATTCAGAATATGAGCCAGACTTAGGTATTGACAGCAGAAAGCTGTCTCATTATAATTAAATTGTATGCAATTAAATTATATGAAATAAAATGGAGGAATCATCATGAGTATTTATGATTTCAGTGTCAAAGCCCAGGATGGCAGCGAGGTATCTCTTTCCGATTATAAGGGGAAGGTGCTTCTGATCGTCAACACCGCGACCGGCTGCGGATTTACCCCGCAGTACAGTGAATTACAGGCGATTTATGAGGCGTTTAACAAGGACGGTCTGGAGATTCTGGATTTTCCCTGCAATCAGTTTGGCGATCAGGCTCCCGGCAGCGATGACGAGATCCATTCCTTCTGCACCGGCCGCTTCGGGATTACGTTCCCACAGTTTGCAAAGATTGATGTGAACGGTGAGCAGGCGATCCCACTGTACCAGTGGCTGGCTGAGAACAGTACTTTCGAGGGCTTTGACAAAAATCCCACGGGTCTGATGATGACCCAGATGCTGAAAAAGATGGATAAGGATTTCAAGAACAACAGCTCCGTCAAGTGGAATTTCACCAAGTTTTTGGTGGACAGAGAGGGAAATCTGGTTGCGAGATTTGAACCCATGACTTCCCTGAAGAAAGTGAAGGCAAAGATTGAGGAGATTTTGTAATGCGATAGGAGAACCAGTCTCAGAGCGAATGACTTCGGCAGATCAGAGTGTATGACTTCGGCAGATCAGCTTGCAATTGGAAAGAGAAAAGCGTATAATGGGGATTGTAATCACTTTACAGAAAGACGAGACGTTATATGCCCGATTCAAAATACGACAGTTTAAAACTGGAAAATCAGATTTGTTTTCCGCTTTATGCCGCTTCCAAAGAACTGATAAAACAATATAAACCATTTCTCGATGAGATTGATCTTACCTATACCCAGTATATTGCGATGATGATTCTTTGGGAAAAAAAGGTGCTGACGGTGAAGGAGATGGGAGTGTATCTCTATCTGGATTCGGGGACGCTGACACCATTGCTGAAAAAGCTGGAGGCCAAGGGTCTTGTGACTCGGACGCGCTCCACCAGAGATGAGCGCAATTTGGAGGTGGCGATCACCGAAAAGGGTGAGCTGCTGAAGGAAAAGGCGGTGACGGTGCCGGAGAGGATGGCCCGATGCTCGCAGCTCAGCCCGGAGGAGGCTATGACACTATATCATATCCTTTATAAAATGTTGGGAAAAAGGGAGGCGTGACCATATGATCACGCCTCTTCATTATCGGCAATTACTTTTAGACATTTTTCCAGATAAACCTTCTGAACTGCGGCAACAATACAGGTGTAGAGCAGACGCTTTTCGTCGGTGTTATCCTCACCCATGATCTCGATCGTGTCCTTCAGCTCGAAGGTGAACTGCAGGAGATTTTCCAGCTCATCACAAAAATAGTCATAGGCTTTGGGGAGAGTGTAGGTACGCTGCTGAACCTTGATAAATCCAATCAGGGCATCCAGTGAAAGGACACTTTTCGCCACAGCGATGAAAAAGAGGTATGCGATCTGGTCCCGGCTGTAGAGCTTTTTCACCGGGTTGGAGATCAGGTCCTTCTTCACATAGTTGCTGATCATGGAGCTGGTGAGCGCATTTTCCTGGAGCGGAGCAAGATACTCACAGATATATTTGGTCGTCTGTTCCAGATAAAGTCCCACATTCGGGATCTCATTATAGCGGGGAAGTCGGAAGTTCCGGAAGGCTTCGGCTACCTGCTGCTTGGTTTCCGGTTTCATGGGTGTGTTCCTTTCGCGCGGCAAGTCATAACAGACTTTACTAATGCAAAGTATTATATCGAAAAAACGAAAAAAAGTCAATAATGAACAACTTATCTCAAGATTTCCTTGACATTATATGTCGTGGCTGATATGATAGTATCGGTTATTCAAAAACCGATGATGAAGAGTTTAAAAAGAGGTATTGCCATGAATTACAAGATTGTATCCGATTCTTCCTCCAATATTCTGACGCTGAATGATCCGAATTTTGAGAGTGTTCCCATGAAGGTCATCGCCGAAAAAGAGTATGTAGATACTGCCGGGCTGAATCTCTACGGTATGGTGGAGGACCTGAAGAACCATAAGGGCAAATCCGGCTCCTCCTGTCCCAATGTGGCTGAATGGCTGGATGCGTTTGGCGATGCCGACTATGTATTTGGAACCACCATCTCCAAAAATCTGTCCGGCAGCTATAATTCTGCGAAGCAGGCTGCTGATCAGTATATGGAGAAGCACCCCGGGAAGAAGGCGTTCATTTTTGATTCCCTGGCGGCAGGTCCCCAGCAGGCGATGGTGATCGATAAGATCCGTGAGCTGGTGGCTAAGGGACTGGATTTTGAGACCATCAAGGAAAAGGTACTGGACTATCATAATCACACGCACATCTTGTTCTGTCTGGAGTCTCTGACTAACCTGGCGCGAAACGGCCGCATCAGCCCCGCGGTGGCAAAGATCGCCGGCGTGCTCGGTATTCGCGTTGTAGGCGATGTCAAGGGAGGTCTGATCACCCCTGTACAGAAACCCCGCGGCGCAAAGAAGGCGACGGCAGCGCTGGTGGAGATGCTTAAGGAGCGCGGATTCTATGACGGAGCCCTGCTTCGTGTGGCACACTGTTTCGGTGAGGAGCCTGCACTGGCGTTGAGGGATGCTGTGCTGGCAGAGTTCCCCAACACCCGTTTTGTATTGGAAAAGACCACCGCACTTTGCAGCTTTTACGCTGAAGCGGGTGGCCTGATGATCGGTTTTGAGGGTGGATATAACACCAACAACAATAATAAAGAGTTTTGATCGAACTGGTTTGATACAGCCTTCGCGCAGTTGACCCACGGTAATCCCGCGGGTATGCGCGAGGGCTTTTTCGTATACCGGGGAGCGCTATTCCCAGTCAAACAAAAAGCGGATATATTCCACCACAGCGTCTGTGCGGGGGGCGGTAATGGGAACGAATAGCACGTAGGTGTCGGTGATCTCCGGAATTTCGGTCGCCCCTGCTCCCGCCACGTAGCGGCAGCGGGTCATGTCCAGGCCGTAGGCACCGGTGACCCCTTCATATTCCGCGTAGATAAAATACTCCTCAAGCTCTGCCGCCATATCCGCGGGGAGCAGCTCACGGAAATCGTACATGGGGAGTGAACCGCTGTAATGCTCAAACAGATAGGCGGGAGTCAGCAGAAAGTCCAGGTCCTGGTTGGACTGGTAAGCCATGATCTTGCTGCTGCTGGACGCGGTATACTCGGTGGCCTTGCCATTCAGATCGATATAGAGATTGTCATCGAAATACACGTTTTGATGATCCTCCAGCGGGAAACTGGCGAAATAGTCCTTCTCCAGCCGGGAGGAGTTGAACAGATCCCAGTCATCATTTGGGAAAAAGCCCACCAGCACTGTTTCCTTGCCGGCCTGAATGATCAGGTCGCCGACATAGAAGCCCACGAGGCAGAGGATCAGAAAGATAAAAAGCCAGTGTTTATAGTAGGCAACGAGGTAACTGACCTTACCCATAAAGGTCATCTCTTTCAGTTTTGCAAGCTCGGATTTAACTTCAGAGCGGAGGGAATGTCCGGGTTTTCTCATAAGGTACTCCTGTCAATATAATGATGGATGAAGCTGTCTGTCAGATGATTGTCGGACAGACAACTTGAAGTTTATCACATTATGGGCCTTCTGTGTGAAAATAAATTATGAAATTTTTGAAAAATGAGCGAATTCGGAAATATCTGTGCTATAATGTGCTCAATATGGTTTTACAAGGAGGATAAAATGGTTCATTTGTTTGATCCCGATAACAAATTCTGGCGCTCCATCGGCAAATTCTTCGATGCGATACTGATGGGATTCATGTGGCTTTTGTTTTCGCTGCCGATTGTGACCATCGGCGCGGCGACCGCTTCATTTTATCAGTTTACCTTAAGACAGGTAAATGACACCGAGGGTACGATCATCAGCAGCTTTACCAAGTATTTCTTCAAGCGGTTCAAAAAGGCGACGGTTATCTGGCTGATTCAGCTGGCGGCGTGCCTGTTTCTGGCCTTTGATTTCTGGATCTGCTGGGAGATGATCGACTGGTCAGCCGGGTTTGATCTGCTGAAGCTGGTATTTGTCGGTCTGGTGGCGATCTCTTTGATTGTTCTGGCAGCCACTGTATATGTGTATCCGATTCTGGCGCTGTTTGATTTCGGTGTCAAGAAAACCATCTGTGACTCCTTTATTATGGCGATTGCGAATCTTCCGGTGACCGTGACGGTCTGGGTGATGTACGCTGCGGTTCTGTTTGTCTTTGACCGCTATACTCTGCTGACCCCCGTCGCATTCAGTCTGATGGTCTTTTTCTCGTCCTATTTTATCTTTACGGTGTTCAATAAGTATGCGGTGGACGACGAGGAGGAGGAAATGGCGGAGTTTGCAGAGACCGGGCAGATCGGGGGCAGCGGGGAAAAAACGGACGAGCAGTGATTGGGTATGATGAAAAATGTGAGAATCGGAAGCGCACCTGTCGAAAAGGTGCGTTTCTTTAGTTATTCGGTACAGAAAATGTTCGTTTGAATATGAAAAGTGCACAAAAAAGCCCCTGAAAAATCGTGGAACTGACGAATTTGTTATTTTCCACAAAAAAGAAGTGACAAAATATTCTTGATTGTGTAAAATAGTAGCGTTAGAGAATCCGATATGGATTAAAAATTTCTAGGAGGAAATGAAACATGAAAAGACTTCTTGCTATGTTGCTCGCAGTTGTTATGGTATTCAGCCTGGCAGCTTGCGGCGGCAACAATGACGAGACCAAGGCTCCCGAGACCAAGGCACCTGCACAGACCGATGCACCTGCACAGACCGATGCACCTACCGCTCCCGAGGTAAACCCTTACCTGGTAACCGAGCCTATCACCATCAAGTGGTGGCATTCCCTTGAGACCCAGTACGACGAGCTGATCGCTGAGATCGTTGGTCACTTCAACGATACCAATGAGTACGGCATCACCGTTGAGGCTGAGTACATTGGTAACTATGCAACTCTGAACGAGACTCTGGTATCTGCTCAGGCAGCAGGCACCGGCCTTCCCGCAATCACCGTTGGCGGTTCCAACTACGTTGGTAACTACGGTTCTTCAGGCATGGCTGAGGATCTGGCTCCCTATGTTCAGGCATACGGCATGGATCTGACCGACTTCTTCGACGGTATGCTGAAGATGTCCTACGTAAACGATACTCTGGTAAGCCTTCCTTTCCTGGTATCCACCCAGGTACTCTACTACAATGCTGACAAGGTAGCTGAGAAGAACCTGACTGTTCCCACCGAGTGGGCTGATGTTGCTGATTTCGTAAACGCATCTGTTGAGAAGGATGCTTCCGGAAACGTTACTTTCTGGGGCGGCTACTTCGCAGGTTGGGATTACGCATACTTCCTTCCCATGTTCATGAACCAGGGTGTTAAGCTGATCGACGTTGAGAACAACACCACCGATCTGAACTCTGAGGCAGCTGTTAACGTAGTTAAGGGCGTTCAGGAACTGGTACAGTCCGGCGTTGCTCAGTGGGCATACGGCTCCGGTTCTTCCGCAACCATGAGAAAGACCTTCTATGATGGAAACGCTATGTTTACCGTACATACCAGCTCCCTGTACAACACCTACATCGATAACATCGCACAGGCTGGCCAGTTCGAGCTTGGTATGGCTTGGTATCCCGGTGTTGACGGCAGAGCAGAGACCACCCTCGGCGGCAGCTCCATCCTGATTCCCGCAGCTAACGATCAGGCTACCAAGAACGCAGCATTCGTATTCCTGATGTACCTGACCGGTGCAGAGACCAACGTTAAGTGGGCAGACGGTACCGGATACCTGATTACCCGTAAGTCCGTTCTGGACAGCGAAGAGGGTAAGGCTCACCTTGAGGCTAAGCCTGCATTCAAGAACATTTATGACAACCTTTCCAAGGCACTTCCCAAGATCGAGCACACCTGCTACACCGATATGGGTGATCTGCTGAAGAGCTACCTGAACCTGATCATTATCGAGGGTCAGGATGCACAGGAGCAGTTGGATCTGTTGGTAGAGGAGCTGCAGGAGCTTCTTGACGAGGCAGCTGAGTAATCTCCTGATTTTCTGGATTTGAAGAAGTTGACTTGACGGTAAAAGTGGTAGCGCAGCTTATGTTGCGCTATCGCTTTTCGTGAAAAAAGTGATATTTCTCAGGTTTTGGGTGGTATTCATTCCGAAATCGGGAAGAAAGAGGTTAGAGATGAGCAAAAAAACTCCTTCATCCGGGACTCAGGTAAAGACCCGCGGGATGAACCCTAAAGTTAAGCATGCATGGCTGGATTTCTCTTTTGTAGTGCCGGCTATTGTTCTTTTGGCTATATTTACCTACTATCCGATTGCTGAAGTAATTCGTATCAGTTTCACTAACTGGGATCTGCTGAAGCCGGAGTATGATTATGTTGGTTTCAAAAACTATAAGTGGCTGCTCACCGGTACCGGCGGAAAGTACTTCATGAATTCCCTGAAAGTTACGCTGATCTACACGGTCGGTGAGATTGCGATCACCGTTGTCGGCGGTATCTTGTTTGCACTGCTGTTTAACAGACCCGGAAGTAAGGGTTACACCTTTATGCGTGTACTTACCTTTACTCCCCGTTATATTGCGATGTCCTCTGCAGCTGTAGTTTTCCTGTGGCTGTATGATGAGACCTACGGTATTTTTAACTATTTCCTTGGCATGATCGGCGCAGAACCGATTCGTTGGCTGCAGGATAAGTATATGGCGATGGTTTCCATTTTGCTGTTGACCGGATGGCGTGCGATCGGTTACGGTATGATGATTTATCTGGCGAATATGAGAAGTATTCCCGAGACTTATTATGAGGCAGCTTCCCTCGACGGTGCAAACGGTGTTCAGAAGTTCTTCGGCATTACCCTTCCTCTGCTTGCGCCTACCACCGTATTCCTGTTGGTAACTACCTTTATTTCTTCGATGAAAGTATTCCAGTCGGTAGACGTTTTGACCGGCGGCGGTCCTTCCAGAGCGACAGAAGTGCTGGTTTATCTGGTTTACAATTATGCAATGAATAAGTTCCGTATGGATCAGGCATGTACGATTGCATTGGCACTGTTCGCGTTCCTGTTACTCGTAACTGTAGCGACGATGAAGATTTCTGACAATAAAGTCAATTACGACGCGTAAGGAGGAGAGAACATGGGAAAGAATTCGAAAGATGCTGTCTATTCAGCAGAGCTTCGCGCGATCAGACGCAGAAAGGTCGGCAAGGCGATTCAGACGGTTGTCGCAGTGATCGTTACCTTGATCATGATCTTCCCGATCTACTGGATGGTGATTACTTCCCTGAAGACTCAGCAGGAGACTCTGCTCATGCCTCCCAGCTTCTGGCCGGAGTTTGGTCTTCAGTTTGAAAACTATATCACTGTATTTAAGAAGGCGAACTTTTCAAAATATTATATTAACACGGTTGTTATGACTGTGGGTATTCTGGTTGGACAGGTTACCACCGGTGTCCTCGCAGCATACGGTTTTGCAATCGGTCATTTCAAGGGCAGAGATATCCTGTTCTACATCGTACTGGGTGCGCTGATGGTTCCTATCCAGGTAACCTTCATCCCTCTGTTCATCATGTGTTCCGATTGGAAGATGAACGATACCTACGCAGGTCTGATCCTTCCTCACCTGGTATCTGCTTACTATATCTACATGATGAGAAATGCATTCCTGTCTGTGGACAGCAGTTATATCGATGCAGGTAAGATGGATGGTCTGGGCAGACTGGGTACCATTCTTCACGTACTGGTGCCTATGTGTAAGTCCACTCTGATCACCGTAACCCTGTTGACCATTACCAGTGGTTGGAACTCCTACTTCTGGCCTAAGATCATTGCGAGAGCAGAGCATCGCCGTGTATTGACCATCGGTCTGACCAACCTGAGAAACACCTACGCCGGTCAGGGTAATGTAAATAACCACGAGATCATGGCCGGTGCCGTTATGGCAGTTATCCCCATCGTAATCCTGTTCATTCTCGGACAGAAATACATGATGACCGGATACTCCAAGGCAGCTATGAAATAATCGCGAAAGCAATCCGCAGTGCGACAGCACATACACAAAACACCTGCCCGAGCTCGCTCGAGAGCGGGTGTTTTTGTGTATGTGCTGGCATAGGGCGGATGCCCGCGTGCAAAACGGCGCGAAGCGACGTTTTGGGCGCGCACTGCGGGTCAAGTTTGTGGAAGCGGATGCCCGCGTGCAAAACGGCGCGAAGCGACGTTTTGGGCGCGCACTGCGGGTCAAGTTTGCGGAAGCGGATGCCCGCGTGCAAAACGGCGCGAAGCGACGTTTTGGGCGCGCACTGCAGAAGATTAATTAGATTGGAGTTAAAACGATGAAGAAACAAAATATGTTTGGCCGTTTATTGGCGGTTCTTTTGAGTTGTTTAATGCTGTTCACTGGCTGCCAAAACTCTGCTGACGTACAGACAACAGCAGCTGATGTGCCGGATATGACAGCTGCGCCGGAGACGCAGGCACCTGAAACGGAAGCCTTGACAGAAGCCCCGGAGACTGAAGCTCCGACCGAGGCCCCGGCTGACCGTTATGAGGAGATCATTGATCTCTCCGCTATTGAGGGCAAGCTGGCGATCTATTTCCTTGATCTGGAGGAGATCACGTCCGGAGATGAACATTCAGGAGACAGCACCTTGCTGATCTCTCCCGACGGAAAGGTGATGCTGATTGATGCGGGACACACTCCCTGCGGCGATGAGATCACAGCCTTTTTGAAGGAACTGGGCATTACAAGGATTGATTACCTGGTGGCATCCCACGCCCATATTGACCACATCGGCGGTATGCCGGAGATTGTGGCAAACTTTGAAATCGGAACACACTACCGCACGCCGGTGGAGTACACGACCCAGACCTATGCGAATTATGTCAGTGCCATCGAAAATGCCGGTATTCCGGTAGAGTATGTTCACGAGGGTGACAGCTTTATGTTCGGCGAGCACATTAAAGTAGATATCTACAATCCGCCGGAGGAGATCGAGTATCCCGACGAGACGGTCAGCAGCTGGAATCAGTTCATGAATGATCATTCGATGCTGATGAAGATGACCTACGGCGAGTCCACCTTCCTGACCGGCGGTGATCTGTATGTGGCGGCGGAGCAGCTGCTGATGCAGGCCTACGGCGATCAGCTGCAGGCTGACGTTGCAAAGGTGAATCACCACGGTTATTCTACCTCCACCAGCCGAAAATGGGTAAAGACTACATTGCCTCAGATCGCGGTGGCCATGGGAGATGTGATGGGTTCCATGGATACCTATGAGCGTTACACAAAGGAGGGAGCGGTCTATTATCACACCTTTGTTGACGGCTATGTGCGTGTGATCGCAGACGATGCCCGCAATTATGAGGTGACCTCCCAGTATGACAGCTGGCTGAGATAAAAAGTGCGGGGGAAACCTGTGGGGTGGAATCACAGGCGGCGGAGGTCTAAACTGCGGAGAATAAATGATTCTTTGCTTGACAGGACCGGCCAAACGCGATATCCTTACAGTAACCATTTAATTCATAATTTATCATGGAAAAGGGGTAAATATTGATGAATACGATCAAATTTGACAACAAAAATGTGAAGATGGTAGCACACCGCGGACTTAGCGGACTGGAGAAGGAAAACACTAATGCTGCATTTGTGGCAGCCGGAAACCGGAACTATTTCGGTATCGAGACGGATATCCACCGCACGCTGGACGGCGATTACATCGTGTTCCACGATGACATGACCGGACGTGTCTGCATTGACAATATGGAAGTGGAGAAGACCACTACCGCATGTCTGCGCGGACTTCAGCTCACCGATATCGACGGCGTGAAGGGCAGAACTGATCTGGTGATGCCTACCCTGACCGAGTACATTCGCATCTGTAAGAAATATGAGAAGGTTGCAGTCCTTGAGCTGAAAAATGTGTTCAAGAGAGAGGATGTCTTCAAAATCTGCGAGATCATTGAGGCAGAGGAGTATCTGGACAAGGTAGTATTTATCTCCTTTAAGCTGGAGAACCTGATTTATCTGCGTCTGAAGTATCCCACTCAGGCTGCTCAGTATCTGGTAAGCACCTACGGCGAGGGTCTGAAGGAGCTGCTGGTCAGCGAGAAGCTGGATCTGGATATCAAGTACACTGCGCTGACCAAGGAGATCATCGATGATCTGCATGCGGCAGGTATCGTGGTTAACTGCTGGACCGTAGACGATCCGGAGAAGGCTGCTGAGCTGGTGGAGATGGGCGTTGACATGATCACCTCCAACATTCTGCAGGGCATCAATTGATAATCAGAATGAAATACACTGACATTGCATGGGATTTTGATGGCACCCTGTTTGATTCCTATCCCAACTGTGTACGGGCCTTCTGTGACATGCTGAAAAGCTACGGATACGACGAGGACCCGGAAGAAGTGCGGAAGAAAATGGTCGTCACGATCCGTTATGCCAGAGAGTATTATGCGGCTCAGTATGACTTGGATATGGAGGAGATGGGGCGTCGCTACAAAGAGATGGAGGGGTTCAGACCGGATATCGTAAAGCCTTATCCCGAGGTCGAGCAGGTGCTGCGGACTATCAAGGAGAGCGGAAGGAGAAACTTCCTGTACACTAACCGCAATCACGATGCGATCCGTTATCTGGAGGCGTATGATCTTACAAAGTACTTTGATGGTTTTATGACCGACGAGGAAATGCCGAAGTATAAACCGGACCCCAGCGGCGCATTTTTGCTGCGGGATCAGTACGGTATCGCACCGGGAAAGCTGTTGATGGTGGGAGACCGTGATGTGGATATTTTGTCGGTGAAGCCGGCGGGCTTTGACGGCTGCTTCTTCAATACAAATAATCTGGAAATTCCGGAGTGCGCGGATTTCTGTATCGACAGCCCTGGAGAACTGTTAAACCATCTGTAAATGGTGCCGTCGGAGGCTGAAAAATCCGTATATCACAGGTGTCAAAAGACCTTTTGATACCCATATCATATGAACTTACAAAATAAACCGGGTTGCCGTTTTTAGCGGCAGCCCGGTTTGACTTTGCGTAAATCTGCACTATCAGTACATGATTTTCTCGCTGCTGAACATTCTCGTCAATATGAAGACCAGAACACCGGAGCAGATCAGATTGGTGATCACGGTCAGGACCACCTGGAACGGTTCACAGGTGAAGGAGAAGATACCGCTGAAGCACTGTGCACTGTTGTACAGCGGAATCAGATAGACCGGCAGACTGGTGGCCGCGCCGCCTCCAAACATGCCGGAAATACCGAAGAGCATGGTCACGATCATCAGGGGGGAGACCATGGTGGAGGCTTCCTTCACGGTTTTCGCAAAGGCGGAAATCACGGAGATCGCGGAGACGATGACCAGCACAGTGGAGAGAATGATTACCAGGATCATGGCATATTCGCTTGCACCGTACACAGAGGCGTCCATATTGTCCATCTGACCGCCCATCAGCTTCGGGATGGAGAGCATGGTTCCGATAAAGCTGGACAGACCGCCGAGAAGGGCAATACAACTCAGGCTGCAGATTTTTCCGATGGCCAGATCACGGCGTTTCATGGGGGTCACCAGCAATGTGGCGATGGTGCCGCGCTCCTTTTCGCCGGCAATGGATTCCGGGGCGATGGAAGCACAGGAGCTGAACATGAAGGTCATCAGCAGCATGGGCAGAAGCATGGCGAAAACCTGTGCGGTGGTATCCTTATCGGAGGCCAGATCGTAGCGCTCGTCAGAGTTATTGATATCGAATTTGTTTGCCAGCATGGATTCGTAGGAATCCATCATACTGCAAAAGGAATCGTAGGCCTCTCCTGATTCGGGGGAGGCTGAATTATAGTAGATGTCCACATTGGGAGCAGGAATTGCCGCGGTCAGCGGGTCATAGGTCATGATCAGCTGTTCAAACTCTGTCGGGAATACGACCAGCAGATCGAGTGACATCTCTTCGATGCGAGCTGTGTGGAAGGACCAGTTGGCGGAAGTGGTATCAGCAGAGGCTGTGTCCAGATGCTCCAGCTCAAAAGGGAAACCTGAGGTCTGAATCAGCTGCTCCACGGAGGCGGGAAGATTGACTGCGGCGACGCGGTACTGGTAATCGTCAGCTGAGTGAAACTGATCAGACAGTGCGCTTCCCATAAACGTGTACATCACATAGATCATGATGCCCGGCAAAAGGATGACAGACATAACCATGCGTTTGTCGCCGAAAAAGCGGGCAAATTCTTTTTTCATAATCGTCCAGAGATTTGATTTCATGCGTGTTCACCTGCCCTTTCTGCGTAGATGGTAAAGAAGATATCCTCCAGAGACTGCTCCCTGGTCAGATTTTTTAGTGTGTCACAGAGAATCATATGTCCGTCCACGATAATGCCGACACGGTCGCAGATTTTCTCGATCAGGCTGAAAATGTGGGTGGATACCAGAATGCTTTTGCCCTCCGCCTTCAATTCCAGGAGGAAATCGGTCACCACCTTGGCGGTCAGTACGTCCAGACCGTTGGTGGGCTCATCGAAAATGATAAACTCCGGATCGTGGACGATGGAGATAACCAGAGAAATTTTCTGCTTCATTCCGGTGGACAGGTTGGCCACCTTGACCTCGGCGAATTTGTCGATGCCGAAGCGGGCGAACAGCCGGGCCTTTCGCTCGTCCCGGACAGCCGGCTCCACACCGTGAAGCTCAGAGAAGAAATCAAACAGATAGTTGGGCGTAAAGAAATCCTCCAGCTTTAACTCGCTGGTCAGGAAGCCGATTTTACCGCGAACGATCTCCGGTTCTTTCACAACACTGGTGCCATCCACCAGAATATCACCGCTGTCCGGGTGGATCAGGGTGGAGATGAGCCGCAGGGTGGTGGTCTTTCCGGCTCCGTTTGGCCCGAGAAGGCCGAAGATCTCCCCTCGGTTGGCGGTGAAACTTAAATCATCCACCGCAACCTTGCGCTTGATGTCAGTGCGCTCCAGCTTTTGCTGCTTTTTGGAGAGTGTGAAGGTCTTGCGCAGATTTTGTACTACTAGAATTTCGTCGTTTTTCATGTCACTCATTCCCCTTTTCTATGATTTTGCTCTCTGTATTCCGCCAGAGATTTGATGGCCGGTTGTGTCACATTTTCCGTGAATAATAGCGGGTGGCGATAATATATACGATCAGAAATGCCCAGACGGTAATCAGCAATATGTAGATCAGTACCGGATAAAATATGCTTCCGATCAGGCAGGAGGTGAAGAGGATAAACAGCATCGTAAAGAGAGCGGGCTTTAAGGCCAGATCGCGGATCTGGGCCAGGCGCTCGTCGGTCTGCTCCAGCCGCTGCTGCTTCAGTTTCGCCTCGTTTCTTAATAAAAGGAAGTCTCGGATCAGAAAAAACAATCCGGACGCAGCCATACCGAAGCCGACGCCGCTGTAAATGCCCAGCGTGTGGTCGGAGATGGCAGATGTACTGTGATGGAACGCCATGTAAGCGGTGACCGCCGTCGCAATGCCCACAATGATCAAAATGGTCATGGTCAACATACGTCTCTTTACTACTTTTCTGTATTCCTCATTGTTTCTTGCGGTAGTTCCGCAAAACAGTCCTCTCATAAATTTTCCTCCTCCTCGTTGAAGATAAAGATGTCCTCGATGGTTACTCCGAAAAACTGGGCAATCTTGTGGGCCAGAATAAGGGAAGCGTTATATCTGCCGTTTTCCAGTGAGATGATCGTCTGTCGGGTCACATTGACCGCATCGGCGAGCTCGCTCTGGGTGATTTTTCTCTCTTTTCTGAGTTCCTGGATTTTGGTCTGCATAAAACATACCTCTTTCTGAATGTATAGCGCGCTTTACATTTTGAGTATAGTATGCTTTACATTATTTGTCAAGCTAACTTTACAATTTTGCGATAATATTTTTTTGCGGGTGTTTTTGGGGAGAATATAACAATAATGGTTGCATTCCTTTTCTATTCATGCTAGAATGAAAGAAATCGAAAGAAAACGATAGCGAATCAAGGATTAAAAGTTGCGATTAAACCGAAAAATCGAAAGCAAATCGAAAAATATTCGAAAGCGAATCGAAAGAAATGGCTGAAAATCGCAAATGAAGAGCTGTCGGTAAAGTGCAGTCATGCCGATGCGGGAGGAGGGTATCCATGCTGGCCGATAACCGAAAAGAGTATATTCTGCGAAAACTGGAGGAAAAATCCTTTGTGCGGGTGACCGAGCTGAGCCGTGACCTGGAGCTTTCCGAGGCCACCGTCCGCAAACTGCTGATGCAGATGGAGGAGGATGGCCTGCTGAAGCGCAACTGGGGTGGAGCCGTGGGGATCTCCGGCGTTGCCACCGAGTTCCCCTACATGGATAAGATGTCAAAGCAGCTAAACGAAAAGCGGGCCATTGCACAGGCAGCTTACGATCTGATCGGTGACGGCGAGACGGTATTCTTGGACAGCGGTACCACCACTGTCCATCTGGCCAGGCTGATCGCCAGAGGGCCGAAGCGAAATATCGTGGTCTGCACCAATGCGCTGAATATTCTGTTGGAGCTGACCAAGGCGGAGGATATCCGGACCATCATGATCGGCGGGGAGTTCCGCCACAGTATCTATTCCTGCGTGGGACCTCTGTCTACACTGGTGATGGGCGGTCTGGCCTTCGACAAATCCTTTGTCACCGGCAGTCACTTTACGCTTACCCGCGGATTTTCCACGCCGGAGCTGAGGGAGGCTTCCACCAAGCAGTCAGCGCTGAAGATGGCCCGATACCGGGTGATTCTGATGGATTCCGATAAATACGGCATGGATTCCATGGTGATTATCGCACGGCCGGACGGCGTGGATATGCTGGTCACCGACTGGAAAATCAAGCCGGAGGTCAAGGAGCAGTTTGAACAGCTGGGTCTGGAGGTGATCGCAGCTGAGGAGGAGAGGGTAGAAAATGGTTGAAAAGAGAGTCGGCGCATGCGGTGCCGAAGTAAACTGGACGTTTTATCCGGAGACCGGGGAGATGGTCATTTCCGGAAACGGTCCCATGACGGACTACGAGAATTACCGGGAGACACCCTGGTGCTCCTGGCGAAATGAGATCAGAACGGTGGTTTTTGAGCCGGGCGTGACCACTCTGGGCGATTACACCTTTGAGTGCTGTGAAAATCTGGAGGAGATTCGGCTGACTGGTGACGTGGATGTTCTCGGCACCTTTGCTCTCAGCAAGACCCCTAAGCTCACGGAGGTTGTGCTTCCCGAGGGTGTCCGGGTGATCGGAGCAAAGACCTTCAGTGCCTGCACCGGACTCAGAAAGGTACATATTCCCCTGTCAGTAAAGGCTATGGATATGAAGGCCTTCGAGCAGAATCCCGGCATTGAGGAGGTTACCTACGGCGGCACCAGAGAGCAGTGGAACCAGATGCGCATCAGTATGGATGCCTGCGGAAATAACTTTCTGCTGAAGGCTTACGGAAAGAGCGAGGATATCTCTCTGTGGGATCATTTTTACGGACTTTCCGAGGAGAAGATCCCGCTGTTTGAGACCGCAAAGGAGATCATCCAGCAGGGCGGAGACGGACGGTTCCATATTCTGACCGTTCAGCTGACCACCATGCATGTCACCGGAAAGCCGGGCGACTGTACGCTGTTGATTCTGCCCGATGGCAGAACCATGATGATTGATGCCGGAGTCAAGTTCAGCGAGGATCGTGTGATGAACGCCGTGCGGGCGCTGGGACTGAAAACGCTGGATTACTTTATGACCTCCCACCCTCACCCCGATCATGTGGGCAACGCCCTGGCTGTGGCGAAGTATCTGTTTGAGAACGGTGAGGGCATCGGCACCTATCTGTACAGCGGTCATGTATATAAGGAGCAGGAGCCGGAGTTTGCCGCATATATCGAGGCGAAGGGCACGGTGATGGACAATCATCTCACACGAGGCGATGTGCGTCAGATCGGTGAGGTGCAGATGGAGGTGCTGCGCCCCACAAAGCAGATGCTCATGGACGGTGTGGATCTGCGGGGCGACGATATCAACACATTGTCGCTGACCGTGAAGTTTACCTTCGGAAAGGTTTCCTATCTGACCGGCGGAGACCTGTACCGCAATGACGAGCGCGAGGCAGTGAGGACCTACGGAGATCATCTGAAGTCCACCGTGCTGAAGGCCTGCCATCACGGCGTGTTCACCTCCAGCAGTGACGAGTGGATTGACACGATCTCCCCCGAGGTGATCCTGGTCAACTCGGATGATATCGGCGGTACCGTTCTCTCGGAGAAGGCGGCCCGCAAGGGTATCGGGTTTTACAGCTCCGGTCTGGACGGCAGTGTGCTGGTGTCCATGAGCCGGGACGGAGAGATCGAGGTGAAAACCGGATATGGAAAGACGTTTAGTAAGAGGGTTTGATAGATGGCACACAGATGTCAGGTATTTTTGACTTAACAGAAAATGCATGACAGGAAATCAGGCAGTGAACGGTCGTAAAACCGGTAAATATATAACATAGGCCGTCGATGGGCAAGGAAAAGACGGTACGCAAAATATAAAGAAAGAGGTAAGCAAAATGAAGTGTCTGGTATTGAAAGAAAATGCAAACATGGTACTGGAGGAGAGACCGATTCCTGTACCCCAGTCCGGTGAGGTTCTGGTGAAGATCGCAGCCTGCGGTATCTGCGGCTCCGACGTTGGCCGTATTATGAACGGCGGCGCATATCACTACCCCCTGATTCCCGGCCATGAGTTCGCAGGTACTGTTGTTGAGGTTGGCCCCGACGCAGATCCCGCACTGGTTGGCAAGAACGTGGCAGTATTCCCCCTGCTCCCCTGCATGAAGTGCAGCGAGTGCGCTTCAGGTCATTACAATGTATGTAAGAGCTACAATTACTTCGGTTCCCGCTGCGACGGCGCATACGCAGAGTACGTGGCAGTACCTGTTTGGAATCTGGTATTCCTGCCCGACACCCTGTCACCTGTTCTGGCTGCTATGGCTGAGCCTCTGGCAGTTGCATTCCACGCACTGTATCAGTCCGGCATGGAGGCCGGCTACAATGTAGGTATCTCCGGCGCAGGCCCCATCGGTATGATCCTGTCCCGCCTGGCAAAGAATGCCGGCGCCATGAATGTGGTGATCTGGGATATCGACCCTACCAAGGTTGCATTCTCCAAGGAGATGGGCAACGTACATACCCTCAATGCTCTGGAGACCAACGTGGTTGACTACGTTGAGGAGCATTTCGGCAAGGTTGACCTGGTCATCGAGGGAACCGGTTCCTCCAACGGTCTGGAGACCTGCCTGAGCATCCTGAAGAAGCACGGCAATATCACCCTCATGGGTAATCCCAGCCGCGATGTGACCCTGACCCGCGACACCTACTGGAAGATCATGCGCGGCGAGCTGCACGTACACGGAACCTGGAACTCTGCATACTGCGACGGCGTAAAGAACGACTGGAAGTGCGTCATCGATATCCTCAACAAGGATCAGGAGTGGTTCTCCAAGCTGATCTCCCACAAGGTAAAGCTGGAGGATGGCATCGCTCCCCTGCAGATGATGCTGGAGAGAAAAACATTCTTTAATAAAGTCATGTACGTAATGTAAACAATGAGACGCGCAACCGTGGGTGTGTGCTTGCACAGACACCCGCGGTTATGCGGCGAATGTCCCGATATGAGCAAGAAGAGCGGTAGCTCGGAATGCGAATAGCGGGTCCGAATGCGAGCGTTTCGAAGAAACGGAGCAGTCGGTTTACATTATAGTGAAACGAGTAGATCCCGATATGAGCAAGAAGAGCGATAGCTCGGAATGCGAATAGCGGGTCCGAATGCGAGAGTTTCGAAGAAACGGAGCAGTCGGTTTACATTATGGTGAAACGAGTAGATCCCGATATGAGCAAAGGAGATTATTACAATGAGCGTTAGATGTGCTACCGAGCAGGGCCTTCTGGCCCCCTCCATGATGTGTGTAAATTACCGCAGCCTGGAGAAAGAACTGGAACTGATGGAGAATCTGGGTATCCCCTACCTCCACATGGACGTGATGGACGGTCAGTTTGTGCCTAATTTCACCCTCGGCCCCGATTTCATGAAGTGTGTGTCCAAGATGTGCAACATCCCTCTGGATATCCACATGATGGTGATGAACCCCGAGCGTCATCTCCACGCATTCCCCATCAAGGAAGGCGATATTGTGTCCATCCACTATGAGTCCACCGTACATGTACAGCGTGTACTGCAGCAGGTGAAGGAGCTGGGCGCTAAGGCATATATCGCACTGAACCCCGCTACCCCCTTAAACGTGCTGGATTACCTGTACGATATCATCGACGGTGTTCTGATTATGACCGTTAACCCCGGCTTTGCAGGCCAGAAGCTGGTTCCCGCGACGCTGGAGAAGATCGCTCAGTGCCGCGAGTATCTGGACGCAAAGGGCAGAACCGATGTGCTGATTGAGGTGGATGGCAATGTAAGCGTGGAGAATGCAAAGAAGATGCGCGCACACGGCGCAGATATTTTCGTGGGCGGAACCTCCGGTATGTTTACGGGCGGAGCGATCGATCCTGAGAAGTGCAAGCTGCTGGCTGAGGCTGTCAGATAAACAGTTGTCGAAAAGCGTCAAAATGACTTGATAAAATTAATAGTTCCGGGCGGCGGATGTGAGGAAGAGAAGTTTGCAGTTGGCAAAACATGTGGATAAAATTGCATCATCCGCCCGGAGTGGAGGTTTAACATGAAAAAATACGCACTTGGACTGGATTTTGGGACTTTGAGTGTGCGTGCCCTCTTTGTGGATATAGAGACCGGTGAGGAGGCGGCTGCCGCTGTCTACGAGTACCCTCACGGCGTGATGACGGAGGCGCTGCCCGATGGCACGCCTCTTCCTCCCAACTTTGCGTTGGAGCACCCCCACGACTTTTTAAATGGCCTGGAGTTCGTGATCCCCGCCGGAATGAAGGCCGGGGATATTTGCTCCGAGCAGGTCATCGGTATCGGCGTGGATATCACCACTGCCACCGTCCTGGCGGTGGATGAGAACGGCACCCCCTTAAGCGATTACCCTGAGTTTGCCAATCGTCCCGAGGCGTGGATGAAGCTGTGGAAGCACCACGGCGCCATCGAGATGGCGGATCGGATGCTTGAGGTGGCGAGGGAGCGAAAAGAGAGTTGGCTGAATTTCTACGGCGACTGGCTTTCCAGCGAGCTGTTCATGCCCAAGGCTGTGGAGCTGGCGGTCAATGACCCCGAGGTCTTTGCGCGCACCCACAACCTGATCGAGGCCGCTGACTGGATCGTGTGGAAGCTGACCGGCGAGGTGACGCGAAGCGCGGCGCTGGCCGGCTGCAACAGCCTTTACCGCTACGACACCGGTTACCCCTCCAAAGAATATTTCAAGGCGGTTTACCCCGAGGCGGAGAATGTTCCCGACAAGCTGGTGGGACGGATTGCGCCCCTGGGCAGCTGTGCCGGCCATCTGATCCCTGAGATGGCAGAGAAACTGGGACTTCTTGCAGGTACTCCCGTGGGAGTGGGCATGATCGATTCTCATTCGGCGGTGATGGGCTGCGGCGCGTCCAGAGTAGGCGACATGGTCAGCACCATCGGAACCTCCGCAAACAATATGCTCAACGCAGTGCCGGGCCCCGGCATTTCCGGTATCTACAGCGCGGCTCCCGACGCAAACATCCCCGGACTGTTCGGCTACGAGGGCGGACAGAACTGTGTGGGTGATGCGTTGGCCTGGTACGTGGACAACTGTGTGCCCGCTTCCTATGTGGAGGCGGCGAAGGCGGAGGGGGTGAACATCCACACCTATCTGCAGACCCGAGCGGAGAAGCTTAAGCCCGGCGAGAGCGGTCTGATCGCCCTCGACTGGTTCAACGGTGTCCGCACGCCACTGATGGATTTCTCCCTGACCTCGGCCATCGTGGGCTTGAGTGTCCGCACTAAGCCGGAGGAGATCTACCGTGCGCTGGTGGAGGCCACCGTGTTCGGAAACAAGCGGATCATTGATACCTACGAGGAGGCCGGATGCCCCGTGACCCGCATCATCGCGGCGGGCGGTATCCCCATGAAAAACTCCATGATGATGCAGATCTACGCCGACGTGTGTGATCAGGATATCTACCTGTGCGGCAGCCCCCAGGCCAGCGCGCGGGGAAGTGCGATCCTGGGCGCGGCAGCGGCAGGACCGGAGGTCCACGGCTGCAAGGATATCTACGAGTTGATCGAGAAGCTGGGCAAGCTGGCGGATGTGGTGTATCACCCGATCCCGGAGAATGTGGAGAAATATAAAAAGATATACGCGCTGTACAAACAGCTGTCCGAGGAGATGGCGAAGGACGGCGGCGTGGTGAGAGAACTGCTGAAGTTGAAAAGGGAAGCGTAACAATTTCAGAAAGTGCAGTGGAAAGAAAACGAGATGAGTCATAGTAGATGGCGTGAAGATAAAGACACGCGTGAAGGCAAAGACCCACTCAGAGAGATATCCGGCAGCTATGTTGAAGAACATGGTTGCCGGATTTTTAATGGTGCAGAATATTGTATGTGAGGAGATTAAAAAAATAATTGTAATTTGTATTGAAAAATATATGGCGAAATGATAAGATATAAACAACTAAACACCTAATATATATAAAATATAGAAGGGTGAATACGTATGTCTATTAAGAAAGAGAGGAGTCATCGCCATGAGAAAGAAACATCTCTATTGTACCACCAGACGGTTCATCGCCATACTGATGACCGTCATCATGCTCTGCTTGTCCCCATTGAGTGATTTGCAGATGAATTCCGCATACGCGTCGTCGTCTTCGGCGGAAGAGATTGAAGCGGAAAATGCTGCCCCCGGGGAAATGGGGCCGGATTTCTCTGAATCAGTTCCCTACAGCCCGCTGGTGGGTGAGTTGGAGGAGCACCGTGACCGAAACACAAAGACCTTCCTCCGTGAGGATGGAGCAAAGGAAATGGTTGTCTATTCCTATGCGGTCCATTATGAGGACGATGGACAGTGGAAGGATATTGACAACTCCCTCTATCCGGTAAAACTGTCGGATGGAAGCGTTGCCTACACCAACGTAGCGAACGATTACCGTGTATGGTTCTCCGAAGGATCCGACGGAGACTATCTGGTGAAAATTGAAAAGGGCGGGTACAGCATCAGCTGGACGATACCGGAGATGACCTCCGCAGCGGAAGCCCTTGTGGATGAGGACAGCATTTCGGATATCGGAACCCTGGCAGATGGACAGATGGTCAGCACCCCTGGCGATGTGGATATTCGTCTGATGACAGATGGCCAGCTGACCACAGAAGAGATGAGCACCATGACCGATGAGGAGCGGGATAATGCACTGAAATTCCCGTCATCCTACAGCTCTGTGATCGCCTACGAGAGCGCGGTAAACGGACTGGATGTGCGCTATGTGGTCCGCCCCCAGATGATCGAGGAATTCTTTGAGGCCTCAACTGCGGCTGTGGCAGCATCTCTGGGCGAGGTGGAGCTTGTCATCAGCTGTGAGGGTGTGACGGCACAGAAGAGTGCGGATGGCAGCGTAATGTTTGTGAATCCCAGTGGTGAGCAGGTGTTCTCTCTGGGACAGCCATACATGAGCGATGCCTCCGGAGCGGTCAGCGCCGACATCGACGTGAGCCTGACACCTGCGGAAACTGCCTGGACGGGAAATCTGTCTGCCGGCGAAGAGGCAGGAATGCTAGGGGCAGTTGAGACGGGAGCTGTGGCGGCAGAGGAAACAGAGACCGCACAGTATATCTATCAGCTCACGCCCAGTAAGGAATGGCTGGAGTCGGAGGAGCGGACATACCCGGTAAGTGTGGATCCAAACATCTATACCAGTGTGTTCTGTGATGATATCCAGGACGCTTCCGTCTACGAGCAGGGCCCGGACTTTCCGTTTGGTACCTGGCCGGAGAGCCTTCGTGTGGGCTGGCGTAATGGCGGTGACACGTACCGCACTTATATCAAGTTTAATACCCTGCCGGCTATTGAGGCGGGAAATGTGATTCTGAGCGCGCATCTTCAGTTGTTCCGGTTCTGGGATCCGGAGCTGTGGAATCACTATGACTATGGAAGCGCAGTGGAGGCCTATGCGGTCAATGCAGCCTGGGCCGAAGACACTATCACCTGGAATAATCAGCCTTCCTGCGGTCCCGAGGTGGAGGCCATCGTGTTCTGCCATCCCTTGGAAACAGAGGGCAAGCGATACCAGAGCTTTGACCTGACCAGTCTGGTGAAACGGTGGTATTCGGGAACGCCCAACTACGGCATCTCTCTGCGCTCAGCCAAGGAGGATGAGCAGTACTTTTATGAGTACTATTACAGTGAGGCGGAGTATGCCCCTGAAAATCATCCCCACCTGTCCATTGTCTATGCCAATGCTGAAGGTATCGAGCCCATGTGGAGTTATCATTCCTTCGCAGTAAACCGTGCCGGAGTGGGTTATGTCAATGACTACACCGGCTCCCTGACCATCATTGACGAGAACGTGTCCGTGTTGGGCGGTGCCCTGCCCATCAGCATTAGCCACGTCTACAATTCCAACAACCGAAACGTGGATGTGGGTTACGGCCTGGGCTGGCGTTTAAGTCTGATGGAGGAGGTCTCTTCCATCTCCGTAAATGGAGTGACCTGGTACCGTTATCTGGATGGAGACGGGACAGAGCACTATTACTACCCCAGCGGGACATCCGGCGTATACCTGGATGAGATGAACTCCAAAAACAAGTTGACGGTTGGAAGCAGCGGCTACACTCTGGTCAACTCATCTTTCATCACCCGTACCTTCAACAGCGACGGATACCTGACAGGAGTCAGCGACCCCAACGGAAACGCCATGACTATCGAGCTGGTGGGGAACTGGCCGGTGACGGTTATTGACAGTGCGGGACGCAGGACCACCCTGGACTACAGCAGCAACCGCCTGGCTCATATCTACTATCCGGATGGAAGTAAGGCAGACTGCTACTATACCGGAAGCTAC
>JAFTXG010000013.1 GCA_017461725.1 Lachnospiraceae bacterium
CGACGAGGTAGATAGGTTGGAGGTGGAAGTGTCGTAAGGCATGCAGCTGACCAATACTAATCGGTCGAGGGCTTATCCAGAAGGTCATGGAAGAATGTCAAAGATTTCCTGTGTGTGGTTTTGAAGGTACATGTAAACACGCTGAAGTGATCCTCCTTAGCTCAGTCGGTAGAGCACGCGGCTGTTAACCGCGGTGTCGTTGGTTCGAGTCCAACAGGGGGAGTTATTGGACCTTTAGCTCAGTTGGTTAGAGCAACCGGCTCATAACCGGTCGGTCCCGGGTTCGAGTCCCCGAAGGTCCACTCGAAACTCATAAGTAGATACACCAGATAATTATTATTTGGCCCGGTGGCTCAGTTGGTTAGAGCGCCGCCCTGTCACGGCGGAGGTCGTGGGTTCGAGTCCCATCCGGGTCGCTTTTCTATTTAATAATAGAAAAATTTAATATTATGCATTTTGGGGTCTTAGCTCAGCTGGGAGAGCATCTGCCTTACAAGCAGAGGGTCATAGGTTCGAGCCCTATAGGCCCCATTTGTGCCGGTGTGGCGGAATTGGCAGACGCACAGGACTTAAAATCCTGCGGGTGGCGACACTCGTACCGGTTCGATCCCGGTCACCGGCAGAAGCCCGATAAATATCATTGAGATGGTATTTATCGGGCTTTTTCTTATGGAGTTGGTTTTTCTCTGTCACAAAATGATATAGTTGATAGAGAAGGCGGGCCTTCGCAATCGGGAAGATGTTCGCAATCGGGAAGGGTGATTGCGTTTGACAAGACTATGAATAAGCAGTATAATTGTTTTGTCGGTTTAGGAGTGCTGCATTGAGTGAAGATATTGGGGATGAAAGGAATGGTCAGATGAAAAATTTATTTCTCTCTGCGTATGCGGTTAATTTTTGTGATCATGAGAAGATGCATGAATTATTAAGGGCATGCAGTTTTGCCGGTATGGGTGCTGAACTGTCTATGTTCAGTAAAAAATCAAAGCATCCCGATTTTATGGAGACGTTGATGCAGGTGAAGGATTCTTTTGGGGCATATGATGTTTCCTTTCATGGTCCATACTTCGAGGTTGAGGCGACCAGTCCCCTGGACAGTGAAGCCCACCGTGACATGATTGATGCTTATCGGGAATCTTTTGAAGTTTATGAGGCCTTTTCTGCTGAATCTATTGTAATGCACACGAATCAGAAAATAAAACTGTCAGAAGATAATTCAGATTTACAGAATAATGCTATTGAAACAATTAAAGAGATTGGGGCGATGGCGAGAGAAAAAGGGGTAAACCTCCTGGTCGAGAATGTGGGAAATCGATTTACAGGAAATGTACTGTTTCCGTATGAGGAGTTTATTCAGTTGTTTGATCGGATTCCTGAAGATATCGGATGTTTGATTGATGTGGGACATGCCTTTCACAATGGTTGGGATGTGGTAGAGCTTGTGAAACGTTTGGGAAGTCGCATCAAAGCTTATCATCTGCACAATAATGATGGTGAACATGACACTCATCGATTGATGTTCACAGAAGGCCAGTATTATACGGTTGAAGATTGGAAGTCGCTGATGATAGCAATGGAAGAATATTCCCCGAATGCCAGCTGGATACTGGAGTATGCGCCGGGTGAGCAGATCAGTAATGAAAGTGTGGTGGAGGATGTGAGAAAATTGCTCGGTTTGCGGAGAGAGCTTGGCTTTGAATAGGATGGAGTCCTCGATGAGACTGAGGTTGGTAAATATGTTGTTTTCAAATTATCCCAAATGTTGGAAATTCAAAGTTATCTATACGTTTAAATTGGATTATAAGGAGAAGTGATATGCAACCATCGGCAACGATAAAGACATGTATGAAAAGCTTTGGCGGTTCTCAGCTGAATGATTACGGAGATGCAGTCCGAATGCTTTATGATGCCGGATATCGGGTGATGGACTTTTCTTTTGTTCATCAGACACATGAGGACTACATTCTCCGAGGTGATGACTGGCAGAAAAAAGTGGACCGGGTGGCAGATGTTGCAGCTTCTTTGGGCGTGACATTTTCCCAGTCTCATTTGCCCTATATCAAAACCGGTCAGAGAAACACAGATCCTTCTTTTCAGAAGCCAGGTTACGAGGAGTATTTTTGGGAATGTATGCGTCGTGCTTATATTGCCAGCGGAATGCTTGGAGTGAGGTATGCGACTGCTCACCCGATTAGTTTCAGCGAGGTGAATTATGAGGAAGATGCTTCGCTGAAGGGAAATCACAGGTTGTATGACTCTTTTGTGGAACTCGGAATTAAGCATAATGTGGGAACTGCTTTCGAAAACATGCTGCCTAGTTTGGATCGGCGTTTTCCGGCGAAGTATTGTTCGCATTATGATCAGCTGATTCGGCTTGTAGACAGCTATAATGACTCGATGGTTGCAGTTTGTTGGGATACCGGTCATGCGAATCAGATGAAGTTTGATCAGGTCAGAGCATTGCAGGCAGTTGGACATCGCCTGAAAAATCTGCACATCAATGACAATCATTATGGCTTGAGAGATGAGCATTTGTTGCCGTTTATGGGTGAAATTAACTGGTATGAGCTGATACCGGTGTTGGCGGAAATCGGTTATGACGGAGATATGACCTTCGAGACCCCGAAAGTGGGGGAGGGAGCAGAGGGGGAATTGCAGAGAGCTTTTCTTCGTTTAACTTATGAGACTGGTTGTAAGCTGGTTGAGATTTATCAGTCTGCCTTGGAGAAATAGAATCATATGACCCGGCGAAGGATGGTGAGATCTTTTGCCGGGTTTTGTTCGGATTTGTCGATAAATATTTTAATATATGGCAGAAAAGGACTTCCTATTTTGAAAAAAATGATGTATAATAAATACATTAGATCATTAATACCTATCTTACCTGATTTAAGGGCCTTTATATTTCCCGTAAAGAATGAAATAAAAGATATAGAAAGTTGAGAAAAGCATGAGAAAGAAACTGGAAACACTCCCGCTTTCTGAATTGAAGGCAATTGCAAAGGAGAACCAATTGAAAAATATCAGTACGTTGAGAAAAGCGGAGCTGATTGATCGTTTGTGCGAGTTACATGAGGAGCGGGTACGAAGTCAGGCGGTGGCTCCCGAAAAAACAGAACATATTGAGGTTCGAAGTGATGAAAATGCGGGCGAGCCCGTCGCTGAAAAAAAAGATGAGCAGCGAGAAAATAATATGACGGAAGAAACCGGAAAAACTGTGATGCCTACACCGGTGCAAAGTCAGGATGGGGAGGTGCGACGTCCCAGAGAATACAGGCCTCGAAATTCTGAATTTGCGCAGAGGGCTTCCGGAAATATGCGCCGACCTCAGTCCCAGCAGATGAGACAGGGGATGAATCGCGCCCAGAGGCCTTATGATTATAATCAGCGGCAGGAACGGCGACCTTACAATAATCGCGCCCAATATATCCGGAATGAGGAGGGGGACGTGGTTCAGACTGAACAGGCAGATAAGCTGGTTCAGGATGCAAATATTGTTCCCTATAGTGATTCGGCTGTGAAAAATGAGATGACTGGACAGCGTGCGGAGATGGCTAAGGAGCAGATGATCAAGGAACAGTCTGTTGACACCGAAACAGCAGCTGTTACTTCGGAAGCGACCGCCGAAGGAGCAGTGGAAGCTAAGACTGTCTCTGAGAATAGTGTAGAAGGCGGTACAGCAAACAGCGCAGAAAATGATTGCCGTGAGGATCTTCAGGCATTGGACAGCGGAATTGTGGCACAGGGGATTCTGGAGGTTATGCCGGATGGATTCGGATTTATTCGGTCGGCTAACTATCTGCCTGGCGACGAGGATGTTTATGTTGCGCCCTCTCAGATTCGACGCTTTAATTTGAAGACCGGCGATATCATCACCGGAATGCGAAGGATCAAGACCAGCGCGGAAAAATTTGCGGCACTGTTATATTTGACACAGGTGAATGGATATCCGCCCTCAGTCCTTGAAACCAGACCAAACTTTGAAGATTTAACCCCTATATTTCCGAATTGTCGTTTGCACCTGGAGCGTCCCGGTGGAACCAAGGCGATGCGAATCGTTGATTTGCTCTCGCCTATTGGTAAAGGACAGCGCGGAATGATTGTATCACCGCCTAAGGCCGGAAAGACAACCTTGTTAAAAGATGTTGCCAAGGCGATCACGATTAATCATCCGGACATGCACTTGATTGTTCTGCTAATTGATGAGCGCCCGGAGGAAGTGACTGATATTAAGGAGTCCATCGAAGGTGAAAATGTTGAGGTAATTTATTCTACCTTTGATGAATTACCTGATCATCATAAGAGAGTATCGGAGATGGTATTGGAAAGGGCGAAACGCTTGGTGGAGCATGGACGGGATGTTATGATTTTGCTGGATAGCATCACACGCTTGGCCCGAGCGTATAATCTGACAGTGGCCCCCAGTGGACGAACCTTGTCGGGCGGTCTTGACCCAGCAGCTCTCTATATGCCTAAGCGATTTTTTGGCGCAGCCCGAAATATGCGCGAGGGTGGAAGCTTGACTGTATTGGCGACTGCACTTGTGGATACCGGAAGCCGCATGGATGATGTGGTCTTTGAGGAATTCAAGGGTACCGGTAATATGGAACTGGCATTGAACCGTAAGCTTTCGGAGAAGCGTATTTTCCCGGCTATCGATATTCAGAAATCTGGAACCAGACGTGATGATCTTCTGTTGACGCCGGAGGAGCGTGGAGCAGTTGATCTGGTCCACAAGATTACCGGTGAAGGTAAAGGCGACGAAGCAGTCGAGCGTGTATTGAATCTATTCAGCCAGACCAGGAATAATCGCGAGTTTATTGCCATGGTAGGTAAACTGAAATATTGAACTGGTGATGATGATTGTTTGATTTGCAAAACGAAAAAGAAATTTGATTGAATCAAAAAATGAACATCGAAACAGATTGCCCTTTTGGGGAATGTTTGCTATACTAATAGAAAATCGTCACTAAATTACTTCAAGCAAATGGAGGATACAAGATGAAAAAATTGAAAGTAACGAATCAGGATGCATGTATGGCGTGCCTTCAGTGCGAGGTTGCCTGTTCAGAAGCATTTTATAAGATGTTTGATCCGGACAAGTCCTGCATCCACATTGTAGAGAAAAAAGAGAAGGTTAAGACACAGGTGTGTGTTCAGTGCGGAAAGTGTGCAAAGGTTTGTGAGCATGGTGCTATCACCCAGAACGCAAAGGGTGTTTACATGATCAACAAGAAGCTTTGTGTAAACTGTGGAAAGTGTGTAGCTGCCTGTCCCTTTGGCGTTATGGTTGCAGGGGAGAAAAATCCCAGCAAGTGTATTGCATGTGGTATCTGCGTAAAGGCCTGTCCTATGGACGTTCTCGAAATCGTAGAGAGCTGATATTGTTTATAATTGAATCAGATGATAAGGAAGAGAGTGCTGCGAGAGGATCGCAGCCTCTCTTTTTTGGCAACTGAAAATTAGCTTTTGGCCGGGATAATCAGCGCTTAGTCTTGCCAGAAGGACTGCAAGACGTGAATCATCGGTGGTAGAAAAAATGTCATCCAGCAAAAGCGGAAGCTCCGCGCCGGGGAAAAGCAATTCCATAGAGGCAAGGCGGCATGCGAACATGAGCTGTTCTACGGTGCCGCGGCTTAAACCGTCGATAGGGATAAGTCGTCCCTCCTCTATCAGAGAGAAATGAAAAGACTCATCAATCAATAGTTGGGAAAACAGCCTCCCGGTCAGGGCAGATGCATGGCGAATAAAGGTGCGCTGCAGATCGGGGCTGTACGTGTGATGAATCTCCGAAGACAGATCGGAAATGGTATCAATGGCCAACTGAAGGGCATCTATCTTCTGAGATAATGATTCATCAGAGAGGAGCTGTTTTTCCAGCAAAAGTTTTTTTGCGTTAAGTATGTCTATGCGGCCGAGCAGGGATTGTAATTCATCAAGGGAGTGAGAGAGGGATTTATTTAACGAATATTCGTCTTTCTCAGCGGAAAGAGAATGCACTTCATCAAAGTCAGTGACGCAATCCAAGGAGCTTTTTTTACGAATCATAAACAGCATGCCAAACAGGCCTGCCAGAAATGAAAGCGCGGCAGGCAGGTAGTCAATCGACAGGGATGTCGATTTGGAGAACGGCGGGCAAAACAGAAAGTAAACGCCAAGCAGCAAAAACAGAAAGCTGATCGCCGTCACTACGATTCCGAAATGGTAAAGAGTCGCATGCTGAGGAGGCGCTTCCTGAACCAGGATGTCATCGAAACCAGCCTGTTCATGGAGTTTGGTCTGAAGCGCATGGAGTTCCTCGGTCACACAAAAGAGATCGCCGGAGGTTGCACCGGATAGTTCAGCAAGAGCTTCCTTCTTTTGGCGCTTCAGGTTCTGGAGGGCCTGTGAGGCGGAAAAGGTCATGGAGCCACTTCCTGGAAGGTTCTGGGTGTATTGACGCAGGATGCCAGAAAGTGCGTTGATATCAGAGTTGGATTGCCCGGAAATATGAAACATAGCGCGATAAGCGGCGCCGTTCACCTGGGAGAGTAACTGCGCCAACATGGTTTCGCCATGGGGCATGACCACTCCATCATCCAAACGTGTAAGACGCGTGAATCGAGTGTCGGAAAGAAAACTCCGCTCCAGAAACCATGACGCACCGTTCGCTGTGAATGTGAGGGTGCCACCGTAGGCGGTAGCGTGCCAGGGGAGGAAATGGACATATGCATCAAAGCGTGATGCCCGTCCTCGACTGCGCTCCAAGCCATAAAGCATATGAAAAATAAAACTGCAAAGCGTGGACTTTCCAGCCTCATTATCACCACAAATTAAATTTAAATCTTCCGAGAAGGTCAAGTCCAGATTGGCCAGCTTGCCAAACCCATCAATGTGAAGTTGCTGTAAAATCATAATGGTTCCTATCTATTATTAGTAGCAGAGAAAATTAGTTTCCGGCGGTATCTAATAGTGCCTGAAGTCCGATATACAATGCTTGTCTGTGCACTTCGTCCAGTTCTTCCTCAGAAGAACCGGAAGGAAGAAATGATCGAATATATTGTCCGACCAGATCTGAACGGTGTTGATTAAGCAAGGTGCAGAAATCATACCAAGGAGCTGTGTCATCGAGAATTTCATATATCTGCGGCAAATCGGAAAAAGCTTCCGAACAGATGGATATCTCCGGAAGTCTGGTTCCGGTGAAGGTTACAGAGTACAAATCTCCATGAGAACCCTTGGAAATCCGCGAGAACAGAGCCTTTCGAAGAGAGAATAATGTATCCTCGGGGGTCACCTGAAGAGATAGCGGAATGTAGCGGGTATGGGAAAATGGTACAAAGGAAAGCTGGGTCCGGTTTGGAGTGAGATCAAGCTGCATAAAGCCATGGTTTCCGGTTTCCGTGTGATCCAGTGGCTCCGGGGAGCCACAATATGCCATCTGCCTGCCGGGGAAGATACGGGGTTTATGGATATGCCCAAGGGCAATGTAATCAAAGCCAGAATGCTCCAAGACAGAAAAATTCAGCGGGAGATGCAGCGCATCCCCGCCGTGGAGCATCAAAATGTGATACTGGTCATCCTGGGGAGCGGACACTTCGTCGGGAAACGGCTTTTCTGTTTGAAAGGAGGAATAACTGAATCCATGAACAACAGTGTTTAGTTCTGGAAAGGCAATCCGGCTGTCAGGATCAGTGGGAAGAAGTGTGATATGATCACACCAGGGGTAGTCTGCCATAGGTGAGCCGGGGGAAAGGAAATCATGATTTCCGGCGATTATCACTACTTGAGTGTGAACGAGGTCGGCAAATAGTCCGTTTACTTCCCGCAGCTGTCTCAGGTTGGGCTGACGGTGAAAAAGATCTCCGCTGACGAGCAGCAAATCTGCCGCCCAATCATTAGTGTAGGAGATCAATCGCTGAAATGTGCGCCAGCGCTGGGCAGAAGAAGATCCTGACGAAATCGCCTTTGATCCTGATGAAATTTCCGAGATAGTGTCAAGGTGCAGGTCACCGGTATGAATAATGCGCATAAACGCTCCTTTTTATTTGCGGTAAATCAGATCCAGCCTCCGTCATAAGTTATGATTTGGCCTGTCAGATAAGGTGACTGGCTAATCAGTGCATAGGCGAATGATCCGACTTCGGAGGGCGTGCCAAAGCGCCCCATGGGGATCTCAGACTGGAGGGTATCCCGCTCCTCATCTGAAAAACAACGATTCATCTCCGTGTCAATCACACCGCAGGCGATGGCATTTACACGGATGCCGGAGGGCGCCAGTTCTTTGGCCAGTGCTTTGGTCAGAGAATTGATCCCCCCCTTGGTAGCTGAGTAGGCTGCTTCGCAGGAGGCGCCTACATTTCCCCAGACACTGGAGATATTCAGTATATTTCCTCGTTTTTCTCTCAGCATCAGCGGAATAGCCAGTTTTGAGCAGTAAAAGCAGCTGCTTAAGTTTGTCTGGAGAAGGTGATGCCACTCATCGGGGGTCATATCCTGCAGCAGGCCAATGTGGGAAATACCGGCATTATTGATCAGCACATCCAGACGATGGAATCGAGCGCTGAGCTCGTCGAACAGACGACAGCATTCATCCCAAACGCCTAAATCGCCGATGAACGGATGACAGGATACACCCCAGGCGGTGATCTCATCACAAACTGCGAGGAGATCATCCTGCCTTCGGACACAGGTGATCACACAGTCATAGCCGTGACGGGCCAGTGTGATAGCGATTTCTCTGCCGATACCTCTGGAGGCACCGGTGATCAGTGCGACAGGATTTTTCATGATGGAACCTCCCTTGTGTTGCGTTTGGCTTTATTGAGGCCGCCGCTCATGTGACTCTCATCTGAGCCGACAAAGCATGCCCGTTTCAGGGAATCTTCACCATAACGGGTGCGGATAGAATCGACAGCGGCGTTAAGTCTGGTCAATTTTTCTGAACGCTGCAGATTAAATAAATCATATTGCTCGTATGCAGTATCTGTGGCATGGCTGGTGTGCACACCAAGCTGGCGGATGGGGGTGCCGTCCCAGAGTTGGTCAAACAACGTACAGGCAGAATGGTATATCGTCTCCGTCAAATTGGTGGTGGAGGACAGGGTCATTTGTCTGGATGAGTGATGGAACTCGTAGTCCACCAGTGATACCGAGATGGTGGAAATGTGTGCGCTGTCTGCCCGGATACGGGAACCTACAGTCTCTGAGAGAGACAGCAGGAAACGCAGAGCAGTGGCTCTGTCGGTAATATCAAAGGGGATGGTCTGGGAATTACCGTAGCCTTTGTTTGATGCCTCGTGGACCGTTACGGTATCGTGATCGAGGCCGTTTGCGTAATCCCAGAGCTGACCGCCGTGTTTGCCCAGATGAGACATGATAAGCTGACGATCCGAGGCGGCCAGGTCCCCGATGGTTTTAATCCCCAGATGCTGGAATGTCTTTAAGGAAGAACGTCCGGCGTAGAGCAGATCACCGATGGGAAGCGGCCAGAATTTATCCCTCATTTCAGATAGAAAAAGGGTGTGTACCTTATCAGGCTTTTCAAAATCAGAGGCAGTCTTTGCCAGAAACTTATTGTTAGAAATCCCGATATTGACCGTAAAGCCCAGTTTGGAGGAAATCATATCCTTTAGGGTATGTGCAAACTCTACCGGGGAGCCGTAAAGCAGTTCGGTTCCGGTCATGTCGCAGAAGGCCTCATCGATGCTGAAGGGCTCTACCGACGGTGCGTACTCCCTGAGCAGGTCCATGAACGCCCGGGAATTGCGTACGTAAAGATCAAAATTCGGCGGAACGACTACCAGTTCAGGGCACTTCTGACGGGCTTTGACCAAAGGTTCTCCAGTGCGGACACCGAAACGCTTGGCAGCGGTGGACTTGGCCAGAACGATACCGTGGCGCTGCTCCTCACTGCCGCCGACGGCAGAGGGGATGTCACGCAGATCCAGCGAGTCCCCCAGTTGATTGATCCGGTAGCTGGCCTCCCAGGAAAGAAAAGCGCTGTTTACATCAATATGATAAATAATCGGTTCGCCCATGTCTGATCTCCTTTGACCATAGTATACCCGTAAATCACCCGGATGTCAACAAGAATAATCGAACAAATATTCGATAAAATTGCGAAAGGGAATTGACAGAACGAAAAAGAACAGGTATAGTGGGTGGAAACAGGGGATACGGTGAAAAGGATAGGTGTGAAAATGGAAAACGACATAAAAACGAAAAACGACATAAGAATGAAAAATGATAAGAAAACGAAACTGTATATGGATTCCTATGATTCTCCGCTGGGCAGAATTTCGATGACCTCCGACGGGGATGTGCTCAAAGGTTTGTGGATCGAGGGTCAGCATTATTACGCGGATTCGCTGGATGAGAGTCCTGAGCCTGGAGCGTGCTCTGCATTTGCGCGGACGAAGCGCTGGCTGGATATTTATTTTTCGGGCGATATCCCGGATTTTATACCGCCGCTGGCACCGGAGGGGTCTGCATTCAGACGGAGAGTGTGGGAGATCCTTCTGGATATTCCTTATGGGGAAGTCAGGACATACGGGGATATCGCAGCGCAGATTGCGTCAGAGACTGGGAAAAAGCGAATGGCAGCACAGGCAGTGGGCGGTGCTGTGGGACATAACCCGATTTCAATCATCATCCCCTGTCATCGTGTAGTGGGAAAGGATGGAAGTCTCATCGGCTACGGAGGCGGCCTTGACAAAAAGATTTTTCTTTTGGGACTGGAAAAGTGGCTTGACCCGAAGGATTACAGCGATTTCTAATCGGATTTTAATTTTTCTTCCCTTTTTCTTTAATCTTGACGGTGTATATTAAAGACTGTAAACCGCAGGAAGGTCAGCCGGGGAAAATGGTTGAGGAAGACTGTGGGAGACTATGCGCCGTCGGGCGAGGAGGATTTGATATGGAACGGATTGAGATGGTGGAAAAGGTTTGTGAAAAGGCCAACGTTACGATGGAAGAGGCCAAAGCAGCGCTTGAGCGGAACAACTGGGATCTGCTTGACACGATGGTCGAACTGGAACGTCAGGGGAGGACCGGACAGATGAACATGGAGGGGGCGAAGGCATCCACGGAAAGGACTTACCGGCAGGAGTATGAACAGGTAAATCCGACTGCCTCCCGGGGAGAGAGCGGAAACGGCACGAGTACCGGAAAAGAGGTGTTTCAAAAGATTTGGGATAAGCTGGTGGAACTCTTTCACAAAAGTCTCAGGAATTCCTTTGTCGTGAGCAAAAAGGAAGAGGTGCTGGTCAGATTTCCCGTACTGATCTTGGTGCTGTTGGCGCTGGGGGCTTTCTGGCTGACGCTGATTATACTGATTGCAGGATTATTTTTTGATTTGAGATATTCTTTCCAGGGCAGGGATTTAGGCAACGACTCGATTAATGATACCATGAGCAAGGCCACGGATTTTGCACAGGAGTTGGTCCGTGAGGTAAAAGAAGGTCAGAAAAATGACAGTCAGAAAAACGACAGTGAGGGTAATGCGAAAAAATAGGCGGATTAGAGGTAGACTGATCTGAATCGTTTCGGATCGTTGCAGTGAAAACGAGGAACTCAACAGTGGAGAGGAACGCAGATGGCATCGATATTGATTGTGGAGGATGAAGAAAAAATTGCGCGGTTTGTAGAGCTGGAGCTGATCCATGAGGGATATCAGACCGGAAAGGCAGCAGACGGACGGACTGGACTGTTCATGGCGGAGAGCGGTGAGTATGATCTCATGGTTCTGGATATCATGCTTCCGGTATTAAATGGTCTGGAGGTACTGCGGCGGCTGCGAAAAACTTCGGATATGCCGGTGATTCTCCTGACCGCCAGGGATGCGGTGATGGATAAGGTGAGTGGACTGGAGATGGGCGCTGATGATTATATGACCAAACCATTTGCCATCGAGGAACTGCTGGCCAGAATACGTCTGGCGCTGCGCAAGGCCTCAAAAGGGCGGGCGGTACAACCGTGCACTGTACTTACTGCGGGGGAGGTCTCGCTTAATGTGGAGGCCCACACTGTCGTCTGCAGGGGAGAACAGATATCGTTGACCGGCCGGGAGTTTTCTTTGCTGCAGACTCTTTTGGAAAATAAAAATATTGTCATGTCCAGGGACAGTCTGACCAACCGCGTATGGGGGTACGACTATTTTGGTGAGACAAATGTGGTGGATGTTTATGTGCGCTATCTGCGTCAGAAAATTGATGATGTTTACAAAATTCAGCTGATTCAGACGGTGCGGGGCGTGGGATATGTGATCAAAGATAATGGTTGAGAGGTAGCTTATGGGCATAAGAAAAACATCTTCGATCGTATGGAAAATCAATGCCTATATTCAGAACGACCGACTATGGAGTATGATGTTTCAGGATATTTTGCTGCTGGGTGTGGGTGTTGTCAGCTGGTGTGCTGCGGCGGAGAGACAGTACGGACCCATTGAAGTGGAACGGGTAAGAAACATCGTATATGTGGACAGTGCGGGCTGGTGGGATCGGCTCATCAGTGTCGGCTATACCTTTGTACCGGCTGGAGCCACAGAGAAGGTGACCGTCTCTGTGGGGGCTTTTTTGCAGTATGCTCTTCCGGTCATCGTGACCCTGTTTGGATTTCAAGTATTGGGGTGGCTGCTTGGATGGATGAAACATAGTCGTCAGCTCCGACGGTATATGCGTCCCATCGATGATGCCGCCCTGACAGCGGAGAGAATCTCGGCCCAGGGAATTGATGAACAGCAGATACAAAATCTGGAGGATGCCATCGATCAGATTAGCCTTTCTGAGGCTTCAGTCCACATTGGAGATAAGGATTTGATGGGGCTGGAAAATGCCATCAATAACTTGCTGAAGCGGCTGCAGGAAAGCTATCGCGAACAGACCAGATTTGTGGATGATGCCAGTCATGAACTGCGGACACCGATCGCGGTAATCCAGGGCTATGCCAGTATGTTGGAGCGCTGGGGGATGAATGACCGCACCACACTGGAGGAGTCTGTTCACGCGATCCGCGAGGAGGCCGACCACATGAAGACGTTGGTGGATCAGTTATTGTTTCTGGCGAGAGGAGATCGGGGACGACAGCAGTTTACGTTGGCACCGGTAGATATATCGGAGATGTTGAAGGAAATCCGCGAGGAGTCAGAGATGATCGATGAGACTCATCGGTACGTTTTGAAGGCTGAGCCGGGATTGCGTGCTTACGGCGACGCGGCCATGTTGAAGCAGGCTGTAAGGATTTTGATGGAAAATGCGGCGAAATATACTCCTGCTGGTGGGTTGATTACCTTAAAGCTGGAAACGGCTCGGAGCAGAAACGAGATCGGAATCAGTGTACAGGATGAAGGAATCGGTCTGGAGGCAGAAGAAGCTGCCCATATGTTTGAGCGGTTTTTCCGCGGAGAGGATGCCAGAGGAAGTACAAAGGGCAGCGGTCTGGGCCTGGCGATCGCCAAGTGGATCGTTGATCGGCATGGCGGAAGAATCGAGGTGCTGAGTTATAAGGGTGTGGGGACAAGGATGACGATCTGGATTCCCTGGCATGCGTCAGCACTGCAGTAACAAATTCACAAGTGGAAATGATTGTCCCGAAATTGTATGGTTGATGCTCTGTTCAGGACCGACTTCCGTATTTGGCCCTTCGTATTCAAGCGCTTTGAGGCTACTCATGTTCCCGTTGCTCTTGCATATGATCCTTTCTTCTTTGTACGCTATCTGGTTTCCGGTGCATCTGCAGTTGCGAACACCACCGTGTATTTTCGGTAATCTGATTATTCCTAGATAAGTGATACAAGTGAGGGCGGTCCGCACCGATTAAGGTGCGGCTGTTTTCCATAATAACCACTGGACAGAATGAACGAGGTTTGGTAGACTAAATACATACACAGGCGGCGATGTTCTGATAAGGAGAGAGAAATGGAAGTAAAGTACAGTAAGTGGGTAAAACCCTATGATACGACGAAAAAACCGCTGCGGCAGGCGAAATTATTTACCTTCATTTTGTGGGCCGGCAGTAAGGTGATCATGGCTTTTCAGCCCTACAAGGTTGAGAAGATCAATATGGAGGGCTTTGAGCGTCCCTATTTATTGCTGTCAAACCATCACTATTTTGTGGATTTTTATCTCAATGCCATTGCGACCTACCCTAACTCGGTAAACAACATTGCGACCATCGACGGCTATTACCGCAGACCGTTTTTGATGGAGTGGCTGGGATGTCTCTGTAAGCGCAAATTTACGACGGATATCAGTCTGGTCCGCTCCATCAAATATTGCTTCGAAGAGTTAAAGAGCGTGGTGTCTCTGTATCCAGAGGCGCGCTACACCCCTATCGGAACGACGGCGATCCTGCCCGATTCCCTCGGAAAGATGGTGAAAATGTGCGGCGTGCCGGTGGCAGTGCTTCTCCATCACGGAAACTATCTGCATACCCCTTTCTGGGATCACGATCACGCCAGAAAGGTAAAGCTCCATTCCACCCTGACCGGTATTCTGACGGCGGAGGAAGTAAAGAAACTCAGTGCCGACGAGATCAACGAGAAGATTCGTGAGGCATTCTACTATAATGAGTATGAGTGGCAGAAGAAAAACAATATCCGTATCACCGAGCCTTTCCGCGCACAGGGGCTGCACAAGGTTCTCTATCAGTGTCCCCACTGTAAGACAGAGAGCCGGATGAACAGCAAGGGCACGGAAATCTTCTGTGAAGCCTGCGGCAAGCGGTGGGAGATGGACGAGCTGGGCGAGCTCCATGCACTGGAGGGAGAGACTGAGTTTACCCACATCCCCGACTGGTTTGAGTGGGAGCGCTCCGAGGTGCGCAGACAGGTACGCGAGGGCAGCTATCACTTTGAGGACGAGGTGGAGGTTTATTCCCTGCCTGAGCCTTGGCGTTTCCGGAATCTTGGCAAGGCCACACTGACCCATGATGAAACCGGATTCACCATTAAGGGTCACTATAACGGCGAGGACTATTGCATCCATCGCCCTGCGCAGGGCATGTACGGCCTTCATGTGGAGTACGACTATGTGTACATAAAACCCTGTGACTGTGTGGATATCTCCATCGAGAACGATTCTTTCTACTGTTATCCGACCCTGCAGAATGTGGTGACGAAGCTGTCCTTTGCCACGGAGGAGCTCTTTATCATGCACAAAGAAAAAATGCAGGAAGAGAAATTAAAGAAGCGTCAGAAGCTTGCAGCAAAGGGAAACCCGTAGAATTATATTGATATAACTGTTGGTGCGTAAGACGGAAAACCCCATAAAGATATGCTGAAATAAAATACTGGAAAGCCGTGGGATGAAACTGCAAATGCAGATGGAAATACGGCTGAAAGGAGCACTCATGCCTCCCATTAATATCCTGATTAAGCCCGCATCCGGCAGTTGTCAGATGCGCTGTGAATATTGTTTTTATGCCGATGAGATGTGTAACCGCGAGACCGGAAGCTACGGCATGATGAAGCCGGAAGTGCAGGAGATGATGGTCAAAAAAGGTCTGCAGGCTGCGGAGAGAAGCATTACCTTCTCTTTCCAGGGCGGAGAACCGACGCTGATCGGTCTGGAGTATTACCAGCGGTTGATGACGCTGATCGAAAAGTATAATACGAAACGGCTTCAGGTGTCCTTCGCTCTTCAGACAAACGGCTACGGGATCACCGAGGAGTGGGCAAAGTTCTTTGCGAAGCACGGCTTTTTGATCGGTATCTCCCTTGACGGGCCCAAGGATATTCACGACCGCTACCGCAAGGACGGTAAGGGAGAGGGAACCTTCGACCGGGTAATGAACGCTATCAGTCTGTTTAAGAAATACAAAGTGGAGTTCAATGTCCTCACGGTGGTCACCGGACACACGGCGGACGAGATCGGACGGATCTATAAGTTTTTCCGAAAAAACAATATTGTCTATCAGCAGTATATCGCCTGCCTTGATCCGCTGGGCGAGCTTCGTGGAAAGATGGAGTATTCCCTGACACCGGAGAAATACGGAAAGTTTTTGAAACGGCTGTTTGACCTCTGGTACGAGGATATGTCCCGGAAAAATTATGTGTACAATCGCTATTTTGAAAATCTGGCGGGGATGCTGGCCGGGTATCGTCCGGAGACCTGTACGCTTCTGGGGTACTGCATGCCCAGCTATGTGGCGGAGGCCGACGGCAGCATCTATCCATGTGATTTCTATGTTCTCGATGATTACCGTCTGGGCAATCTGATGACCGATGACTTCGGGGATTTTGATCGGAGACGCACGGAGATCGGCTTTGTGGAGGCTTCCGCAAAACACGAGGAGGAATGCCTGACTTGTCCCTGGGGTTACCTGTGCAGGGGAGGTTGTCGGAGAGACAGAGAGCCTGAGGCGGGTGCCGGCATCGGAAAGAATTATTTCTGTGAGGCGTACAAGGAGTTTCTTCCCTATGCCAAGGACAGGCTTGTGGAGATTGGAAAAATGTGGATCGGAAGAAAATGAGCCCACAAAATGTATTATACAAGCTTTGCTTATTGCGCTCTGACCGTGAAGGAGGAAGAAGATGGGGTTCGCATTTCCTGCAAAGTGAAAAATATCGCTCAGTCGCGGGAAAAGAAGTTGTGCAGCTGTACATTTCTGATTGGATAAGCACGGTGTCAAAGCCTGAGAAGGAGCTGAAGGATTTTGCGAAGGTGTATCTGGAGCCGGGGACATATGACTTGTTGATCGGTGCGTCCAGCCAGGATATCCGATTGGGGGAGCGTATGTATATGATAAGGGATGCGAGTATACGCTTAATTATACCGCAGAAGAAATTATGGGATAGATTGCAAAATATGTGGGGATATCCTGAGAATAGGTAATTGTAAAACAGCTGTCATACCAATGTTATCGGTAGGACAGCTGTTTTTGTAAATGATGTCGGTAAACGGCAGCTGGGACTACAGCTCACAGTTATTTACTGTTCTGGGGAAGGGCAGTACGTCGCGGATATTGCCCATGCCGGTCAGGTACATGACGCAGCGCTCAAAGCCCAGACCGAAGCCCGCGTGGCGTGCAGAGCCGTACTTGCGCAGATCCAGATAGAAGTCGTAGTCCTCGGTGTTCAGACCCAGCTCGTTCATGCGGGCAACCAGCTTATCGTAGTCATCCTCACGCTGGCTTCCGCCGATGATCTCGCCGATGCCGGGAACCAGACAGTCCATAGCGGCTACGGTCTTTCCGTCCTCGTTCAGCTTCATATAGAAGGCCTTAATCTCCTTCGGGTAATCGGTTACAAATACAGGGCGTTTGAATACCTGCTCGGTCAGGTAGCGCTCGTGCTCGGTCTGCAGGTCGCAGCCCCAGAATACCTTGTAATCGAAGTTGTCGTTGTTCTTTTCCAGAATCTCGATGGCCTCGGTGTAGGTCACATGGCCGAAATCGCTCTCCAGAACATTGTGCAGGCGGTCAAGCAGGCCCTTGTCGATGAAGGAGTTGAAGAACTGCATCTCCTCGGGAGCTTTTTCCAGCACGTAGCTGATGATATACTTCAGCATGTCCTCTGCCAGCTGCATGTTGTCATTCAGGTCGGCAAACGCAACCTCGGGCTCGATCATCCAGAACTCAGCCGCATGGCGGGTGGTGTTGGAGTTCTCGGCGCGGAAGGTAGGGCCGAAGGTGTAAATATTGCGGAAGGCCATGGCGAAGGTCTCGCCGTTCAGCTGGCCGCTGACGGTCAGATTGGTGGGCTTTCCGAAGAAGTCCTGAGTGAAGTCGATCTTTCCATCCTCGGTCTTAGGCACGTTGTTCAGGTCCATGGTGGTCACCTGGAACATCTCGCCTGCACCCTCGCAGTCGCTGCCGGTGATCAGTGGAGTGTGAACATAGACGAAGTCACGCTCCTGGAAGAAGGTGTGGATCGCGTGGGCGATCAGGGAGCGAACGCGGAACACTGCCTGGAAGGTGTTGGTTCTGGGACGCAGGTGGGAGACGGTGCGCAGGTACTCCAGAGAGTGGCGCTTTTTCTGCATGGGGTAATCGCTGGCTGACTTGCCCTCCACCAGAACAGAGGTCGCCTGCAGCTCGAAGGGCTGCTTTGCCTCGGGGGTAGCGATCAGGGTACCCTCCACGATAACGGCCGCGCCTACGTTTAATTTGGATACCTCTGCGAAATTCTCCATATCATCGTGATATACGATCTGCAGGGTGTTGAAGAAGGTTCCGTCGCTGACTACCAGGAAACCGAAGTTTTTGGAAGCGCGATTGGAACGTACCCAGCCGCCGATGGAGATCGGCTTGTCTATATATTTCTCAGTGTCTTTGAAAATACTGCGTACGGTTGTCAGGTTCATGATGATTCTCCTTATGGGTCAAAATAGTTAAAAATAAATGATTATCTTTCATTATAACACGTTTATCCTGTAATTACCAGTGGTAAAAGCAAAAAAGTCTGTAATACATGGAAAATAAAAAGAAAAATAGTGAAAAAAGTGTGGGTTCCACACAAACAGTAGTGATTTGACAGCGAAAGTTTGTTCGGCTTGACAAATATGAACTTAGGGGTTATATTGTTTCTACATTCGCGGGGCGTTCGTCTTACGCGGATTACATATCATACCAGGGTGTACTGTGTTCCGTTCGGAGGGGCACCCGTCACAGATATTCTTGGTCGATTTCAGACAGGAATCAGAGAAATGAAAAACGCATTTTGTTCGTCTGGGGGAATGATGCCCGGGCCTGGGAAAGTGCGCCTGAAAATGGGGGTGATTAAAAAAATAACAAATTTAGTCATTGAGAAAGGGGACAAAATCAGGTGAGAAAAAGAAGAAAAATTGCAGTGGTGTTTTGGTTGACAATCATCTTGTTGATCATTCCCGGCGGTTGCATCACTGGATTTGCGGAAACTGTCGGGACAGAGGAGAGGGGGACGGAAGAAAAAGATGAGGAAGAGACAAAAGAAACGGGGGATGTGTGCCAGGAGGATATTGATGCCTATGTGCAGACCGTTTCGGAACTGCCGGCCTACCTGAGAGCGGACAATGCTGAGGCTGTTTCTGCGCTGCTGAGTAAGGCCCATGAGTTATATAGTGGGCTGAATGAAACAGAAAAGGCAGAACCGGAGGTGGTTGCCGCTCACGGGGCGTGGGAGAATATGGTACGGCAATCCCAGAGTACGGCGTTGATCTCGGAAAAGGTGACGGTCAATTATGTTTCACCTGACCAGCTGGGCGAGATCGAAAATCTGGTGCCGAGGCAGGGAACGGCAGGGCCGGAGAGCGAGGGTTTTGCGCTCGATTCTGAGAATACTGTCGTGTCAAATGGCGTGATCAAAGCAGATGTGCTTCATGATCAGGGAACCGGAGGAAATCAGGAGATGATCGCTGTTTCCTGCGATGGACAGGCGTTGGAGTCAGATGTAAAGCTGACGGTAAAGTATTCGAACATCGGAACCTATTATGAGGGCCGCATTTATACGGATCAGAACGTAGCCGGGATTCAGGTAAATGCTGTCGTGACGATCAGTAATCCCTATAACGCGAATCGAATTTCGTTGTATGAGAATTTCTGGATGGGCGGAACGGTAAACGGAGGCTCAGGAAAGCTTGGATATGCTCAGGGAACACCGGGCAGGGCGGATGTGAGTATAACCTTCTGCGATGAAAACTGGAATCCCATCGCGCTGAAGGAAGATGCGCAGCTGATCGCCAGCTCGATCTCCCACGGTTACTATAAGGGATGTTCCTATGAGGGAATCAGCTTTTCCGGGGCAGAGGCGGAGACTACGGTCAGGATATATGATCAGGCCCATGGAAATATCGGAATCGATGACGGCTCGCTGTTCGGACTGGATCAGACCTTTTACGGCGAGTTGGCCGGGGCCTATTACTGTGCTGACAGCGGCGGTCCTCATTCGGGAGGAAACGATTATGAGGATACCAGGTCCGGCGGGACCTTTATGGTACACGGTGTGGGATTTTATCAAAAGTCATCCACCTGGAAAATGACGATGACGACGCAGACGACATACAATGGAGGTCACGACTACTGGTTCTATTTTACTGCTGCGCCGGCCAATCTGACCAGACCGCAGGCACCGACGAAAAGCGTCAGCAGCGGAAAGGTACAGACCGGGGAGACGCTTTCTTACGCGCTGGAGCAAAAGCTTTCGGAAATTCAGAAGGATGGCTATGGCTACTATGGATCCCTCGTATTCTATGATACCCTGCCGGAGGGCGTGGAATATTTGTCTGCCGGCATGTATCTGGATGAGACGGATGTCACATCGTCGGCAGGAACATTGAACTATAATGCCGCCATCGGAAAAGTGACCTATACGTTTTCTGCATCGTATCTGAAAAACATGACCTATAACGGACAGACCGCAAAGCTGGTGATCAATTGCAGACTGGACAGCGATTTGAGCGGCGAGCATTTGATTACAAATACAGGAAATGTATCGGTTTGCGGGCAGGTGGAATCGGCGGTGGCGGAGTTTACTCCGCTGTACGAAATTACTACGGAGGTGGTAAACGGTACGATCGATCCGGCGGTGACAGGAATTATTCCCGGAGCAGAGAAGACCATATGCTATGGACCTGATAGCGGTTTCGTCCTGGAATCCATTGTGGTTGACGGTACGGAGGTGGAAGGGGACATGTATTCTGCCGGATATACGTTTTCCGATATTCTGGAAAATCATCATATCCGGGTGGTATACCAAAGGCAGCAGGCAGACCGGAGTGTACAGCTGACAAAGCGGATCCGGGCCTCAGAGATCATATTTGATCACGGGAATCCGGCGTTTCTGTTCCGTCTGGAAGGAACGGATCAGCTGGGGAATAAGCGGCTCTGCTATGGAGCGGTGCTCTTCACCCGGGAATATGTGGAGGCAAATACGGATGCAGATGGATTTGTATCCTGTACGGTGACCTTTGATGGGCTGATGCCCGGAGTATATACGGCCACAGAGGAGATTACCAACCGATATCAAACCGATCAGATTATTTCGCTGTCAAACTGCAGTATAAACGGTGAGGCTGCAGTGTTTGATCTGACTGAGACCGGCAGCGGAAGTGCCGAGTTTGTCAATCGGAAGTATGAGCAGGGAGGTTTTTCACACAGTAGCCTTGTGGAAAATAAAGTCAGTTGAAATCCAAAGGAAAATAAAGATTAAAAACGAAAGCCAAACAGAGGAAACAAAGCAGGAAACTGGAAAAGAATTGGAAAATTAATTAAAAAGGAGAAGAAAAATGAAAAAAATGATGAGAATGCTGGCAGCAAAAATGAAGGTGATGAACAGAGGAACAAAGAAGGTTTATATGGGTGTGCTTGCATGCCTGCTGTTAACTGCACTGGCCGTGGGAAGTATCTCTGCTTACTTTACGGATGGGGATGCTGTCACCAATACATTTACCGTAGGCAGAATATCGCTGGACCTTCAGGAGCCGGATTGGGATCCGGACACGGCAAAGGATATGACGCCCAATCAGACGGTGAAAAAGAATCCTCAGATTTACAATGATGGGGCAAACAGTGAGTTTGTATTCATGGAAGTGGTGATTCCGTATGGAACGCTGATCACGGCGAATGAGGACGGAACATTAAATGCTGCCGGATATACCGAGCTTTATCATTACACAGTCAATCCCGGCTGGCATCAGATGTCCGGCACCCGGAACGAGGCAGACCAAACCGTGACGTATCTGTATGTCTACGGAGATGCAGAAAATTGCACTGAGCTGGCGGTGGGATCCACTACTCCTGCATTGTTTGACACGGTAACGCTCGCCAATGTGGTTGAGGATCAGGCCCTGGAGGGAAAAACGCTGGAGATTATCATCAAGGCATACGGTATTCAGACAACCAATATCAATGGAGGAAAAACCGCACCGGCTGATGTGTGGATGGTTTTATCCAACCAGGCTCCCTCTGTTGTGAAGGAATAAAGGGAGGTAGATGTGATGAAAGGTATTGGCAGAATGTGTCGCATGACATGGCTGATCCTGTTCATTGGAATAATCGCTGCATTGACCGGGACGGTCAGCGCTTATCTGGCAGATGGAGAACAGATAGAAAATCGCCTGACCATCGGTGGGAATCAGATTGAGATCCGGGAAGAGTTCGATCCGCCGGAGGAATTGACTCCGGGAAGTACATTTACGAAATCAGTCCGGGTGGAAAACTCTGGACATAGTGAATGTTATGTGCGGGTGAAGGCTGTTTTTTCGGACAGTAATACAGGCCAACACTGCAGTCTGGATTGGAATACGACGGATTTTAACTATTGTGCTGAAGATGGTTTTTATTATTATCGGTACAAGGTGATGCCAAAGGAGCTGACCGCGTATCTGTTTACGACAGTTACGGTCAGCCCGGAGGCACCTCCGGAGCAGCTGGGGGAATTCTCCATATTGGTATATGCAGAGAGCTGTCAGGCTGTCGGCTTTGCCACAGGTGATGAGGCCTGGGCATATTTCGGGAGGAATAAGTCATGAAAAAGAGAGTCGGGTGGACAGTGCAGATGCTGTTGATCGGTTTGTCCGCCATTTTGGTAGGTACCGGAGCGATGATCTGGGCCCGGCCGACAGCGGAAACCAACAATTCTTTTGCTACCGGTGTGGTCCGTATTGATCTTCAGCAGACACAGCTGGATGAACATGGGAGAGAAACGCAGATCAAAGAGGATATGTTGCTTTTGCCGGGTACGGATGTGTCTCGGGCTGCCATTATACATAATCGGGGAAATGACTGCTATATCCGTGTTCGCGTCGGGTTTCGTGGGACTGATCAGTTGGATGAATCCTGTCTGTACGGGATTGACGACGAATGGGTCAGAGCGGAGGATGGATATTATTACTATCAGCGCGTGCTTCCGGCAAACAGTTCAGTAAATTTTTGCGAAGGACTGCGGATCCCGGAGGATTTTGGTGAGACGGAGGCTGGGAGTGAAATCGCATGGGAGATTCAGGCAGATTCGATCCAAAGTCGGAATATTACGCCGGATATTGGAGCGGCAGATCCATGGGGAGAAGTGGAGATTCAGGAGTCGGTGATTACAGATGGAGGTCAGATACATATTCTCAGCAGGTCTGATAAAAAATTTGTCGTACACTATCAGGGGGAGGTGGATAAATTGATTGTAAATGAGGAGAATTTTTTCGGCAATCTGCCTGAATTGATGCCGGGGGACGAGTTTACCGATGGTGCAAAACTGATCAATAACGGTAATCGCCCTATCCGGCTGTATTTCAGAAGCGTTGTGGAGGACACATCCGATGTTACCGATAAAATACAGCTGATGATTGAGACCGAGGTGGAGGGGAATTCGCAGGTGATTTATGAAGGACCGCTCAGAGGGGATGAATTGTCGGATGAACTGGTGCTGATGACCATTCCTGCAGAGAGTGTGGGGAAAATGGTGTTCTCAATCTATGTTCCGCCAGAACTGGATAATGCTTATGCGCTGAAAAACAAGGCGGTGCAGTGGATTTTTTCCACGGAGAGGATTTTGCTGCCTGAGGATGGTGTGGATACCGGTGACAGCCGCATGATCGGCGGATATTTTTTGTTGTCCGGTTTGTCTCTCGGATTTGCTGTCCGTATGATCCAGCGAAAAAGGAGAGCAAATGACAGCAGGGACTGAGGGAATCGCAGGGAGAATTACAGACCTGTGCAGAGGCATACTGAGTGGTATAATAACGATGGCGGCTGTGTATGCAGCCGCCATACTGGTTCTCATGCTGGGCGGGATAAAGCCATACATCGTAATGAGCGGATCCATGGAACCGACAATCTGCACGGGCAGTCTCTGTCTGGTGTATAGCAAAGCGGCCTTCGAATCTATTGCTGTCGGAGATGTGATCGCCTTTGAGACGGCCGGAGGAAGCATGGTAACTCATCGGGTGATAGGGATAAGCGACAGAGGGATGGAGACAAAAGGCGATGCGAATGATGTGCCGGATGGATACACGACCACGCCGGAGAATTTTCGGGGGAAAACGGTATTTTCGATTCCTTATCTTGGCTATGTGAATTATGCGATGAATAGTCAGCCCGGAAAAATAATCTGCATGATCCTCTTTTTATTGCTTTTGGCAGCAGATATATTGCGAAAAGTGCCTGAACCGGGGGAAATTTGACGAATTTTTATAAAAAAAGTTGTTTATTGTAATATGCACAAAAAAGATTTGAAATGTTGAAAAAAGTTGTTCACATATTCTAAGCTTTGTGCTATACTATAGTTATCATATTTTAACTAGGGGTGGATTGACATCATGAAAAAAGAAATGATTGCCATGCTTCTGGCTGGCGGCCAGGGTAGCCGTCTTGGCGTACTGACCGAGATGGTAGCGAAGCCTGCTGTTGCATTTGGCGGCAAGTATCGCATTATTGATTTCCCGTTGAGTAACTGTATCAATTCCGGGATTGATACGGTAGGTGTGCTGACACAGTATCGCCCGCTGCGGCTTAACTCTCACATCGGTATCGGTATTCCGTGGGATCTGGACAGAAACCATGGCGGTGTTACCGTGCTTCCGCCTTATGAGACGAGCACCAAGGGCGAGTGGTACAGCGGTACGGCGAACGCGATCTATCAGAATCTGGAGTATATGGAGAATTATAACCCCGAGTATGTTCTGATTCTGTCCGGAGACCATATTTATAAGATGGACTACGAGCAGATGCTCGACTATCATAAGGCAAAAGGGGCAGATATCACCATCGCCACGATGGCGGTTCCCATGGAGGAGGCCAGCCGTTTTGGTGTGGTGATCACCGATGAAGATAAAAAGATCACTGAGTTCGAGGAGAAACCCCCTCAGCCCAGAAGCAACCTGGCATCCATGGGTATTTATATCTTTACCTGGTCTGTTCTTCGCGATGCGCTGATTAAGCTGTCCGAGCAGCCCGGCTGCGACTTTGGTAAGCATATCATCCCTTATTGCCACGCAAACGGAAATCCTACTTACGCTTACGAGTTCCAGGGATACTGGAAGGATGTAGGTACTCTCGGTTCCTACTGGGAGGCAAATATGGAGCTGATCGATCTGGTTCCCGCATTCAACCTGTACGAGGAGTTCTGGAGAGTATATACCAACAGTGATATGCACCCCGCTCAGTACATTGGTACCAACGCAGTGGTTGAGCGCAGCGTAGTCAGCGAGGGCGCGGAGATTTACGGACGAGTATATAACTCCGTGATCGGCGCCGGCGTTGTGGTTGAGGAAGGCGCAGAGATCAAAGACTCCATCATCATGCAGAACTGTGTGATCGGTGCAGGTTCCAGTCTGAACAAGGCGATCCTGGCAGACGATGTCAAGGTCGGAAGAAATGTTAAGATGGGCGTAGGCGAGTTCGCACCCAGCAAGCTGGATCAGAAAGTATATGCCTTTGATCTGGTTACCGTCGGTGAGCACTCTGTCATCCCCGATAATGTGAGCATCGGCAAGAATACGACGATCTCCGGTGTGACGACCGCAGAGGATTATCCGGACAACTGTCTTGAGAGCGGTGGATATATTAAGAAGGCAGGTGAATTATAATGAAGGCAATCGGTATAATTCTTGCTGGTGGTAACAGCAAACGGATGAAAGAACTTTCCCAGTACCGCGCGATCGCAGCGATGCCGGTGGCTGGTGGATATCGTGCGATTGATTTCGCGCTCAGCAGTATGAGCAATTCACATATCAGTAAGGTGGCAGTTATCGCGCAGTATAACTCCTTCTCACTGAATGAGCACTTAAGCTCCTCCAAGTGGTGGGATTTTGGACGTAAGCAGGGCGGCCTGTATGTATACACCCCCATGATTACGCCTAACAACCGCAACTGGTATCAGGGAACTGCGGATTCCATGTATCAGAACATCCGCTTCCTCTATGAGAGCCATGAGCCCTACGTAGTGATCGCCTCCGGTGACGGCGTTTATAAGCTGGATTATAATAAGGTGCTGGACTATCACATTGCAAAGCAGGCCGACATCACCCTCGTGTGCACCGACAGCCCTGCAGGCGGCGATCTGAGCCGCTTCGGTGTACTGAAGACCGATGAGGACGGCCGTGTGGTAGAGTTCGATGAGAAGCCGATGGCTACCGAGCTCAATCTGGTTTCCTGCGGTATCTATGTGATCCGCCGCCGTCTGCTCATCGAGATGCTGGAGCAGTGTGCAGAGGAGGAGCGCCACGATTTCGTACAGGATATCTTGATCCGCCATCGCAATGTAAAGCAGATCTATGCTTACCAGATGGACGGCTACTGGAGCAACATCGCAAGCGTGGAGGCTTACTATCAGACCAACATGGATTTCCTGAAGAAAGAGGTTCGCGATTACTTCTTCCATCAGGAGCCCGAGGTTCACTCCAAGGTGGATGACAATGCACCTGCAAAGTACAACCCCGGAGCGAAGATCCGCAACAGTCTGATCTGCAGCGGAAACATCATCAACGGTGAGATTGAAAATTCCATGCTGTTTAAGAAGGTATATGTGGGTAACAATTGTGTGATTCGTAACTCCATTATCCTGAATGATATTTATATTGGTGACAACACGGTGATTGAGAATTGTATCGTGGAGAGCCGCAGCAATATCGAGGCTAACTCGGTATACAAGGGAACTCCCGATGACATTAAGATTGTGGTGGCGAAAAAGTCCCAGTACAGAGTATAACGACAGAGAAGAAAGGCATCCGCAAGGATTGGAGGACGATTTGACATGCAGATTACGGACGTGAGAGTGCGCAAAGTGGCAAAAGAAGGCAAGATGAAGGCCATTGTTTCCATGACCCTGGACAACGAGTTCGTTGTCCACGATATCAAGGTAATAGAGGGAGAGAAAGGCTTATTCATCGCCATGCCGAGCCGCAAGTCTGCTGACGGCGAATACCGTGATATTGCCCATCCCATCAACTCAGATACCAGAGACAAGATCCAGAGTGTGATTCTGGCCAAGTATGAGAGTACGTTGTTGAGCGAAGAGCTTGATGACTATGAGATCTGATTGGGAATGAACATTGTTTAAACCAGAGGAGTATATGCCCAGTGTGGCATATACTCCTTTTTACATCACAGGAGTGGTTGAGCACTATGCGTCTCGATATTGCTTGGGTGTCATTCCCTTATATTTCTTAAACACCTTGATAAAATTGCTGCATTCATTGAAGCCGCATTCCATACAAATATTTGTCACGGGCAGCCCGGTGCTATGCAGCATCTGGGCTGCCTTTTCAATTCGGTACATATTCACATACTCCATGGGGGACTGGTGTGTGATCGAACGGAAAAAACGGCAAAAATAGCTGGGGTTCATATTGGCCACGGCGGAAAGATCATTCAATGTGACCGAGTGGGCATAGTGAAGCTCGATAAACTCGAAGACGGACTTGATCAAATCTATTTTGTGGGTGGTTTCGGCGGTGCGGATCTGATTGGCGGTACACAGTTCCTCGTTGAGAATCGTGGCAAAAAACAGGCTGATGGCCCCGAGAACAGAGAGCTCCAGTGGGAGATCAGGTTTGGCGGGATCGGAAGCGGAAACTGACCTGCAGATGGCTGACAGCTCCGAGATGATGTGGTCAATTTTGACGGATTTGCCCACGGGATAATAAATATCCGGCAAGGTTTGCTGCCGGTAAATCGGCCGAAGGTGCTTTTTCACCATGTCCAGATTGCGGTAAAGCCCGTGTAAGTCAAACAGAAAACATTCGTAGATACAATCGTCCGGTGTGCCGCCGTGGAGCATACCGTCCCTGATCAGCAGGAGATCTCCGGGGTGAGCAGTGTAGACCGTATTGTCTGCGTGAGCCGTAAATGTTCCTTCCAGCACATGGATGATCTCCCATTCCTTGTGCCAGTGGAAGGGCATGTTGTAGCGGGGATGGGATTTGTCCACATAATAGTATTCAAAGGGAAAATCCGGTGTGCCGTGCTGTCTGGGTTCGTGAAAGAGAAAAGAGTTCATGTGCTGTCATCCTCGTCAATCATCAGTGGTTTCGATTTGCTGCTCACTCATGTGCATTGCTTCAGTTTTCCGGGGATTGTTGCCGGAAAGTCAATATTTCACTATTTTTAGTGATTATATCACAAGAATATCCGGTTTGACAATGTTAAAATAACTATATCAAAAGAATATGGGGAGGTATGCGGAATGCCCTACTATTTGGCAATCGACATCGGCGCATCCAGTGGAAGACATATTCTCGGTTTTTTGGAGAACGGGAAGATGCAGCTGGAGGAAGTGTACCGTTTTGAGAATGGAATGAAAGAAAAAGACGGTCATCTCTGCTGGGATTCGGAGTACCTGTTTTCGGAGATCAAGAACGGGCTGAAGAGGTGTAAAGAGATCAGAAAAATTCCCGTCAGCATGGGGATTGATACCTGGGGCGTGGACTTCGTGCTGATCAATGAGCAGGGGGAGCGTATCGGTGAGGCGGTGGGATACCGTGATCACCGCACCGATGGAATCAGAGAAAAGCTGGACCCCATCATCAGCCAGGAAGAACTCTACGAGCGGACCGGGATTGCGTTTCAGCCCTATAACACGCTGAATCAGCTGGTGGCGCTGAAGATAAATGAAGCCGGGCAGCAGACACCGGGTGGACGACAGTTGCCCTGTGCCAAGTCTATGCTGATGACTCCGGACTATTACAATTACCTGCTGACCGGAAAGGCAAAGCAGGAGTACACCATTGCCTCCACCAGCCAGATGCTGGATGTACATACGGGCGGCTGGGATGAAGATTTGATCGATCGATGTGGCTTACCGGGGCATCTTTTCCTCCCGCCGCAGATGCCGGGGACATTGAATGGGAGACTCAGGCCGGAGGTGGCCGGGGAGGTAGGCTTTGACTGTGATGTGGTCATGGTTGCTTCCCATGACACAGCGTCTGCAGTGATGGCCGTTCCCTGTCTGGAGGAAAAGGCGCTCTATATCAGTTCAGGCACATGGTCGCTGATGGGCAGTGAGAGCAGTGATCCGGCAAATGATCCGGAGAGTATGCGTGCCGGATTCACCAACGAGGGCGGCTATGGAAAGAAGTACCGTTACCTGAAAAACATCATGGGGCTCTGGATGATCCAGTCCGTCCGGAATGAGATCGGAAGGGAAAAGTCCTTCGGCGAGATCTGTGAGATGGCTGCGAGGGAGACGATCACCTCTCTGGTGGACTGTAACGATGATCGCTTCCTCTCACCGAAGAGTATGGTGGAGGCAGTACAGGAGTACTGCCGGGAGACCGGGCAGCAGGTGCCGGAGACGCTTTCGGAGCTGGCCTGTGTGATCTACAACAGTCTGGCGAAATGCTACGGGGAGACCAAAGAACAGATCGAAAGGCTCACCGGAAAGAACTTCGACCGGATCTATATCATCGGGGGAGGCTCCAACGCGGAGTACCTAAACCAGCTGACGGCAAACTATGCCGGGTGCGAGGTGTCCGCCGGACCGACAGAGGCCACAGCCATCGGAAATCTCATGTGTCAGATGATCAGAGACGGGCAGTTTAGGGATCTGACGGAGGCGAGACAGTGTGTGATCAACAGTTTTGCGGTGAAGTATTATCAGTGTCATTGCAAATAAGATCAAAAGGAAAACATGATCAAAAGGAAAACATGATCAAAAGGAAAACCGTGATCAAGAAAAACCGCAATCAAAAGAAAAATCAGGCAATACATATCGTTAAAATATATATTAAGAAAGGAAACGAAAACTATGGCAGAAAACAGATTGATCGGAAGATACCCCGTGATCGGCATCCGTCCCACCATCGACGGCCGCCGGGGATATCTGAAAGTGAGAGAGTCTCTGGAGGAGCAGACCATGAATATGGCTCTGTCCGCAAAGAAACTGTTCGAGGAGAACCTTCGCTACTCCAACGGAGAGCCTGTGAAGGTTGTGATCGCGCCCACCACCATCGGACGTGTGGCTGAGGCTGCGAAGTGTGCGGATTATTTCGCACAGGAGGGTGTGGAGATTACCCTGACCGTAACCCCCTGCTGGTGCTACGGTGCTGAGACCATGGATATGGATCCCAGAACCATCAAGGGCGTTTGGGGCTTCAACGGAACCGAGCGACCCGGCGCGGTTTATCTTGCATCCGTATTGGCTACCCACGCACGGAAGGGCCTGCCCGCATTTGGCATCTATGGACATGACGTGCAGAACGCAGACGCCACGGACATCCCCGAGGATGTAGTGGAAAAACTGCTCCGCTTTGGCCGTGCGGCTGTTGCAGTGGCTACCATGAGAGGAAAGTCTTATCTGCAGATTGGTTCCATCTGTATGGGTATCGGCGGCTCTATCATTGACCCTGATTTTATCGAGTCCTATCTGGGCATGCGCGTGGAGTCCGTGGATGAGGTGGAGATCATCCGCCGCATGGACAAGGGCATCTACGATCAGGCTGAGTTTGAGAAGGCATACGCGTGGGCCAAGGAGAAGTGTATCATCGGCTTCGACAAGAATCCCGAGGCAGTACAGAAGACCCCCGAGGAGACTGACAATGATCTTCAGTTCGTGGTGAAGATGATGTGCATCATCAAGGATCTGATGAACGGCAATCAGAATCTGCCCGAGGGCTGCGAGGAGGAGATGGTTGGACACAATGCCATCGCTGCCGGTTTCCAGGGGCAGAGACAGTGGACTGACTTCTATCCCAACTGTGACTTCCCCGAGGCGATGCTGAACACTTCCTTCGACTGGAACGGCGCGAGAGAGCCCTACATCCTGGCGACGGAGAATGACGTGCTCAACGGTCTGGGTATGCTGTTCATGAAGCTGCTGACCAACCGCGCACAGATTTTCGCGGACGTTCGTACCTACTGGAGTCCCGAGGCTGTGAAGAAGGCTACCGGATATGAGATTGAAGGTATCGCAAAGGAGGCGGGCGGATTTATCCACCTGATCAACTCCGGTGCGGCTTGTCTGGATGCAAACGGACAGGCGAAGGATGAGAATGGAAATAACGTGATGAAGCCTTGGTACGAGGTTACCGAGGAAGATATGGATGCGATCATGAAGAACACCACCTGGAATGCGGCTGACTACGGCTATTTCCGTGGCGGTGGATTTTCCTCCCGTTTTGTCACTGAGGCGGAGATGCCTGTGACCATGATCCGCCTGAATCTGGTGAAGGGCCTGGGTCCCGTGCTGCAGATCGCAGAGGGCTGGACCGTGAAGCTTCCTGAGGAAGTGACCGACACCCTGTGGAAGCGCACCGACTACACCTGGCCCTGCACCTGGTTTGCACCTCGCTGCGACGGCAAGGAAGGTCCCTTCAAGACCGCTTATGATGTGATGAACAACTGGGGTGCAAACCACGGTGCCATCAGCTACGGTCACATCGGTGCGGACCTGATTACCCTGTGCTCTATGCTCAGAATCCCTGTGAGCATGCACAATGTACCGGAGGAGAAGATCTTCCGCCCGGCTGCATGGAATGCCTTCGGCATGGACAAGGAAGGACAGGATTACAGAGCATGCGCAGCTTACGGACCGCTGTATAAATAAAAAGTATCTGCCTTTGGTCTGGCGCAAGGGGATGTATATAGACCGCTTACGCCATAGGTTTGCCACCGCGGAAGAACTCCCACTTTCGCGGTGGCCTGTTTATCAATTCCGGACAGGGCAGATAAAGCATAGAGAGTCATGGGAGGATAGCGTACAAAACATGATTGAGAAATGGAGTTAGATGATGACAAAACAGGAAATCAAGCTGCAGATCTGTGACATCTGCAATAAAATGTGGCAGCTGGGCTGGGTGGCAGCCAACGACGGAAATGTGTCGGTGAAAATCAGCGACAATGAGATCATCGCCACCCCCACCGGCATCAGCAAGAGCTTTATCACGCCGGAGAAACTGGTGACCATCGATATGGATGGCAATATCCTGGAGGCGGAGGAGGGGTATCGTCCCTCCAGCGAGATCAAGATGCATCTCTGCTGCTACAAGGAGAGAGAGGATGTGGGCAGTGTGATCCATGCCCATCCCCCGGGAGCGACCAGCTTTGCGGTGGCTCATGTGCACATGGACAATTATTCCATGATCGAGTCCATCATTGCCATCGGCAGTGTGCCGATCACCCCCTACGGAACTCCCTCAACCAACGAGGTCCCCGATGCAATCCGTCCTTACCTGCAGAAGCACGATGTGATGCTGCTGGAAAATCACGGAGCGCTGACCGTGGGAGCCGATCTGCTCACCGCTTATTATCGGATGGAAAGTCTGGAACTGTGGGCGAAGATTGAGCTCAATGCAAGGATTTTGGGCGGAGTTAAAGAGCTCTCCAGAGAGAACATTGACCGTCTGATCGGCATGAGAGGGAAATACGGTGTGACCGGAAAGCATCCGGGATATCAGAAATATAACGATTGATTACGAGAACGGTAAGGGGCTGATGCAAAATGTTAAAAGGAATTCCGAAGCTATTGTCCCCGGAGCTCTTAAAAGTGCTCTGCGAGATGGGACACAGTGACCGTCTGGTGATTGCAGACGGAAATTTCCCTGCTGAGTCCATGGGGAAGGATGCAAAAGTGATCCGAATGGACGGCCATGGTGCCTGTGCCGTGCTGAAGGCGATTCTTCAGGTGTTTCCACTGGATACTTATGTGGAAACACCGGTGAATCTGATGCAGCTGATGCCGCAGGATGTGGGGCAGGTTGAGACACCGATCTGGGGCGAGTACGCGAAAATCGTGTCGGAAAATGATGAGCGCGGTGAGCATGCGATCGGTCATATTGAGCGGTTTGCATTCTATGAGGAGGCAAAGAAAGCCTATGCAATCATTGCCACCGGCGAGAGTGCGCTGTATGCCAATGTGATGCTGCAGAAGGGTGTAATTTGAACAAAAAGATTCAAAATGGCAGGATGTTAAATCTTAATCCGGATACACCATCCGCTTTTCATCGATCCCGATGAGCACCTCTCTCAGATACTTCTCCGCCAGCCAGTTGGCCATGGGCAGGTTCATATCCAGATAGTTTCCGCAGTCTCTGGCGGAGGCACCGGGCACCTCATCGTGGAAATCCCGGATGAAGGTGAACATTTCGGTCAGCAGCCCGATGATATCCTGGGACATATACTCGCCGGCCAGCAGCAGATAAAAGCCGGTGCGGCAGCCCATAGGGCCAAAGTAGATGGTCTTGTCCGCATACTCGGGGTGGTTGCGCAGGAAAGTGGCACCCAGATGCTCGATGGTGTGGATCTCCGCGGTGTTCATGACCGGCTCGGCATTTGGCTGGGTCATGCGCAGATCAAAGGTGGTGATGGGCTGACCGCCGGCGTAATCCACGCGAGAGACATATACACCGGGCAGCAGGGTGAGGTGATTTACGGTAAAGCTGGCGATTTTTTTCATATCGATTATTCTCCTAATTAGTAAAACATTTAATCTCATATAGTGTACTGGTTTTGCTCAGGCTTGTCAAGTTTTGAAGATGTCAGCATTGCTGTTACGAACAGTGGAAACGATGAGAATGATGCGGAAGAGATGACGAAAGCGGCGGCTCGATCTATTTGCCTGTCGGGGAGATGGTATGGTTTTGTTGAGAGCGGTCAGCGTTGGAAAATTAAGCTTGACAGAAAGCCTCCTCCCATAGTATAACATTCTTATGAAAACCGTTGAAGAAGAGTAGTACCCTGTGATAAGCAGTACAGAGAGCCGCGGATGGTGGGATCGGGGCATGTGGATACAGGCGAATGGACTTTGGAGGTGAACCGGAGAGGATACTCCGTTATCAACGTCGGCATATAGAGGTGGAGACACCGAGGTATGCGCTTAAGAGGGTACGACGAGTACCAAGCTGGGTGGCACCGCAGGAGATTTAATCGGCTCCTGTCCCTGCAAGTATGTGGGGACAGGGGCTTTTTACGATGAAAGTAAGCCATGCAGACGAGACTGCGCTGTGCTTGCACAAGTACAGGCACGGCTATCATCCCATTATGATGAAATTTGGAGGAAAGAAAAATGATCGATGGCAAGAAAACATTATTCAGCGGTATGCAGGCAACCGGAAACCTGACTCTGGGAAATTATCTGGGTGCGCTGAAAAACTGGGTTACTTTAAATGAAGAGTATGAGTGCTTTTTCTGTGTGGTGGATGAGCATTCTATCACCGTGCGTCAGAATCCCGCGGAGCTGAGGAAACGCTCCAGAGACCTTTTGATGCTTTATATCGCAGCCGGTCTGGACCCGGAGAAAAACTGTATCTATTACCAGTCCCATGTGTCCGCTCACGCGGAGCTGGCATGGATTTTGAACTGCTACACCTATATGGGCGAGCTGAGCCGCATGACCCAGTTTAAGGATAAATCCGCAAAGCATGCTGACAATATCAATGCAGGTCTGTTCACCTACCCTGTGCTGATGGCGGCTGATATTCTGCTGTTCCAGGCGGATGTGGTGCCGGTCGGTATCGATCAGATGCAGCATCTGGAGCTGACCCGCGACATTGCCAACCGTTTCAACGGTGTTTATGGTGACGTGTTTACCATTCCCGAGGCTTACATCGGAAAGGTCGGCGCGAAGATCATGAGTCTTCAGGAGCCCACCAAGAAGATGAGTAAGTCCGATGAAAATGCAAACGCCAGCATCTATCTGATGGACGATATGGACACCATCATGCGCAAGTGCAAGCGCGCGGTGACCGATTCTCTGGCGCAGATCCGCTACAGCGAGGAGCAGCCCGGTGTGAAGAACCTGATCGATATCTACAGTGCATGTACCGGAAAGACCCCCGCCGAGGTGGAGCGCGAGTTCGACGGAAAGGGCTACGGCGATTTCAAACTGGCGGTTGGAGAGTCTGTCTGCTCAGTGCTGAAGCCTCTTCAGGAGGAGCACGCGCGCCTGGCGAAGGATAAGGCCTATGTGGATCAGATCATCAAGAACAACGCGGAGAAGGCTGGCTACTACGCCAACAAGACACTGCGCAAGGTACAGAAAAAAATCGGATTCCCCGAGAGAGTGAGATAATGGAGAATGGGGAATAGAAGAGAGGAACATTATCGTCGACTCCAGATGGTGTTAAAATGGATGCTGGCTGTCAACCTGATTCTGGTCGGGATCGTGGTGATGCTGGGCGTGAGAACGGCAGTGCTGAGTCGCGAGGTAAAGCAGCTGGCTGAACAGCTGGAAACCGTGGCACCGGATTTTGGCGGTGGGACAGATGGCGAGAGCGATGGTCTATCGGGCATAGAGACCGATGAGCCGGATGAGTCTGATGAGGGCTCAGCTTCGAAAGCGGATCAGAGTACCGAAAGCACAACGGCAGAGGATCTTGAGGTGAATGCGACCGAGGAGGAGTCGGATGAAGAACAGATGACGGAAGAACCCACTGCCGAGGTGCCTGCCACCGAAGCATCGGTGACTGAGCCACCGAATGAAGTCGGGCTACGCAATTATATTGTCTGTCTGGATGCAGGACATGGCGGTCCCGGAGGAAAGGGTGCTACCTCTCCGCTTGACGGCAGAATAGAGAGTCATGACACACTGAAATTGACACTGGCTGTGCAGAGAGCGTTGGAATCGTACAGTGACATCACCGTCGTGATGACCCGTACTGAGGACGTGGAGGTGGATAATGGTGTCAGAGCGCAGATTGCAAATGACGCAAATGCTGATCTTTTCGTATCGTTCCACCGCAATTCCAACACCAGCGGTGACAAGGGCGGTGTCGAGGGCTGGATTCACAGCAGCAATCCCAGCGACAGCCGGGCGGCGGGAGAACTGATCCTGGCGGCCATGGAAAAGGTCGGAGTGACTTACAATTATGGTGTGAAGAGTGGGACCTGGGATGAGCCGGATGTGAATTATAAGATTATTCGGCTGGCAGAGATGCCTGCAGTGCTTCTGGAAGTGGGGTATCTGAATTATGCCAGAGATAACGAGCTTTACGATCAGAATTATGAGGCTTATGGAAGGGCTACAGCCGAGGCAATCTATACCTGGTTGAAAGATTGGGTGGTACGCTGAAATATTTAAAGTATTTTGGAAAATGAACTTGAAATATTGCGGTAAAGTGTGTTATACTCACATTGTTGTGTAAACGCATGACTGTGTTCAAAACCTGCAGCGAGGACAAGCAACTGTGGATTTTGTGTATGGAGGCTAAAAGATATGGACAAGATGGATTACGCAATTCTGAAAAGCTTGCGTGAAAATGCGAGAAATACTGCTTCTACGATTGGAAAGGAGATTCACCTTTCTGTATCTGCGGTGCTGGAGCGTATTCGCAAGATGGAGAGTACCGGCCTGATCAAGCAGTACACCATCGTGGTTGATCAGGAAAAGCTGGGGAATAACATGACTGCACTGATGGAAGTAAAAATGGCGCATCCCAAGTATTATGAGGGGATTATTGATGCCATCAGAAACAATGAAAATATCGTATCCTGCCATTTGATCGCAGGTGATTATGATTTGTTGCTGACGATTTATTGTCGTTCCGCAGAGCATCTGGAGCAGGTGCATCGCATGGTGATGGCTCATGAGGGCGTTACATCGACCAAGACAAACGTGGTATTGAGAACTGCAAAGAACAACTATTGTTCGATTCCGGAAGAATAAATCTTATATCTGACTGATTACCTGCACGGGCCATTTCCGTGCAGGTTTTTTGTCTATCGAAAACCACGCGATAGTCGCGTGGTTCCGTAGAGCTTTAGCGATGTATTAAGACAAAAAACTCCTAATGTGTATAATGAAGGCGTGACCTGCCAGTTACGCCGAATTAACACATTAGGAGGACAGTA
>JAFTXG010000014.1 GCA_017461725.1 Lachnospiraceae bacterium
CAAGAGACCCGTTTACGGGTAGCAAGTAATCAAACGCGTGGCTGGCAGGCCAAACGAAAGACGCATTTATGCGTGGCTAGTAGAGAAGGGCTATGCCCGAAAAAGAAAAACCGCCCGCTATGCGGGCGGATGGTTATTCAAACAGACTACGAGTGTTCTGGGGCTTTTCTTTTTTGGGAAAGTGTGGTATTATTGTATGTGATCTGGATAAAGCTAAGCAGAATCGAAGTGTAGTGTAAAAAGTATTGAAATGAGGAGTTAATAAAATGGATAAAGTGTATAATGCGATGGATGGTGCTGGAAAATATAATCTGGTGACCGGTATTTGTCTGATTGTTACCAGTGTTGCTACCTGCATTTGCGGAGTTTTTATGATCGTTCATGCAGCCAGACTGCTCCAGCAGAAGAATAAGCTGTGATCGGGGGCATCAGATGATTCGCAGATTGACAGCGAAGGAGACGGAGCAGGTTTATCACACGCATCTGGAGCAGGATTTTCCTCCTGAGGAGCGCAGACCGTTAAAATGGGTGCAGGCGTTGTCCGAGCAGGGCAGATATCTGACTGTGGGGTACTTTTCTGATGAGGGTGTCTTGAAGGGTTATGCATTTTTTGGACGAAGCAGCACGGAAAAGACGCTGATGATGGACTATTTTGCGGTGGTGAAAGTGTTTCGCGAGAGCGGAGTTGGGAGCGCATTCTTTCAGGAACTGAAGGAAGTGTTTTCCGACTATTGCGGAATTGTGTACGAGGTTGAGGCTCCGGAAAAAGCGTTGACTGAGGCTGATCATGCGATGCGGGAACGTCGAATCTGCTTTTATCTGCGCAACGGCGGCTGTATGACCCGGGTATATTCCAGAGTGTTCGGTGTGGATTATCAGATGATGTATATTCCGATCCACGGAGAGTGGGATGACGATTTTGTGGCGGCAGAGCTTGAGGATGCCTACCGTGTGATGATTCCGCCGGAGCGATACGATATGATTATAGAAGACATAGGGATAAATGAGAACAATTAACAATGATTTTTCCAAGGGCGCAGTGTGGAAGTGCATTCTGTCGCAGGCCATTCCGCTGACCCTTGCACAGTTGGTTCAGCTTTTATACAATGTGGTAGACCGGATATATATTGGACATTTGCCTGGCGCGTCATCGCTGGCACTGACCGGTATTGGACTGGTCTTTCCGATCGTGACCTTTGTCTCTGCATTTACGAATCTGTTTGGCATGGGCGGAGCTCCTCTCTGCTCCATCGCCAGAGGGGCAGGGGAGCACGAGCGGGCGGAGCGGGTTATGAGCCATTCCTTCGCACTGCTTACCGCTTCTTCTGTCGTGATTATGATTCTGTGTTACCTGTTTCGCGAGCCGGTGCTGTATGCTTTCGGGGCAAGTGACGCTACATATGTATATGCAGACGATTATTTGAAACTATATCTGCTGGGCACCCCGCTGGCGATGCTGGGTACCGGTATGAATCTGTTTATCAATGCGCAGGGCTTTGCACGGATTGGCATGCTTTCAACCATGCTTGGCGCTGCGGTGAATATTGTACTGGATCCGATTTTTATTTACGGCTTTGAGATGGGCGTGAAGGGAGCTGCGCTGGCGACCGTCATTTCCCAGGGCTGCACGGCGGTCTGGGTCATGGGCTTTCTTCACGGAAAGAAGTCCCTGCTCAAACTCCGCGTTAAGCATTTTCGTCTTCAGTGGTCGCTTGTCAGAGAGATTGTCAGTCTGGGTACCGCCGGTTTTATTATGTCGGCCACCAACTGTGCAGTGCAGATTGTCTGCAATAAGATGCTGAAGCTGTACGGCGGGGATATATATGTGGGTGTGATGACGGTGATCAACTCGGTCAGAGAGATCGTGAGTATGCCGGTAATGGGGATCACCCACGGCAGTCAGCCAGTGTTGGGATTTAATTACGGTGCGAAGCAGTATAAACGTGTTCGCCAGGGGATTTTGTTCACGTCCATTGTGGGTGTGATATATACGACGGCAGTGTGGCTTCTGGTCATGGCCATCCCTGAGGTGTTTATCCGCCTGTTCAGCGATGAGGCGGATATGCTGGCCTACGGAGTCGGAGCGCTGAAAATATACTTTTTCGGATTTTTTATGATGTCTCTGCAGTTTGCAGGACAGTCCACCTTCACGGGACTCGGGCGTTCGAAGCAGGCGATTTTTTTCTCCCTGTTTCGCAAAGCGATCATCGTTGTGCCGCTGACTCTGTTGCTGCCGAGAATAGGCGGACTTGGGGTGAACGGTGTGTTTGTGGCTGAGCCCATATCCAACTTTATCGGTGGTTTGGCCTGTTATGTGACGATGATGTGTACCTTATGGAGAGAGTTGGGTGAGAAGGAAAAGGAGGAAGGCAGATGATTCTTGCCATTGATATCGGAAATACCGGGATTATTCTCGGATTTTACGAAAAGGATCAACGGGTATTTGATTTCAGCATTTCCTCGGTTCCGCATCGCACCGCTGACGAATACGGGATGATATTCCGACTGTGGTGTACACAGAATCGGATCGGTGCAGCGTTGGAGGGGTGCGTGATTTCCTGCGTGGTTCCGCCCTTAAAGCGGCCTGTTGAGCAGGCGGTGAAAGAGGTGTTTGGATGTCCTGTTCTGTTCGTCGGACACGGGATCAAGACTGGACTGAACATCCGTGTGGATAATCAGACCGATGTGGGCTCGGATATTGTGGCTAACATGGTGGCAGCATCAGGAAAGTATTCAGGACCGGTGGCGGTGGTGGACTTTGGTACGGCGACTACCCTTTCTGCAGTGAATCAGGCCGGTGAACTGATCGGAGTGGCGATCATGCCGGGGGTACAGGTTAGTCTTCGCGCATTGGCCTCCAGTGCGGCAGCACTGCCGGATATTTCCATTGGCATCCCCGGACGTGTTCTCGGAAAAAATACTGAGGAGTCCATGCTCAGCGGCTTTGTTCTGGGTGCAGCGGCCATGGTTGACGGGATGTTAAAACGCCTGAAGGCGGAGATGGGAGTGGACACCATGACGGTCATTGCCTGTGGGACGCTGGCTGATCGGATTGTACCTCACTGTGACACGAGGATAGAGATCTGGCCGCATCTGACGCTGGACGGATTGGTAAAAATATATTTGTTGAATCAGAGAAAACGTTCCGGCAGACTGAGAACGGATATCTGAGAAGAGGGCATCAATGCCCCGCTGTGATGCATATAGCAGACTGTGAAAGCAGTTTGTTATAAATACATGTACGTTGCACCCGCAGGAGGCGGGGCGACAGTAAGGAGCAAATATGAATAGTAACACCAAACGGAGCAAGACACTCCACCTGACTCAGTTGGCACTCTTGACAGCGATCATCTTTCTGATGGCCTTCACGCCGCTGGGGTATCTGCGCATTGGAGCTCTGTCCATCACATTTCTGACCATCCCGGTAGTCATCGGAGCCACAGCATTGAGCCCGAGAGACGGAGCATTTCTGGGAGCGGTATTCGGGGCGACCAGCTTCGCCCAGTGCTTTGGTATGGACCCCTTCGGTACTACGCTGTGCAGCATCAGTCTGGTGAACACCGCGCTGATGTGCTTCATTCCCCGTATTCTGATCGGCCTGGTCAGCGGATACCTGATGAGAGCGCTGAGAGCAATGAACAGACCGAGAATGATTTCCTACATTCTCTGCTGTCTGGCAGGAGCACTGACCAACACGGTGATCTTTATGGGTATGCTGATACTTCTGTTCGGCCACAGTGAGTATGTGCAGTCCTTCGGAAGTAATGCACTTCAGATTGTCTGGTTCCTGACAGGAGTAAATGCCATCGTGGAGGCAATCGTCTGCACTGTTGTGGGCGGTGTGGTTGCCGAGCGAATCAATGCGGCGGTCAGCCGGATGAGCTGAGTAAAATAGTGCTGATCAAGGCACATCGATCAACATAATAATGAAAATGCAATAAAAAATTCAGAATTATCAGAATCATAATCAAATCATCTATTTATTCATCATTCAATTAATCAAATTGGCTGTGTCTGTATTCTCAGGCACAGCCATCTGTGAAATCAAAAACGTTCAAGAATTAATTTTTTTCTGTGACATTTTCCAGGCCTCAATTCCTGCATTATATGTCGAATTAATGTACATAATTTTGGCAGAGCTTATCCATAAATCGACAGTATCTGCGATGGACTTATTCTATACTCTTGTTACCGTCAAAAAGACGTTGGAGAGCAGAAAAATGAGGCAGATCACGGTTTATGCAGATGTGCTTTTTCTGGTCAACTGGCTGATGGACTATGTTTTGCTCATGGCGGTAGCAGGTATCCTTCGGTTAAAGGTGAAAAAAAAGCGGATAATGCTGGCCTCTGCCGTCGGTGCAGTCTGGGTATGCCTGATTACTGTGATTTGCTTGCCGAAAATAGTGGAGGAACTGGGGACATTTGCACTGATTTGCGGATTGATGATATGGATCGCCTTTAAACCGTCCGGGGTAAAACGACTGTTTTCAGAATTGATGGTGCTTTATGGAGTTGCAATTCTTGGCGGTGGTGCAGTCAATGTACTGTACTTCCATTCTGCGGCGGGACAATACTTACGGGCACTGATGCTGGGACAATCGAAAACCGAAATGGCATCCGTCTGGATCATTCCGGTCAGCGTCATTGCAGTGACAGCAGCCGTGAGGCTGGTCAGAGTATACATGATCCATTGCCACCAACGGAACGGTCTATACACCGCGAAATTGTTTTTGGGCGGAAACTCGGTGGAGTTAACGGCACTTTTGGATACCGGGAACCGGCTGCGCGAGCCTGTGACCCAAAAAGCGGTACATATTGTAGAAAAAAGTGCAGTTGAGCCATTGGATCCGAATCAAAAGGGTGCCGTCAGGCTGTTCGTGCCATATCATGCTGTGGGAACAAAGGCAGGATTGTTAGTTGCATTCAGGATCGACCGGATGGAGTTGGCCGCAGAAAATGGGTATCGGCTTATGATTGAGCAGCCTCTCATTGGTCTTTATGATGAGAAGCTGTCGGCAAAAGAGGAATATCAGATGATTTTACACACAGAGATTGAAACCAGACAGGGGGAGACGCTATGACAATTAAAGTATCCGTACCAAATCGTATCCGGCTAAAGGTAATACCGACCTTTCGCAATGTACTTCTGACATCCGGTCGGGAGATTCATTATATCGGGGGCAGTGAAGTTTTGCCGCCACCGTTGGAACCTGAGACAGAGGCAGAAATGATCGCTCTTTTGGGGACAGAGCAGGAGAAAGAGGCAAGAAGCAAACTGATTGAGCATAATTTGCGGCTTGTGGTCTATATCGCCAAAAAATTCGATAATACGGGAGTGGGAGTGGAGGATCTGATCTCTATCGGGACGATCGGGTTGATCAAAGCGGTGAATACATACAATAGCCGGAAGAATATCAAGCTGGCAACTTACGCATCCAGATGCATCGAGAATGAAATACTGATGTTTCTTCGTCGAAACAGCAAAACCAGGCTGGAGGTCTCCATCGACGAACCGCTGAATGTGGACTGGGATGGAAATGAATTGCTGCTGTCGGACATTTTGGGGACGGATGAGGATGTGATCTCCAGAGGCGTGGAGGAGGAAGCGGAGATGAAGCTTCTGAATATGGCGATCTCAAGGCTGGCACCCAGGGAAAGGCGGATCGTGGAATTGCGATATGGGATCAATTCAGAGACCGGCGAGGAGAAGACGCAGAAGGAAGTGGCCGACATTTTAGGGATTTCACAGTCATATATATCAAGACTGGAAAAAAAGATTATAAAAAGATTAAAAAAAGAAATTGTGCGATTTGAATAATTGTGTTATAATCTTATTTAACTGTGTTTGGGAGGAGAGTTACAAATGAAAAACAAACAATTTACGGCAAGATTCGCTGCAGTTTTCATTGCAGTAATATTGGCGGTAATTGGTATGACCGGCTGTGGAAATAATCAGGAGTCCGAAGCGCCTACCGAGGATACCTCATATCTGGTAGCTTACGAGCAGTATGTTGAAAGCGTATTGGATGCAAACTATCATGCAGAGTACGCCAGCTATATATCCATGACCGGGGCCACAGAGGATCAGGCTTCGAGTGTTCATCGGCAGCATGTTCTGGATTTGGCAAGACTGTTGGCCGACTGGTATGACATAAAGCTTGATCAGCTTCCGGCGGAGATTGGAAATCAGCTCACGGATATTTGTGAAATACTTTATAAGAAGGCTGATTATTCGGTCAGCGATGTGCAGAAATCGGGCGATGCGGTTTTTGTGAGCGTGGAGATCAAACCCATCGATTTTCTCGCGGATGCTGCTGATGATGTCATGGATTATACCGGAAAATTCAATGACAGGGCAAAGGCAGGAGAATTCGAATATATGACGGAGAGCGAGTATGAAAATGAGTATGCGAAAGGCTTGCTGACGGTGTTAGAGTCCGTGGCAAAGAATGTTGTATACGCAGAGCAGAAATCTTACCGTATCGAGATTATGTATGACACCGAGACCGGGGTGAGCTATATTAGCGAAGAGGATTTGAGTGCGATCAATCAGATGATTTTTGCGGAATAGCAACTGTTTATTACAAGGGCTGTGAAAAATGTTACCGTATTTTTCGCAGCCCTTGCAAATTGGATGAAAATAAGTACAAAAAAATATTTAAAAAAGTGCTTGACATTTTTGGAATGCCGTAATATAATGGTCAAGCAATCGAGGCGTGGCTCAGTTTGGTAGAGCGCCGTGTTCGGGACGCGGAGGTCGCAGGTTCAAATCCTGTCGCCTCGACGCAGAATTAAATTTATATGGCCAGTTGGTCAAGGGGTTAAGACGCCGCCCTCTCACGGCGGAAACAGGGGTTCGATTCCCCTACTGGCTGCGAAGACTGTTGAACCCACGACAGTCATAAAAATTAAATAGGGTATGGCCAGTTGGTCAAGGGGTTAAGACGCCGCCCTCTCACGGCGGAAACAGGGGTTCGATTCCCCTACTGGCTGCGAAAGACTGTTACCTGCGTGTAGCAGTCTTTTCTTTTATCGCGTTGATTTTGGGGCGTATGAAGGATATCATTTCTGAGCGGCAAGTCCGGACAAAATCAATGGAATGCAGGAGACAAATAAAATAGAGAAATTAACGGAAATGTAGCAACTTGCGATTGACGGAAACGGAAATCCAGTTTATAATGTTAAAAGATTTTTGCAGCGGTATCGAAGTGGCCATAACGAGCTTGACTCGAAATCAAGTTGCCCTCCGGGGCACGCGGGTTCGAATCCCGCCCGCTGCGCGAGAAGCCTGAGACCTGTCAGATGGGTTTCGGGCTTTTTTATATTCACGTCTTGACAAGAGAAAGCAGTGGTGCTATGATAATGAAAATTTTCGGAGAAAGGAGTAAGAATCATGATGATGTGTGTGTCTAATTGGAACGGTAACCAGATATCTGCGCTTGCTCCTGTCATATTCATCCGGTAATCCAGATTAACGGAATCGGTGTATTGATCAGCGCAGGCGTTGCTTGCGCTATTTTTTTATCCGTTTTTCGGGGTCAGCGGAGATGGTCGGTTGCTGTGGCTGATACGACCGGAGCAAAAATTAATTTATGGAGGAGAGAAGATGACGATTCGAGAATACAGAGCACTGGATCGCAAGGATGAGCTAAAAGAGAAGTGTTATCGCATCGACGAGGTGCGGCTGTATGCGAAGAGAGTGGATTGATGGCTGAGGCTTGATATTCCCCAAAGAATAAGCGAGGTGTAAAGAGATGGATTTTAATGATATTTACCAAATAAAGGATGAGATCGAACAGATCCAGAAGACCTATGAGCTGTTCAATGAGGATGCGAGACTGAACCGCTCAAAGGCCGCCCGGGTGGAATTTTTGACTAATGTCCGCTACATTGAGAAATATCTGAAGACTGGAGGCAGAATTCTCGATATCGGAGCAGGAGCAGGTGAATATAGCCTGTATTTCGCGAGAAAAGGCTATGCGGTTTCAGCGCTGGAGCTTTCGTCGAATAATATCAGGGCGTTTGAACGAAAGCTTCACCCGGAGGATAAGGTGGAGCTTGTGCAGGGCAATGCGCTGGATTTGTCTCGTTATGCAGATGGTTCCTTTGACATCGTGCTGATGTTTGGGCCTCTTTACCATCTGCACGGTGAGGAAGACAGGCAGCAGTGCATCCGCGAGGCGAAGCGGGTGTGCAAAGATACAGGAAAGCTGTTCTTTGCCTTCATCCCCAACGATTTTGTGATTCTGACCGAGTTTTCCTTTCATAATGATTATTTTGTGAGTGGAGACTATGACAAGGAGACATTTGCGTTGGAGGATTTCCCTTTTGTATTCCACACAGTGCCTGAATGCCGTGAGATGATAAGACGGGGAGGAATTCGTATCCTCCACGAGGTGGCATCCGACGGCATCAGTGAGCTGATGGAGGAGCGGATTAACGGGATGGATGAGGAATCATACCAACAATATCTGCGCTACCATGAATATATCTGTGAGAAACCGGAGTTTCTGGGAATGACGAACCATTTGTTGATTGTTGGGGAAAAGGGATAAGTGAACAAAAAATATTATTCTGGATGGAGGAGAAAATCAATGAAGCATCTTGGAACCAAGTATATTGAAACAGAGCGACTCATTTTAAGGCAATTCACTATGGACGATGTGCAGGCGATGTACGATAACTGGGCCTCCGATCCGGAAGTGACGAAATTTTTGACCTGGCCGGCACACAGTAATCCGGATATCACGGAGATGGTGCTTAAAGATTGGATTTCACACTATAACGAGCCCGATTACTATCAGTGGGCCATCGTATTCAAGGAGTACGGGGATGAACCCATCGGCAGTATTTCTGTGGTGGCCCACGATGATCGCTTAATGATCGCACACATCGGTTATTGCATCGGTCGCCGATGGTGGCATAGGGGAATTATGACCGAGTCACTACAGGCAGTCATTGATTTTCTCTTTGATGAGGTCGGTGTACAGCGGATTGAATCCATACATGATCCAGAGAATCCTCACTCAGGCGCGGTGATGAGAAAATGCGGCATGCAGTACGAGGGAACACTAAGAAAGTCGGCAATGAACAATCAAGGATTGTGCGATGCCTGTTGGTATGCGATCCTGGCGGAAGATAGAAAGAATATTTGATGTGCGATACTATTTTTAGAGCGGAGAGGGCAAAATGGATACAAAATCTTATCTGTCAAATTACTATGAGAATTACGATGAAGATGGTCGATTGAATTCGCGGTATGGGATGGTCGAATATATCACGACGATGAACTATATCGAGAGATATCTGCAGCCCGGCATGCGGGTGATCGAAATCGGCGCAGGTACCGGGCGATACAGTCATGCGTTGGCGAGAAAAGGTTATCAGGTAGATGCGGTAGAGCTGGTGGAGCACAACATTGACGTATTCAACGAGCATACCATGCCCGGAGAATCTATAACGATCACGCAGGGAAATGCCATGGATCTGTCCGCTTTTGAGAGCGACACCTACGATATCACACTGGTCTTGGGACCCATGTATCATCTGTTCACAAAAGAGGATAAGCTGAAAGCTCTGTCTGAGGCGATCAGGGTCACCAAAAAGGGCGGTGTTATCTTTGCGGCCTACTGCATGGGCGATGCATCTGTGCTGATGTATGGATTTATCAAAGGAAAGATCCATGAGATCATGGAGAAATGTATGATCGATCCGGAGACATTCGACACCTTCTCCGAACCGTGGGATATTTTTGAACTGCATCGAAAGGAGGATATCGATGCGTTGCGCGATGAATTTGCGGTAACGCAGCTGCATTTTCTGGCGGCGGACGGTTATGCGAACCATATGCGGCAGACGCTGGACAATATGGACGAGGAGACTTATCAGCTATTTGTCCGATATCATCTGGCGACCTGTGAGCGGCTGGATATGATCGGGTACTCTAACCATACACTGGATATATTCAGAAAAGAATAATGGACGTAAAAAGGAGCAGTTCGGACGATCCGGCTGCTCATTTTCTCTGTATATATTATAGCAGAAAAGTCATCATTTTTCAAGACTTGTAGTGTGCTTTAATACCTCTATAATTAAGAGTACGAAATGGAGGGAGCAATCATGAAATATATGCACTTTAATTCCTCATGTCCCTATGCTGGTCTGGCGAATCTGTTGGAGCTGCAGGGTGCAGGCACGGAGGACTACAAGATCGCACTGGAGATGAATCTGCCGTATTTTTTGCACTACGACAAGGTCACCGGATATTATCAGGCAGGGCCGTCTCTGCAGTCTGCGGAGTGGTTTGATCTGTACTTAAATCCCCGTGGATTCCGGTACATAGAAAAAATATGCAGGAAAGCGCAGCTGTTTGAGATATTTCAGAAGGAAAAACAGGGCGTGATGCTGGGACTTCAGGTGTCTGAGCATTCCCGCCATGCGGTAATCTTTCTGGAGGAGAAAGAGGGAAAGTTTGTTTTCCTGAATAATAAATGGGAACAGTCTCCGGAGCCGGAATACCTGGAACTGACCGGAACAGAATTAAGCTCCAGAATACCGGAAAAGGTGGTTGTCGGGTATCTGGAGCCATGTGAGGCGAAGTGTATTAATTATGCATCTTATTATGATGAGGCAGTCAGGACGTGGGAGAGCCTTCGAGGGCAATTGCATCGATTTATGGATGAGGTGCAGAGTGTAGATGTACTCCGCGAGTCCATGAACCGACTGTTCCGCCCGCTGCTTCTGGATGGACTGACTATGATGCAGCTGTTGGAAGAAGAGCAGCTTGTTCTGATGCTGCGGGATATCCGGAACCGGTATTTGGAACAGCTGAGGAAAAATCAGCCGATCCGGCTTGCCGATCATCTGGACTGCGCCATGATCGATAAAGCAATTGCCCATATAATTAAGCTGATTAGTCGGAAAATCAGTGATGGAAGCCAGTGATGAATGGCGGAGATGAAAAACCAAAGGGAGAACAGCGGGTAAAAGTCAGAAGTGAAAGCCAGAGCGAAGATCGGTTGGTTTACTTCTCAATTCTATGCTGCACCCAGGCCAGCACGATATTGCCTGCGCCAATCAGGCAGGTGATTGTCAGGCTGAGCTCAAACCCCTCAAAGAATCTTGCCCGACTCCAGTGGTCGCTGTAGACCAGATAGGCCAGCGGGGAATGGATGGTGATTCCGTCATTCAGCTCAGGAATCAGGGAATAGATCAGGTTGGAGCCCAGGCTTGCGGTCATGAGTCCAGAGATGCCCAGCAGGATCAGTGCGGCCAACTGCAGACGGCGGAGTATTCTATGCTTACCTTCCGAACGGTCAGCGTTTGACTGGTTCTCCTCAAGTGCCTCAGCAAGCTTTTCCGGTGTATCGAACACATTTCGCTCCACATAGGCCATCATTACATTGTGGCGGATGATGCAGAAGGCGAGGGTCAGTACCGGGGCAATCACATTAACTTCCCTGGCAGTGTTACTGTAGCCATAAATAAAAAGGACGGCGATGAGGATGCAGAATACAATGGTGGAAAACAGATGGTCCTTCGACCATTTTCGTTTGTAAAAGGTGATCTGCTCCTTAACCGTAAAAGAACTGTTTTTCAGGACAGACTTAATGTTTTTCTCTGCATTTTCCCGGTATTTTTCCTCCACCAGCCGTTCTCCGCTGACCAGTTCATTCATGGAGATGCCGTATAGCTCGCTTAAGGCCTGAAGAATGTCCACCGGAGGCATGTAGTTGCCGTTTTCCCAGCGGGAGATGGTTTTGTTGGTGACACCTAATTTTTTACCCAGCTGTTCCTGGGTGAGGCCTTGCTCGCGGCGAAGTTCTGCGAGAAACTGGCCGATTTTCTTGATGTTCATATCATTTTTCCTTTCCACTGCAGTTACTGTATGCGGCAGACCTGCCAACTATTTGTAACCGGATGAGTTGCTTATCGCCTTCATCGGCGGGAGTTGTGAATTCACACTGAAATTATAACTGAAATCATTCAGACTGTCATCCCCACAAACAGCGAATGGGGTGGACATAGAATGAAAACGTGACAAGGAGGCGTTCATGATGAATGTAATTGACCGGATTTCGGATCTTTCCATGCTCTGGAAACAGGCATCCACGGTATTTCCCTACTTTGACAGGCGTGACCTGGACTGGGATGAGACCTACCGGGAATTCCTGCCGAGAGTGATTGCGGCGGAGGAGGAGAGGGAGTTTCATCTGCTGCTGGCGGAATTTATGAACCGGCTGGGAGATGGACACACTGACTACCTGTTTCCAAAGCAGCTGATTGAGGAGAACGGTTTTTTGCCGTTTGCCCTGAAGTTTATTGATGACCGCTACTATCTTCAGGCGATTGAGAAGTCTGGTGAGGAACATCTGCTGGCGGAGGTTTTGAGTATCAATGGCACGAATTTTCGCGACCTGTTGGCAGAGGCTTTTCGGTATATTTATCATGTGGGCAATTATGCCTATCCGAATAAGCTGAATCAGATCCTGCCCTTTCTCTTAAACAAAACGGACAATGAGATGATCACTGACAGGGGAATATACCGGTTTGATCTGGCGGAGACGAAGCCGGAGCTGGTAAAGTGCGGAGAACTGAAGGCGTCCAAAGCCTACGAGGATATGACCGAAGGGAGGCTGGATATCCGTCTGTACGAGGGAGGAATCCTGTATGCGAGGATGGACGACTGCCTTTACAGCGGAGCGGCAGATGAGATTGCGGAGGTGTTGAAGCGGATTTCTGGCCTGAAGGGGGTCATTCTGGATCTGCGGGAGAACATCGGCGGTATGACCATGTTCGGTGCGAAGGTGGCGGAGCTGTTTATCTCCGGAATATTTCATGTCTGCAAAAAACGCACACGATTAGTGCGGGGAATCGATGTGGCGGTGGCCAGTCAATTCGGGTGGAACAGTAAAGAAAGAACGGAGAAGGATACCGGTTATTTTGATGAGTACCTCAATGATTTCGGGGGCCCGGATCACAGGTGCAGCACAGAGTGTCCCTGTGTGATTTTGACTTCGCGGAATACGATCTCCGCGGCGGAGGACGTGGTGGCCATATTTTTAAGCAGTGATCACCGAGCAACACGCATCGGTACACCTACCCACGGCTCCACCGGAACTCCGATGCTGCTTTCATTGTCCTGCGGAGGTGGGGCAAGAGTATGTTCAGTAGGGTATCAGCTGATGGATGGGACAGAATTCATCGGGGTGGGAATCGTGCCGGACATTTTGATGGAGAATCGGATAGAAGATGTGCGGGCAGGGAGAGACCGCGTGTTGGAGACTGCCATCGGTTATTTGCTGGCTGAAGGGAAAGCATTGTGCTGATGTGCCTCCTGTAGCCTGTCGTAAAATCGGGGATAGGAGCGAACAGAAGTGTAATAAAAAGAAATGACCCTTGACTGATTTACCTTTTCGATAACTTCAGTCAAGGGTCATTTCTGTTCAATCTTGGTATCTAGCGTCATTGGATAACCTCGCTTTCTACAAAATGAAGATGATGTTCTGATCATCTCTCGGCTCCACATTAATCTCATCGTGAGAAGGTTAAATGGTTTGAGCCTTCAGGTTCCTTACCTGTTCATTGGTATCACCCTTTCTGTTTGTGATTACATAATAGCACAAAAAAATGTGAAATTCAATATGGAATATTGTATAAAATTGCTGATTAAAAATGTAGCAGAACGGAGAAATAAAAAGAAGTTAGATGGAAAGAATTGACAAATGAAAGTTGAATTTGATATACTGAATATGTTGGGCCGATCAAGCGATTGGCTCATTGTGTTATACAGCATTGAAATATCGCCCTTCGGTGAACGTGGTGCTGCCTGACTTATGGAAACAAAAAGCAGGAAAATAAAAATCACATGAACTGATTGACGAGAGACAAAATCCGTTCTATAATAGCAACGGAGTTAGTTTGAAAATTTTAATTACAGCACAGTCAGAGGCGAGTTCATCGCCGGAAAGGAAAACGATGCAGGAAAAAATCCGAGTAGTGCTTGATGCCATGGGCGGAGATAACGGATGTACCGAGATGGTAAAGGGAGCAATTCAGGCGATTGAGGAGAACTCATGCGTGGATGTCATTCTGGTCGGTCAGGAGGAGGTGGTTCGCGCAGAACTCTCTAAGTATACCTATCCTGAGGACAGAGTGACCGTGGTTCATGCTTCTGAGGTGATCGAGACCGGAGAGCCGCCTGTGCTGGCGATCCGTCGTAAGAAGGATTCATCTATCGTAGTTGGTCTGAATATGGTTAAGAAAGGTGAGGCAGACGCCTTTGTCTCCGCCGGAAGTACCGGAGCGGTTCTGGTTGGCGGTCAGCTGATCGTGGGCCGTATCAAGGGAGTGGAGAGACCGCCCCTTGGCGTACTGATTCCCACCACTAAGGGAGTTTCCCTTCTGGTGGATAACGGCGCAAATGTGGATGCCAGAGCTTCCCACCTGGTTCAGTTTGCCCGCATGGGCTCCATCTATATGGAAAATGTGGTCGGCGTAAAGAATCCCAGGGTTTCCCTGGTTAACATTGGTGTCGAGGAGGAAAAGGGAAATGCTCTGGTAAAGGAAACCTACCCGCTGCTTAAGGAGTGTGCGGATATCAACTTTACCGGACATATTGAGGCGAGAGAGATTCCTCATGGCGGAGCAGATGTTATTGTCTGCGAGGGCTTTGTGGGAAATGTTATCCTCAAGCTTTACGAGGGTGTCGGCTCTGCTCTGATCGGCAAGGTTAAGAGCGGCATGATGAGCACCTTCCGCTCAAAGATCGGTGCCCTTCTGGTTAAGCCGGCGCTGAAACAGACGCTGAAAAGCTTTGATGCGGCTGAGTACGGCGGCGCACCGCTGCTGGGACTGAATGGTCTTGTGGTAAAGACCCACGGCAGCTCCACGGCAAAGGAAGTAAAAAATACTATCGTTCAGTGTATCACGTTTAAAGAACAGGATATTGTCAACAAGATGAAAGCTTGCTTTACCGTCGAAAAGGCGTGACAGTCCTGTTTAAAATAAAAAAGAATATTATTTATTGAGAGGATGTTTTTATGGAATTTGAAAAGTTACAGAGCATTATCGCAGAAGTATTGAGCATCAGTGAGGACAGCATCACCCCCGACACTACCTTTGTGGATGACCTTGGCGCAGATTCTCTGGATGTATTCCAGATTATCATGGCGATCGAGGAGGAGCTTGACATTGAGATCCCCAACGAGTCCGCAGAGAAGATTGTAACCGTTGCTGACGCACTGGAGCAGATCAAGGCTGCTTGCAATTAATTTCAGGTAATATGCAGTTAACTGCAAATGAAGGCTGCTGCAAAGGCTTGCAGCGGCCTTTTCCTTAATGATGCCTGTGTCAATGGAGGGGCCTATTTCTTTACGGAGACTCTCCTTAAATGGGTGTAAAGATTTACGGATAAAGAAGGCGTTTCCGTGAGTGTATAAGGGATTGTACATTGACGGTTTCGCATGTCGTTTGGCCGTTTTAAAGCGGCGATTGGAGACGGATATGAATCAACAAAATAATTTACATGAGTTTGAGCAGATGATCGGTTATCGCTATCAGGACCAGGGACTGCTTACTCTGGCTCTCAGCCATAGTTCCTACGCAAATGAGCGTCATCTGCCGAAAAGTGCCTGCAATGAGCGCCTGGAGTTTCTGGGGGATGCGGTGCTGGAGCTGACATCCAGCGATATGCTGTTTCATACACATGGGGATATGCCAGAGGGGGACCTTACACGCCTCAGAGCGAGTATTGTATGTGAGCCTACACTGGCGTTCTGTGCCAGAGAACTGCAGCTTGGAAAGTATTTATTGCTTGGCAAAGGGGAGGATCTGACCGGAGGACGGGAGAGAGACTCTGTGTTGTCTGATGCGCTGGAAGCAGTGATTGGAAGCCTTTATCTGGATGGTGGTCTTGAGGTTGCCAGAAAGTTTGTTCTGCGGTTTATTCTCAATGATCTGGAACACAGGCAGCTGTTTTTTGACAGCAAGACGATTTTACAGGAAATCGTGCAGAAGCATTTTAGCGAGGGCATCGTCTATGAACTGATCGGTGAGGAAGGACCCGACCATTGTAAGACATTTACCTCCAGAGTTCTGATCGGTGAGAAAATTCTGGAGTCAGGAAGCGGAAGGAGCAAAAAGGCAGCAGAGCAGTCTGCGGCTTACAAAACGATTCTTGCTCTGAAAAAGCTGGGTTACGAAAGAAATTGACTGATAGGTGAAGTATGTATTTAAAAAAGATTGAGGTACACGGATTCAAATCCTTTGCCAACAAAATAGAGTTCGAGTTCAATGAGGGCGTGACGGCCATTGTTGGACCCAACGGCAGCGGCAAGAGCAATGTTGCCGACGCAGTCCGCTGGGTGCTGGGTGAGCAGAGCTCTAAGCAGCTGCGCGGTTCTAATATGCAGGATGTTATCTTTGCGGGAACCGAGAACCGCAAGCCGTTGGGGTTTGCCTATGTGGCGATGACGCTGGATAATACCGACCACCAGCTGGCGGTTGATTTTGACGAGGTGGTGGTTTCCAGACGTCTTTACCGCTCCGGCGAGAGCGAGTATCTGATGAACGGCGCCACCTGCCGTCTGAAGGACATTTATGAGCTGTTTTATGATACCGGTATCGGTAAAGAGGGCTACTCCATCATCGGTCAGGGTCAGGTGGAGCGTATACTGAGCGGAAAGCCCGAGGAGCGCCGTGAGATCCTGGATGAGGCGGCGGGCATTGTCAAGTACAAAAAGCGCAAGGCCATCGCGGAGAAAAAGCTGCAGGATGAGCAGAGCAATCTGGTCCGTGTCAGCGATATTCTCTACGAGCTGGAAAAGCAGGTTGGCCCGCTGGAGCGTCAGTCGGAGAAGGCGCGCCAGTATCTGAAGCTGCGCGACGAGTTAAAATTATATGATATTAACGGATTTCTGCTGGAGACGGATCTGATCCGGGAAAAGCAGGCGGAGAATAACCAAAGCATCGAGATTATCACCGAGGATCTGAACGCAGCCAGAACCGCCTACGAGCAGGCCAGAGCAGAGTTTGACCGGGTGGAGGAGGAGCTGGCGGCATTGGATCAGCAGATCACTGCAGATCATGAGCAGATCCGTCAGGAAAATGTCCTCCATGAGAGTTTAAAGGGTCAGATCAGCCTGCTGGAGGAGCAGATCCACACCGAGCAGTCCAACCGTGAGCACGCGCTGAGCCGCATGGAGGCCATCGACGGCGAGGTGGAAAAACGCCGTGTGGAAAAGAAGGAGTATGTGACCGAAAAGGGTCAGATCAACGAGCAGCTTGATGCACTGGATGATGAGATCACCGAGGCGGAGGAGCAGCTGGAGGCTTCCAACGAGAAGCTGGCAACACTGGAGGCGGAGATTTCCGCAGGCAAATCCAAAATCATTGCCATCATCAACGAAAAAGCCGGCCTGGGAGCCAAGCGTCAGCACTTTGAGACGCTGTACGAGCAGAATCAGCTGAGAAAAAGCGAGATCGCGGCGAAGCTGCTGCGGTTCAAGTCTGATGAGGCGGAACAGAAAACCCGGCTGGATGGGCTGGAAAATCAGCTTGCAGCCGAACAGAAGCAGGCGAGTGAGCTGCAGGAACGGGCGAAAACGGCAGAAAATCAATTAGTAAATGGGCGCAATGAGCTGGCCCAGCTGGAACGATCCTTAAATGCTACCCGTCAGGAGTATCAGGGACAGAAGAGCCGTTATGAGACCATGCGCAATCTGGCGGAGCGCTATGAGGGCTATGGCAGCAGCGTAAAGTCTGTCATGGAGCTTCGTTCTTCCTATAAAGGAATCATCGGATCCGTTGCGGATCTGATTGAGACCTCCAAGACCTATGAGGTAGCCATCGAGACTGCGTTGGGCGGAGCAATCCAGAATATTGTCACCGACACCGAGGAGACGGCTAAGGCACTGATCGAGCATCTGAAGCGGAACAGAGCCGGAAGAGCCACTTTCCTTCCGCTGACCGCCATCGATGCCCGCGGAGGCTTTAATAAGCCGGAGGCGCTGAGAGAAAAGGGTGCTTTGGGTACTGCGGACAGTCTGGTGACCACAAAGAAAGGATATGAGCGTCTGGCGGTGTATCTGCTTGGACGTATTTTGGTGGTGGATCATATCGATCATGCCATCGCCATTGCGAGAAAATATAAGTATTCCTTTAAGATCGTTACCCTCGAGGGTGAGCTTTTGAATTCCGGCGGTTCCATGACCGGAGGAGCTTACCGGAATAACAGCAATCTGCTGGGAAGAAAACGCGAGCTGGACGAACTGCAGAAGGGAATGAGGGCTGCAGAAGAAAAAATCAGCAGGCTTTCCGCACAGACAGAGGAAAAGAAAACTTCCATTTCCGGACTCAGTGAAACCCTGGCGGAATTGCAGGAGCTGGTGCGCGAGCGTCTGGTGAAGAAAGCGCAGGCTGAATTGGCCTGTCATAATCAGAAGGAGCGCATGAATGCGCTTTTGGGTCAGGCGAAGGAGCTTAAGGAGGAGTCGGCAAAGCTTTCCGATATGATGCACAAGGTGGAGGAGAGCCGTGGTGCTCTGTCCAGTGAGACCAGGTCTCTGGATAAGGAGAGCAAGGGATTCGAGAAGGAAGTGTCCAGGCTTGAGCAGAAGATCGCTAGCTTGAAGGAGGATAAGGAGGAGGATGCAAAGCACCATGCTGCGCTGCAGGTGGAGTTTGCAAACCTGTCCCAGAAGGACAGCTTTATCATGGAAAATATAAAGCGTATCAACAGCGAAGTGGATGCGCTTTTGCAGGAAAAACAGGGACTTGACGCAGGCATGGGAGACTTTGCCGAGGCGATCCGCCGAAAAGAGCAGCAGATCGCGGAGACGAAAGCTGAGATGGAGAATCGTCTTGCAGCTGTTCGCACCTGTGAGGAAAAGATACAGAAAGAAACAGCAGATCGTGAGACCGGTGCAGCGAAACGCCGTGATCTCCTCAAACTCCGGGATGAGGGAAGTGAGCAGATCGCACGTCTGGATAAGGAGGCTTACCGGCTTGATGCTCAGCGGGAAAAGTATGCGGAACAGCTTCAGAGTTTCATTGACTATCTGTGGAATGAGTATGAACTGACCCCTGTTGCCGCTAAAGAGCTGCGGCATCCGGACTATCAGAATCTGGCCGAGGTGAGAAAGGTCAGCCAGCAGCTGAAGCAGTCCATCAAGGAACTGGGTAATGTCAACGTCAATGCCATTGAGGAGTATAAGGAAGTTTCCGAACGCTACTATTTCCTGAAAGGTCAGCACGATGACCTGCTGCAGGCTGAGGCCAGTCTCCAGAAGATCATCGAGGAGCTGGAAGCCGGCATGCGCGCTCAGTTTGAGGAGCAGTTCAAGGAAATCAACCGCGAGTTTAACAAGGTATTTAAGGAACTGTTTGGCGGTGGAACCGGTACGCTGGAGCTGATGGACGGAGAGGACATCCTGACCTGCGGCATCAATATCATCGCACAGCCTCCGGGAAAGAAGCTGCAGAATATGATGCAGCTGTCCGGTGGAGAGAAGGCACTGACGGCCATCAGTCTGCTGTTTGCGATCCTGAATCTGAAGCCTTCACCCTTCTGTCTCCTTGACGAGATCGAGGCGGCGCTGGATGATGCCAACGTAGTCCGCTATGCAGATTATCTGAACAAGCTGAAGGACGGTACACAGTTCATCGTCATCACCCACCGAAGAGGTACCATGGTGGCAGCTGACCGGCTTTACGGTATTACCATGCAGGAAAAAGGTGTTTCCACGCTGGTTGCTGTAGACTTGATCGATGAAAGTGTGCTAAAATAAAGATATCGGCCAAAAGACTGATGTTGACGATAAAAACAGGCTTAAAGTTTGACGAATAAGAATAGGCATAATTATAATATGTAGTACAGGAGGTAGACATGGGAGAGAAAAAGGGCTTTTGGAATAAACTGGTCTCAGGTCTCAGCAAGACCCGCGACAGTATTAAAGCCGGCGTGGATTCGCTGTTTTACGGTGCGTCCGAGATAGATGAGGACTTCTATGAACAGCTGGAGGAGCGTCTGATCATGGCGGATATGGGTATCCATACCACCGATGCCGTGATGGAGAAGCTGCGCAAGCAGGTGTCCAGGCAGCATCTCACCAAGACCTCCGATTGTCGGGAGTTGCTGATCGAGATCATCAGTGAGCAGATGGCGGTGGATGAGACCGCCTACGAGTTCGAAAATCTTCCCTCTGTCGTGCTGGTCATCGGTGTAAACGGTGTGGGTAAGACCACTTCCATCGGAAAGCTGTCCGGACAGATGAAGGCGAAGGGCAGAAAGGTGCTGGTGGCAGCGGCGGATACCTTCCGTGCAGCAGCCATCGAGCAGCTGACCGAGTGGGCTCACCGCGCAGAGGTGGATATCATCGCTCAGCATGAAGGCTCTGACCCTGCGGCGGTTGTCTTTGACGCGGTCAATGCAGCCAAGGCCAGAAAGGCTGATATTCTGTTCTGCGATACGGCGGGCCGTCTTCACAATAAGAAAAATCTGATGGAGGAGCTCCGTAAGATCAACCGTGTCATCGACCGGGAGTATCCCGAGGCACACAAGGAGACCCTCGTTGTTTTGGATGGTACCACCGGACAGAATGCGCTGGAGCAGGCCAGACAGTTCAATGAGATCTGCGATATTTCCGGTATTATTCTGACTAAGCTGGACGGAACCGCCAAGGGAGGTATTGTGATCGCGATCCAGTCTGAGCTGGGGATTCCGGTCAAGTATGTGGGCGTGGGCGAGCAGATGGATGATCTGCAGAAGTTTGACGCGGACGATTTTGTGCGGGCCATGTTCGCGCAGGAGTGATATGAATTAAAAATTAAAGGCGTAATTGTTCGGTGAAAACGGAGATTACGCTTTTATTTTTCATGTATTTATTTACAAACTTTGGGAAAAGTATTGAAAAAATTTGGGCTTTATACTATCATAGATAGAGAAGTAAGTATGTCCTGCGTTTAGAGAATGGTTTGTCGTAACCGCATTCAGACCGTCAGCTGAGCAGGAACGAAATAAAATTCAGAAAGAGAAAGGTGATTACCAATGAGCAAAGTATTAGTTGAGACTTCCGCACGTCATCTGCATGTAACCAAAGAGCATTTTGAGATTCTGTTCGGCGCAGGCGCTGAGCTTACCCCTAAGAAAGATCTTTCCCAGCCCGGTCAGTACGCTTGTGCTGAGAGAGTAACCGTAGTTGGCCCCAAGAAGGAGCTGCCCGGTGTTTCCATCCTTGGACCCTTCCGTAAGGAGACCCAGATCGAGCTTTCCGCATCCGATGCTCGTTCCATTGGCATCAAGGCTCCCGTTCGTCAGTCCGGCGAGGTTGCTGGCTCCGGCGCATGTAAGCTGGTTGGTCCCTGCGGCGAGGTAGAGCTTAACGAGGGTGTTATCGTTGCTAAGCGTCACATCCACATGACCAAGGCTGATGCAGCTGAGATGGGTATCGTTGACAACCAGATCGTTAACGTAAAGATCGAGAGCGCAGACAGATCTCTGGTATTCGGCGATGTTGTTGTTCGTGTAAGCGACAGCTACGCGCTGGCTATGCACATCGATACCGATGAGTCCAACGCAGCAGGCTGCGCTGGCGAGGTTTACGGTGAGATCATTAAGTAATTTCACTTAAGGCATACAGTTTTGGATATTAACTACATAAACTGACGATGAGCCCCTGCCGGAGACGGCAGGGGCTTTTGAATACCTGTGTTTCCGCCGTAAACCGAAGATGGCTTACATCCTTTGAACAAAATCATTTTGGTAAAAAAAAAGAAAAGGGTTGTAACGAAACAGCGTTTTAGAAGTCTTATCTGCGAGAGGAGGTGAGAAAGTGACTGAGTTTGAACAAGTATATGAACTGTATTTTAAGGATGTATACAAATATGCACTGTCTCTTACCAGAAATGAGGCGCTGGCGGAGGAGATAACCCAGGAAACCTTTTTTAAAGCCTTAAAGTCCATTGATCAGTTTGACGGCAGATGCAAGGTCTATGTCTGGCTGTGTCAGATTGCAAAAAATGCTTACTTTACCATGTATAAAAAGGCTAAGAGAAATGACGATGACTTGGGATTGCGGTTCAAGACAGAAGAAACACCGGAGCAGAGCATTATCAGGCAGGAATCAGTTTTGGAAATTCATCGGATATTGCATCGGCTTCCGGAACCTTATAAAGAGGTGTTTTCTCTGCGAACCTTTGGCGAATTGTCTTTTCGGCAGATAGGGGAATTGTTTGGTAAGACAGAGAGCTGGGCACGAGTCACTTATCACCGGGCAAAGCTAAAAATCAAGGAGGAATTGCCATGAATGAGAATTGTGGAGTGGTTGGGGATTTATTGCCGCTGTATCACGACGGGGTGTGTTCGGAGGAAAGTCGAAAATTGGTGGAGGATCATCTGAGTCATTGTCAGCGGTGCAGAGCGGTATTGGATGGATTTGACGATGATCGAAATAGCGAACTGTGGTCGGAGGGGCAGAGGGACGATTTAAAGCCGCTGAAGAAGATTAATCAAACTGTCAGAAAGGGAAAACGGAAGGCAGCATTGATCGGTGTGGGAATCACCCTTGGGGTGATGACTGTACTGTTCGGTGCGTACAATATCTGGTGGTATACCCAGTGCCTCGGGTTTTATCAGCAGTTTGCGTTGGGACATGAGCTGCTTTCCATGTATGCTTATGATGAAAACGGTAACCGTATCCCAGATGTTAAGCCAGTGGTTATCAATGACAAGCTGTGTTGCTGGGAGGATGAGACCTATCAATACGAGGTCAGACTGCCGGAATATCTGGATCATCGAAATGGACAGGTAAGTGTAAAACGGTTGGATAATGAACCGGACGGATACAGTATCCGCCTGTATATCGAGAGGGGTTCAGAACATGAATACGAATATCATGTGTCGATTATGGTCAGCAGGCAGGAGGATATGTATGAGTATTTCATCCTTGATCCGCAGTTAAATCAGCTTTATCTGGAACACTGGGATGTGGAGTTTATTGAACGACAGAATGAAATCTTCCTCGAATATCAGGGTGAAGTGATGGAGCTAATTGAGGCGGCGAAAGCAATGTGGAGCTGTCTGGAGTGACTTGGAAACTGTGTCATAGTTGACAAATAATCAAATCCTGTGTAAAGTTAAATGGTCGGCGCGGTTTGTGCCGGCCATTTATACGTATGAAATATGGCTGAAAGAGAAAGATAAACTTGAATTTGACGAGGTATGGAAACGATTATGGTTGATTGGAAACAAATCCCCAAAATTGACGCACATATTCATCTAATGCCAGACGATGTTATAAAAGCAAATAGCGATTATGATGACACATTCGTGGATAATGGCAGTGTCATTGATTATTTGAAGATTATGGATGCAAATAATATTGAATGTGCTTTCATTATGCCATTTAATGACCCTTACATGTTATCAATGGATTTTACTGTGGAAACGGTACATTCTAACCTGCAAAAAATGGCAATCAGCAGTTCTTCAAAACTTAAATGTTTCGCTGATATTGATATAAGGAAGGATATTAGCCAAACCTTGAGTGAATTAGATCGGGTTCTTATTCAAAAAGAATTTATAGGAATAAAACTTCATCCAACAAATACGGGTTATCCGATAGACGGGGAATATTATAACCAAATATTTAAGTACGCAAATGATAATGGTATCTTAATAGAAGTTCATTCTTATCCAAGAGAGCATTTGTCCGACGATGTTTGTTCACCCAGCAGGATAAAAAATGTGCTCAATAAATATGCCAAGTTGAAATTATCAATAGCGCATCTCGGGGGATTTCAATTTGAAGAGTTATGTGGGATAAATGCATATTTCAATATATCGGCTATTTTACCTGATATTGTTAATCGATTTGGCATAGAAAGAGCAAACGAGATATTACGTTCAATCGGAGTAGATAAATTAGTTTTTGCAACAGATTACCCTGATAGCAGATGTTTACAAGCAAATGAAATATATGACAAATATTTTGAACTGCTCAATAAAATGGATTTTTCTCAGGAAGAAGTCGAAAACATTTGTAAAAATAATGCATTGAAAATGATTAGTGATTTATAAGGTTAATAGCAATACGAATTTCAATTTATACTGAAAAAGAGAAGGAGAACGCAGCAGAATCATGAGCACAGATGTATCAAACAAAAATGTGTTTTATATTGGTTGTCATCTATCCTGCTCCAAGGGATTTCTTCACATGGCCAAGGAGGCGGAAAGCCTGGGAGCGAATACCTTCCAGTTTTTTACCCGCAATCCCAGGGGAGGCAAAGCCAAGGACATTGACCCTGCTGATGTGCAGAAGTTTCTTGAGTATAGCAAGCGGATGGGGCTGGGCACCGTGGTGGCCCATGCGCCTTACACCTTAAACGCCTGCGGCGCCGATGAACGGGTGCAGGAGTTTGCGTTCCAGACCATGAAGGATGATCTGCAGCGGATGGAGTACATTCCGGGCAATCTCTACAATTTCCACCCCGGCAGCCATGTGGGGCAGGGTATGGAAACTGGCATTCAGAAGATTGCAGATCTGTTAAATCAGATTCTCTGGCCGGAGATGCAGACCACAGTGCTGTTGGAGACCATGGCCGGAAAGGGCAGCGAGGTCGGCGGGAAATTCGAGGAACTTAAGGCAATTATTGACCGGGTGGAGCTGTCGGACAAGGTGGGCGTTTGTCTGGATACCTGTCATGTGTACGACGGCGGATATGATATTGTGGATCACCTGGATGAGGTGCTGGAGAAGTTTGACCGGGTGGTCGGGCTAGACAGACTGAAAGCAATTCACTTAAACGACAGTAAAAATCCCTTTGCCAGCCATAAGGACAGGCACGAGAAAATCGGCGAGGGCAGCATTGGGATAGAAGCGATGGTGCGGATCATCAATCATCCGAAGCTGCAGGGGATTCCGTTTTGCCTGGAGACGCCAAATGAATTGCCCGGATATGCGGAGGAGATTCGGGTTCTGCGCGGGATGAAGTCCTGAAATACGTTGTAATATATTTATAGAAAACACTTTCGATTGTGTCTGATAAACCGGAAGGAATCGTTGGTGAGGAGATTTATATGAAATTTTACATGGCGCCCATGGAGGGGATAACCAACCATATTTATCGTCAGGCGCATCTGCATCATTTTGGGCATATAGATCGCTACTACATGCCTTTTTTATCCAGTTTGGGTCTGAATTATAAGGAAATCAGAGACATTGCACCGGAGAATAATCAGGGAATGGATATCGTTCCGCAGGTTCTGACCAACCATGCGGAGATTTTTCTGGGACTTGCGGAAATGTTTAGAGACCTCGGCTACACCGAGGTGAATCTGAACATCGGCTGTCCCTCCGGAACGGTGACGGCCAAAGGAAGAGGATCGGGTTTTCTGCGCCATCTGCCGGAACTGGAGATCTTTCTGGATGAGATTTTTGAGAAAAGCGCACTGCCCATATCCATCAAGACCCGAATCGGCTATGCGTCGGAGGAGGAGTGGCCTGCGATTCTGGAGCTGCTCATCCGATATCCGGCCACGGAGCTGATCATCCATCCCAGACTGCGCCAGGATCTGTATAAAGGACCGGTGAGACCGGATGCCTATGAGCTGGCGGAGAGGACAGTGGAAAATCCGGCAGAGCAAACGTGGGAAAAACGGGCGGAGGAGCCGGAAAAGAAAACATTAGTTGGGTGTGAGTCTGGCGAAATGTTCGGAGACAGAGATAAAATTGACCGTAGTGACGCGAATCGAAGGGTGAGCCCGCTGTGTTACAATGGTGATATCTACAGCGTGGAGGATTATCAGACCATACATAACCGTTTCCCGAACACAGACCGTGTGATGCTGGGGCGCGGGTTGATCGGTAATCCCGGACTGGCCGGAGAGTTGAAAGGAAAGGCACCCATGACCCGCAGTCAACTGGAGGGATTCTTGGACGAGCTGTTTGTGGGCTACCGAAATATCATCCCCGAGGATAAAAATATATTGTTCCGCCTGCTGGAGGTCTGGACCTACCTGGCGCGGTCATTCCCAGAGGGGGATAAAGTCTTGAAGCGGATTCGAAAGAGTAAAAGTCTGGCGGAGTATCGGTCAGTAGTGGCCGGGGCGCTGGAGGAGTTTGAGTAACCAAACGTGTAATGAAAAAGGACTGCATAGCGCAGTCCTTTTGTAACATGGAAATGGTATTTAGCACAGGTTGCGATCAAATAGATAATAGCTCACACCCTTTAGTACAGCCGTCACCTCCCAGTTCACCGACCACGATCATATAAATGAACATGCAGAGGAGGAGGATCCAGAGGAGGCGGATCCTCCATTTGATTTTATCAGAGAACGGTAACTGATTATAAGTTTTCATACTGTTTATCCTCCAGAGCTTTATTTTCGTTGAGGCAGCAGAGTTCCTCGACGCTGACACCGAACACCAAAGCGATACGGTAGGCCAGCATGAGGGAGGGGCTGTATTCCTCCTTCTCGATGGAAATGATCGTGCGAGAGGAAACGTGGGTCAGATCAGCCAGCTGCTGCTGGGTCATTTTTGCTGCGGTACGCAATTCCTTGACTTTCGTTTTCACGGGAGCTCCTTAATAAAAGTGAAGTTTACTTCATGTGAAGTCAACTTCATGTTAACACGAGAAAGAAATGATGTCAAGCGAAATTGAAAAAAACCGCCTGCTTTCGCAGACGGCTTTAAGAACGCCTTTGATTATGCTCTTTCAACTAAACCGGACTTCAGACAGGAAGTACATACGTACATTTTCTGTGCGCCTCCGTTTACCTTCACTCTTACAGACTTCACATTGGAGTTCCAGATTCTGTTAGTCTTTCTATTTGAATGACTTACGTTGTTGCCGAAATGAACACCCTTGGAGCAGATCTCACACTTAGCCATCATCGCACCTCCTTAACTAAATTGGGCAGTCTCAAGAGTCAGACGACCCTAAACATCAATATGATAGCAGAAGTTAAATGAAAATGCAAGCAGTTTTTTTGAAAATAAGAAAAAACATTTTCCAGTAGCATGCAGAATGCTTTTTATGGAAGTAGTCCTCCAAACGGAATATTTTTTAGATAGTGTATAGTGGTTAAAAGCGGTTGTCAATCAAAAAATGAACCAATGAGTTTCCTGCGGTGTATCTGTTAGTAAAGAAACATCAGGAGGAGGAAAGAATGCTAAAACTTGTCGGATGGTCACTGAGCAGATCAATTAAGGCTCATTGGGAAATGGCGCTGTTTATTGTAGTCAGTGTGGCGGCTGCACTATTTTGTGTAAATGTTTTGCTGGGATATGCACAGACACAATATCTGACTAGTACCGGTATTAATTATTATTCTACGCTGACGATTGTTGATCAGGGTGAAGTTTCTGTATTAGAAAAGGTCAGGCCATTTGTTGAGGAGAATATGGTTGAGGAGAATAAGGAGTTTCAGATCAGTAATTGTTTGTATTTTACGGTTACAGAAGAAAATATAGGGGTGCTCGGCTGGTATGGAGATAAACAGACTCGTTGGTTCCCTCATGTCAGCGGAACATTTTTCACAGAAAAACAGATGAAGGAGGCACAGAATGTAATTTACCTGACCAGTGCGGAGTACATAGAGCTGGAAGATAAGCAATGGCTCAGGATGGATGGTATTGACTATAAAATTACTGGAACAGGATGGATCAATGATCGGAACTTTAAGATCGTTATCAGTGAAGAATCTTCACAGACATTGTTCGTGGAGAAGGAAAATGAAAATAAGAAATATTCTACTCAGCTGGAAGGACTGGCCTATGTGTATCGAGTTATTCCATATACCGCTTATGTTGATCGCTATGAACCCGAAATGATGTTTTTACAGTTTGATCGCATTACGAATCGGCAGCTGATGATGGTGATGGAGCAGTTGAAAAACGAATTTTCACAGCTGGATATCACTATGCCGGCAGAAAATTCCGATGAAGAGCGCGAGGAACAAAAGAGGATTTACGGAAATTACGGAGCGATGTTGGCGTGCCTGGTTTGGTTGATTCTGATCACTGTGGTTCGGGAATGGATCTCAGTGAACAGGCGTGGATATCGTGTTTTTCGGATCTGCGGAGCCGGAAGACTGCAGATCAGTGTGATGATCGTGTTGGAATTGGGAATTTTGTTCTTGTCGGGAATGATCGTTGCTTTATTGTCTCAGAAGCTTTTCCTTCAAGTCCTGGCTCATTTAGATGTAAAGGATATGCCAACCATGGCCGAAGCTATTATAACCATGCTTTCACTCTATTTACTGACATGTATAGTTTCTGTAGGAAAAATTGCAGGTTCGTTTTCAATGAAACAGGAAAGGGTGGTGGATTAGTGGTGAAACGGATAAAAATGGCGACAATGTTGTATTCACCGTTTTTGATCAAAGAATTGTTTTTTGGCGCACAGGTTTTTTTGATGGTTGTTTTGCTGATGGTGGTGATAGTTCCTGTTACCAACGTGATTTCGGAATATGATCAAATGGAAAGACTTTATGGACAAGACATTGATCGGCTGATCTACTATACACAGATTGATACCGGAATTGGTCAGACGGAAACAAAAGATCTGGATATTCGGTTTGCCTCATGGCTGGAGAGCGGCTGCTTAGAAAAAACATACCGCAATCAAATGGTCAGAGCAAAGATGGGGGAGGACACGGAACAAATAACCATGCTGATCTATTCAGAGCAGTTATTTTTGGACACCGAATTTCAACTCATTGGGCGATTGCCCGCCTTTGACCTAACCACTGAGAGCTGGGGGCTTAATGAGGAGGCATATCCGATGATCATCAGTGAAGATTTGGCAGTTGATTATCCGCCGGGATCGGAAATGCTGCTGAAGATGGACTGTAATCGCTGCAAAGAGGAGCATAGTGAAATAAGGGGACTGGTTGTGGGGATTTTAAAGCGGGACAGCATGATTTCTTATATTGGAAAGGGGGGCGGAAATTACGATTATCTGGGGAGATTGGGGGTAAATACCTTGGCATTTGGACGTGAAAAAATGGTGATAGGTGTCTATGATGAGAGATATTTCCACAAGGAAGATTGGAATGGGGCTGCGGTATTTTCTGTTGCTGAATCGGTAGATAGAAAGGAATTATTAGCGCAGATGAACGCAGAAGTGGGAGTGGAAGGACGCATCGTGGGGACCGATGATCTTTACCGGAATTCGATGGATAAGGTAATTCAGGATGCAGAGGCGGAACGGCTTTTGGTCATTTTGTTTGCGGTGGTTTTTGTTGTGGATTTTTGGGGATATATCCTGATGAGTATACGAAAAAAAGGACATTTATATGCCATTTTGTTTATGTGTGGATGGTCAAAACGAGAGGCATTGATCGTCAATTTAGTGTCTGTCGTCATGATCGTGTTTCCTGCGGTCTGCTTGGGACTTTACATGGCACCGTTAGCTTCTGAATTTATCCTGCGTGAAGGATTTCAAGGGTATACATGGCACATCTATCCGATCATCTGTGGTTTGTTTTTGATGACGATGCTGTGCGGTGTGCTTACCGCATTTGCTCGGCAACGGAATCTTAATGTTGTAACACAATACCGGGAGGGAATCTGATGATTAAATTAGAGAACGTATGTAAAGTGTATAATAATGGACGCGCAAACCAGACAACAGCGCTAAAGAATATTGATTTGGAGATCAAAGCAGGAGAGATGGTGGTCATCACCGGCCCTTCAGGTTCGGGAAAGTCAACTCTGCTGCACATTCTGGCATTAATGGATGAGCCCACATCGGGGAGCTATCTGTTCGACGGTGAAATGATAAGTGGGATGACCGATAGACAAAAATCGGAGATACGAAACCGGAAACTGGGAATCATTCTGCAGGATTATGGGCTGGTCGATGAATTAACTGCAATTCAAAATGTGGAGCTTCCACTGATGATTGCGGGAAAAAGGAAACGTGCAGCGAGAATGGCTGCACGAAACGCTTTGAGGATGGTTGGACTTTCGGAAAAAGAAAGACAAAAAACTTCGAGACTTAGTGGAGGGCAGCGACAGCGTGTTTCGATCGCTCGGGCGATTGTCGCGGGAGCAAAATTAATTTTGGCTGATGAGCCTACGGGAGCGTTGGATTCGGTTGCTGCCGGTGATTTTATGGAATTAATGACCGGGCTGAATCGGAACGGAGTGACTGTCGTTATTGTAACTCATAATGAGACAGTGGCAAATCAGTGTAAGAGACAGCTTCGACTTGTGGATGGCGAAATAATTCCGTAACCGCAGGCAAATTCCATAACCGCAGACAGGGAATATGCTTGCAGCCTGATGGTGTTATATGATACAATCGGACACAGTTGTGAGGCTGTGATATAATAACAAGGGGAAAAGAAACGTTGATCGATCAATATATTCAGCAATACGGAAAGCGATTATACGGATTTTGCCTCTACCTGTGCAAATCGGTGTATGATGCAGAGGATCTTTATCAGGAGACATGGCTTAAGGTGGTCAAATCCATCGATCGATTTGATCCGCAGAAGGAGTTTGAGCCTTGGCTTACAACGATATGCGTAAATACATATCGAAATATGCTGAGGAAATTGAGCAGAAGTCCTTTTTATGATCAATTTATCAGCAATGAGGAAAAGGATAATTTTTTTGCGCAATGTGCAGTGAAAGAGAACACGGATTATTCGTGGCTTCATGAAATGATCGATCAATTACCGGAAAAATTGAGGATGACGGTGATCCTGTATTATTTCCGCGAAATGAGTGTAGAATCCACGGCGAAAGTGTTAAACATTCCAACCGGAACAGTGAAATCACGGCTGAGTAAAGCGAGGAAAATGTTGGAGGAGGCGTTGAATCATGAAACAGATATACCATTTTGAACAAAGTGTGCCGCCTGTACTCAACGAAAATATATTGCAAAGAAAGCTAAGGGAGCGGGAGCGGCAAAAACAGACCGCCATGGCAGCTGTCGGCGGAATTTTGCTGGAAATCAGCATTCTGCTGCTGAGTATTCAGTTGTGTGAGGTTATGCCGTTAATCGGGTTGATCGGCTTAGTTTATGTGTTTGCGTCGGTAATCGGTGGGTGCGTGATCACTTTGGTGGTTGTTCAAAAAAGGAGGGTCTTTCTGAAATGAACGAACAGAAGATAATTATCGCCATTAGTCTGACCGTGATAGTAATGATTACATTGATGATAGGGATATTTGTCTATCAGGATGCGAAGAAAAAACAGATGAATGCAGTGATGTGGACAGCTGTTACGTTACTGTGTCCAGTGTTGATTGGATTCATTTTTTACTTATTGGTGCGGAGCAGTTATTTGGATATGAAATGTCCACAGTGCGGATCCGACGTGAAAGAGGAATATGTATTATGTCCCCGGTGCGGAACGAAATTGAAAGCACTTTGTCTTACCTGTTCAAGGCCGGTGGAGGAGGACTGGCTGGTTTGTCCGTGGTGCGCATCTTCTCTGGAAACTGCTTTTACCGGGATTGTCAAGCCATTGCGTAAAAAGGAAAAACTACTCAGAAAGATTCTGATAGCTGTGATTGTAATCCCCACACTATTACTGACAGCGGTAATCGGATATGTGCAGGTGAGGCAGGCGGAGCAGAAACCCAGTCAAATCGTTAATTCCAGCGGACTCATTTTTGCAGACGCATATTTTCGCGCAAATCCGGATCGGGATATATTGGCATGGTATGAGCATGCATCTCAAAATCAGGAGAAAGCATACGCACTAAAATATCAGCGTATGGTGGAGGGGATGAATCAAACCTGTATCTTAGTTTACATTCCAAAGCTGGGGGTGGACGACATATTAAAAACCGAACGTGAATTTGACGGGGTTGAGGCGACCATAACACTGACAGTTGACTCAAGTGGGCGGGATATAGCCGCGGATGCTTTTCAGAAATTCATCATTACCAATGAGTATTATTTTGTAGATCATCTGGAGGTATATTATGATGGCGTCGAGATGGAATGTGAGGTTACTTTGGTGGATAGCGATCCGGTAACCGTCATTCGTGAATATTATCGTGAACACTGTGGTGAATGAGTTTAGCTCCCTATTTTTGTGTGAAACTGTCCGAAAATAGGGGGCTATTTGTAAAAAAACCTATGGATTTCATAAATTGTTTACAGAAAAGTCAAATTTGGTATTTTCTTTTTTGCAATTATTGGGTATAATAAAGAAAATCGCTTATTGCGTCATCTCGACAAAATCTGCGGTTTTGTTCCTGCGGTTAAAAAGTCGCAGAATAAAGCAAATTGGAGGGAGCAGGATGAAGTGCAGACTGAACAACAAATTCGGTGAGATCCAGATCGATACTGAAGTTATCGCCCGCTATGCAGGTCTGGCGGCGATCGAGTGTATGGGTATCGTGGGCATGGCATCGGTCAATGTCAAGGACGGTCTCGTTAAACTGTTGAAGAAAGATTCTCTGACTCACGGCATTACCGTTACAGTGAGTGAGCAGAATAAACTGCGCATTGATTTTCATATTGTGGTTGCTTATGGAGTCAGCATCTCCGCGGTTGCGGACAACCTGATTGAAAATGTAAAGTATAAAGTAGAAGAATTTTCAGGCATCGAGGTAGAGTGGATCAACGTTCTGGTAGAGGGCGTCCGGGTTACTGATTGCTGATTTCAAGGAGGAACATTTTAAGGTGGTTAATCAATTGATCGATGCACCTATGCTGAAAAAGATGTTTTTGGCAGGTGTGAAAGAACTGGAATCCAAGAAAGAATGGATCAATGAGTTAAATGTATTCCCGGTTCCGGACGGAGATACAGGAACAAACATGACACTGACCATGATGTCAGCGGCTAAGGAGGTTACTGCGGTTCAGGATCTGGACATGGAGACACTGGCCAAGGCTATTTCCTCCGGCTCTCTTCGCGGTGCGAGAGGAAACTCAGGTGTTATCCTTTCCCAGCTGCTCCGTGGCTTTACCAAGGAAATTAAGACCATTGAGGTCATTGACCAGGCGATCATCGCTGCGGCGTTCAAGCGTGCGGTGGAGACCGCTTACAAGGCAGTTATGAAGCCCAAGGAGGGTACTATCCTCACCGTTGCCAAGGGGATGGCGGATATGGCGCTGGAGGCTGCCAACACCGGTCTGGAGATGGAGGAGTACTTCCGCGTGATTATCGAGCGCGGTGATCTGGTTCTTTCCCAGACTCCCGAGATGCTGCCCGTGCTGAAGCAGGCAGGCGTAGTGGATTCCGGCGGACAGGGTCTGATGCAGGTGATGAAGGGTGCGTTTGATGCGTACCTTGGCAAAGAGGTTGATTTTGATGCGGCTCCCGCACCGGCGGCAGTTTCCTCCGGCAGTGGTGCAGCGGCGAATGTGGAAGATCTCGGCGAAATCACCTTCGGTTACTGCACTGAGTTCATTGTAAATCTTGAGCACGAGCTGGAGCCTGAACAGGTGGCTGAGTTTAAGGCATATCTGGAGTCTCTCGGTGATTCCATCGTTCTGGTAGCAGATGAGGAGTTGGTAAAGGTACACGTACATACCAATGATCCTGGTCTGGCGATTCAGAAAGGCTTAAGCTACGGTTCACTGAGCCGTATGAAGATTGACAATATGAGAGAAGAGCATGAGGAGAGACTGATCGCTCAGGCGTCCAAGATTGCAGCGGAGCAGAAGGCGGCTGAGGAAGAGGCAGCGAAGGATCAGCCCAGAAAGCCTTACGGTTTTATTGCAGTCTCCATCGGCGAGGGTATCAATGAGATTTTCAAGGAGCTGAACGTGGATTATCTGATCTCCGGCGGACAGACCATGAACCCCAGTACCGAGGATATGTTAAATGCCATCGATAAGCTGAATGCAGACACCATCTACATTCTGCCGAACAATAAAAACATCATTCTGGCAGCAGAGCAGGCGGCGAAGATGACTGAGGATAAGCAGATTGTGGTTGTTCCCGCAAAGACCGTTCCTCAGGGTATCACCGCACTGATCAATTTCTCACCTGAGATGAGTCCGGAGGAGAACCTCGAGGTGATGAAGGAGGAGATTGCCAGAGTGAAGACCGGTGAGGTCACCTACGCGGTTCGCGATACCTCTCTCAACGGATTTGAGATCCATGAGGGCGATATCATGGGTATCGGCGATGCCGGTATTCTGGCTGACGGCAAGGACATCGAGGAAGTTACTCTGCAGATGATCGGGGAGATGGTGGACGATGAGTCTTGTGTGATCAGCATTTACTATGGACAGGATGTTTCGGCTGATAAAGCGGAGGCACTGGAGAGTAAGGTTCAGGCACTGTATCCCGATCTGGATGTGGAGGTGCACAGTGGCGGACAGCCGATTTACTACTATCTGGTATCAGTAGAATAATCGTATTGATTGAAAAGAAAAAAATGAAACAGAAAGCAGCGGTCGGAAGCGTAACTTCTGACCGCTGTTTACATATGTGATAAATTTTGATATAATAAAAAAGCAGCCATGCAATGTGTGAGTGGGAGAAAAAACTGATTTCGTGTTAAATACACATTAAAATCACAGAAAATTCATTTTTACACGTTATGATACCGTCGGTGTCAGGGAGAGCTTTTTGCCTACCTGCAGTACCGTTTGTCGGTAAGAATAGAGGAGACAGAGGACATGGCATATCAGGCAGTATTTAAGCGCTATGAACTGAAATACTTGCTCACACTCGAGCAAAAAGACAAGGTCCTTAAAGCGATGGAACCCTATATGGAGATCGACCGGTACGGTCGAACCACGATTCGAAATATCTATTTTGATACGGACAATTATCGTTTGATCCGCCGTTCCATCGAAAAGCCTGCCTACAAGGAAAAGCTGCGTATCCGCAGTTACCGGAAGGCCACCCCGGAGAGCAAGGTGTTTGTGGAACTGAAAAAGAAGTATGACTCGGTGGTCTATAAGCGCCGTCTGGCACTTTCCGAGGAGCAGGCGATGAAATGGATGACCGGCGAAAAGCACTATGATAAGGGGACCCAGATCGCCGATGAGATCGATTATTTCCTGGATTATTACGGTAATCTGCATCCGGTGGTGTTTCTCTCCTACGAGAGAGAGGCTTATTATTGCAGAGACGGTACGGATTTTCGCGTGACTTTCGATGATCACATTCTGTGCCGGCAGGAGGAGCTTTCACTGGAGGCGGAGGTGTGGGGGACGCCGATTTTAAAGGAGGGCATGGTTCTGATGGAAATTAAGTGTTCCGGCGGTATTCCGCTGTGGATGGCTCACGTGCTCTCACAGGAAAAGATTTATAAGACATCATTTTCCAAATACGGTACAGCGTACCAGACAATGATTTTTTCAAAAGAAAAGGGAGGAATTTTCCATGTTTGATTCATTATTTCGAGGACTGTTTGACACCGATATGGCCAGTGTGATCAGCGTGTCCGATTTTCTGCTCTGCGTTGGCTGTGCGTTGGCGCTGGGACTGATTCTGGCCGTTGCTTATATGTTCCGTTCACGCTATACCAGGAGCTTTGTGATGACGCTGGCGCTGCTGCCTGCAGTGGTCTGTGTGGTCATCATGATGGTCAACGGCAATGTGGGTGCCGGTGTTGCGGTGGCAGGCGCATTCAGCCTGGTGCGTTTTCGTTCGGTTCCCGGAACGGCCAAGGAAATCACCATGCTGTTTCTGGCCATGGGAGCAGGCCTGATCGCCGGCATGGGCTATCTTGGATTTGCGCTGTTGTTTACCATAATCATGTCGCTCATCAGTGTGGTGTACAATCGGCTGGATTTCGGCGCAAAGAAAAATGCGGCGACCTACAAGACCCTGAACATCACGATTCCTGAGGATCTGGATTACACCGGTGTGTTTGAGGCGATTTTTGCGGAATATACCACCTCCTGCGAGTTGATTCGGGTGAAAACCACGAATATGGGAAGCCTGTTCCGTCTAACCTATAATATCTCCCTTCGCGATGTGACGAAGGAAAAGGAGATGATTGATAAGCTCCGCTGCCGAAACGGCAACCTGGAAATTTCTGTTTCCAAGCAGGATACCTCTGTCACGGAGCTTTGATGAAGGAGTGATGATCAATGAAAAAGAAAACAAGGGCCCTCGCGTTGGTTCTGGCACTGGTAATGATGCTCAGCGCCTGCGGAACGGAGCCCGGGGTAAGTGGGGATGATCCGGGAAAGAACATGGTATCCGGAGAGAATGACGAGGGTGACCGAGAGGTTGGTGCGCAGAATACGAAAGAAGATTCTGCGGATGATCAGGAAAATGATGCGGGCGACAGCGCAGGCGGGAATAATCCTGCTGCCTCGGCGGATGTGGATTTCGCACAAGATATCTCCGACATGTTCACCGACAGAGATTACCGGACAGAATATGAGGAGAGCAAGAGTGCGGTTATTGAGCTGAACGGTGATTCGGCTTCCTGCAGTTCTGATGCGGTACAGATCTCAGGAAGGACGATTACCATTACCGACGAGGGAACCTATATCCTTTCCGGTACATTGAATGATGGTATGATTATTGTCCATGCGGACGACAAGGATAAGCCTCAGATCGTGCTGAATGGAGTGGATATCACCAGTGGAACCTCTGCGGCACTCTATATTCTGGAGGCGGATAAGGTGTTTGTCACGCTGGCGGAGGGAACGGAGAACACTCTGTCCAATGGAGGCAGCTTTGTCGTGATTGATGAGAATAATATTGACGGCGCAGTATTTTCCAAGCAGGATCTGACCTTCAATGGCTCGGGCAGTCTCACGGTCAACTCGCCGGCCGGGCACGGAATCGTGGCGAAGGATGATCTGGTATTCACCGGAGGAACGTATACGGTGAATTCTTCCTCACACGGGCTGGATGCCAATGACAGTGTAAGAGTGATCGACAGCACGATCAGGATTTCAGCTGGAAAAGACGGTATCCACGCAGAAAATTCCGATGACGAGACCCTGGGGTTTGTCTATATTGCAGGGGGAATTTTCAATGTGTCAGCGGAGGGCGATGGGATCAGTGCAGGAGCTTACGCGCAGATTGAAGGTGGCGATTTTACGGTTGTTTCCGGCGGCGGAAGCGAGAACGGGGAAAATCAGAGCTCTGATGCCTGGGGCGGCTTTATGGGCGGTGGCCCCGGCGGCATGGGAGGTCGTCCCGGCGGTATGGGCGGCGGCATGGGAGGAAATCCCGGTGGAACGGGCGATCGTCCAGGAAGTGATTCTTCAGACATTTCCTCCTCAGATACTGAGGACAGCAGTACCAGCATGAAGGGAATCAAGGCGGCCACAGGCCTTCTGATCAACGGAGGTACCTTTACGATCGATGCGGCGGACGATGCGATCCATGCAAACGCATCCATCACGGTCAATGGCGGCAGTTTCGAGATTGCCACCGGCGATGACGGTTTTCACGCCGATGATACCCTGACGATCACCTCGGGCGAGATTGATATCTCTGAGAGCTACGAGGGACTGGAGGGACTTCATATCGCGGTGTCCGGTGGAGTAATCACACTGGTGGCCAGCGATGATGGACTCAATGCAGCCGGAGGTACCGATGGCAGTGGTTTTGGCGGCGCTAAGGGAAATGACATGTTCGGCGGCAGAGGAGGTATGGGCGGAATGGGTGGTATGTCATCCAATTCCGACGGAAGTATCACTATCTCCGGCGGTGATTTGTATGTGAATGCTTCCGGTGACGGTATCGATGCCAATGGTTATCTGCTGATCACCGGCGGATATACAGTGGTGGTCGGACCGACTCAGGGTGATACGGCTACGCTGGATTATGATACCACAGCGACGATCACCGGGGGAACCTTCATCGGAACCGGCGCGTCCGGCATGGCGCAGACATTCAGCGATTCCGAGCAGGGCGTGTATGCGGTCAGCGTGGGCAATCAGGCGGCGGGAACCCAGATCACGCTGGAGGATTCGGCGGGCAATGTGCTGATTTCCTATATTCCGGAATTGTCCTTCGGAGTGGTGATTCTGAGCAGTCCCAAGATCAAAAAAGGAGTAACCTATAAGATCACGGTTGGCTCTGCATCGGGAGAGTTTGAGGCGAGCTGACAGTGAGACGAGTGGACACTGAAGTGTGCAATATTGTATGGAAAATAATTGAATGGATCAAGAAAAGGCAGACCGTGAGGCTGCCTTTTGAATTACAGGAGATATTAATTTGAGCTAAAGAAGATATCGGTTTGAGCTGCAGGAGATATCGGTTTTGCCTAAAGGTAAATGAAGCCGGGTGAGAAATATGACGGCAGTTTATCTGCCCGGAATACATGTCTCGCAGGGAACATTTACCTGACATTTGCCGCAGCCATAGCGGATGCGCTGATTCGGTCCGTGGGGTGGCTGTCGTCTGGCCCGCTGGAAGGTCTGACAGACCGTGTGGTTTTTGCCCTCCAGGATACCTCGTTTAATATCGATGGCATCGGCGGGACACATGATCTGACATTTGCCGCACATGATACAGTACTCAAAGGGATTGCTGTACTCCCGCTCGGTCACCGGCAAAACGGCATCGGTAATCACACTGCCGAAACGTCCGGCCATGCCCTTTTTGGTGATCAGGCCCTTGGAGAGACCGAAGGTGCCCAGACCTGCGGCGTAGGCGGCGTGGCGCTCCGACCAGTTGGATGCGGCGTTCCCGATCCAGTGGAAACGGGGATCGGCAGCCGGATAGACGGCTTTGTAGCCTTCCTTTTCCAGCAGCTGACAGACATATTTGCCGAAATGATCCATCATCATCTGTCCCTCAATGCGGGCGTGGAACCACTCGTCGGAGGCCAGATCCGTCATTTTTCGGTTGGAGACTCTGACCGGTTCACTGAACGGGAGGAAGAAAGAGATGATACTCTTTGCACCGGGGAGCCATTCGTCGGGAAGCATCAGTTCCTCATGGACGATTTTCGGATCCCTAAACTGTTTGAACAGCGGATCGTCGGCTGAGGCGACGCCGTAGAGCGGTTCGTCATAAAATGGCATACCAGCCAGGTCGGGGCGGAGGGCATCCTCCACGGTCACATGATTTTCGGGACAGGTTAAAAGGTATTTGGTCGCAGTGTCTTTCAATGTTTCTAACGTCATATTTGTTCACCTCGTCATTGTTCGGTTCAGAATAGTCTGAAGCGGTGTGTTCCGAATCAGTGCGTTTCGAATCAGTGTGGTCTGAATCAATAGCGGTGTCGCAGTGGATAGGGTTAGCTTATCATATAAGGATAGAAAATGTCTATAGAATATTCGGTTTATTCAAAATATTCTATAGACAAGAAGGAGGGATTTTGTTATAATTTTTACAAAGCTGTTTGAAAGGGGAGAGAGCATGTTCAGATAATCGATCAGTCATAACAACAGAGACGCTTTCAGAGATTTGCCGGGCAGCCGTCAAGTCTGTTTCTGTTACCGATTGATGGATTTCCTGACTTGCATGCACCTTTATTGTTGGGGTAAGACATGTCTTCTTTGGATTCGTCTGTTTTCGGGTTTTCTCTGAAAGCGGGCGATTTTTTAGAAGGAGGCAGATTGATTGATACAGGTAAAGCATTTGACGATTACCCATAAAAAAGATTTAAGAACGATTGTGGAGGATTTCACCTTTGCGCTGCAGCCGGGCGATAAGGCAGCGATCATCGGTGAGGAGGGAAACGGAAAGTCTACCCTGCTTAAGCTGATGGTGGATGAGGCGCTGGTGGAGGATTATGTGAGCTGGGAGGGCGAGATCATCCGGGGAAGGAAACGAATCGGATATCTGGCACAGGAATTGACAGACTGCGACAAGCTGCTGAGTGTATATGCGTATTGCAGCGAAGAAAGCGGGTTTTTCGATCTGCGGCCCGCAGAGCTGGCGCGGATAGCGGCAAAGGTGGGCTTGAGTATTGATCTGTTTTATTCAGACCGGCAGGTGGGGACATTGTCCGGCGGCGAGAAGGTAAAGCTTCAGCTGGCGCGGATTATGTTCGGACAGCCGGATGTGCTTCTGCTGGATGAGCCGTCCAATGATCTGGATGTGGAGACCATAAAGTGGCTGGAGGATTACGTGATCCGGTGTCCGCTGCCGATCCTCTATATTTCCCATGACGAGGAATTTTTAAGGCGCACAGCCAACCGGATCGTCCATCTGGAGCGGGTCAGGAGAAAGACAGTACCTCGCTATACCATTGCCGGTGTGGGTTATGAGGCGTATGTCGGTGCGCGTCTGCATCATCTGGAGCATCAGGAACAGGTGGCCAGAGCGGAGCGCAGAGAGTATGAGAAACAGCAGGAGAGGTTTCGGCGGATTGCCCAGAAGGTGGAGCATCAGCAGGAGTCCATCTCCCGCCAGGATCCTCATGGTGGACAGCTGCTGAAAAAGAAAATGCATGTGGTCAAGTCGCTGGAGCGGCGGTTTGAGAAAGAGTTTGCGGAGATGACCGAAATCCCGGATACTGAGGATGCCATGTTTGTCAAGTTCGGAGAGCGGGCGGTACTTCCCGCGGGAAAGATAGTGTTGGAGTACGAACTGCCGAAGTTGAGGGTTGGTGATAATGCTCAACGTGTCTTGGCAAGGAATATCTTCCTGCGCGTCGTCGGCCCTGAGCACATCTGCATCATCGGGGCCAACGGTGTGGGAAAAACCACACTGTTAAAGAAGATTGCTGAGCAGCTGCTGCCCCGAAGGGATATCAAGGCGGCCTACATGCCCCAGAATTACGAGGAACTGCTGGAACAGGAGAAGACCCCGGTGGAGTTTCTCTCAATCACCGGAGATAAGGAAGAGAATGTGCGGATCAGTACTTACCTGGGTAGTATGAAGTATACTCGGGAGGAGATGTTTCATCCGGTCAGTGAGCTGTCCGGTGGGCAGAAGGCCAAGCTTCTGTTGCTGAACATGAGCATGCAGGGCTGTAATGTGCTGATCCTGGATGAACCTACACGAAATTTCTCGCCGTTGTCCGCCCCGGTGATCCGGCAGATGCTTGCCGGCTTTTCGGGAGCCATCATCAGTGTGTCCCATGACCGGACATATATCCGGGAGGTGTGCGATAGGGTGTACCAACTGGAGAGAGATGGATTAAGACTGATAGAAGCAGATAAACTTTGAACGGTAAGGCACATATCTGCAGAATTTCAGAGAAAGGAGGCTCACAGAATGGAGCGCAACGCGAAGGTAACTTCATTAAAAGGTGTCGGAGAGAAGACCGCCAAGTTGTTTGAGCGGGTCGGCGTGGTGACGCTGGATGATCTGGTGCGCTATTATCCCAGGGATTACGAGCGTTTTGATCCGCCTGTCCCCATCGGAACCATTACCGCCGGCGGTGTTTATGCGGTGGAGGGGGTGATCGTGAAGTCGGTGGATGTGAAGCAGATGAAGCACCTCCGGATCGTGACCACCATGATCCGGGACGACAGCGGCATTCTGCGGGTCACCTGGTTCAATATGCCTTTCCTGCGAAACACCATCAAAAAAGGGATGCGGATTATTCTGCGGGGAAGGGTGCAGTGCAATCAATATGAGATGTGTATGGAACAGCCTACCATGTACACGCCTGCGGCCTATGACGCCATTGCCGGCAGTATGCAGCCGATCTACGGGCTGACGGCGGGGTTGACTAACCGTGTGGTTCAGCAGTCGGTGAAGCAGGTGCTGGAAAAGCTGGACACCAGAAAGGACTGTCTGCCTGCCGCGGTCAGAAAAGAACATGAGCTGGCAGAGCTGAATTTTGCGCTGGAGACCATACACTTTCCCACATCCGAAGAAAATCTTTTATTTGCCAGAAAACGTCTGGTGTTCGAGGAATTCTTCTATTTTATTACCGGTATCCGGCTGATGAAAGAAAAACAGGAGATCCTTGAGAATGTATTTCCGGTGCGGACACATGCGCTTGCGGACCGGCTGATCGCCGGGCTTCCCTATGAGCTGACCGGCGATCAGAAAAGGGTCTGGGAGGAAATTCTCTCCGATCTGCAGGGAGACGGTGTGATGAACCGCCTGATTCAGGGTGATGTCGGCTCCGGTAAGACGGTGCTGGCGGTGCTTGCCATGGTGACCGCGGCGGAGAATGGATATCAGAGCGCACTGATGGCACCCACGGAGGTGCTGGCGAGACAGCATTATCAATCCCTTGTGGAGATGCTGGAGACGCTGGGACTCGATGAGCGGATCGTTCTGCTGACCGGTTCCATGACGGCCAAGGAAAAACGGGAGGCTTATCGGAGGCTGCGAGAGCACGAAGCAGATATGGCGGTGGGGACCCACGCGCTGATCCAGGATAAGGTGGAGTTTGCCGCCCTCTCGCTGGTCATCACCGATGAACAGCACCGGTTTGGTGTCAAGCAGAGAGCACAGCTGGCCGGGACGTCGGAAAACGGTGCAGCCTTATCCGGCGTGAATGACGAGGGCACAGTGCCCGGAGAAGCGGTTGCAGTGAATAATGGAGTGGCGAGGGATGAAACGGCGAAGACAGGAGGTTCCGATGCCGGGGCGAACAGGCCGGTTCCTCACATCCTCGTCATGAGTGCCACCCCGATTCCCCGAACCATGGCGATCATTCTCTACGGTGATCTGGACATTTCGGTGATCCACCAGATGCCGAAAAACCGTCTGCCCATTAAAAACTGTGTGGTTGGAGACAACTATCACCCCAAAGCGTACAAATTCATTGAAAAAGAGATACGTTCCGGGCATCAGGCCTACATTATCTGTCCCATGGTGGAGGAGAGTGAGATGGTGGACGCGGAGAATGTGACTGACTATTCGCAGAAGCTTCGGGGCATATTCCCGGGAGATATCGTCATCGAGAGCCTTCACGGCAAGATGAAGTCCGATGAGAAGAACCGGATCATGGAGAGGTTCGCCGCCGGAGAGATTCACATTCTGGTCTCCACCACGGTTGTGGAGGTCGGAGTGAATGTGCCGAATGCCACGGTCATGATGGTGGAGAACGCGGAGCGCTTCGGTCTGGCCCAGCTCCATCAGCTGAGGGGCCGTGTGGGACGAGGCAGCGCCCAGTCCTACTGTATCTTCATCAACGGAAATGAAGCGGATGCGAAAAATAAGCGCCTGGAGATCATGAATCAGTCCAACGACGGCTTCTTCATCGCTTCTGAGGATCTGCGGCTGAGAGGGCCGGGAGATATGTTCGGACTCCGTCAGAGCGGCCTGCTGGAGTTTGCCATCGGAGACATCTTCAACGATGCGGATGTGTTGAAGATGGCCTCGGAGGCGGTAAATGAGGTGCTTGCCGATGATCCGGAGCTGATCAAGGAAGAAAACAGGGAGTATCGCAGGCGGACAGATGAGCTGATGCATCGGAGGATGGAGCGGCTCTCGCTGTAAACAGGGCGGGAATGCTGTCAGTTTCGCTGAAAAGTGAATGAGAAACGTATATAGGATGACATGGCTGACTGTGGTATGAAAAAGGAGAAGAAAAATGAATTTGCGACTTCCGATAAAAGGAGAAATAGTGGATTTGGTCCCGTTTACACGGGAGCTTTGGCATCAGTTCTGGAAGGATTTCAAGCGGGATCGGGAGGAGAGTCGGGAGCCCTACCGGTATGATCCGGTATTCACAGACCGGATGTTTGATATCCGGATGTCCCAAAAAGAACGCAAGCATTTTGCAATCTGCCGCGGCGAGAAAGTGGTGGGAGAGATTCATCTGGAGGGGATCGATCACAATTGGAAAAAGGCTTGTTTTGGCATTGAGATGATCAATGGTCATGCCAGAAATAAGGGCTACGGCACAGAGGCGATCGGTCTGCTGATTGGATTTGCTTTTGACAAACTGGATTTGAATCTGCTGGCGACCACAGCGCTGGCGAGCGATGAAAAATATTGCCATATTCTGGAAAAGAAAGGATTTTTCTGTCTGGAGGAGCGGGATGGCTGCCGATACTATCTGCTGGGAAAAGATCAGTAATCTATTTTGCACGCAAGTAAAGGTGCGGAAACAGACAACATAGCAGAAGGATGAAGGGAAAATCGAGATACAATAAAGATACGATAGGAGGATATGCTGATGACGACACCGATTCTGGAATGTCACAATCTGACCAAGTGCTACGATCATGCCGGAAAAGTAGGCCTGAAAAATGTGGAATTAACGCTTGGCCGCGGAAAAATAATCGGTCTTCTGGGACCGAACGGCAGTGGAAAAACCACGCTGATCAAGCTGATCACCGGACTTTTGATGCCACAGTCGGGGGAACTTTATGTGGCGGGCTATCATGTGGGCCCTCTGTCCAAGCGGGTGGTTTCCTATCTGCCTGAACTGACTTATCTGAATATGAATCAGAAGGTAAAGCATTTATTTGACTACTTTGAGGATTTTTATCCGGATTTTCGCAGAGAGCGGGCGGAAAATATGCTTGGTCGTCTGGGGATCTCGCCTGAGGAGCGGCTAAAGACCATGAGCAAGGGCACCAAGGAGAAGGTGCAGCTCATTCTGGTCATGAGCCGTGATGCGGAGTTTTATGTGCTGGATGAGCCCATCGCAGGTGTTGACCCGGCGGCCAGGGATTACATATTGGAGACGATTTTGTCAAACCGAAACCCGGAGTCCAGTGTATTATTGTCCACACATCTGATCCATGATATTGAGCCGGTGCTGGATGAAGTGGTGATGATCAAGGAGGGACAGATTCAGCTGGTGTCCACGGTGGAAGGGATTAAGGAACGTTATGGCTGCAGTGTGGACGAAATGTTCAGGGAGGTGTTCAAATGTTAGGGAAACTGATCAAATACGATTTGAAAGCCAACCGGAATCTGTTTTTGCTGATGTACGGTATTCTGCTGGCCAGTGCGCTGGGAACCAGAGTGGTCATCAGCGATGTGGTGCAGGAGTTGGAGGGGTATTCTAATGTGGGACTGGTGGCAGCATTTCTGATGATGAGCTATATGGTTGCTCTGGTCACTGTGAGTACCATGGGCTATGTGTTGGTCATTCGCCGGTTTTATCACAATCTGTTTGGCAGTGAGGGTTATCTCAGCTTCACGTTGCCGGTAACTGCCGCCCAGCATTTTATCGCAAAGACATTATCCGGACTGATCTGGCTGTTTGGCAGTATGATGGTACAGATCATCAGTCTGCTGATCCTGTTCTCGGGGGTGTTTTCCCGCGACATGTTTGGGGAAAATATGGATATGCTCATTGAACTCTATGAGCCGATGATCAATGGACAGGACCTGATTTTGCAGCTGGTTCTTGCTATACTGAACTCAGTGGTATCGTTGATGATGATTTATTTCGCAGTTTGTCTGGGGCAGATGGCCAGGAGAAGACGTATCCTCACCGCTGTTATCTGTTATTTTGGAATGTCCTTTATATTCAGCATGATCGAGGGTGTTGTGACGGAGGCGTTTATCACAATGGACATCTATGCGCTTGAGTCCCTGATTCATTATGATGTGGGGTATTACTTGATGAATGTGCTGCTGGTGGTGCTGAAAATGATCATATTCGGCGGCGGTTCTATCCTGATCATGCAGAAAAAACTGAATCTGGAATAATTTGGCGTTGCAATTTTAAAAAAATATGATAAACTATTCGCGAACGATGCGGCTGAGATGATTGCAGTCCGCCGGGTGTGCCGAATGTCATGAGGTACACTGTGAAAGTATAGAGAAAGAGCAAAGGAAGAGATGTCATGAGTTTATTGGAGCAGTGGCGTGAGTACGCATATCAGAATCAGGAGAGCGAGCAGCAGGCACAGATGTTCTGGGCGAGCTATTTTAATCAGGAGATGGAGATCTACAAGCAGATCCTTTCCGAGCCGGAGACCGTGGTGACCGGAACCGTGAAGGAGCTGGCGGAGAAGTTTGATGTGGATCTGCAGATCATGGTTGGTTTCCTGGATGGGATCAATGACAGCCTTAAGGAGGCTAACCCCATCGAGACCATGGATGAGGAGACCGTTGTAAATCTGGGATACGATAAGGAAAAGCTGTACTATAATATGGTTGGGGCGAAGGCCGAGTGGCTGTATGAGCTTCCCGAGTGGGATGAACTGCTTTCCGAGGAGAGACGTAAGGAGCTTTACAAGGAGCAGAAGTCCTCTACCACCATCGTCAAGCCGAAGAAGGTTGGCCGTAATGATCCCTGTCCCTGTGGCAGCGGAAAGAAGTATAAGAAGTGCTGCGGAAAGTAATTGATATTAATCAGATGAGTTAAAACATGATATGCTTCTGACTGAGCGGGAAAGTGAAAGAAGAACTTTGCGCTTGGACAGAAGCATATTTTTTGATGAAAACAAATAAGTCACATTTTTTCCCAAAGTCACAAATTTATGCCGAAAATCTGTACAGATAAGTGTTATATTAATAGTGGCGCAGTCTGTTTACAAAGTTGAAGGCACGGAGGTTTCAAGTATGTCGAGCTATAAGATCATAATCGCTGATGATGAGCCGATGATTAGGAAAGGGTTGGAGTGCAGTGTTTCGTGGGAGAAATACGGCTTTGAGATGGTGGCATCCTTTATGGATGGTCAGGACGTGATTGATTATCTTGAGAACCATGAGGTGGACGTGGTACTTACGGATGTTCAGATGTGCCAGCTTGGTGGGATAGAGGTGGCCCAATGGATCCGGGAAAGAAAACTGCCGATTAAAATTATCATGATCAGTGGATACCGAGAATTCGAGTATGTTAAGGAGGCAATGCGGCTGGATGTGAGAGATTACATTTTAAAGCCCCTGGATCCTGAAGAAATCGGTTCTGTTCTGTGCAAAATAAAGCGAGAACTGGATATTGCGTCTGCTAACTACAATAAAAGCATAGATATTCTTCTTTCATTGAGAGAGGATATCGATTGTAATCTGGTATTGACGGCGGAGGAGAAGCTGGTAGACGTTTTGATTATCGATAATGACGCACTGTTTACCAAATATTGCCGCCAGTGGAGACTGGCAATGCAGGAGGTGAAAAAGGAATATCTTCCTTTGTTGGTGTTCCATATGTTGGATTCGGTGTATATTCGATTGAAGGAATTGGGGATTCCGGTATCGGGGGCGTTAAAAAAGGTGGATGTGATGAGGCGGATGGGCGTGGTGGAAAAAATTAATCTTATAGAAGAAACGCGCGGCATATTGCAGGCGATATATCAGGAACTTAAATATAAAAAGAGCACCTCGAAGGAAAGCGTGATTGATAAGGCAAAGCACTATATTGATGAACATTTATCGGAAAATTTTGGCGTGGAAGAATTAGCCTTTTATGTAAATCTGAATCGAAGCTATTTTTCGCGAGCATTTAAGGAGGAAACCGGAGAATCCGTAAGGGATTATCTGCTGAGAAGACGGATGGAAAAGGCAGTCGGACTGATCAAAGAGGGGAAATACTCAACAGAGAACATCGCCGGAATGGTTGGGTATTCAGATGTCAAATATTTTCATCGCGTATTTAAAGAGTATACCGGGTATACCATACGAGAGTATCGGAATTTGCTGAGATAATAACGCAGGATGATATGGGGAGGTAAAACCGTGAAGAGAACCGCCAAGGGAATTTTGCAAAATCTTTTTCGGTATAAGTATAACAGTATTTTGATTCGAAATTTTTGCCTGACGATGGTGATGGTCATGGCTCCGTTACTGGTCGTCATCGTGATCGTTCGGATTAATCTGGATACTATTGTGCAAAAAGAAATTAGCGAGGCCAATCGTGGCTCGTTGGTTGTGGTTGCAGAAACGTTGGATATGGTAATCGACAAAATGTTTTCGTTTTCGTATTATCTAACGGAAAATGCTGAATTCGGGAAATTGCAGGTGTATGGCCTGGAGGAGGTGTTCGATGAATATTCCGAAATTCTGGAGGAGCAAATATACTTTAATATGTTAATCGAAGAGTATATAGACTCTGTCTATATCTACATGCAAGATGAAGAGATCGTTCTTAGTGCTGACCGGAAACAGCGGATAATCAATAAATATACACTATCGGAAATGGGGGACATGACCTGGAAGCTCGGCTATGATCATTTGAACGTGGATAAAAGCTATATGCTGTATCCCAGATTGAAACGGAATTTTTATCCGTACCTGATGACGATGATACGCCCGATGAGTAACATAGAGAAGAACAGGAACGGGGCGGTCATAGTCAATGTGGATATGAAAAAACTGAGTGAATATCTCGGACTGAAGAGCAGAAACGGTCTCCGATTTTATATGATGGGACAGGATGGAAAGCTGATATATTCCAATCAAGTGACGCTGTTTGAAAATGGGGCTGTTATGCCGGAATATCTTGATATTCTCTGGACGGAGGAGGCGGATGGGAAAATCAGAGAAATCGACGGAGAAAATTATGTGGTGTCCGTGGTCGATAGTGAGAACTATGATTGCAGATATGTGCTGTGCACGCCGTATGCAGATAGTGAGAACCGATTAAATGAGGTGAGCTATTTTATCGGACATATTATCGTGATTACATTTTTGCTGGGACTTGTTGTGACCTATGTGATGACGGTTTATTCCTTTTCTCCCATCCAGCGGATTATCAATGAGTTGGACAAGGGGAAACAGGAGGAAGAACAGGGGGACGAGAGCTTTCTTTTTGATGAGAACGGGGCTGGAAATGAGCTTCAGTATATTATCGGGATGGTCAGACAGGCCAGACTTCACAATAATAAATTAATATCGGAGACAGAAAATTGGGTAAAAAAGCTGAATGACGCTCAAATGATCGCTCTGCAAAGTCAGATCAATCCGCACTATCTATATAATACCCTGGATATGATCAATTGGGACGCGGCCAGACAGCTGGGGAGCGGCAACAGTGTTTCCCAGATGATCACCACATTGGCACAGTTTTTACGTATAGGGCTTTCGCGAGGCAGTTATCTGGTGGGGATTGCTGAGGAGATGGAGCATGCAAAGCTTTATACCAGGATCATAGAGGCCAGATATGAGGGGACGATCCGTGTGAAATGGGATATTGATGAGGAGATTCTTTTGTATAAGATCGTTCGTCTTACACTGCAGCCGCTGATTGAAAATGCGATCAACCATGGCCTGAAGCCAAAACGATATCAAGGAAATATCGTTATTCGAGGCGGAGTGGTGGAGGATTTTCTGTATCTGGTTGTAGAAGACGACGGCATCGGAATGAGTAATGAACAATGTGTCGTATTGAATCATGAGTTGATGGAAAACTATGAGGATAAGAACGAGCATATTGGCATTCGTAATGTGAATCAACGAATAAAAATCTTGTTTGGAGAGGAGTATGGGATCAGCCTAAGAGCGAAGGCAGAAGGGGGACTGATTGTCCGGGTAATCACGCCAAAACTGAAATAAAACATGGTCAAAAAGGGTGGAGATATTGTGCGGATGTCACATTTTTCCCCCTTTTTTCTGCAATCTGGATTGATATAATTTTGTTAGAAATTGATGAGGGGGAGAGGGATTATGTCGAACATTGTGAAGCAAAAGCGGACCGTTGGAGCGCGGATATACAAAAGCGGAATTCAGTTCAGAAAAAATTGGCCGCTTTTGATGCTTTGCCTGCCCACACTTATTGGAATGTTTCTTTTTGCCTATGTTCCGATGGGCGGTGTGGTTATGGCGTTTAAGGATTACCGCATCGCTAAGGGAATCTGGGGAAGCGAATGGAATGGATTTGATAATTTCAAGTTTATCTTTGCCACATCGGATATGTGGCGGATTATTCGCAACACGGTATTATATAGTCTGGCCAGCATTGTGACAACACCGATTGTAAATATAGCTGTCGCGCTGCTTGCATTTGAAATCGATAACAAAAGAAGCCTGAAGATGTATCAGGGAGTGATGCAGATTCCACGATTTCTGTCCTGGGTAGTTGTTGGCTACATTACCTATGCGATTTTCAATCCCCGATATGGAATTATGAATCAGGTCTTCGAGATGTTCGGATTGGAGGCGGTGGATGTATATGTTACCCCGGGAGTTTGGCCGTTTATTTTGATCTTTTTGGCCTTGTGGAAAGGGGTAGGAGGAGGAAGCCTGTGGTATTATGCGGTTCTCATCGGAATTGATACAGAGCTGTATGAGGCGGCTAAATTGGATGGTGCAAATCGATGGCAGCAGACAAAGTACATATCCCTTCCCCACCTGATTCCGCTGCTGACGATTAAGCTGATTCTGGCATTTGGTGATTTGTTTGAGGGTAATTTCGGACTGTTCTATCAGATTCCCAGAGATGTATCAGTGCTTTATCCGACAACAGATATATTGGAGACATATATTTATCGGGCTCTGCAGAGCGGAAGCTTTGCGCGCGGTGCAGCGGTTGGATTTGCACAGGGGGTAGTCGGTCTTGTACTGACCTTAATCTTTAACAAAATTGCGTCCAAGGTATCGCCTGGAAATGAAATGTTCTGACAGGGGAGGAGCTGCTATGAGTAAATCGATATTCAAAAAAGGTAATCGGTACAAAATATTTATTCATCTTTTCTTTATTTTGCTTACACTGCTATTTGTACTGCCGCTGGTGATGGTAGTGTCCATTTCGTTTTCCAGCGAGGCGGCTGTGACGAATGAAAGCTTGGGCTATAGCCTTTTCCCCAGAGAGTTTTCGCTGGATGCATATCGGAAGGTGTTTAAAAACCCGGAGTCGATTATCGATGCGTATATATTGACAGCCTTTGTTTCTGTGGTGGGTACACTTATCAATGTGATATCAGCCGGAATGTGTGGGTATGCGTTATCGAGAGCGAATTTTCAATATAAAAAAGTGGTAAGCTTTATCGTATTCTTTACAATGCTGTTTGGCGGCGGAGCGATCCCTACGTATATTGTCTATACGAAATATTATCATTTGGGCAATTCGATTTGGATATACCTGCTTCCGGCTCTTAACGGCGGAGCGATGACAATTTTGATGATTCGTACATTTTGCAAAGGTATCCCAGAGTCATTGTTTGAATCAGCAAAAATTGATGGGGCGAAGGAATTAACCATTTTCTTCAAGATAGCTTTACCGTTGTCGAAGCCGGTTATTGCCACAGTGGCATTCGGCGGATTGGTGGGACGATGGAATAACTGGGCCACCTCTCTGGTGTATATCCGAAATCCTAAATTGTATACACTTCAATATTTGCTGCAACGAATACTAAATGACGCACAGTTCTTGAAAACTATTGCTGAGGATTCGGCGTTTGTAGGCAGTGGAATTGACCTTTCTGCAGTGTTGGCAGAACCGACGGAAACACTGAAATATGCCATGTGTGTGGTTGCGGCAGGGCCGATGCTTCTGGTTTTCCCATTCTTCCAGAAATACTTTGAAAAGGGAATGGTAGTGGGAAGCGTTAAAGGGTGAGTAGAAAAGGAGAAAATCACCTCGAGAGAGGGATTTAATAAAAATTTTATCACAGGAGGAAAAAGACGATGCAAAAGAAACGAATGGTGGCGTTTGCTCTTTCTCTGTGCATGGTGATGAGCATTTTGCTGGGCGGATGCTCTCAGCCGGGAACACAAAAAGAGACAGACAAACAGGAAACACAGGGAACTGCTGCGGCAGGGACTGAGGCAAAGGAAACCGAAGGTGAGCCGGAGCTGGAACCCTATGAGGTAACCTACTGGATCTATGGTTCGGACAGCAAGGATTGCGAGAAAATCGAGGAAGAGGCTAACAAGCTGATTCAGGAGAAGCTGCCGAATACTACGCTTGACCTGGTTTGGGTTGCAGCCAGCGAGTATAAGGAAAAGTGGAACAAGGCACTGGCAGCCGAGGAAAAGATCGATATCGGTTGGTCTGCAAACTGGGTAAATCCTGTGTCAACAGATGTGTACAATGGTGTGGTTACTCCGGTGGAGGATCTGCTGCTTGAGTATGGCGAGGGTATCGTTGAGGCTGTCGGTGGCTGGGATGTGATGAATCTGCACAGATCACTGGATGGCGAGCTGTATTTTATCCCCTGCTGGCAGGGAATGGTTGGTAACCGTTATGGTATTTTGGTTAACCAGAAGCTGGCAGATTTGATGCCGGAGGGCTGGATGGCAGAAACAGAGAATATCTGCTTCGAGAATGACGAATTCACCGTAGAGGATAAGACTGCGATCATGGACCGGATCGAAATGCTGTTTAAGACAGAGGCAGATAATAATCTGTTTGATCCGACACCTGCCAAGGATGCCCTGTCCCGTGTACTGCTGACCGGTACACTGTCAACCAACTATACCGTTGGTGTGTCAGAGAAGGATGGCGTTTATACCGTATTTTCCTGGTTTGATAACGATGTATTTAAATACTATGGAGATAAGCTCCATGAGTGGTGGGAGAAAGGATACTTCCGTTCTGATATTCTGAGTGCAAAGGTTAGCGTTGATGAGAATATGCCTTTGTGGGGAACCGGAGCGATTTCCGATGCCTGGGTTGAGGAGCAGGAGATTAAGAGAGGGTTTGCATTGGATGGATTTAAGTTAAATGAGAACAATGAATTCATCACTGGATTTGCCACCGGCTGTGTGATTCCCTACACCAGCGAGAATCCTGAGCGGGCAATGCAGGTTCTGAACCTGATCTATACCGATGCAGAGCTTTATCAGCTGCTGGTATACGGAATTAAGGGTGAGCATTATGTTGAGAATGTTGATGGCACCATCACACGCCCTGTAGCTGCTGACCGTAAGTATGCTGGAGTCACAAACTGGACCATCGGAAGCTGTATTTACTCTCTGCCTGAGGCAAAGAACGCGATCGGTTATTATGATGACTTGAAGAAGCAGGAGGAGACTGCGGTACAGAACCCTCTGCTTGGATTTTCTTTTGACAGCACCAACGTAAAAGAGCAGGCGAATGCACTGGGAGTTGTCAGAAAAGAAATGCAGTATTGTATGTTCCAGGAAAATTGGGAAGAGGCTTATGAAGATTTCATCGCAAAGCTGGATAAAGCCGGTTTCGAAGATTATATCAAGGAATATAAGAGCCAGCTGAAAGAGTATGTGGAATCCAATAACCTTGGTACAGTTGCAGATTAATAGTGCAATTTCCGGGCCGCCGCACTATGGTGCGGCGGCTCTTCGTCGATATGGGAGAATGATGATGAACGGTTTTGTGAACGGAAACATGGTTCCGATCAGATATACAGCAGTAAATATGCCTCCATATAATTTGGACACACAGTGCGGTTATCTGATTGTCAATTATTTAGGGGAAACAGAGATTGATATCATTTATGAGAAAAGGATAACTTCGGCAGTTGTCAGACCGCTGTCGCTTGGTATTGAGCCTCAGGTGGCCGACAATCGGGTACATATCACATTGAAGCATCCCTGCAATATTTCAGTAGAGGTTGATGGAAGGCTCGAGGATGCACTGTTGATTTTTGCGTCAGAGAAGCGGGAGTACAGAGAAGAGGGATATTCCAATATCATTCGATTTGAACCGGGGGTACATGATATCGATGAGCTTTTGGTAGAGCAGGACGATACCATGATCCTCATAGAAGAAAATGCAGTGGTACACGGCAGGATTCTGGCGAGGAATGCCCGACACCTGAAGATCTGTGGGCAGGGAGTCATTACCATGGAG
>JAFTXG010000015.1 GCA_017461725.1 Lachnospiraceae bacterium
ACTGTCCTCCTAATGTGTTAATTCGGCGTAACTGGCAGGTCACGCCTTCATTATACACATTAGGAGTTTTTTGTCTTAATACATCGCTAAAGCTCTACGGAACCACGCGACTATCGCGTGGTTTTCGATAGACAAAAAAGGAAGAGGACAAACTGTCCTCTTCCACCAAAAGCTCCATCGGGCTTACATGATATAACTTTGCCAAGGCTAACAAATTATCTGCCTGGGGATAACACTTTCCGGTCTCCCATTTATACACGGCCTGAGTGGACTCAAACCCCATGTACTCCATGACCTGCTTTACGGAAATGTTTCGGGCCTTGCGAATATCCCGCATCCGCTGTCCGCTGGCCGTGATATCGAAATGTGGACGTACTGCCATAAACACGCCTCCTTCCGCCGCTGCAACCGCAGCGCAAACCAAAACTACGCATCGAGCTACAGTATAACACATTTTTCAGGAAATGGGAATGAACCTGTGGTTGAAAAATCTCTATTTTCATCTGTCTCTCAGTACTTGTATTCATTTCCCTATGGACAACATTAAATCTTCGAAGGCACTCATCAAATAATCGGCCGGTTCTTCCCCTCTCTCTTTTTTCAAAATCATATTAATCAAATCCTCGTCTGTAATATCCAAAATCAATTTTCCATTTTCTTTCAGACATCCTTCTGCCGCCTTTGTTGCATTACTTGAAAAGCCGTTTCTGGAAATGATGATTGAAACATTACGTAATGTTGTATTAAATAAATACTTTTCAGTGGAGTATATCATGTCTTGTGATAATTTTTCTCTACTATTTTTAAATTCAAACACAATAAAATGTGAATTGTAATAATGCCGAATCAATCCCCAAAAACTTCCAGTTTCTTTTAATGCACAAACCATATCCATTCGAAACATACCATCTTTAGTTTGAGATTGTATCTTAATTTTGTTGAATTGATCCATAAATAAATATTTGATTATATCACTGCAAATCTCTTCATAATCACCCGAACACTCTTTTCCCGTTTCACATTGCTTAAGTCTGGAAATCAGTTCTAGCGCTTTCGCCTTTGTAGGAAGTTTCTGCATGTGCAATGAGTCTTCATCTTTCTGCGGATACCATCCATATGGCTCTTTTCCAGCAATATTATTGATAGAGAATTGTGTTAACGTCCCCAGCTCAGCACGAAGCATTGAATTATTTCGCGTCAAATAAATCAAATTAGAAATATCCCAAATAACCACATTGTATTCATCATAGATTTGCTTTACTTCTTCATCATCTAATTCTGTAAACGCTATAATAATCCTAGATTTCTTTGTGTTTTGTCTGTTTTTCTCTGTTACTCTATCAATTATTTTCTTCAAATAAGCGATTGAAACCTTTTGTTCCCGATAGCTTTTACATTCAACAAGTATCTGTTGTCCGCCGATATCTACGAAATAATCCATATTTCTCGATATTACATCAGATCTAGTTCCGGTATTTTTTACAGGCAAAACATCATAATATTGTAACAAACGTCGCGCAAACCCTTCCGTCGCTTTATCGTACATGTCCGAAGCTTCTGGCGAGGTAATTACTCCATCATAAACTGCATGCCCTTTCGTATAACAATATGAAAATGGTATGCCCTCGAAAAGACCATGTTTAATCGATACCGCTTGACTGGTTATTCCTATAAATGCCACATTTTCATTGAATTTTGAAAGCGGAATGTTTGTTGCACCAGAAATATCTATACATACGACATAGTCAACACTAAAACAATTCTCCTTTTCGGTGTCTTGCAGTTGACCATATGACAACACGTTCATAATGGACTTTTCGAGAGTTTCTGCTCCAAACTGTTCTTCAATTCTATTCAGTAATTGTTTTTCTAAATGGCTATGTTTTACCAAAAATAAAAATCTGCTATCTTTATTTTTTTGTATCAAAACCTCACACACCGCAAAAACTACCGAAAAGGTCCCCGCTCCCACGGGCATAGAAACTAGAATCTTTTTGCTGTTTTTATCAATCAACTCATGTTCAATATACTTAACTAATTCAAATTGGAATGGTTTCAAATATCTCTCATTCATCGAACTCTTCCCCACTCATATCTTTAGTCTATATCGTACTCTCACAAAATCTGGTATTTCGTCTTTAAATCATTATACCATGAATACTCGATAAAATTATCTTTCTGCAATCTTCCAACTACTATACCAGGATCCACATTTACACTTCTAGCAAAGTCAAGAATTGATTCGCGATTAAAATTACATTGTGAAGTGTAATACTGAAACTTATCAAAAGGAATCAAGGTATCTCTTGCAAAGATATTTGCTGTTACTTCATCCTCCTCAGACGTTCCATCAGCCTGCGCAATATGTCCATAGAGAATATGTGCAATCTCATGAAACAAACTAAACCAAAACTTATCCGCATCTTTTCCACGAACAGTCAAACCTACAACGATTTTATTTTTGTCATAAAATGTGGCACCATGCAAAAATGAACCTCCGATATGCGGGAGGAACACCAATGCCACACCGCAATTTGCCAGCAAAGATACTAACCTGGGGCAAAATTCCTCTGGATCCAGCCGTGTCATCGACCGAATCTCCGACAAAGATGAAGACAACTTCTTCAGATTGATTGCACTAGTCTCAATGTTCCTTGCATCTAATTTTGCCTTCTGTGCCCATGCAATCAATGCATAGTCCGCTTTTTCAGTTTCAGAAACTCTGCGACATGCTATGGATGGATGCAAGGAATTCTGAACAAGGGTAAGTTTAACTACTTCAAAGAACTTGCGCAAATTGATTACTTTCTCATTCACGTTTGTCGTTTTCGCAATCCAGTTCTGACTGGCCATTTCCTTATAGGGAAACTTTTTCATCAGTTCAATATCCGCATCCATTTCATTCTCAGCATTTGCCTTTACAAGCTTTTCACGATAAATCGATTCCAACTTACACCAGAACTGAGCTGGAATGCCCAAAACCATTTCTAATCGCACTGCAACATCTGACGTAAGCTGCACTTCACCATTTACGAGTTTGCTGATATGCTTCTCAGACAAATCCATCCGTTCAGCAAACTCTTTCTGGCTCATCCCTCTATCCACCAACTGCTCCTTAATGGTCGCTCCGGGTGGCGTTGCAATCGTACTATGACTTCTAATCATGGTATTACCTCCAAATATCATCTCAAAAAGAAATATTCTAAATTATATTATCGTTAACATTCTATTACTAGCACAAATAAACTCAATGGTAATCCACAATCTCGATAATCTTCACTATCTGAATCTCATCCCCCTTTTTCTCAAAAACAAGCCGATACGGATGAATCAAATCCACCGCATATTGTTGCTTTCGATCACCTGTTAGCAAATGACATCGACCGATTCGAAACTGTATCATCATCTCGACTGATTCTGCTGCTTCAATTTCCCCAATTCGCTGATGTATCTTTTCTGCCATCTTAATCCCATGTTTCTTTGTTGCTTCATGAGCATTTGTACACACCTTTTCAATGCTCTTGGTTTTATACTCAATTACCACACCCCACCCCTTTTCAGCATTATTAACCCGTTAGGTAAATTAATATTATATCAACCTTTTCATTTTGTCAATCAATTATTGACCTGTCAGGTAAATTAGCATCTCTTTTTGCATTAAGCAAATTCTCTAGCACAAGAAAGACCGTTCCTTTCCGGCGCAGTCCTTCTACCACTAATAACATCATACTCTGAAACAAAAATCGCCTTATTGAAGTTAAAATTCACCTCATTAGCTTTTCTTCCCACTCTTTCTCCCTGAACCCGGTCAGCACAAAGTCCTCCCCCACGACCAGTGGCCGCTTCACCAGCATGCCATTCGTCGCCAGCAGCTTCAGCTGCTCGTCCTCGCTCATCTCCGGCAGCTTGTCCTTCAGCGCCAGCTCCTTGTACAGTAATCCGCTGGTGTTGAAAAACTTTTTCAGCGGAAGTCCACTTTTCTCGTACCACGCTTTCAGTTCCTCGTAGGTAGGATTTTGATCCACGATGGGACGCTCCTCAAACTCTACCTTGTGATCTTCCAGCCACTTCAGGGCTTTCAGGCAGGTGCTGCATTTTCTGTATACTAAAACTAACATAGAAACCTCCGATTTGACTTTTTCTTGACTTTTCCCTTTTCCGTTATATTCTCATATCAGGAAATGGGTTTTGTTCCTGAGTAAGGTCTCGTGGCTGGAAAAGGGTGCTCGTTTCTTTTTTATTTTAAAATTTTCCGCAACTCCTCCGCCACAAACTCTGCAAAGGCCTCATATCCCGCCTCGTTCATATGCAGTCCGTCGTGGCTCTGATATTTGTCCTCATTCTCCGGCTGAATCGGGCTGTCCGCGTAGGCATCGATAAGAGGCAGGCCCTCTGCCGCGGCAAACGCTCGCACAAATTCCACCGCACTCTTCACATTTTGGTCGTATCCGTAATTTGGCCGTGTCACATCCTCCGTGGCATGGGGTGGTGTAACCAAAACCAGCGTCGCCTCCGCTTTTAAATCCTCGCGCACCTCATTGACCAACTGCTCGTAAGCACTGCCCAGCTCACCCTCCAGTCCCAGATTAGTTCCCAGCATGAGGATCACCACATCCGCGTCGGTCACATCCACATTTCCGGCCCTGTATTCCTCGAGATAAATGGATGAGGTGATACCACAGTAGCCGTAATTGACGGTGGTCGCTCCGGTCAGCTGCGCCAGATAATAAGGATAATTGCGGTAGAATACGTTGGCCACGCCCACCTTCAGGCCGTAATCTCCCTCGGTGAGACTGTCGCCCAGGCAGGCAATCTTCAGACCGCTGAACGGACGAGATGCCAGATAAGCCTCGTAGTCAGCCTTGGACCGATATCCCGTGACTGACGCATCTTTCATGGGGTCGCGGTCACCATTGTAAGTGATGAAGCGGGCGTACACTGCCCCCTCGGGAACGATCACGCTGCCCTGTGTGGTGGCGATGGTGAATTCCTCCCGGCCCTGACCCACTGCCGTTCCTTTAATAAACTGCTTATCCTTGTCAAAAAAGGACACCCCACAGACGTCTTTGCGGGCCGCCAGCACATAGGACAGGGCATAATAACCGCTGACATCCACATAGTCGGTGGATGCCCAGCCGTCAGAGGTGATGACCCGGTCTGCATTGTTTACACTGTTTTCGACGGTATAAAGTTCCTGATGTTCGAAACTGAGTTTCAACACATCCGCTGTAGGTGCCGCAGCACTCATACCTTCTGCAAGATCTTCTGTATAATCTTCGGTGTACTCCTCTGTATGATCTTCAGTATGGTTTTCTGTATGATTTGCCGTCAATGTCTCCTCCCCACCATCATTCATCAAACAGCCGCTCAGTGTCAGTCCGCTGATCACAACCGACAGCAGAACGCTGACACCGTGTTTTAAATACCTTTTTCTCATTCAACACTCCTTCGCTTCAACTTTTCACATTCTCCCCTGTATCGACTTTCTTTTTATTCCAGCGTTTTCTCCCCTGTCATCGCCTGCGCGCTATCATTCCAGTGGTTTTGCACCTTCGTCAAACAGCTTCGGATCTCTCCGAAGATACTCCGCCGTGATATCCCCCATCTTTACCGCGCTGCCGATAATACATTTGGCATCTCCGAACTGACCGTATCCAATCGCGCCCTCCTTCGCGAACACCGGCTCCATGATGTCATACTGCTGGGACACATCGAAGGACGGCTCTCCCGTGTGATGCCGATACTGGGGCACAATATAGCTCTGCCCGTCGGGGGCCATGACGGTAAAATCCTGCGAGAAGGGTGCAATCCGGTTGGGGACATTCTCCCACTCCTCCACCGAATGAAGGAAGGTGTTCCGCTTCAGGGAACAGCCCAGAAACAGAATCGTCGCATTCCGGTCGTAGAGTCTGCCCCAGCAGCCATGTCTGGGACAGGGCGTTCTGGTCAGTTCCTCCCCCGCAACATAATCCGCCGCGTCCTTTCCCATGGCCGCCACCGAGTGGGTGGGGTGATAGGAGCGCACCACGCCCTCCCTCTCCCTGAACAGATTGGTCAGAAGACCCACGCAGGACGGCTCATTTTTCACATCGAAGACGGTGTAGGTCGGGCTCATCTGCCGCCAGGTATGGGTCGGGAAGATCAGCAGACCATCCTTCATATAGACGCACAGAACGTCCAGCACCGTGTCCGCGCCGCCCTCCACCTGACCGATGGCCTTCATGGAGGAGTGGACCAGAAGGGTACCCTTCGGATCGATATTCATGGCCTCAAGCTGCTCTCGCAGCGAGTCTCTGGTATGCATTTTCAGTCACTCTCCTTCTACCATTTCCGTTTCACTTCCTGGTACCATATATTCGAAACCACATCCACGCAGGCATGATGCGTTCCTGTCTACATAACTTATTTTCTGCCGAAACTCCGCTCCCCGCTCGATCATCCGCCATTTTTATTATTCATAACCTTCTGCACAAGAGCTTCATAGCTGTCCACAACGTCATACACCATATTTCCGTTGCTGATCGCCTTAAAATGCTCCCTTGCACAGTGGATCTTGGCCTCCTCGATCCGGCGCAGCTGCATTGAGCTCATCGAGCCCTTTGTCTCCGCAATGAATACGACCGGCTCTGCGTTTCTCCCGCGGAGGACGATCGCCCAGTCAGGGCAATATCGCCCTACCGGGGTGGAGATATAGAATCCCTCCGGCAATTTTACATATAATATGACTTCATCCGCAGTATCCAGCTTCAGCGCAAAATCCTTTTCATTCGTTGAATCATACACAACATGGTCATACAGATGCTTTTTGACCTTCACCGCATTGATGCCAAATCTGCCCTTGATCGTCCGTGCCGTAAAAATATCAAGACCAAACGTTTCGTCCAACGGCTTATACGTGATATGCTCCACGATTGCCAGCGCCTTCTGCTCATTGATCAGCGCTGCCGTCCGGATGATAAACTCTTCCGGATTATCCTTAAACTGCTCAAACACCGGTTTCTCTATGCCGGTAAGGATCTGAACGACCGCCTTTCTGGTCAGACCGGTCTCATCAACCAGTTTTCCGAGCAGATCGTAGCTTACCCCTCGGTTCACTGCGATCCGGTTCTGCCGATCATAAGTTGATGATCTGTCCATCTCCATAGAGGCCCCTGACAGAAGCTCCTCTCTGGATTTGATATCCTTCATCTGCCCGGACTCCACCTTAAAGTAGATTTTTGACACATGGAGCTTGCGGTTCAGAGACGCAATACAGTCTGAAATCAGTTTTTCCGTATCAAAATCCACTGCATACACGGATTTTGTATTGATCCCGGACCAAAGTGCCTTGAATTCCTCACTGTTCAGTTTTTCGTGATCGATCTGCAGTTCAACGTTATTGCTGCGCGCATTCTCGGGCAGCATTGCTTTCACATCATAAATGGAATCAATGATGCGGATAACCGATTCCGCGAAATCTGCCACTTCATCGATCAGTTTGATCTCGCCGTTTGCCTTGGCTTCGTAATACCGATCGGTAAGCGAGCCGCTCTTATCGATGTATCCCTCCACGCGAAGGCCAAAACAGATTTCTGTGGCCACATCGCCTGTAATCACTTCCCGGTTGCCCTGTGCATCAGCAATCACTTTATTCACAAACAGCTCCGGCTTCACCGCCTTCGGGCGATTGGCAACCGCCTCCGCAAGTTCGCTCTGCAGCCCTTTCGCGAAGCTGTCATAGCTCTCGCTGGCGATCACCGTCAGTACATTGATATGGTGTACGTCACTTCCCAGTACATTGGCATCCATGCGCTCGCCGCTCTGGTTGACACAAAGGCGCAGACCGCGCCCTACCTCCTGGCGCTTGCGCACATCGCTGCTGCTCTGCTTCAGTGTACAGATCTGGAATACATTCGGATTATCCCAGCCCTCTCTCAGCGCAGAGTGGGAGAAAATAAAGCGAACCGGAGATCTCTTTGGATCGCGATCCAGCAAAAGCTCCTTATTTTTCATAATCAGGTCATAGGCATCGATATCATTGGATGTATTGCTCTTCCTGTCATCCCCTGCGACGCGATTTACCATATGTCCCTTCTTGTCAATCGAGAAGTATCCGGCATGGGTGTCGGCCGCTGATATGGCGCGCAGATATTCCAGATAATCCGCATCCGCGCTCTCACCGGACATATGCTCAAGGATATCCCGGTACTCTTCCTCGAACATCCGCGCAAAGATACCGTTCTGCGGCTGTCCTGCCGCGTCATACTCTTTATAGTGGGCGACCTCGTCAATAAAAAACAGGGACAGGACCTTGACCCCTTTGTAAAACAGCTGACGCTCACGCTCAAGATGGGAAAGGATCGTCTCCCGGATCTGGATTCTGCGGATCTGTTCTTCGCTCACCTTGCCGATCACATCTCCGGCATAAATTTTGATTCCGTTGACAAACTCCACCGAATCGTCACGCCCGTCGATGGACTTTACGACAAATCCATGCTCATATTCGGAAAGGTTCCCGGAATGCTCATAGAGATCATATCCGATACCGACCTTCCGCGATCTCCTTTTTATCCCGCCTGCACCTTTTACCTCGAACTCAATGACCGCGGTGGGTGCCTGCTCGGACAGATTAATTCTCTCCAGATATACATAGCTGTCTGTAGCCGTTGTCCCCGTCTCCGTGATACCCTTAACTGCGATCTTCTTTACCAGACGCTTGTTATACGCATCCATCGCATCCAGGCGATAGACCATATTGTAGATGCTGTCTGCCTTGTGGGTGGCAGAATAGCGGAGCGTCATCAACGGATTGAACTGCTTCAGATTCTCCTTCGTCTGTTTTCCCTCCACCGACTGGGGCTCATCGATGATCACAATCGGATTTGTCCCGGCGATAATGTCAATCGGCCTGCGGCTCCGGAACTCGTCCAGTTTCATATAGATCCTTCTGGCATCCTTGCCTCTTGCATTGAAGGCCTGGGAATTGATGATCATCACACTGATGGAACTGTCTGAGGCAAACCGGTCTATTTCATGGAGTTTGGCGGAATCGTAGATAAAGTACCTGATTTTCCTTCCATATTCCTCGGCAAAATGATCCTGCGTCATCTGAAACGACTTGTAGACACCCTCACGGATGGCAACGCTCGGAACCACGACAATAAATTTGCTCCATCCATACTGCTTGTTCAGCTCAAACATGGTCTTGATGTAGGTATATGTTTTTCCCACACCGGTCTCCATTTCGATCGTAAGATTGTACCTGCCCTCCAGCTGAGGAGATGGTTCAATTTGATTATTCCTCTGTATTTTATTCAGATGCTCGAGTATCGCCCGGTCGGAAAGCTCCGGGACGATCTCAGCGTTTGACCAGCCGATATAGTCCTGTTCCTCCGTCAATGACCGCTGAAAATATCCCTCTCCCTCGTCCATCCGGTACGAGGATGTCAAATACGGTTGACCGGCAAAGACATCCACCACAGCTCTCGCTGCATCAGCCTGAAACCTCTGATGCTTAAATTGCAGCTTCATAAACGTTTCTCCTTAAATCATTATCACCTGAGTATCCGGAGCAAGCACTTTAAACATCTCCATGACATTGATTTTTGCCGGACTTCCCCCAAAACAGCTGTCTTTGAACACTGCTTTCTGCGGCTTTCGCCCTGCAATGGTCTTTACGACCTCATCCGAAATGTTCTCGTCGAAACAGGCCACCAGCTTGCCGTCATTACAGGTATGCACCGTATATCCGTCTATGCACTCTGAGCAATACGGTACTGACAGCGGTAAGCCCCATTCCAACAGGCAGCCAAACAACAGATCCAGATCCGTGCGATCACTTTTCACCTTTTCCTCAAGGGCTTTCAACAGATCCTGGGTATACTCTTCAGCCGAATAATACACATCGTTCATATTCGACTCATCCACCTTAAATACCCGGAAACCGAAATCTCTGTCATCACAGGGATTATCCTTCCTGATCTTCGCGGCAGCTCTCTTTATTCTCTCCCGGCCAATCTCGCAGATCGTGGTATACCCTGCTTTGAACGCATCGCTCTTCTCGTCGCACTTTTCCGGCACCTGTACAAGGATATAGTTCAGCGATATGTTTTTGTCCACTTCCGTCTGCATCACTGCATGCGCGGTTGTCGCCGAGCCGGAAAAGAAATCCATGACGATATCTCCATCCTCGGCAACCATATTGATAAAATACTGGATCACATTGACCGGCTTTACATTTTCAAACACCCGCGTGCCGTCAAAGAGATCCTGAACACACTGAGTTCCCACATTATATATGCTCATCAGTTCCTTCGGAATCAGCGTGGAGGGGGCACCCATCGCATCCCCCAGATATTTTTTTATGTAAATATTCCAGTTCGCCTGCTTTCCGTCCGCATCCACGAGAGGCCCTGTCGTGGTTTTTTTGAAGGTCACCAGCCCCTCCTTCAGTGCCTCATCAAAGCGTTCCCGGACAAATCGGTAAATATACCCATCCTTCGGGTGTACACGCTCTCCGTCCGGGCAGACGATTTCGTATTTCTGATTGACATTTGTAGATTTATTCTTAAAAACGAAGTCCTTGTCCCGGTATCGCCCCTTCTCATCCTTCTGATTGTACATTTTAACCGCTTCCTCAGACAGTGGCGCAAAAAAGGCTGGAAGCTTTGACTTATCTCTGGCATAGCAATAAATGTACTCATGGGTCTTGCTGGCAAATTTGGGCCTGATCCCTCCGGCAGTGGAACAGTTCCAGATAAAGCAATTGACAAAGTTTCTCTCCCCAAATATTTCGTCACAGATCTTTTTCATGTTTTCCTGCTCATTGTCATCGATACTGATAAAGATCGTGCCATCCTCCGTGAGAAGATTCCTCGCCAACGTCAGTCTGGAGAAGATCATACTGCACCAGTCCGAGTGATATCGGCCATTGGTATCCGTATTTTTGAAGAGCATATAGCCGTTTTCATCAAAACGGCCAATCTCCTCATCGTATGTTTTCCCGTCCACCTTATAATCGTCCAGGTAAATGAAATCGTTTCCGGTATTGTAGGGGGGATCAATATAGATAACCTTGACTGCATTCAAATAACTGCCCTGCAAAAGCTTCAGCGCATCGAGATTATCCCCCTCAATATAAATGTTGCCCGTTGTGTCCCACTGAACAGAATCCCCGATAACCGGCCGGAGCGTTTTTCGGATGGACTTGTTTGCCTCCATGATGGCTTTCTTTTTTCCCACCCACGTAAACTCGCATTTTTCATCGCCGAGCACTTCATCGCCGAGCAGTGCACTCAGCGCTTCCATATCGATCCCTCTGATGAGTTTTCCGTCTTTATTCATCCCCTCTTTGACACAGGAGGGGAATAATTCTGCCAGTTTTTCCACATTCGCCTGACATCCGTCAACCGTCTCAAATCTCATTTTTTCCATAGTGTCCTCCACCTGCTATACAACCTCTCTGCGCGAAATGACGGCTCGCACCAACCATCCGCTCACACGGAAAACAAATCGGATATGCGGTCAATCGGCTCGACCTCTGTCAGCTTTTTTGTCAAATACAATGCTTTCTCCGACTTGTTTTTCTGAGGCATATGCTTAAACCGAACGCGATAATCCAGCAATTTTTCCCGACTCATCCACCCGATCACATATCCGCGCTTGGCTGCCGTATCCAGATATACCCGGATCACAACATCACAGCACTGCTTCTCCGCTTCCAGATCAATGACTTTTTTTCTCAGCTGTTCACCCCTATACATAGCCAGGGACGGCTCACATTGTCTCACAAACCGGCAATAATCCTCCATGGAATATCCCGGTGCCGCATCCTCTCTCTTGTAATGCGGATAACAAAAAATATCATCTCTCTCCATTATCGCATCGAGAAGTCTCCCCACCTCAACATGATCATCATAATCTCCGTTAAATCCGGCGGTCTCCTTTAAGCCCGGCCGGATTTTTGTCGACTTGACCTCTGCGATCTTTACTCCTGCCTCCCGGCACAGTCTTCTCGTAGCATCACTCAGCCGCACAAACTCATCCCGGGTATTTGAAATGTCTGCCCTGATTGACTCCACGATGGGTCTGATATCTGTGCTCCCCGTCCTCCAGATAAGCAGATCAAAGGGGGCATGTTTCTCATTGCGGTCATTTCTGATCTTATCATAGGACAGTGTGGACAGCTGCTTATTATAATAGCGGCGGATAAACTCCTCAACGATCACTTCCGCGATCTTCCCCTGCTTCGTATTACTGTGCATCTCCCCGCTTCCCCGGTCCGGCTGCCATGTGTTTTTTGTGTTTTGGGCAATCGTATCAACGGTATCCTCACTGATCTGCAGTTGATCATAATGGGCACACGCAATATTCTTTAATAAGGCAAGCTTCATCTCTCATCCCCCATTTATCTGAACATTATAACACTTTTCCACACAACCGACAATCGTTTGTCTGTCCTCGTCACTTTCCTCTTATCTTTCTTCCGTCCGAAAAAGCTTCCCCAACTTTTTCTCCCAGCGCCACATACTCGTGATTTGACGGATCGTATGTAATCGGTCTGAATTTGGACAGATCCACCTTTCCGCCAGTCAGGATCCGCTCCTCCGCGCAGACATTGACAATCTCGCCCACCAGACGACAGCTCTCCTCGTCGTAGGATTTCAGTTTACACTCCAATGCAAAGGGCAGCTGCTCAAACAATGGTGCATCCACAAACTGGCTCTTAACCGCTGTCCAGCCGGCCTTCGCGATCTTATCGGGGACCTTGTTCCCGGACACGATTCCCACATAGTCAGCTGCCACCACATTCTCCGCGTCAGCAACACTCACTGTGAATGCTCCGCTTTTCAGAATATTTTTCGTAGTTTTATGATCCTCAGAGATGCAGATAGAGATCTCTGTTTCCTCTGAGATACCGCCCCACGCTGCGTTCATGGCATTGGGGACGCCGTTCTCGTCGTAGCTGCCGATGATCAGCACCGGCATGGGGTATAACATTGCTTTTGCTCCAAAATTCTTTTTCATACTGCTTTCTCCTCGTTTCTAACATATTATTGTATCCACTGGCAATTTAATCGGTAATTCCATTTTAGCTGAAACACAGCAAAACAGCAAGTATATTCCCATATTCCCCACAAAAAATCCCACACCCGTCTCTCCGGAATGTGGGATCTATTTGCTCTATTCTTTTTCTCAGCTCTTTCTGAATCTCGCCAAAAATTCCTTGGTCTCCTGCTTTTTCGGATTGCCGAATACTTCCTCGGGTGTACCCTCCTCACAGATGACTCCGTTGTTCATGTACACCACGCGGTTGGATACGTCCCGCGCGAAGGCCATTTCGTGGGTCACAACCAGCATAGTCATTCCCTCGTGGGCCAGCTCCTGCATGACGTTCAGTACCTCGCCGACCATCTCGGGGTCCAGCGCGGAGGTGGGCTCGTCAAACAAAAGCACCTCGGGCTCCATGGCCAGGGCTCTGGCGATGGCCACACGCTGCTTCTGACCGCCGGAGATCTGGCGGGGCTTCGCATTGATGTAGGGTGCCATACCTACCTTCTCCAGATATTTCATGGCCTGCTCTCTGGCCTCAGCCTTACTTTTTTTCAGCACCTTGATCTGGCCGACCATACAGTTTTCCAGCACAGTCATATTGTTGAACAGGTTGAAGGACTGGAATACCATACCCACGTGGGAACGGTACTCCGCCGCATTCACACCGCGGCCTGCCACATTATTCCCGTGGTAGACGATCTCGCCGCCGGTGGGCGTCTCCAGCAGATTAATGCAGCGAAGCAGAGTAGACTTACCGGAGCCTGACGCACCGATGATGCTGGTCACATCGCCCTTGTTCACCTGAAAATCGATATCCTTGAGGACCTGATTGGTGCCGAACGACTTGGAAAGATGCTTAACCTGTAAAATCAATTCTCCCATATCAGCGGTCTCCTCTCGTACTAAAATTGCGATTCTTCAGCGACTGCTTCAGCACTTCCCGCTTTTCCCTGCTCTGCTCGTCAAAGGGAGTTCCGGGATGGCTGTAGGTGCCGGCTGCCATGGTCAGCTGATCGCCCTGCACCAGCTCATAGCTGTTCTTTCCGTCCATCCACTTTTCCATCCATCGCAGAATAAAGGATGCAACTAACGTCATACACAGATAACCGATCATCTCGATGGCCGCAGAGGGGAAGTACATATTGTTTACACCGGTAATATAGCGGTGGAAAGCGAAGAACTCCGTGAATCCGATGATGAACATGACGGAGGTGTCCTTCACGTTGATGATGAAGTTATTGCCGATCTGGGGCATGATGTTTCTCAGCGCCTGGGGCAGAATGACTGAGGTCATGGTCTGGAAGTGATTCATACCGATGGCCTTCGCTCCCTCGGTCTGGCCGGGATCGATGGAGATGATACCGCCGCGGACAGACTCAGCCATGTACGCGCCGGTGTTGATGGATACGACCAGGATGGATGCCGCCCAAAGACTGTCAAAGCGCATGGTGTTTCCGGAGAAGTAGGGCAAACCGTAGTAGATAAATACCGCCTGCAGTACCATGGGGGTGCCGCGGAAAATCTCCACGTATGCCCGGACAATGCCGCGAATCACCTTCAGAACGATCTTCTTCGGCAGCGGATCGTACTTTGCATAGGGAATCGTATTTAAGATACCGCAGATCAGACCGATCACACAGCCGATCACGGTTGCAATAAACGCTAGCTTCAGGGTACTCCACACTCCGCCCAGGTACGCACTGCCGTACGCGCCCCAGAGACGGCCCATATCCTGAAACAGCTGGATCAATTTATCCATTGAAATTACTCCTTTTCTAAACCGCGCAAGGGGCTGTGAAAAACAACCGTTAAAATCCTGTCTGAGGGTGGTTATTTTTCACAGCCCATACGCATATTTACCTGTTCAATTGCACTGCGATACTGCTGTCATTCTCTTCAGTCAAAACGGATTGCACTGCATTACGGACGCTCAGCCTTCTGAAATCAGGCTCTCATCCATCAGATTTCGGGCTGGATAGCAATGGCCTCATCCATCAGCTTGTTGAAATCCTCCTCGGTCATCGCACCGAGCACTGCGTTCATTGCGTCAAGCAGAGTGGTATTTCCCTTCTTTACGGACATACCGATGTTTACATTCTCTGCGCGCTCCTGCTCGGAAGCGAACTGGAAGTCACCGTCGGTGCCGGAGAAGTTTAAGATCACCAGATTATCATTCTTTGCAACTGCGCCCATAGCGGTAGGCATATCGGTGCAGATGAAGTCAACGGTCTTGGTCTCCAGTGCCATGATCATCGCGGGAGCGGTCTCTGCGGGAGACTGCAGCTGTGCGCCCTCGATCTGAGGCAGACAGGAATCATACCAGATGGTACCGGACTGTGCGGTGCACTTGCCGCCGGCCAGATCAGCGATGGACTTTGCGTTTGCGTACTGGCTGTCCTTGGTGGTCACACAGACGATGGTCGCGTAGTAGTAAGGGCCTGCCATGTCAACCTCCGCCATACGATCAGCGGTCATGGACTGACCTGCAATGTTCGCATCGATCATACCGGACTGAACTGCGGGTACCAGAGAGTCCCATGCACTGGATACGATCTCCAGCTCCCAGCCGTTTGCCTCACAGATCTTCTTCGCGATCATAACATCGTAGCCGTTTGCGTAAGCGCCGGGCACGTTGGAGATCGGAACTGCGCCGTTGGAGTCATCCATCTGTGTCCAGTTGTAGGGCGCGTATGCACACTCCATACCTACGGTGAGAACGCCGTCCTCAACGCCGGTAACGTTTGCGGCGGGGGCATTGGTAGGTGCCTCGGTCTGATTGTCTGCGGGTGCAGAGCATGCTGCCATGGAGAGAACCATGATCAGGGATAAAATAGCTGCTAATACTTTTCTCATTGTTTTTTTCCTTCCTTTTCTTAATGCAAGATAATTTGGGGGAACATGTAAAATCGATTGCTTCGTGTTATCACACTCTCGCAATTGGAGCCCCAATTACAAAAAATGTGTCACTGGCACATTTTTTGTATGCCGAGCATCGTAATCCGGGCTATCGCCCTACTTACTCATGTGGGGCAGGCGCCATATATCCAAGTCTGCTTTTGTGCAAGCACAAGCAGCCTTGTCTGCATGGCTTTCTTTAAAAACAAAATCGGATCGCTCTGTCAAGCGATCCATGGGATATACGGAATAATATTTTGTTTCCGAACACTCATCGATAGCACTTCACAAAGTCTCTGTGACAGTCCGGCAGATATTCTCTGACGGCCCAGTAATGAACGGACAGGCATCCTTTCACCCTTCGGCGGTCTCCCCTTTCCTCACCGGCGGCTGCCTGCCCTTGCCGGAAAGTACTGATGAATCCCGCGCCTCTATCTCGGCGATTCAATTTTGTTGTATTCTATCACTTAGGGTATCTGCTGTCAACTAAATTTTGATAAAAAGTTAATTTTCAGAACATTTCAACAATTTCCCCCACGTCATCGGACCGGCTTGACAGAATTGCACATAAAGTCACCACACACCCAGGTTCAAAATTCCCGTTTCCCATTTCCTTGACGAAACGAGCACGTTCATTTATAGTATGATATAAGGGGCAAAAAGGTCATACGTTTCATTCTCGCGTGAAAATGCATGACTTTGAGACCCCCAAAAATGAGAATGTAGCCCGATCAGGGCGAATTTCGAATGTTTTCAGGATATAATTCGGTCTGCTTTTACAGGCCGCGCGGAGGTAATTTTTATGAATATTCTGGTTTTAAACGGCAGCCCCAAGGGCAAATACAGCGTCACCCTGCAGACTGTCCACTATCTGGAAAAATTATACCCGACCCACAGCTTTGAGATCCTCAATGTGGGCCAGAAGGTAAAAGCGCTGGCGAAGGATTTCTCCCCCGCTGCCGAAGCCATCGAGCGGGCTGATCTTTTACTTTTTTCCTACCCTGTTTACACGTTCATCGCGCCCTACCAGATGCACCGCTTTATCGAACTTCTGAAGGCCTCAGACATCTCCCTTGCGGGGCGCTTTGCCACCCAGCTTTCCACCTCCAAGCATTTCTATGATGTGACGGCACACCGCTATATCCAGGACAACTGTCAGGATCTGGGGATGAAGTTTATCCGCGGTCTGTCCGCCGATATGGACGATCTGCTGACGGATAAAGGCCAGAAGGAGGCCCGCGACTTCTTTGACTATGTGTGCTGGTGCGTGGAGCACGATCACTGTGAGGCATTGCCGGAAAAACTTCCTGCTCCTAAGCATATGCCGGTCACTGTCCCTGCGGGCACTGCTGATCGGTCTGATCTTGACCATATCTGTGCTGAGAAGCCCGGCGACGTGGTGATTCTCACCGACTGGGAGGAGGACAATCACCAGCTCCAGTCCATGATTGACCGTTTCCGCGTGAAGTTCCCCAGAAAGACCCGGATTGTCAACCTCCGTGAATACAAATTCAACGGCGGCTGTCTCGGCTGCTTCAACTGTGCAGTCTCCGGCAAATGTGTCCACAAGGACGGCTTTGATGACTATCTGCGAAACAATATTCAGACCGCTGAGGCCATCGTCATGGCCTTTACCGTCAAGGATCATTCCATGGGCGCGCTGTTCAAGCTCTACGATGACCGCCAGTTCTGCAACGGCCACCGCACCGTGACCATGGGAATGCCCATGGGCTATCTGATCAGCGGCGATTACAGCAGAGAATTCAATCTGCAGATGATCCTCGAGGCCCGCGCTCAGGTGGGCAGCAATTTCCTGGCTGGCGTTGCCACCGACGAATTTGATCCCGACCGCGAGATTGACAAGCTGGCTGACACCCTATCCTACGCGCTGGAGCACACCTATATTCCGCCCCAGAATTTCTACGGCATCGGCGGCATGAAGATCTTCCGTGACCTGATCTGGCTGATGCAGGGCATGATGAGGGCTGACCACAAATTCTACAAAGCTCACGGGCAGTACGACTTCCCTCAGAAGAAATGGCCTCGGATGCTGGCCATGTATCTGGTGGGGGCATTGATCGCCAACCCGAAGCTGAAGGCAAAGGCGGGAAATATGATGAATGAAGGAATGCTGATGCCTTATAAGAAGTTATTTGAGAAAATGGAGAAATAATGGGCCGCTGAAAAAAGCGGTGCCGATTCGAATATGTAAGAGGCTGCACAAAATAAACCCGAGAAACACGCTCTCGCTCCGTCTCGCAACGGATACTAAGTTCATTCATCGCCTGGAGGCTCGAATTCACTAAGTACTGGCGGTCGGAGAGGGTTTCTCTTTCGTTTATTTTGTGCAGCCTCTTTCCACTGAAATTATGTGGCCGTTTTCAAAGCCTCTTCGCTACTACAATCTCACTTTCCCACATCCACCCAGCTCTCGAAGCCGGAGTATTTCTCCAGTTCCTCGATGGTCAGCTCAATGGCACTGTTACTGCTGCCACAGGCGGGAAACACCGTCTCATACTTTTTCAGGGACTCGTCCAGATACACCGCCACGCCCTCGTTGACGGCGAAGGGACACACTCCGCCCACCGCGTGGCCGATCAGTTCGGCTGCCTCGTCGGGCGTGAGCATCTTAGCCTTTTTGTGGAACTGTGCCTTATATTTTGCATTGTCCACTCTGGCATCGCCGGCTGCGACGATGAGAATCGGCTGCTCTCCCACCATGAAGGACAGGGTCTTTGCGATCCGTCCGGGCTCACAGCCCACCGCCTGCGCCGCCAACTCCACCGTGGCACTGGAGACCGAAAATTCCAGTATTCGTTCCTCTATTCCAAACTGTTTAAAATATGCTCTCACTCTCTCAATCGACATGATGTTCTCTCCTTCCGGTCTCTCCTCTGTCTGAGATGAGTCACTGTCCGCTCTATCCAGACGCCCCTAATCAGACTTTCCCACACACCGGCAGCTATGCCAGCTCATCCAGCGCCATATTAAGCTCCTGGGTGCCGGGCAGGACAAATCTGCCGCCCTCAATCAGCGGTATCTGACTGCCGTCAGCGCGGATCACCCGGATACTTCCCAGCTCGTTGTAGGGCACGGTGATATCGGTGTGGCAATTGAAATATGCCTTACTGTGATCCTCATGGCGCTTCAGCGAGCAGGAGTTTTCTCTCGCGATGACTTCTTTCCCATTCGGGTTGTACACCGGCCGCTCCTCCGCATGGCTGTAGCAGGTGTCACCGATGGCAAAATGAGGTCCCATCTTCTCAATAATCAATATCTTCAAGCGGCTGATGATGTCGTACTTTTTCGCCATGGCGTATGCCGTGGTGTTGGTGCCAATGGCAAACTCACCCAGGGGCAGCCGATCGTGCTGGCTCATGATGGAGTCCCGGATCATCTTGCGGCCCACTGCCTCGTCGGGATCGTTCGCGCAGCCATAGTCCACTACAAAACCGTCCTCGAACCGTAGCCACAGATCCTGAAAACGGATGGAGCCCAGATAAATATCGCTGACATGGAGAATACCGTCAGTGCCCTCCAGCTGAGGCGAGGTGAACACCTCTCCCAGAGGAATGTTTACATCGGCCAGACAGTTCTCAAATCCGGTCTGCTTAGCCGGATCGGCGATGGGCTGCAGTGCCACGCGCAGATCGGTGCGATTTCCGCCTCTTCCCAGCACCTCCACCGCTACACCCTCATCCAGCGCGTCGATCAGCGTCTGCTGGATCAACTCGTAGCGGCTGCTGTCCAGGGTATTTAAGCGAATCGTCTCCCGGAAAATCTCCTCATAGTCGGGGCCGATCTCCGGTGTGGGGTAGGAAATAATGGTAAAGCTTCGCTTCTCCGGGTCGATATACTGTTGAACCAGATTCGCGGACTCCCCGTTGAAGGTCACATACAGCTTCTGCTGTTTCTCGCTCAGGGCACAGACTTCCGGCTTATTTACATAGGCGAAGGGCTCCTCGCCGAAGGTCTCCATCACCGCAGGGCCTGCATAGCCGGCAGCCAGCTCCTTACACGCCTCGTAAGCCACCTTGAGCATAGCCAGACGGCGGTCCTTGTAGGGCTTATCCAAAAACAGGGCCAGATCATTGCGGTGGTCATACTCATACTGAGGGTTCGCAATGGCTCCGTAATATCCAATCTTCATATGCTGGCGCTTGTCCGCACCGTGGACAGGGCTGCGGTACAGAATCACATCCAGCCCCATGGCCGCGAACTGACGGATTGCCTCCCGGACAACCCGCTCAAAGCCCAGTCTGAACCGCACCTCCACCGATGTTTTCTCTGACAGATCAATGCCCGCCAGAACAAAGCCTTTACGGTACCCTTCCGTGTAGGTGGACGCCATCTCCCGGATAGTCTCCTCGGGAAGGCCATTCAGATATGCGGCGGTCTTCAACTCGTTATCGGAAACATATTCGCCGTAACGGTACAGGTAGCGCAGATCATTCAGATCGCTCTCCATAATAATGTCCTTCGCAAAGGTGAGGGTGGGATCAAGCAGCTCATGGACACGGATCTCCGCCTTATCGTCGCTGTAATCGCTGACATAGTAGTAGACCGTCTCCTTGACCTGAGCTTCCAGCGCCTCGCAGGTCATCTCTCCGGACGCCTCCAGCTCAAACCAATTATAAAGTTCAATAAACAACTCACAGCAGATCGCAATATCTGCCAGCCGATATTCGTAGGCGTAGACGACCATGCCTCTCAGCTCAGCCGCCACAAACGCCATGCGCTGTCCCAAAGACTTGCCAAACCACTCTGCAGTTTTCGCCGGGTTGGCCGGGCTATTCTCATAGTTCTCCGGCAGAATATCCCCGTACAAATCGCGGTTCAGCTTCTGCAGCTGCTCCAGCGAATAGCCTGCCAGCCGGTCCGCACCGATCAGCTCCACCAGTTCCTCGATCTGGCCGACAAAACCGGCAAGCGCACCAAAATACAGTGCTGCCCCGCCGCTTAAGCCCACGCACTCTCTAATCTCCTTTATCCGTTCAAAGGCCAGCTCCAATCGCTCAGACACAGCCTCATTTTTCTCACGGTAACGCTCACGATAATCCATAAATTCTCCTTTTCGCTGTCTCCGGCCAACATACAGACTTCACCGGACAGCACACTTTATCACACGATCTGCTCCGCCAAAACGCAGCCGTTCCGGATTACATACTCAGCACCACGCCCAGCCCGTAGATCAATATCATCACACCGATCATGCCCCGGTTCATCCAAACTGCTACTTTGTTAATCTTCAGTCTGCGGCCGGTCTGGGCCTGCCCCCATTTGGAGAGCCGAATCGCCAGCCCGTTGAACACAATGATCCCCACTCCGGCAAAGGCTGCCCACAACGGCAGCTCACCCGAGGTGCCGGCGGCCATCCCGATGAGCATAAAGAGCCCGATCACCGTCAGCCCGAACATGAATGCACTGATATATCCGGTAATTTTGATATCTATTTTTTCCGCCAGTTTTGTCTTAAATGCTTTCCACACAGCGATAAATCACTCCCGATTTGCTATTATTATATCTTTATCTTTGTCCACTTACCGGAACGATATCTGAGATAAGTTCCCAGCAGTCGGGCGCCCTGATCGACCATGATGCCGCACCACACACCCAACAGACCAAGCTCGCATACATAGGCAAGCAGATAAGCCGACGCAGGTCGAAGCACTGCCACCGAAATACATCCGATGACCATGACGTAGACCATATCTCCCGCGCCGCGCAGACAACCGGTAAACACAACCTGTGACATCTGGAACAGACAAATCACGATCAACATCCTGGCAATCATCACACCATACTCAATGATGACCTCCTCCGCAAAGAACAGGCTGAAGATCGTCCGCCCGCCAAGCAGAAAGATCACTGACATGACTGCGGAAAGGCACAGCGCGAAGCGGTGACAGATACCTGCGTAGGTTTTCGCCATCTCCGGCTTTTCCTCACCAAGACTCTTGCCGATCAATGCCACTGCCGCCACAGAAAATCCATCCCCCAGCGCAAATGTCAGACTCATCAGATTCATACCAACCTGATGGGCCGCAAATGCGTCCGTTCCCATATCAGCGGCAAACATGGCCGTCAACAGAAAACCGATACGCACCAAAAACTGCTCCATCAGCTCACTGCCAAACAGTTTTCCCATGGAGCCGAGCTGATCTGCCGCAAAGCCGATCCTCTTTTTCACTGCATAAATCAGACTGACAAAGCTCTCTTTTTTCAGGACGGAGAGAATACTCATCAAACAGGCAACCGCCGTTCCGAACACGGTAGCGATGGCCGCTCCGGCTACACCCAAAGCGGGAAATCCCAGATGCCCCTCGATCAACAGATAGTTTCCGATCACATTCACCACATTTGCGGTCACATTGGTTCGCATGGCGATCTTTGTATTTCCCACACCTCGCTGAGCCGCATTGATGGCCAGCTGTATACTGTTAAAAATCATTCCACCCATAATAATGCGGAAATAGGTCACCGCATATTCATGCGTATCCGGCTGAGAACCCACAAACCGCATGATCGGCTCGGCATACATGACGCAGAGGATACTCACGATAATGCTGCCCACCACCGTAAAAATCAGTCCCATCATCATGATGCTGTTCGCCTTGTCCCGGTCTTTCTGGCCAAACCGGCGGGCAACCAGCGCTGAGATTGCAATCTTCAGCGCAAGAAAGGGTGCAAGCCCGATAAATTTAGGCTGAGTAGTCAATCCCACTGCGGCTACCGCTGCAGAATTCAGATTACTCACCATGTAAGTATCCACGATACCGGCTAACGCAACAAAAAAAGATTCCAACGCTGACGGCCAGGCGACACTGACCACCTTTTGGATATCCCTCTTCTCGAATCGTTTTTTGGTTTTCTTTTCCGTCTGTATGTCCATATCTCTTCTCCCCAGCACACTGTGTAGTCTGTTACATCAGTATCCACCACAAATCGAAATGGTTACCCCTTTATGATAGTCTCATTTCTCCTGTCCGTCAAGCTAAACTTTTGCCTTAAATCGAGACGACCCGAAGAACTCGGGTCCGTTTGGGGATCCGCATTCTCCGGGTCACTTTATCGTCATTATTCGGTTACAACCGCGATCTCTTCCAGATAACGGTTCACTGCAAGGGTCATCGCGCCCTGACTGAGGTAGCCCTCGCCGTAGGCCTCAACCGCATCGGCCAACTCCTCCTCCGCGTATCCCAGACCGGAAATGAAGTTCATTCTGTCCTGCTCGGTATAGGTCAGACCTCTCTCCTCGTAAATCGCCTGACACAGCATGGCGTACACTGCATCCTGGCTGGCGTTGTACTCGATCGCCTCCATCACATCCTCCGCAGTCATTCCGTAATACTGCTCATAGAACGTCTCCATATCCGTCCACATATACTGTCCGTACATTTCATAGTAGCTCTCGTTTACGCTCAGGAACTCCTGCTGATAGAAATAAGTGGTCATATCCACCAGATTCTCAGCATATTTTTGGGGGAGTTCATTGATCTCGGAATTACCGGAAAGCGTATACCAGATGATCGAATTGAACGTATCATCAAACAGTACCTGACGAGCCTTCTCTCTATACTCCTCCACCGTTGTGCAGCCCTCCACATTCTCAGCCACCAACTCATCGGTTATCTCCAGCTGATACACGCCCAGAATCGTGACCTCGAACACGGCATCCTTGCCGTTCAGTGCTTCATTGCCGTAATTCTCGGGGAAAGTCACCTCCACGAGCACCTCATCCCCCACCGACTTGCCGACCAGCTGGTCCTCAAAGTCGTCGATATAAGTGCCGGAGCCCAGTGTCAGAGAAGTGCCCTCCTCGCCGGTGCTTCCACCTTCAAATGCCACATCGTCCACCTTTCCCACATACCGGATCTGGACCGTGTCACCATCCTCGGCAACAACACCTGCCTCGGTATTCAGCTCCCGGTGACTAGAGAGATACCCCTCCATCAATTCCAGAATCTCTTCCTCGGAAGGCTCCACGTCCTCAGCCTTAAACTGAAGGTTTTCCTCCAGATTACAGAGCTTTACATAGTCTTCGATATCAATATTTTTGATCATACCATCTTTCGTCAGATATTTGCTGAACTTCAGCGTCTCCGGGGCATTTGCCTCGTCGTTTGAGCGCTTGATCACCACAGCCGCTACCACCACCAGAATAACTGCCAGCGCGATCCCGCCGATGAGCAGTACCTTCTTTTTCACCGCCTGCCTTTTTTTTGCCTGGGCTTTTTTCTGTCTTGCCAGTGCTTTGTTTTCTTTTTTCATCGCTGTTTATCTCCTTTTACTTCCGTTATTTAACGCCATTCCGAAAATCGCGCCGCACACGCCGCCCACAATATGAGTAAGCTGTGAAATATTATCTGACACGGTCAGTCCGTCCACAACCTCGCCGCCCAGATAGATCGCCGCCACCAGAATCAGTGTCAGCGGGATACAGTTTTGCCTCATGCTGGCCAGTGAGGACAGCAGGATCAACATATAGACAATACCGCTGGCCCCCAGCAGTGCCGCATTGGGGAACAGTGCCACATGCATGATACCGGACACCAGAGCCGTCAGAAGAATCATCTCCAGCAGATTGAAACTGCCGTATTTCTCCTCCAGCATGGGACCTACCACAAGCATCATCAGAATATTTCCGGCATAATGACTCCAGCTGCTATGTCCCAGCACATGTCCGAAAAACCGCAGATACGTCAGCGGATTTTTCCAGGAGGAGCGATACACACTGAACAGCAGTGCGTTCGCACTTCCGTTTGTCAGGTCATTCAGCCACAGCACCAAAAGCGACACCAGCGCAAAGGTCAAAATAACCGGGGAATTATACTGAAACCGTCTCAATAATCTCATTCCTCTTCTCCCTCTTTATGTTAATTCAACACTGAGACAGCAATTGTCCTCAGCCGCCTCCCGAAACACGCGGAGCACCTGCCGGCCAAACCAGCCAAAGCCTTCCAGCTTTTCTCCGCCCTTCAGCACGATCTGTGTGGGGCAGCTGATCTCCGTCAGCACATCGTACAGCGCATCGAAATTATTGCCGTAATGATCCGGAAAGCACATCTGCTCCCGCAGATACGGATGAAGGGATTCTCTGTCTGTCATCCTCTCTGCGTCCAGAACGATCACCTTTTTTCTACCATCCATGATCAATCCTCCTCCGGATAGATCAGTTCAAATGACTCGTAATGATCCTCCGTGTAATAGATCAGGCCATCGTTTGAGAACACGATACGCTTTGCCCCGCGGCTGCTCGCATACAGTGTATCGATGTCACACTCCTTATAAGTACGCCCTTTCGCCTCCGGAAGCAGTCCCTCATAATTTCCAAACCGGTCTCCGCCGATACACATGCCCGGCGCAAACGGTTCCAGGGAACCGCCCTCCCAGCCAAGCTTTCGCGCCTCACTCTTAGTCATAAAGTTGTCCGGCAGCTCTCCGTAGAGGTAGATATACAATGCCACATCCTCCATGGACGTGTAAACACCGTCCGGATCGATGTACAGTTCCGGCGACTCCGTCCCCCAAATATCACTTTCGGTCTCCGGTGTCTCCTGAGATTTTGTCTCCTCCGTCTCCGTATCCGGCTCAGGCAGCTCAGTCTCCGCCTCGGTCTCCGCTGCCGTGGCCCTCTCGTCCACATCATCTGGACGCTCTGTGGGAACAGCCGCCTCCGTGCGAACTTCACTGTCTTTATTATCTGAAGTCTGCTGATCGCCTCCGAAATCAAAGAAATTCAGTACGACACTCAGCACCAGAACCACAAGGACGGTGAGCAGACTGCGCATATACTTTTTCAGGGTTTTCTTCATCTTTCCGTTTATTTCCTTCTCACTGAAATTTCATAGTAATGATACCGAAAACCCCGCTCCTTGTCAAGTGAAGCTACTGTGAAATATCATCCACGGCTCACTGTACCCCTTTTAATTTTCCGACAAAAACAGTTGACAATCTGCTCTCCTTGATATATGATGTACCCATGCACTTTCACACTTTAAAGTCCATTGCACTTTAAAGTGCGAATCCATCCATTATTGATTGTACATTATCCGTTGAGAAGGAGGTCCCACATGGCTATTTCCAATCGTTCCCTGATGACCTACAGCCCTGATCTGAAAATTCTGGACTGTACGCTGCGCGACGGCGGACTGGTCAACAATTTCGCATTCTCCGATGAATTCGTAAAAGATCTTTATACAGCAAATATCGCTTCCGGCGTTGATTATATGGAGTTTGGCTATAAGGCTTCCAAGCGCATCTTCTCCCCCGATGAGTATGGCAAGTGGAAATTCTGCGATGAGGACGACATCCGCCGCATCGTTGGCGATAATCCTTCCATGTTAAAGCTCTGTGTCATGGCGGATGCGGGCCGCACCGATTACAAGCAGGATATTCTCCCCCGCTCCGAGAGCGCCATCGACGTGGTCCGCGTGGCCACCTACATCCATCAGCTGCCCATTGCCATCGAGATGATCGAGGACGCAAAGGAAAAGGGCTATGAGGTCACCGTCAATGTCATGGCAGTCTCCAAGGTAAACGATATGGATCTGAATGCCGGTCTGGATCTTTTGGGACGCTCGAATGTAGACGTGATCTATCTGGCTGACAGTTTCGGCTCCTTCTATCCGGAGCAGGTCTGCATCATGACTGAACGGTACATGGAGGTCGCTCAGAAATACGGAAAAGAGGTCGGTTTCCACGGCCACAACAATCAGCAGCTGGCGTTCGCAAACACCATCGAGGCGCTGCGCTACGGCGCCCACATGATCGACGGCACCGTCTGCGGCATGGGCCGCGGCGCCGGAAACTGCTACCTGGAGTCCCTGCTGGGATTCCTCAAAAACCCCAAGTACCATCAGGTTCCCATGATGAAATTCATCGAGTCCCACATGATCCAGATCAAGAAAGAGTACACCTGGGGCTTCGATGTGCCTTACATGCTGACCGGCATTTTAAATGCACATCCGTCCAGCGCCATCAACTTCCAGAAGGCGGGAAGGACAGACTATGCAAAATTCTATCAGGAACTGATGGATATTGAGTGATTTTTACTACACTATAGCTTAAACCCTCGCGACTGTTTTCACAGACAATTTTGGGCACAAAATCCCCCATGCAGATTAATTGCATGGGGGATTTATGATATTCTTAGCATCGCAGAGCTACTCTCTGATATATTTCAGAAAAATGCACGTGCCTTCTTCCATCTCAGCAGAAATCGTGTCTGCGTTTTTAAATATCTCGCCGGTAAATTCGTTACGGCAGGTTGTCGGCTCTTTCAGCGTGATTTCTGCACACATTTTCTTTTCCGCCAGCACATAAAGGAAACGGTTGTCCGCATTTACGGTGCAGTAGGCAGGCGCATAGAAATGAACTCCCGCAGCCGTCAGCATCTCCCGGGCGCTCTCCACCGTCATATCCCTCGGCATTGCACTGAGGATGTGGGTTCGCCCGTCACTGTCCCGGCGCTTAGCAGTCTTGATCTGTCCGTCGGAATAATATTCCAGCGACGTGATGGCCTCGTCCGGTTGGATATACACGACAGGATAACAGGAATCCGCGTGCTCAGCAATGCCGCCGATCGGATACTCTCCCATGGAAAAGCCCGTCAGCCGACGGACGTTGTCAAACCCGAAGGAGCCGCTCCGTTTGTCCAGAATACCTGCCGTATAGTTCCACAGGATATGGCAATCGGCAGAGGTCTTTTTCAAAATCTGATGCAGTTTTTCCCTGTCCTCACAAAATGCGTTCAGAAAAACGATCAGTTTATATCCGGAGAGATCAATCTCCTCCAGATCAGCGGTGCGGTAGAAATCCACCGGCACTCCGCTCTCCTTGATGGTCGCGCCGACATGCTCGATAGTCGCATAGTGTAGATTGTAGTTCGGGCGCATGTGGTGCATGACATCCTCATTGATGACCAGCAGCACCTCAGAAACGCCTTTTTGCCCCTTTCTTTCGAGGTAGAGTTTTTTTGAAGTCTCTTTCAACAGCGCGACCTCGTCCTGAATCTCCTCGCTGTCCAGCCATCCGCCCTCAAGATCCATCCACCAATATCCCTGATGGAAGGCTATATTCTCGGTAAACTCTCTCCAATACGCAGCCCTCGTCTGTTCAAAATTTTGAGCAGTGCCATCTCTGCGACTGTTTTTTTTGTAAAGATGGGTGCGGTTATCCAGCTCATCCAGATAAAGCTTTTTGCGGCTCACCGAATTTGGAACAGCCTGTCCGAAGCCGGGATCAGTGGGGCCAACCCTGGTGTAGCCCTTGGGACTTGACAAAAAGTCAATATATGGGGACGACAGTATCCGGTCAAACCCTGTGTGCTGCATATTCGCGCAGTTATCCGGCTCCGCTATATAGCCGTAGAAGATACCGGTCACTTTATTCGGGACGATTTCCTTTGCCACCTTGCAGAAGGCCTCGGCCGCATCCGCATTGCTGTCTCGGGTAAACTCGGAATACAGAACACACCGCTCATCCTGCTCCGCGTGATAAAAGAGCTGGTCTATTGTAGGCGTACCCACGTGGAACCGATTTTCGGGGACAGGAGTATCACTGATGAAAAACCGCTCATCGATGGCCGGTATATCATCGTAATCCTTCCCATGGGCTTTGGCATATTCCAGAAACGCCTTCGTGGCACTGATTCCGTAATCTCCCTTCAGCCTCGGGTTCGGGTCCCAGCTGGCCCACTGGGTGGTCTCCCCGCAGGTACCGTAGGCGATGTGATATCCAATAATCTGTGATGCCCACTTGGACTGCTCCATGTGCAAGATAAAACGGCGAAGGGCCTCCGATGCCTCCTCAACCCAGCACGCAGAGGAAAAACTCTGCTGTGCCAGCAGATCAGTCTGCTTAGGCGGATGAGAGCCATGCACGGACGTGCCGATCATTGCGCTGATTTCCTCCCTCGTGCGCGGACCATCGGCGTACACAAAAACATCCTCGGGATGTTTCTCGAGCCAGCCACTCGGTACATTCAGTTTGACCCGAGGCAAGAAAATGATGTCAGGACAAGTCGAAAACAGAAGTTCCATCAACTGATCCGTTTCTGTATAGTCATACTGATCGGGTCCGATCCACCCCGAAGGGATCACGCTTGAGTGCACGACGATGCCTTTGTTATAGAGTGCCTTGTGCCTCTTTGCGTTGCGGGCATGCTTTTCCCAGTCTCCGCTCTCATACTCAATGCCAAAGCGCGTCCAAAAGATCGGATTTTGACGCAGAAATTCTATTTTATCACTGAGATTCATATTATTTACCTTCATACGTTTCTCCTTTCCTTTCATGCCCTCACGATAGCGCAGTCACAACCGCGCGCCCCGATGTTAAGCCCGCGCTTCCCACCGTGACCGTTACCAAACCGGGATTCCCGGTTCGCACGATCGCCAGTGCGCGCCCCTCAAATGCATGACACCGGTTAGAACCGTATTGATCCTCATTGGCGGGATCACCGCTGAAAATCCCCAGCAGTTCGCCGCCATCCACAATACAGGTAAGCCCATTCTTCGCCGAAACCACCCGATTTCCCTTGTCATCAGTCACCGTGATATCGAAATAGCAGAGGTCTCTGTTGTCCGCCTGAAAAGATGTGGACTGCGCCACAACCGTGACAGCCGCAGGCGCTTCTGTCGTGTGGAGGGCACTTCTGCCACATTCCTTTCCGCCCTTGTATGCAATCACAGAAACGGTGCCTCTCTCATAGGGAATATCAAAATAGGCAATGGCTTTCTCCGGCTTGCTCCAGCCCAACTCCCTGCCGTTTAAAAACCACTGAATCTCATCCGCGTCTGTATAGACTTCACAGGTGACCGGCTTGCCCAGATAGCGCTCCTCAAAGGTCCAGGTATCCGACACATCGTGCCAATGCCAGCCGGTTCCGGAAAAGCCCTCTTTATAATGTTCAGGATGGGTAGTGAAAATGCGCGGCTCGGTATTTCCCAGCCAGACAGCCTCTCTGAAATAGGACTGAGGCCGCCTGTATCCACAGATATCAAAGTCACCCTGATAGCAGGTGCGCCAGGGATAACCGGCCAGCGAAATCCGGGAAATATAACCGTCCCGGGCCCATATGAATCTTCCTGCTCCCGCCTCGCCCAGATTGTCATAGGCCGTCCACGTGAAATCGCCGATTACATGGTCGTTATCCAGCACAGCATGCCAGGAATCGTAAAAATTCAACACAACCGTCTCAGAACCCCAAATGACTCTGTCTGGATATTTTTTGTGGTCGTCCGCATAGCGATGATACAGATAATTGTAGCCAGCCATGTCCAAAGGAGCAAAATATTTTTCTGTCCGCTGCAGCCAGCTGTCGTCCACATTATCCTCATTCAGATTCAAAAAGCGCTTGGTAAAATCCTGTCTGTAATCTTCCGGATCGGTCTCCTCCCACTTGGCGCCGACCCCGTATACCGCCGATGTCACCGGTCTGGTCGTATCGTAGCGGCGGATTTCTTCCGCCAACTTCTCAGCCCATACATGGCCGTTCATGGTACCCTTGCTCTCCTTGATCTCGTTTCCGATGGAGTAGCTTATCACACAGGGATGATTGCGGTCTCTGCGAACCATGGACGCAATATCCCTTGCCCACCAATCCCTGAACCAGAGATGGTAATCATGGCTGCGTTTGGGGACAGTCCACATATCAAAGGCTTCATCCATTAAAAGGATGCCCAATCGGTCGCAAACTTCCAGCAATCCCAGGGAAGGGGGATTGTGCGCACTGCGAATCGCATTGAAGCCGGCTTTTTTCAGCAGGGAAATCTTCCGAAATACCGCGGCCGGATAATCCGCAGCCCCCAGCACTCCATGGTCATGGTGAATGCAGCCGCCTCTCATCTTAAGCGGTCGGCCGTTCAACCGAAAACCGTTAACCGAGTCCACCGAGATGGTTCGGATACCGAAAACGGTGTCGTCTGTGTCCAATACCTCCTTGTCTGCTTCGCCTCGAAGCAGCGTAGTGTGCATGGTGTAAAGAGTCGGATTTTCTGTATCCCAAAGCTTTGGCTCTTTTACCTGAATCTCCAACTCCGCATGTGTCTTCGCCTCTTTTTGTACGGAAACGAAAGCCTGGGTCGATGCGACGCACAGCCCGTCACCATTCAAAATCTCCCCGCGAAGAATGATCCGGGCATCCTCATCGGAGCTGATATCATAGGCCGCCTGAACAACCGCTTCCTTCTCCGTAGCCTCGCGTGTCGTAACAAAGATATCCCAGGGCTCCAAGCGGATGCTGCCTCCGGTCCAAAGAGCCACCTCGCGATACAGTCCCGCACCGGAATACCAGCGCGTGGACGGCTGCAGTGCATTGGTGGAAATCGTCAGTTTGTTATGCACACCCGGACGAATCTCCTCCGTCAGATCCACCAAAAAAGGGGTATACCCATGTGGATGCATCGTCAATGGCACTTCGTTTAAGATTACAGAAGTACACATATAAGCCCCATCCACATCGAGAAGATAATGCTTTGCCTGCTCATCCGGCACAAAATACTTTATGTAAGTACCTTCACAGGAAGGAAAAAATCCGTTACCCGGGCCACCGGCTGCCGATGCACTCCGGGGCATAGTGACCGAATAATCGTGAGGAAGATCGACGGTCACAAAGTCCGGATCTTCATTCCGCTTGAATAACCAGCTGCGGGAAAACGATTCTTTTTGCATATCCTATCTCTCCATATCAGATTTCTAGTTATATTAACCTTTGACAGACCCCACCATTACACCCTTCACAAAGAATTTCTGAATAAAAGGGTATGCACACAGCATAGGAAGTGCAGCTGCAATGATCACACAGTATTTCATCTGCATGGACCGTTTATAAAGCATATCCAGCTCCTCCGGGTCCACAATTCCCTCCACATCAATATAGCTGACCGACGAAAGAAGGTTGCGCAGCACCGTCTGCAAAGGATACATGGCTTCATCATAGATATATAGAAGCGCACTGCGGTAATCATTCCAATGCCCGACCAGATAGTAAAGCCCGACCACGGCCAGAACCGGTTTTGACAAAGGCAGCACCACTTTTATCAAATACTGAGCCGCATTTGCACCGTCCAGTGTGGCCGCTTCCTTCAATTCACCGGGAATGCTATTCATCATATATGACCGGACAACCAGACAGTTGTAGAAGGAGATTGCGCCGGGAATGATCATTGCCCATCGCGTATTCACAAGCCCGACTTCCTTCACTACCAGATACAGTGGAATAATACCCCCGCTGAAATACATGGTAAACATCAGCAGGTAAGTAATCACTTTCCTCGGAAGAAAATCCTTTGTGGACAGCGGATATGCACAGCAGACAGTTAGTATGAGGTTGATCACCGTGCCCGCTGCCGTACACAATATCGTGTTTGCATATCCAACCCACAGAGACTTATATTCCAGCATCATTTTATAGCCTTCCAGCGTAATCCCTTTAGGAAGAAACAAAACCTCTCCCTTTGCCACCGCCATCGGATTGCTGAAGGACGCAATCAGAACAAACCACAGAGGCCACACAAAGATAAAGAGCAGTACCAGCATGATCACAATATTCACCGCATCAAAAATCTTATCACCGTAAGTTCGCTTTATGGTGTTTGACGAATTCCTGTACATCTGAACCCTCCTTATCAAAATAAGCTTTCCTTCAAGACCTTTTTGCTGGTCATGTTGGCTGCTACCAGCAAAATCACATTGATAACCGTATTAAACAGATTGACCGCAGTAGAATAACCGTAATCCCTGCTTACCATACCCACCTCATAAACATAGGTAGAGATAATCGAGGATGCTGTGCTGTTCAGATCATTCTGCAACAGATATACTTTTTCAAAGCCTACATTCATCAAATCGCCGAACCGCAGAATCAGGAGCATGGCAATGGTGGGGGTGATAGAGGGCAGATCAATATATCTGATCCGCTGAAGCTTGGATGCACCATCGATAATCGCCGCCTCGTGCATCTGATAATCCACACCAGCAAGCGCAGAAATATAGATAATTGCACTCCATCCCATGTTCTGCCACACACCGGACCAGACGTAGATATGCTTAAACCAGCTGGCTTTACCCAAGAAGTTCACTGAATCCTGACCGAACAATTTCAACAAAAGATTAAAAGCACCTGTGTCCGGAGCGCAGAATATGGTGAGCATACCGCAGATCACTACGGTGGAGATAAAATGGGGTGCGTACGAGATCATCTGAACCACCTTTTTCAGCCGCGGTGTAACCAGATAATTTAACAAGAGTGCAAAGATAATGGGAATCGGAAATCCCACCAACAAGGTGTACACGCTGAGCGTCAAAGTGTTTCGAATCAAGTTCTTCATATTATAAAGCTCGAAAAAGCGCTGGAAATGTTCCAATCCAACCCAGGGACTTCCCATGATCCCCAGCTTGGTTTTGAAGTCCTTAAAGGCCAAGGTAACGCCGTACATGGGCCAATAGTGAAAAATAATGTAATACGCCAGAACGGGCACCAGCATGGCATACAGAATCCAGTTATGCCGAAAATCCTTTTGCAGCCGTTTTCCAAGGGATTGTTTTTTTTGTGTTTTCAGATAAGTAGTCGACATAAAATTCCCTTTCTTTGTCCAACGACAACTGCATCATACGTCCGCAATTGTCATTCAGGAGACAAAATGGCGGTTGCCCGCCATTTTGCACCTGAAATATCAGTATGTTTGATTACTTAGGGTTTGCTCTGTCATATCCTGCCTGATAAAGGCTTTCCAGTTCCTCAACGCCCATCTCGATCAGCGTAGTCTGGAAATCTTCCCAGGTATCCTCCAGAGTGATTTCTCCTACGATCAGCTCTGCCACATAATTCTCCATATATGCCTGAATATTGGAGGTCAGATCGTTGATCCGCTTTGTCTCATCTTGGGTATTGGTGATCGTGGGAAGAGGTGCTCCGTATTCAGCCATCTTACCGCCAAGCTCATAATTCTGATAGGTGGCCTCTCCTCTGTCCTTGTTGCTGTAGAAGCTGGTAAATTTACAAGGTGTCCCGCAACCGCCATGGATTCTGCGGTAACCCTCTGTAGCGGTGTAGCTTCCATCCGCATTCACCACGTAATCGATGCCTTCACGTCCCATAGATGCCAGGTTGCCACCCTCATCGCTGTACAACTGATCCACCCATGCGATGAGAATCTCAGGGTTCTCACACTTATCCGTGATGGCAAATCCGGCTTTTGAGAAACCATTGGTCAGCGGAAAGTAGCCTTTCTCAAAGGGAGTCAGGGAATAGTACTCTGTGATATTAGCCTCAGGTGCAGCCTGGTAAGCCAGCGTATTCCAGAACATACCGTAGATATTGCTGGTCTGTCCGATGGAGGTGGACTGCTCGTAGGTCTGGGTGAACATATTCTGATCGATGAGCCCTTCCTGATACCACTGGATCAGATACTTCAGCATGTTTTCCTTAAATTCCTCCGTGCGGGGATAGAATACCATCTTGCCAGCATGTTCTCCCTCGTCCATCAATGCCATGTACGTCTTATACCAATGGAGACCGTCAACCATATAAGCCTGCATGTTTTTCCATCCATGGCTCATATTCAGATGAAGGGGAATCTCGTCATTGGGATCTCCGTTGCCGTTCACATCATTTTCCTTGAAGGCTTTCAGCATCGTATACAGCTCATCCATATTGGTGGGTTCTGCCGTGATACCGACCTTTTCCATCCAGGTCTTGTTGTACCAGAGGACAGAACTGCCCACTGCCGTGCCGGGAACACCTACGGATGACAACACATAAATGTGTCCGTCTGCAGAAGCGAAATCATCCCAGCCGTCCATCTCATCCAACAGTGCGGTCAGATTAGGAGCATACTCCCGGATCAGATCCTCCAGGGGAATCACGATACCGTCCTCTCCCAGGCTGGCAAAGTCCAGATCAGGAACCTTAAAGAAACAATCCGGATATTCATCTCCGTTAACCAACAGATTTGCCTTTTCCACGGAATCGGCACGAAGCACTTCGATATGTTCAAAGGAAACATTGGTCATCTCGGACAACAGCTCCATGATCGGATTGTCTGCCAACTTCTCATCATTGAAATAATTGTTCATCATCGTGAAGGTCACAGGCTCCTCCAGCGGAAATACAACCCCCTTTGCCTCCTCAGCGACAGATGAGGTTTCCTCCTGCTGTCCGGACTGCTCACTGCTCTTCTCCGTCTCAGCGGAAGTCCCGGATGTTTCGAACTGTGTCTGAGTGTTTGCACATGCGCTCAGAGACAACAGCATGCTTAAAACAAGGCCAATGGCTATAAGCTTTTTGATTTTCATAGTTTACCTCCATTTTTTATTGTTTTCTTTCGTCACATTGGTTCACTTATTCTGTGCCGCTGATGGTGCGGCGATGGCGAGTCGACTCTCTGGGTGAAGATGTGATAATCAAATTTTATGGTCTCGGTTTTTGATTGGCAAGAGACATTATTTCCTAAATTATGAAAAAATGTGCAGAGCACTGAATGTAACTTTGAGTGTACAATATTTTTAAAATTCCGAAAAAATAACAAGATCTTTTCGCCCCTTATCGTGCTATAATATTTGTATACTTATCATCTATATAAGATAAGAGGACAAAAGGCCATGTGTCTCATGCTCGCATGGAAATACAGGACTTTGGGTCCCCAAATCGGGAAAGAAACCAGAAAGAGGAAAACACATGGATTTATTAAACCTGGCAAGAGAAAAGAAAGTACTTTTGGTCGCCCATCGCGGTACCTGCGGCGGAAACATCCCCTGCAATTCCCTGACCGCCTTTAAAGCTGCCCTTTTGGCCGGAACCGATATGGTGGAACTGGACGTGGAGAAAAGCGTCGACGGAGAACTTTTTGTTCAGCATCCAGGCATGGAGCCGGTGCATCTGCGCATGAAGGATTCGATCAAGCGCTATCCGGCTTCTGTGGTGGAGCAGTTCCAGCTGTCCAACTGGGATCACGTCGTCACTCAGTATCCGATTCTTCGCCTGGAGGAAGCCCTCTCCTATCTTAAAGGAAAATGTTTTGTCAATGTGGACAAGTTTTGGGAGAATCCTAAGGAGATCTCAGCGCTGATCCGTAAGTTGGGGATGGAGGATCAGATTCTGATCAAGACCGACTGCAAACCAGAATATCTGGACGCGGTAGAAACATATGCGCCGGACATCCCTTTTATGGGACTCACCCGCAGCGGACTCGATGTGCACGAGGAGCTGATGCGCCGCCGACTGCGCTATGTGGGTTTGGAGACACTGTTTGCTGAGGAGAACGCGGAGAATGCCTCCGAACAGTTTATCCGCCACCTGCATGCTGACGGAAAGATCGTGTGGGTCAATGCCATCGTCTACAATTATAAGGCGGTGTTGGCCGGAGGGCACAACGATGATATCTCCCTGTCGGAAGACCCTGAGTTTGGCTGGGGGTGGCTTGCTGACCGTGGGTTTGATCTGATTCAGACGGACTTTGTCTATCAGTGCCGCCGTTTTCTGGAGGAGACCGGACGGCGCAGAGTGTGATGTGATGAAGCTTCCGATCACTGTTTTCATATTTCAGCCCGCTGTTTTTGTCTTTCACTCCAACTATTTTCATGTCATATTGCAGACAGGAGATACCGCATGAAGAAATTTTATAACAAGCTGCAGCCTCGATTGGGCGGTTACGCTACCTACCTGAGATACTTCTTCTCTTATCTGATTATTGTGACGGTGTTGATTGTGAGCTTTTTCCTTGTGATCAAGAATCAGCTTTCCAGGCGCTATTTCGAGCAGCGCAGTCTGCAGGCGAAGGTAATTCTGGACGATATCTCAGAACAGATCGATGAAAATCTGATCTATCTGTCTCAGGTAGATGCCTCCCTCAAGTCCAACATCAAGTTTATCCGTGAGACCTATAAGACCGAGGGGGGATACAAATATTATACACATCAGGAATTGACCCAATATGTCTCCACCACAAAGATAATCGAATCCATCGTGTACTTGACTGAGCAGACCAATGATCTGCTGACCACCCGCCAGCATGTGGTTTATAAGGACGGACTCTTCCATCTCATCGGAGATGCAACGCAGCTGATATTTGACCCTTCACTCTACTACAATGCAACCTCCGGACAGCTTATTTTTCTGTCCGATGGGAGCAGCGAATATCTGATTTATTTTCCGGCTATCAGTGCCCAGGCAAATTACACCTTCTTCTACATCCTGGACAGAGCGGATATCCAGGAACAGATGAAAAACCGTATGTCTGACGAGATGACAGCCATCGCCTTGGTGGACAGTGACGGCAGATTCATCACCGGAATCAATTCTTCCCAGCTGCTGCCGTATATGGACAGCTTAGACCCAACAGGTGGGGACGGAATCTTCCAAATCGATAGGTCCACCTCCCTCTGCGTCCATACTGGAGTGGGCAACAAATTTTCCATGATCACCCTTTTGTCGAATCAGTTTCTGAACCACCAGATTAATCAGACCTTTGCCAACACCTATGCGGCCCTCATGCTCATCGGTGTCGTGGGCTTTTTCCTGATTTTGCTGGCGATGAGGATTACCTACCTGCCGCTCAGCCACCTGACAAAGAAGCTTGTTGCCGATTCCGACACAAGGATGGATTATCTGGAGTTGCTGGACCAGACTTTCAGCAGGACAGAGCAAGAAAATCAACAGCTGAAATGTAAGCTGGATAACTACCGCCTCTCCATGCAGAAATCCCTGCTGGACACAGTGCTGTCCCCACAGCAGGGGGATAAGGCGAGCGAAAAGATGGTCTTTAACATCATCGACCAACTGTTCGATGCGGAGTCCAACAGTGACATCTATGCGGTCCAGATCACTTCGCCCGGCAAACTCTTCCCGGGCGCCGACATCCAGCGCTATTTTCAGGAAGTGCTCCCGGGCGAGAACTCCTGCCTGATCCTGGAATCCCATCCGGACAGCGCAGTATTTCTGATCAATTACATCGGCACTGAGCTGAACAAAGACGAAGTATTAAAAGCCTTACTGAATCAACTCTACGAAGACCACGGATACCGATCCGCGATCAGCAACGGTACCGACTCACCGCTGGACATTCCGGCCATCTACGAAAACATGCTGTATGCCAGCCGGCACTGGGCCGAGCTTCCGGTGGTAGATTACCAAACATTACCTCCGGCCGCCACAGATTTTGCTTATCCCCACAATCGGCTGAATCAGTTCTCGGCGCTGCTTAAGAAACATCAGTTTTCCGCCGCGGGGAAAGTGGCCGACGAGCTCTTTCAAATAATCAAACACGCACTCTCTGACAGGAGCAGACTCCCCGATTTCTTTGTTCGCTGTATTTTACTCGACATGCTCTCGGTGATCACCAATTGTATGAACCAGTTCGGTATTGATTTTAATGCCTACGACGATTTATACTATGAGACCGTCTATTTCTGCCGAAGCTGTCCCTGCGAGGAAAAGGCGGCAGATATTGTAGTGAATGTTCATAAGCTCTTGGCGCTGTATGAACGGGAAATCGCCACCAGCGTCAACCCGGCACTGATCCGGTCAGTCATTGAAGAATCCTACTCCAATCCAGATTTTTCCATTACGCTGATGGCTGACCGATTCCATGTCAGCATTGCCTACATGAGTTATCTGGTCAAGCAGGAACTGGGCCAGAACTTCTCGGATTATCTGTGGGCATTGCGGCTGGAAAAGGCGAAGGAGCTTTTGCTTACAACAGACACTTCAATCGATGAAATCAGCGTTACCGTGGGTTATCTTAACGTTGCTTCCTTCCGGCGGAAGTTTAAACAGGAGACTGGTCTTACGCCTTCACAATTCAGAGTAAGACCCTCACATACAGTAAATTAATTTAGAGGTCATTATGAATACAATTAAATTTCCCGACAAAAAAAGTTGCCTCATGATTGCTCATATGGGAGTTAGCGGATTGGAACCAAACAACTCTATTCCCGCATATATAGCAGCAGGCAATCGTACATATTACGGAATCGAAACTGATTTACGCGTGACTGCTGACGGAAACTTTATCGTGATTCACGACTCAAACACATTGAAACTTACCGGTCAGGATTTCGTAGTCGCTGATACCAACTATAATGTACTGCGTAGTCTGGCCTTGATCGACACAAAAATGCCCAAACTGTCTCAAAATCCCGCTCTGGTTCTTCCTAGCCTGGAAGAATATATCTATATTTGCAAAAAATACAATAAAAAATGCATTCTTGAACTAAAAGGTGAATTCACACATGAAAACCTTGTCAATTTAGTTGACCGTATTCAGGACACATCTTATCTGGAAAATGTGGTTTTCATCACGTTTTCTCTGGAACAAATTGCATACCTTCGCCAGATGCTTCCGACACAAAATATGCAATATCTGGTCTGGGATTACTCTCCCGATATTTTGAAAAATTTAAACCAGTATTCTGTTGATCTGGACATCAATATTCGAAACCTTACACAAGAACAAATTGACGAGATACATGCTTCAGGCCACAGGATAAATGTCTGGACCTGTGATGATATCAAAAAAGCTGAAGAACTGGTCGGATGGGGAATTGACTTTATTACTACAAACATTCTAGAATAAAGATCTAACATAATTTTGAGTCTCTCATACGCTGTCTCAACGCTCTCTCCGTTAAGACAACGCCGGCCGCCCCTAATCGTGTTACACTGATCCCGGCAACAATTACTGCCCGGGAAACGGCCTCCTCTAGGCCATTTTCCCGGGCAAGAAACGTTGCCAAAATCCCATTAAACGAATCTCCGGCCTCAGGCATCTGTTGATTATGCCTGCCGGTATATTTACCGCAGGAGCCGGATTAAATATAACCGATATGTTCATTTCATGGGCCAGATTCACTGCTTTTATCAGATATTCCGCCAGCATTTCATGCCGAAGCAACATGCTCCATCATTTCCTTATTCCCTGTCAATCACACAGTTTTACCGGTTGTCCTCTATAGATACTGTCATATGCCGCATTCGAAGCCATCAATGTTCTTTTATGTTCCTCCAACGACACCGCCGCATTGTCAGTGCCATTGCGAATGTCAGAAATGAAATTTCTCACAAAAATGCGCCGTTGGTTATCAAGGGCCAGATCCCTTGTCCATACTGAATACTTCTGCGTTCCCGGCTCAAGCTCCTCCACACAATCTGCATTATAACTATCAGCATAAAGCGTCCCTTTAGTTCCGGTCACCTGCATTTCCACTTGCACTGCGCGCGGATACTTACTGAGATTTTTCCCTACAATTCTCGCCTGCTCCGGTTCCCTGTTGGCATAGGAAGGATCCAGAGAAAATATCACGCCATTTTTCATCTTTCCGATCACATAAACCAGATCCTCTGTCTCCGCCCCATCACGCATATTTGGCGCTGCTTCCGCATAAACCACATCAAAATCACTATCCAAAATATATCTGATAATGTCAAAAATGTGTGGGTGGTCTGTCAGTGCACCACCTCGAAATATCCTACTTCCTTCCCGAATTGGAATACGTTTGCCGTAGCTTTCTTCCGGAATATCCATCCAATGCTGCCACCACATCGGATTGTGCGAATAGTTATATGCATTAAATGCCTTTATTTCTCCCAATTTTCCGCTTGCTATGATTTCCCGTATCCGCTCAATGGCCGCCTTCCATCTCATTTCCAGCTCAATATATACGACAATATGATTTTCCTTTGCTAAACGTATCATTTCATCGTATTCTACCATATCATAGCTGGGCGCTTTCATGGAGATCACATGAATCCCCCGCTCTGCGCAAAGTCGGAACTCATGCATATGTTTTCGGTTACTACCGCCACAGATGCACGCTTCGATTTCCGGGTGCGCATCGAACATTTCCTTCTCATCATAATAAATATCTACCCCTTTGAATGCATCTTCCCCAAGGCGTTTCTCATAAATGATACGAGCCCTCGGCGCAAAAGACACTGCAACGATTTCCACATCTGGTTCACTCCGCAGCCCCTGATACAAGTAAAAACAATGTCCATTTTCAAACCCGGTAACTGCCACTTTCAGTTTCTTATCATTGCTCATACTTCAGCCTCCCTAATCAGTGTTCGTCTGCAAGTTCTGTCAGACTCTGCCGCGGCCGCAAGACACCTTCTGTAATGGGCATCTTTTTCCTTCCAGTCAGAAATATCCCTCCAGCCCATCAGTATTTCCGCTATACATGCAGCTTTGACTACATCTGTTTTATTCAATCCATACATATAAATAAAAATATCGTTAAACACTTCCGGCTTTGCTTCGTCTTCGCTGAACAGGTAGATTGCATCACTGGCAACCTTTTGGGATACCACACGGTCGGAGGCCATACCGTCCTGCCCCCAGTATATATGCCGTCCCTGTTCAGCCGTACAATCGTTAAGAACCGCTGCCAGCTCAAATATGGCCACCCGCTTATTTTTCATGGTCGCCAACATATTCCGAGCACATCCGTTGTCAAAACACATCACGCTCTCGATTTTTGAATCTAGCATTAATTCGGCGATATCTATTTCCTGGTACATCAGCCTGTCGATCCCATAACTTTTTGCGCACGTCCGATTCAATTTCATGCTGCACAGTTTGCGCTCCGGTGCGTTTTCGGCGAGGGCCATGATTTGCGTATCGCATCTCCACCAGAAAAGCGGATAAACCGCACCATCAAGCACTATGGCATCTGTAAGGCAACCTTCCTCGGCAGGCCGATATTCCCATTTTATATCCGGCACAGCATTATAGACCGACAGTACCGATCTCACACCTTCCTCGATAGTCAATATTTTTTTCATCCTATTTCTTCTCCATTCATACTTTGCATTTCGCAATAATGCCTAACCCTTTATACTTCCTGCCATAACTCCCTTCACGAAGAATTTCTGTATAAACAGGTATGCACACAGCATAGGAACGGCCGCTGCAATAATCACACATTACAATTAATTCATTAGTAAGATCCATCAACCATTTCAATTTCATGCAAATTCATACAAAATCCTCCTTTTACATTTCAATCGTTAATTAACATCACTTCACACTATCTCGTTACCATTCACACCGAAACAGTTGTTTCTGCGTCGACTCTCGTTGTGAAGAAGCGTTGTCTCCATTGTATCGATAGTCCCACCGATTTATCAAGACACAATATTTTCAAATACACGAAGAATTGTATCTGTTTTCTCTCAAACTACAGCCGTACGATTTTTAAATAAGTTGATAATATTGACGCTTGAAAACCCATTGTCCTGTACGCTATGATCAATCAAAAGAGCATCTGTTTCTATCATTAATAAATAACGCAAAAGCACAATATGGAGGTAATGACAAATGGATGTGCAGAGTATGTCCCTCAATGAAAAAATCGAATATCTGCGTCAAAATCCAATCTTCTGGTCACGATTCGGTCACGAATCTGAAAACGGAAACTGGGAAAATCATAGACTTAACGCACAGAGACACAAAGCACTTTTTGACAAGGGAATTCTTGTCCATTCCAGTGTAATCCCTTCGGGATGGATCGGTCTCAATCAATTTGACTATACCGAATTAGACCAATTGCTCAATCTTCTTTTTTCCACATGCCCTGATATCATTTTCCTTCCACGTGTCAAACTGAATGTGCCGAAAGGCTGGTGTGCAGCTCATCCTGAAGATGTTTTTGTATATGCCGGCGGACCACGTACAAGAGATAAAATCTGCGCAATGATTGACACTGACCTGCATGGATCTCATCCTCCCAAATCAACTGATCTGCTGGCTCAGCAAAGTTTTTCTTCGTCCCAGTGGATAAAAGATGCCTCCGACGCACTTCGCCGCTTTGTTTTTCACATTGAACATTCCAAATGGGCGTCTCAAATTATCGGTTACCACATCGCCTACGGAACCTCCGGTGAGACCACTCAATGGGCTACCTGGGACACTAATCCCAGGCACAAGGGAGATTACGGAATTAATGCTACCAAAGCATTTTTAGGTTACGCTTCATCACATGGAAAAATTTATAATGATGTCCCGCCTATCGATGAGCGCTTTTTCATCAGTAATACTCCAGTTCCCCAAAATCGGTATCACATCGGCACCCCCACTCTTGATCAGCTTTTTTACCACACTGAACGTGATGAACAATGCATTGTTTATTCTGAATTTACTCGAGATATCAATTCAGATGCCATTGAGACATTCTGCAAAGTAGTGAAAGACATTGTCCCCGAAAAAGTGACCGGTGTTTTCTATGGATATATCACAGAACCGGAAAACAGTGCCAATATGCAGCATACAGGTTTTGATCGAATCCTTTCATCCCCCTATGTGGACTTTATCGCATCACCCAAGGGCTACAACCGGGTAGGGCCAACGGACCCAGGACTAGGCCAATCCGTTCCGAATTCTGTCAACCGAAAAAAACTATATATTGATGAAATTGATAACCGCACACACCTTTGCAAAACAAATAACATTAAAGACTACACCGCTAAAAACTTTGATCAGACAAGAGCCGTATATTGGAGAGAGTTTTCCAAAAATCTCGCATTTCATCAGGCATATTGGTGGATGGATCTTGGCGGCGGCTGGCTTGATACCGAGGAAATTCAAAATGAGATTCAATTGCTGAACAAAACCGCGAAACAACTTTACCTTGAGAAAGAAAACCACAAAAGTGTGACAGAAGTGCTGCTGGTAATAAACGAGGACGTGATGCACCACATACGCCCCAATTTCAACCTTAACCAGGCGGCAATCCATCATGTGGGATCTACGATCAAGGAAAGTGGCGTTCCGGTTGATTTCTACCGTGCAACCGATCTTGAAGAAATCGACCTGTCCAGCTACAAAATGATTGTTTTTCTAAACGCCTTTTACGAAGATTCTGACAAACTGAATCAACTTTTGTCAAGAACATCCACCAATTGTCATATTGTATGGAACTATACAGCAGGTATTATTGACAACGTCAGCGGTTCCTTTAGTCTTAACAACGTGACCCGCCTTACAGGCTTTTCTATTGGGGAATACCCCGTTGGTAGTATAGCTGAACACGCAAGTTCATGCTTCCCCGTAGTATATATAAAGCCTGATGATGCGATCGCCCCGCTGGAACACTATTCAGACGGACAGATTAAGACTGCAAAACGTAAAGACTGCAAAGGTCGCACTCATATTCTCAATGCCATGCCACAGGATATGACGGTGGAAGCAGCACGCAATATGCTGAATGCCGCAGGCGTTCACCTATACGCGCCTGCGTACTGCGTCGTTAATGCAGACAACCGATTCATTTATGTACTTGCAGAAAAGAAAATGCGCGCAGAAATTATATTGAGGGAGTCATCCACCTATCGTAATGTATTCACTGATGCGATATTCGAACAAACAAAAACGATTACATTGGATATGGAAGAAGGGACCTGCGTTTTTCTCAAACGCATCAATGGCTGACTTACCAATTATAATGGGCTTACTCCCGCCCAGTTCAGAAGTAAACATTAGCAGTAGCGGAATTATTGTAATGGAAATACAGCAGTAAAATTACAACAACTAAAGAGAGGTAAACGAGTGAATACATATATTAGTTTAAACAAACGACTTGACACAAAGGTAATTTTGGAAACAGACCTTTGTCTCGATGTGGACGACGTGGGTGCCATTGCTATTCTTTGTGATTATGTAAAAACGCTCGGAATCAAACTGTGCGGCATTTCAATCAATGTGAACGGTCCCTATGAGGCGGGCGCGGCAGATGCTCTTCTGTCGTGGTTTGATCTCCCCCCGGTTCCGATCTGTGTCTGGGACGGTGAAATCCCCCCATGTGGCAATGAGAGCAGGTATCTGAAATATTTGTTTGATTCAAAGGACGAAAACCGGTATGCTTCTCTAAACGTGATGGAACCTGTGGAGTTCTACCGACAAATCCTCTCAGATGCAGATGATCAGAGCGTGGAAATCATCTCAATCGGATTCTTCTGTAATCTGGACAAAGCCTTTCGCCATATGCCTGATTTGTTTGCAAGGAAAGTTCGCTCCGTGGTGGCTATGGCAGGAAGTTTCCGCGAGAGGGTGGACTATCCGGAATTTAATATCCGGGAGATGCCTAACGAGGCCCGCCAGTTTATCAATGCATATCCCGGCGAGCTATATTTTATCGGATTTGAGACAGGGGACCGTGTGATCACTGATCTGAGTGACTGGAATCCCGATACAGCAAACCTAATATACGAAAGCTACCGCCTGTTCACCAACGGAAGCCTGTGTCGCCCCAGCTGGGATCCGGTAGCCGTAGATTTTGCGGTAAACGGCACCAATGAGCGGTATGGTCTTTCGGAGAGCGGCAAAGTGACTGTGCTTGAATCGTCTGTATGTGATTTTCAGCCGAAGAAAAGCGGAAAACATTACTATGTTCTTTTCCACCAGACCCACGAGGAGATCGGGGCATTCATCTCCGGACAACTGAAAGAGATTGCCCATGATCGGCAGAAATCACCTGAGCAGGAATGACCTGTACAGGGATGAGCGGAATGAGTGTCTGTTGAGATTCTGATATAGTTGTCGGGGAGCTGCCCACATCGGTGAACAGCTCCCCTTTTTATGATTACCCAAATTGCGGAATCATCTTATTAATTCCCCGGTGAGAAACATCTCCGGGTATTTCACATCTTATTTTCTGCCTGAACTTCTCAGCCTTCCAGCAGCGCTACCGCCACATCATTCACATTGGTTCCGGTGGGTCCGGTAATCACCAGGCCGCCAACCTTCTCCAGCGCATGATATGCGTCGTTGTTCTGAAGCACCTGATAGATTTCCACTCCCTTTGCCTTGAGCTCAGCTGCGGTCTCATAGTCCACGTAGCCGCCCGCCGCATCGGTGGGGCCGTCGGTTCCGTCACTTCCCACGCTGAACACTGCGGTTCCGGGGATGCCGGAGATACCAACTGCCGCTGCCAGCGCCAGCTCCTGATTGCGTCCACCTTTACCCTTACCGGTCAGGTGTACCACGGTCTCGCCGCCGGCGATGAATGCCATCTTCTTTCCGGAGCCCGCATGGGTCTTCAGGATGGAAGCCAGAAAGCTGCCTGCGTCTCTCGCCTCGCAGACCAGCTGGTCGGTGAGCATCACCGGCTCATAGCCCATCTCACGGCACACAACCGCAGCTGCGCTGCACAGTTCGCGGACAGAACCATTGATCAGTGTGGTCACGTTGTCCAGCTCCTTGGGGGTCTCCTGGGAGAGAAGCGACTCTGCCTCGGGAGTCAGCTTTAACTGATACTTGGCTGCGATAGCCTTCGCCTGCTCACAGGTGCTGCTGTCAGGACAAGCGGGGCCGGAGGCGATCATATCCAGAGGATCGCCCAGAATATCGGAAAGCACGATGGTGAATACATGTGCGGGGGCACAGTGCTGTGCGAAGCGACCGCCCTTCACTGCGGAAAGTCTCTTGCGGATGGTATTGATCTCCACGATGTCCGCGCCGCAGGCCAGAAGCTGTCCGGTGATATCCTGAAGCACCTCACCGGGAACCAGCGGCTTCTCAAACAGTGCGCTGCCGCCGCCGGAGAGCAGGAAAAGCACGGTATCCTGGGGGCTAAGATCCGCCACCAGATCAAGGGCATCCTGCGTTCCCTCGAAGGAATTGTTGTCCGGCACGGGATGTCCCGCCTCGTGACAGATATAGTTCGCAATGGGTCCCATCACATGATCGTATTTGGTAACCACTACTCCGCTGTCGATGCGCTTTCCAAGACAGTCGTCCGCCGCCTTCGCCATCTGCCATGCAGCCTTACCGGCAGCCACCAGCACTACCCTTCCCGGAAATTCCTTTCCGGTCAGAGCACGGCTCACCGCCTCATCGGGCTTTACCGCGTTGATGGCGGAAGCAATGATGGCATCTGCGTTTGCACGTAATGTTTTGTCCATGAGGTTCACACTCCTTTTCAGTAAGCAAGGGCTGTCATTATTCGACAGCCCCGTATTTTTCATCACAATATGTATCGGGTCGATGTCAATGCATCATAATCATAACATGCACTCACGTCCCGGTCAACCTGCTCCTCTTAGAAAATCAGAGACATGATGAAGATGCCTACCATGGATGCAAGGCCGAGAACCAGCGTCATCACGGTCTGAGTCTTGTATCCCTGATCGGGAGTCATCTCACCAAAGTTGGTAACCACCCAGAAGTAGGAGTCGTTTGCGTGGGATACGGTCATCGCACCTGCGCCGATAGCCATAACGGTCAGTGCAGACAGCGCGGGGGTATCCAGACCCAGAGCGCCCATCAGAGGTGCCAGAATACCTGCGGTGGTGGTAAGCGCAACGGTGGAAGATCCCTGCGCACTCTTAAGGATAGCGGCCAGCAGGAAGGGGAAGAAGATACCGATGCTCTTCAGCGCATCTGCGTGGCCGGTGATGTAGTTCACCATATCGGTGGAGGAGATAACCTTACCCAGAACGCCGCCTGCTGCGGTAACGAACAGGATGGGGCCGGTTACCTTCAGGGTATCATTGGTGATATCGTAGAACTTATCCATCTTCTTAGCGCCTGCCAGCTGAGCAACCGCGAAGATCGTACCAACGGTCAGCGCAATAACGGGCTTTCCAAAGAAGGTGCACAGATTGGAAACGGTACCAGTCCAGCCTGCCATGGAGGAGACAGAACCAAGGCCCATTGCGATGATGGGAACGATGATGGGTGCCAGTGCGTTGAAACCGCCGGGGAGCTTGCCGTACTCAGCTACCAGCTCCTCATAGGTCTTGGCAACGGTCTCATCGGTAACCAGCTCGTCTGCACTCTTAACCTTCTTGCCGATGTACTTTGCATAGATCAGACCAGCAATCAGAGGGCAGATGGAGGCAAGGGCACCCATGCCCATAACTAAGAGCAGATTGTCACCAATACCCAGTGTGTTCGCCGCAGCGATCGGACCGGGTGTGGGGGGAATAAACACGTGGGAGATGTACAGACCTGCGGACAGAGCCACGGTCATGGCTACGCTGGAAACCTGCGTACGCTTAACCAGCGCCTTGCGGATGGGGTTCAGAATAACGAAACCGCTGTCGCAGAATACGGGGATGGATACGACCCAACCCATAAGCTCCATGGCAAGCTCGGGATTTTTCTTTCCGACCAGCTTGATGACCATGTCAGCCAGCTTCAGTGCCGCACCGGTAACCTCCAGAATGGAGCCGATCAGCGCACCGAGAATGATGACAATACCGATGGAGCTGAAGGTGCCGGAGAAACCTGCGCCGATGACATCCGCGATGTTCACCAGCGGGATGCCTGCGATCAACGCCAGGATCAGAGAAACGGACATGATCGCCAGGAAGGGATGCACTTTGAACTTGGAGATCGCCACGATCATCACAACGATCGCAAGAACAAAAGCAAGAATGAGGGGTAAACCTGTCATAAAAATACCTCCTTTTCCTTTGAGCAGAATACATAAATTTTTCGTACAACATTCTGCCTTTGTGTACAATTTTACAATATATATGCACAAAAGTCAACTGATATGTCACATTTCCGCGAATCCCTCCGAAGTCATCCACACGATTTCACCAAAATCAAACATCGGCGGACAGGCAGGAATCCCCCCAGTCCACCGATGCAGAACATACTTCATCTTCTTTTCATCATAAAACGTATCTCCGGATCGCCTCCGCCACGCCGGCCTCTTCGTTGGTCCCGACCACCACATCGGCCACCGCCTTCACCGTCTCCTCGGCATTGCCCATGGCTACGCCCAGTCCGGCCATCTGAAGCATGGTGATATCGTTTCCGCCGTCACCCAACGCCATGGTCTCGGAGAGATCGATGCCCAGGTACTCGCAGAGTGCTTTCAGTCCGGCACCCTTATTGGCCGCCTCCGCATTGATCTCGATATTGGGAGGCAAGGACGATGTAGCTACGCAGCCGGGAAACCGCTCATCAAAGTGCTCCAGCTCGTATTTCTTCCGCTCCAGGTCCTTGAACATCAGCTGGATCTTCTGGGGTGAAGCATGTCGCTCCTGCATATACTGCCGGAAATTGTCCACCGGCCCGCGGAGTTTCCAGTTCATATGCCGGATCACATCATCCTCGATGAAGTCCTCCAGATGATCATAAAAATATCGATCAATATAGCCTCGGTTTTCCAGATAGCAATCGTAGGAGCAGGGGAGGGTCTCCACATAATCATATATCCGCTCCGCATCCTCAAAGGGGATCGTCGCGCGATAGATCTCCCTGTCCTCCTCGCGGTCAAACACGCCCGCGCCATTGATAGTAATCGCATAGCGCACAAAGGGCAGATTGCGGATCGGCTCCGGAATACCGTCGAACATCCGGCCGCTGCTGGGCACAATGATCACGCCCCGCTCGGCGGCAGCACAGATTGCCTCCAAATTTTCTTTGGGGCAGTTTTTGTCGTCATCCAAAAAGGTTCCGTCCAGGTCAAACGCGATCAGTTTAATGCTCATAGAGTCTCCTCCTACTGTAACTTCTTTAACTCCTCAAACAACTGCATATCGTCCGCAGTCACCCGCAGATTCGTCTCCAGCTTCTCGCCGGAGGGTGTGGTGATACTCACCGCCAGAATGGTCCCCTCCTGGATACCTTTTTGCTGAGCAGCCTTCAAAAACAAGGGAAATTTGGGATGATTCGCCGTGAAGCGATCCCACATCCCCTTCATTTTAAATAACATGGTAGGATTCATCATATTGAAATATCTCTCCGTTTCCAGTCTTATTCTCTGCGATCTTTAAACGTTCCTATTTCGCTTTGCCAAGCTCTTTATTTTTCTCACAGGCCGCCGCCACCGCATTTATCGCAGCGGCGCGAAAGCCTCCGTTCTCCAGCGCGCGCACACCTGCAATGGTACTTCCACCGGGACTGCACACCGCGTCCTTCAGCTCACCGGGATGCTTTCCTGTCTCCAGAACCATCTTCGCCGCACCGGCCATCATCTGGGCCGCATACTCCACGGCCTTCGCTCTGGGCAGACCGCAGGCAACACCGCCGTCAGCCAAGGCCTCGATCATCATGTAGGCATAGGCCGGACCGCAGCCGCAGACCGCGCTCCCCGCGTCGATCAGCTTCTCATCCAGCCGGTCAAACCGTCCTGCTGGACTCATGGCATCCAGAAACTCCGCAAGCTCAGATTCGGTCACTAAATCGTTAGCCGCATAGAGGATCATCCCCTCGCCGATGGCTGCCGGTGTGTTTGGCATCAGACGGATCACCGGATAATCGCCGCCTGCCATCCGGCAGATCGTCTCCATGGTCAATCCTGCCGCCATCGTTACCAGTATAACTCTTTCCTGTCGTTTTGTCAAAGCCGGTGCAATCTCAGAGAAAAGCCCCGCCATCATCTGAGGCTTCACCCCCAGAAACACATAGTCGCACGCTGCCGCCACGATCACATTGTCACAGACCTGGCAGTCAAGCTCTGCCGCCAGTACCTCCGCCTTTTTTCTGGTGCGGTTGGTCAGAAAAATGTCTTCTCCGTCAACCGTTTTGGCCACTGCTCTCGCCAGCGCACCGCCCATATTTCCTGTTCCGATAAATCCGTATTTGCTCATCATTCTCTCCCGGCACGTTCCATCTCATGCCCGTTTTCATTCTTTTCGTCGTCTAACCCGTTTTTTCCAGCAAAAGGATGGCATGGATTACCTTCTTACGTCCGGTCCTCCGCCATCTCCTCCGCGGTCAGCGAATCTGACCATCTCCGCGAATAATATACTTGTAGACCGTCAGCTCCTCCAGACCCATGGGGCCTCTGGCATGGAGCTTCTGGGTGGAGATGCCCATCTCGCAGCCCAGCCCGAACTCTCCGCCGTCGGTGAAGCGGGTGGACGCATTCACATAGACCGCTGCACTGTCCACCGCCGCGGTGAAGGCCGCCGCATTTCCATCGTCGGCGGTAATAATCGCCTCGCTGTGGCCAGTGGAGTGGGTGTTAATATGGTCAATGGCTTCTGTGCAGCTGTCCACCACCTTGACCGCCAGAATATAGTCCAAAAACTCGGTGTCAAAATCGCCAGGTCCGGCCGGTACACCCTCGATCAGTTTTGCCGCCTCGGGACAGAGTCTCAACTCAACCGGGCTCAGCCCTGCTGCGATCCGTTCATCCACCAGCATCGTTTTCAGCTGAGGCAGAAAATCCGCTGCTGCCGCCCGATGAACCAGGCAAACCTCCTCCGCGTTGCACACGGACGGTCTGCTGGTCTTTGCATTGTTTATAATCTTCAGCGCCATGGAAAGATCGGCGCTCTCATCCACGTAAATATGGCAGATACCGGTTCCGGTCTGAATGCAGGGAACCTTCGCCTGCTCTACGCAGGCGCGAATCAGTCCCGCACCGCCGCGGGGGATCAGCAGATCCACATAGCCCACCGCCGTCATCAGCTCAGTGGCGGAAGCTCTGCTGGTGTCCTGCACCAGATTGACCAGATTCTCCGAAAGACCGGCGTCCTTCAGTCCGGAGCGGAGAGCTTTCACGATGGCATTCGCGCTGCCGAAGGCCTCCTTGCCGCTGCGGAGCACACAGACATTGCCGCTCTTTAAGGTCAATGCCGCAGCGTCGGAGGTCACATTGGGACGGCTCTCATAAATGATCGCCACCACGCCCACCGGCACCGCAGTCCGCTCGATCACCAGACCGTTGGGCCGCACCTCGCGTCGAAGTACTTTCCCCACGGGATCGGGAAGCAGGATCACCTCCCGCATGCCGTCCGCCATAGACTGAATGCGTTTCTCATCCAGCATCAGTCGGTCCAGCATGACCGGAGAAATCTTATCTTTAGCGGCCTCCATATCCAGTGCATTTGCTGCCATGATCTGTGCGGTATGGGCCACCAGACTGTCCGCCATCCTGGCCAGTGCCAGATTTTTCTGCTCTGTGGTCAGACCGGCCAGCGCCGTCTTTGCCTGCTTCGCCTGAGTAAGAATCTCTTTTGTCGTCATATCTGCCTCCTGATTTCTGTCCTGTCAAATTGTCTATGTCTACACCTTGCTTCTACACGCTGTTTCTGCACCTTGTCTCCGTATCCTGGTCCGTGCTCAGGTACTTTCATCCAGTCTTCGGCGATTCCGAAGCTCCTCACTTCCCGCGAAACAGTGTTCCCACGATCTTTCCATCTATAATATCGTACAGATCCAGCGGCCTGCTGCCGTTGGTGATCTGCATATCAATGCCCTTCTCCGTGGCGATCTGCGCCGCATGAAGCTTGGTCGCCATTCCTCCGGTGCCCAGGGATGAACCTGCGCCGCCTCCCAGGGCGATGACCTCCGGCGTCAGCTCCTCCACCACCCTGATCAGCTCCGCATCCGGATCTTTGTGGGGATCGGCCGTGTACAGTCCGTCGATATCCGTCAACAGCACCAGCATATCCGCCTGCACACAGACGGAAACGATAGCCGCCAGCGTGTCGTTGTCGCCGATCTCGATCTCCTGGGTGGAGACGGTGTCATTTTCATTGACGATGGGCAATGCCCCCAGCTCCAGCAGGCGGAACAGGGTATTTTGAAAATTCGCCCGGCGATCCTCGTGATCCACATCGTCTCCGGTGATCAGGATCTGCGCTGCCGTGTGATTATATTCCGCAAACAGCTTATCATATGTATACATGAGTTCGCACTGCCCCACCGCGGCTGCCGCCTGCTTGGTGGGCATATCCGCGCCCTTTCGGGTCAACCCCAGCTTACCCATGCCCATGCCGATGGCTCCCGAGGAAACCAAAATCACCTCGTGGCCTGCATTTTTGATATCGCTCAATACCTTGCAAAGTTCCTCCACCCGGCGGATATTTAACCTTCCGGTGGAATGGGCCAGCGTGGATGTCCCTACCTTAACAACCAGTCTCATCTCATGCCTCCTATGTGGGTCAATTGCTCTGTGCAAATACCACTGTCTTTTTCGCAGTCGTTTCACTGCCAACGCTGTGCACCTGCACTTTCGCGCAATACAGTGTTATCACATTCACGTTATCTGTCCAGTGTATCATGTTTTTCCGCTTTTGGCAATCACCCTTTGTGCAGATGATGATTTTTATTGTCTACTCTGCCACAACCTTTCCTTTAATATATGCACTGATTTCCTCTGCCTTCCACTCCTTCGCCGAAAGAATGACCGCTCTGTCACCGATTTCTTTACTCTACAGTCACGCTCTTGGCCAGATTTCTCGGCTTATCCACATCCAGTCCCTTCGCCACGCTGACATAGTATCCCATCAGCTGGAGTGGAATGATCGCCAGACTGGTGGCAAACCGCTCGTCGGTCCGGGGAATATACACCGTGAAGTCAGCGGTATCCTCGATGCTGTAATGGCCGTAGCTGGTCAAGCCCATCAGATAAGCACCGCGGCTCTTTACCTCAACCATATTGCTGAGAGTCTTCTCGTAAAGCTTCTGCTGGGTCACCACCCCGACAACAAGGGTGCCGTCCTCGATCAGGCTGATGGTTCCGTGCTTCAGCTCTCCGGCGGCGTAGGCCTCCGAATGGACGTAACTGATCTCCTTCATCTTCAGGCTGCCCTCCATGCTGATGGCATAGTCAATGCCTCTTCCGATGAAAAAAATATCCTTCGCATTGGCAAACTTGGCGGCAAACCACTGTATCCGCTCTTTGTCCTCCAGAAGCCTGGAGATTTTGTCAGGCAGCGTCATCAACTCTGCCGTCAGACGACTGTACTCCATCTCGTCGATCTCGCCGCGAACCCAGGCAAACTGAGCCGCCAGCAGATAGGAGGCAATCAGCTGGGTGCTGTAGGCCTTGGTCGTCGCCACCGCGATCTCCGGTCCCGCCAGGGTATAAAACACATTATCCGCCTCTCTGGCAATGGATGACCCCACCACATTGACGATGGCAAGGGTCTTTACGCCCTTTTCCTTCGCCTCACGGAGGGCCGCCAGACTGTCCGCTGTCTCGCCGGACTGGCTGATCACGATCACCAGCCCGTTTTTGTCCAACAGCGGATTCCGGTACCGGAACTCGCTGGCCAGCTCCACGCGAACCGGAATATGAGCCAGATCCTCGATCACATACTGGGCTGTCATCCCCACGTGATAGGCGGAACCACAGGCCACAATGGTAATCTGGCTGATATTCCTTATTTCTTCCTCACTGAGTCCCACCGCCGACAGGTCGATTTTGCCGTCCTTCACACAGGAATTTAATGTGTCCCGAACCGCTTTCGGCTGCTCATGGATCTCCTTCATCATGAAATGCTCAAACCCGGCCTTCTCTGCGGCCTCGGCATCCCACTTGATCTCCGTCAGCTCCTTCTCGATTTCCTCGCGGTCAATATTGTAAAATGTGACATTCCCTTTTTCCAGGCGGGCGATCTCCAGATTGCCGATATAGTATACCTTTCTGGTATATTTCAGAATCGCCGGCACATCGGAGGCCACATAGGTCTCTCCATTCTCCACACCGATGATCATGGGACTGTCCTTGCGGGCCACATAAATCTCCCCGGGATAATCCCTGAACATCACCGCCAGCGCGTAGGAGCCGCGAACACGCATCATGGTGCGGGCCAGCGCGTCCACCGGACCAGCCTGATACTTTTTATAATAGTAGTCGATCAGCTTTACCGCCACCTCCGTGTCGGTCTGGGAGTAAAACCGATAACCGCTCTTGATCAGCTTCTCCCTCAGTTCCTGATAGTTTTCAATGATTCCGTTGTGCACAGCCACCACCGCCAGATCCTCGCTGACGTGGGGGTGTGCATTAGTCTCCGACGGCTCCCCGTGAGTCGCCCAGCGGGTGTGACCGATTCCGCAGCTGCCCCCAAGTGCCAAGCCATCATTCGTTTTCTCTGTCAGCGCCTTTAGACGTCCTTTGGCCTTGACGATCTCCGTCTCCTTCTCGCCGTCCCGCACGGCCAGACCGGCGGAGTCATATCCGCGGTACTCAAGCTTGGAAAGACCGTCCAGCAAAATCGGAGCGGCCTGAGTGTTCCCGGTAAATCCAACAATTCCACACATAACATTAATTCCTTTCCCCTGATGCATTCGCATGATTATGTCCGGTTGCCCGCTTATCCTTGGTATTTTTTTACCTTTAGTTTGTCTTTTGTTTACCTGACCACTCTATTATACTGAATATCAGCCTATTTTCAAGCAATTTTCTCTCCGCCAAAACTATTATGGCATTTCCAGCAATCTACTCCATTCGTCACACAATTTTTCCAGACTCCACGCCGCATTGGCCGGGCTGGTGGACGGCAGCTTTACCGCCACACGCCCGGTTTGGGGAAACGCGTATTTCTGATACAACTCATAGGCTTTTCCTCCGTTGGCAAAAATTCGGATATCCGGCACCTTACTTAACAGCTCGTCAAAATCATTCACCTTCACATTGCGGATGGAGCTGTCGCTGGAACCCATGATCTCGCAGGACTGAATCACATCCCAAACCGCAATCCCATGGTTTAGCAGGAGTGCCTTTTTCTCCGGTATGCTCTGAGGGACCGCCTCACCGGTCAGTTGGGCCACCACCCGCCAGAATCGATTCTGAGAATGACCGTAATAAAATCCCTGCTCTCTCGACTTTACCGACGGCAAGCTGCCCAGAATCAGTATACGTGAATGCTCGTCATAGACCGGTACAAACTCATGTGTGACTTTCTGGTATTCCATGATTTTTCCTCTTATCATCTTTTCCTTTTTTATCTTCTATATGCTTCCGCTCTGATTTCTATCTCTAAAGAAAAACAGAGGGTTGCTGCAAAATAGCAAGCACATTGATCGCACTATTTTGCAGCAACCCCCGGATTATCGTTCATTTATTATCAGCCGGGAATACAACCCACACCGTCCAGAATGATTCTCGGGCGATAAGGGAATGTGGCCACGGTCTCTCTGGTGCTCACACCGGACAATACCAGACAGGTGTCCAGACCGGTCTCGATACCGGCGATCACGTCGGTGTCCATGCGGTCCCCGACCATGACAGTCTCCTCGGAATGTACACCCAGCAGGCGAAGGCCGGTGCGCATCATCAGCGGATTCGGCTTACCCACAAAGTAGGCGGACTTTCCGGTGGCCAGCTCGATGGGCGCCACCAGTGAACGGCAGGCGGGAAGAATGCCGCCCTCCTTGGGGCCGGTCAGGTCGGTGTTGGTACCGATCAGCTTAGCGCCCTTATTGACCAACTCAATGGCCTTCACAATGCGGTCATAGCTGTAATTGTCGCCCTCTCCGACCACCACGTACTCGGGATCCACATCATTGATGGTAATGCCCTTGTCATAAAGTGCATTCAGCAAGCCGTGGGCACCGATGGCATAGACGCTGGCTCCCGGTGCCTGATTGTGAATGAAGCTGGCGGTGGCCAGTGCGCTGGTGTAAAAATGGCTCTCATCCACATCCAGTCCCATGCGGGAAAGCTTCTGCTGAAGCTCCTTGGGGCTTCGCTCGCTGGAATTGGTCAGGAACAGAAAATTTTTGTTTTCTCTGTACAGCCAGTCCACAAACTCCTTCACTCCCGGCAGGATCTGATTGCCGTGGTAGATCACGCCGTCCATATCGCAGATAAACCCTTTTTTTGCTCTTAAACTTTCCATAAATACTCCTTTTCACTTATACCTTCTGAAATAAACTTTACATCAACCGAAATCTGTGCTATATTGTGGATGTGAAAAGAACAACCGCCCACAAGGTGGGTTGTCCTCGCATATGGGTATAACATAGAATTACCACCCCTCGCTCGGCAAAGTTTCGGGGTGGTTTTTCTATGCTAAAAACATTAGTGACAAATCAAATAAATGAACGTCAGCAATGCCAGAATAAACATTCCAAAAGACATCAAATCTCTGAAATCGAATTTCTTCATCAGCACCACCTCCATTCTATGTAGAATAGAGGCCAACCACCCTGTAACACGGTTGTTCATAGGTTATATTCTATACCAAGATACCCCCTCTTGCAAGTACTTTTTGCTACAGCGGTTTCCCCGCCAGGATCTCCTCATAGTCTTTCAGATTTCTCTTCAGTAGCTCCGGTGTGTCCAGACCGTAGGGGCACTTGCTCTTACACTTTCCGCAGTTTAAGCACTCCTTGATCTTCATCATCTTCGCCTGCATGGCGGGCGTCTTCTGTGCGGCCTCCGGTGCGCGGCGGATCATCAGCGACATACGGGCACAGTTATTTATCTCGATGCCTGCGGGACAGGGCATGCAATATCCGCAGCCTCGGCAGAACTCGCCGAGAAGCTCGTTCCGGTCATGCTCAATCACCGCTGCCAGCTCATCATTCATCACCGGCGGATTATCTATATAGGAAAGGAACTCATCCAGCTCGTTTTCCCGCTGTACGCCCCAGATGGGCAGCACATTCTCGTGCTGTGCCTGGAATGCATACGCTGCCGCGGAATTGACGATCAGGCCTCCGGCCAGTGCCTTCATGGCCACAAAGCCCATGTCAGCCGCCTTACATTTCTCCACCAGCTCCAGCTCTTTCTCTGTCGCCAGATAGCTGAAGGGGAACTGCAGCGTCTCGTAGAGACCGCTGTCGATGGCCTCATGAGCCACGGACAAGCGATGGTTCGTAATACCGATATGGCGAATCATTCCTTTCTCCTTCGCCTCCAGCATGGCATCGTAGATACCGCTCTCGTCGCCGGGCTTCGGGCAGAATGCCGGATTGTGGAACTGATAAACATCAATATAATCGGTCTTTAAGTTTTCCAGGGAGGTGTCCAGGTCCTTCCAGAATCCCTCCACCGTGGTCGCGCCGGTCTTGGTGGCAATCCGGATCCTGTCCCGCATCCCCTCGAAGGCCAGCCCCAGCTTTTTCTCGCTGTCGGTGTACATCCGGGCCGTGTCAAAGTACGTTACTCCGTGATCATAGGCCTTGCGCAGCAGATGAACCGCCGCCTCGTCGCTGATGCGCTGGATCGGCAGGGCGCCGAATCCGTTTTTATTGGTCACGATCTCTGTCTTTCCAAGTCTGACTGTGTGCATGGTATCCTCCTGTCCTTACGCCGCAGACCGGCAGGCAAATCCCCTGCTCCTGTCCGCCGACAACGTTTAGAATATGTATATCATCTCCGTTTAGTTTTTATCGTCCTCCGTCGCGCTGCAACTTATCACCCAGATTTCCACCCATAGCGTCAGAGAATGCGGTCAACAGCTGCTCAGTTGCCGCTGCTGTGGTCACCATCAGCAGAATCACGTTTCCGCTGTTTACTACGGTAAGCTTCTCTGCCACTACACCTTCCCACCTAACCAGATCAACACCGTCGAAAACGGCGTTCTTGACTGCCTCGACATCTGTCCCCTCCTCCACCTCGATCAGCGCGATAGAGTGTGCAACAGAGTCCATCATAGACTCGGAAACAACTGCGGACACGATTCCCTCAGCACCGATACCGATGGAATAAACACATGCACTGTTATCGGTCAGGTCAACCTCCATGGACATGGTCATCACATCCTCAAGAGCAGGTGCGTTTGCATACATGATATCGATCACACTGTACAGTTCGTTATCAGCACTCTCTACAACAGACTCCTCAACAATTGCCTCGGTAAGTGCCTGAGTGGGTGCCTCGGTGACTGCCTCGGTGACTGCCTCGGTGACTGCCTCAGTGATTGCCTCGGTGGGAGTCTCAGTTTTGCCACCACAAGCTGCCATTGAAACCATCATCATTGCTATCATCACGGCCAAAATCCTCTTCATTTTTAACAATCCTCCATTATCTCCGATGCACTGTATACAACAAAAGCTGACAACTGCAAAACATGGCACTTATCAGCTTGGTTAATTCAAGGTTCTTATTTAATTATAGCAAACCACTCTGCCTCTGTCAACGAAGCATATTATTTCATCTCAGCACTCGCATTGAGCACGATGGTGCTGTAGAGGAACAATACATCCGCTTTCTCGAAGTCCACACCCATGAGAAGGATCTGCGGCACCTGATAGCGGGTATCGACGACAGTAATCTTTGCGTAATCGTCAATCAGCAACGGGATGATACTGCGTCCGAAGGAATCGCGGAAGATCACCAGCTCTTTGTCCGTCTTGGCATTGGGATTTTCGATGGTCAGCTTGGACACCTCTCCGCCGAGGAACATATCGTAAGCGTCCTTTCCGTGGGCCAGCTCCATATCGTAAATAGCGCCGGGTCTGTTCTTCTCATAGTTGAACACGGTGACGTTTGCCATATTCTCGTTGGTGTAGTAGGTGATGGTCTCGGAAGCCAGCGGCTTGGGCGCACGTCCCGCGTAAACGCCGTAGAAAGGCACATCCAGCTCATTCTTGACGTAAACACTGTTGTGATCACCGCCCATACCATCAACCAGCAGCTTGGCAATGTCCAGCAGATACTCCTGATTCCAGTGGGTGTCCGACTTGTAGTAATCGCCAGCCTCAAGGCTGTCCTTGATATTGATATACTCTGCGAAATCAACGCTGTCCAGCATCTTTTCGATGAACACGTCGTAGTCCATGGACAGGTATCCGTTCTGCTCGGAGAGCCAGTAACCCTTGTCGGGAATAATGGAAATATAAGGCTTAATGCCCTTGTCCTTCAGGTACTGCTCGTAAACAAAGGTGATGCGGTCCGCCGCATGAGCGATGGAGCTCTCATCGATGGTCTCCTGCATCTCCGCTGCAACGCCGTCGACAACATATACGCCGTCCTTGTCCTTCTGCAGGAACACATTGGCTCCCACCCAGGACTTAATCTTGCGGAACGCCTCGCGAAATGGAAAGTTATCGGGAGTATAGTTATCGTCAAACTGCTTCATAAAGCTGTCGCCGTACTCAAGGCCGTCCTTCATCACACTCTCCAGCGTGAGGGCAGGGAACCTGGCCGGCTCGCGGCGCTCGCTGTCCAGAAATGCCCCCTTGGGCAACAGAAGGAAAAGCACGCAGAAGCCAAAGACGATGATTGCCATGCTGACACAGACGACAATATTTTTAGATTTTGTACTCATTTCACTTTACCTCCTGTCAGAATCGGAAATACAAGAACGGATTGGAGGAGGAGTCAACCAGGAATGCGGTGACCACCACCAGCAGAACCACCAGCATAATGACCTCCAGTACGTTTGACACCTTGGCGGACTTTTCAGACTGGGAGAATCTGATCGCCAGCTTTTTGATCAGCGGAGTGGACCCCACCAGCGCTGCGATCAGCAGAACCGCATAGCTGCGCAGGTAATATAACGTCTCGGCAGATGCAAAAGAGATACCGCCCGCGCCGAACAGACCGCCGATGTAGGTGAACGCCTCTCCCAATGTGGGGATCTGGAAGACGATAAAACTCACGATGACCGCCAGCAGGATATAGATGCGGCTGAACACCTGACTCTTCTCCAGATATTTCAGCAGCCAGAACTTCTCAATCACAAGAAGCACGCCGAAGAACAGTCCCCAGAGGATAAAGTTCCATGCGGCTCCGTGCCAGAAACCGGTGAACAGCCAAACGGCGAAAATATTGATGAACCAGCGCCATTTGGGCACACGGTTGCCGCCCAGCGGGATGTAGAGATAGTCGCGGAACCAGGAACCCAGCGACATATGCCAGCGGCGCCAGAACTCGGTGGCACTGCGGGAAATGAAGGGGTAATTGAAGTTCTCGAGGAAATGGAATCCAAATATCTTTCCAAGGCCGATTGCCATGTCGGAATAGCCGGAAAAGTCAAAGTAAATGTACAGCGACGTGGAGATGCCGTACAGCCAGTAGAGCAGCACCGTCTTCTCGTCGGCGGCGTACATCAGCTCACTGAGATCATACATGGAGTTTGCGATAAGCACCTTTTTGGCGAGACCCAGGATAAACCGGCGAGTGCCCTCTCCCGCCTCGGTAATGCTGTGGGTACGCGTCTCCAGCTCGCGGGCAACATCACAATAGCGAACGATGGGACCTGCGATCAGCTGAGGAAACATGGCCACATACGCCGCGAGGTTGATGGGATTTTTCTGTGCCTTCTCGCCACGGTAGACGTCCACAACGTAACTGATGATCTGGAAGGTATAGAAGCTGATGCCGATGGGCAGCACGATCTTCTGCAGCGGAACGGAAAGCCCCGTCACTTTATTGAAGTTATCAATAAAGAAATCGGTGTACTTGAAGTACAGCATAAAGGAGATGATCGTTGCCACTCCCAGCGACACAAACAGCTTTGCATTTTTTTTGCCGCGGAATTTTTCAATGAGCAGACCGAAAATGTATCCCAGCAGGATGGCGATCACCATAAACAGTGCATACGTGACACCGCCCCAGGCGTAGAAAAACAGGCTGAATGCCAGCAGTACCGTATTTTTCAGTTTAAAAGGAACCGCAAAATACAGGATAAGCATGGCGGGAATGAAAAAATATAAAAAGGATATACTCGAGAAAAGCATAACAAACTCCTTGCTATCGCAAAATAGCGCCCATCATCTTTGCAGAAAAGACCATCAAGAATAAACCCGAGAACCCTCTTTCGTTTATTTTTGATGGTCTTATTTACTCCGTGAATTTGCTATTTTGCAATATCTTACATGTAATGGTTCTTACGTAAAAATTACTGAGCGAAGCTGTGCTCAACCAGAAGGGTGGTTCCCTCTACAGCGTCTGCAATGCTTGCCACGAAGGGATCAACGATGCCGCCGAACTCAACAGCACCCCAAACTACTACCAGGTAGTCGCCGGGCATCTTAGCGATAACCAGCTTCTCGGGGGAGCCGCAGATCCACTGACGGTTCAGAATGTTTGCTTTGATGGTCTCAGCCATAGCATCAACGTCAGCGCTGTTGGTGAAGTGAACTGCGTAGCAGTTGAATACGTTTACATTCATCATGTTAAACATGGACGCTGCGTCATCCAGCTTTGCCACGTCAGCGGTGGGATAACCCAGGTTAGTGTCGTAATCAGCATCCTCAAGAGCTACAAACTTCGCGGGACCCTCGGGATTGGTGGTGTCAAAGTTGTTGATGTTACCACCGGAAACATAAAGCTTGGTCTCATCGGTTGCGGTTGCATTGTAAGAATCCATGAGCAGCTTCAGCAGCTCCTCAGCGCTCTTGTAAGCAAGCTCAGCCTCAGTGGGAGCCTCGGTAGGTGCCTCAGTGGGAGCCTCAGTAGGTGCCTCGGTCTCCTTGTTGCTGTTGCCGCAAGCTGCCAGAGAAAACATCATCATTACAGCCATCATCATTGCCAAAATCTTTTTCATCTTAAATATCCTCCATATTGTCCGGTCATTCGCCGGTGATTTCCTGACACGACGCCAGATACCGGCCGGCCGTCTCGTCATACACGATTTGGATCTCGCTCTGTCCCTCAGCTGAGCTCATCTCTATATAGAACACTTCTCCATCCCCCATGGGCGAAAGAAGAACACAGAGTTCTCCGTCCGTTTCAAGAATAAGCTCACTGCAAAGCTCTGTCCAGAGCATTTCGTTCACATCGTAAACAGAAAGGGATTCACTGTCGGTTCTGAATGTGACCGGCTCGGTGACCGTCACCTGAAAGACCGCCGCCCGGACTCCAGACCGCTTCGCGCTGTCTTTCTGCCCGGATCCGTCCGTCTCCTGACCGAAAGGGTCCGCTTCCGCCGGTGCCACCCCGCGGGCGCTCACCAGCATCACATTCAAATCCGCCGTCTCCCCCGAATACACATCAAGTACTGTCTGACTGCTTCCCAACACTTCTCCACGCTCTGACATCAGCTGAACACTCGGTGAATCCCCCAGTCTCATCTCAGCCATCCGGTTTTCGCCGTCCTGTCTGCCCGTACCGGCTCCCCCAGCCCATACTGCCAGACAGATCGCTGCCGCCGCGAACGCTGTCGCCGCAGGCACCCAGACACCCTTCCACCAGGGACTCCTTCTCGCGGCTGTCGCCGCCTGTTCCGCCCTTATCCGGGCTTCGATCCGCTCCTGCAAACCTTCCGGAGCGGTAATTTTATGATACGCGTCAATCGTATTTTTATTCAATTTCTTACAGCTCCCTTCCAAGACTTGCTTTCAGCATCTCTCTGCCCCTCGCCAGGCGCATCTTTACTGCTGATTGAGTGAGTTTACAAAGCTCTGCCACCTGTTTTACCGGGTATTCCTCCAGATAATGAAGAATCATCACAATGCGGTACTTTTCCGGCAGTCCGTAGATTGCCGCAAGCACCTCCGACTCCTCACTATCCACCCCGGCGGCGGCCAGTGTCTCCTCCACCTCCGAGAGCGGCACACCGGCGCGGATCTTATTGCGGCGAAGCATATCCCGACAGCGATTTACCGCCACCCGGATAAACCATGCTTTCTCATGCTCTTCGTCTGCAAATGTGGGGTGTTTCCGAAAGTAGATCAGAAACACATCCTGCACCGCGTCCTCCGCATCCTCCTTCTGAAGCAGAATGGAATAACAGAGACGATACAGCATATCAGTGTATCGTTCGAACACAGCTTAACTCCTTTCACTCTATACACGCACAAGAATTGGATAAGGTCACAAAATTCAAAAAAAATCTCAAAAAAATTTTTGAAAATGTTCAGTCCGTATCCTAAGATACCACGGATCGCGGAATTTGACAAGTAAATCCCTATTCTCCCCACCAGTTTTTCCCCGCTTCCCTCTTATGGCGGCAGCAAATTGAAAAACGTCGGTCCGGGTATCTATGGTCACAGCGGTCTTATCCGGCCATCCTCTCCAAACACATAGATCTGCTCCCGCTTAAATCCCCACTCGCCGCCCTTTTTTGCGATGTGTGGCTCAAAGGTAAACGGAGTTCCGTGACCGCCCAGCGTTTCCTTATTTCCGGGTTCCAGATAGATGCGGTCTCCGGGCGAATGCTCAATCGAGTGTCCCAGATTCCCATGGAAATCCATATTTTCAAATCCGTCATCACGGAGTATCCGATTCATGTGCTCGGCCACCTCCTCGTAGGTGGTCTCCGGGCGCACCCACTCCATCAGCTCCAGATGAAGCCTGAGTTCCATCTCAAATCCCTCTCTGAATAATGGGCTCTCCGGTGCCTCCGGCTCCAGCTTCGCACGTCCTTCTTCTATATATATAGTGCGGGCATAATCTCCCCAGCAGCCATTCACAATCGGACTGAAATCCAGACTGACCAGATCGTTTTCTCCGAGAACCACCTCCTCTGACGGACGATAATCTCTTCCGCTGACCGACAGCTTGCTGCGATTTTTTCCAGCCAGCACCAGCGCTCCAACATTGTGATACCACCATCCCTCTGAACCGAGATCGCGCATCTTTTCCTCCGCCAGCACAGCTACCTGTCTTTCCGTCATGCCCGGCTTAATTTCAGCCGCCACCTGCTCCATCGACCTGCGGGCCAGCTCCTGTGCCGGCAGGTTTCTCTGCATTTCCTTTTCCATACCACACCTCCATTTTTTCTTCGCTTTATTTTATCACAACTTCATCCAATTTAAAATTCATTATTACATGCAGACTCAATTTTTTATCCTTTAATTTTTCATCCAGTCGCCTTAATTTTTTCGACCTTTTTCGATATTTTTATACATCTTTTTGGTCAATTTGTCATTATCTCGTATATTTTTTCTTTATTAGAATAACTCATAACATTTATTACGAATTAATAACTTCCATTTCGTTGACTTTCGCAAAAATCCATGATAACTTTTAAATTGGAACTAAGCGGGACTTTACACAAGTCCGACGGATGTTTACAAAACTTTACGTAACGAGGGAGGAAAAACCCATGAAATCAATGAAAATGGATAAGCTGACTCTGTTCCTTATCCCCATCGGTGTAGCTGTTAACTTTGTCGGCGGACAGATCGCGATTCTGCTCCATCTGCCCCTGTATCTGGATGCTATCGGTACTATCGTAGTCGGCGCGCTCTGCGGCGGTCTGCCCGGTGCTATCGTTGGTCTGATTTCCAACGTACTTAACTCTATCACCAGCCCCATCACCATGGCTTATGCGATCTTAAGTATCCTGTTCGGTCTGGTTTCTGCATACGCAAGTAAGAAGAACGTATTCAAGAACCTGCTCAAGACCATGCTGATTTCCCTGCTGTTCGCTTTCATCGGCGGCGTGATGGGCGCTTGCATCACCTGGCTCATCAGCGGCGGCGACTTCGGTCCCATCACGGCCGGCTCCTACGCAGCGATTATCTACGAGTTCACCAAGCTTCCCGCATTCCTTTGCCAGGTAATCGCTGAGTTCGGTATGGATCTGCTGGATAAGTTCGTAACTCTGGTTGTTGTATTCTTTGTTCTGAAGTCCATGCCCAACCGTTTCCTGGCTAAGCTGCCTCTGGGTGGAATCTACGCAACTGAGGAAGAATAATTTTCAACGATTAAGCAATGATCAGCCCGGTCATTGCCTGAGAGCACACGCCTTTTTGAGGGGGGTGTGCTCTCACTATTTATTAAGGAGGCAAATTGCGGTGTACAGCGAGTTTGTTCAAAAATTTCTTGACTATCAGACCTACGGAAATCCTTTTAAGGATCTGAATCCACTCTCCAAGCTAAATCTTCTTCTGGTTTTGGCATTTATCCCTTTAGTGGCTCAACATACTGTATTTGCATTCTGTCTCTGTATCGGCTACTATGTTCTGGCCGTATACATTGGTGAATTTAAATATTTCAATGGTATTTTTACCAAAGTAGCCATCACTGTCCTTCTCTTTCTGTTAATTCTCCGCCAGCTCACCGTCGAGGGAACCACTGTCCTGTTCTCCGTCTTCGGCTGGAAATGGACTCTGGAGGCAGTACTCAAAGCGCTTGATCTTGGCGGTATTATTCTCGGCTTCTCCGGCGCCATTATCCTGTTTTACGCCTCAACCCCCATGCGCGATCTGATGTACGCGCTTGAGCAAAAAGGCGTGTCCCACACGACCAGCTATATCATTCTGGCCAGTTTCCAGACCATCACTGATCTGAATGCCAGTGTGAACACCATTTTCGAAAGCCAGAAGGCTCGCGGAATTGAGGTGGAGGGAAATATCCTCACCCGCGTCAAAGCCTTTTTCCCTATATTGAGTCCCCTGCTTCTGGGTGCCATGTCCTCCGCCGAGGAAAAAAGTATTGCCATGGACGCCCGCGCATTTTCCATTGACACCAACCACTCCTTCCTCCGTGAGCTCCGCCCTGTCCCCAGGTGGGAAAAGGCTTTGGTCCTCGGTGCCAATGTATTCTTTGTTGCTTTTTGCGTATTCAGACTTTTACAGATGTTTGTGTTTTAAGATAAGGAGGCCGATATGGCACTGATCGAATTACAAAATGTTACATACCATTATCCGTATGTTAAGTCCGCTGCCCTGCAGGATATCAGCTGCACCATCGAGGAAGGTAAATTTTATGGTATCATCGGTGAGAATGGCGGCGGAAAAACCTCCCTGTGCAATCTGCTCCGCGGTCTGATCCCCCACTTCTATCAGGGAAAGCTGGAGGGAAAAGTGACCATCGCAGGCACCGACGTGATGGAGTGGGATACCGGTAAGCTGGCTGCAAAGATCGGCTATGTTTTCCAGAATCCCTTCACCCAAATCAGTGGTATCAAGGAAACCGTGTTTGAGGAGATCGCCATGGGCCTTGAGAATCTGGGTGTCCCCAAAAAGGAGATGGTGGACGAGGTTCTTCGGGTGATGAAGCTCCTCAACATTGAGGAACTGATGGAGAAAAATCCCAATGCCCTGTCCGGCGGCCAGCGCCAGCGCGTCGCCTTCGCTTCCATCCTGGCCATGAACTCCGATATTCTGGTCATTGACGAGCCCACCAGCCAGCTGGACCCCCAGGGAACTCAGGACGTGTTTGAGATTATCCAGATGCTGAAGGCCAGCGGAAAGACCATCATTCTGGTGGAGCATAAGATTGATCTGATTGCCCGCTACTGTGATGAGGTCATCGTCATGCAGGGCGGACGCATCGTTAAACAGGGCCCCACCGCGGAAGTGCTCTCCTCCCCCGAGCTTCCGGAGCTGGGCGCAGTCGCGCCTCAGGTATCCCAGTTCGGACATGCCATGGCGGCAGCCGGCATGCCCCTCGACCATATCCCGATCACCATTGAGGAAGCCATCGAGCTGATCCAGAAACAGAAAGGAGCTGCCAAATGAGTATAGAACTGAAAAATGCCAGCTTCTCCTATCCCGGAGGCTTTCTGGCTAACGAAAATTTAACGCTGACCATCGCCCCCGGCGAGCGCGTAGCTATCGTCGGACAGAACGGCGCAGGAAAGACCACTTGCGTCAAGATGATGAACGGTCTGCACAAGCCCTGCGACGGAGACGTGCTGATCGACGGTGAAAACACCAGGGATTTCACCGCCGCACACATTGCGCGCACCGTGGGCTACGTATTCCAGAATCCCGACGACCAGATTTTTAATCAGTCTGTCCGCAAAGAGATCGAGTACATGCCCCGGTATTTCAAGCTCCCCGACGAGGAGATCAGGCGCCGTGTGGACCGCGCAGTAGCGCTGACCGGTCTCGAAAAATACATGAAGAAAAATCCTTTTGATATTCCCTACCCCATCCGCAAGTTCGTCACCATCGCTGCGGTACTGGCCACCGAGCCCAAGTACGTAATCTTCGACGAGCCCACCGCCGGACAGGACAAATGGGGAACCGAAATCCTTGAACATCTGATGGATGAGCTTGAAAAGGACGGTATCGCGGTGGTGACCATCACCCACGATATGGAGTTCGTTGCCCGCAATTTCAAGCGCGTGGTGGCCATGGCCCACAAAAACATCATCGCAGACGGCACTGCAGGCGAGATCTTCGGCAACGACGCGGTGGTCGAAGAATCCCGCATCTTAAAGCCTCAGCTGACTATTCTGGCAGAAAGCCTCGGACTTCCTGGGCAGATCCTGACCTGCGAGGATTTGGTGACTGCACTGACTGGGCTGAATTGATTAGACTTCATTATGCTTTACCCTCATTAAACCATACCGGGTCTCGTTCCTGATGAAGCGGGACCCGATTTTAACATCATCGTCCGGTGCTGAGATACACCTCAGACAGATATCGGTCCTTTATCAAATTTGGTCGCAGCACACGCGACAGAACGGAGTATATTATGAAATATGTAGTTTCCGCGATGAGTATCGTCAATGATCTGCACTACGCAGACGGCAAGGAAGTAAAGCGCGTCCTGGGCGGCGGCCTGTTTATGCTGGGCGGTATCATGTCCTACACCCCCGAGGTGGCATTTGTCACGGCGGCAGGCCCTGATTTCGAGGTATACCACGGGGAGTTCTTTGCCCGCCACGGTCTTTCCACCGATGGCGTTCACCGCACACTGCCCTACACCCACTACACTACCCTGACCTATCAGCCCGATGCCAGCTGGACGGAAGTCTCCAACTATGGCGCAAATTACGAGGTTGAGAACGCGTACAACACCATGGTCCACGGCGACTGGATCGCTCCCCTCTGCGATGCGGAGACCAAGGCGGTCTACACTGAGAGCGGTGCCGAGGAGCTGTTCTGGAATCCTGAAGAAGTTGCGAAGGTTCGCGCGGCTGCTCCGGATGCCAAGCTCATGTGGGAGGTGTGCCATTACAATATTTTTAATCCCGCACAGAAACCGCTGGTTGCTCCGGCACTGGAGCAGGTGGATCTGTTCTCCGTGAATCTACGGGAGGCCAGAGAATTGTTTAATGTGACCGATGAGCGCGACGTGGTAAAAGCCATCCAGGACACCGGAAAGTCCTGCTTCCTGCGCATGGGCGTGAAGGGCTCCTGCGTGGTGATCCCCGGTGAGGATCCCGTTTTTGTTCCCAGTGTCGGCCTTGAGCGCACTGTGGACCCCACCGGCTGTGGAAACTGCTCCACCGCCGCTTCCACTGTAGGCTTCGCCGAAGGATGGAGCCCTGCACGGATCGCAGCCTTCGCCAATGTGGCCGCTGATTACAACGCACTGCAGCTGGGTCCCTACCCCCACTACACCGACGAGGTGAGAGCAATGATCCGGAGGGATACGGACGAGCTGGAGAAAAAGGCGAGATTGTTGTTCGATTAAAATTGAATTCCGCACTTAGATAAAGAGGGTACAGCGAAAAATTAGAAAAGCCTTTAAAAAGGAGTCTCCGCCATGAACTTTTTTCTGATTCTGATCTCTGTCATTTTATTTCTCGCCGTCCTGTTTTTCTCCGCTCTGGCCACCTATGTGGTTCACCCCAAGCGCCATACTCTGGAGAGCTGCCGGGCGGAGGAGGAACGCCACGGGGTCTTCGGCGACTTCGATTCACTGGTCTCCGCCCCTTACCTGATCCAATCCCATGACGGCTATGAACTCCACGCCGAATTTTTTGCCGCACCTGAGCCCTCCGATAAATATGTGATTATCACCCACGGCTACACAGCCACCCGCTATGCCAGCGTGAAGTACCTGCACCTGTTCCGCCGTCTGAACTACAACTGCATCATCTACGATGACCGGGGTCACGGCGAAAATGTCCGCACCAAGTGCACGCTTGGACTTCACGAGGCCGAGGATCTGATGGCAGTGATCGCCGACACCTATGACCGCTATGGCAAAGATATCTATCTGGGACTCCACGGCGAGTCCATGGGCTCTGCCCTGCAGATCACTGCCCTGAAATATCACCCCAATGTAAAATTCATCGTCAATGACTGCGGCTTTGCCGACCTGATGGGCGTGCTCCGCCACAAGGTAAAGCTTAATTTCGGCCTGCCCGAATGGGTGATTTATCCCGCATCAGTCATGAGCCGTATTCTCTACGGCTACGCCTTCAGCGCAGTCCGCCCCATCGACAGTCTGGCGGACAATCGCAATGTTCCCATCTGTTTTGTCCACGGCGCAGATGATAATTTCATCACCCCCGACCACAGCCAGCGAATGCACAAAGTCACCAAAGCTTACACCGAGCTTCACCTGTTCCCCGGCGCGGACCACGCCCAGTGCCTGCAGACCGATCCCGAGCGGTATTTTCGGATGGTGTCGGATTTCCTGACGAAGGTGGAGGAATAATCAAACCGCTCAGCCCAAGGTGATTAAAGCAGTCGTCTCAGAAAGGTTTCCTATCAAAATTTCACGGAAATCCTTTCTGGACTTCCCGCATAACAAAATAGAGAAGACCGCACTGCTATGGCTTAGCTAAATCCGCTGGAAAAGTTCTGGACTATGAACTATTATTCTGCTAAAATGTTCTACAATATATGGTGTCGAGGCTTTTATCCCCACAACCCTGCACATCATTACGCATTTAGTGACATCCAAGGAGAACCTGAATTATGTATGAAATCATGAGTTCCGACGAGGCGATCCGCCTGATCCGCGACGGCGACTGTATCTGTGTCAATTCCTTCGTCGGCATTGAAAATCCCATAGAACTGCATGAGGCACTTTACCGCCGCTATCAGCGGATGCAGTCCCCCAGCCATCTGACCGTCATCTCCAGCGCCGGCTTCGGTGTATGGGATGAAAACCGCAGCGCGGAGGGGTATATCCGCGAGGGCGCCGTGGACAAGCTGATCTGCGGACATTTCGGTGCCATGCTCAGCACCAAAAAGCTGGTGCTGGAGGACCGCTTCGAGGCCTACAATCTGCCTCTGGGCTGCATCTCCCATGCGATCCGCGCCCAGGCCGGCGGACTTCCCGGTGCGCTATCCAAGGTTGGTCTGGATATCTTCGTGGACCCCAGAAAGGACGGTCCCGGCATCAACCGGATCTCCATCGACGATTCCCTGGTCAAGTATGTGGAGGTGGACGGCGAAGAGTTCCTCTACTACAAGCTGCCCAAGATCACCATCGCGCTGATCAAGGGTACCGCCGCCGACCGCAAGGGCAATATTTCCTTCGACGATATGTTCATGTCCGGCGACGCGCTGTCCATCTGTCAGGCGGTTAAGGCTAACCACGGAAAGGTTATCGTGCAGGTGGACCGTCTGGTCGACACTCCTGCCCGCCCCCGAAACGCCATTATCCCCGGCTGTCTGGTGGATGCCATCGTGGTGACAGAGCCGGAGGCGCGCAACGAGGCTTACACCGCGCTGACCGGCAGCTTTGAGATCCCCTACGATGAGTGGTACAGCTGGAGCGAAAAGATCGACACCGCCTCCACCATGCCGGCCAAAAACAGCGTTGCCGGCAATATCATCGGCAGACGTGCCGCCAAGGAGCTGCGGGTGGATGACATCGTCAATATCGGTATCGGTATTCCTGAGATGGTTTCCCGCCACGCCCGCAAAAACGGCATGCTGGACAATGTGACCCTCACCGTCGAGTCCGGCGGTATCGGAGGCTTTCCGGTTTCCGGCGAGGCATTTGGTGCCATGATCGGCGCCGCATCGGTTTACGATATGGCCAACCAGTTTGACCTCTACAACAATGGCGGTCTGGATATCTGCTTCATGGGCGCGCTGGAGGTGGACGCAGAGGGCAATGTCAATGCCCACCGCGGCCAGGGTGCATTTGCCGGTATCGGCGGCTTTGCCAATATCACGGCTAAGACTCCTACTGTGGTCTTCTGCATGACCTTCAACACCAAGGGACTGGATGTCACCCAGTCAAAGGGCGTGGTGACCATCAACCAGGAGGGCTCCATCCCCAAGTTCGTCAAGAAAGTCAGCAGCGTCAGCTTCTCCGCAAAGCGGGCCATCGCCAACGGTCAGAAGGTCCTGTTTGTGACCGAGCGCTGTGTATTCAGATTGACACCGAAGGGCCTGAAGCTCATCGAGGCTTACCCAGGCGTGGACGTAAAGAAAGATATTCTGAATCAGCTGCCATTTGAAGTAGAGATTTGATGATGTACAGAAAACATTTATCCGTTTCCGCCGGATTTCACCCGGATTATTTCCTTGCAAATACCGGTGCCGGTTTCATGTGGCATTGAAAATAAGATGAATCAGAAAGGATTCGCCATGAAAAAGACAAAAGACAACGTTTCCAAAATCTCATCCCGCAACCTGATTCTGATCTGGGTGCTGGGTATGGCAGGCCAGCTCTGCTGGAACGTGGAAAACCAGTGGTTCAACACCTTTATCTACGCCAAGATCGGTCCCTATCCCTGGATCATCAGCGGCATGACCGCCTGCTCCGCTGCCGCCACCGCCTTCAGTACCTTCCTGTTCGGAACGGCCAGTGACCGCATGGGCCGTCGCCGCCCCTTCATCTTCTGGGGTTACCTGCTGTGGGGTCTGTTCACCGTGGGCTTCGGCGCATCCGAGTTTCTGCCCACCAACTCCATCATGGCCGCCGCTGTGGCAGTCATCGCCATGGACGCGATGATGAGCTTCTTCGGAAGCATGGGAAATGACGCGGGCTTCAACAGCTGGACCACCGACATCACCAACGACAGAAACCGCGGCCAGCTGGGCGCCATCACCGCCGCACAGCCGGTTCTGGCCACCATCATCGGCACCGTGGGAAGCGGTCTGCTGATCGAGACCTTCGGCTACTTCACTTTCTTTATCTCCATGGGCATCTTCGTGGCGATCATCGGTCTGATCGGTGTCTGCTTCATGAAGGAGGGCGAAAATCTTGTGCCTGCCAAGGATGAGAAGGGTTTCTGGCATCAGTTCCTCTCCGTGTTCAATTTTAAGACCTTCGCGGAGAACAGGGAGCTGTTCTGGGTGTTCATGATCATGACCGTGTACTTCATCTGTTTCAACTTCTACTTCGCCCACATCGGCAATTACTTTATCTACACCCTGGGCTATGACGAGGGCATGGCAGGTATCCTCCAGGGCGTCGGCCTGGGTCTGGCCGTGCTGTCCACCATCCCCGCCATCAAACTGATCAACACCGGAAAGCATGCGCTGGCCATCACCATCGGCACCGTATCCAGCATCATCGGTCTGCTGATCGTGGCTGTGGGCGGATCCAATGTGATTCTCCTGATTCCCGGCATCATCCTGGCCGGTATGGGCTATGTGCTGATCCTCCAGACCACCACTGCATGGGCGAAGAACCTGTACCCCGAAAATAACCGCGGACAGTTCGAGGGCGTGCGCATCGTCTTCTTCGTGCTGATCCCCATGGTAGTCGGACCTTCCGTTGCCACCGCAGTCATCAGCCGTTTCGGTATCCCTGTGGTCATCGACGGCGAGGCCGGTATGGCACCCTCCGCGATCCTGTTCGTGCTGGCGGCGGTGATCTCCGTGCTGACCCTGATCCCCACATGGATGGCGGTGAAGGCGAAGAAAGCTAAGGCTGCTGAATAAGCAATCCCAAAAGGGCTGCCACGTCAAAGTGGCAGCCTTTCATTTTTTAAGAGTATTAGTGAGCGCAAAATAGCACGATTTCTGTTGAAAAGGAAGAGACCATCAGAATAAACGAAAGAGAAACCCTCTCCGGCCGCCGGCACTTAGTGAATCCGATAATGTGAATACTTAATGAAGCGGAGTGGGAACTACTTATCCTGCTGATAGATCGGATCCGCCGGATGACCTCCCGCCATCTTCTGCATACTCCGCTGAACCGCATCCCTGGAATTCTTCCAGTCTGCGTCCTTATTCTTGTAATCAAACTTGGCACAGAACCACTCCACGTCCTCCTGCACCCGCTTCATATTTTCCTCCACCAGCGGCAGGAGCACATCGTAAAGTTCTTTTTTCTCCTTGGCGGAGAGCACCTCCTCTGCGGTCTCCACGATATCACTGAAATGAGGGATACAAAGGCCCTTGCTCTCCTTCACCAACTCCACGAACTCCGGATCTTTTCGGTACAGTTCGAAGAATGTGTCCACATAGCGCGCGTAGGTGTTTTTATAATAATTGCAGATGTAACACTGATCCTCCTGGGCCTGGACCCACTGACCGATGGTGGTCTTCGGAGCAGCAACCCCCGGCTGGATCTTCTTAAATTTGCCGAAGGCTGAGGATTTTCCGGGGGCGAAATGCTTGATCACCTCCGCCAGCTCTCTGTTTTTCTTTTTCATGTGGGTGGACAGGATCAGCGCAGCGCCCAACCGGTTTCCGTAATCGTAAAGCTTCTGGAAATGGGTGCGGCAAAAACCCGCCTCATCGGTCTGGGCACGGATATCGTCCTCCATATAGGACGCTCCCGGCCCCAGCACGAAATGGATCGCGTGCTGCTCCAGATTGCGCTCAATGAAACAAAACGGACACTCATCGCCCGACTTAAAGGCATCCATCAGCGGAATCGTATACATCTGTTCTCTCATATCGTTTACCTCGTCTGCATCCGCATAAATTTATATATCGATGATATCTCAGTAATACACCTTTCCCTCTTCCACGGTCTCCACTCCATCAGGGCTGACCTTCAGAATAGCCACCGCACAGTTCTTAAACAGTCCGGTTCCCCAATAGCCCGATATCGGTGTCTTTCGGATATAGGACAGCAGTCCCCTTATGGATGCGCCGTGGGCAGTGACCAGGATGGTCTTCCCCGCATTTTCCGGATCGTGGGTCAGCTCCTCCCAGAACGCTCCGGTCCGGGCGATTACCTCCTCAAAACTCTCGCCCTTCGGGGCCGTCTTATATCGCTCGGGAGCGCTGAAAAAGTACATAAAGTCAGGATCGGGAATATTATAGTTTTCTTGACCAAAGCATAGTCCCTCATACTCTCCGAGGGAAATCTCCTGAATACGTGCGTCCTCAGTGAACGGAATATCCCGGTCTCCCATGATGATCCGGGCAGTCTCCCTGGCCCGACACAGCGGTGAGGAAAATACACGGTCAAAGTGAATATCCTTCAAGCCCTCGGCGGTCAGCCGCGCCAGCTCTCTGCCGTACTCATTCAGTTCGATATCCACCTCGCCCTGCAGCAAATGCGCCTTGTTATATCTCGTCTCACCGTGGCGAACCACATACACTGTCATATCGAACATTACCGCACCTCCGTCAAGCAAATTCTCCTACCATTATGCCTTTGCAAAGCTTTTCTGTCAAGTGTTTCCATCGCCAATCACCGTCCTTCTTGGGCTGCGATTCTCCTTTTATCCGGCGCATCGTCGCCTCTTTTCCTCACACCGGAAACAACCGAGCGGCCGCCTCCCCGAAGGTGACGATCTCCACGCCCTCCAGGGACTTGATATACCGAATCAGGTCCTCTATGTATCCCCAGTGGTCATTCAACTCAAACTCATAGGAATGCCCGGCGATGATAAACACCGATCTGTCCAGGTCATTTTCCGCAAACACCCTCAGCTGATCGCGCAGATCCTCGTCCTGATAGAGGGCATTCACCCCAAAATGGTAGGGATCTGCCGGAACCGTGAAGTCGTACTTCGCTTTCATCTCGGAGAGCCGCAGATATCGGATGGATGTATGCTCTCTGATCAGTCTGATCTCCCGTTCACCGCAGGCATCGAAGGGTACACCGAAGGAGCATATCTCCCGGCCATAGATACGGCTCAGGTTCGCCGCGTCCTCCCCCACCTCGCGGATCAATGCCTCGTCCGGCAGGGCTGTCAGCCAGGGATGGGTCAGCGTGTGGCTGGCCACCTCATGGTTATGATATATCTCCGGCTTATCCGCCAGTCTGGGACGGCGGATGGGATGTCCGTCGCAGTACCAGACAAAGTCATCCAGTCCGGAATTCAGATTAAAGGTAGCCGGAACCTGATAGCGGTCCAGCAGCTCCACAAATCGCTCATCGTAGACTGTTCCGTCATCAAAACTCAATACCAGAAATTTCATACCGGTTCATTTCTCCATGTCTATCATTAGATCTCGCTCAACAGTAACACTTCTCATCCGTTGATCTTTTTGCAATTACATCACACCTCATCCCGCAGTGCAACACTTATATTCAGCAAGTCACTCCGCACGAATCGCCCACCTCATTTTCGTGGATTTTGCCCGGCTGTTCCGCACGCACTCCTCCGCGGAGGGGCGGATCACATCTGCCGCGACCTCGCTGTAGAGGCCCGCTCTCTGAAACTCCTTAAAGGAACGCTTCACCAATCTGTCCTCACCGGAGTGGAAGGTCAGGATCGCCACTCTGCCGCCTGGTGCCAGCACATCGGGCAGCTTCTCCAGAAATGTGTACAATACCTCAAACTCGTTATTCACATCGATCCGCAGTGCCTGGAAGGTCCGTTGGCAGGACTTTTTCACTGCCTCCTTATACTCCTTCTCCGGCAGGAATTTCAGTGCCTCCTCGATGACCTCCCTCAGCTGAGTGGTGGTCTCGATGGGACGTTTTTTTCTTCTCCAATTCATGACCACTTTCGTGATTTCTTCCGCGTAGGGCTCGTCCGAATTTTCCACCAGCATGCCGATCAGTTCCTCCGCATCGACCTCCTTAAGCCGCTGTGCCGCGCTCTTTCCCCTCTCCGGGTTCATGCGCAGATCCAGAGGGCCCTCCACCTTATAAGAAAAACCGCGGTCCGGATTGTCGATCTGCATGGAGGACACGCCCAGATCCGCCAGAATAAAATCGAACTTTTTCCCGGTGTCCCTGGAAACCAGATCGATATCCGCAAAATTCTGCAGTCTCACGGTCAGAATTTCCTCGCCGAATCCCTGAGCTGCCAGACGCTCCCTCGTCCTGGCCGACTCGATGGGGTCCACGTCCAGACCGTAGATATGGCCCTGTCCCTGCAGGCATTTGAGCATCTCCTTGGTATGACCGCCGTAGCCCAGGGTCGCATCCAGCCCGGTCTGCCCCGGCTTTATCTTAAGGAAATCAAGAATCTCCTTCACCATGATGGAGATGTGCATGCCGGCGGGCGTGCCGCCCTTTTTGATGACCTTCTCGATGGTATCCGCATATTTCTCCGGATTATGTTCCTTGTACTTCTCTCTATAATTCTTCGGATGGGTGCCCGAGTAGCGCACGCGGCGCTTGTGGGGAACGGTCTGATCGCCATCCTTATTCTGATTGCTGTTCATCTGATTACTGTTCATCTGATTATTATCCCTCTGATTATTGTCCATCTGTTTTTCCTTAACCTGTACATTCTTCCCGGTCAGTTCTCACCTGTTCATCAACGAAACCGACCCTGAAACCCATTCTACCATACGCTTTATTCCATGGCAATTATTAAAATTAAATTACATCTGGGCTCCGGCCATTGAAACCGATGTGTAAATCCTGTATAATATATAATATAAGGAGAGATAATATACTCTCGCTGTACCCTTGGCTGTTCTCACCAAAGGAGGTGCGTTATATGAAGATCCAATTTATCCGAGCTACCCACGAAGTGACAGGAAGCTGCACTCTGCTGGAGGTCCAGAATCACTATTATCTGGTGGACTGCGGCATGGAGCAGGGGAGAGACGTTTTCCAGAATATTGCTCTGCCTGTTCCGGCGAGCGACATCGATGCCGTCTTTCTGACCCACGCACACATCGACCACTCCGGCATGCTGCCCAAGCTCTACAAGGACGGTTTCCGCGGTGTGATCTACGCCACTGAAGGGACCACTGACCTGTGCAATATTATGCTGCGGGACTCCGCTTACATTCAGGAGTCCGAGGCAGAGTGGCAGGCCAGAAAGGCAGAGCGCTCCGGCGCTAAGCCTCCCGAGCCCACCTACACGATTCAGGATGCCATCGGCGCCATCGGTCTTTTCCGGCGCTGCTGCTACGGTGATATGATTCGCCCTGCGGAAGGGATCGATCTTCGGTTCACCGATGTGGGGCATCTGCTGGGCTCCGCCTGCATCGAGCTGTGGCTCACCGAGGGCGATGTGACCAAAAAGATTGTGTTCAGCGGTGATGTGGGCAATATCAATCAGCCGATCATCCGGGATCCTCAGCCGGTGGAGGAGACCGACTATCTGGTGATCGAGTCCACCTACGGAGACCGCCTCCACGAAAAACGGGAGGGCGATGTGATCGCCGAGCTGGCAGGCTATATCCAGCGGGCGCTGGATCGCGGTGGCAATGTGATCATTCCCGCCTTCGCGGTGGGCCGCACCCAGGAAATGCTCTACGCGATCCGCGAGGTCAAACAGCGCGGACTGGTGAAGGGCCATGGCCACTTCCCCGTCTATGTGGACAGTCCGCTGGCCATCGAGGCCACCGGTATCTTTACCCAGTGCGATCCCGCCTGCTTCGACGACGAGACGAGGGAGCTCTTAAATCAGGGCATCAACCCCATCTGGTTCCCCGGCATCCGGCTCTCCCAGACAGCCGATGACTCGAAAGCCATCAATTTTGACCAGGAACCCAAAGTCATCCTCTCCGCCAGCGGCATGTGCGAGGCTGGCCGTATCCGCCATCACTTAAAGCACAATCTCTGGCGCCCCGAGAGCATCATCCTCTTCGTCGGCTATCAGGCCGAGGGATCTCTGGGTCGTCGTCTGTTACAGGGAGCCAAGAGTGTAAAGCTGTTCGGCGAGGAGATCGCTGTCAACGCGGAGCTCTGCTCACTCCACGGCACCAGCGGCCACGCGGACCAGCAGGGCCTCATCAACTGGCTGGAGGGCTTTAAAGCAAAGCCGTCTCTGGTATTCGTCAACCACGGTGACCACGACTCCTGCGAGGCATTTCGCGCACTGCTGACGGAAAAAGGCTACACCGCCGAGGCACCCTACAGCGGCACCGAATACGACCTGGTCACCGGAAAGATGACCATCTACACCGACGCCATGCCCATCGAGCAGACCAGGCTGGTCAAGACCGACTCCCGCGCAAGGACAGTTTACAACGAACTGCTGGCCGCCGCCGAGGATCTGCTGGCACTGGTCAAGACCCGCCGCGGCAAGACCAACAAAGACAATGCAAAGCTGACGGGACAGATCCGCAGCCTGATCGACAAGTGGAGGGAGTGAAAAACAACTCCCTCTGAATTTGCAATAGCCCCTATCCAACTTGATTTTAAGGTTGCTTTTCACAGCCCCAATTCATTCACCGGCGGCTGACAGCTGCGCCCGCGGCACACATAAAAGGTGGTCCTGTCGTTTTTCAGCGGGTATTCCTCCGTCGGCCCGTCCAATACATTGATCACCGTATCCAGCGGAATTTTACAGGACAGACCGGCCAAATCCCGTTCATCCTTCGGCACGACGGTGATCTTATCCGGCACATCCAGATAGTCAGACAGTGCGATCAGAAACATGGCGTGACCGGCGGGATAATCAGCCGCCTCCCCGCTCATAAACTGAAGCTGATCCTCTGCTCTCTCGCCAAACCGTTCATCCCCCGTGATCAGATACAGCTGCACCAGGTTATAGGCCATGGCCGAATTCCCGCTGAACACAGCCCCGTCATAAGTCTCCTTGGGCCGAATAATCAGCTGTTCCCCGTCTCTCCCGTACAGGAAAAATCCGCCGGACACCTCATCATAAAATTCGTTTATTGCCTTGCCACAAAACCGGCACGCATCATCGAGATAGCTGCTTTCCAGAGTTGCTCCGTACAGTTCCAGCAGCGCAAAGATCTCAAAGGCATAATCATCCAGAAATCCCTTGCCGCTTCGTTTCCCGTCCCGCCAACTGACATACAGGGTATCCTGCTCACAGAGATTCTCCCGGATAAACTTTTGTGCATTGAGGGCGGCATCCAGATAAGCGGAATCTGCGGTGACACGGTACAGCCGACACATGGCTGCGATCATCAGTCCGTTCCAGGCAGTCAGAATTTTGTCATCCAGATGAAGGGCATATCGCTGCCTGCGGTACTCGTAAACGGTCTGCAAGCAGGCCGTGATGTTTTCGGCGCTGCCATCGCTGAATCCGTCCGGGTTTCCGCTGCCGATCCGGTCATCTCCGTTATCTCCGGTTTCCCCGCCGATCTCATGACGTTTCAATCGATTCGGTATACTTTTCCCCTCAAAATTCCCCTCCTCGGTGATATCAAAATACGCATTGAACTCACTTCCTGCCCGCACGCCCAGGATACCGATGATCTCTGCCGGCTCAAGGAGATAGTATTTTCCCTCCACGCCCTCACTGTCCGCATCCTGCGCGCTGTAAAATCCCCCTGCAGCCGATGTCATCTCCCGCAGCACATAGGCGGCAGTCTTTTCCGCCACGTCACGGTACAGCTTATTTTTTGTGATCTGATACGCCTTGCAGTAGGCCAAAATCAACAGCGCATTGTCGTAGAGCATTTTCTCAAAGTGGGGCACCAGAAAATACCGGTCGGTGGAATACCGGCAAAATCCTCCGCCGATGTGGTCAAACATCCCGCCCCGATACATCTGAAGCAATGTCTTCTCCGCCATTTTCAGAGCTTCTCGATCTTTGCTCTCTTTATAATACCGCATCAAAAACAGCAGATTGTGGGGCGTGGGAAATTTGGGCTCCTTCCGATAGCCGCCAAAGCCGCCGTACTCACCATCAAAGGTGCGCTTAAAATACTCCACCGCCTGACGAATCAGCGGTGATTCCATCCGTCCTGTCGAATCCTCCCCTTGGCTCAGATGCAATCCCACGCTCCCTTTCGAATCAGATTTTTGACGCAGACGCAAATCAACACTCCCCGCCGGGGCTGACGCTCCGCTCAGGTGGGCGATGATATCCTCCGCCGATTTTAACAGTCCCTCCCGGTTCACCGTCCAGCTCTCATGGACCGCCAGCAAAAGCTCCTTCAGACCCGGCTGCCCATACCGGGCTGTCTTGGGAAAATAGGTCCCGGCAAAGAACGGCTTCTGATCGGGAGTCAGAAACACCGTGGTAGGCCAGCCGCCGCTTCCCGTGAAGGCCTGACACACCGCCATATAGATGCTGTCGATGTCAGGACGCTCCTCCTTATCCACTTTAATGGAAATAAAATATTGATTCAGGAGCGCCGCGACCTCCTGATCCTCAAAGCTCTCGTGGGCCATCACATGGCACCAGTGACAGGTACTGTAACCGATACTTAAAAATACCGGCTTATCCTCCGCCCTCGCCCGGGCAAAGGCCTCATCACACCAGGGATACCAGTCCACCGGATTCTCCGCATGCTGCAATAAATATGGACTTGTCTGATCCTTCAACCGATTCTGCATATATCCTCCATTCTGCCGCTGGGCGGCCATCAACGCGGGTATTCATACTCGAAAGACGCCCGCTCCGTTTCAATCTCAAACAATGTTTTCCCCGCCTTCCGAAACCGGTAGGATGCCCAGCAGACCGCGCTCTCGTGTATCGTCCTGATCATATCCCCGTTTACGGGTGCCTTGAGCGGACGGGCAAGCGCCTCAAGAAGGCATACTTCCAGTTCCATATCTCCCTGAACGATTCTGATCCTGCCGTCTCGGATCTGGACTGCCCGCGCACCCAGATAAGTCGCAAGCCTATACTCCTTCCCCCGCCACAGCACAGCGGCGATGACACCGGTAAAGCGAATGCCTGCCAGCGGAATATCCGCCACGGACAGCATCAGCGATCCGCCGTCAAAAAAGCACTGTGTCCAGGCATATTCCTTCGGGAATGACCTCCCCCTGTCACCCTCCCAGTAGCCACAGGCATTCTGAAACGAAAACTCCTCCCCGTTGACACACACTGTTCCGCTCACGGAATGACGCATACTGTAAACACTGTGTCGGCATTCCATAAGGGGAACCAGCGCGAAGGGTCCCATAATATCGTATCTCAGCGGGGTAAGCTGTCCAAAATCCAGCTTACCCACCGCCGTCAGCTCCGGCGTGTGCAGATCCAGCCGGATACCATCCTCCCCAAACTGATTCGCCCCGATGGAAAGCTGCTTTCCCTTTCGCTGAAACGCCTCGCAAGGCAGAGCTCCGGTCCAGGCCTCCTCCTCCGTTATGATCTGAATCGAACAGGTGCGGCTCTGGCCGGTCTGGTGGACCGCCGGGATCATCGCCAACGTCTGTGCATCGGACTGACATTTCAGATACCAGCCATAAAAAAATGTTTTCATAATACACTTCACTCCGGGAAATAGATATGCCTATTATCTCCCGGAGTGAACATAATTATTTGATCAATATTAATCCTCTGATACTGTGTCGGCCTTCTGCACCAATCGAATCATCAGCTCCATATCCATGCCGTCAGCCAGGCGCTTTAACGTAGACAATGAAGGATTTCCCAGACCGCGCTCAAGCTTGCTGATATCCGCCTGATAAATGCCGGTTCTCGCCGCCAACTGAGTCTGAGTCAGCCGCGACATCTCCCGCGCGGTTGACAAATAGTATGCCAGCAGGTGATTTAAATCGGGCTTTTTCTGTTCCTCTGCAGTGATGCCTTCACGCTGCGTCTCTGCCCCGGAAGTCAGCAATTCTATGGCTTTTCGGTATTTCTCCGCGCGCTTTTTCGCCCGCTCATCCACAACATCCAGTCTGGTCAGGTCGCTATTGTGTTTGAGGTCAGCCAACTTCACCTTCGCTGCGATGGGATTTCTCTTGATTTCCCGCACATATTCCATGTAGGGTACCGCTTCGTCGTGGGTCAGCAGCCTCAGCGCAGAAATAATTTCATCGGTAAATCCGGCGCGCTCCAATTCCTCAAAGGTAACATCTGCGTCCTCCACCACATCGTGCAGCAGCGCCACACAGACCGTGCTCTCGTCGGTCATCTGCTCTGCCAAATGAATCGGATGGTAAATGTAGGGAATGCCGTTTTTGTCCACCTGGTCCTTGTGGGCTTCAAAGGCAATCTGCATCGCCTTTTTTGTGAGAGGTGTGTAAAGCATGGGATGTCTCCTTTCCTATGAGCAAATAGTTTCAGGCTTTTCTTTTCCCCTTGATCGTCGCCGCGTATGCGCTGCTGCACAGTCCAGGTACCGCAAAAGCGCTGAACAACGGCTCCATGCCCGGCGTCTGCCAGATCCGGCCGCCAACAGTGCGATAAAGATAAATCAGGTATATTTTATCATGGCCGGAATCAGAATACAAGTCCGGATCGATTTTTGCCAAACAAACAAGTCACCGCAAAAGTGTGAGAACCTTTGCGGTGACTGTATTAATCGTTCAAGCAGGAATACACTGCGTTCTTCAATCTGGGCTGATACCAGCCCTCTCTGGGATTTAGAGTGTGCTGGGCATAGAACACAGCCAGACCGATGGAAGGATCGCAGAAGGCCGTGGAGCCTGCCGCTCCTCCCCAGCCGAACTGGCCCGGATTGCAGATGATATCAGCTTTTCCCGGATCCATGCAGGTATGTACTCCAAGACCGTACCCACAGCCGGAAAGCTGCCGCCAGTTGAAATCCTTCAGCTGGGTTTCATTTAACCGGTTGGTCTGCATCAACTTCACGGAATAGGGCGATAAGATACGCTCACCGTTTATCCCCCTGCCGTATCCCGCCAGAGCGGCCATGAGTTTGGCGTAATCACTGACGGTCGTAATGATCCCTCCGCCTCCGCTGTCAAATTCTTCGCCCCGAAGACTGCTGACTCTTTCCTTCCCCACATTGCGGAAATATCCGTCCTTTGCATTTCCAGACTTCTGAGCCTCCACAATATCAAAAGCTTCATTGTCCGAAGAAACAAAGGAATACTGCTCTGCGGTCTTCTCCAATGTTTCCGGTGTATGGTGATATACACTCTGATTCATCTCCAGCGGTTCAAAAATATTTTCCTTCACATAGTCCCTGAATTTCTGACCGGACACCACGCTGACCACGGCAGCCAGCACATCGTGACAAATACTGTAGCGCCAGTGTGTCCCCGGTTCAAAGGCAAGGGTGGTTGATGCCAGACAGCGGATCGTCTCAACGGTGTCCATTCTTCCCTCTGTCAATATCCTCGCCCGCTCAAGTCCCTGGGGATCAATCTGGTAGGTGAATCCGGCGGTCATGGTGAACAGATGATTAAGCGTGATCGGAGTGTTTGCTTTGCGAATACCGCCATCTTTTTCCTTAACGTACATAGTGCGAAACTCAGGAATATATTCATACAGAGGATCGCTGAGCAAAATCTTCCCCCGCTCCAGCAGCTGAGTGGCCGCAGTCACCGTCGTAATTTTTGAGCAGGAATAAATATTGTACATTTCCTCCCCGGTCAGCGGAATCCGGTTTTCCAGGTCAGAATATCCCGCCGCATACTGAAAGACCTTTTTTCCGCCCAGATACACTTCAATGGCATTTCCCGGTGTCCGCTCCGCCGCCATCTCATCCATGAACAGTTTTAAATTTGTAACATCCATCGCGTCTTCGCCTCCGATTTTCCCAACCGTTACGGTTTTATCACTCTCCGGCATCTGTCTCATCACGTTTTGTCATCCTGTCATTATCCCTCAACGACAATATCTCAGGATAAACTCTACCACCGGCTCCGGATGCTCCAACCCATGCGGGTGATGATCACAGCCCGGCTTCATATGCACCTGCAATGCTGCGCCAGCCTGCTCATATGCCCGCTGAAGAAACACCCCATTTTCACAGAAAGGAACTACACTGTCGCTGTCTCCTGCCACCATCACCACCGGAATCCGGTTTTCCACCAGCACATGCAGGCGGTCAAGGGGCATCTCCCGATAAGCCAACAGTTCGGAAATACTGTCCATTCCAAGTGCATTCAAAATCTCTGAGTAATCTCCGGAAAGAGGGTTTCCAACACCGAACCCACAGGGACAGCTCATATAGTTCACGACCGGTGCATCCAGATACAGGCACTTAACCAGCTCCGGATAGTTGGCCGCCAGCTTGATCGCGATCAGCCCGCCACAGCTCATTCCCACCGGTACGCACTGGGGATTTAAATCATACTGTTCCTGGACATACCGAATAAACCGAGCCTTTCGATCCAGATCCGGATCGGTACCCCACCGGTTATCGTTCCGGATATAGCAGAGGTGAAATCCCTTTTCCAGCAACGGGATCTCCACCGCCTCCGGGAACGCGTTCCAGTACTCCGTTTTTACAGCCAGATAACCATTCCTCTTCTCAGCGTTAGGAAATACCACAATCGCCTCGTGTTCCTCAAACGCAAATTTCCGACAGGAATAGCCCATCCACTCTTCCATGTCTTTTAATACTCCGGTCATGGTTTTTCTCCTTTTCTCTCAATCCCGCCGTTATTGAACGCGCTTTCCGTCAATCAGAACCATCTCCACCGTGGTCATGGACTCAAAAGGACTTCCATCGGTGATCACGATATCCGCGTCCTTCCCCACTTCCAGAGAACCTACCCGGTCCTCGATACCGATATGGCGTGCAGGATTGATGGTAATCGCCTGCAGTGCCTTAAACGGATCCATGCCCGCCTTCACCGCCATGCCGGCACACAGTGGAAGGAATTCCTGCCGGGTCACCGGCGAATCGGTGATAATGGATACCTGACAACCTGCAGCCGCCAAGACTCCCGGTGTACACCAGTCCATATTGCGCAATTCAATTTTGGACGCATTGCACATAGAAGGGCCCACCGCCAGCGGTACATTCTCCCTCGCCAGCTCCTCCACGATCAGATGTCCCTCTGTCACATGCTCCAGCGTAATCTTCAAGTTAAACTCCTTTGCGATTCGAAGAGCAGTAAAAATATCCTCCGCCTCATGGGCATGAGCCTTCAGCGGAATCTCCCGTTTCATCACCGGGATCATGGCTTCCAGTTTCATATCAAAGGCAGGATATTTTGACCTATCATCCCCGGCTGCCTCCTTCTTGCGCAGATATTCAGCCGCCTTAAACAGGGTTTCTCTAAGAATCGCCGCCGTCGTCATACGGCTGCAATCCTTTTTGCTTTTGTAAGCATTTTTCGGATTCTCACCGAATGCGCACTTCATCGCCACGCCGTCGCGGATAACCATATCATCCACCCGTTTTCCCACGGTCTTGATCGCCACAAAGGTTCCTCCGATCACGTTGGCACTGCCAGGACCGGTGCAGACTGTCGTGACGCCTGCCTTTGCCGCCTTTTCAAAGGTGGGGAGCGTGGGCTTTATCGCGTCAATTCCTCTCAGGTGAGGACAAACAATGTCATTCTTCTCGTTTACATCGCCTCCGGCATCTCCCATTCCGTATCCACTGAGACCAATATGTCCGTGAGCCTCCACAAAGCCGGGATAAATCTCTTTTCCGGCGGCATCGATCACCTCCGCCCCGTCCGGGATCTGAAGATCGGTTCCGATCGCAGCGATTTTTCCGTTCTCGATCAGGATATCTGCCTGAAACGCTTCCTCTACAATAGCATTATGAATATTTCCGCCTTTAATCCAAATCATTTATTACCCCTCCAACTCTCTCCGTTTTAATTTTTTTCCATCAACTGCGGCATTATTTTTCATTCTGTGTCAAACTGCTCCTGAGCATTCTTCACCAGCTCCGGATTCAGAACGATATCATACATCATTCCTGCCATCACCTTTGCAGAGTTCATCAGGCAAGATTTCGCACTCTCTGTCTTTCCGGCGTCCACCCACTCCTGGGAGTGACCGGATGCCGCACAGTAGGGCAGATACACCAGCGCACTGGGTACGATGACCGATACATTTCCAAAATCAGTGGACCCTCCGCTGTCGCGAACCGATTCCCTGTCGATGGGGACGCCCAATTGCCGCAGGTTCTCTACGGCCACTTCTGCCAATGCCAGATTCGGTTTGCGGGCAGCAAAGGTGTTTTCACTGGTCAGAATTTCCGCCTCCGTCTCCGTCATCAGACAGGCGCCCTGAATAATCTTCCGAAACCGCTCCTCCAGCTCACTCAGATACGCATTGTCCTTGGAGCGCAGGGTATAGTTCGCCCTGGCAACCGCAGGAACCACGTTGGATGGCCCGAAGGTCTCCGCTATGGTATAGTGCATCCTCGTACCGTCCTTTACATGCTCGCGCATGAACTCAATCCCGTTGAAGGACAGGAGCATGGCATCCGCTGCGCTTCGCCCATTGTAGGGTGCTCCGGCTGCGTGGGAACTCTTTCCCTTAAAGGTTACCCTGAAGGTTCTCAATGCCATGGACCTGGCTCCGACGAAAGCCGCCTTCCCACAGGCATGGGTGCCCAGCGCGATATCCAATTCGGAAAAACAGCCGTTTTTTGCCATGGTGATCTTTCCGCCGAAGGTCTCTTCCGCGGGAGTCCCGTAAACGGTGATCGTAAACGGCACCCCTGCACTTTCTGCGCCGGGAAAATCTGTCGTTTCGAATATCTTTTTCATCGCAACCGCCGCGCCGATGGCCGCCGGGGTCTGCAGATGATGACCGCAGGCGTGTCCCCGGTCTGCCAGTGCGTCATACTCACCGAGGATACCGATATTTGGGCCACCGATCCCATTACTCCAGGTTGCACGGAAAGCAGTCTCCAGACCGCCTATCCCTCTCTCTACCTGAAACCCTTCTGCCTCCAGCGCATTCTCCAGAAGTTCAGCGGCAGCGTACTCCTTGCCACCGCCCTCCGGATGATCAAAAATACGGCTGGCCATGTCGAACAACGCTTCCCCCTGTTCATCTATACACTGAAACAAAGCCTCTTTACTCATCGAAGAATCACCCCTCCATTCCGCTTTCCGCTATATACCGCATCCTCCACTACGATCTCGCCGCCAAGGATTACATAATTCAATCCCTCGGCCCGTTTTCCACAGTCGGTGTACTCTGCCCGGTCAATGATCCGGTCCGGATCAAAAATACAGATATCCGCGTCAAAGTCTTCCCACAGCAGACCCTTACTCTTCAGTCCGTAAACTGCCGCAGGCATGGAGGTCATCTTTCGAATCATCTCCGGCAGTGTGGTCACTCCCCGCTCTCTCACGTAGCGTCCCAGCACTCTGGGGAAGGTTCCCCGTAAACGTGGATGATACACCTTATTCGCACCGGCCACTCCGGCATCAGTGCCGATCATGGCTCTGGGATGAGCCAACACGGTCTCGATATCCTCCTCGCACATGGTAAAATAGCTGGCATTGCAGGCATTATTACTCTTTTCGATCAGATCAAAGATCGTGTCATACACATCTTTCCCATGGATACGGGCAATCTCCGGTACCCTCAGGCCCTCGTACTGGGGATATCCGGTACATCGGGTAATCTGTACCCAGCCCAGACCATCATTTCCCCGTCGGCTCAACTGATCCGCCTTAATCCGCTCCCGCGCCTCCGGGTCGGAAAGTAACTTCATCAGCCCCTCATTTCCTCCGGCATGTAGTTCCTTCGGAATAAAAGTCGCAGAAACTGAGGTACTGCTGGCACTATAGGGATAGACGTCGCAATAAACCTCCACTCCTTCCGCATTGGCCTCATCGATCATTCTGAGGGTATGCTTTACCTTTCCCCAATTCTCCTTCATGGAGGATTTATGGTGGGAGATGACTCCGCGGGTACCCGATGCTCTGATCACTGAAATAAACTCTTCTACTGCCTGAACCAGCGTCCCGCTCTCATCTCGAATATGCGCTACTACCAGACCGTGGTACTCCCCGACCACCTTAGCCAGTTCGATCAGTTCCTCTGTTTTTGCATAACATCCGGGCGGATAAATCAATCCAAACGAGATGCCGATGGCACCGTGCTCCATCCCCTCTCGGAGCAGCGCCTTCATCTTTTCCAACTCTTCTTTCGAAGGTGCCCGGTTTTCCATTCCCATGACAGCCCTGCGAATCGCCCGCTGCCCCACCAGCACCGCAATATTCGAACCTTGAGAAACTCCCTTTGCCGTTTCCAGGAAACTTCCCATGGTGCGAAGCACATCGACCTTTCTGCCATATGCACCGATCCGCTCCTGGCTTTCCATGTCAGTATCCCGATCAAGAGGGGCCGGACTGGAACCGCACTGACCTCCAATGGACGTGGTAATTCCCTGCTCGATCTTCTCAACCTGATCCGGGTAGGTCAGAATAGCGCTGTCAGAATGACTGTGAGAATCGATAAACCCCGGGGTCACCACAAGACCGCTCGCATCAATCTCCTGCTCTCCGCCTTCTATTCCTCTGCCGACCCGGACGATCTTTCCATCCTTCACCGCCACATCGGCCAGATACGCGGGACTTCCCGTGCCGTCAATAACCCTTCCGTTTTTGATCACCAGATCATATGTATTTTCCCTGACATCCGCCATCTCAGCGGCTATAATCCTGTTCATTATTCCCGCACTCTCCTTTTTCTTCAGCAGATTACTCCTGACCGATCTGCAGCCATTTCCCCGAAATCAGCCTTCTCAGCGCAAAGCCGCTCTTGATCACACGCTTAAACTGCATGGCGGCCAGCACCACCACAATCGGCAGCTTCAGCCACACACCCAGCAGAAATCCGATCGGCAGCGACCAGAGCCAGACCGGAAGCACATCGTAATACATGGCCCGTTTACTGTCTCCTCCCGCGCGCATCGCGCCCATGATCATGCAGCTGGCAAAGCTTCTGAAGGGCATATACACCGCATAAATCACGATCAGCCACTCTGCCGTACGGCGGGTCTCCTCCGTCAATTCTCCGAAGAACGAGGTCACGCACAGATGGTTGAATCCCAGCATCAGCAGCATGATCAGGATTCCGACCTCAACACCCACCGCCGCATAGCGTTTGGCTGTCAGCCTGGCCTTCTCGACCTCTTTTCTTCCAAGCATACCGCTGATGGTCACGCAGGCTCCGATGGAAACACCGTAAAAGCACGCATTACCCAGCTTCTCCATCTGCTGCGCAATACTCATGGCGGAGACCGCCACCACGCCCATACGGCCAAATACCATGTTGAAGGAGGACAGACCGATGCCCCACAGGCTCTCATTGAGAATAACCGGCAGCGTCTCTCTCAGGAAACCGCCGACACTGTTTCTCCTAATATATGCAAAATCTCCGCCCCGGAAGCAATACTGTTTCTCCCTGAATGCGGCATAAAAGCCAAGATACAATACCAGCTCCGCCACCTTACAAAGCAGCGTAGCCACTGCAGCACCGGCCACACCCATGGCGGGAATTATCCCGAATCCATAGATAAACACCATGTTCAGCCCGGTCTTCAGTGCCACAGTAACCAGCGATACCACCAGCGGTGCCGACGGCCGGTTCACAGAGCGGAAAAAGGACGCCATGGAATTCGAGATTCCGTAACACAGATTCATGGGCGCAGTGATAATCAGGTAGATCGCGCCCTCAGCGATCAGCACCGGATCGTCGGTGTACATGGCCAGCAGCAGTCTGGGGATTCCGAAGGATGCCGCCATAATAACCGCATTGACCACTGTACACAAAAAGCACATCACGGTAAACGCCTTTTTAAACTCCTTCTCATCGCCCGCACCGTAATGCCTGGAAAGGATGACGGATGCTCCGCTGGTGATGCCGAAGGTAATCAGACTGGCCACATAAAACACCTGGTTGGCCAGCGATACCGCTGAGACTGCGTTCTCCCCCATATCGCTGATGATCGAAACGTCGATCATGCCGAACAGTGCCACTGTCAGATTCTGCAGCGCGATGGACGTTCCGAATCTGGCTACCTGCTTCCAAAAGGCCCGCTCCGGAAACAAAATCTCTTTCACACGCGCTTTTCTTTGTATGCTTTTCATTTCATTTTTCCTCATATCCTACTATTCTTCCAGCAAACATTTCAACCCGTCCTGAATATGTAAATCCCACCAGTGCCAGCTGTGATTACCCTCGGACTCCTTGTAGATATATTCTATCCCAAGCTCCTCAAGCAGATCCCGGTACTGGCGGTTGACCCCGATGAGGGCATCCTCCGTTCCGCACCACAGGTACAGTTTGGGAAACTCCACACCTTCAGCCTTGCGCTTGCGGGTCAGCGCATACAGATCATGGTCTGTCCCCTCCAGATCCAGCGTGGACTGCAGGTTATGGTCAAAGATCGCCCGCCATTCCGGCAGCATCGCCTGACCACGTCCCTTTCTGGTGATATCCAGAGAACCGGAAAGTGCTACACAGCCAAAGAATTTGTCCGGACAGCGGAGTGCCGCCTTCAAGGCACCGTAACCGCCCATCGAGAGCCCTGCCACCAGATTGTCCTCCCTCTTTGCGCTCATGCCCTTAAAATAGCTGCGGCAAACCTTGGGAAGTTCCTCGGTCACAAAGGTAAAATACTTAATTCCATAGCAGGTATCCGTGTACCAGCTTCTGCCCACCTCAGGCATCACCACTGCCAGATTATACTTCGCCGCATAGCGCTCAATATTACTCCTTCTCAGCCATACCGTGTGATCTCCCTCAAGACCGTGGAACAGGTACAGCGTCTTGTAGCTCTCCACCTCCGGTGCTCCCACACCGGGATCACGTTTCGGAATCTCCGGAAGAATCACATTGACCGGAACCACACATTTAATTGCCTCAGAATAATAATTCATTTGAATCAGAGCCATCACTTACCCTCCATTATCGTTTATTTTTTCAAAATATCACCCACCCACGGGGTTGTCAAGGGTTATTTCCCCTAACCGTCTTTCTGATCTTCTCTATGGTTATTTTATCATTGCCTGATCGATTATTCTTGCGTTATAATGGCTAAAAATAGTGAAATATTGACTCAGTTTTTACAACTCTCGATACTGTTTTCGATACCTGGAAGGCGAAACTCCGGTATGCTTTCTGAAACAGGTAGAAAAATAGTAACTATCTTTAAATCCGCAATTCCTTGAAACATCCTCCACACTTACAAACGTAGCCTGCACCAGTAAATTTCTGGCCAGATTTATCCTCAGATAGGTAAGATACTCCAACGGCGTTCTCCCTGTCTCCTCCTTAAAGCACCTTCTCATATAATCCTGCTGGAATCCGATCTTCTCAATCTCCTTTTTGATTGAAAAATCCGCATCTGAAAATCCTTCAAAGATAGTATTTTTTAATTGCTCAGCAAAGCCATACTTAATGTTCACATTCATCAGCTTTTGAATGTACTGACATATCGTTTCCATCAGCGCATCGGCAATATTTCTGTAATTTTTTTCCGCTTCCAGCAATACTTTATTCAGTAAATTCATCAGCGTCAATATACTGTTATCCGTATCCTGCACGATCTGAACTCCATAGAAATCCAGGTTTTTCGCCTGAACAAAAATATCATGAAACTCTGTGTCGGAGCTGGCTGAATGAATCGCATTTGGCGGCAGGACAATCACGCTGGACTTTCCAACCTTATATGTCCGGTCATCGATAACCATGTCTATATTACCGGCTTCCACAACGATGATTTCCCACACGGCATGCGAATGACTGGCATACTGGTTCATCAGCCGTCCCCTTGTACAGTATTCTACATTCATCACATTTCCTCCTGTTTCTGCTCATGTCAAACGGTACCGTCGGTATCACATCGCCATTCAATCCTGCAAAAAGTCGTTTTTTTCAAGCTCACCGTCTGGATCGTACATTCATCCGGCCAAGACCAAATGATATGCTTATCTTGCTTTAGATAAACCGTCGAAAGGAGACTGAAATGTTAAGCAAAAGAGCCTATCTGGTTAAAGAAGGTACATTTGAGATCCGTGAAGAGGATCTGATCCCCGGGCCCACCCAGGTGCTTGTGAAGATAAAGCTTTGCGGCCTGTGTAACTGGGAGCTGAATCACTGGAAAGGAACCTCTGAGAGCTACCGCAGCCTGTACCCCATGGTACCCGGACACGAATGGGTGGGGGAGGTCGTTGAAAAAGGTGAGCTGGTCCATTCTCTCGAAATCGGAGATATCGTAACCGAGCCGGGATATATGGGCGGCTTCGGCGAATACAATATCGCTGAAGAAGAACACTGCTATAAAGTGCTCCCCCATATCCCACTGGACAACGCCATCGGCGAACCCTTAAAATGCATTACGACCGTTGTGGGCGCAGCGGCACCCAAAATCGGTGATTACGGTCTGATCCAGGGCTGCGGCCCCATGGGCCTCTGGTGTACTCAGGCCATGGCCGGAAATCTGATGACCGCTTTAATCGCTGTCGATATTGATGACAGCAAATTAGAGCTGGCAAAAAAATACGGAGCCACCCACACCATTAACTCCATGAAGGAGGATGTTGTCGCCAGAATTAAAGAGATCACCAACGGTCATATGTGTGACTTTGTCATCGAGGGAACGGGTATCCCCAGGCTTTTAAACACCTGTATGAGTTACCTGAAAAATGCAGGCAGACTGGTTCTGATGAGTTCCCATGAAGGGCCCTGTGATTCCTTCGACTTCAGACCGGCAATTGAGAGGGGTATCTCCATCATTGTCGCGCATCCCCCCTATGCTGTCGTTCCCACAGACGATATGCGCAGAGCAGTGTCCCTGATCAACAACGGTACCTTCCATAACGAGGATATCATCACGCATCGCTTCAAACTGGAGCAGATCAGCGAGGCATTCGAAACGCTGGAACACAAACCCAAAAACTACATTAAAGGTGTTGTTGAACTGTAGGAGAGAAAAATTATGGTAGGAATTGCAATCATCGGCTGCGGAGCGATCACGGAGCATCGCCACGCACCGGAATGTCATCATAACGCAAACATCAATTTATGCGGGTTCTTTGATATTAACCAGGATCGCTGCAGGGAATTCGCTGAACAGTATAGCTGCAAAGCATACTCCACCTATGAGGAGGTATTAAACGACCCCTCTGTGGACGGTGTCATCATCTGTACTGCAAATCGCTTCCACTGTGAAATGACACTGCAGGCTTTCGCACATGGAAAACATGTTCTGTGTGAGAAACCCATTGCCGTGACTCTGGAGGAAGCCGAAAGCATGATCGCAGCTGCGGACAAGGCGGAAAAATACCTGATGGTGGCCCACAATCAGCGCTTCGAGCCTCTCAATCGAAAAATCAAAGAGATTCTGGACTCCGGCAAAATGGGACGCATCATCAGCTTCAGAACGATCTTCAGTCATGGTGGTCCGGAGGGCTGGAGCGTGGAAAAAAGCAATGCAACCTGGTTTTTCAATAAAAAGCAGGCCGGTTTAGGTGCTTTAGGTGATATCGGCATTCACAAGGCTGATCTGATCCACTGGCTGATCAATGATGACATTAAATACATTACAGCCAAAGTCCTCACGCTGGATAAGAAAACACCTGACGGAGAGCTCATCGGTCTGGATGATAATGCCATCTGCATTCTGGAATCCAAATCCGGCATCGTCGGTACATTGGAAGCAAGCTGGACACACTATGGCAAAGGCTATAATGAAACCACGCTCTACTGTGAAAACGGGATTATCGAGGCCAACCGTTATTCCGATGATCCCATCACTCTCCTGATGAGAGATGGAAGCCGGGAGGTTATCCGTGTGGAGGACTGTGACTCCGGTATGTCTGCGGCCTTCGCCTCCTGCATCATCAATCACCGGTCACCCGAGGTGGACGGTGAGGAGGGCAAAAAAGCATTGGAAATCGTTCTCAAATGCGTCGAATCCTCCAAATTAAATGCCCGTGTTGCGCTTTGACACTTTTTCTTCCCCTCCCTGTGCTCCTTGGAGCACAGGGAGGGTTTATTTTGCTGTTACCGTTTTACCACTTAATCTCCACCACGATCGGCTCCGACTCCAGCTCGTCAATCGGAATGCCCTGAATATGTAAGAAGGTCTTCGCGATTCCCGTCTCGTCGTCCAGATACTCCGGCAGCTTGCAGACCGCAAAGGGAAGATTCTCCCCTGTGTTCATCAGTCTCACGCTCTGCGGAACGTTCGGGTAAATCTCAAAGGCCAGGGCTGATGAGCTGATTCCGTTAAAAAAGTGGAAATAGCTCTTTCCGTCCTTTTTCGTCACCAGATGTTTATATTTTCTGATCTTGTAAGAGAAGGTGTCCTCGTCGGTCTCCTCCAGACAGCCCTCCATCCGGTTGTACCAGTCTCCGACCCGTCTGATCATTGCCGCCGATTTCTCATCGATGGTTCCGTCCGGCTTCGGCCCCACGTTCAGCAGGTAGCTTCCGCCCATGGCCATGATCTTATCGATCGCCATGGTCAGATACCGAATCGAATGATAATCCTCGTTTTCCCGGTATCCCCAGCTCTGCTCACCCACCGCGTTGCAGGCCTCCGTCATCTGCTCAAACCGATTGCTGCCCACATCCTTATATCCACGCTCCGGCGTGGAGAAATCGCCCTCGTCAAAGCCTCGGTTATTGATATAAATGCCCGGCTGCAGCTTTCTCACCAGCTCATTTAAGCTTCTATCCTCGATTCTCGGGGGAATATCCCAGAAAAAGGTGTAGATTTTTCCGTAGCCCGTCAGCAGCTCTGTGATCTGGTTTTTGATGTATGTGATGTACTTCTCCAGATCCACCTTCTCCTTGGCCTTCCACTGGTGGGTCGCATGAGGATTCCGTCCGTACTCATAGTTCCAGTCCGGGCAGGAATAGTACAGGGACAGAAGCATTCCGTGCTTCTCACAGGCCTCTGCCAGCTCCTTTAACACGTCCCTGCCGTAGGGAGTATTCATGATATTGTAGTCCGTGTACTTTGTATCCCACATACAAAAGCCGTCGTGATGCTTTGTGGTAAAGCAGATGTACTTCATCCCCGCATTCTTCGCAAGCAGCACCCACTGCTCCGGGTCATACTTCACCGGGTTAAAGGTCTCCGCCAGCTTTTCATACTCCGCCGGGTCCATGTCGTAGCGGGCGATGGCCTGCTCCTGCAGGCCTAACTGGGAGTAGATCCCCCAGTGGATAAACATGCCGAATTTGTTCTCTTTGATTGCTTTCATGATCCCATTTCCTTTCTTCCGATCACCGCGTTTTCCCCCTCAGTCCGGAGATTACATCTGCCTCTGCTCCTCCAGCGTCAGCCTGGTTTTCATCAACTTGTATTTGGATCTGAACCGTGCGTACTGCTCCATCAGGTTTTCATAATCTCCATTATACCCGCATTTCAGGCAGCGGTAAATACCATCTTTGTCCGCAAAGATGGTCACATCGTTCAGCGTTCCCAAGCAGGCAGGGCAGCGGTAAATTACTCCGTCATTTTTCTTATCTGCAGACATGTGCTTACCTCCTTATCGGTATCGTTCAGTGTATAATTCACCTTCATGGTGTAGAAGGGCGAGAACAGTGTTCCGTCCGCGATCTCTGTGCTATCCGCCGCTGTCAAGGCGCTGAGGACAACCTCCGTGGTGATCTGAGGGATGGATACACTCACCTCTCTGCCGCCTTCTGTCACCAGATTGCGGTCGGCGTACTGATAATCGAAGCTCTCCCCGTCACCGGCTGTCAGCCTGATTCCCTTCATTTTCTCCGGATACTCGGTGAATCCATAGCAGCCCTTCACATACTCGGTCAGCTTAAGTTCCCCTTTCGCATCCGTTCTCTCCAGCACGTTTCTGGTGATGATGATCTGACCGCCCCGCTTAAAGGTGTAAACCGTCTGAAGCTTCACGCCAAAGTCGTCTCCGAAAACCATTTCTACCGGAGCAAGGCAAAGTTCCACATCCTCGCCGACTCTGTTCACCTTCTGCACCTTGGACGGATATTCGCACATATCCTTCTTTTCCCCGCCATGCTCCACCAGCAGGGTGGTGCGGCTTCCGTCCACATAGTGATTTTTAAACCCGGAACGGTACTGGGACTGGATAATATAAGGGTAGGAATTCATCACAAGGGACTCCGAATCTACGCCGGTAAAGGACTCATATTTTCCCGCATAGGGGCGCAGATCTCCGATGGAGCCTCCCTGGAAGGTATCCACCAGTACGCGGTAATCCGGGTTGGTGATCCAGAAATAATGCTTGCCGGAGCCGTAAAGAATATCCTTTCCAACCGCCACATCCGCTTTTCCGATGGGAACCGTTTTCTTGTAATACTCCGCAAACTCGCTCATATACATATCCACCACTTCGCCCTCGTCGCGAAGCTTACGCATATACTGAAGCGTTTCCAGATAAAGCGCCTGAGTCACCTCATCGGGATCGATGATATTGATATTGTGGTGGAGCCAGCCGGAACCCACATGGATCTGATAGTAGGAAAAGCCGTCGTTGAAATCTCCCTGCATCCGGTACTGATCCGCCAGATTAAAATCGTACTCATGGATCATCCCTTCATTTGCCAGACCGCGCTGCACATTGGCCGGATGGCTGGCAAAGAAGTCATTTCTTCCCTCATAGCCCAGCACCAGATCACGGCTCAAGTGGGGAACTGCCACCACGCCTGCCCAGTCCTCCTCATTTTCCGCGGGCCGGATTGACTGGGTTTTGGACGGATACCAGGGATTCCAGCTCATTCCCTCGGAGAACAGATACCAGGAATTGTTGCAGCCGTGGAATACCTTCACACCCTCCTCAAAGCAGCCTGCCACGCAGATGGTCACCTCCGGGCAGTACTCCTTGATCATCCGGATCAGCTGCGCATCCAGCACATAGTTGGACACCGCCCTGGGCGCACATCCGAATACCTCTTTATATTTGTCGATGGAATACTCCACTACCTTTTGCTTATCCGCATCACTTAACAGCCATACCTGAGTGTCCGGCATCCCGGGAAGGGCAGACAGCCAGATGCCCACCTCATCTCCGTACTCCGCCTGATCGGCTTTTACCATATCGATCACCTGCTGATTATCCAACAGCCCGGTACCGACGTACACCGTCGTCTTCAATTTCAGATCATGGGCACACTTTTGCTGGAACCGATAGGTATCGGACAGTGCCGCCCTGTGGACCAAATTTAAAATCATCTTTTCTTATCTCCTCTTCATCAGCCATGTTGACGAAAAGAGTCCCTCGTGAATAAATCAAGAATGCGTTTCTCGGGGTTATTCACGGGGACTCCTTCATTTATCACTCGGAACTGAAAGCTATTAACAGTCCCTTTCAATCAGTTTTATTTGCTCGCAAGAAACGCATCGATCTGTGCCTGCTTGTCAGCGATAACGGTATCTACGCCTGCTGCCTCAAGCTTATCAATGAACTCCTCATAGTACTTCATGGTGTCTTCACCGTACGCACCTGCCATAAAGATCTTGTGGTACTCGTTAACCACTGCCTGGCAGTTTGTGATCTCGGTAGGGCACTTGCTGGTATCATAGTTGAAGCCCAGCAGGGAAGAAGGAACTGCGTTTGCATTCCACTCCTCGGTTCTCTCCCAGCGGTCCAGATCCGCGTAGGAGGAAGGAATCATACCGGAGAAGGTACAGCCCATCTTGTAGCTAACGCCGGTGTATGCGGCGCCTTTAATCTTGGTGTAGCGTCCAAGATCATCCACGGTGTAGTGCTTGTCCTTGATACCCAGCTTCATCAGGTCAACGAGTTCTCCGTTAAAGTACATCTCCTGGATCGCAAGCAGTGCTCTCTCAGGGTTCTTGGAGGTAGCGGATACAGCGGTCATGGTAGCGGTTACACTGTCGGTGGTCAGCAGACTGATACCGGGACGGATAAGCACAACGCCTTCCCAATCCACCTTGGTGTTCTGCTGCTCTACCTCATCGGACATACCCAGGTTCTCGAAGCAAGCAATCTGGTTGCTCACCGGATAGGTGGTGCTGGAGGTCAGGATATCGGAAGGAATACATCCTGCCACATACAGCTTAGCCTTAGCCTGGATGATCTCCTTGTACTCATCGGTCAGGAACTGGTTAAATACGGTGGGGTGCTCCTCGGTACCGTTTGCAAGACCGGGGATCTGCTGTCCGCCGATAAACTCCCAGCCAACGGTCTGGCAGTAGTCGTACATCCAGTCCTTAGCACCACTTGCCTGACAATCCCACTTGTTTCCCTTAGCCGCCTCGCCCTCGCTTACGCGGATGATGTAGTCAGCCAGATCGCCAAGGCTGTCAACGGATTTTCCGTCGTACTCCTCATAGTACTTTGCATTGTACAGATAACCTGCGGAACGTGCCCACTGCTGGGTGTTGGGGATACCGTAGATGCGTCCGTTGATACGGCATGCATCCCACGCCTCCTCGGGGATTGCTGCCCAGAGCTCGGGGGTAACGGTCTGCAGCATGTCGGTGATATCCAGGAAACCGCCCTGTGCCACACAGTCAGAGTAGAGCAGAGACCAGTTATCGGTGTAACAGATATCGAACTCCTCCTGAGTTCCGATCATCAGGTTCATGTTGGTCTTGTAATCGTTGTTGCTGCCCAGGAAGTTAAACTCCACGTCTGCATTGATCTTATCATTGAAGATCTTGTTCGCCTCCGCGAAAACCTCTTCCATGTCATCACTGGTCTTGATGGAAATATACCAGCTCAGGTCAACGTGCTTGGAGGTGTCCACTGCGGGTGCCTCGGTAGGTGCATCAGTGGGTGCATCGGTTGCTCCTGCAGCGGGAGCGTCGGTTGCCTTGGGCGCGTCGGTGGGTGCCTCAGTAGGCTGGGTCTTCTCGCCACAGCCGGCCAGACTGAACATCATCACCAGAGCCAAAAGCAGTGCCATGATTCTCTTACTTCTCATTTTTCATTTCTCCTTTTCTTTTTTGTTGGATTATTTTAGCGGCATTCGCCGTAAAATTCATAAGCCGTTCGACTTCTCAAGCCACAATCAACCCTTCACGCCGCCGGAAACCATACCCTTGGAAAAATATTTCTGCAGGCGGGTGAACACCAGCAAAAGCGGAACGGTGGCCACCACCATCAGGGCATAGATAATCGTGTCGGAAGGAATATCATTCGGATCAATCATCAATCCTCCCGATGTACTGGGATCAAGCAGCGCCTGTTTCATCTCGGTGACTACATCCACAATATTCTGCAGAATCATAGTGATGGGGTGCTTGTCGGGCTTAATCAGGTACAGCTGAGGAGAAGTAGTATTGTTCCAGTACGCCAGAATACTCCGCAATGCCAGGGTGGCCAGTGCCGGTTTGGAGAGGGGCATCACGATGGTCAGCAGCGTGCGGAAGTCACTGGCGCCGTCGATTTTCGCCGACTCCTGCAAGGACATGGGAACATCCTGCAGCAGCACTCTCAGCATAAATACGTTGAAGGAGCCGCACATGGCCGGAACCATAACCGACAGATAATTGTTCTTCCATCCCAGATACTTGACGATCAGCAGATAGTTCGCCACCATACCGCCGCTGAACAGCATCGGAATAAATACCAACACATTAAAGAACTTCTTGTAGGCAAAGTCCGGTCTGGAGAGCGGATAGGCCATCAACAGGGTGAGGAGCACATTTCCGATGGTACCTCCCACCGTAATAATGATGGAGTTTTTGTATCCGTTCAGCAGCTGTGCCGGTGCCTGAAACAGATATTTGTAGGCATCCCATGACCAGCTTTCCGGAATCAGGCTGTATCCGATGTTCGCCAGACTCTTCTGATCGGTCAGGGAGATGATGACGGTAAACACCATCGGGAATATGGTCAAGATCACAAACGTGAGCAAAACCGCGTGCACAATGATCTTCATCAATATTTCGTCTTTACTTTTTCGCTTCATCGCCGCTGTCCCTCCTTAATACAGTGCATATTCTTTGTCCACTGACCTTGCGATCTTGTTGGTGACCACAATCAGGATCAGGCCGACCACATTCTGGAACAGGGTTACCGCTGAAGTGACGGAGAAGTTAGCTCCGGTAGTCAACGACCGGAACACATATGTATCGATAACATCCGTCCACTCATACAGCTGTTTTGCGTCACGGGTTACATAGTAGAACAGGCCCAGACCCGAGTTCAGAATATCGCCTACATTCATGATCGTCAGCACACAGGCCATCGGCATCAGCGTGGGAATGGAGATATGACGGATCCGCTGGAATTTGTTTGCTCCATCAATCTCAGCAGCCTCAAACAGGGCAGAATCGATGGACATCAGCGAACTGTAATATATCAAGCTTCCGTAGCCTACGCCCTTCCAGAGATTGACGATGGGCAGGATGATCAGCCAGGCCTTCGGCTCCGCGTAGAAGTTAATTTCCTTCCCCCAAATATTTTCGATCAGCTGGGTCAGCAGACCTCCGTTGGAGGTGAGGAGAGGCGTCAGCATCAGACCAACCAGTACCATGGAAAAGAAATAAGGGACGAACAGTACCGTCTGATAAACCTTCAGCGCGATCCGGTTTGAGATCTCATACAGCAGCAGCGCCACCACCACATTAGTCACCAGGCTGGTCACAATATTAACCACATTAAAGGTGAGAGTATTGCGCATTACCCGCCAGGCATCGTTGGATTTGAAGAAGAACTCAAAGTTCTTCAGTCCCACCCAATCACTTCCGAAAATACCGTCCACTGCTCTGAAATTTTTGAACGCAATGATAATACCGATCATCGGCAGGTAGGAAAAAATGATAATCTTGATCGCCGGCAGAATACACATAGCCAACAACCCCTTATTTCTACGGAACTTAACCTTTTCCCTCCGAAGCTTTTCCGCCATTCCGGATTTTTTTCGCCGATCTGCTTTCACAATCGCCTTCGTCTCATCCATCGACTGTTTCCCCCTTCGTGTTATATCGTTTCTTCAAAAAATGCTTCATGACCTTGACGGCAAACGCAGCAGAGTCCTGCATCATATCCCCGCCAAACCATTTAAGCGAAAGTTCCATATTGTAATATCCGCTGTATCCGACCTCATCCAGAGCATCAAACACATCGTTCCAATCGATGGTTCCGGTCATGGGGATCTTGTGCTGATCCGTGTATGTATCATTGTCATGAAGGTGAAGCGTGCTGATACTGCCGCCCAGCATCCGGATCACATCGGCCGGTGACGGATTTGCATTGTAACGGCTGGCCAGATTGGAATGACCGGTGTCCACACAGATCGTGAAGTACTTTCTAAAATCCTCCACCGCACAGATCCGGTTAAAGGTTTTGATAAACTCATCGATATTCCCGAAAAAATCGCAGACACCATAGCGGGCTGCATTGCCAAAGGTCTCTGTCGCGACCTTCACATCATATTCCCTGGCATAGGGAAGCACCTGAGTAAACAGTCGGAAATTAAGCTCGCGCATGAGCTGCGGATCACAGTCCGGACCCATATGTATCGTGGTGACCCCATGAAGCACACAGACGGGTGCTCCGAGTATTTTCGTCGCAAGCAGATCCCTGCGGATGTTTTCTACCAGTGCGGTATCCTCTTCCTCGATCTGTTTGAACCCTTCCAGATGCCCGTGTGTCATGCATATGACGATACCCAGCTCGTCTGCTCTGTTTTTAATTCCCGCAAAATAATTAGCGATCTCATCATCTGATCTGCTATACACCGATTCGGGGTTTCTGACATCAAAACGTTTGCCGGTCAGGCAGAAGTCCACTGCATCTACGCCGACTTCCTTAGCAATTTCCAACGCTTTGATATCCCCATAAACGCCCTGAAACGGAAACAGTGATAAACTTACCCTTCTCCCTTGCATCATGGCATCTCCGTCCTTTTTTTATAAAAATATTATATCTTTTGCACTAAATCGCCACAACGTAAGGGATTTCGGGTTTATTCCAGAATTTTCAGATTTTACAACTCCTTCGGCAGCTTCATATACACATAGACACCCTTATTTTCTACGCTGTATATCCTGATTCCGCAGTGTTCCCCAAAGGTCAGTCTCAGTCTCGCATGAACATTCTTTAATCCCTTGGATTTGCCCTCTGATTTTTTATTCTGAAGGCTCTCTCTCAGTTCGCTCAATTTTTCTTTTGATATCCCTGCTCCGTTATCCGACACACCGATGATGATCGAGTCCCCCCGCTCATATCCTCTCACAATGATCCGGCGATAATCATTTTTCATGTACTGTCCATGCTTAAGGCTGTTTTCAATAATCGGCTGCAGCAAAAAGTGGACGGTACGACAGGACAGCATTTGCTCCGGTATGTCCCAGATCACTTCCAGCTTTTCTCCCAGCATGATTTGGTGGATCTGCGTATATACTCTGGTATATTCGATTTCCTCGTTCAAGGTGATCAGCTGCTTGTCCTGACTGATTCCCTGGCGGAAGAATTTCCCCAACAGAAGAACCAGTGTGCCGGCCCGCTCATCCTCCATGTCAATCAGCGCGTTGATCTGCTCCAGAATATTACATAAAAAGTGTGGAGTGATCTGTGCCTGAAATACCTTGAGCTCCAGTTCACGGGTAATAATTTCATGTTCATACAACTCATCGATCAGTGCATTGATCCGGTCCTTCATCCTGTCCACAGAAAAGATCAGCGCATCCAGCTCATCGCCCTTCTGCACAGACAGATCGATCTCCTCCCCGATCACCAGAGCATGATTCACCGCTGCCACCGAATCCAGAATATCCGAGCAGCAGCGTCTCTCCTCCACAATCGCCACCGAAATGCAGACCAGAGTCCATAGAAGGAGTATCCACATCAGTTCTGCCGTCTGGTCGTACATGGCCTCCTCTGAGACGATGATAAATGCTCTGATCCCATACTGCGACAAATCGCCGGAATAGCGCATTCCCTTTTCCTCCATGTAGGCCTGTCCCAGATCAGTGCCCAAAACCTCCGTGCTGCTGGAGGCAAAAATCAGATTATCCTTATCCGCAAAGCAATACTCAATATCGCTGTTCATATTTTTCAATTTACCAAACAAGGCATCCTCATGGATCTGCAATGCCAGAAATCCGATGTCACCCACATACTCGCTGGATTTCATATATATCTTTCTGACCATGTAAAAACTGTACTGGTGGTTGTACTCGTTCCACACCGTTTTTTCGTTGTATTCGGTGGTTACCTTCAGATTACTTTTCCTCTGCTCCTCCATATTTGGCCAGGAAAGAACGAAATTCCCCCGGGCATCATAGTAACTGATCTCACAATCCGGACTGATCTGCTGTATCCGCATCCCGATATCATAATAGAGCTGTTTTTTCGCCTCCTGATCCTCACTCCGCGCGTATCTGTACATATTTTCCAGGAGCGGCGTGTCTACCAGAACGGTTTTCAGCGTATTCATGTCATCGTACAGCTGATTCTCCACAATCTGATAGGTATAGTCGCTGAGGATCTGGGCATTTTGCTCGTACTCAGTCCGTATGGTGTGCTGACATTTGCTGTACACCACCATGGAGACGAGAATCATCGGCAAAATAATGATGACACCATAATACATCCACAGCTTCTGATTCATACTGAGCCGATTTGACAGTTCATTCCAGCGTTTTTCTCTCCGGTCACTCACGGCTTGCCGTTTTCTCTTTCCCAGAAAACTGTCCATCTCTGATGTGACGGTCTCGATATTGTAACAGATCATCCTGGACAAAGACCCCATTAACAGTAATGCCAGAAAGAGCACTGCCACGATGGCACATACCGCAAAGATAATCGTTTCGTTGAGCATATTTTGCAGGCGCTCTGTGGAAAGCAAATGCACGATCTCCCAATCGTACAGACGCAGTTCTGTGCTGGCCGCCAGGTACTTAATTCCATTGATATCTTTTTCATACCGATCATCTCCGGCCGACAGAACATCCTCCGGCAGGATTCCCTGGATATTTCCGCTGCAAAACATGATCTCGCGTTCTTTATTGATCAGAATTAATGCATCATCCCCCCAGAGTACATACTCTTTCTCCCGGTTTAACCAGAAACAGATGCTGCCCAACCGCTCCCCTCTGTCGTCGAAAACAGGCAGGCAAACAGCAAACTCATCCCAGTCTGCCGTATCTTCACTGAACTGGGCCATGCTGAAAAAAACAATATCTTCCCCGACTTCAGTCAGGTATTCCATAAGGCGTTCATTTTGCTGGACTTCACTTTCCCCCACAACAACCAGACTGCCTGCCGGGTCTTCCACCATAAATACAAGTTCAGCGATGGAATTTGCCGACAGAAATAAGACGGTTTCTCTTTTTTCTTCCAGAAATGTCTGCGCATTCTTATATCGGATACTCCTGTATTCTTCATTTACTTTTGAGGTGTCAAACCAGGATCTGCTGTCCTCCAGCGCCTTTACCACCTCCTCGTCCGCCATCAGATTTTCATATTCCCGGTAGATATTCTCCAGCTCCGCAGAAAGACACTGATTTGCATTGGTCAGGATATCCATATTCAATTGCTTCTGCAGTTCCATGTACCGCTCCGGAAAAATCCCCCCGATAATCACCATCAGGCCCAGGGCATAGGCAAAAAGTATTGCCAACGATATCTTCAATACTTTACCTTTTATCGTATGTTCTCCTCGTTTAAACATCCTGCTTACCACTTCCCCTATAATTTCTCTTTCGGTACTCCGTCGGTGTCATTCCCATATCCGAATAAAACATCGTGCAGAAATACCTGGAGTTGGTGAAACCACACTGTTCCGCGATATCATATATTTTCAGATCAGAGCTTGTGAGCAGTTTTTTGGCCTCCTTCATCCTTCTGTTTCTCAATATCCGGACGAAACCACCCTCCACACTCTCATTCAGGATATAGCTCAGATATCCGTAGCTGACGCCAATATGGTTTGCCACCTCAGCCATGGATATGTTTTGTGCAAAATGCTTGTCTATATAGTCCAGCGACTTCTGCAAATGAAGATTTTCCTCTTCATTTTCCCTGCGCTGCAGACTTCCAAGCAATTTCTCCAATAATGTCCGGATAAAATCCAGCAGCTCTTTTCCGTCTTTCAGCTCCGAAAATGGGTCCTCAAACAGGGTCAGCATAAGGCCCTTGACCTCATCGTCCACCTTGCCCTTTTCCCTCAGCGCTCTGTATATGCTGTTAAACAGGTATGTATAGCTCTGCTTCATCTGATAAAACGACACACGGTTAACACACATCTCTGTGTGATAGGTTTCGATGAGTGTTAAGACCTCTACCGCTTTTCCCTCCAGAAATGTATCTACCAGTGTCTTTTTGATTTCCTCCGGCATCGCGTAATTGATGCTGATCTCTTCGCCTCTGGCCTTATCCTGCCGGACCATGGCCTCCAGTTCCTGATTATGTGAAATCTTGTCTCTCAGCTTGCACATGCACTCCTTCAATTCCTCCTTGTCCAGAGGCTTCAAAAGATAGCCGCATACCCCAAGATGCAGTAATTTCTGCACATACTCAAATTCCGCATATCCGGTAATGATCACAATCTCCGTCTGCAATTGATTCCGTCTGACCGCCTCCACATACTCAATGCCGCTCATAAATGGCATTTTTATATCTGTCAAGACAACGTCCGGTTTATACTTTAACGTCTTTTCCAGCAATTCCCTGCCGTCAGCTGCTTCGCTGACAACTTCATAACCCATTGACTTCCAATCAATCTTCTTCACCAGTCGAATACGGATAATTTCATCGTCATCAGCTATAATCATCTTTAACATAAATTACTCCTTTCACAGGGCAGACTTATCCACTTTCAACATATCGTATCTTATTACCAAAATCAAGTAAACAGATTTCGGATTTTTTCCAGAATTTACATATATCGACAGGAAATATTAATGTTTTACGGTATATAACAGAAAAAACCATCTCAGGCTCAGCCGATACAAGAAAAAGAGCCGCAAAAAACGGAATCCGTTCTCACAGCTCTCTCTCTATTCTTCCAACCATTTTCATCAGTCAGATAACTTCATTTAAGCATACATTTCAACCCGTCCTGAATGCAGATAAACAGGTTGTTTTTAATACCCGTTCGGATTCTGGCTCTGCCATCTCCATGCATCCTCGCACATCTCCCGGATACCGTACTTGGCCTCCCAACCAAGCTCTGCCTTCGCCTTACTTGCATCCGCATAGCAGGTCGCAATATCCCCGGGTCTTCTCTCCTTGATCACATAGGGGACCTTGACCCCGGTGGCCGCTTCAAAGTTCTTCACCATATCCAGCACACTGCAGCCCGTCCCGGTGCCCAGATTGTACACTTTCAGTCCCGGATTTTCCTCCAGCTTTTTCAGTGCCTTCACATGTCCGTCGGCCAGATCCACCACATGGATATAGTCACGGACTCCCGTGCCGTCAGGCGTGTCGTAATCATTTCCAAATACACCCAGCTCAGGGCGCTTTCCCACCGCCACCTGAGTGATGTAGGGCATCAGGTTGTTGGGGATGCCGTTGGGATTTTCTCCGATGGTTCCGCTCTTGTGGGCACCGATGGGATTGAAATAGCGAAGCAGGATCACATTCCACTCCGGATCCGCCTTCTGTATGTCGCTGAGGATCTGCTCCAGCATGGATTTCGTCCAGCCGTAGGGATTTGTGCAGGTTCCTTTGGGACATTCCTCTGTGATGGGGATCATGGCCGGATCGCCGTAGACGGTCGCGGAGGAGGAAAAGATCAGATTCTTACAGTTATGCTTTCTCATCACATCCACCAGCACAAGAGTCCCCGCAATGTTATTCTGATAATACTCCCAGGGCTTCGCAACGCTCTCTCCAACCGCCTTCAATCCGGCAAAGTGGATACAGGCCGTGATCTGCTCCTTCTCAAACATCGCATCCAGCGCATCCCGATCCAGGATATCCGCTTCATAAAAGGTCACAGGCTTGCCGGTGATGGCACTGACTCTCTCCAAAGATATTTTGTTGGAGTTGGACAGGTTATCCACCACCACCACATCATAGCCTGAATTTTGCAGCTCCACCACCGTGTGGCTGCCGATATATCCGGCACCGCCGGTCACTAAAATTGACATATGTATATTTCCTTTCGCTAACGTCGATAGACAAGAGTATACATGTCCTGACCACCGACAGTAATATATCTACCAACAAAAATGGTTCCCTAACCACTTTATCAGTCCAGTGCTATCTCGCCGAAAAATTCCGGCCGGTGAAAATCCGGTTTCTCCAGGGCATATTCCGTCCAGATTCCGTAATGTGGAAATTCTGTCTCATCCCCACACTTATAAAAATTCGTCCTGATTTTCATGCCCTCCTCAAACCGATACTGCGGAATATATTTTCGGATCAGTGAAAACGGCACACTGTAGCTGACCTCCCAGGTGTTCTCCATTATATCAGCCTGGATGTTCAATGCGGCAATATCCTCTGCCGTCAGCATCTGCCCCTCGTGGCGGTCTCTGCGAAAAGCAACGTGCATCGCACCGTTGGCGTTGGTCTCGAAATTGAAATATCGGTCACAGCTTTCAGGCATAAAATTGACGAACCACTCCACGCAACTGTCCTTATAGATGTCCCGCTGATGCTCCGTCTCCCGTCTGCGTGGATCGCTCTCCCGGACGTTGATGTGCATCAGAAAACCAGACTCATCCATACCGAGCTCATATTCCACATAGGGTTTGTATCCGTTGTCATCCCATGGATAGGTTAAGGTAAATTTCTTCGGTTTCATTTATTCTGCTCCTCATAGGTTAAATGGCACTTCACCGGTCTGTTGTCCGCGTGGCTCGGATTGATTATCCGACTGTCTTCCGGATTATTTCGCATAATTTATTTTCCTTCTCAGCGATATCCGCCACCAGCTTGAACTGATTTCTCGCCCGGTCCAGATTATGGTGCTCACGGTGAATTTTAAAGTATGTGTCACCATTTAAGTAATCCGTCAGGAACCGGATACCGCACTCATAGGTCAGAAGCTTTACGGAAAAAGGCAACAGTTCTATCTCTGTCTCCGTCAGTGCATCCTTCATCTCGCTTAAATATCCCTTTGCAAAGGCCTCAAAAGCAGTCTCATCGAACCACACCTTATCAAGGTCGGTCTCGTCCTCCGCTGCCGTAGAACCGCCCATGCGCAGCGCATCGCCGAAGTCATACAGCATACTTCCCGGCATGACGGTGTCCAGATCGATCACACAGACCGCCTTTCCGCTCTCCTGGTCAAAGAGAATATTGTTGATCTTGGTGTCGTTGTGGGTGACACGCAGCGGAATCTGTCCAGCCTCGATCCCCTTGATCACCGTATCCGCCCAGACCGCCTGCTCCAGAGCAAAGTCAATCTCCGCCTTCACACTGGCAGCGCGCCCGGCCTTATCCTGGCGGATCGCTTCCCTCAATGCCTCCACCCGCTTGGGGGTATGGTGGAAATCCTTAATACTCTCATGGAGAGTCTCCGCCGGATAGTCTGCCAGCATTTTCTGGAAATGCCCAAAACCGACTCCGGCCTCGTAGAGATCCTCCGGGGTCTTGCTGTTCTCGATGGACTTTGTATTTTCCACAAACAGATACATTCTGAATACATTGTCATCGTCGTACCGATAATAATTTTTGCCATCGACAGTCTTGATTACGGTCAACGTCTCGCGCTTCGGGTCGCCGCCGCCTGCAGTGATCTTTTTCCCAAGAAAAGCGGTCACATTCTCAATGTTCTCCATCAGTTCATCGGGGTTTTTAAAAATACCGGTGTTAATCCGCTGAAGAATATAGCGGGGTGACTCGACACAGTAAGTATCGTTGATATGACCGTTGCCATAGGGTTCTGCCGACGACTCCACCGCAAACTGACGCAAAATGTTTTTTATATTAAGCTCCATAGTGTATTCTCCTTATCATCCCCGACCTCAAAGGCTGTCTGCAGCTGCCGGGTACTTATCCTTTCCGCGCACCGCTTACCGGTACATTCCTTCATTGATAAACTTATCCATCGCCGCGCGCACGGAGGGCATGTCCTCCCGATAGGTCACGCCGTACCAGCGCTCCTTCGTCTCCAGCACACTGACGGTTCTGCCCTCATCAGCAATGCGCTTGCTCACTGCGCTGGGCAGGAAAAATTCGGACTTGGGCTCATTGATCCGTCCATCGAGGAATGCCTTGAATTCTCTTTCCAGATAAGGAAATACGCCGGTATCCAGTCCCCACATATTCATGGAGACAATGGTATCCAGGGGAATGCCGGAGTTTTTGTCCAGAGCAGTGTGCTCGGTGACACTGACCAGTTTGCCGTTTTCCACTTCACATACTCCTCTGGAGACGGTTCCGTTCTCGGTCAGGGTGTTTCCCAGCTCATATCCCACCATGCACATTCCCTCGTTTGCCACCAGCCAGTCGTGGATCAGCTGATAGGAGGTCTGTCCATAGAAATCATCCGCGTTGATTACCGCAAAGGGTGAACTGATCTTATCTCTTGCGCACAAAACGGCGTGACCGGTTCCCCAGGGCTTTACTCTGCCGTCAGGCACCTTATAGCCGGCCGGGAGCTTATCCAGCTCCTGGAACGCATACTCCACATCGATCATCTTCTCGATCCGCTTTCCGCAGGCCTCACGGAATTCCTTCTCAATCTCTTTCTTGATGACGATGACCGCCTTGTTAAACCCTGCCTTAACCGCATCATAGACTGAAAAATCAAGGATGATCTCCCCGTTCGGTCCGATGGGCTCAATCTGCTTCAGACCTCCAAAGCGGCTGCCCATTCCCGCTGCCATAATCAGTAATTCTGTCTTCATCATTCTTCTCCTTCGCCGATATTTCCACCTTTTCGCGTTTACACGCTTCACATTTTTGTTATCTTGTGCTATCATTATAAACCAACAGGAAACCACATATCCATTCAATATCGCTTCAAAAATATACGATTTCAGCTCATTCTTAATGATATCGGGTCCGGCGATACGGAGACGGGATATGAATCCTAACAATATGAGACGTAACGAGGCGTAAGATATGATTTGGCCGGCAAGCAATGTCAGAAACCAGATAACCATTGACAAATTCTATTCTTTTTTTGAGGTGCATCGTGAACAGGGCTTCAACTTCCCCGGAGAGACACATAACTTTTGGGAGTGTGTCTATGTCATGGACGGCAGTATCTGCGCTTCCGGTGATGAGCGGGTTTATTCGCTTGCGGAGGGCGCGATCATTTTTCACAAGCCGATGGAGCTGCACAAGTATTTCGTGGATTCCGATTCCGGTGCCCACCTGCTGATCTTCTCCTTTTCACTGGAGGGAGCTTTGGTCAGCACACTCAAAAATAAAGTATTTTATCTGTCCGATGACCAGAAACAGCTGGTTGATTCCATGCTCAACTATGTGCGCGACAAACTGAAGAATCATCCCGTCCCTGAGCAGAGTCTGATCGAACACAGATACCTTCTCCCCTTTAACGAAATACCTTCCTACCCGCAGATGCTGACCACTTATGTATACCAGCTGTTCCTCTCCCTCGCCGGTGACGGCAGTGTGGCTGAAGTTTCCACCGCACCGGACGCCTTGATCTACAGCAGGGCAGTCAACTATATGAACAACCAGATAAACAGCCAGCCATCCATTTCGGAAATCGCAACTTTTTGCAATGTCAGCGATGCCACACTTAAACGCATTTTTGACAAGTATGCGGGCATCGGTATTCACAAGTATTTTCTCAGACTGAAAATAAACACGGCGACGGAACTGCTGGAAAACGGTCTTGGCGTGACCGAAACAGCAGAAAAGCTTGGCTTCAGCAGCCAAGCTTACTTTTCCGCGACATATAAACGGGAGACCGGTGTTAATCCCTCAGATATCCGGCATTAACCCATTCCCCATGGTCATCTGGTGCCATTCCTCGCCGCCCCAGGATGAGTCCGCTATCCCGTCATCGTGAAAGCCCATCTTTTTGTACATCCCCACCTTCGACTCCAGGCAGGTCAAAATCAGTCTGTGGCGGCCGTTTTCCCACGCTCTCCGTGCATATCGGCCCACGATCTCGGTGGCAAGCCCCTGCCCGCGATACTCGGGCAGCACATCCAGGCCCAGCAGCATAATATTTTTACCCTCGGGATCATACAGATCGGCATCGGTAAAGAACTCGTCCCGGAATGAGGACTCATCGGTGGACAGTCCATTTAAAAAGCCCGCAAGCCTTCCGGTCTCTTTGTCCACCGCAACCAGAAACAATTCCGGTGCTTTCTCGATCCGCTCCTTCATGTGCTTTTCCGAGCAGGCTTCATTTGGCGGAAAACAGATCTGCTCGATCAGAACAGCCTGATCTGCCTCGTCCGGCAGGATGGTCCGGAATTCAAATTTATCCTCTAATCTTTTTTCCAAATTCTTTCCCGAAAAATATCCCATATTGATGCGAACTTCCTTTCTCTCCAGATCACGATTAGAATAGCAGCAGGTATCTAAGCCGATTATCTCAAATCCCTCCTGTCGGTAGAAACTGATCGCCCCCACATTGCAGGACTGAGTTTCCAAAATGATTGCGCGCCGACGTTCCCTAATCGCCTGGTCTTTCGCAACTGCCATCAGCGCATGCCCTATCCCTTTCCGCCGCAGATCCTCATGTACCCAGATTTCCGTGACGATCAGCCGGTTGCTCCATTCTTCCGGACAGGTCTCGATGCAGGCAAGCAATTCCTGCTTGTCACCCTCATTCCCGACGATTCCCCAGGCGCACGCCTTTTCCCAGTGATCCTGATACAGCTTGTCCGGGAAATCGTATTCCTCCGGATAATGGCAAACCGGGGTATCAAATTTGCGCTTCAGAATATTTATGCGATATCCATCCACCGCATTTTCTTCGGTTTCAATGGTTACATCATAATATTCTTCTGTTTTATACCGCATGGGTATGATCGTCCCTTGCCATTGTTCTTTGGGAAGAGGAACGATTTGATAAGTGTCTGTTGTCATCTTTGCACGCTTTCCTCCAACTCCAGCAAATATAGCCTTCGGTTTGAACTGTTAAGTATTTCTCAATAGTTGACTGCTGAAGAACGAATGGACACCTCATTACTCTTCATCATGCCAATTTATTAATTCCTAATGTCATTCCCCTTGCATGTCCTGCAATTCATCCACTACCTGCTCATAAGCCGGAAGCAATATTTTCTCAAATCTCGCTTTGATATACGTCTTGTAAAATTCTTTCTGCAAATCTGAAATATACGTTATCTCATCAATAAAACGCGCTATCTTTTCCAAATCAACTCTTGGAACTATTCGTTCAATTGCAGCGTTACATTCTGCCTGTTCTCCCGACATGAGAAATTCATAGTAATTTATCTTGCATCCTCTGAACTTGACTGCCGAAGTTGGAAAACGGTAAATGCGGGCATTTAGCTCATCCTCTTTTGCAAGGACGTCTCTCATAACCTTCTCATCTGCCTGCGGTAGCAGACAGCTTCCGCAGTCGAAAATCGGTGCCAGCTCCGCTGTGTAAGTCTGGTTGTTGTAAAGGAACCCCCAATTGCCATTATGGCGATCAACGTTGCCAAGCAATGCATCCACAACAAACACATTCCAAAAATGCTCCAACAGCATATTGGGATTCACAAACTGCTGTTTTTCAATGGATTCAAGAATATCCGGCAGTTCTGTCCCGCTTCCTCCATGTTCTGAATCAATAACTGTATTCTTGATTGAGCAGAAATCATACAGTATTCTCCCATCGGCTGTAAAATCCATTAATAGTAATTACACCTTCACGAATCAAACGAATTAAATCAAACGGCATATCTTGTTTTTTGATTTCGATCAATACTCCTGGATTTTTTCTGTCACGCTTTATTTTCTTTTCCAATTCCCAAAATTTTGTTGAGGCCGGTTCTTTACATTGTAAATATTCTATATATGATACAATCAATTTTTCCATATACGCTTCTTGCCAGCCGGGTATCTTTTCTCTATATAATTTCCAATCTTTCTTTGAAACTTCCATTCTATTACCCTCACACTAATTCTTATCCCATTACTTCAATACATTTCAAATATTAACTATTAGTTCCAAGCACTTACTTGCTTTCCGTTTTCTGCTCTAAAATTTTAATAGAATTCAAATAATCTGTTTCCACATCACTAAGCGTTTTAGCTTTGTATTTTTTATATTCATCAGTTGCTTTATCCACTGCCTGCTTATGTGAAATACTTCCATTTCCCAGCAATAATTGTTCTCCACTCATAGTAAGAATACGATCCAAATGGTCTGCCCAATCTTTCATAGTCATTACCTGTTCACGCTCTGCCTGACGTTCTGCAAAATCCAAATATCCAGATACTAACTGTCCCATTGCTCGAAGCTCTTTTTCATCCAGATAGTTTTTTGCTACAACTGCTTCTTTCAATGTCGGTTGTTTTCCTACAAATGTGGTTAGACCCATGAAATCTTTTTCTGCATCGACTCTTGTATAAATGACCTCAGCCGCTGTCTGTCCATGAATTGCATAATGGATTTTATTTTGTACCTTTTTAAAAAACCGAATAGAAATTTCTGCTTTCGGATCATAATCAATACTGGTAGCATAAATTTCCAAAACTTGTCTGTAGAACACCTTTTCAGAAGCACGAATGTCTCTGATTCTTTCCAGTAATTCCTTAAAATAACCGCCACCGCCTAAATTTTTCAGACGTTCATCATCCATAGCAAAGCCTTTTTTCATATATTCTTTTAAAATATTTGTCGCCCAGATTCTGAACTGTGTACCTCGTTGAGATTTAACACGATAACCAACAGAGATGATAACGTCCAAATTATAAAAATCTACATCGTAAACTTTCCCGTCAGTAGCAGTGTAGGCAAATTTTGCCCATACTGACTCTTTCACCAATTCGCCTTCTTTAAAAACGTTTCTTACATGTTTTCCAATAACGCTTCTATCTCTCTGAAATAGTTCTGCCATCTGATCAATAGACAGCCAGACTGTATCCTCGTCAAAAGTAGTTTCAATCTTTGCCAATCCATCTTCTGTAGTATAAATAATCATATTTGACTTTTGAATATTTTCATTTTTTCCCATCTACAGCACCTCTTAAAGCATTATTTTCTTCCACAGCATTTCTTGTATTTCTTCCCAGAACCGCACGGGCAAGGCCCATTTGGATATATCTTTCCGTATGTGTAATCAGCCAATTTCCCACCTATCAAACCTTTACCTTTTAAAAAGTTAGCCAATCTATCCATCTCCACAAGAATTCTCTAAGATGGATTTTTCATAAACATTCCCTTTATATCCAACAGAATCTAATAATTCTTCTACATATTCAGGTGGAGTAAATATTTTATAATTATTTGCCATAATTTTTCCTCAAATTGTATTCCAACACATATAAACTACTTCATATCCAACTCTAAGGATTCTAGATACAACAAACCAATTTACATTATAACACACATTTAAATCCCGTCACGCTTTTTTTGCTATTTTCATGCCGACTCCCCCTTCATGGCACCTAACACGATAATCTTTGCCATAATCACTTTCTCCCTTTCTTGCCATAACATTTACAATCTTGTGCTACCATCATGCACTGACCACACGGAGCATGATATTCCATCATTTCCGGTTCTCTCGGAGTGATAATCAACTTTCCATTCTCACATTCCACCTGAATCAGACCACCAACATCAAAACCTGTTTCTTTCAGCCAATCTCCCTTAAGGATGATGGATGGGGTTCTCTTATAGTTGTAGCCGCTTGCTTCATATACTTTCATTTTTCTGAATTTCTTAAATGCCATAATATTGCCTCCTTAGATTTGCCTTGTTTTAGATTAGATTCACAGACCTTGTATCGGATATGGATTCATCCGAGAATTTGTATGTAGCATCCCAACGGCACCACCTCCCTTACACGAAAAAAAGAACTGCTAATGCTTTGACGCACTAACAGTTCTCTTCTATAAGTTCAGTGTATTAAATTTTTTCTCCGTTCTTTACTCTCTGTAGTTCTTCTGTGTCTACGCTGAGTTTAACACGGGTATCCGGCTTTGCATTTCGGTTGCCCAAGAGGCAGACAGTCTCCACATGCACCGTCCCCGGGAACATGTCCACCGGCTGCACCTTCCGCACTGCATACCCGCGATCACACAGGTATCTCAGATCCCTCGCCAACGTTGCAGAATCGCAGGACACGTAAACGATCCGCTTCGGAGCCATCTTGACCATGGTCTCCAGCAAAGCCTCGTCGCAGCCCTTTCTGGGCGGATCGACCACGATCACATCCGCTGCCATCTGACCGCCGCTCTGACGGTATTTTTCCGGCAGAACTTCTTCCGCCTTGCCCACGAAAAACTCCGCGTTATTCATCTGATTCAGTGCAGCATTCTCTTTGGCATTTTCCACCGCAGCCGGGATGATCTCCACGCCGTAGACCTGCTTCGCCTTCTGTGCCAGGAACAGGGAGATGGTACCGATACCACAGTACAGATCCCAGACGATCTCATCTCCGGTCAGTCCGGCAAACTCCAGCGCCTTGCCGTAAAGCTTCTCCGTCTGGACCGGATTCACCTGGAAGAAGGACAAGGGCGAGATGCGAAATCTTACATCGCCGATCATATCCTCCAGATAACCTGGCCCGTAGAGATTGACCAGCTCTCTGCCCAGGATGACGTTTGTTTTCTCCCGATTCACATTTAAAGAGACGGATACCAGACCGGGAACTGCGGCCTGCAGTCTGCTCACCAGCTCCTTATCATGGGGCAGTTTGTTTCCGTTGATGATCAGGCAAACCATAACCTGCCCGGTGTGGAATCCGCAGCGCACCAGGATATGGCGCACCAGCCCGCGGTGATTCCCCTCATCGTAGGGCTCGATGTGATATTCTTCCATGAAATCGGTGACGGTTTTAGTCACCTGACGATTTACCGGCAGACCCAGCATACAGTCGTCCATGGGAATGATGGAATGGGTCCGTCCGACATAAAAGCCGGTGATGATCCGCCCATCCTTATTTTTTCCTACCGGAAACTGAGCCTTATTGCGGTAGCGGAAAGGCTCCCCCTCCATGCCGATGATCGGCTCCATGGGGATATCCTCAAAATGACCGATCCGCCGCAGATGATTCCGCACACGTTTTTCCTTGAAGCGCAGCTGACCCTCATAGCTCAGCGCCTGCAGCTGACAGCCCCCGCAGGGAGCGGCCACCGGGCAGGCCGGAACCACGCGGTCGATGGATGGAGTCAGTACCTTCATCAGGCGACCATAGCCGTAGGATTTTTTCGCCTTGATCAGCTTTCCCTCGATCACATCCCCGATCACTGCGTCCTTGACAAAGACGGTAAAGCCATCGATTTTGCCGATTCCCTCCCCATCCTCAGTCATATCCACAATTTCTGTTGTAAACAAATCGTTTTTATTCATTATACCTCAGTGCTTCCCCTCAGATTGCTGTCAAACAGGCGATTGAAGCCCAGCCATTCGCCGCTGTCCTTCGCACCGGCCAGCGCCTCCGCGAAGGTCTGAAGCTTCGCGTCCGTATTGTCCGCAAAGTTCAAGGCCACTGCCTCGATGATCGCCGGCTTTTTCGGGGAACCGTACTCATACTCGCCGTGGTGAGCCAGGATACAGTGCTTTAACTCCGCTGCCGTCTTCGCCGGGAACCCGGGGATCCGGCGGATATGCTCGCCGACCATCTCAGTGCCCATGACAATATGCCCCAACAGCTGACCGTCGTCGGTGTAGTCATTTTCCGGGAACAGAGACAGCTCTCTGGTCTTTCCGATGTCGTGGAACAGCGCTGCCGCGATCAGCAGATCGCGCTTCAAAATCGGATACTGGGTACAGTAATAATCGCACATGCGGGTCACACTCAGAGTGTGCTCCAAAAGACCGCCCACGAAGCCGTGATGTACGCTCTTCGCCGCGGAATGGTCGCGAAAGCTCTTGATAAACTCCTTGTCCTCCACGAAAAAGCTCTCCAACAGCTTGCGCAGCTTTTCATTCTTTACGCTGCTGACAAACTTCAGCAGTTCAGAATACATCTGATTGATATCCTTTGAAGATACGGGCAGATAATCGGAAGGGATGTACTCTCCCTCCTGCGCCCTGCGGATGCGGCGAACGCGAATCTGGGGCGTACCCTGAAACACGGTCACATCGCCGTCCACCTTGATGTAGTCCAGCGCCTCGAAGTGATCGATGCCGCTGTTGATATCCCAAACCTTCGCATTGATCATGCCGGTCTTATCCTGCAGATCAATGGAATAATATGTCTTTCCGTTTTTTGCCACCAGTGACTGCTTTTTCCGACAGAGATAGACATCTCCGATCCAGTCACCTTCCTTTAACGTTTCAATATATTTCATTTATCCTCTCTCCTCCTTAACGCAGAAGCGGTATCAGCGCAAACTCCAGAGTCTGATACTCCCCGTTTCCTGCCCGCTGAATCACAACTTTCACCTCAGTCTCTGCCTGCAGCTCTTCGATGACGGTTCTCATGCCCCAAATGGTTGCGATCTTACTGTTACCAATGCTGACGATCACATCTCCTGCCTTGATACCCGCTTCATATGCAGGACTGTCCACGATCACTTCGTTCACATAAACTCCAGCCGGAAGTCCGTACTCCTTCTGGATATCTGCGGTCACTGTCTGTCCCATAATACCCAGATAGGGAACCTGCTGCCCGTTGGCCAGCAGTTCCAGAACGCCCTTCAGATCGGAGATGCCGATCATCGCAGTCACACTGCCGGATGTCTCCGGGGTGATGATACCCAGGACCTCCCCCTCCAGAGAAACTGCAAATCCGTTAGCCCCCTCAGCCAGAGCACAATTCAAATATAGTTTTCGGTACATGCCATCCGGACTCGGCACCGTCCCTTCCGTATAGGTGACCACTGCCGGAACGATCGCTCCAGCATCTCCCACCAGGCTGCCAAGCACAAATACCGGTATCCCCTTCGTAACCACATAAGAATTTCCCAACGGAAGGATGGCAATTTTCTCTCTCAGTTCGTCATCAATGTTTTCCGGCGTGACCTTCAGGATGACCAGCCCGGTCTGCCGGTCAACTCCACACAGGAGTGCCTCTCTGCGGCTGCCATCATGGAAGATCACCTGGAGCGCTGCGTCTGTCTCCGGCAGAACGCCTCCGGACAAAACATACAGACTGCCGTCCATCCCTTCATTCCAGATAATACCTGCACACTCACCTGAGGTCTCCACCCGATTTTCAAACCAGTCAGTTCCCGCATCCTTCATGACAATGGTTACCACCGCTTTATTGTAAGACTTGCCCAGAAGTGCCAATGCCTGACATGCGCTTCCCAGCGCATTCGGATCGGTGGAATGAGCAGACAGCGCATCCTGAAGCATCTCATCGACCAGAGCCCGGATCTCCGTCTCACTCAGTCCGACATTCTCCGGTACCGGCTCTGTCGTTTCTGTCTCCTGCGTGCTTTCTTCCTCACTCTCCGTCTCATCAGGCGTGGTTTCTTCCGTCGTTTCCTCGCCTGATTCGCTGGCGGAAGGTCTCTCATCCTTGGGAATCGTAATCGACGGTGACGTTTCCTCCGGAGCGAACCACTCTGAAGCCACCGGAAATACAGCTGCCAGGGTTATCCCCGCCAACACGCCGAACAGAATGCCGCAGACACAGGTCAACAGCAGTTTGCGCATTGCCCGCCTGGAGGAGGATTTATTAACTATCCTCTCCCTCACAAAGCCCTCTCCCGAAGTCTCACGATCATTATTTTTCAGTTCGGGGTCACTCATGATTCATCCTCCGTTTATCTAAATACACGCCGACAACATACATTATAGTTGAAATCTGTTTAATTGGGAAGAGTCTTACACATTTTTTTTGTGATTTCAATTGAAAATCGATAGGAAAATGAAGCATTTTGTGGTATGCTTAGTTTGGTATAGTTTATCAGGAGATGAATCATTATGAATGAAAAAGCATTGCACACACTGGAATTCGATAAAATCGTCGGATTCCTTACCGAATATGCCGCTACCCCGCTGGGCAAGGACTCCTGCAGAGATCTTGTCCCGCTGACCGATCTTGAAGAGATCCGCACCATGCAGCGCCAGACCTCTGACGCGGTTTCCCGCCTCTTCGCCAAAGGACCGACCTCCTTTTCCGGCGTGAAGGACATCCGCGCTTCGCTCATGCGTCTGCGCATCGGAAGTTCGCTGGGAATATCCGAATTATTGTCCATCAGCCGTCTGCTGGAGGCTGCCTCCAGGGTCAAATCCTACGGCCGCCGGGAGCAGTCCGAGACTGACCCCGACTCTCTGGACGGCCTGTTTTCCGGGCTGGAACCCATCTTCCCGCTGCATCAGGAAATCGCCCGCTGCATCATTTCCGAGGAAGAGATCAGCGACGATGCCTCACCCAATTTGAGGCGTATCCGCCGGGCACTGGCTGCCGCCTCTGAAAAAATCCGTTTTCAGTTAAACAGCATGGTCAATTCCTCCCGCACCTACCTGCAGGACGGCGTTATCACCATGCGCAACGGCCGCTACTGTCTGCCGGTAAAGGCCGAGCACAAAAATCAGATCGCGGGCATGGTCCATGACCAGTCCTCCTCCGGCTCCACCTTCTTCATTGAGCCGCTGGCGATCGTCAAATTAAACAATGAAATCCGCGAGCTGGAGATCAGCGAGCAGAAAGAGATCGAGATCATCCTGGGCAAGCTGAGCCAGATGGCCGCCGAGTACTGCGACACGCTGGAGGACGATTTCCACATTCTCTGTAAGCTGGATTTCGTCTTTGCCAGGGCAACCCTGTCCCGCAAGTGGAAGTGCAGCGAGCCGAACTTTAATGAAAAAGGCTTTATCCGCATCAAGGACGGCCGTCATCCACTGCTGGACCCCCAGAAGGTAGTTCCCATCAATCTGGAGTTGGGCGGCAGCTTCCATCAGCTGATCATCACCGGCCCCAACACCGGCGGAAAAACTGTCTCATTAAAAACAGTGGGGCTGTTTACTTTGATGGGGCAGGCCGGTCTCCACATCCCCGCATTCGAGGGATCTGAGCTTGCCGTCTTCACTGAAGTGTTTGCCGATATCGGCGATGAGCAGAGTATTGAGCAGAGCTTAAGTACCTTTTCCTCCCATATGACCAATATTGTTCAGATCCTGGACAGGGCAGACTGTCAGTCACTGGTACTCTTCGATGAGCTGGGTGCCGGAACTGACCCCACCGAGGGAGCGGCGCTGGCCACCGCCATTCTGACCTTCCTGCACAATATGCAGGTGCGCACCATGGCCACCACCCACTACAGTGAGCTGAAGGTCTTTGCCCTCTCCACCCCCGGCGTGGAAAATGCCTGCTGTGAGTTCGATGTGGCGACCCTTCGCCCCACCTACCGCCTGCTGATCGGTATCCCCGGAAAGAGTAACGCCTTCGCCATCTCCAAGCGCCTGGGGCTGCCCCAGTTCATCATTGACGATGCCTCCGCCCGCCTGGACAAGCAGGACGTGGAGTTTGAGGATCTGCTGACCGGACTGGAGGAGAACCGCCGTCGGCTGGAGCAGGAAAAGGAAGAGATTACCCGCTACAAGAACGAGATCGCCGAGCTGAAGTCTAAATTGTCCGCAAAACAGGACCGTCTGGAAGCTCAGCGGGAGCGCATGTTGAAGGAAGCGTCCGAGGAGGCTTCCCGCATTCTGGCCGAGGCGAAAAAGACTGCTGACACCACCATCAAAAACATCAACCGCATCTCCGGCGACAGCGGTGTTGCCCGCGAACTGGAAAAAGAGCGCGAGGCGCTGCGCAGGGAGATGGAAAAAAATAACGCGCGGACTGCCGCGAAGAAGGTGCCCGTTCCCGCCGGAAAGGCCATTGACCCGAAAAAGCTCCGGGTGGGCGACGGTGTGAAGGTTCTCTCCTTAAATCTGACCGGAACAGTCAGCACCCTGCCAAACCAGAAGGGCGATCTGTATGTGCAGATGGGCATTCTCCGCTCTCTGGTCAATATTTCCGATCTGCAGCTTTTGGACGAGAGCGGCATCACCGCCCTCGGCAGCCAGCTCCCCGCCGGGAAACGGACCCAGAAGCGCTCCTCCAGCGCCATCGGTGTGGGCAAGAGTGCGTCCATCTCCACTGAGCTGAACCTGATCGGTATGACCACTGACGAGGCCATTCCCACGCTGGATAAATATCTGGATGATGCCTACCTGGCCCATCTTCCCACCGCCCGCATTATCCACGGCCGCGGCACCGGTGCCCTGAAGGCAGCGGTTCATCAGATGCTTCGCCGCTCCTCTGTGGTCGCCTCCTACCGCCTCGGCGCTTACGGCGAGGGCAGCGGCGGTGTGACCATCGTAGAGTTTAAATCCGGAAAGGAGTAACATACATCATGACCACCAAACAGAAAATTCTGATCGTTGATGATGACAACAATATTGCAGAGCTGATTTCCCTCTATCTGATCAAGGAATGTTACGAGACACACATTGTAAATGACGGAGAGGCAGCGCTGAAAGCCTTTACTACCTTTCAGCCCGATCTGATTTTGCTGGATCTGATGCTTCCCGGAATGGACGGCTATCAGGTTTGCAGGGAACTGAGAAAAACTTCTCAGGTGCCGATCATCATGCTCAGCGCCAAAGGCGAGGTCTTCGACAAGGTGCTTGGGTTGGAGCTGGGTGCCGACGACTATATCATCAAACCCTTCGATTCCAAGGAAATGGTAGCCCGGGTGAAAGCGGTCCTTCGCCGCACTGCCCAGGCCCCTGCTCCGCAAGTATCTTCCGTGCCCAAACAGAGCGGAAACTATGTGGAATACCCTGATCTGATCGTAAACATTACCAACTACTCGGTACTGTGCCGCGGACAAAACATTGAGATGCCGCCCAAGGAGCTGGAGCTTTTGTATTTTCTGGCCACATCACCCAACCAGGTGTTTAACCGCGATCAGCTTCTGGATCACATCTGGGGCTATGAATATGTTGGCGACACCCGTACTGTCGATGTGCACGTAAAGCGCATCCGTGAAAAGATTGGCGAACATCCCTCCTGGTCCATCAATACGGTCTGGGGCATCGGCTATAAATTCGAGGTCAAACGATGAAAAATTCCATTATCACCAAACTGCTGATCGGCTATTTTGTCTTCGGTATTTTGGGGATCATAGCCATCTCCACCATCTCCTCCCGCGTGACCTTAAGTTATCTGGAGGATCATTATGGACGAAATCTCTATGAGCGCGCCAATCTGATCGCCCAGGACTGCCGCCGGTTTTACACCGACGGTTTCAGTCAGTCCACTTTCCAGACCCTGAACGGCGCTGCCGCTGCGCTGGATGCGGATATCTGGCTGGTGAAAGCTGACGGATGGGTCAGTTTTGATACCGCCTATCGCATGACGAATCTCCGTCTCGAGGATTTTGATCCCTCTGCCAGCGGAAGTCAACTGTACACCATCGGCAGCTATGCCGACTATTATCCTGCGGAGCACATGATCACCGTCTCCGTACCCATCACCGCCAACTTTACCACCTATGGGTATGTGATGATCCACCAACCCGTGAGTATCGTCCACGCTGCCAGAGATTCGGTTTTGGAGGTGCAGTACATTATTTTCCTGATCATCTTTGCGTTGGCCTTTTTCATTTTGCTTCTGGTCAGGATCATTGTCTTAAAGCCGTTGAATAAAATCAGCGCTGCCGCCATGGAGTACGCACAGGGCAATCTGAAATACGAACTGATCCTGCACAGCCAGGACGAGATGGGAAAGCTGGCCGACACGCTGAATTACATGGCCCATGAGCTGAATAATGCCGAGGAATATCAGCGCAAGTTTATCTCCAATGTCTCCCACGATTTCCGCTCACCGCTGACTTCCATCAAGGGCTATCTGGAGGCTATGCTGGACGGCACGATCCCTCCGGAAATGCAGGGCAAGTATTTAAATATCGTCATCAGCGAGACCGAGCGGCTGACTGCACTGACCAGGAGTACGCTGGAGCTGCAGTCCCTCCAGTCCCGGAAGATGGCTTTGAGCCCCACACGATTTGATGTCAATCAGATAATCCGCGACACGGTCGCTTCCTTCGAAGGCATCTGTAAGCCACGCCACATTGTATTGGAGCTGATTTTTCATGAGGAATCCATATTTGTCAAGGCAGACAAACTGAAGATCCAACAGGTTCTCTACAATCTGCTGGACAATGCCATCAAGTTCTCCCACGACAGTTCCTCTATTATGATCGAGACCTCTGAGAAACACGGCAAGGTCTTCGTGTCCGTCAAGGATTTTGGCGTGGGCATCCCCAGAGACAGCATCAAAAAAATCTGGAGCCGATTCTACAAAACAGACAGCTCCAGAGGTAAGGATAAAAAAGGAACGGGCCTGGGCCTTTCCATCGTCCGCGAGATCATCGTGGCTCACGGCGAAAATATCGATGTCATCAGCACAGAGGACATCGGAAGTGAGTTTATATTTAGTTTGCCAAAGGCATGATAAAAGCCGTCGCATCTGTGGTGCGGCGGCTTTAAGTATCTTCTTATCGAATGTAGTTTGTGTGTACGGGGGTCTCCCGCTCGGGCAGTCTGTACTGCTCCTTGCCGAGCGCAATGCTCTTAATCAGGAAGCTCATATTTCGCGCCAGTGTGCGCATGGTCTGTAGTCCTTCCTCATCCTCCTTGGCCTCCCCGGGCAATCCGCCGTGGACGCTGTTCCAGTACTGGCTGGACGCCACCGGCATGCCACAGATGGTGAAGTATTTATTCAGCTCGTCAAAGGTAGCGGAACAGCCGCCTCGTCTGGCAACCGCCACGCTGGCCCCAACCTTCATGGTCTTACTGAAATGAGTACTGTAAAACAGTCGGTCCAGAAGAGCAATCAGAGTAGCGTTTGCGGAGGCATAATAAACAGGGCTGCCCAACACCAGGCCATCACACGCCTCCAGCTTAGGGGCTATCTCGTTGACCATATCGTCAAACACACACTTTCCGGTACGATAACAGGACTTGCAGGCGACACACCCGCGGATATCTTTATGTCCGACGCGGATGGTCTCCACCTCGATCCCCTCGGCCACAAATATTTTCTCCATCTCCGCCAACGCCATCGCAGTATTTCCATCTGCACGGGGGCTGCCGTTGAGCATCAACACTTTCATCGTCTTTTCCTACTTTCCCAATTAATTTTCCACCATATTATCTGTTTTTCTGACGCTGTTTTTCTGACGCTGTTTTTCTGACGCTTTTTTTCTGACGCTGCTTTTCCACACAGTCTGCCAAGTTTCACGCTGAACTTTTTCCGACTGTGGTGTCCCGACTTTCAGTCTCTATTTTATTTCCACCTGTAATCTCTCAGTTCGCCTTTCAGCTGCATCTGTTTGAAATTTTGCTGCCTCAGTGCCTCATAAAGCACGATGGCCACAGAATTTGACAGATTCAGTGATCGGATATCCTCCAGCATGGGGATGCGGATCGCCGTCTCCTGGTGTTCCACCAGAATATGCTCCGGGATACCGGCACTCTCCCGCCCGAACATGATATAGGCATCATCCGGGAACTCAGCCTCGCAGTACAGATTCGGTCCCTTGGTGGTCGCCATGAAAATCCGCTCGCGGGCCTTCGGATTACGCTCCAGAAAATCCTCGTAATTTTCATACACGGTGACATCCAGGTTCGGCCAGTAATCCAGACCGGCGCGCTTCAGCATCTTATCACTGATCTCGAAGCCCAGGGGCTTGATCAGGTGCAGTCTGGAACCGGTGGCCACGCAGGTACGGCCGATATTTCCGGTGTTGGCGGGCATCTCCGGCTCCAGCAGAACTATATTCATCATAAAGAATTCTCCTCAGTATAGCAGGACTCAGCATTATTCATCAATTTACTCGCTCTCGGGCTGACCTGCATCCAGCCACTTGATGAATCGTCCGATGCGCTTCATCGCCTTCTTCAGCGTATCCAGCGAGTACGCGTAGGAGATTCGCACGAATCCCTCTCCGCAGTCGCCGAACGCGGTTCCCGGCACCACAGCCACCTGCTCTCTCTGGAGCAGCTTGTTCGCAAACTCGTCGGAGGTCATTCCGAATCGGCTGATGTTGGGGAAGATATAAAACGCGCCGAAGGGCTCGAAGCAATCCAGCCCCATCTCCTTCATGGCGTGCATCAGGTAACGGCGTCTCTGGTTATATACTTCCTTCATGTGAGCCACATCCTCATCGCCGTTTCGCAGTGCCTCGACTGCGGCATACTGGCTGGTGGTGGGCGCACACATGATACAATACTGATGGATCTTGGTCATCTGGGCGATCACCCGCTCCGGTCCGGCCACATAGCCCAGTCTCCAGCCGGTCATGGCATAGGACTTGGAAAAGCCGTTGATCACCAGCGTCCGCTCCGCCATTCCGGGAATAGAAGCGATGCTCACATGATTGCCCTGATAGGTCAGTTCGGAATAAATCTCGTCGGAAACCACCCAGAGGTCGTGCTCAATGATGACCTTTGCTATTTTCTCCAGATCCTCCCGGTCCATCACAGAACCGGTGGGATTATTCGGGAAAGGAAGAATCAGTACTTTCGTCTTAGGAGTGATAGCCGCCTCCAGCTCTTCTGGAGTCAGCTTAAACTGATTTTTCTCCTGAAGCTCAATAATCACCGGAACACCTCCGGTCAGCGTGGTGCAGGGAAGATATGCCACATAGCTGGGCTGAGGGATCAGCACCTCATCGCCTGGATTTAACATGGCACGCATGGCAACATCGATGGCCTCGCTGCCGCCCACAGTCACCAGAATCTCCTTCTGGGCGTGATAATTCAACTGACACCTGCGGTGAAGATAGACGGCAATCTCCTGCTTTAACTCCTTCAAACCGGCGTTTGAGGTGTAATGGGTGCGGGCCTTCTCCAGGGAATAGATACCCTCCTCGCGGATATGCCAGGGGGTCTCAAAATCCGGCTCGCCCACACCGAGGGAGATGGCATCGGGCATCTCGCTGACGATATCAAAAAATTTACGAATGCCGGAAGGCTTGATTTCTTTTACTTTTTCGGACAACGGATCTCTCATATCATGAACAACTCTCTTTCATCCACAGATTCCTCTTCCAGCACGGTGCCGTGATCCTTGTACTTTTTCAGCACAAAATGGGTCGCGGTGCTCAGCACGGACTCAAGGGCAGACAGCTTGTTGGTCACAAAGGAAGCCACGTCCTTCATGGTCTTTCCCTCCAGAATTACGGTGAAATCATATCCGCCGGACATCAGATAAACGGCATTCACCTCGTTGAACATATAGATACGCTCCGCGATCTTGTCAAAGCCCATGCCGCGCTGGGGGGTAACCTTAACCTCGATCAAAGCAGTAACCTTCTCCTCGGTGGTATTGTCCCAGTTAATCAGGGTGTGGTATCCACAAATGATATGCTCTTTCTCCATCTCAGCGATCTCATTTGCCAGCGTCATCTCGTCGATATCCAGCATGATCGCCATATCCTTCAAATCAATACGGCTGTTTTTCTCCAGCATTCTCAATATCTGATTGCGCATGTTATATTCCTCCATCTCACACATATACAGTATCTCTTTTCACTGATACCGATAATCCTCAAATATTACCTCAGCACATCCGTTTTCGCGACTTCATCACAAAATCGGATATACTCATCTGTCTGGGGACGATTCAAGAAGCCAATCCCGTCTCCGTTGATAATCGCCTTGTCATTATCTGCGGTGATATGCCCGATCACCGAAGCTGCAAAGCCCAACTCCTTCAGCTCGGCACACAGGCGATATCCATTGTCTGCGGTCAGCAGTGCGCATCCGCCGGACAACAGATGGTAAGGGTTGATCTCCAATACTTCACAGATTTCGATGGTCTCCTGCTTTACCGGAATATCCCGCAGGCCTACCCGCATTCCGGTGCCGGAATAACCGGCCAGTATCCACAGGGCGGTCATGATTCCTCCGTCCCCCACGGTCAGCATGGCTGTCGCACCATGCCGAATCGCGACTGCGGCCTCCGGCACTCTGGTCAGATAATCGAGGAACCTTTCTGCATCATCCAACAATTCCTCCGGCAGGGTCTTCAGCAGCTTCTCCCGCTGTTCCCTCGCCAGTCTGGCGGTTCCCTCCAATGCAATGAACCCGGTCATGACGATATCCTGGCCGGGTGTGATCTTCTCTATATGTCTGTCTGCTTCAATGACAGGAAAATCATGTTCATGTTTAATCATTGCTGTCCGCTCTGTCTGATCAACGCTGCACGATGATCAGACAGACCTCCAATACTAAATTAACTCGCCGTCATCATCCCTCGCTGCCGGCGTTTGCCGTTGATGCCTCTGTCTGAGTACCATTCCCAGCTTCCGCGCCTGCCTCAGCCGCCGGTGCGTCTGTCTCAGCTGCCGGAGCCTCGGTCTCGGGGGCCGGCGCCTCCGGCTCAGGAGCCGGTTCAGGCTCGGTTTCTGTGTTCGGATTATAACGGATGATCGCAGCCGACTTCACATAAGTGTCGGTATGAAGAAGCTCCTTAGACTTCAGGACACCATTCACCCAGACCTCCTTGTAAGCCTCCACTACTACATAGGGGTAATCCCCCTGATCCCAGACCTGTGTGCCCGGTGCCAGTGTCTCATCCACAATATAAGTCCGCTCTTCGTCCGTCGGATATACACATTCAAGAATATTATTATAGAACTTGAGCTTACGGTTCGCGGTATCGCGGGTCTCTTTTCCGTAAATATTGAAATAAAGCCAGCTGTCCGGCTTACCGTAAACCGTATACGCCTCAATGTAGATCGGAGTATCATAATTATTTGTAAACACCAGATCTCGTGAACCGTAATCGTTGATCGTGGAATCAAAGCCCCAGTCGGTATAGCTTACGACCATGGAATGATTCCATCGCTTCTCTACCTGGAGCTCAGCGTAGAGAACCGCATTGTACAGCGTGGTGGAAAGACTGCAAACGCCGCCTCCCAGGCTGTCATCATAGCGTCCGTTCAGATACTGAACTGCAGTCACGTAACCGTTATCCGCATTAAAGGGAGCCAGAACATCAACCACCGAATAGCTCTCACCGGGAAGGATGACCGCTCCGTCGATCTTTTCCGCACCGACCATAACATTAATGCCGCGGTTTGTGTCCAGATCACCGCAGATCGTCTTAAAACTGCCCAGACAGTCGGAGATCGTGGAGAGAGCTTCGTATGTGTGGACGGGCTCTGTGATCACTGCCTCCGCGGAAAGAGTTAACTCAGCCGTGCCGTCCCAGATCTCGATGGCATTCATCACTTTGGTCAGGGTAGCCGCTTCATCAACCGCAATACCGGTCTGCTCATGGGTAACCTCAAAGCCATTGCCCGCTCTGGTCACCGTGGCCTCAATAGGAGCCTGATTTACTGCCTTTGCAAACTGAGCGATCACCGCCTCTGCAACATCACGCTCTGCGTACTGAACCATCTGCAGCTCATAACCGTTGTACGCGATATCCTTAGTCGCCTTATACCGCTCGATCAGACTGCCGCTTTTTCCGAGGCTGGCTGCTCTCACCACTTCCTCAGAAGGATTGATAAAGGTCAGTCCCAGCTGCTCCATGGTATAGCTCACCGTCGCACCCTCAAGGTTCAGGTTCACTGTGCTGTTTAACATTTCCCGCTGTCTGGCCGCCAGCACATCCACGGCCTCCATCAGGGTCAGACCGCCTATGTCAACGCCGCCGATGCGCACGCCCTCAGCGATAATCTCGTCCTCGCTGACGCGGTACATCTGGGCAAAGGCTCTGACTTCTTCTGTCATCTCCTCGCTGTTCGAAGCATTTGCAGGCATTGCCGCCGCAAGCAGCAAAGCCGCTGCAGACACCCCCAGTATCGCCTGTCCAATTCTTCTCATCATCTTTTTCATCAAAAAACCTCACTTAAATCACAAATCCTTACGGGTTAATGGGATTATGGTGAATGATTCCGTCGGAACGGATATAGGTGTCCGTGTGCAGGTACTCATCCGACACGATCACTCCGTTCACCTCGACCTTCTTGTAAGCATTTACTACCATGTAGGGGTATGCGGACTGCATCCTGACCTCGGTACCCGGCTCAAGCTCAGGATCAATCACGTAATTGTCCACCGCATCCTCCTGCTCAATAACCTCGTAATACAATGAAACATCTCTGGAATTAAATTCCGCTGTTCTGGTTCCCCAGATTGCAAAATAGCACTGACCGTAGTCCGGATTGACCGCCCACGCTCTGGCCTCAATGTAGATCGGGAAATCGTAATTGTTGGTAAACACCAGGTCTTTGCTGCCGTCATTATTTACCGTCGAATCAAATCCGGGACGGGCATAGTTGATCACCATGGAGTGATTATATCTGCGGTCCACCTGCAGCTCTGCATACATGATGGCATTGTACAGGGTGGTGGTCAGACTGCACACACCGCCGCCGAGATCATCCACATAACCGCCCTGATTGAATGCGGTGGCATACTGCCAGCCATTCTCCACGGTAAAGGGCTGCAGCCGCTCCCATGCAGAGTAAGACTCTCCGGGCAGCAGAACCACACCGTTCATCTTCTGTGCACCGAGAACCACATTCCATCCGCGTCCCTGGGAAACATCGCCGCCCATGGGTGTCACATAGTCTGCCATAATATCCTGAATCGTGGACAATGCCTCGTAGGTGTACTTCGGCTCGGTGATGGTGATCACCGCCTCGATGGACGGAGACTCCCCGCTCCAGTCGGCCACTGCCGCTCTCACCAGCTCCAGCGTGGCATCAGTATCCATCATCACGCCGGTCTGGTCCTCGGTCACTACAAAAGCGCCGTCAACTCTGGTGATCGTCGCCTCAATCGGCTCAACATAAATCGTGTCGGCCAACGCAGCAACCTTTTCTTCCAGCAGCTGCACATCAAAGTCATAGCTCCAGGTGCAGATAATCCGGTCATTTTCCAGATCCTTCAGTGCCTTGTACCGCTCTAGCAGCGTACCTCTCCGACCGATCTTCGCCGCATCGTAGAGAATATCGGTGGTATCCTCAAACGCAAGCCCTACTTCCTCGAAGGGGATGGATACCGTCTGGTCCATCAATTCCACCGTAAACACCGCGCTGCGAATCTCCTCCTCTGCGGTTACCAGCTGCTCTCTCGCCTCGCGGATCGTCATACCTCCCACCGGTGTCTCATTGATATAAACACCCTCGGGAATCACAGAGTCCTCGGTCACCTCGATCTCCACATCAATCTCAGTTCCGGTCTGCGCCTGCTCTCCGCCCTTTTCTCCGCTTCCACCGATACCAAAAACCGGTGCTGCGGACGCATAGGCTTTCATCTGCGAAAATCCACAGCTGCATGCCAGAACCAGCAATCCGGCCAGCACAGCTGCGATGGGAATTCTGTATCTCATCTTATTCATCATAGTGTCTTTTATCCTCCGTATATCGACACACAATATTACCGCCGGCGACAACACCTCTATCTCCTGCCGCCCGAAGTACATTGTAACAGGTGACAGGCAAATTTGCAAGCGCTCCTGCTAAACGTAACATATTTGTAATCTTTGAGCCATGCAGAAAAGACAGGCCGGCAGGTGCGTGCCTGCACAGGCCCCTGAGGCACATGGCATTTTCTATATGGCGAATGCCATATATGAGCAGACCAGCAGCGAAGCAGGAACGGTCTGCGAATTGCATGGCGAACAGCCTCATGGGCCAGCTGTAAATATCTACCGATATACTACATCAGGGCCGCCGCAATGGTAGGCACAATCATCGCCAGGATCAGGATCGCCACAATCACGCCTGCCAGTACGCGCTTTGTCTTAGTGTTTTTTAAATTCATCATCTCAGTATATCTCCTTTCGCAGTAAGGCATTGTTGGAGATCGCGCTCCGCCGGGTGTAGTCAAACAGCCAGATTTCCCGGCTGCTCTTCACCTCGCCGGTCTGCATAAACAGCTCCAGACTGAAGTCGATCTCTTCTCTGTGATAATCCCGGGAGTGCCCCGGACAGGGGAGCTCCCTGCCCACCGCAAATACCGGGCGCTTTCTTGCGTGTTCTCTCAAATAATAATCCATTGTAAGCAAGGTGTCAAAGACTTCTCGCCGATTTACAGAAATTTCATGAATGAATCCTCTCAATTGTTCAAAAAGGCCTGCTCTGGAAAGACTTTTCCCCTCCGGATTTACTTTTTGGCCGTGTGCCGCCAGGGCATCATACAGCGCGAAGGGCGATGCAAACTCCCGCTCCAGTGCACTCAGCGTCAGTTCGAACTGATGGCTGTTATAGTATGTCTCCACCATCTCCTCGATTCCTTTGAGACGAATCACATCCGGGTAGGAAAGCCATCGGGTGGCCAGCACTTCATAGGGCGCATTGTCTCGGTACACAATGCCGAACTCCTCCGTCTGCAGGGCAATAGGTGATCCCTTCAGGACCTTCAGAAATCCCAGCTGAAGCTGTGACGGGTGCATCCCGTACACCTCATTGAACGATGTGGCAAAACTGTCCATGTCCTCATAGGGAAGTCCGGCGATCAGATCCAGATGCTGATGAACATTCCCACCGAAATTGATCGCGGCGACCACCTCAGACAACCGCTGAACATCAGCCCTGCGGTTGATGGCCCTCAAGGTGTCCGGATTTGTGGACTGAACGCCGATTTCCAGCTGCACCAGGCCGGGACGCATCTTTTTCAGCAGGTCGATCTCCTCCTGCCCCATCAGATCCGCTGTGATCTCGAAATGAAAATTAGTCACACCGTTGTCATGCTCCAGCAGATACCGCCAGATCGCCGCGGTTCGCTGACGATCACTGTTGAATGTGCGATCCAGGAATTTTACCTGGGGCACACGCTGTTCCAGAAACCACTGAAGCTCGGAAAGCACCAGAGAAAGGCTGCGGTATCGCATCCTTTTGTCGGAAGCCGACAGACAATAGCTGCAGTGAAAAGGACAGCCCCGGCTGCTCTCATAGTACACGATTCGGTTGGAGAAATCCTCCTGCTTATCGTAAATAAACGGCAGTCTGTCCATGTCGGCCGTCGCCGGTATGCCGGTACTGACGATAATGCCGGACACATCGCGATAGCGGAGGCCAGCGATTTTCCGAAGCATAGAATTTAATTTTGCCAATTGATTTCCATCGTCATACTTCCGACACGGTGCCTCAGCCGGAGTGTTCTGCTCCGATTCCTGCCCAAGCGCGGCCGTTCCGACTGCCAGATATGCCTCCAGCACCCCTGGGAAAACCATCTCGCCCTCACCGCACATCACCCCATCGATCGGCAGCTCGGCAAACACTCCATCGTCGGACCAGGCCGCCTCCGGACCGCCCAGCCAGATGGGCACCTCCGGCAGCACCTTCGCCAGATCGCCGCAGAGCTTTTTCACCGTCTCCGCATTCCAGATATAACAGGAAATCCCGATCACATCGGGCTGCCTGCGCACAATATCCATCAGAATCTTTTCATAGACATGATTAATGGTGTATTCGGCCACGGTCACATGCCCGCGCAATTCCTCGGGAACACTGTATTTTAGGCTGTACAGCGCCGGATTTAAATGTATGTACTTGGCATTGATCCCTACCAGAAGGAAATTAATCTTTTTCATCTCGATTTGTCCCACATCCATCATATGGTTGACCGTTCATCTCCGAGCGCAGAACAATCCGCTCCCGCAGACACTGTGCTTCGCCTTAAACAAACAAGACCGATAAATACCACCCTCGCAGTATCTATCGGTCTCACGTGCCCAGAGCCGGAATCGAACCAGCGACACGCGGATTTTCAGTCCGCTGCTCTACCAACTGAGCTATCTGGGCGTCTGACGGTAAACTTCGGCATCACGGAAAGGCTATATATCCTGTGATACAACAAAAGCCGCTGAACGCGACCTTTATCCTTCGTCATCAGGAGAAGGTCTCCTGCGTGGGTGGGGGTGGATTCGAACCACCGAAGCAATTTGCAGCAGATTTACAGTCTGTCCCCTTTGGCCACTCGGGAACCCACCCATGTCTCCGATTTCTCGGAACAAAAAACACTATACCACGACTTTTTGGAAAATGCAAGTATTTTTTACACTTCTGCTTGATTTCGTTGCTCAATCTTGTTATGATGTAGATAACATAGATTGACAATAGAATGCATTCTTTTGTCAATTTATTATCCGCAGCGAAAAGAGGTATTTCCATGTTGTCCGAGCCCTTGACTCTTTATAAATTGATGATTCTTTACATGCTTAAGCGGGTGAAGTTTCCGCTGACCAACTCCCAGATCTCTGAGTTTTTCCTGTCCAAGGAGTACACTACCTACTTCACCCTGCAGCAGGCTCTTGCCGAGCTGACCGACGCTCACCTGATTCAGGTGGAGACCACACAGAACAGCACGCTCTACGAGCTGACCCGCGAGGGCGAGGATACACTGGGCTTTTTCGGCAAAAAAATCTCCGATCCGATCATTCAGGATATGGATGAGTATCTGAAAGAAAATAAAGTCCGCATGCGCGACGAGGTCAGCACACTGGCAGACTACTACCGCTCCACCAACCAGGATTACATTGTCCACTGCGAGATCCGCGAGGGCCGCTCATCTCTGATTGAGATGCAGCTCTCTGTGCCCGATGAGAAGCAGGCAGAGCTGATGTGTTCCAACTGGCAGCAGAGCAGCCAGGCGATCTATTCCTTCGTGATGAAGGAACTGATGCAGGAGGAGGATTGAATCACTCATCCGCCGTTGTAAAATAAGAACAAGGGGGCTAAATCGCAATTTCTGCCATTTTGCCCCCATATTTTGGGCCATTTTACTTCTTCAAAAGATACATTCTCGCCTCATAGGGCTTCAGCACGCTCAAATCATCATTCTCCGTCTCGTTGGTCAGAAGTAATTCATACTGTGACCACTCAAAATCGATGGGATTTGACACTTCCTCGCCAAAGAAATTACAGATCACCAGCAGCTGTGCATCCTCCGTGGCTCTGGTGTACGCAAAAATCTGCGGATGCTCCGATGCCAGCAGCTCAAACTTACCGTCCACAAATACGGGGTACTGCTTGCGCAGACCGATCAGCGTCTTATAATAGTGGAACACTGAGTCCGCTCTGCCCATCTGCTCCGCCGCGTTGACAGTCGTGTAGTTGGGATTTACCCGGATCCAGGGTGTGCCGGTAGTAAATCCGGCGTTCGCACTGTCATCCCAGTGCATGGGCGTTCTGGCATTGTCACGGCTCTTGGCGTGGATGGAGGTCATCACGTCCTCATGGGAATATCCCTGCCCGGTGCGCTCCTTATAGACATTTACGGTCTCGATGTCACGGTACTCGCTGATGTCATAGCGGACGTTGGTCATGCCCAGCTCCTCGCCCTGAAACACATAGGGAGTGCCCTGCATGCCATGGAGAATCGTCGCCAGCATCTTCGCCGACTTCTCTCTGTACTCCTCGCTGTCATTTCCCCAGCGGGACACGATTCTGGGCAGGTCGTGGTTATTCCAGAACAGGCTGTTCCAGCCGCAGCCGTACAGCTCATTCTGCCACTTGCCCAGCACCTCCTTCAGGCGCACGAAGTCGAGCGGTGCCAGATCCCACTTATCCTTGCCGGGCTGCTGATCCAGACCGATGTGCTCAAACTGGAACACCATGGAGAACTCACTGCCGTCCGGGTTGCTGTACAGCTTCGCCAGCTCGGGCGTGGAACCCCAGGCTTCGCCGACGGTGATCAGATCTCCCTTCTGGAAGGTCTCGCGGCTCATCTCCCGCAGAAACTCGTGGAGACGAGGTCCGTTGCAGGTGATCTTCTCATCCGGCACCTTCGCGATCTGATCAATCACATCCATGCGGAAACCGCCTGCCCCCTTATCCATCCACCAGCAGATCATCCGGTAAATCTCCTCGCGAACCTTGGGATTCTCCCAGTTCAGGTCGGGCTGCTTCACGGAAAACTGATGGTAATAATACTGTCCCAACTCGGGAACCCAGTCCCAAGCGGGACCGCCGAAGGTGGCACGCTGGTCGGTGGGGTAAACGCCCTCAACGCCATCCCTCCAGACATAATAATCGTGATAGGGATTATCCTTGCTCTTTTTCGCCTCGATAAACCAGGGGTGCTCGTCGGAGGAGTGGTTCAGCACCAGGTCCACCATAATGCGGATATCTCTCTTTCGCGCTTCCGCGATCAGACACTCCATATCGTCCAGACAGCCGAACATGGGGTCAATGTCCTGATAGTCGGAAATGTCATAGCCATTGTCATCCTGAGGGGATTTACACACCGGCGACAGCCAGATGGCTCCGATCCCTAACTCCTTGAGGTAGTCCAGGCGACTGATGATCCCCTTCAGATCGCCGATGCCGTCCCCGTTACTGTCCTGAAAGCTGCGGGGGTAAATCTGATATACAACTGTATCTCTCCACCATTTATTGTTCATATCGCAATCTCCTGTATGTGTACAATTTGTTTGCTCGCACTTGCCGGTTCGCAGTGCCATTCGCCATTTGCGCTTTCGCAATGCCATTCGCCATTTCGCAGTGCCATCTCACGCCCGCCTCTGCGGTCGTTCGATCGCGGGCATTCGCCATTTGCGCTTTCGCAGTGCCATTCGCCATTTCGCAGTGCCATCTCACGCCCGCTTCTGCGGCCGTTCGATCGCGGGCATTCGCCCTATATCGGCAGATACAAATACGTCTGCCTGTGAGCAAGCTCCCGCAGACGATTTGATCTGCCTATGCACTGCTCATTGCTTTCGCGCATAGTGTACCACAGAACGGCCCACTTTAAAAGATGATAATTTCACCAAATTTATCCCCTCAACCCGGTGAAAACACGGTAAATGTCCAGTGTGCCATACCCCCACACCGGGCTGGGATAACGGATATCCGGGTCTCTCACCGCACCCCGGATCAGATAGGCCTTAACCTCTTCGGTGGACATATTCCTCCGGTTTCCGCGCACCAGCCCCCATTCCAGCAGAAGTGCCGCCGCCCCGGCCACATGGCCGGCAGCCACACTGGTTCCCGAGCGGGCACCGTATCTTCCCCCCGGCAATGCGCCGTACACATTGACCCCCGGTGCCGTCAGCTCCGGCTTGATATCGCCGGTCCGCGTAAATCCTCTGCCCGAATGAATGTAGATGCTGCCATTCTGATGGTCATAGGCGGCAACCGATATGGGGCCGACAGCCGCTGACGGAACAGTCAGCGTGGTCTCCGGATTTGGCTGCAGAAAAACAGCCTGAGGATCATTCAGCCCGGTCACCGGCAGCCAGATGTGATATCTTCCGTTAATAAAAATATCGTTGGTCACCCGCAGCGTCCAGACACCCGGCGAGGGATTCTCAAACCGCACAAACACCAGCTGACTGCCGTCCGCCGGCTCCACGATGCGATAGTCCACATAGACCGTGGTCTCTTCCAGCACCAGATTGTAGACCGCGCTGCTGTTCAGCCTGGCCTGGATTGTCGGGATCACGTCTCCCCCCGGTGAGCGCAGCCCCACCGCGTACTGCTCCGGTGCCAGCGCCCACAGCTGCAGATAAAACCCTTCCGTCCCCTCCGGCACCCGGATCTCCACCTCCTCCGCGCCGCCCTCCTCGGTGATATTGCCGAGAAAATGGTGAGCCCGGTTGGTCTCATTGCCCATGGGCAGAACCGCCACGATCCCCGCCTGCACCGAAAGGATGTCGAACATGCGGCTTAGGAGGGTATTCCCCGAATGGCCGCCATTGTCGCCCCCCAGCCCGCAGACCACCACCATGGGCATATCCTGTTCCTCCTGCAGATCGATCAGATACTGGATGCCGGTCATAATATCATTTTCCTGATAAATGTTCTCCGAATCTCCCGCAAAATAGAAATCCCGTAGATACTGCTTCGCCGGCTTCAATTTGACCACTGCCAGATAAGCGTCCGACGCAGCTCCTACAAAGTCTGCGGCCTGATCCTCCCGCCCCGCCGCAATGGAAGCCAGAAAGGTGCCGTGGCCGCCGCTGACATCCGTTGTGGGGACCACCGCAAGAGGATCCTCCGCGCCAAGTGCAGTCTGTATCTGCTCCCGCGTGTACTCTGACCCGTAAAAAAAGTTTTCTGGCACGGGCCCCGTCTGCACCGTCTGATCCCAGATCCGCAAAATTCTGGTCCGCCCCAGCTCGTCGAGAAAAGCCGGGTGCCGATAATCGATGCCGGTGTCGATGACCCCGATGATCACGCCCTGCCCCCGAAGTCCCAGCCGCTCCCGGTTGCGGATGCGCAGCACGCCGGAGGACTCCATACTTGAAGTATCCACCGTGGTAAACAGCTTAGGGATATTCAGATAGCCGAAGGTCTGGATGCTGGGCTCCTCCACCAGTCTCCGCTCAATGTAGGCCATGCCCAGACGGCCGATCAGGCGGATCGGGCAGAATTCCTCAATGGGCCAGTCGTTCTCCTCCACCTGGCGCTCGGTGAAAATAAAGTCGGCGTAGTCCTCCGACATAATTTTTTCTCTGCAATCCATACAGTCACCGGATATTGTTACAAAACAGCATTTGCCAATAAACAAAACAGCTCATTTGCAACAAGTACATTCAAATTACCCCATTTTATGTTTCTCCCCATAAGTTTATGCGCTTCACCGACTTAAAAAACGGCGGCATGGAAATATTCCACACCGCCACAATTCAACTTATTTCGTTTAACACCCTGATAAATCCATCTTAACGCCAGCCATTGGGAAGTCCATCCTCAATATCAGACTCCCAGAGCTGAACACTCTGACCGGTCTTCTGGCAATAGTAATCTGCATGGTCACCGCTCTCGCTCTGCATGCGATACTCATCACCGTTGGGATCATAGATAACCGCAGGGAACTTGACCTCAACCTTTCCGCTCTCCATCGGAATGTGGAAAATTAATGCAGCCAGGAATCTCCAGCAGAATCCGAAACCGATCAAAACAGCAACGATCGGCAGCATGATACGCTGCATCACCGTGGTACATCTTGTAATCATGACATACACTGTATATGCCAGACAAATCAACAAAAATATAATGCTGGTTACGATCTCAACACCGTTTGCTCCTGCTGAGCCTCCACCAATCACGCGGATCAGCGTTCCAATCGCTGCCACCAGCAACATCACGCCGATCAAAATCAGGTAGGATCCGCCTACGCCGATGATCCCTGCCCACTTTCTGCGCAGTGAATTGTATCCAAATGCACCTATCAGCATCGCAACCACTGCTACACCATATAAAATACCTTCCATACCTCTTCCTCCTTGGAATGTGCCTGTTCCTTACTCAAGCACTTTTTTATTGTAACAGTATAGCACGACAAAATATTAAATGCAAGTAAAATCAAGCGCTGTTCAATATCGTCCCGTCAACCCCTGTTGTTTCATGCTGCCACGTCTTTTGTTTATATGCTTTCGTCATTTCCGCCTAAATTTTCTCCACAATTATGTTCTGGATCCTCTTGTCCAGTTCTTTAGCATAATACCTATAAGGCAATCGTGATACAGGGTGGTTGACCTCTATTCTACATAGAATGGAGGTGATGCTCATGAAGGATAACTTTGATTTCAAGGACCTGATGTCTTTTGGAATGTTCCTTTTGGCACTGCTGACATTCATTTACTTGATTTGTCACTAAGCTAATAAAAAACCTTCCCTGTACTTTGGCCAGATAGGGAAGGCTTTTTTACCCTGATAGGTCAACCACTCTGTGGCGATTGCCTTTTCTAACTTTATTATAACAAGTATTTCTAAAATTTCAAGTATTATTTCATATGCCCTGTCCGATTCATCAGCTCACATTTCTCTTTAAACTCCCGGCAGTTCCGGCACGATCTGTCCTCTCAGCTCGATCCTCGGCCCTCCGGTATTTTCAAGATATGCTCTGGTGATGGTGACTTTACCGATGTTGGAATCCTTGGGCACCTGATACATGATGTCCAGCATGTACTCCTCCAGGATTGCCCGCAGCGCTCTGGCTCCGGTGTGCTTCTCCAGCGCCTTCTCGGCGATCAGACCCAGCGCCTCGTCCTCGAACTCCAGCTTCACCTCATCCATGGCCATCAGCTTTTTGTACTGCTTGAGGATCGCGTTTTTCGGCTCCTTCAGGATCTGCACCAGCATCTCCTTGGTCAGTTCCTCCAGCGCCACCAGCACCGGCAGACGGCCAAGGAACTCAGGGATCATACCGAATTTGCGCAGATCATCCATGTTTGCCTGTAAGAGCAAATTCTTTTCGTTGTCAAAACGGCCTTTCAGCTCCGCCTGGAAGCCGATGGAGGACTTGGTGGTCAGACGCTCCTTGACGATCTCCTCCAGGTCAGGGAACGCACCACCGCAGATGAACAGGATATTGGTGGTGTCCACGGTCATCATGGGCACCATGCCGTTTTTCGAATTGGAGCCCACAGGCACCTCCACCTCGGCGCCCTCCAGCATTTTAAGAAGCTCCTGCTGTACCGACTCGCCGCTGACATCGCGGGTGGACACCTGCTTTTTCTTGGCAATTTTGTCGATCTCATCGATGTATACAATACCGTGCTCGGCCTTCTCCACGTCGTTGTCCGCCGCGGCCAGCAGCTTGCCCACAACGCTCTCGATATCGTCGCCGATGTAGCCGGCCTCAGTCAGTGAGGTGGCGTCGGCGATGGCCAGCGGCACATCCAGAAGCTTAGCCAGCGTCTTTACCAGATAGGTCTTACCGCTTCCGGTGGGGCCCAGCAGAAGTACATTTGACTTCTCGATCTCCACACCGTCGCTGGGATCACAGCACACACGCTTATAGTGATTATATACCGCCACGGAGAGGGTCTTTTTCGCCTTCTCCTGCCCGATCACATACTCATCCAGCATGGCCTTCAAACGATGGGGCGCAGGAATCTCCTTACGGTCAAACTTCTTCGGCTCGGTGTTTTCCTTTTTCTTTTTCACTTTCTGGCGTCTGGGCATGGCCATATCGCCGCCCATCAGGTCGGCCAGATTGATAAAATGCACTCCCTGGATCGGACCCTGACTGTTCTTTTTATTGTTTTTGTCCTTAGTGTTCTTATCGTCGTCGGGATTCTCGCTGTCCCCATTCTTACCGGGATCTTCCACACTATTCTGGACGTAAGCGCCCGCCTGGCCGGAAGAATCGCTTCCCCCGCTATTCTGCCCACTGTTCGCCTGGCTGCCACCATTCACCGGCTGCACCGGAATCTCGAAGCTGCCCATGAACGTAGGGAAACCACCCATGCCGGGCATCTCCGGCATACCGTACTGCTCCATGGTGCTGAACATCTTCTGCATACAATCCGGGCAGATGCTTAAATTTCCGGGCATGGTCAGGATCTTCCCCGCCTTGCTCTCCGGTCTGCGGCACATCATACAAACCTTTTCGTACTCGTCATCGGAATCGTCATCATCGATGACCTCCGGCTCCTCCACGGTCGTCTCATCGACCACTTCATCTATAATTTCTCTGAAATCCTGTGACATTAACTCATTCTCCTCTAGGTCCGGCCCTGACGCTCAATACAATCTGTCCCGGGACCGGTATATTTATCAGACGGCGATATACACTCGCCATGCTTATCATAACCGATTTACGCCAAACAAGCAAGTAAACAAATCATAAAGTCTACGCTCCGTAGGTTGCCAACTGTTCCTCCACCCGATATAATCGACTTATCAACAATCAAATAGCATTCAACTCCTGGTTGAATATTTGTCTTTATTTCTAACGCTGAGTTATTGTAATTTTACCGAAACATGTTTAAATTAGAATCAGCAGAGAAAGGAGACATACAACATGGATAATTATGTGGGATACTTCATTGCACAAAAAAGAAAAGAGCTGGGATATACACAGCAAAAGTTGGCCGACAAACTGAACATTTCCTTTCAGGCCGTTTCCAAATGGGAAAATGGAACATCTACTCCCGATATCGCACTTCTTCCTCATATAGCCCGTATTCTCAATACTTCAGTGGATGCTCTGGTTGGATATCATCCTTTGCCAAAGACTGCATATGAAGAAAAGTATAAGGATGAGAAATATTATTGGGGTATCACTCCCAGCAAACTGTGCTATGAGATTATGAAATTAAAGCCTCCCATTAAACCATATCGTGTTTTGGATATTGGCTGCGGCGAAGGTAAAAATGCCGTATTTCTCGCAAAAAACGGATATGCTGTTTCTGCTTTTGATATTGCAGAAGCAGGTTTAGTGAAAGCACGCAAATTAGCAGAGCATAATCATGTCGAAATCGATTTTTTCAAGGCAGACATCAATGATTACATGCCTCTCGAACGATTTGATATTATCTTTTCCAGCGGTGTCTTCCATTACTTAACGCCTAATCTGCGCAAACTGTTTATTAATCAGTTAAAAAAATGTACATCCGTCCACGGAATCAATGTCATTAACGTTTTTGTAAATAAGCCATTCATTGCGGAAGCGCCTGACCTGGAAGATATTGAGAAGCAAACAGAACCCTGGTATTCTGGGGAATTGTTTCATTATTACCATGATTGGTTGTTCCACCAAAACGATGAGACTATCTTTGACTGCAGCAGCGGAGGCGTTCCCCACAAACACTGTATGGATATATTGATCGCAGAGAAAATGGAGGAAGATCAATGAAAACACCAGACTTTCACATACATTCCTGCTTTTCTCCCGATTCGACCATGAGACCTGCCGAAGCAGTTGAAGCCGCCATAAAATCAGGAATTACCGATATGTGTTTCACAGAACACATGGATCTGGGACATCATATCGATTCATTCAATCGCATTCCTCATTTTGACGAAATGTATGCGTCGATTTGCGATCTTCGATGCCAGTATCCAAATATTAACATCCACTGCGGCATTGAGGCCGGCTATATTTCCCAAACCGCAAAGCAAACGGCACAGGTATTATCACAGCAGAATTTTGACTATGTACTGTTAAGTACTCACTGTGTAGACGGTTTGGATTGCTATCTTCCCGAATCTAAACGAGGGCGTGACAAAATCACCGCCTATACAAGATATCTGGAAACATTGTATGACTCCATAAGCGATACCTATTTGCTAAATCATTATGATTGCATAGGACACATAGGATATATTGCAAAATGCAGGTATTATGAAGACAACACGATGCCCTATGAACTCTTTCCGAAGTTATTTGATGCGATACTTTCACTGATTATAAAAAATGAGAAAGGCATTGAAGTCAACACCTCCGGCATAAAACGTGCAGGACATGTTCTCCCTCACCCGAGCGTTATTCAAAGATATTATGAGTTGGGTGGGCGTATTATCACCATTGGATCTGATGCACATACGCCCGACCGCGTCGGCGCAAATGTGGCTGATACCATCGCCCTCATCAAAAATTGTGGATTTAAGGAATTCACTGTCTTTAACCGACGCGTTCCTGAATACTGTTCAATTATCTAATATTAATATATTTATAAAAGCCACCGCTTCATCAATCAGGACCGAGCGGTGGCTTATTTTTATAAGCTATATTTTGTTAATTCAGAGAAAACTCTACGGCATTACTGGTACAGCGGGAACTTCTTGGTCAGCTCCGCCACCTTCGCTTTCACTTCTTCCTTCTTGTTCTCGAAGTCAAAGATACAATCTGCGATACAATCTGCAATGACCTTCATCTCCTCCACGCCGAAGCCACGGGTGGTCGCCGCTGGAGTACCCACGCGCACGCCGCTGGTCACGAAGGGACTGCGCTTCTCGCCAGGAACGGTGTTTTTGTTTGCGGTGATGTTCACCTCGTCCAGATTGTGCTCCAGCTGCTTTCCGGTCACATCCTCGTCAGAGAGGTCGATGAGCATCAGATGATTATCCGTGCCGCCGCTGACGATCTTTACGCCGCGCTCCATGAGACGGGCAGAAAGTGCCTGCGCATTTTCCACCACGCGCTTCGCGTACTCCTTGAACTCAGGCTGCAGCGCCTCGCCGAAGCACACTGCCTTACCGGCGATCACGTGCTCCAGAGGACCGCCCTGGGTTCCGGGGAAGATCGCCTTGTTGATCTTCTTGATCAGCTCCTCGCTGTTGGTCAGAATCAGACCGCCGCGGGGTCCACGAAGAGTCTTGTGAGTGGTCGTAGTGACAATATCTGCGTAAGGAACGGGGTTCATATGTGCACCGCCGGCTACCAGACCTGCGATGTGGGCCATATCCACCATCAGCATCGCGCCCACGCCGTGCGCAATGTTTGCCAGACGCTCAAAATCCAACGCGCGGCAGTATGCGGAAGCGCCAGCTACCAGCAGCTTTGACTGAACCTCCTTCACCTGAGCCTCCAGTGCGTCGTAATCCAGGAAGCCGTCCTCATTTACACCGTATGCGACGAAGTTATAATACTTACCACTCATGTTCGCGGGGCTTCCGTGGGTCAGATGCCCGCCCTGAGACAGGTCCATACCCATAACGGTGTCACCCACATTGAGAACGGCAAAGTATACCGCCAGGTTGGCCTGTGCGCCGGAGTGGGGCTGTACGTTGGCATATTTTGCGCCGAACAGCTTGCATGCACGGTCAATGGCCAGCTGCTCCACCACGTCCACGTGCTGGCAGCCGCCGTAGTAACGATGTCCCGGGTATCCTTCAGCATATTTATTCGTCAAGCATGAACCCATGGCAGCCATCACCGCAGGGCTCACGATATTTTCAGAAGCAATCAGCTCAATATTGTCACGCTGTCTCTGAAGCTCTGCCTGCATCGCCTCCGCCAGCTCAGCGTCCTTGCTGCCAACAAATCCGATGGTGTCCATCATATCCTGAAACATAGTTTTCTCCTCTCGCATTCACAATCAGTCTTAATAAAACACATTTTACTTATTATACTCCCTTATATTCATTTTGCCTATTCTCCATTTTCACGAAATTACACTAAATAGCGAGCAATTCCTGTTCATTTTGTCGGAAAATTAGCGCAAAAGTGCCCCGCCAAGCGAATTTTTTCATCGCTGTGCGGAGCACTTTCCTGCAGGGCACTATATAGTGAAATCAACTAAAATGATGGGATACGTCATTCCTGTACATAATCCTTGCGATAGCCCAGTGTCACCTGGATCTGCATCTCCTCAAACTTTCCGGCTACCCGTCTCTGGATCGTCAGGGTCACCGTGGTGCCGCCCTCATAATAATTCAGCGCATTGAGGAGGTCATCCCTGCTGCCGATGCTGATATCGTCAAGGGCTGTGATGATATCTCCGGGCAGGAGGTCACTGTTCGCCGCAGGACCATCCTCCGCAACGGAGGTTACATATGCACCGTCCGGCAATCCGTACATATCGCTGGAGCTGGTCTGAACACCGACACCAATGTATCCCATTTTCTCCGCACTGACCTTGATCAATGTCTCTCTGGTCATCAGATCATCGATGATTTCTCTCACCAGACTGATCGGGATTGCAAAGCCCATCCCCTCCACGTTGGTGTCGGAATACTTCGCGGAATTGATGCCGATGACCTCGCCGCTCATATTCAGCAGCGCACCGCCGCTGTTTCCGGGATTGATGGCCGCATCCGTCTGAACCAGAGTCATCACTTTGTCCTCGATCGTCACTTCACGGTTCACTGCACTGATATATCCGACAGTCAGGACCTGTCCGTAACCAAGTGCGTTTCCGATGGCAACCACCTTGTGACCAACCTCGACCTCATTTTCGGAGCCCAGCGTCGCGATGGCGATGGAGGACTTGGTGGAAACCCGCATATCCTTCAGCATAACTGCTACCACTGCCAGATCATTGTCCGGCGCAGTCCCCTTCACATAGGCCTCCACCGTCTCACCGTCCACAAAGGTGACGGTCAGGCTGTTTGCTCCCTCAATCACGTGATAGTTGGTGACAATCAACAGTTCAGACTCATTCTGACCGATAATGATGCCGCTTCCGCTGCCCTGTACTTCATCCTCATAGCTGTAAAAACCAAAATTATAATTGTAAGTCGCCGTATTGGTGATCGCCACAACGGAGGGAAGCGCCTTTTGGTACACCGCCTGCACATCCGTTTCCGACTCACCGGTGGTATTGACCACCGTTCCGTTGGGAATCGTGTTATCTATTTTGTCTGCGTACTCCTCTACCCGGTCAGCTGCATCCAGCACATGTTCAAATCTGTCCACGTATCCCGTCAGATGCATCACGCCGATGAACGCACCGGCTGTGGCTCCGCCAAACAAAACTCCGCAGAGAACAGCTGCCAGAACTCTGCCCAACAGTCTTCTTCCGCCCTTCCGCTGACGCTTTTCCGTTTTTTTCTGCTGTTTTTCGTGACGTCTGGCCTCCTTCGCCGCACGGCTCAATTCTTTGGCGGAAGCCTCCGCATAGGCACCGGTATGAGTATATGTGGCTCCGCTCGCCGCATTTCCGTAATGACTCTGCTCAGCGGCTCTCTCATATACATTCTCCTCGATTTTCTCCTGTGTCTTCTCCTCTGCTTTTGGAGGAACAACCGACTGCCAGCCATAGATGCCGTCCTGAGAAATCTCCTCGCCATTCACGGACTTTACAGCCTTTTCCTCTGCTGCCGTTTGCTCGGCAGTCCCCTCCGGTTCGGGTGTGTTATGCTCTCCTTTCATCAGGCGATCATAATCTATATTGTCAAAATATCCGTTCTCATTCATTCACTTGTCCTCCTTTTTGGATTTTGTGATGTAAGTTTATCAATCAGTTGTGATGAATATGTGTCCCGCTGATTAAGAAACTTTAAAAATCATAAAACTGCGGCAAACATTCCAGGCCTGCCGCAGTCTATTATTCACCATATAAAACCCTGTTACTCTGCCCGCATCAGTCTGCATAAATGTTGCTGGTCCGGGCGATCTGCTCACTGAGGGCAATCACCTGGTCAGATGCCACATACTCCTCGTTATCATAGAGAATCCGATGCAGCTCCGTCACATTGGTCAGCAGGTCCTTCGCAATGATACAGTCCTGTGTTCCTATCATCGCTCCGCCTCTCTCCGCCGGGAATCCGGAAGACTGATCCAGATAATATTTGGTCAGATCGGGAATCAACTCTCCAATATCCTTGAGGGACATATCGGTCTGTACATTGGGAAATACATTCTGAGAGATCGCAATCAGTGACGCCAGATTAGTCTTCTTTGCCTTCTCAAACAGCTGGGCAACCACCTGACGCTGTGTGTCCGCACGGCCATAGTCCATGCCGACCTGACGGATACGACAAAGAGCTACCGCCTGAAGTCCGTTCAGCGTCTGGAAACCAGGTCCTTCGATATAAGTAACCGGAAGACCGGTAGCCGCTGCAGTCGTCTCAATGTAGCTGTTCAGCCAATATCCTCCGCCTTTTTCATCCGGAATCCTCGCATAGAAAATCTCCTCGGAAACCTCGATATCCACACCGCCCATCTCGTCGATGGCCTTTGCAACCGCATACCAGTTAACTGTCACATAATGATCAATTCGAAGGTCAAGGTTTGTATTCAACGCTTCGATGGCCTGAACCGCTCCGCCTTTGTTATAAGCGGAGTTGATTTTTCCAAACTCACCATTTTTGCTGATTTGCAGATAGGTGTCTCGATATACGGAAACCATGTTGATCTCGCCGTTGTCCTTGTTCACACTGACCAGCAGAATAACATCGCTGAGTCCATCATCCAGATTTGCCATGTTACGCTTGTCGATACCAAACACGGCAAACGTAGTGTATCCCTCAATTTTCTCAATTGTACCCTTAGGCAGATCATTTACCACCACATCTCCTCCGGCCCCAAACTGTATGTTGTTGCTTCCGCTGGGTGGCTGAATCTTATTGAATTGGCTAACTATAAACAGTCCCACACAGACGATGGCCAGTAAAAGGACCTCAATAATCGTAACGGCAATCATCATGCGGCGACGTTTCTTTTTCTTTGCAGACATTTTCTTGCCGGATTTTCCTTTGGAAGAAGTACTGCTCTTCTTGCCGGCAGAAGACTTACTTGCTGCAGTTTCTTTTGAAGCTTTGGTAGATTTCTTTCTCGGCACTTCCTCTTCCTCCACATCATCAAACCGGTCGTCGAACTCACTGTAGCTGTCATCCCACTGGTACTCGTCGTCCCAGTTATACTCGTCTTCCTCATTTACATATTTCTTGCTCATGTTTTCTCCATCTCCTCTCAATAGGCATTTTTGTTGATAAAGCCCCTGAAAAAGGTTAGTAAAATAATTTTGATATCAAGACCCAGGGTCCAGTTTTCTATATAATAAAGGTCACACTCTATACGTTTTAAAATAGAAGTATCTCCTCTATATCCGTTTATCTGCGCCCATCCGGTAATTCCGGGACGCACCTGATGCTTGATCATATAACGGGGTATCTCTTCTTTAAACTTCTCCACAAACTGAGGTCTCTCCGGACGAGGTCCCACAAGACTCATATTTCCGATGAGAACATTCCACATCTGGGGAAGCTCGTCGATGCTGGTCTTGCGAATAAAACTGCCAAAGCGGGTAACTCTGGGATCCCCCTTTGTCGTCCAGCCTTTTTTCTCATCGGCCTCCGTCTGCATCGCCATAGAACGGAATTTATACATGGTAAAGGGACGATTATGCAGTCCGATACGCTCCTGCTTAAACAGGACCGGGCCCGGTGACGATAATTTGACACCGGCCGCCGTGATCAGCATGATCGGGCTGAAAAGAATCAACGCCACGATGGCACCAAAAATATCGACAGCCCGCTTTACTGCCGCATTAAAAGAATCACTGAGCGGTACATAACGAATATGGATCACCGGAAGTCCCAACAAATCCTCGGTATAAGGTCTGGTGGGAATGATCTTCGCGTAATCCGGAATAAATTTGGTGTGAACGCCGGATTTTTCGCAGAGAACCACGATCTCCTCCAGCTTGTCGTACTCTTTCAGACCAAGGGTGATCGCGATCTCATCCAGATGACTTACCTCCAGAATCTCCTCCAGATGACCGGTACCGCCAAGCACCTTGACTCCTTTGTACTCCGTTCCCCTCTCCGCAAAATCATCCAGAATACCGCGGATATTGTAACCCCAGATCGGATTTTCCCGCACACGATCAATATAGGAAAGTGCCGCGCGGCTGTATCCGATCAGCAAAATACTCTTCTGATTATAGCCTTTTTTGCGCATCCGATGCAGGAAAAACCGGAGAGTCAGCCGAAAACCAAAATCCAGAGTGATATTGATTCCGAAAAACAGCAAGACCATCGGACGGGAAAAATGCATCAGATCGTCTTTACCAAGATACAGGTAGGCCATGAAAGACAGCAAGGCCAACAGGTTTGCCTGAGCCAGCTTACCGAGCTCATGCCTTCTCCCCATCACTCGCTTCGGCGTGTACAACTGGTTCATCCAGTAGAGGATCAGACAAATCGGCACAACAGCGACCAGATGCAGGAAATAGAACTCTGCACGGTAAGCCGGAACACGATCTCCCACAATGAAGACCAGCCAGTAAGCCAGCAAGTAGGATACGATTACAATTATACCGTCGATCACGACATGAAGCTGGTTCAATCGTTTTTGATTATCTTCAATCATTTTTTAAGCCTTCTTTTCAAAAACTCGGCCGCATAGATAACGGTATTAACAATCAGCAGCCACTCTATATACAGATAATTTCCCAAACGGCTCCAGACAAACGGAACCTTGCGGCAATTTTTGCGCGTGACAAAGCCTTCCTTCAAGCCTGCTTTGTACTCATCCCCAAAGCCCATGTTGACAAAGAAGCGAAGCTTCACCAGCCAACCCAGCATCAGGGGGAGCCAATTCAGAATAAGGAAAGGCAGCGGCATATTTTTATAGTTCAGATACACACTGTTTCTGGCGGACAGCTTAACCTTAAAGGCATTGTAGCGTGAGCCGCTGGTACCGCTGCCCACATGATAAACCTTAGCCTCCGGCTCATACCGATTCTGATAGCCGTGGATCAGCGCGCGATACCCCACATCGATGTCCTCAAGATAAGCAAAATGCAGCTCATCAAACACGCCTATCTCATCGAACACGGCTCTGCGATAGATAGCCGCGCCTGCGCAGGCGGAAAATATCCGGCCCGGCTTACTGTACTTATCCACCGACTGCCCGACACCTCGCTGAAACGCCCAACCCAGCGCACAGTAGGAATCTCCCGCGTCATCCAGCAGATGACGATTGCAGGCCTGAATCATCTTCGGACTGACAGAGAATATCCGCTCATCCGCCTCGATGGCTCCGATCAGCTTTTCCACATAATCCGGAAAAGGAATCGTATCATTATTCAGCAGAATCACATAATCGCTGCCGCTCTGTCGGATCCCCTCATTCACCGCACGGCTGAACCCATAATTTTTATCAAAACAGATCACCTTTACTCCGGGAAACCACGCATCCAGACCCTCCGCGCTGCCGTCGACGGAACCGTTATCCACCACCAGCACCTCAAAGTCCCGAATCGTCTGTTCCGCAAGAGCGGTCAGACAATCCTCCATAAACGCCTTCCCGTTGTAATTAGGGATCACAATCGTTGCCTTCATCAAAACTCTCCTTATGAGAACATCGATCCTCCGCCGAAAAGCGAGACATCTCAATCCTCTTACGGTATTCTACCCTAAAAAAGCGATATCGTCAACTTTTTCGCTCAAATGTCATATATTCTTAAAAACTTTGTCACATTTAAAGTCCCACAAGGGTCATTGACAGCTGAAGCATACCGTTTAACAGCCAATTACAGAGTGCGCTTATGGGCAAAACATCGATATTCAGAACATTTTCCAACATAATCAGACCAATCAGTATGAAGGTGCCGTATCGCTCATAGCGCATATATCCAAAATAATATCGCTCCGGAAGCACTGCTCCCAGCACCTTGGAACCGTCCAGCGGCGGAATCGGAATCAGATTGAAAACACCCAGTCCCAGATTAACCGAAATAATATTCAGCAAAATATTATACACGGCCTCCACCGGCATCCCGGTTCTGAAAAAGAACAGATTTTTCCAGAGCAGTGTGTAGATGAGGCACGCCAAGAAAGCCAACAGAAAGTTGGTGATCGGACCTGCCACTGCCACCAGCACCATGCCGCGCTTACCATTCCGATACTTTCTGGGATTGACCTGCACCGGCTTCGCCCAGCCGATCTTAAAGACGGCAAGACAAAGCACACCCATCAGATCCAGATGGCGGAGGGGATTTAAGGACAGCCGTCCCTGACGCCTGGGGGTGTCATCTCCCAGCCACACAGACATGAGACCATGGGCACATTCATGAAGGATAATTGCCAGCAATACCGCCGGCAGGGAATATAAAAGATCAAAAAACTGTTCCTGATAATTCATTTAGCGATAAACCTCATCTGCTGCGGCTGCGCGCACCGGACATCCTCACTTTTCCGGCAGTCCGCTTTTCACCGGTGGTCTCCATCCGGCCGGTGGTCCGTCCCTCTCCGGTGCTCTTTGTCTGGCCGGTGGTCCGTCCCTCTTCGGTGCTCTTTGTCTGGCCGGGACGCTGTCCGTGACCGGAAGCCGTATCCACCGCCTCCTTCAGTGCCTGCTCTGTCTGCTCTGCCTTTACCTTGGCATCCTGACGCATGGCAGTGTCCGTCCGCCACACACTGAATACCAGACCAAACTCGATATAGAGAAACATCGCCGAGGTACCGCCGGAGGAGAAGAAAGGCATACTCACACCGGTATTCGGAATCAGATTGAGCGTAACCGCCACGTTGAGCAGTACCTGCAAAGCGATATGTACCATCACGCCGGTCACCAGCAGCCGTCCGAACTTATCCTGCGCCCTGACTGCAATAGCAAACACCTGATAAAGAAGGTATCCGAACAGGAGCAAAATCACACCTGCCCCCAGAACGCCCAATTCCTCGATGACGATGGCAAAGATCATATCATTCTGCGCCTCGGGAATACTGCCCAGCTTCTGAAGGCTGTTGCCCAGCCCCTTTCCGGTCAGACCGCCGCGACCCACGGCGTAGAGACTCTGCACCACCTGATAGCTGATGGAGCTGATATACTCCGGATTAAAGGGATCAAGCCACGCCACAATACGCCTGTCACGGAAGGGCATCGTTGCCACCTCCGCACCGGTGGGCATGTCCATGGCGATACCCATAACATAATAGACAACAAACGCTGCCGCCACACTACCCGCCAGCATAAAAATCCAGGTCTTGCGGCTGGCCACATAGCTCACCAACACGGTCATCCCCAGAATAATGATGGCGGTGGAAAGATTCGAGGAAATATAATAAATCAAAACTGCCACGATACCTCCGGCGATCCACACCGGAAGTACCCCCAGCGAATAATTCATCACCTTACCCAGAATACAGATAAACCAGGCAAAGAAAACCACCAGGGCCAGCTTTACCGCATCGGCCACCTGAAAGCTCAGAGGACCGACCGCCAGCCATCTAGTTGCCTCGTCACGGGTGATACCGTGGATAAAGCCCTCATCAATGGTCAGCAGAAAAATGACACCGATGGCCAGTCCGTAGGCAGGCAAGCCGGCAATTGCCCATATGTGGTAATCCAGACGTGCAATAAACAGCATCACCACAATGCCGATAACCGAATACATCAGCTGTTTCTCCGCGAGATAGTACATATTATAATCATATATCTTTGAGGTAGCACAGATATAGCCGCTGGCAGACAGAATCATCACCAGACCAAATACAGTGAGCATCACGATGGCCAACAGAAGATGTAAGTCCACTCGCTGCACACCGCGGGTATTAAAACGAAATGTATGGCGCATATCCTTCCTCCTTATTCTATGGACAGTCCTTTTATGAACACCGCTCATCGGTTCACCGTGTTTCCAGGACTAATGCCCAGAAATATACCATTTTATGATTGTACCATGATTTTATGGATTCGTCCACGGGAGTTTGATACATTAAAGAAATTTTATAATTTCCAGGCAATTTTTATAGGATTTTGTGATGAAATATGGTATTCTTGATATATCCACCAAAACCACAGGAGGAGAATTATCATGATTTACTTACTGCTCGCCGCTGCGATATTTGCCGTTGATTTTTATACCAAAACAAAAATCGAGATTACTCCCCAAAAGGACTTTCCCCGTCAGCTGGCTGGCGGACATGTGGAGCTGCAGCCGCTGCACAATAAGGGGCTGGCCGGCGGAAAATTAAAGAATAAGCCGTGGGCAGCCACCCTGATCTCCGGCATTGCATTTGTCTGCTGTGCGCTCTATGCTCTGACCCGCTTTTTCCGAAAAGGTGATATGCTGGAAAAGACTGCACTTGCCATGATCTGCGGCGGTGCCGCCGGCAATTTCTTTGATCGGCTCGGTCGTGGTTATGTGGTAGATTTCATCTCGTTTCCCAGTGCTAAGCTGAAGCAGATCAAAAAATATGTATACAATCTGGCTGACCTGTTTATTTTTCTGGGCGGAGCTCTGCTGCTGATCCGGGAATTGTTCAGGAAAGATTGAACTGACGCATTTGATACGCGCTCCATTTTCCAACAGCAACATGCTCCGACATGCAAAAGCATGAAATGTCGGGATATTCGAACGCTCTTCTGGTAAACTGTGAATCGACAGGAGGGAAACCTATGGACTGGATCACCGGAATTCAGCATGCGATCAACTATATTGAAGATAACCTTACCGGCGAGCTCGATTACGAAGTAATTGCCGGAAAGAGCTTCTCCTCAAGCTCCCATTTTCAGCGGATCTTCAGTATTCTGTGCGGCTACACTCTGGGCGAATATATCCGCAACCACCGTCTGACTCTGGCCGGTGCAGAACTGGCTTCCTCAGAGGTAAAGGTGATCGATGTGGCGCTAAAGTATGGGTACGACAGCCCGGACAGCTTTGCAAAGGCATTCCAGAAATTTCACGGTATACTTCCGTCGCAGGCGCGCGGCAACGGAAATATGTTGAAATCTTTTTCCCGCTTGTCGATTAAAATTTCCTTGGAAGGCGGGACGATTATGAACTACAGAATTGAGACAAAGCCTGAGATAACACTGTTGGGCTACAGAAGACATTTTGAGGGAGCACCCTTCGGCGACGCAAGATACGGTCAGGAGAGAGACTTGTTCACTACCACAAGAGCACACCAGTGGATGCTTAAGGGCATGACCAACGACAAGCGGTCCGACTATTGTGTTTTAACCAACATGACGGACGAGGGCTACGATTTTTACATCGCGGTGACCGCAGATCGATATGAGCAGGAAAATCTGTACAATTCTTCGGTTACCGGTATTGATTTTATGGATCGATTCGGATTTGAGACAATCAGCATTCCGGCAGGTACCTACGCGATTTTTGAGACGGAGAAGCAAAAAATGCCCACTCCCGAATATTTTGACCTCAGAAAACGGATCGTGTCCGAATGGCTCGTCAGCTCAGAATATGAATTGACTGACGCTCCCGAAATCGCCGTATACCACTGGGGCATCGTGGGCGGATACACCGAAAGAACCATTGAGATCTGGATGCCGATCACCAAAAAGTTTAATCAGTAGGGTGACATCCATCGCGGAGAATCCGTCTGTTGCAAACACCTGAGAAAAATGAAAAGGATATCCGGGAAGATCAGCATATCTTCTTTGGGTATCCTTTTTACAATGACTATATCTCTGCTCCGATTCTCTTCAGCCGAGTTTATCCCTCTGCCGGGTTTTCTATCGTTTTTCAGTTCTCTTCAGCCGAATCTCCTTCGCCGCTTTCCTCGGCCGCTTTCTCCGCAATACAGCTCTCAATCAGCGCCCAGATCTCCTCACGGCCCTGCTTGGACACTGCCGAGAAGGGGATCAGGATATCCTCCTTCTTCATGCCCAGGGTCTTTTTGATGATGGTGCACTGCTTGACGATCTGGTTTCTGCCCAGCTTGTCCGCCTTGGTGGCAATGATCACCGGGCGAAAGCCCTGATAGCAGATCCACTCGTACATCTGAATATCGTTGGCGGAGGGCTCATGGCGAATATCCACCAGCAGGAAAACCAGCTTCAGCTGCTTGGACTGGTGCAGATACCGCTCGATCATCTTGCCCCACTTTTCGCGGCTCTCCATGGACACCTTCGCGTAGCCGTAGCCGGGCAGATCCACGTAGTACAACGCCTCATTTACATTATAGAAATTGATGGTCTGGGTCTTTCCCGGCTCTGAGGATGTTCTGGCGTAGCTCTTGCGGTTCACCAGCGCATTGATCAGAGAGGATTTTCCCACATTTGACTTGCCTGCAAAGGCGATCTCCGGCAGGGTATTCACCGGCAGCTTGCTGGTAATACCGCAGACCGTCTCAAGGTTCACTGATTTAATGATCATATATTATCCCTCCATGGCGCTCAGACCGCGCTCACTTCACTGTCACACATTTTTCGCATATCCTGCACCGTCGCTTATCCTGCGCAGTCATGCACTTCACGCGTTTCAGCTATCCCGCTGCCTGTTGTCGCCGAGCTGCCTACTGCACAAGCGCAGCATCCAGCACCTGCTCCATACTGCTCACATAGCAGATGTTCATGCCCTTGGTGATCTCCGCGGACATCTCGTCCACATCAGGCTTGTTTTTGTCCGGCACCAGAACGTTAGTGATGCCGGCCATCTTGGCCGCCAGCAGCTTTTCCTTCAGCCCGCCGATCATCAGCACGCGGCCGGTCAATGTCACCTCGCCGGTCATGGCCAGGTTTGCCTTCACCTTTTTCTGGCCGATGGCAGACACGATGGCTGTGGTCATGGTGATACCGGCGCTGGGACCGTCCTTGGGCACCGCGCCCTCGGGAATGTGCAGATGAATATCGTGCTGCTCAAAAAACTCCTCAGAGAGATCAAACTGCTCAGACAGTGTCCGCGCGTAGCTCAGTGCCAGCTGTGCGGACTCCTTCATCACATCACCCATCTGGCCGGTCAGCTGCACTTTTCCGTTGCCGGGCATGAGGAGTGCCTCAATCTCCAGGGTATCTCCGCCGTAGGGGGTCCAGGCCAGACCGCGAACCACGCCGATCTCGTCCTTCTCGTTCACCGGGTCGAAGAAAAGTTTTTCTCTGCCCAGATATTTCTCCAGATTCTGCTCGGTGACACGGGTAACCTTTCTGCCCTTGTCCAGCTGCTCCTTCACCGCCTTGCGGCAGATATCGCCGATCTTTCGCTCCAGGCTTCGTACTCCGGCCTCTCTGGTGTAGTGGTGAATGATCTTTTTCAATGCTCCGGTGCTGATGGACAGTGAGCCGTCCTTCAGGCCGTTCTTCTTCATCTGCTTGTCAATAAGGAAATCGGTGGCGATGTGCAGCTTCTCGTTTTCGGTGTAGCTATTCACCTCGATGATCTCCAGACGGTCACGCAGGGGATCGGGGATGGTATTCACATCGTTGGCCGTGGCGATAAACAGCACGTTGGACAGGTCCACCGGAATCTCCACGTAGTGATCGCGGAACTGGCTGTTCTGCTCGCCGTCCAGCACCTCCAGCAGCGCGGAGGAAGGATCTCCCTTATAATCACTGCCCAGCTTGTCGATCTCATCCAGCAGCATGACCGGATTATTCACACCGGCCTGGGTCAGTGCTGCCACCAGACGTCCGGGCATGGAGCCGATGTAGGTGCGGCGGTGACCGCGGATCTCAGCCTCATCCCGCACGCCGCCGAGGCAGATACGCACGTATTTTTTATTCAATGCCTCCGCGATGGACTTCGCGATGGAGGTCTTTCCGGTTCCGGGCGGGCCTGCCAGACAGAGGATCGGCGCGTCACCCTTTCCGGTCACAGAACGGACAGCCAGATATTCCAGTACGCGCTCTTTCACCTTCTCCAGACCGTAGTGGTCGCGGTCAAGAACTTTCTGCGCTTCCTTCAGATCATTTCTGTCCTCGGTTCCCTCGTTCCAGGGCAGGGACAGCATGGTGTCCAGATAATTCCGCTGCACCGCAGCCTCCGCTGCTGCACCGGACATCATGCGGAAACGGCTCAGTTCTTTTCGCAGATGCTCCTTCACGGAGTCGTCGGCACTCAGTTCCTCGATCTTTTCCGCCAGCATATCTGCGTCGGACTGAGCATCCTCACCCAGCTCCTCGCGAATCACCTTCATCTGCTCCCGCAGCACATAGTCCTTCTGGTTTTTCTCCACCTTGCTGCGGACCTTCGCCTGCAATTCATTGCGGATACGGCGGACCTCATTCTCCCTGGTCACCAGCTGAACAACCAGCGCGTAACGCTCAGAGAAGTCCAGGGTCTCCAGAATATTCTGCTTCTCCTCCAGTGTGAAGGGCATATGTATGGGAGTCACTTCCATCAATTCCTCGATGTCACCGACCTTGGCCAGCGCCCGGGAGACCTCCTTGCTGATCTCCTGATTGCTCTGCAGGAACTTCATCAGTTCATCCTTCAGAATGCGAAGCATGGCCTCCTTTGTCACCTCGTCGGTGTCCTCGGGGATGCCAGTCTCCAGTTCCTCCACCTCCACATCAATGTACGCCCCGGAAGTATCCATGGACATGATCCTTGCAACCGTCCTGCCCACCGCCAGCACTCTCATCTGACCGCCGGGAAGCTTCACCATCTGCTTGATGTCCGCGATAACACCGACCGTGTAAATGTCCTTCTCCTCCGGCACCTCGACCTTGTCGCTCTTCTGAGTCACCAGAAATATCTTCTGTCCGTGAAGCATGGCATACTGAACTGCCTCCTTGGAGCGATCACGGCTTACATCAAAATTTATCGCCATCTTCGGCAACACGCACAGGCCGCGAAGGGCCACTGCAGGTAAATTCATTTGTCTAACCTCCTGTCTTTTCCGTCCAAACCCGGGATTCTGATCGTGGTTCACACTCACCGATATCCCCTGACGGTCCCGTTAACTGACCAGAACATACGCAATATTTCCCGCATATCCTCTGGTCAGTCAGCGTTTCCACCGCAATTCTTACTCAAACCGTCTATCCTCAGACGTTTTCAAAAAGCTGCCGCGGCGAGAGCTGTTACGCTCTCACCTGGGCAGCCTCTCATTACGCAATCTCGTTTCGATGACTGCGGACTTTGCGGCGGGAGCTTCGCTCCACCACCTCGTCCTCGCGGTAAATGTACTCCGGCTCGCCCTCACCCAGAACAGAGTCCCTGGTGATCCGCACTCCGCCGATGGTGTCATCGGAGGGAACCTGATACATCACGTTCAGCATCGCTTTCTCAATAATCGCCCGAAGACCTCTGGCTCCGGTCTTTCTCTCCAGTGCCTGTGAAGCGATCTCCTTCACAGCGTCCGGCTCGAACTCCAGCTTCACACCGTCCAGCTCAAAGAGCTTCTGATACTGCTTGGTGATGGCGTTTTTCGGCTCGGTGAGGATACGCACCAGCGCGTCCTCGTCCAGCTGCTCCAGGGACTGAACCACGGGAACACGGCCGATAAACTCGGGGATCAGACCGAACTTGATCAGATCCTGAGGCATCACCTGCTTTAACAGCTCGTCGATATTCTGCTTGTTCTTCTGAACCAGCTCTGCGCCGAATCCGATGGAACCGGAACTCTGACGGCTCTCGATGATCTTTTCCAGACCGTCGAAGGCACCGCCGCAGATGAACAGAATATTCGCGGTGTTGATCTGAAACATCTCCTGATGAGGGTGTTTTCTGCCGCCCTGAGGAGGCACGCTGGCCTCAGTGCCCTCCAGAATCTTCAGAAGAGCCTGCTGCACACCCTCGCCGGATACATCTCTGGTAATGGAGACATTTTCCGATTTCTTGGTAATCTTGTCAATCTCATCAATATAGATAATGCCGTACTCGGCACGCTCAATATCGTAGTCCGCCGCCTGGATGATCTTTAAGAGAATATTCTCCACGTCCTCGCCCACGTAACCGGCCTCTGTCAGCGCAGTGGCATCGGCAACGGCAAAGGGAACGTTGAGGATCTTCGCCAGGGTCTGTGCCAGGAAGGTCTTACCGGATCCGGTGGGGCCCAGGAGCAGAATATTGCTCTTCTGAATCTCCACGCCGTCCATATCCACATCCTGACTGGTGATCCGCTTATAGTGGTTATACACTGCCACGGACAGAACCTTTTTCGCCTCCTCCTGGCCGATCACATATTCATCCAGGAAAGCCTTGATCTCCTTCGGCTTGAGCAGATTGATCTCCAGAGAATCCAGCTCGCTTTCCTCGGCCATCTCCTCGTCGATCAGTTCCGCACACAGCGCGACACACTCGTCGCAAATGCAGACATCTTTTCCGCCGCTGATCAGCTTTTTCACCTGATCGTGGGTCTTACCACAAAATGAACAGCGGAAAGGTGCATCCATCTTGTTCGCCATACCTCTCTCCTATCGCGATTCGATAACCTGATCGATCAGGCCGTACTCCAGCGCTTCCTGGGCGGTCATCCAATGGTCTCTCTCGGTATCTCTCTCCACAACCTCAAGGGGCTGCTCGCAATTTTCTGCAAGGATCTGATTCAGCTTCTTTCTGGTCTTCAGGATGTGCTCAGCTGCGATCAGCATCTCTGTCGCCTGACCCTGGGAACCGCCGGAGGGCTGGTGAATCATGATCTCTGCGTTGGGCAGTGCGATACGCTTACCCTTTGTACCGCCTGCCAGCAGGAATGCGCCCATGCTCGCAGCCATACCGATACAAATGGTGGAAACGTCACACTTGATATACTTCATCGTATCGTAGATCGCCATACCTGCGGTCACAGAACCGCCGGGGCTGTTGATATACAGATGAATATCCTTTTCCTGATCTTCGCTCTCGAGGAACAGAAGCTGTGCAACCACAAGGCTGGCGGTCACATCGTTGACCTCCTCGCCCAGGAAAATGATTCTGTCCTTAAGCAGACGGGAATAGATGTCGTAGGAACGCTCTCCTCTGCTGTTGGACTCAATGACATAGGGAACTAAACTCATAATATACCTCCTGTTTGGAAGTGTTACTTCTCAACTGCCTCAGCTACCAGCAGATCAACTGCCTTCTGAACAGCGAGGTCGGTCTTGATCTGGCCGATCTCCTTCTCGCCGAAGTAGTTCTTCAGCATCTCAACTTCCATGCCGTAGCTCTGAGCCATCTTCTCCAGCTCAGCGTTTACCTCATCCTCGGAAACCTCGATGTTCTCAGTTGCAGCAACTGCCTCCAGCATCAGTCTGATGCGGATGCTCTTCTCAGCCTGATCCTTAGCCTGCTCAACCATCTGAGCGCGGGTCTGGCCGGTGTACTGCATATACTGATCCATGCTCAGGCCCTGACTCTGCAGTCTGCGAGCGAAATCATCAACCTGATCCTCTGCGCGGGTGTCAACCATAGCAGCGGGGATCTCCATCTCAGCGTTAGCTGCTGCCATATCCACAACGCGGTCTTCCTTCTCCTGCTTTGCAGCCTCAGCCTTCTTCTCAGCCAGCTTCTTAGCCACGTCTGCGCGGTACTCGTCCATGGTCTCGAAATCAGAAACCTCGGAAGCGAACTCGTCGTCCAGCTCGGGAAGGATCTTGCCCTTAACCTCATTGATCTTTACCTTGAACATCGCATCCTTGCCCTCAAGCTCCTTAGCCTGGTAAGGGGTGGGGAAGGTCACGTTTACCTCTACCTCGTCGCCGGTGTTCTTGCCAACCAGCTGCTCCTCAAATCCGGGAATGAACTGACCGGAACCGATCACCAGGGGGAATGCCTCGCCCTTGCCGCCCTCGAAGGGTACACCGTCACAGAAGCCCTCGAAATCGATCACTGCGGTGTCGCCGTCAACGATCGCTCTGTCCTCTACGGTAACAACGGTAGCATTCTTCTCCTGCTCTCTCTTGATCTCCTCAGCCACTTCCTCGTCGGAAACGGTAACGTCTGCTGCTGCCACCTCAAGGCCCTTGTACTGTCCAAGGGTAACCTCGGGCTTAACAGCAACCTCAGCGGTGAATACCATGGGCTTGCCAGCCTCTACCTGAGTAACGTCGATAGCGGGACGGGAAACAACCTCAAGGCCGCTCTCGTTCACACCGTTCTCATATGCCATGGGGAGCAGATCGTTCACTGCCTCCTCATAGAATACGCCAACGCCATACATCTTCTCGATCATGTGGCGCGGAACCTTACCCTTGCGGAAACCGGGGATACTGAACTTGTTCTTGTTTCTCTGATATACGCTCTGTACTGCCTTGTCAAACTCCTCAGCAGGTACTTCGATGGTCAGCTTCGCCATGTTCTTCTCTAATTTTTCAACCTGTACACTCATTGCTAAAATTCTCCTTCCTGACTCTCCGTGCGATCCTATTGTCTACAATTTTGCACGGGAATGCCCTACCGGAACCGTTTGTTGACAAGGGGATACATCCCCTGAATCCGGAACATGTGTCCCTTTGGCAACCAACGGTACTCTCGATATAGGCTCACAATTTAACATTATATCATAGGGTTCACAAATTGCAAAGCCTTATTTTCCAAAAGATTTGAGAAAATTGCTGAAATAATTCTAAACAATCACAGCAACTCTCATTTTTCCGGCTCAATACAAAAAGATTGTCCGAAACGCGTTTCTCCGGTTTGCTTCGGACAATCTTGTGTAATCAACCTATCAGTTATTTTGCGTCAATCCCTCACAGCGCATTGTGCTGGATCGCCGCTTTTAAACTCTTCGCCTCATCCCCGCTCTTTAACAGCCGCACCAGCTCCAGCCCCAGATCGATGGCGAAGCCCATTCCTCTGGCGGTGGTGATATTGCCGTCGGTCACCACGCCGTCGCTGACGTAAGCAGCTCCAGTCAGGTGCTCCTCAAATCCGGGATAGCAGGTCGCTTTCTTTCCATTCAGGAGGCCCAAATCGCCCAGCACGCTGGGTGCCGCGCAGATGGCCGCCATACGACTGCCTGCAGCAGCGTGTTTTTTCAGCGCCTCACACAGTGGCTCAAACTCGCCGAGATACTTGGTTCCGGGCATTCCGCCGGGAAGAAACAGGACATCGTCCTCCCCGATCTCGATCTCTTTCCACAGTTTATCGGTGATGATGCGGATACCGTGGGAGCCGGTGATCCAGTCGTCTCCGGTGATGGAGACGGTCTCAATCTCCACGCCCGCTCTGCGCAGAATGTCCACCACTGCCAGACACTCAATCTCCTCCAGGCCATCCGCCATAAATGCATATACCTTGCTCATCTCCATACCTCCTGTTATCAGTTCCTTTTTATAGTTTACCATGCTGTCCCACCTTTGTCACGAAAAAAGTCTCCGCTTCACCGGATTTTTACAATTCTCTTCGTCAGTCCGCCTGAATTATTACGGTCAAGGCCTGGGAAAACAGCTTTATAGTATCATATGATCTGGATGGAAAAAGAGCTGTGTCAAAAGCCGAAAAATCCTGCTCCGTATTCATGTAACCATTTTCATCAGTTCAGCCGGATCATCCCTGCGCCAGCACCTTACCCAGTGCCTCGCAAGCCTCTTCCGCGTCACCGTCCGGTGCATCGGTGCAGATCACACTGTCCGCAACCAGGACAGCGCCGTCCTCGCGGCAGGTGTCCTCCCAGTTTCTCATCCACTCACCGTCACCCCAGCCGTAGGAGCCGAACAGACCGATGCGCTTACCCTTCAAGGCGGACTCGCAGTCGTTGAACATGGGCTCAAACTCCGTCTCCTCCAGGACCTCGTCGCCCATGGCCGGGCAGCCGAATGCAACGGCATCAAACTTATCCATCATGGAACCGGAAAACTGATCTGCACTGAACAGCTCCGCCTCTGCTCCTGCTGCCTTTGCGCCATCCAGCACCTTGTTTGCCATCGCCTCCGTATTTCCCGTTCCACTCCAATATACTACTGCTACTTTGCTCATTTCCTTAACTCTCCTTTATTCTTTCACTTTTTTATGATAATACCGACAGATCGATCCAGACGCTGTGTTTTCACGATCCCGAATCATACCATTCATATAGGCATAAACCGCATGACTCCTGAACTTCGGCATCATATAACATACATCAGCAGCACCGGCACAGCTGCAGCACCGACCTGCCCTGACTCCAGAGGCGCATATACACCTCCCTGCACTTTCTGTACTGTGCGAACAGCTTCACTGCCTCGCACTCATTGCAATAGACCTTCCAGCAGCCGCAGCACTTGCAGTTCTGCCCTGCATTCTCGATGAAACCAATCACATCTCCCAGCGGATAGCCCAGAAACAGCCCGATCTCGTGGGGGAACTCATCCTCCTCCCGGATTCGTTTGGACAGTCGCTCCAGCGCATAGTCCGGATCCGTCTGCTCATATCCGAACCGCTTCATAAACTCAGCGGTCTCCGGATGACTCAGATCCGTTTCCAGCCGTGAGCGGCGGTATGCGTAGACCAGCGCTTTCTGATTGCGGTATCTCAGGCACCGAAGGGTCAATCCCCGGGGCACGAGCCATACATTCCACTGAGCGATCTGCTCATTCAGCACTTCCTCCGACTCCACCTTCATGTCAAACAGATTGGCGGTCTTGATCCCCGCCAGCGCAGGCGCGCAATGTCCGATCAAATATCGCTCGATCATCCGACCACCCCCGCTTTCCGCTCTGCCAGCAGATTATTCAGCGCAGTGGCGCTGCTGGTGTGACAATGCAGGATCGGCACGTTATTTTTCTTCGCTTCCTGGGAGGCGCTGACCACCATCTTGTGGGAAACGGTGTTGGTAAACAGAATCATCAGATCGGGACATCCCAGCTTTTTTCGAAAGGCTCCCTGTTCCTTGGTAAACACCTTCGCCTTATAGCCATGGGCTTTGCAGATATCCTCGTACTGGCAGGCCATTCGCTCATTTCCACCGACGATTACTATGCTCATTGTCTGTCCTCCTGTCACTTGGTTGATGAGTGGGTTAGTCTGTCTTTCCCAAGTTAATTGTCTATTCGTTTTCATGTTTTCCGGTTATCATGTTTTCCGGTTGACATGTTTTCTGATTGTCCGGTTGACTGTTTTCTTGGTTGACTGGTCTTTTGGTTAGTGCGCTTCAGCGCGCCTTCAGTTAGCTTATCCTAACTATCTTTTTGAACTCAGGCCGGTGTAAAACCGGCCCTGTCATTCAGATGTATTATGGCACAACGCCTTTAGTTAGTTTATCCTAACTATCTGTAATATACACTATCTTCCCTCAGTTGTCAACGATTTCTTGATACGATTTTTCAATATCAACCAGGGACGTCCTTTCCCCGGTCCACCGCTTTGACAAACAGACTTACGAAAAACTTCTCCGCACTTCCCCGTCCAGATCCTTCCAGGTGAACACACCTTCCTCCAGGATCATATATCCGTGCCAGCTGTTCTCCTTCGGGATGGACACGGAGCCGGGATTCAGATACACATTATCGTTTCCAAAGGACTCACAGGCCGGTACGTGGGTATGTCCATGGAGCAAAATATCACCCGGCTGCAGCGGAGGCAGCGCTTTCAGGTTATAGTTATGCCCATGTGTGGCGTAAACCATGCGTTCTCCCGCAAACAAAATACAATAATCCGCCAGGATGGGAAACTCCAGTACCATCTGGTCCACCTCCGTGTCGCAGTTTCCGCGGACACAGAGTATCTTATCCTTGATGGCGTTGAGGCGGCTGATCACGGTCTTCGGCGCATAATCTCTCGGAAGATCATTGCGGGGACCGTGGTAAAGAACGTCGCCCAGCAACAGCAGGCGGTCTGCCCGCTCCCGTTCAAAGGCCTCCAGCATTTTGTCACAGTAATATAGGGATCCGTGGATATCGGATGCGATCATGATTTTCATATGGTTTCAAGCTCCTTTTGTATCACAAATATAGTGGCGGCAATTTTTTTCGGCTCCTGTTCCCGCCGGCGCCGAACGATAATTCCCTTCCTGTTTATTTTATACCATAAGCTGCGATGCCGCAACCAGGTATTTGGGCAATCCTTGCGTTTTCATCACACTCCCGTTTCCGTGAAAATCATTTCCCGTTTTTACGAAAATCGGCTTGTTTCTGTGAAAATCAGCTCCTCTTTCCTTGAAAATCGACTCCACACTTGATATTTCCTCCTGATACTGGTATGATTTAGTCATACTGCAGCCGGCAGACGGCCCGGTTTGCCTATGACCTTCATCTTCACAGCAAAAGGAGCTCCCATGGAAATCGAACGCAAATTTTTATTAAAAACCATCCCGGAAAATTTATACACATACCCCTGCCACCACATTGAGCAGGGCTATCTCTGCACCGGCCCTGTGGTGCGCATCCGCAAGCAGGACGATGACTATTATCTGACCTACAAGGGAAAGGGAAAGATGGCCCGGGAGGAATACAACCTTCCGCTGAACGCGGCATCCTACGCGCATCTGCGCGAAAAAATTGATGGCATTCTGATCACAAAAACCCGCTATCTGGTGCCGATCCACGATGGATTGACTGCAGAGGTGGATGTCTTTGAGCAGCCCCACAGGGGATTGCATCTGGCCGAGGTGGAGTTTGCGTCCATCGAGCAGGCAAATTCCTTTGTCGCTCCCGAGTGGTTCGGCGAGGATGTGACCCAGGACGGGCGCTACCACAACAGCTATATGAGCGGGCTGTCCACAAATTAAGTGGGCAGCTCCTTTCCTCTTTTAACACAGCTTTGCCGGCACTAAACGAAAGAAAACCCCTCTCAGCCCGCCGGTACTTAACGAGCCCGAGCCAGCCGGCGACGGGGGAGTTTAGTATCCGCTGCGAGGATGAGTGGAGCGAGAGCGTGGTTTTCGGGTTTAGTGCCGGCATCCCTATAAAAGCGAAGGAGCTGCCACGATTATTGTGACAGCCCCCTGAGCTCAGCAACCATTACATTCACTTCTCATTGATCGTCAATATTCCGAATGACGGTCTATCAAACATTTTACTTTGGAGTTTCATCACTCCAGATAGTCCAGCGGGTCCACTGTCTGATCCCCATGCAGCATCTGGAAGTACAGGTTGTCTCCCTCCACCACATAGTAGCGGGTGGGCTCTGCCACCGTACCAATCTGTGCACCGCGGGCAATATAATCGCCCTCCGCGACGCAGATATCCGTCAGCTGCCCCAGAACGACCTGATAATCGTTTCCGATCTCCAGGCGGACATATCCGCCGATTTTGACGTCGCTTCCGACCTCCGCAACCCTCGCATTAGCCGGGGCACTGACAACGGTGCCCGCCTCACTCTGAATTTCGATGGCCGGACTGCATTTGTACTGCTCAAGTGTAGGGAAATATACGGTGGTATCCATACTGTAATACTGGATCACATTTCCCTGCACCGGCCAGCCCACCGTCTCTCCGGCTGCAAAGTTCAGGCTGTATACCTGATTTCCGGCAGCCTCCGCTGCCTCCTCCGTCTCCGGAACAGCTTCAATCACCTGCTCAGTGACCGGCGACCTGTTTTCGGTCGCAGGGGTGTTTTCCCGTTCGAGAAAAGCGGAGAGAATCTCCTCATTCACTTCCCAGGTGCCGTATACGACCTGCTCCTCCGTCTCATCCTGTGCCGGTTCCTCCACCGACTCATCCACATCATTATATAACTCTTCCGTGATTTGATTTCCGACATCCGCTCCGTTTGTAGATTCCAGAGCGGTATCGGGATTTTCTTTCGTCCGGGTTCCGGACCACACAATGGCAACGGCAGCTACCGTCACGGTAACCAGACCGCCAAGTGCTATGGTCATCCATGTATTTTGTTTTTTCACGATAATCACCTCGGTAATAGTGTTGCCTGATTATCGTTTTCTATTCGTCTCTGTTCCAGGTTTCCACCGCAACATTTTGAAAATAATATTTCAGAATCTCTGTGGCTGTTTTGCCGTTCATGGCCATGCAGTTGGCACCGTACTGGCTCATCCCATAGCCATGCCCCACACCGCGGCAGGTAATCTGCAGCCGCCCGGAATCCAGCCACTGAAAGGAAAACGCTGACGATGGCAGTCCCAGACATTCTGCAAATGCATCTCCCTGATGCACCTCCGTTCCCACCAACAGGGTTTCCACATACCCGGCCTCGTCCTTTTCCAGGATCTGGAGTCCGGTCTGCAGGCCGTTCTCAGTCAGTTCTGCACCGCATAACGACTCCAGTTTACTCTTCAAGACCGCCGTGCTGTACTCCGCCACAGTCAGATAATTCTCCATCTGAAGATCATATCGGCTGTCGACGCTGTGGAGATAGGGGTAATCCTCCGCCAGACTTCTGGTCACCCCGGAGCTGGCTCTGTGATACATCGCTACGGCCAATTCTCTTCGACAGGTCATCACCAACCCATCCGTCTCCACCGCAGCCCGCAAAAAATTCTCCTCCGCCCCCTCACAGCCTTCTGCGGCCCACGCGGCAGTCCGCTCTGCCTCGGAGAGATAAGTGAGCTCCAGCTCAGCTCCCGACAGATTACTCCGATCACCCAGCACTCGGTAATAATAGGTACGGTTCAGGATCATCTGTGCCTTGATCGCCTCTATGGAATAGTCGCCGGAAAGCTGCGCCGCCGTCACCCCGATCAGATATTCCTGCAGATCGATCCGCCGCCCGTCGCCCTCCAGCCTTACCAGCCCGACAATATCCTCACCGGCACCGGAAACAGGCAGGGCTGCCTCATGGCCGATCAGCAGAGTGATTACACAGGGAATCAATAAAATCAACAAAAAAACGACAGCACATCCGGTCAACTTCCTTCTCATGGCCCACCTCCGGGTATTCGTTGAGAATATGCCCTATGGACATATCTGTATATCCTATGAGCCTGCGCCGACCGAAATTCTTTTTTCTTCATGACCGTCCGATTCCATCCCGGCAGAACCTCCCGGAAATCCCTCCAGCCCGGCACCACAGCTCAAACTATCGGTCCTTACCGATCGCTGCGCTCAATACGTACACCCGCTCTGCGCCAGCCGCCAGCAGTACTCTGGTACAGGCCTCCGCCGTGCTTCCTGTGGTATAAATATCATCCACCAAAATGACCCGCCTAAGCTTTGCATCCCACCGTCTCACCGTGAACGCCTTCAACAAATTGTTTAAGCGCCCCAGACTGCCCAGTTCCTTCTGTGGCCGGGTATTTTTGATTCGAATGAGCAAGTCGTTCCTCACCGGAATACTCAGTCGTTCTCCCAGACGGTTCGCCAAAAGCTCCGCCTGATTAAATCCCCTGAGCCGTTTTCGCCTGGGATGGACCGGAACAGGGATCAAGGCATCCGCATCCATCCGCTCCACCTCCTGCCGCAGCCGCAGCGCCATCTCTGCCGCCACATAATCTGCATTATCCCGTTTCCCCCGATATTTCAGGTCGGACAACACTTTTCTGGATACGCTGTCGTAATTCATCAGGGCGACCCCGCAATAAAATCGATGCTCCTGCGTACAGCAATTTTCGCAGTATTCCCTCTCTGCGAACATCAGTGCTTTACCGCACTTTTTGCAGCGGGGTTCGGCGATAAAACTGACTCGCTTCCGACAGGGTGGACAGATCAACGCTCCCTTCGGTGTGATAATGCGGTCACAGACCGGACATTTTCTCGGATATAATATGTCCAGAATAAAGGTTATCCATTTATGCCTCTTCATACTTCCCCCATATTATACACATCTCCTGTTTGCAGCCGGTCATCCCGGTTCAACGAAGGACCGTATCTGCTCATCCAGCGAGGAATAGCGCTTCTGCTCGATCCGATTGTCGATCATCCCGGTGAAGGAACTGTCCAGTCCCACGATGCAGACACATTTTTTCGCTCTGGTCACCGCAGTGTACAACAGATTTCTGGTCATCAGCATCCTGGGGCCGCTGTGGACCGGGATCACCACCGCCGGGTACTCGCTTCCCTGGGATTTATGTATGGTGATGGCATAGGCCAGTTCCAATTCATCGGCCTCCTTGAAGGAATAGTGGACCTGCTTTCCCTCGTCAAACTCCACAACCAGTTCCTCAGCAAACAGGTTGATCTCCCGGATCACACCGATATCTCCATTGAACACGCCGGTGCCGGCATCAATGGGAATACCGTAACGATTGGTGATCTCCCACTCCATTTGATAATTATTTTTGATCTGCATCACCTTATCCCCCTCCCGGAAGATTCCGTGAGGCAGCTCTTTCTCTTTCTTTTTATCATCGGCAGGATTCAAAAACTGCTGTAGAACCATGTTCAGATTTTCCACGCCCAGCGTCCCCTTTCGCATGGGCGTCATCACCTGAATATCACAGGCCGCTGCCTGCACGTAGGGCGGAAGCTTGTCCCGCACCAGACCAATCACTGCGTTCATTATCGTCTGGGGCTGATCACGATGAATAAACAGAAAATCCTTGCTTCCCGGAGCTGTGCTGATGTGCTCTCCCGCATTGATCCGATGGGCATTGACGATAATATCGCTGGCCGCCGCCTGTCGGAATATCTTGGTCAGACGAACCACCGGATAGCATTCGGAACGGATCACATCACGAAGAACATTTCCGGGTCCCACACTGGGCAGCTGATTCACATCACCCACCAGAATCAGTCTGGTCCCCACGGTGATCGCGCGAAGCAGCGCGTGCAGCAGATTGATATCCACCATGGACACCTCATCAATGACAATGGCATCACACTCCAGCGGATTCTGCTCATCTCTGGCAAACCGTCCCTCGGAGACCGTCTCATCCTGACCGCCTGACAGCTCCAGCATGCGATGGATCGTCCTGGCCTCTCTTCCGGTGGCCTCGCTCATCCGCTTGGCCGCACGTCCGGTGGGCGCCGCGAGAAGCACCTCCATGTCCTCCTGCTCGAAGTAATGAATGATCGCCTTGATCGTGGTGGTCTTTCCGGTACCCGGTCCGCCGGTCAGAATCAGCAAACCGTTGCCAGCGGCCTCTTTTACCGCACTTCGCTGATGTTCATCCAGCTCCAGCTTTTCCTCCCGCTCTATGCGGCGAATACGGCTTTCTACGGCCATTTCCGAGTCAGGGATATGCAGATTCAGATCGGTGAGCATCCGCGCACAGTTCATTTCCATATAATAATATTTGCTGAGATAAATTCTTCGGATTTTGGCTGTTTCCGCATCCATCTCCCGGACAATAATCTTTCGATCCACGGTCAAATCCATGATCTGCTTTTCCAGGGACTCCAGGCTCACGCCCAGCAGCTCCTGAGTCGCTGTTAAAAGCTCCCGCTCCGGCAGATAGACATGACCATTGTTTAATGCCTGCTGCAGAGCATAGAAAATACCGCACTTGATCCGATAATCGGAATCCGGACTGATGCCGGCCTTGGCCGCGATCTCATCAGCGATCCGAAAGCCGATACCGGTAATATCCTCCGCCAGGCGATAAGGATTCGTCCGAAGTACATCGTAGACCTGAGAGCCATATCGCTCGTAAATCTTTGCAGCCAGATTCATGGTAATACCGAACTCCTGCAAAAACACCATGGCCTGACGCATATCCTGACGCTCAGCCATCTGGGTTGCGATCTGCATGGCCCCCTTCATACTGATGCCCTTGATCTCTGCCAGGCGCTCCGGCTCCTCCTCCATAATCCGGAAAGTATCATCGCCAAATTTCTTGACGATACGGGCTGCCAGCGCAGCGCCGACTCCCTTGATGGCGCCCGAAGCCAGATACCGCTCGATGGCCGCCGCATCCGCCGGAATCTTCCACTCATAGCTCTCCATCACCAGCTGATTGCCATAGAGGGGATGTTTTTTTTCGGTGCCGGTCACTTCCAGATATTCTCCCTCCGCAATGCGCGGAAAGCTGCCAACCACCGTATATTCTTTTCCCTTATCCACCATCTCCATCACCGTGTAACCGTTTTCCTCGTTACGGTACACAATGTGCTCCACATATCCTGACAGTGTGCTCATGAAACGCTGCCACCCTCCGTTCCTGCTTCATTTCTTCTTTCGCAGATCTGTCTGCCCGATCAGTATCCTTTCATGGCTTAATATGTCTTTACCCGACGCTTGACAAAGAGTCGTTTTCTTCCCCATAATGGCAAATGGGACCACTGCCGATGCGGCACAGGAAATGACCATCATCTCTGATGGTCTCCCCGCGTTCGCACCCTGCAGCAGCCCCGATCTCCTGCCGGTCACAAAACAAATCGTTTCCATAAAAGAAATCAATTGTGCCATATGCCGATGATCGCCCTCGCGCAAACGCTGTGCGATATCGTCGCATGGCTTATGCTATCCTTTTCCATAAAAGAAATCGATCGCTCCATGCTTCGCATGGCTTATTTCTTTCCTAAATATTCGATGAATTTTCCGGTTCCGATCGCCACTGCAGTCATCGGATCCTCCGCAATCATCGTGTTAATGCCAGTGCGCTCCTCAATGAGCTGATCCAGTCCACGAAGCAGTGCACCGCCGCCGGTCAGCACGATACCTCTCTCATAAATATCGGCTGCCAGCTCCGGTGGAGTGCGCTCCAGCACGTTGTGTACAGCGTCAACAATAATCATGGCACTGTCATGCAGTGCGTCCAGAATCTCGTCGGAAGTGATGGTCATCGTTCTGGGCAGACCGGTCACCAGATTACGTCCGCGAACCTCCATGGTCTGTATCTCAGGCAGCTTATATGCACAGCCAATCTGAATCTTGATCTCCTCTGCAGTGCGCTCACCCACCAACAGATTATGTTTTTTACGCATATAGCGAACGATCGCCTCGTCAAAATCGTCTCCGGCAGTCTTTACGGATGCGCTTACAACAGTACCGCCCAGAGAGATAACTGCGATATCAGAGGTACCGCCACCAATATCAACGATCATATTTCCACAGGCCTTGGCAATATCAATACCGGAACCGATAGCCGCTGCGACAGGCTCCTCAATGATCACGACTTCCTTAGCGCCCGCTGCATAGGTAGCATCCTCAACCGCCTTCTTCTCAACTTCGGTGGCACCGCTGGGGATACACACGCTGATGCGAGGCTTGCGAAGCGTCCTGCCTCCCTGTGCCTTGGTAATAAAATACTTCATCATCTTTTCCGTCACGGTGTAATCAGAAATTACGCCCTGACGAAGTGGTCTCACTGCCACAATATTTCCGGGGGTACGGCCGATCATCACTCTGGCCTCCTCACCGATCGCCTTGATCTCGTTGGTATCACGGTCAAACGCAACAACGGAGGGCTCTTTTAACACGACACCCTTTCCCTTTATATAAACCAGAATACTGGCTGTACCCAAGTCAATGCCGATATCGGCTGAAAAAAACATGAACTTTTCCTCCTTTTCTCCCATAGTTTTGCCCAACATATTCATTATATGCTGAAAAATCAGTTCTGTGAAGCCTTTTCTTCAAAAAAAATTTACTCTTCTCAAATAAATTTTTTTCCAAAAAACAGATCCCTCCACTTTCCGGCAAAAAAATGTTTGAAAATGTCGCATAATCACCACTTTTGTAAAATTTCTTAAGATTTTATAAATTTGTTCACAATTTGTTCACATATATTGTTTATATTAAAGATGCATCACGCAAGTGATTGTTTTAGCTTTTTCACACTCATGCTACGGCAGTCCCCCCAGGCTGCCGTAGTCCCCCCCCAACATTGAGATCGATATCGCAAGATATCGATTTTTTTTACGATAAAAGCCCTGTCAAGCGACTGAGCAAGAGCGCAAACCTGTTTGCAGCGATGCTCAGGCATTTGACAGGCCAGACGAAATGAACAAAAACAGACTGTACACACCGTTTTCCGGCATATACAGTCTGTCATTTGTTTTTATGTGTTCGTTTCTCGATCAGTAATTAAACCAGCTCGATAACTACTTCCATAGCAGCGTCGCCCTTACGAGGTCCGATCTTGATGATACGGGTGTAACCGCCCTTGCGGTCTACGTACTTGGGAGCGATCTCATCGAACAGCTTTGCAGGAAGGTCAACCTTCTTGTTGTCCTTTGCCTTGCCGCTCTCTGCTACCTTGGTGGGAACGTAGAGAACCTGAAGCATCTGACGACGTGCGTGCAGTCTGCTGGGCATATCCTTGCGGATAGTCTTCTCTACCTCGTCGTATACGGTAACCTTCTTGCCGTCTACAACTTCCTTAACACGCTTGCCATCCTTGTCCTTGCGAGCAACCTTTGCCTTAACGGTAACGGTCTCGTAGTTATCCTTCTCGCGAACTGCCATAGCAATCAGCTTCTCAACTTCTTTGCGAACTTCCTTTGCTCTGGTCTCGGTGGTAACGATCTTACCATTCAGGATCAGGCTGGTGGTCAGTGCACGAAGCATTGCCTTTCTCTGATTAGAAGTTCTTCCAAGCTTTCTATAACCTGCCATAATTTCTTTTCCTCCATCCGTGGAACACTTATCGTCATGCTTCTTCGGCCTTACTGACGGGTGTTTTTATCCACTGTAATTAGATCTGTGGGGTACTGCCGGATCAGTCTGCGCTGTGCAGCTCCAGACCCAGCTCTTTCAACTTGCCAAGCACTTCCTCCAGAGACTTGCGACCCAGGTTTCTCACCTTCATCATATCCTCTGCGGTACGGTTGGTCAACTCCTCAACGGTATTGATACCTGCGCGCTTTAAGCAGTTGTAGGAACGAACGGAAAGCTCCAGTTCGTCGATATTCATCTCCAGAACCTTACCCTTCTCATCATCCTGCTTGTCAACCATGATCTCTGCCGTCTTAGCGTTGTCAGAGAGGTCAACGAACAGATTCAGATGCTCGGTGAGCACCTTGGCAGCCAGGCTGACTGCCTCGTCGGGAGCAAGGGTTCCGTTGGTATATACATCCAGCGTAAGCTTGTCATAGTCGGTCTGCTGACCCACACGGGTGTTCTCAACCGCCATGTTGACACGCTCAACGGGAGTATAGATAGAGTCAATTGCGATGATGCCAATGGGCAGCTCTGCATTTTTGTTGCGGTCTGCACTGACATATCCGCGGCCCTTGGTGATGGTAAGCTCCATATACAGTCTGCAGTCCGGGCCACCGCTTAAGGTAGCGATCACCTGATCCTTGTTCAGGATCTCGATGTCAGGATCAGCCTGAATATCAGCTGCCGTTACCACACACTCGCCTTCGCACTCAATGTAAGCAGTCTTGGGCTCATCGCTCTCACTGCTGTTGCGAATCGCAAGGTTCTTCAGGTTCATGATGATCTCAGTCACATCCTCCTTAACACCGGGGATGGGGCTGAACTCATGAAGAACACCGTCGATCTTTACCTGGCTGATAGCAGCTCCGGGCAGAGATGACAGCATAATACGTCTCAGTGAATTACCCAGGGTTGTGCCGTATCCTCTCTCAAGAGGCTCTACAACGAAACGGCCGTAGGATTTATCTTCTGATAACTCTGCAATTTCAATACTCGGTTTTTCAAAATCGAACATGATATCCCTCCTTCTGGGTTATAATTCGAGGGGTTAACGTCTCGTCCGTCCGATACCCATGATTCGACGCATGCAAGCATGCCCTCATCATGGTTGCCGTCCGGAACTTTTATCGTTGCTTACTTATTATACAACTCGACGATAAGCATCTCGTCTACCGGAACATCGATCATCTCGCGGGTAGGAAGCTGCTTAACGGTTGCTACCAGGTTCTCCTGATCAACATCAAGCCACTCGGGAGTGAGTCTGCCTGCAGTTACCTCCAGGACATCCTTGTAACGCTGAGAAGACTTAGCGTCCTCCTTGATGGATACAACATCCCCTGCCTTAACCAGGTAAGAAGGAATGTTTACACACTTGCCGTTTACCAGAACGTGCTTGTGGTCAACGATCTGACGGGTCTCCATACGGGTTCTTCCGAAACCTGCACGGAACAGTACGTTGTCCAGACGGCTCTCCAGCATGGTCATCAGGTTCTCACCTGCCAGACCCTTCTGACGGCTTGCTTTTTTATAGTAATTTCTGAAAGGCTTCTCTAATACACCATAGATGAACTTTGCCTTCTGCTTTTCACGCAGCTGAAGACCATACTCGCTCATCTTCTTATTGGCTCTCTTCAATTCTCTGTTTGACTGCTTGTCGATTCCGATATAAACCGGATCAAGACCAAGTGATCTGCATCTTTTGAGAACAGGAACTCTATTGACTGCCATTTATATGCACCTCCTAATAAAATTAAACTCTTCTACGTTTGGGCGGACGACATCCGTTATGGGGTACCGGAGTAACATCCTTAATACTGGTAACTTCAAGTCCACATGCTGCCAGAGCACGAATAGCTGCCTCACGGCCTGAGCCGGGGCCCTTTACCAGAACGTCTACAGACTTTAATCCATGCACAAGTGCTGCCTTAGTTGCAGTCTCAGCCGCCATCTGCGCTGCATAAGGAGTAGATTTCCTTGAACCTCTAAATCCCAGACCGCCTGCACTTGCCCATGATAATGCGTTACCCTGAGCATCCGTTAATGTAACGATAGTATTGTTAAAAGATGACTGGATGTGAGCCTGTCCGTGTTCAACGTTCTTCTTGACACGCTTTTTTGTCACTTTCTTTGCTGACACTTTCTTCGCCATTTCTAAACTAACCTCCCTTATGGGTTCCTTTCTATAAATTTTCAATCCATGTTTGATACAGATACGCCGTGTTCCTCATGATTACATCATTCGGTCACGGGCTGTAGCTTCGTGAATTTTGCACAAACAATCTTATGACACTCCAACAGTGCCGGAACATGTCCGGCACAAAAGAGGCCAAAAGCTCGATATGCGAAATTACTTCTTCTTGTTTGCTACAGTCTTCTTGGGACCCTTACGAGTACGTGCGTTGTTCTTGGTATTCTGTCCACGAACAGGCAGACCTTTACGATGACGGATTCCTCTGTAGCAGCCGATTTCCTGAAGACGCTTGATGTTCATAGCAGTCTCACGTCTCAGGTCACCCTCTACCAGCAGATGGTCTGCTTCGATAGCAGCAGTGATACGCTTTACTTCGTCGTCGGTCAGATCCTTTACACGAGTATCGGGATTAACATCAGCCTCAGCCAGCAAGCGATTAGAGCTTACTCTGCCAATGCCGTAGATATAAGTCAATCCGATCTCAACACGTTTTTCTCTGGGTAAATCGACACCTGCGATACGAGCCATTGTGTACTACCTCCATACTTATTTTCATTTCTAATGTTTCTGCGAATCTTGATAGGATAAATTAACCCTGTCTCTGCTTATGCTTCGGATTTTCACAGATAATCCGAATGCTGCCTTTTCTCTTGATAACCTTGCACTTTTCGCAAATCGGTTTTACAGATGCTCTTACTTTCACGGTATTTTCTCCTTCCACAAAAAGTCGCCAAATAAGTATAGCAAAGTTTATTCCAAATTGCAAGTACTATTTTGGCAATTTTTTGCAAGATCTTATTTATCTCTCCAAATAATGCGACCCTTGCTCAGATCATAGGGAGATAATTCCAATGTTACCTTATCACCGGGCAAGATACGAATGTAATTCATCCGCAGCTTTCCGCTGATATGCGCCAGCACCCGATGTCCATTTTCCAACTCCACCTGGAACATGGCGTTAGGGAGTTTCTCGATTACAGTTCCCTCAATTTCAATTACGTCACTCTTGGACATTAACGCTTACCTCCTGCGTTTCAAAAAACACATTACCAGGTATGAAAGACGGCCGCTTCGGTCGTTGCCAAACGAGTGCCACCGGCACTCAGCAACTCGCCTGCATGGCTTACTTTCATCATATACTTAAGATTTCCGGTTCCCCGTCAGTGATCAGGATCGTATTTTCATAGTGAGCTGAAAGCTTACCGTCTGCGGTAACGATCGTCCACTCATCCGCCATCCATTCTACTTCCCAGGTTCCCTGATTGATCATCGGCTCAATGGCCAAAGTCATTCCGGGCATCAGCTTGATGCCTTTCTTTCTCTGTGCGAAGTTGGGGACCTCAGGGTCCTCATGAACCTGCTGACCAATGCCGTGTCCAACAAAATCTCTGACCACACCGTAGCCAAAGCTCTCGGCGTAAGCCTGAATCGCTTTGCTGATGTCATTCAGATGATTGCCGGCTTTGGCATATTTGATACCTTCAAAAAAGCTTTGTCTGGTCACATCAATCAACTGCGCTGCTTCTTTGCTGATCTCTCCGACGCCCCAGGTGCGGGCCGCATCGGAATGGTATCCTTTGTACTCAACTCCCACATCCAGGCTGACGATGTCGCCCTCCCGAATGATCCTGTGTTTACTGGGAATTCCGTGGATGACCTCGTCATTGACAGAAACACATATGGATGCCGGATAATCATAAAGATGAAGGAACGACGGCTTACATCCGTAATCACGGATCATCGTCTCGCCGAGGCGATCAATGGCCTTTGTCGTCATTCCCGGCTTGATCTCTTTTCCCAGCTCACTGTGAACCAGCCCAAGGATCCTTCCGGCCTCTCTCATCAGTTCGATTTCCCGTTGCGATTTAATCGTTACTGCCATGATTACTCTCCCAGAATTTCCACAACGGAGCGGAACACCTCGTCTAAATCTCTGGTGCCGTCCACCACTTTGAGCATGCCCTTCTCTCTGTAGTAAGCAAGCAGAGGCTGTGTCTGATCATGATAAACCTTAAGGCGAGTCTTTACCGTCTCCTCCTTATCGTCCTCACGATGATGCAGCTCACTGCCGCACTTGTCACAGATATTTTCCTTCTCCGGTGCAGCATACTCAATATGGTATGTTGCTCCACAGTGAAGGCACGCACGTCTTCCGGACATACGGCGAATAATCGCCTGATCCGGCACATCTACATCAATGGCACAGGTCACGGATGTTCCCATCTCAGCCAGTGCTTTATCCAGACACTCTGCCTGGGGAATGGTGCGGGGGAATCCATCAAGGATATATCCCTTATCACAATCAGGCTGATGAATACGGTCAACGACCAGATCCACGACCAGCTCATCCGGAACCAACAAGCCCTGATCAATATATTCCGCAGCTTTCTTTCCCAACGCTGTGCCCTCAGAAATATTTGCTCTGAAGATGTCGCCGGTAGAAATATGAGGAATCTGATACTTCTCAGCTATTTTTTCTGCCTGAGTACCTTTTCCGGCACCAGGCGCACCTAACATGATGATCTTCATTCTGCCCTCTACTCCTGCTAATCATGCTATGTCAAATTTTTCCCTTTACGCACACAGCCGCCAAAGTCACAGCGATCCCTCGCTGCAGCTCTGGCTTCTGTATCTTTCAGGCTATGCCCGTTTAGTCGTTAAGGAATCCCTTGTAGTATCTCACCAGCATCTTGGACTCGATCTGCTTCAGATCCTCCATCACAACACCAACAATAATGATGATGGATGTTCCGCCGAAGGAAATGGAACCGATGTTGAATACACCGCTTGCCACAATGGGGATCAGCGCTACAACAATCAGTCCGACTGCTCCGAAGAATACCAGATAGTTAAGAATGTGGTTCAGGTACTCTGCGGTGGGCTTGCCGGGACGGATACCCGGAACAAAACCGCCCTGCTTCTTCATGTTCTCTGCGATCTCAGTAGGGTTGAAGCTTACTGAGGTATAGAAATATGCAAATGCAACGATCAGCACTACATAAAGAATCAGACCAAAGGAATAATACCAGGTGTCTGCGGTGAATCTGCACCAGCTGCTGGACTGCAGTGCAAGAAGGATCTTTCCGCCTGTGGTAGTGTAATCCACATTGAAGAACTGCGCGATAATCGCGGGGAAGGACATCAGGGAGGATGCGAAGATTACCGGGATAACACCTGCGGTGTTAACCTTGATCGGAATGTTGGAGGTCTGTCCGCCAACGCTCTTGCGCCCCTGAATTCTCTTTGCGTACTGCACGGGAACCTTTCTTACACCATCGGTAAGAAGTACTACAAACATGACCATGCCGATGATCACTGCCAGAATAATGATAATTGCAAGCAGTGCCAGCAGAATGTTCTTTCCTGATACGAATGCAGTGTAAAGGGTTGCAAAGTCATCAGGAATACGAGCCAGAATATTAACCAGCAGGATAAGGGAAATACCGCTTCCGATACCCTTCTCTGTGCTCTGCTCGCCCAACCACATCAGGAATGCACTTCCGCCAACCATGGTCAGAACAACTACAACTACATTATACCAGGTATAATCAACGATCATCTGGTTTCCAAAACCGATCGCCATCGCTGTAGCCTCGATCAGCGCGAGAACTACCGTCATCCAACGGGTCCACTTGTTGATCTTCTTCTTACCTTCCTCGCCATCCTTCTGGACTTCCTCCAGCTTGGGGATTGCGATGGTCAGCAGCTGCATGATAATGGATGCGTTAATGTAGGGGGTGATACTCAATGCAAAGACAGAGCAGTTCGCAAAGGAACCACCTGTCATTGCATCAAAGAAGTTAAATGCATCGATAGTTGAGTTAGCAAACACGCTTGCCAGATACTCTCTGTCTACACCGGGAATCGGCAGCTGTGAGCCAAAACGTACAACCAGGATTACAAAAAACGTATACAACAGTCTTTTCCGGATTTCTTCAACCCGGAGAGCATTGCGCAATGTCTTCAGCATGTCAGATCACCTCGCAGGTTCCGCCACAAGCTTCGATCTTTGCCTTTGCTCCTTCACTGAATGCATCTACTTTTACGGTAAGCTTCTTGGTCAGCTCTCCGTTGCCAAGGATCTTTACGCCATCCTGAGGGTTCTTTACGATACCGCACTCCATCAGAGTCTCTACGGTTACAACGGTATCATTCTCAAAGCACTCCAGTGCTGCAACATTGATTCCAACGATAGTCTTGGAATTTCTGTTGGTGAAACCACGCTTGGGAAGACGTCTGTACAGAGGCATCTGACCGCCCTCAAAACCAGGTCTGGGAGCACCAGAACGTGCCTTCTGACCTTTGTGGCCCTTACCAGCAGTCTTTCCGTTGCCTGAACCATGTCCACGGCCTCTTCTGAAATTGCTGCTATGGGTGGAGCCTACAGCGGGCTGTAAATTAGATAAATCCATCTCTTGCACCTCCTTCTACAAATTAGATCTCTTCAACTTTTACCAGATGCTTAACGTGCCAGAGCATACCTCTGACAGCCTCGTTGTCCGGTAATTCTACAGTCTTGTTCAGCTTTCTCAGGCCAAGGGCTTCGACTGTCTTTCTGTGCTTGGGAACTGCACCGATCGGTGACTTCACCAATGTTACTTTTAACTTGTCTGCCATGTCAATAACCTCCTTTAGCCGATTACAGCTCTTCAACAGACTTGCCGCGGCTCTTAGCAACTTCCTCGGGGGTCTTCAGTGCTGCAAGACCTGCCAGAGTTGCCAGAACTACGTTCTGCTTGTTATTGGAGCCCAGGGACTTGGTACGGATATTCTGGATACCAGCCAGCTCGATTACGGCACGAGCGGGACCACCAGCGATGATACCGGTACCTTCCGGAGCTCTCTTAATCAGTACGGAAGCACTTCCGAACTTGCCGATGAAATCATGGGTGATACTCTTGTTCTCATCAATCGGAACTGAGATCAGGTTCTTAGCAGCATCCTCTTTACCCTTGCGGATAGCTTCCGGAATTTCAGCTGCCTTACCGATACCAGCACCTACGTGTCCGTTGCCGTCACCAACAACGACCAAAGCGGAAAAGCGGAAGTTACGTCCACCCTTAACAACCTTGGTTACACGCTTGATGGAAACAACTTTTTCATTCAGCTCTAAATTTTTAGCATCAATAATCGTACGCTTCATGTGTTGTTCTCCTCCTGCTTAGAATTCCAGACCAGCTTCTCTTGCTGCATCTGCCAGAGCCTTTACCTTGCCCTGATAAATGAATCCGCCTCTATCGAATACGACGGTAGTGATACCCTTCTCAAGAGCACGCTTTGCGATAACAGTTCCAACATAAGCTGCAGCCTCAACGTTGTTGGTGAACTCCAGCTCTGCTGCGATTTCCTTCTCTACGGTAGATGCTGCAACCAGAGTGTTGCCAACCGTATCGTCGATAATCTGAGCGTACATATGATTATTGCTTCTGAACACAGCCAAGCGGGGTCTTGCAGAGGTTCCGCTCAGGTGGTTGCGCAGTCTTCTATGCTTTTTTCTGCGAACTTCGCTACTTGATTTCTTGCTAATCATCTTGCCACTCCTCCTTTATTATTTCTTACCGGTCTTACCGACTTTACGTCTGATCACTTCATCAGCGTACTTGATACCCTTGCCCTTGTAAGGCTCAGGACGTCTCTTGTCTCTGATGTCAGCAGCATACTGGCCAACCTTTTCCTTGTCGATACCCTTTACGATGATCTTGTTCTGACCTTCGCAAACAGCCTCGATTCCCTCGGGGTCAACCATCTCAACCGGATGGGAGTAACCAAGAGACAGGGTCAGTACCTTACCCTGCTTCTGTGCACGGTAACCTACACCGTTGATCTCCAGAACCTTCTCATAACCCTTGGTAACACCAACGATCATGTTGTTGATCAGAGTTCTGGTCAGTCCGTGAAGGGACTTGATTCTCTTTAAATCGTTAGGACGCTCAACTACTACGTGTCCGTCCTCAACCTTTACGGTCAGCTCATTGGAGAGAACTCTCTCGAGAGTTCCCTTAGGTCCCTTAACGGTAACCTTATTATTTTCTGCAACCTCCACAGTAACACCTGCGGGGATCGCGATTGGCATTCTTCCTATACGTGACATGCCCGTACCTCCATAAAGTTTGAATATTATTAATCTCTTGCGGATGTTCCCTCAACTAAATTCAGGCTTCGTTTACACTCGCCTTCATTAAGGTTCGGGAACGACTTTCGCACTAACCTCAATCTTCGTCTCCGACTCGATTTCGCTAAGTGCTCAATGTCACCAAACGTAAGCCAGAACCTCGCCGCCCACATTCTGCTTGCGAGCCTCTTTGTCAGTCATAACACCCTTGTTGGTGGAAATGATAGCGATTCCGAGTCCGCCCAGTACCTTGGGAAGCTCCTCAGCGCCAGCATATACACGAAGGCCGGGCTTGGAGATTCTCTTCAGACCGGAGATAACTTTCTCGTTCTTATCTGCACCGTACTTCAGAGTGATGCGGATGGTCTGGAATGCGCCTTCGTCTACCAGTTCATATTTTACGATATATCCCTCATCTACCAGAATGTTAGCGATAGCCAGCTTCATCTTGGAAGAAGGTACATCTACTGTATCGTGCTTTGCAGCGTTTGCGTTACGGATTCTTGTAAGCATATCTGCAATAGGATCACTCACAACTGCCATGAATTTTTCCTCCTTATTAATCGCTGATTACCAGGATGCCTTCTTTACACCCGGAATCTGTCCTTTATATGCTAATTCACGGAAGCAAATTCTGCAAATTCCGTATTTTCTCAGATAAGCGTGGGGACGACCGCAAATACGGCAACGAGTATATTCTCTGGTAGAGAACTTTGCGGGACGCTGCTGCTTAATCTTCATTGAAGTCTTAGCCATGAATTTATTCCTCCTAATTATTTCTGAAAGGGCATGCCCATCAGTCTTAACAGCTCACGAGCTTCCTCATCGGTGTTAGCAGTGGTAACGAAGATGATATCCATACCTCTTACCTTGTCAACCTTATCATACTCAATTTCGGGGAAGATCAACTGCTCCTTGATACCCAGAGCGTAGTTTCCTCTGCCGTCGAATGCATCTGCATTCACGCCGCGGAAGTCACGTACACGAGGAAGAGCCAGGTTAACCAGACGGTCAACGAACTCATACATCTTCTCGCCTCTCAGGGTAGTCTTGCAGCCGATTGCCATACCTTCACGAATCTTGAAGTTAGCAACAGACTTCTTAGCCTTGGTAGCTACAGCCTTCTGGCCGGTAATGGTCTCCATATCCTTGATAGCTGCATCCAGAAGCTTTGCATTTTCCTTTGCCTCACCTACACCCATGTTGACAACAACCTTTGCAAGCTTCGGAACTTCCATAACGTTCTTGTAGCCAAACTTCTTAGTCATAGCTGCTACGATCTCGTTTTCATATAACTCTCTATATCTGCTCATAACGTTCCTCCTTCCTCACATTAGTCGATGATCTCACCGGTGGACTTTGCAACACGAACCTTCTTGCCATCCTTAACGGTGAAGCCGATTCTGGTTGCCTTGCCATTGTGGACATACATTACGTTGGAAACATCGATAGCTGCTTCCTTGTTTACGATGCCGCCGTTCTGGTTAGCAGCATTGGGCTTGGTGTGCTTGGATACCATGTTGATACCCTCAACGACTACGCGGCCGTTCTTCTGGTCAACCATGATAACCTTGCCCTCTTTGTCCTTATCCTTGCCAGCGATTACCTTAACGGTATCGCCTTTCTTAATCTTCATCATGTCTTAGCTCCTCCTATAATACTTCCGGAGCCAGAGAAACGATCTTCATGAACTGCTTCTCTCTCAGCTCTCTTGCTACGGGTCCGAAAATACGGGTTCCTCTGGGAGTCTTGTCTTCTCTGATAATAACTGCTGCGTTCTCATCGAACTTGATGTAGGAACCGTCCTTACGACGAGCACCCTTAACAGTACGAACAACAACAGCCTTAACAACATCGCCCTTCTTTACAACGCCACCGGGTGTTGCATCTTTAACCGAAGCGATGATGATATCGCCAATGTTGGCATATCTTCTGGTTGAACCGCCCATTACACGGATGCAAAGAAGCTCTTTGGCACCGGTATTGTCAGCAACCTTCAGTCTACTTTCCTGCTGAATCATGATTATTCTCCTTTCGGTTGAAATAAAGCAGCAAATTATTTTGCCTTCTCAATAATCTCAACCAGTCTCCATCTCTTATCCTTGGACAGCGGTCTGGTCTCCATTACCTTAACGGTATCGCCGATACCACACTGATTGTTCTCATCGTGTGCCTTCAGCTTGTAGGTTCTCTTCACGATCTTGCCGTACAAAGGATGCTTAACATGGTCTACGACAGCAACCACAATAGTCTTATCCATTTTGTCGCTGACAACTTTACCTGTACGGGTTTTTCTCAAATTTCTTTCCACGGTACTAACTCCTTTCGTTATTCAGCAACAGATGCCTTCTGTGCGATAACAGTCTGAATTCTTGCGATGTTCTTGCGAACTTCCTTAATACGTCCAGTGTTATCCAGCTGATTGGTGGCATTCTGGAATCTCAGGTTGAACAGTTCCTTCTTTGCTGCTACCAGCTCAGTGTTCAGCTCAGCAGTTGTCTTTGCCTGCAAATCTTTTACATACTTATTAGTTTTCACTGTTATCACCGCCTTCTAAATCCGCCTTGGAGACGATCTTACATTTTACAGGAAGCTTGTGCATAGCAAGACGAAGTGCCTCTCTAGCAGTTTCCTCAGGTACACCTGCGATCTCAAACAGTACGCGGCCCGGCTTAACAACAGCTACCCAGTACTCCAGGGTACCCTTTCCGGAACCCATACGGGTCTCAGCAGGCTTTGCGGTAACAGGCTTGTCAGGGAAAATCTTGATCCAAACCTTACCACCACGCTTAATATAACGGGTCATAGCAATACGGGCAGCCTCGATCTGATTGGACTTGATCCATGCGGGCTCAACTGCCACTAATCCGTACTCACCATTGGAGATGGTGTTTCCTCTCATCGCCTTACCAGCCATGGAACCACGGAACTGCTTACGACGCTTAACTCTCTTAGGCATTAACATTATCGTTTTCCTCCTTCCTTAGCTGCCTTAGCAGGAAGAACTTCGCCCTTGTAAACCCATACCTTTACGCCAACCTTGCCGTAGGTGGTGTTTGCCTCAGCGAAACCATAGTCAATATCAGCACGCAGAGTCTGAAGAGGAACAGTACCCTCTACATAGAACTCGGTACGAGCCATATCAGCACCGCCCAGACGACCAGAGCACATAGCCTTAACGCCCTTAGCGCCGGACTTCATGGTTCTGGACATGGTGGACTTCATTGCACGTCTGAAGGATACACGGCCCTCCAGCTGAGCAGCGATGTTCTCAGCAACCAGCTGAGCCTCTCTGTCAGGTCTCTTAACTTCCTTGATGTCGATGAAAAGCTTCTTAGCGGTCAGCTTCTGAACCTCAGCCTTAAGCTTCTCGATCTCAGCACCGCCCTTACCGATTACGATACCGGGCTTTGCGGTGTGAATGATAACCTTCACGCGGTCAGATGCACGCTCGATCTCGATCTTTGCAACGCCTGCGCTATATAATTTCTTCTTCAGAAACTTTCTGATCTGATTGTCCTCAACCAGGTTATCAGCGAAATCAGCCTCTGCATACCACTTGGAATCCCAGTCCTTGATCACGCCGACTCTTAAACCATGAGGATTAACTTTCTGTCCCATGTTGGCCCTCCTTATCTTTCATTCAGCACAACGGTGATGTGGCTCATGCGCTTCTCGATGCGATAAGCTCTTCCCTGTGCTCTGGGTTTGATTCTCTTCATTGTAGGCCCCTTATTTGCGTAGCACTCCTCAACGTAAAGGTTCTCAACCTTCATGCCGTTGTTGTTCTCTGCGTTTGCGATCGCAGACTCCAACAGCTTCTTGATCAGGCTGGACGCATATCTGGGATTGTAGGTAACAATACCAAGTGCGGTCTGCACATCTTTGCCTCTGATGGCATCTAATACGAAACATGCCTTCTGAACAGATACTCTTGCGTAAGACAGCTTAGCTGAGGGGCGAGTATCCTTCTGAGCATTTCTCTCTCTCTTGATTTGGGAACGATGTCCTTTTGCCATGGATAAAACCTCCTTTCACTAACTCTTAGCGTCTTGACTTCTTCTCGTCTTTTCCATGTCCTCTGTAGGATCTGGTAGCAACGAATTCACCCAGCTTGTGACCTACCATATCCTCGGTAACATATACCGGAACGTGTCTCTTGCCGTCGTGAACTGCGATTGTATGTCCAACCATCTGGGGGAAGATAGTGGAACGACGGGACCAGGTCTTTACAACCTGCTTCTCACCGGATGCGTTCAGCGCGTCAATCTTCTTTAACAGATGGTCATCTGCGAATGGTCCTTTTTTCAGTGAACGAGCCATTGGATTACCTCCTTAAAATATACGGTTAATGGTTTTAGGCGGACAGCTTAATTATTTGATGCTTCTGCCGTCTCTTCTTCTTACGATCATCTTGTTGGACTTGTTGTTCTTCTTTCTGGTCTTCAAGCCCAAAGCAGGTTTGCCCCAAGGGGTGCAGGGACCGGGACGACCGATACTGGTTCTACCTTCACCACCACCATGAGGATGGTCGTTGGGGTTCATTACGGAACCACGAACGGTAGGTCTGATACCCATGTTACGCTTACGACCAGCCTTACCGATGTTGATTAGTGCGTGGTCGCCGTTTCCTACAACACCGATGGTTGCGCGGCAGATGATCGGAACCATTCTCATCTCGCCGGAGGGGAGACGAAGGGTTGCGTACTTGCCTTCCTTAGCCATCAGCTGAGCGCTGTTACCAGCTGCACGAACCAGCTGACCACCCTTGCCGGGGTGAAGCTCGATGTTGTGTACGTTGGTACCTACAGGAATGTTGATCAGGGGCAGGCAGTTACCTACTCTTGCCTCTGCGGTCTCGCCGTTCATGACCTTCATGCCGTCGGTCAGACCTTCGGGAGCCAGGATATATGCCTTCTCACCGTCTGCGTAGCAGATCAGTGCGATGTTTGCGCTGCGGTTAGGATCGTACTCGATACCGATTACGGTTGCGGGGATTCCATCCTTGTTACGCTTGAAATCGATGATTCTGTATTTTCTTCTGCTGCCGCCACCGTGATGTCTCACAGTAATCTTACCCTGATTATTACGGCCAGCGTTCTTCTTCAGAGAAACTAACAGGGATTTCTCGGGAGTGCTCTTGGTGATCTCGGAGAAATCAGAACCGGTCATGTTTCTTCTGGAGGGTGTATACGGGCGATATGTCTTAATACCCATGACATTTACTCCTTTCGATTATCGTGACATAATGTTCGTCACATAGGTTAGCGATGAAAGTCTCGGACGGCGACTGTGAGGACTGCGCGCTCGCACGCAAGGACGCACAGGCATCGGACGAACTGGACGGTATGAGCATAACAGCGATGCGAAGCAACGCGATATGCGAATGCCGCCGGCGATTGCGGGAGTGCACCGCACGAAGCAATCGACTTTCATATTTTTACTTTTTACAGGCCTGCGAAGATCTCGATGTCTGCGCTGTCAGCGGTCAGCTGAACGATAGCCTTCTTGGTCTTAGCGGTCGTACCAACGATACGGCCTCTGGTCTTCTTCTTTCCATCAAGGTTGATGGTGTTTACAGAAGCAACCTTTACGCCGGAGAACATCTTCTCAACAGCTTCCTTGATCATGCTCTTATTTGCATCAGTGTGAACGTAGAAGGTGTACTTCTTCTCGCCCATCTGGTTCATAGACTTCTCGGTGATTACCGGTCTGAGGATTACGTCATAATATTTAATGTCAGCCATTATGCATATACCTCCTCGATTTTCTCAACTGCAGCCTTGGTAGCTACAACCTTGCCGTACTTCAGCACGTCGTATACGTTGATGGTGTTTACCTGAGCGGTCTTTACATCCTGCAGGTTAGCTGCAGACTTGATAACCTTCTCATCCATGCTGTCCAGAACTACCAGAGCCTTGGAAGCCTGCAGGTTGTTCAGAACTGCTACCATCTTCTTGGTCTTGATCTCTTCAAACTTCAGCTCGTCAACTACGATGAACTGACCAGCCTCTACTCTGGAGGTAAGAGCGGACTTAAGAGCTGCTCTCTTCTCCTTCTTATTTAACTTAAATGAATAATCGCGAGGCTTTACTGCGAATACCATTCCGCCGCCGGTCCACTGAGGAGCACGGGTTGAACCCTGTCTTGCATGACCGGTTCCTTTCTGTCTCCAGGGCTTCTTTCCGCCGCCGCTAACCTCTGCACGGGTCTTAGCGCTCTGAGTGCCCTGACGATTGTTTGCCAGCTGCTGTACCACTGCCATGTGTACCAGGTGCTCGTTAACTTCAACACCGAACACTGCATCATTCAGCTCCATGGTACCAACTGCCTGTCCTTCCATATTGTAAACAGATACGTTTGCCATCTGCGTATTCCTCCTTTCCGAAAGCCTTACTTAGAAGCTTTCACAGTTTCCTTCAGCGTTACTAAAGACTTCTTGGGTCCGGGAACTGCGCCCTTAACCAGAATCACGTTGTTTTCAACATCTACACGAACAACATCAAGGTTCTGTACAGTTACCTGAACACTACCCATGTGTCCAGCCATCTTCTTTCCCTTAAATACACGGCTGGGATCGGAGCATGCACCGTTGGAACCAGCGTGACGATGATACTTGGAACCATGAGCCATGGGTCCGCGGCTCTGTCCGTGACGCTTGATCGCGCCCTGGAATCCCTTACCCTTGCTGATTGCGGTAGCATCTACTCTGTCGCCCTCTGCAAAGATGTCAGCCTTGATCTCGTCAGCGAGCTTGTACTCTGCTGCGTTCTCAAAACGGAACTCGCGTACGTATCTCTTGTAGGATACGCCAGCCTTCTCAAAATGACCTTTCTGAGGCTTGTTAACCAGCTTGTTGCGCTTGTCAACAAAACCAACCTGTACTGCATCGTAGCCATCGTTGTCAACAGTCTTAACCTGAGTAACAGCGCAAGGGCCTGCCTGCAATACGGTTACGGGAACGAGCTCACCAGCTTCATTGAAGATCTGAGTCATTCCAACCTTGATTGCTAAAATACCTTTCTTCATGTTTACCTCCTGTTAATCTACAGCGGATTGCGTCTGCAATCATCCTAGAATACCGGGGAGTATTCTGCTGCGTGTTATGAATTTCTTTCACAAACATTGTTTATGAAAACCGTCCGATGTTCGTTAGCTGATCTTCACGACCGTCGGTCGGATTTTGGTGAATCCCTGAGTTATTTTGTCTTCATCTTTATATCAATGTAGACACCGGCAGGCATTTCCAGTCTGGACAGTGCATCAACTGTCTTCTGAGTGGGAGCGGTGATATCGATCAGTCTCTTGTGGGTTCTCTGCTCGAACTGCTCTCTGGAATCCTTGTACTTGTGAACTGCTCTCAAGATGGTAACTACTTCCTTCTTGGTGGGCAGCGGCACGGGTCCGCTCACCTGTGAACCTGTCTTCTTTACGGTCTCGATGATTTTTGCAGCGGACTGATCAACTAACTGATGATCATAAGCCTTCAGGGTGATTCTCATTACTTGACTTGCCATAAAAAAAGTCGCCTCCTTTTCGCACTTTTTAACGTAAGTACGACAAGCGGTGACTGTACAACTTGCCCGTGTGTATCCTTATATCTCCACACGTCATCTCTACTCTCTCTGGTAGATGGTTAAGTTTCGGTACAGTGACTTGTCGCCAGTTTTCTAACTTGACATTCGCTCCACGGAAAACCTGCCTTGTTTCAGACAGCAACCTCGCGCTTCACAGCTATCAATGCCACAGCAAGAGATACTTTACCAGATTCTCGCAAAAATTGCAAGGGGAAATTTTATATATTCCGCAAAAAATCAGGGGATTTTCTGTATTTTTTTTAATACAATCCATCCCCTGACATTTTTCGCCTATTTTCCCCTGTTTTCAGCCTTTTCGCCCCTACAACACAGCTGTTTTAGTAGTGATTCCGCTCAGAATCCGGGGGGCATTCACACTTCCATCCATTTTTTGAAGACCAGGCCGATATCACAGATCGTTCTCAGCCAGATCGGCACTACCTCCAGATCAATCCCTCTTTTGGGTGCCACCTGTCCGAAAGTTTCAAAATTGAATACGCCCTCATATCCTACCTCTTTCAATGCCCCGATCACATCCTTCCAGATAATCGTTCCGGTGTAAGGTGCGCGGTGTTCATCGTCAACGCCATTATTGTCATGCACATGTAGCGCTTTGATCCGCTTCCCCAGCGCGCGAATATACGCCGCTTGATTTTTTCCAAGCAGATTCAGATGCCCCGTATCCAGACAGAGGCCAAAGCATTCCTTGCCCGCCAATGCATTGAATCGGTCAATGTAAGCAATCGCCTCATCCGCAACTGAACAGGTACCCTCAATGATCTGTTTTCCCTGTCGGGTGAACAGATTTTCCAGACAGACGATCACTTCAGTCTCACAAAGAACAGGGATTAAGCTCTCATACAGATGATGATTCAGCCGATGGATACTCTCCGGCGACTGCGTGTAATCCGTCAGCTCCAGCGAGATCCCGTGAATCACCAGATACTTCACGCCCACGCTGTCGCAGTACCGAATACAGTTTTTATATATCTCGATAGCCCGATCCACAAACTCCGGTGCACCCGGCACATAGGGCGGAAAGGGAGCGTGGGCCTGGATGGGCTCGAGACCATTTACCCTCAGCGTATCCAATGTTTTCTGAAAGTGCGCGTGGATCTCCTCCTGTGAGCATTCAAAAATGTCACGTTCCAGCAATCCGCTTCTGACCTTATCCTTATTCCATGCAGAGGTAAAATTCCAGTCCACATATTTAAATCCGGCATCACGGATCATCTCACAGCTAATCTCTTCTCCCCAGTGGCGGAGCAATCCGCCGGTCTGAATACAAAGCTCCATATCTGTCATCTCCTCTTCTCGGTCCCAATCAATTTCCGGACTTTTTTATTTGGTCACATCCCCTCCAGGTGCCCTGTATCATTGAAGCAAACCATCTGAATACCATTCTCCTTGGTGATCTTAAAGGACGTTATCGCTGCATTCGCCGGATCAAACCGTTTGTAATAAATATTTCCCAGATCCAGCAGATGAAAGATCGCCATGCGGAAGATCGCCGCATGTCCCACCAGCACGATCACCTCATCCGTATCCCAGTACTGTCGCTTCAGCTCATCCACATAGGCACCGATGCGGTTCCTGGCATTGAAAAAGGAACCCTCGCCGGGGAAACCATAAAAATCCCGATCCTTTAAATAATAAGGAATGAGCGGATCCCCCTCAGCCACAAGCTCCGGAGCATTCTTCCCTTCCCAGTAGCCGTAATCGATCTCCCTCAGCCGTTCCTCCGACTCCACAGCTAGCCCATGATGGATCGCAATGGCAGCCGCCGTATCCTGAGCCCTGCGCATGGGTGAAGCAATGATCCGGCTGATCTTTCTGTTTTTCAGACGCTCGCCCAGTCGTCTCGCCTGCTCTCTGCCCAGCTCAGACAGATCATTGTCCGCATTAGACTGAAATCTCCGGTCCTTATTCCACGCCGTCGCCCCGTGACGAATCAATATCAATTCCATTATATCCTCCTTGTGTCAGCGCGAGCAGATAACAAACCGCGCCCCGCTCACATTCCATATACTATACACGGCATTGTTCGGCCTGACTGTCCGAACGGTCATTTCTATCATAACATACTCCCCCGCAAATCACCATCTTAATTTAAAAAATCGCTCAGATTATTGTCAAAACACTCAAAAGAGTTTATACTGTAAGGCAGTGTCGGCAGCAAGGACTTTTCCACTATTCGCCGGCCGTATCGGAGGATTTTTATGAGTTTAGCCGAATCCATACAAACCTGTTATCTCATGTGCGGGGTCATCACTAACGCCGGTGTCAGCGACTCTAAGCGCATTAATCTAAAGGACAGCCTGCGTTTTGACTGGCTGAAATTCTGCGTGTACTTAAGCTACGCAGATGGAGATATTTCCGTTCAGGATATGGACTTTATCCGTGATACCCTGGGTTATCGCCTGTCCAAGGAAAATCTGCTGGACTTTATTCGCAGCGGCTCTGTCGGCCCGGATTACGGACAGCAGATCCCCCAGTCCTTCAAATACTTTGTGCTGGCGGATGCAGGCCGCAAGGTCATCGGCGATCCCTACAACCACAAAAAAGCAGTGGCGCTGATCAGTACCTACGAGGAGATGGGCCGAGCGCTCCTGGCCGTCTCGGTCGGTACAAACCGCGCCGGTTCGGAAGCACTTTCTTCCTATATAAAGATGTTAGACAAATTCGTTCAGGAATACGGTCTTTTCCGCAACACCAACCGTCGAATCATCCAGCCAACACAGAACCTTAACCACACGCCGAATACAGGAACAACCAACAGCACCGTTAATTCCGGTTCAAGTAATCTTTCTTCCGGGCAAAACAGCCAAACCGTCGGTGGATCAGCCATTTCCGGCTCAACCGAAAACACTTCTGCCGCAGCAGACTCCGCAGCCCAGTCCGATCGTCTGGAGCAGGATGTGGTGGACAAGCTGCTGGCCGAGCTCAATGCGCTGGTCGGCCTGGAGGAAGTCAAAAATCAGGTGAACAGTCTGGTGAGCCTTCTCCGCGTACAGCAGATGAGAAAAGCCAAAGGACTTAAAGTCTCTTCCGGCTCCCGCCATATGGTATTCTCCGGAAATCCCGGAACCGGAAAGACTACCGTCGCACGCATGCTGGCCGGCATCTACGGCGGTCTGGGTCTTTTGTCCAAGGGACAGCTGGTGGAGGTGGACCGTTCCGGACTGGTTGGTGGCTACATCGGGCAGACCGCGCTGAAGACCCAGGAGGTCATCAATGAAGCCCTAGGCGGCATCCTCTTTGTGGATGAGGCCTACGCGCTGACCGCCAACCGCGGTGAAGGCGACTTCGGCCAGGAGGCAGTGGACACCTTGCTGAAGGCTATGGAGGACCACCGGGACGATCTGGTGGTAATCGTTGCCGGATACACCGACCTGATGGAGGAGTTCCTCTCCTCAAACCCCGGCCTCAAGTCCCGCTTCAACAACTTCATCAATTTTGACGACTATAATCCGAACGAGCTGGTTGCTATTCTGGAAAGCATGTGCAAAAAATACCAGTACCAGTTATCCGACAGTGCAAAGGAAGCAGCCACTGCCTACTTCACCGAGCGCTGTGCAAATAAGCCGGATAACTTCGCCAACGCCCGCGATGTCCGCAACTTCATCGAGAAGGCGATCATCAATCACGCCTGCCGCGTGGTCAAGCTAAAATCGGTGGACGAGCTGATTCTCAGCCAGATCGAGGCCGAAGATGTGAAAGAGATACGCTTATAAATAGCAAGGACGCCCCGCTTCCATCCGGAAGCGGGGCGTCCCCTGCCATATACGATATCACGTTTTCATGCCATATACCTGATTTTCAACATCCACTCCGGCTCATATCCCATCCAGCCTCTCAATACTCCGGCTCGATCAATCCATAAGTGCCGCCCTTGCGCTTGTACACCACATTTACCTGATCGGTCTCTGCGTTGATGAACACATAGAAGCTGTGTCCAAGAAGCTCCATCTGTACACAGGCGTCCTCCGCGTACATGGGCTTGATATCAAAGCGCTTTACCTTGGCGATCTTAATCGCCTCCTCGTCATCCTCTTCTTCCTCCACAAACGCCGGCTGCAGCGCTCCGCCCGCCTGGTGCCTGTCAATCAGTTTGCTCTTATATTTTTTCAGCTGACGCTCAATCACATCTTCAACATAATCAATGGCGGTGTACAGGTCATCATTCGCCTCCTCTGCACGAATGATACCACCCTTTACCGGAATCGTGACTTCTATCTTTTGCCTGCCTTTCTCAACGCTAAGCATCACATGCGCCTCGGTGTCCTTGGTGAAGTACCTCTCCAATTTACCGATCTTCGATTCCACTGCATCGCGAAGACTCTGGGTAACCTCGATGTTTTTTCCAACTACTGTAAATCTCATGCTGGTCATCCTTTCTGCTTCATATATTTCACTCACGCTCACCGGATCCGTGTTTCTCATCCACCGCCGGCAGCGCGAGGAGTGAATCGTATTAACTTGTATTTGTATTATACCACAGCACGGCATTCATTGCAATATTTTCCAAAAACTTTAATACATTTTATGCTTTTTTGTCAATTTTCAACAAGCCGTTTTCCCGCATTCAAACAGTCATCCACTCTGATGACACTGAATCATGTATAGCGATATGGACCCTTGCCTCCATCACTCTCCGCCACAGCAAAATCCCTATCGCCTCCTCGCATTACAAACGCGGTGCGTCGCTCACACCCACTTCGTGGCTGTTCGCTCGCGGGCTCACTATTATTTCGCAGTGCGTGTCTCGCCGCTTTGCGACGATCCACACACGGGCTATCGCCAAATCATTCGCAGTGCGCGCTCGATTTCGCTTCGCTTCATCTCGCTCGCGGGCTTCGCCCTATGAGAAAGCGAAAAGAACCCCGGTATTGTGCAAGCACATCCGGGGTTCTTTTCGTTTCTCGCACGGCTCATTGCCATCGCGCAATTTACTTCAGGGTAACCTTTGCACCCTCAGCCTCAAGCTTGGTCTTCAGCTCCTCAGCCTCTTCCTTGGAAACGCCCTGCTTTACAACCTTGGGAGCGCCATCAACAACTTCCTTAGCCTCCTTCAGACCAAGACCAGTTGCCTCACGAACAACCTTGATAACCTTAACCTTGTTAGGACCAACCTCAGTCAGCTCAACGTCGAACTCGGTCTTCTCCTCAACTTCCTCAGCTGCAGCAGCGCCAGCAGCAACAACAACGCCTGCGGATGCAGATACGCCAAACTCTTCCTCACAAGCCTTTACCAGCTCGTTCAGCTCCATAACAGTCAGCTCTTTGATAGCCTCGATAAACTCAGCAGTAGTCAACTTTGCCATTTTATTTACCTCCATATTTTAGTAGATATACTTTTCTTTGCCGTCCTATGCGGCTGTGTACAGCGGACAATCTCCCGCTGTTCCCCGGTCTCTTTCCGGTTTCGGTTTCTTACGCTGCCGCGTCAGCCACTCTGACACCGTCGTAAGTAAACATGGTTCGCAGCTGGTTCTTATGCCTCTGCTGCTTCGCCCTTGCTCTCTGCGATCTGCTTGATAACACGAGCGAATCCGGAAATGGATCCCTGCATGCTGCCGAGCAGTCTGCCGAGCAGTTCCTGTCTTCCAGGAATGGTAGCGATAACGGTGATGGTCTTGGAATCGTAGTAGGTTCCATCAACAACACCTGCCTTCAGCTCAAGCTGAGGGTTCTTCTTTGCAAACTCGTACAGAACCTTTGCGGGCACTGCTGCATCAGTCTTGTGTACTGCCAGAGCGGTAGGACCCTCAAGATCTGCAGAAAGCGGCTCGAACTCAGTTCCCTTTGCAGCCAGCTTAACCATGGTGTTCTTGTATACCTTGTATACTACACCAGCCTCTCTCAGCTGCTTACGAAGTGCGGTGTCCTGCTCAACGGTCAGACCACGGTAGTCTGCCAGAACTGCTGCCTGAGCACCGTTCAGAAGCTCGGAAATCTCAGCAACAACAGGCTGCTTAACTTCGGTATTTGCATATGCTGCCATAACTGCACCTCCTTGTTTTTTTACCGCCGATAGAGAATTGCTCCGCAATATAAAAAGCCCTTCACAGCGCACTGCGAGGGCGAAATTAATCATGATAAGCAATCTTATCTTCCCTCGGTAGGTGGATGACCCTTTATGCCTCGCGGCACCTACTGTCTTCGGCGAACGTCAAATATTTTAGCACAGTCTTTTTCTGTTGTCAACATGTTTCTTTCTTTATTTGCCATTATTTTTGTAACAAATCAAAAACCCGGCCACACATCTCTGCATGACCGGATCTATATATGCGTATGAAAGTTTTAACTCTAATTGCCTCCGGCCGATCATTATCGGCCGAGCGTTTCTTACATGTTGCTCAGCTTAGCTGCGTTAAGCTTTACACCAGGTCCCATGGTGGAAGCCATGGTTACGCTCTTCAGGTACTGGCCCTTTACTGCTGCGGGCTTTGCCTTGCGGATAGCCTCAATCAGAGTCTGGAAGTTGTCCTGTAACTGCTCCTCGGTGAAGGAAGCCTTACCGATGGGAGCATGGATGATATTGCTCTTGTCGAGTCTGTACTCAATCTTACCGGCTTTGATGTCTGCAATTGCCTTGGTAACATCCATGGTAACGGTACCAGCCTTGGGGTTGGGCATCAGGCCCTTAGGACCCAGAACACGACCCAGACGTCCAACAACGCCCATCATATCGGGGGTTGCTACTACAACGTCGAAATCAAGCCATCCCTCGTTCTGAATTCTCGGGATCAGCTCCTCTGCGCCAACGTAATCTGCGCCAGCTGCCAGAGCCTCGTCTGCCTTTGCGTTCTTTGCGAATACCAGAACCTTAACGGTCTTACCGGTTCCGTGAGGAAGAACAACAGCGCCACGGATCTGCTGATCTGCATGACGACCGTCGCAACCGGTACGGATGTGCACCTCGATGGTCTCATCGAACTTTGCAACTGCGGTCTTCTTGACAATAGAAACTGCCTCTGCGGTCTCGTACTGCACTGTACGATCCACTAACTTTGCTGCTTCAATATATTTCTTACCCTTTTTCATAAATAACCTCCTGTGGTGTGCGGGAATTTCCCTCCCACGTTTTCGAAAATGTCAGCTTATCGAGAAAGCTCCGGACGGCGACCTGTGCGCGACATACTTGTATGTCAAAGCACATGGGCATCGGACGGGCAAGACGCATGAGCATGAAGGGCATCGCCCGAAATGCGAATATCGTCCGCGATTGCGAAGCAATCAGCTTTCATTATAACTCCTGTACTTAACAGGCCTCAAGTTTATAATCAGTCAACTACTGTGATACCCATGCTGCGAGCGGTACCAGCGATCATGCTCTCAGCTGCCTCAACGGTTGCTGCATTCAGATCGGGCATCTTCAACTCAGCGATCTCGCGAACCTTTGCGCGAGAGATGGTTGCTACCTTCTGTGCATTGGGCTTTCCGGAGCCGGACTTGATGTTACAAGCCTTCTTCAACAGAACTGCTGCCGGAGGAGTCTTCAAAATGAAGCTGAAGCTTCTGTCCGCATAAACGGTGATAATTACGGGGATGATCAGATCGCCCTTATCAGCGGTTCTTGCGTTAAACTCCTTAGTGAACTGTACGATATTAACACCATGCTGACCCAGTGCAGGACCAACAGGCGGTGCAGGCGTTGCCTTGCCTGCAGGAATCTGCAATTTAATATAACCTGTTACTTTCTTTGCCATAACGGCACCTCCTATTACATCTTCTTCACTTCAGTGAAGTTCAATTCAACCGGTGTCTCTCGACCAAACATATCAACATTAATCGTGATGCTCTGCTTGCCCTGGTTAATGGCTTTGATGTTTCCGATGGTACCTTCCCACGCGCCGGAAATAACCATCACCGCATCGCCAACCTCGAAATCAACCTCAACCTTACCCTCTTTAATTCCAAGGGGAATCATCTCTTCGGCAGTCAACGGTACCGGCTTTGATCCCGGTCCTACGAATCCGGTCACGCCTCTGGTGTTGCGGACAACATACCAGGTCTCATCGTTCATAATCATATTGATCAGCACGTAGCCGGGGAAGAGCTTTCTCTGCACCTGCTTGCGCACACCGTTTTTCACCTCTACAGCATCCTCCATGGGCACAGCCACTTCAAGGATCTGGTCCTGTAAATTTCTGTTTTCGATGGTCTTCTCAATATCGACCTTGACTTTGTTCTCGTAACCCGAATAGGTATGAACTACATACCAATTTGCTTCTGCCATAATAAAATCACCCTTGTCCTTACTGGATAATCAGATTGATGCCTGTCTTAAAGAGCAAATCAATCAGTGCAATCAATGCACCCAAACACACGGAAACAACGATAGTCGCAGTTGTCTTCTTAACCAATGTCTGCTTGTCCGGCCAGATAATCTTCCTGAACTCAGCCTTCATGGTTTTGAAAAGGCTCTTCTTTTTCTTCTGCTCAGGCTTCTTTACTGTTTCCTTCTTTGCTGTTTCTCCCATAAATCGCTCACTTTCCGGGATCCGAATTACTTCGTCTCCTTATGCATTGTGTGGGTCTTGCAGAATCTGCAATACTTCTTGGTTTCCATACGCTCAGGATGATTCTTCTTTTCCTTGGTCATGTTGTAGTTACGCTGCTTGCACTCGGTACATGCCAATGTAATTCTTACACGCACAACTTCCACCTCCATATAAATATTTGCTTTTGGGGTCAAAAAAAAAGACCCCTGTCTTCCATACGCCCCTATACAATAACACAGGAGCGTGTGGAAGTCAAGGATTTTTTCTGCATGAATCGTGACTTTTTCGCATATTATTGATCTTTCGTCGCAGACACGTTGATTTCTGTCTATCGTCTGCTTACAAAAGAATCAATTCTACCAACCAAGATTGAATCCAGCCTCACGGATACGTTGAACCAGAGAATTCGCCTCCGCTTCATCGGATGCCGGTGCCACAAAGCTTCCCAAGGCGCTATCATACACCGCAATCCAGTCAAGACTGCTTCCGAAATATATATTCCATGTACGCATCTCGTCGTCCCTTTCACTGCGATAAAAACCGACGGTACACATCACCCCATCACGTATCTTATCTATACCCCAATCGACACGGAAATCCACAGCGGTCTTCCTATCCGCATCGACAGTGACTATCCCGTCCATATAATCCTGCTTTAACAGATAATCCAGATATTTTCCTTCCCACGCAATGGTCGTAGCTGAAATATTACCACCGTTATCCTTTCGAACAGCAGGAACGTTCATCGAAATTTTCTTCGGAAAAGGCAAGATCAGTACACAAGCAGCAACGATTACCACAACAACAACAGAAATGATCCAGAATTTACGGCTCATTCGCATTTCACACTCCCCTTTCTCCACCGATACCTATATATTAAATTACAATTTAATCATATCATAATTTACATTTGTTGTAAAGAATGAGATACGCCGGTGCTCTCGCCCGGCGTATCTCATTTCGCTCACTGTTTAATTTTTCTCTTCCAATTGTGTCAAACGGGCCAATATGGCCAAAATCTGATCTTTCTGTTCTTTGAGTTGCCCCTGCTGCTGTTCTATCTGCCCTCGCTGCTGCTCGATCTGTCCCTGTTGTTCTTCAATCCGTCCCTGTTGCTGACTGATCTGCTCTCCCTGATAGGCGATCACTTCCTCCTGCTGGGCAAGCTGTTCTTGCTGGTGCTTGATGATCTCATCCTTCTGCTTTATGGCATCTTCCATCTCATCGATCATGTATTTCACGGTATTTCTGTCCAATATTTCCAGTTCTTTTGAAAACATCCCCATCATATTCTCCATATTCTGACACATCCCATATATCTGTGTGTACATGGCCCTAAAATCAGGATAGGTCTCAATCACCCGAACGATATCCTCCGGGTCGTCGCTACCCAGGAAAACAAGCCATGCATCCAAACGACTTCCGATGTCTTTATTTTCCCGTTTTTTCAGGTAAATGTCAAGAGGGATGAAGATATATTTCTGCAAAAGTTCCAGTTTTAATCCCGTGTCGCTGGTCTGCTCAAAACGGTGCTGATAATCGTCGGGATACTGCCAGAACTCACCGGTACTTTTTTCGATAAACACAATAGTATACACGTTCTGGATATCCCGGTACGAAAATTTCTCATCCTCCGTTGCTGCTCTGACCGACTTGTACTGCCGCAGCAACAGATCCGAAGAATAGCAAGCACATCGTTGCCCCGGAAATGCATAACCGATTTTCTGAATTTCCACGTTGGCAATACTTCCATCCTTCAGCTTCACCACAATATCCATGGTGAGCAGAGAGTTTTCCGCGGCAATCCGTTTCCCCTCATTTGGCTGGACGTCGATGATCGTCACCTCCGTCTCCAACAGTATGGACAAAATCTCTCCCAGCCTGTCGGGGTACAATTCCGGATTCAACAGTTCTTTGGCAAACGAATCATAGAGCATCTTTCCGCCTCTGGCTCCGCTGCAGAAATCCAGGAATTCTGTTCGGTGTTTGGATCTCCACGAATAAAATATCCGCGCCAATCGATCATTTTCATCGATGATCCGCTGTACTTCCTCACGACTTTTCAGCATAGGGAAATACTCCTGCAATTTTGTTTTTTGCATAATTTTCCTCCTGCAATTAAAATATATATCTTCACAAGCGCCCGAATTGCAGTACGCAAAATAAGCCCTTGTATCGGATTAAACTGTTCATCATTTTTTTACGTCGGATAACCTTCCCGAAACAGGGAATTCCGAAAATCACTGAGCCCTTACCGGCTGAATATAACGGGCGGCAGAACACCGCTTTTGACTGAATACAGACTAACATATACCGGATAGAAAGTCAAGCGCAGACATTTTATCCCGGATATTCCATTTCACATGTACCATACTAAAAAACCGCACTCAGAAAGCATCTCACTTTCCAAGTGCGGTTCCCTATCTTTATTTCATTATTTTTATCAGATCTCAACCTGAATCTTCTCAAGCTTCCAGATCTCATCCACATACTGCTGGATGGTTCTGTCGGAGGTGAACTTTCCGGAGCAAGCCACGTTCATGATGGCTGCCTTTGCCCACCACTTGGTATCGCGGTAAGCTGCTTCCACCTTCTTCTGTGCCTCTGCGTAGGAACGGAAGTCCTTCAGCACGAAGTAGCGGTCTGCCTTGTCGGTACTCTTGGTGTTCAGCAGAGAGTTGTACAGGTCGCGGAACAGCTCGGGATCATCGGGAGCATAGAAGCCGTTGATCAGCTGCATCAGCACGCGGCGGATATCCTGATCGCTGTTGAAGATATCCATGGGGTTGTAGCCGCCATTCTTCTCATAATTGATAACCTCGTCGGAGGACAATCCGAAGATGAATGCCTTGTCTGCGCCAACCTCCTCGACGATCTCCACGTTTGCACCGTCCATGGTACCCAGAGTCAGCGCACCGTTCAGCATGAACTTCATGTTACCGGTACCGGATGCCTCCTTGCTGGCGGTGGAAATCTGCTCGCTGACATCGCTGGCTGCGAAGATCCACTCTGCGTTGGATACGCGGTAGTCCTCGATGAAGACAACCTTGATCTTTCCATTGATGGAACGGTCATTGTTCACAACGTCTGCAACTGCGTTGATCAGCTTGATGGTCAGCTTAGCGGTGCGGTAGCCTGCTGCCGCCTTTGCGCCGAAGATGAAGGTTCTGGGATAGAACTCCATGTCCGGGTGATCCTTCAGTTCGTTGTACAGGTACATCACGTGAAGGATATTCAGCAGCTGACGCTTATACTCGTGGAGACGCTTAACCTGCACATCGAAGATGGAGCGGGGATCAACGTCGATACCGTTGTTTTCCTTAATATACTTAGCCAGACGCAGCTTGTTCTGATACTTGATGTTCATAAACTCCTGCTGGCACTTCTCGTCGTCCGCGTAAACAGCCAACTTGTTGATATGAGGCAGGTCGGTGATCCACTCATCGCCGATCTTGTCGGTAACCCAGTTTGCCAGAAGCGGGTTTCCGTGAAGCAGGAAACGACGCTGGGTGATGCCGTTGGTCTTGTTATTGAACTTATCGGGCATCATCTGATAGAAGTCCTTCAGCTCCTGATTCTTAAGGATCTCGGTGTGAAGGGCTGCCACACCGTTTACGGAGAAACCGGCTACGATAGCCATGTGAGCCATCTTCACCTGTCCGTCGTAAACGATCGCCATCTTGCGAACCTTCTCCTCGTTGCCGGGATACATCGCGCGAACCTGATTGACAAAGCGGCGGTTGATCTCCTCAACGATCTGATAGATACGGGGAAGCAGTCTGGAGAACAGCTCGATGGGCCATTTTTCCAGTGCCTCGGACATGATGGTGTGGTTGGTATATGCACAGGTCTTGGTGGTGATGTCCCATGCCTCCTCCCAGGTCAAACCTTCCTCATCGATCAGGATGCGCATCAGCTCGGGGATAGCCACGGTGGGGTGGGTATCGTTCAGCTGGAAACAAACCTTCTCGTACAGCTTGCGAACATCACCGTTATGCGTCTCCTTGTAACGGTTCACCGCGCGCTGCACACTTGCGGAGATGAAGAAATACTGCTGCTTCAGACGAAGCTCCTTACCTGCGTAATGGTTGTCGTTGGGGTAAAGCACCTCAACGATATTCTTTGCCAGGTTCTCCTGCTCTACTGCGTTGCGGTAGAGACCCTTGTCGAACTCTGCCAGATTGAACTTCACCATAGGCTCTGCGTCCCAGATGCGAAGGGTGTTGATCACATTATTTCCATAGCCGATGATGGGCAGATCGTAGGGGATCGCCTTGACAGACTGATATCCCTCCTGCTTAAAGTGGTATCTGCCGGTGCCGTCAGCCTCCGCGCGAACATAGCCGCCGAACTTAACCTCGGTAGCATACTCCTCGCGGCGAACCTCGAAGGGATTTCCGTCCTTCAGCCACTCATCGGGAACCTCCACCTGATAGCCGTTCTCAATCTTCTGCTTGAACATACCGTACTGGTAACGGATACCGCAGCCGTATGCCGGATAGCCCAGAGTTGCCAGGGAATCCAGGAAGCAAGCTGCCAGACGGCCGAGACCGCCATTGCCCAGTGCGTAATCTCTCTCCTGATCCTCGATCACGTTCAGATCGATGCCCAGCTCCTCAAGAGCTTCCTTGACATCACCGTATGCGGTCATGTTGATCAGGTTATTGCCCAGTGCACGGCCCATCAGGAACTCCATGGACAGGTAGTAAACGATCTTTGCGTCGGTGCGGTCGTACTCCTTGTGGGTAGCGATCCACGCATCCATGATGTTTTCCTTGATCGCATAAGCTACCGCCTGGAAAATCTGCTTGGGAGTTGCCTCGTCGATGGTGCGGCGATAAATACTCTTTACATTACTGATGACTTCCTTCTTGAAAGTCTCTTTGTTAAAACCCATGTTGCTGATTTCTGCCATATATTCCTCCAGATATTCGATGTCTCATTATACGAAACTTTACTAAACTATTTTCTTAACGGAGATTGTAGCAGATTCTCCGTTAATTGTCCAGTCTTTTTCGTATCCATCGCCGGCTCCCACCAGAATTTCCTCTGCCAGAACGTCATTTTTGATGGATTCTGTGTTATTCTTGAAGATCTCGACCAGCTTTTCGCTTCCGGTCAGGGTCAGACAAATCTTATCCATCACCTCAAAGCCGGCTTCCTTACGCATGGTCTGTACCTTGCTGACGATCTCTCTCACAAATCCCTCCTCAACCAGTTCGGGAGTCAGGTTAGTGTCGAGAACAACGGTCATCTTCTGATCGGACTCGGATACATATCCGGGAATCTGAGCGGAATCGATCAGCAGATCCGCCTCAGTCAGTACCACCTCGGTATCTGCGACGGTGAAGGTCAGCGCGCCCTTCTCATTCAGCTCATCCATGGCTGCGTTGCCATCCAGAGTTGCCAGTACGTTTTTGATCTGGCCGAGAAGCTTTCCGTACTTGGGACCAACGGTGCGCATCTGAGGCTTGAACTGATAGGAGGTGAAGCTTCTCACATCGGAGGTAAACTCCACGTTCTTCACATTCAGCTCATCCGCGATGATCTCAGTGTAGAACTCGGGCAGAGTGAAGTCCGCCTTCACAAACATCTTGCCGATGGGCTGGCGGTTCTTGATGTTTGCGGTGTTACGGCATGCACGGCCCATGACAACGATATCCAGCAGTGCCTCCATGTTCTTCTCCAGCTCGGGGTCGATCAGAGACTCGTCTGCCACAGGGAAGTCACACAGGTGTACACTCTCAGGAGCGTTTGCGTCGGAGGTGCAAACCAGGTTCTGGTAGATGTTCTCGGTCATGAAGGGGATCATGGGTGCTGCCACCTTGGCAACGGTCACCAGCGCGGTGTACAGAGTCATGTAAGCATTGATCTTATCCTGCTCCATGCCCTTTGCCCAGAAGCGCTCACGGCTGCGGCGAACATACCAGTTGCTGAGCTCATCCACGAAATCCTGCAGCGCGCGTGCTGCCTCGGGGATGCGGTAGTTCTCCAGGTTATTATCTACTTCCTTGATCAGGGTATTCAGCTTGCTTAAGCACCACTTATCCATAACGCCCAGTTTATCCACCTCGAGGGTGTACTTGCCGGCGTCAAATCCGTCAATGTTTGCGTACAGAACGAAGAACGCGTAGGTGTTCCACAGGGTACCCATGAACTTGCGCTGTCCCTCAACTACGGCCTTGCCGTGGAAACGGTTGGGCAGCCAGGGTGCGCTGTTGATATAGAAGTACCAGCGGATCGCGTCTGCGCCGTAGGTAGCCAGAGCATCGAAGGGATCAACTGCGTTGCCCTTACTCTTACTCATCTTCTGTCCGTTCTCATCCTGAACATGGCCCAGAACAATAACGTTCTCGTAGGGAGCCTTGTTGAACAGCAGAGTGGAGATCGCCATCAGAGAGTGGAACCAGCCACGGGTCTGGTCAACTGCCTCGGAGATAAACTGTGCGGGGAACTGCTGCTCGAACAGTTCCTTGTTCTCAAAGGGATAATGATGCTGTGCGAAGGGCATTGCGCCGGAGTCAAACCAGCAGTCGATAACCTCGGGCACACGCTTCATGGTCTTGCCGCACTTGGGGCAGGGTAAGGTCACCTCATCGATGTAAGGGCGATGAAGCTCAACCTTGGCTGCATCGGGACATCCGCTCTTCTCAGCCAGCTCTGCGCGGCTGCCAACGCTCTCCAAATGTCCGCACTCGCACTCCCAGATGTTCAGTGGAGTACCCCAGTAACGGTTACGGGAGATCGCCCAGTCCTGAATATTCTCCAGCCAGTTGCCGAAGCGGCCCTTGCCGATGGACTCGGGGATCCAGTTTACAGTATTATTGTTGCGGATCAGATCATCGCGGACTGCGGTCTCACGGATATACCAGGACTCGCGTGCGTAGTAGATCAGTGGAGTATCACATCGCCAGCAGTGAGGATACTCGTGCTCAAATTTGGGCGCATCGAACAGCTTTCCTGCCGCGTCCAGATCCTTCAAAATGATCGGGTCCGCATTCTTTACGAAAGTACCTGCGTAGGGGGTGTCAGCGGTCATCTCACCCTTGCCGTCCACAAACTGTACGAAAGGCAGATCATAATTGCGGCCCACCTGGGCATCGTCCTCACCGAAAGCGGGAGCGATGTGTACGATACCAGTACCATCGGACATGGTTACATAATTGTCACAGGTCACATAGTGGCCCTTCTTGTTCTGCTTTGCAGCCACCTCTCCGGTGAATGCGAACAGGGGCTCATACTCGCGGTACTCCAGATCCTTGCCGGTGAAGGTCTCCAGCACCTCGTATGCAGGCTGCTCCTCAGAGCCCAGCTTGCCGAGCACATTGTTAAGCAATGCCTCCGCCATATAATAAGTATATCCATCTGCCGCCTTTACTTTACAGTAAGTATCAGAAGGATTTACGCAGAGTGCCACGTTACTGGGCAGGGTCCAGGGGGTGGTGGTCCATGCCAGGAAGTAAGCGTCCTCGCCCACGCACTTGAAGCGAACGATCGCGGAGCGCTCCTTCACGGTCTTGTAGCCCTGAGAAACCTCAGCGGTGGACAGAGGGGTACCGCAGCGAGGGCAGTAGGGAACGATCTTGAAGCCCTTGTACAAAAGGCCTTTGTCCCAGATCTGCTTCAGCGCCCACCACTCGGACTCGATAAAATTGTCATCATAAGTTACATAAGGATCATCCATGTCAGCCCAGAAACCAACGGTGCCGGAGAAATCCTCCCACATACCCTTGTACTTCCAGACGGACTCCTTACACTTGCAGATGAAGGGCTCCATGCCGTACTCCTCGATCTGCTCCTTACCATTTAAGCCCAGAAGCTTCTCAACCTCCAGCTCAACGGGAAGACCGTGGGTATCCCAACCGGCCTTACGGGGAACCATATATCCCTTCATGGTGCGGTAACGGGGGATCATATCCTTGATAACACGGGTCAGTACATGACCGATATGAGGCTTACCGTTTGCGGTGGGCGGGCCGTCATAGAACGTATAGGTAGGTCCCTCCTTGCGATTTTCCATACTCTTCTCAAAGATCCGGTTCTCTTTCCAGAACTTCTCGACTTCCTTCTCTCTCTCCACAAATCGGAGATCTGCAGAAACTTTCTTGTACATAGTATTTCCTCCAATAATTTAAGCAGCCCTGACTCCTCCATAGGACAAAGGGCTGCTTTGCTATACCACCTATTTCGACATACATCCCGCCACCTTGGGCGAGGGATATGGTTTCCGGTAACGGCGGAAATCCGTCAGAGCCTACTCACCGCATTTTCTGATCGTTCCATTTTCTCTGCCGACTCAAGCAGTTCTCCGAAAACAAATCTGATCTCACGGGTTTCAGTCTGCAACTCAGGAGTGATTTTCCGATAAACTTCCGGCTCCGGGCTCCCACCATCCCCGGCTCGCTGTGGCTTTTCGTCTACCCTACTGTCTCCATCAACGTTTTTCACATTCACTTATGAATTGGATAACCCAATTTGAGTTTTATTATAAATGGGTTGGAAATGGTTGTCAACCCCTGATTTTTACATCACCAGTGCGAGCTCCCTGTTTCCACTCGCCAAAAAGGAAGAAACCCAGCCCGACTGAGTCAATTCTCAATCGGGCTGGGTTTCGATTAAATTTTATTCAGCGCTCTGTACGCTGTACCATCCAATACCCTGGTATTCCCATCCAACACTAATCAGATGATCGCGCTCTTCCTCACTGTTGGTAAAGTGATATGCGCCGACAACCGCATTGGGATTGTGCAGTCTGTACTGAGGTGCCTGATTGTAGCATGCAGAGTTCCATGCTACATTCTCGTAAACCCAACCGGAAGCCAGCAAGGTATCTACCTCATCCTGATCCATCGTATAGAGATGCTCACCGGTAGAAGGCTGGAAGATACGGTATACCGGATCTCCGGTGTAAATCGGGATATGGAAACCAACTCCCTCATAGTTCCATCCGGCTGCTACCAGATTGTCCCTCTCCACCTCACTTCCGGTGTAGAAGTGCTCACCGGAGTTGGGATTGTACATACGGTACATCGGAACCGTAGGCTCATCATCCGGATCAGAGCGATCTGCGCCGCAGACGTTACAGGTCATATCGTTGTCATCCGTAAAGGTATGAGGACCTCTGAAAGGAACATTGATACTGGAATCAACCAGGAAGGATTGCTCTCCATCAGCTGTTCCGTAAACATGGATCGCATAGGTATGTGCACCTCTCACACCGAACAGACACACAGGAACTGTCAGTGTCCAGTCGCCATCCTTGGTCTTCTCCGCCTCGAACCAGTGCAGCGTCGCTGCCTGACCTGCCTGAACAGACCAGATTGCGATTCGCACCAGTGACAGATTCTCAGGGGCATTGACGACAGTAATCACCATGTCCTTGTTTCTCTCTGTCAGCATACCCTTGATCAGGATACCGTCTGTGATCAAGCGTCCGTGGTTATCGAACATGTAGGACTCTCCGTCGAGGACCTGGATACCTCTTGCCAGACGACCATCCGCAAACGCGTAATAGGTGTATCCGTCCTCCTCGAACCAGCCATCGTTGACAGGAGCACCTGCCCAGTAGTAATACCACTCACTGTTCTCGTAAACGAAGCTTCCCTTCAGCAGCTTACCGTTGGTGTCATCGAAGGTGTATACAACGCCGTCATATGCGATCTTAACCGCTGAATAGGTAACGCCATCAATTTCGAGATCAAATGCCTCCTTACCACGGGACGTTACATAGTGTCCGGTTCCGTTGGTGTGGTACCATGCCTCGGGATCGGAATCGTTGCCCGCCTTAACCCACGCGTCTCGCTTCGGCACACCGGCCCAGTAATAGTAACCGAAGCCATTGAAGTATCCGCGCAGAGTCTTTCCATCATCGGCAAAGTCATAGTATGCACCCTTAGCCTCTGCCTCCTTGTCGGGCATTACATGGGTTCCGGTGGTCATCACACCGGTGTCTGTATTGAAGTGGTACAGGTCGTCGCCGTCCTGATACCAGCCATAGGTCATCTCACCCTCCACATAGTGGTAGGTATTTCCGTCAGCCTTCTTGACAAAGCCGGTATAACCGCCCACCTTCAGACCGTTCTCAAACTCCAGAACAACGCCGTCAATGAGTACCTTGCCATCGTAGCCGACACCGTCTTCGTCGAAGCAATACTTATCCGCTCCATCGATATACCAGCCGGAGCTGAGCACACCATCCTTAGCGTAATGATTTACTCCGTCGATATCAAAGATACCGGTGTACTTGGTCTGACCGATATTGATTCCGGTCTCTCCAAAGTCATAGTAGTAACCGCCGATCTGTGCAATACCGTAGGTCTTGTCGCCGTTTGCGTAGTAAGCGTAGCCGCCGTCCTCGTATACCCAGCCGTTCTTCAGGCTGTTCACCAACGTGTACTCATCGGTGAACTCCTTGTAGGTGTCCGCGAAATGACCGCCTGTCTCGCTGGGATCATTGGGATTTACAAACGGATACAGGCTGTACTCTGCCTGATTTTCAGGCTTCTGAGCGAAGCTGTACAGTGCGTTTGCACGCAGGTAAATGTCATAACCGATACTTCCGCTGTTCATCACCGCAAGACGATTCTTTGTATCCCACGCCGCATCGTCCTTGGGAGTCAGCTTGATACCGCTCACAATACAGATCGGGTTCGCCGTATTGGGATCGATCGCCTTTGTCTGATCAATCCATCTCAGTGACAGCGTCAGCTCGTTGGTCTCCTCATTGAGTTCAACCGTCTCCAGTGTGAAGTAGTCGCACAGGATCGTCATCTCGGAATAATCCACTTCAAGGTTCGGATCAAACTTCATCACCGGCTTAACCTCGGTCAGTACGCTGACACGCTCTGCCAGCTGCAGCAGGAAGTTCCATGCGGATGCATTCTCCGCATCTGCTCCCGGCAGCATGTAGGTCAGATCCGCCAGCTTTTCAGGCATCGGGATCTGTGTCATATCGATACCGAAGGTATAGGTAGTCACCATAGGACTCTCGGGATCGATTACCACATAAGTTACATTGTCTTCTGTGGTGGAGTTGGAAACCTCGCGGTCCCATGCCAGCTGGCGATCACCGCCGGTGGCATTCTCAAAGTCAAAGCTTGCCTCTCCGGGCTTGTACAGCGCAACATTGATCGAACCGCTGACTGCATCCGGATTCTGTACTAAAAGTGCAGTGATCTTCACACTCTTGATACCGGAGCTCTCCGTACCGGTGAAGGTCCAGCCCTCAATCACACCGGCCTCGGGAAGGCTCAGCGCAAAGCCCACATCGTTCATGTTGATTGCCACAGGCTTGCCCTCATACAGAGCTGCCACAGGCAGTTCCGCAGGCTCGCCGTATACTGCATTCATGTTTTCCTGGGTGAAGTAAACCGTGTCGGGAACCACTACATACATGGTTCTGGTACCGATGACTGCATCGCCCAGCATCAGATTTACATTAACTGTTCCATTTGCCAGAGCCGTAAACTGACCGTCTGCATTAATGGAAGCGATACTGCTGTCAGAAACCGCCCAGGTCGTTCCCTCGGGGATCTCCACGGAGTTACCGGTTGCGCTGACACCGGAAGCGGTCATCTGCGTACTGGAACCGATGGTCAGATACTTCACCTCAGAATCCAGAACCGCATGATCAAAGGCGGTGGAGCTGGGTGCCGTGGAAACCATGATCAGGGAGGTACTTACGGAACGCTCAAAGCCGTCGGAAGGCTTATTTACCAGAGACAGCTCATCGTCGCCCTCCTGTCTTGCGATATAAGTGGTGGATCCGCCGCCGTCCAGGTTGACTGCCTGTACACAGCCAGCCTCCAGCATGATCTGTGCGATCTCCTGCATACTTCCGCCGCAGGATACCGGCTCCTGACGTCCGTCAAGAACCATGAACACGACCTTTCCGGTCTTGGTGATACCGACAGCCGTACGGCTCGCGCGGTTGTTGTAGTAGTCACCGGATGCGGAAACAGAGATCTTGCCATCCTTCACCAGGGTGGAACCGAAGATGGAGATACCCTCCATAACCAGTCCCTGCTCCTTCATCGCATAGTACTCGTCAGTGGTGCCGATATAAGCGGAACCATCCTTCAGAATACCGAAGAAACCGTTTGCGTTGGGTGCATGGTACTCCACGCCGCCCATGATCAGCAGACCGCCGGGCTCACCGGTGGACATATTGTAACCGGCACCGTTGATCGCTGCAATGACATTGTAATTCTCGATGTAATCCGCGCTCTCGGGATTACCGTATTTTTCCTGTGCTGCAAGGGCCTGATCTCTTACACGCTGCATGCCCCAGCCGCCGGCAGGATTTGCATCCTTGTAGTTTGCGTATACATTTACGTACTGGCTGGTCACATCAGCGGTTGCCAGATAGTAAACGATCTGCTTGCCGTCTGCGGTCGTCGCCTTATTGATCTGCTGAGTGATGCCGGGTGCCAGGGTGGAGGACTCGGTGGAGAATACATCAAAGTAGTTATTATCCACGATGTCTACCCAGTCACCGGCCAGCTTACACAGATAATCTGCGAATGCGTAGCAGCAGGCCTTTCTCAAGTCAGACAGGTCGTCGTTGTTAAATTCTCTGGTGCCTTCGAGGGTAGCTACCACCTGATTTCCGGTGTATTCGTTGAATACAGCCTCCCGGATCTCAGTCATACCGGAAACTCCGTCGAGACGGTTGTCCAGGAAGTACTTCGCACGGTCCTCGTCGGTCAGATCCTCAGTGAAATAGCTGCTAATGATATTGTAAAGCAGGCCGTTCTCATAATCTTTGGCGGTCAGCTCCTCCATCACGTAGAAACCGTCCAGGTCACCATACATATCCGTCTGGCTGAAGATATCGCTCTCATTGAAGCTTACACACAGGTAATTCTCCAGAATATCGGCGATCATCTCATCCAGTGTACCGGTCACACCATGTCTGTCAACCGTACTCAGCAGGTCAACCAGGTCTCCTGCCCAGCCGGCAACGTCGGCATGGTTCACACTTCCCTTGTTATGGTAGGAGATATCCAAAGTACCAAACATATGGCCGATGTCGGTGTAATCTCCATTGGGAAGATCCATGTTATGAATGTTCTTCAGACCAGTGACAATGATCATATCATCGGCGCTGCTTACGGAAGCATTATGTGCCTCCTCCTGCTCCTTCACATACTTTGCAAATCCCTCGTCCTCATAGCCGGCCATAATATTCCAGGAGCCGGAGTTATAGCGATCAACACCGGTACGGATGTACTTGATCAGCAGCAGCATGGGATCCTTGCCGGGATTTATCTTTACGTATGCGTTTGCGTAATCCTCAAGGATCTTCAGATTCTCAAGGAAGGTATCGTAATCTTTGATCTCAGGCTCGCCCAGAGCGGGAATCTCCACATAGGTGGAGTAATCACAGCGTGAGCAAGTCTCGTATGCCTCGTTACCAACACTGTAGTTGGTGGGCAGTTTCGCCTCATGGGCGATCAGATCGTGGCCAAGCTTAGGCTCTGCCTCAGTCTTGGTTCCGTTACAGGTCTGGCAAGTGTAGGTTCTGACACCGGCTGCCGTACAGGTAGGCAGGGTGGTCACTCTGCCGTCATCCCAGCTGTGGCCGAGAGCGGGAACCTCCTCCTGCGCAACGAAAATCTCGCCGCATACGGAACAGTGGCTTCCCTCGGTCTTACCAACCTTGGTACAGGTGGGTTCTACCGCCACGTCAACCACCTCGGTATGACCCTTAGCAGACACTACTTCCTGTGCCAGCAGTACTTCACCGCATACAGAACAGTGTTTTCCTTCGGTCAAACCGGTCTCGGTACAAGTGGGTGCCACCGCATTATCAATCGCTACCGTGTGACCTTTTTTTGCAACGGTTCTCTGCGCAACCAGAACCGTACCACATACGGAACAGTGCTTTCCTTCGGTCAATCCGGTCTCGGTACAGGTGGCCTCTACTGCCTTATCAATCACCTCAGTGTGACCGGTTGCGGGCACAACCTCCTGCTTAACGATCGTAGTGTTACATACGGAACAGTGTGATCCTTCCGTTCTACCGGGTGTGGTACAGGTTGCTGCCTCAGCCTTATCGATCACCTCAGTGTGACCGGTTGCAGGGATCACTTCCTGCGCTTTCAGGGTATTGCTGCAGACTGAACACTTCAAACCGTCTGTCAGACCGGTTGATGTACAAGCAGGTGCTTTTCCGTTTACAATGACCTCAGTATGACCCAGAGCCTCAATCGTCTCCTGGGCTACCAGCACCTCATCACATACGGAACAATGACTTCCAGCGGTCAATCCGGTTTCCGTACAGGTAGGCTCTACACGACCATCCTGAACAATGGTATGGCCGGTTGCCTTGACTGTCTCCTGTGCCACCAGCACTTCGCCGCATACGGAGCAGTGCTTTCCTTCGGTCTTTCCTGCCACGGTACAAGTAGCGGCCACCGCCTCGTCAATCACTTCCGTGTGACCCAGAGCTGCTACTTCCTCCTGCGCTGCCAGCACTTCGCCGCATACGGAGCAGTGCTTTCCTTCGGTCTTTCCTGCTGCCGTACAGGTAGGTGCCACTGCTGCGTCAATCACCTCGGTATGACCCAGAGCTGCCACAACCTCCTGTACTGTCAACACTTCTTTACATACGGAACAGTGCTTTCCTTCCGTCAAACCAGTTTCGGTACAGCTTGCTGCCTTCGCCTTATCAATCACTTCGGCGTGACCAAGAGCAGCTACTTCTTCCTGAGCTATCAGGACTGCGTTACATACGGAACAGTGCTTTCCTTCCGTCAGACCGGTTTCGGTACAGGTTGCTTCCACTGCCTCATCAACTACACCCGCATGCCCAAGTGCGTCAACCGTCTTCTGGGCTACCAGCACTTCGTTACATACAGAACAATGCTTTCCTTCCGTCTTTCCGGTTGTGGTACAGGTTGCTTCCACTGCCTCATCGATCGCCTCGGTATGACCCAAAGCTGCTACAACCTCCTGCTCTACCAGCACTTCGTTACATACGGAACAGTGCTTTCCTTCCGTCAGACCAGTCTCGGTACAGGTTGCTTCCACTGCCTCATCGATCACCTCGGTATGGCCCAGAGCTGCTACAACCTCCTGTGCTGTCAGCACTTCTCTACATACGGAACAATGCTTTCCTTCCGTCAGACCGGTTTCGGTACAGGTCGCTGCCACTGCCTTGTCAATTACTTCGGCATGGCCCAGTGCACTTACAACCTCCTGCGCTTTGAAAACAGTGTTACATACAGAACAATGTCTTCCCTCAGTCAGACCGGTTGCAGTACAGGTCGCCGCCACTGCCTTATCAATTACTTCGGTATGCCCCAGTGCATTTACATCCTCCTGGGCTACCAGTACTTCATTACATACAGAACAGTGCTTTCCTTCCGTCAGGCCGGTTGCAGTACAGGTCGCTGCCACTGCCGCATCGATTGCCTCCGTGTGACCGGCTGCCGCTACAACCTCCTGCTCTACCAGAACCTCATTACATACAGAACAATGCTTTCCTTCTGTCAAACCAGTCTCAGTACAAGTAGGTGCTGCCGCTGCATCGATCACCTCAGTATGACCAAGTGCAGCCACTTCCTTCTGTGCTACCAGTACCTGGTTACATCTAGAGCAATGTTTTCCTTCCGTCAGACCGGTTGCCGTACAGGTCGCTACCACTGCCTTATCTACTACTTCCTTATGACCCAGTGCTGCTACTTCCGTCTGTGGAGAAAACACCAGATCACAGCGGTCACAATGACTACCCTCTGTCAAGCCAGTTTCGGTACAGGTCGCCGCCACTGCCTTGTCAAACACTGTATTATGGCCCAGCGCAGGCACGTCAGTCTGTGCCACCAGTACTTTGCCACATACGGAACAATGCTTTCCTTCGGTCTTTCCGGTTGCCTCACAGGTCGCTGCCACCGCCTCATCGATCACCTCAGTATGACCCAATGCGGCTACTTCCTCCTGCATTACCAACACCGCGTTACATACGGAACAATGCTTTCCTTCCGTCAAACCAGTCTCGGTACAGGTTGCTGCCACTGCCTCATCGATCACCTCGGTATGGCCCAGCGCCACCACAACCTCCTGCTCTACCAACACCGCGTTACATACAGAACAATGCTTTCCTTCCGTCAGACCGGTTTCGGTACAGGTCGCTGCCAACGCCTCGTCAACCACTTCAGTATGACCCTTTGCGGGTACCTCTTCCTGCTTTACCAACACCGTGTTACATACAGAACAATGCTTTCCTTCCGTCAAGCCGGTTGCCGTACAGGTGGATGCTACAGCCTCATCAACCACCTCAGTATGGTCAATCACAGGAATATCGTCTTCCTTGTTTTCCCTACACACTGAACAGGTGTACACCTTCTTACCTACAGCCGTACAGGTAGGTGCTAATGTCTCAACCCCCTCATCCCAGGTATGACCAAGTGCAGGGATCACCTCAGCACCGCCCTCAGTATAGTCACAGCGGCTGCATTTCTTGCCTGCGGACAGACCGGGCTCCGTACAGGTAGGTGACTCAGCTTCCACATCCTGCAGGTCATGGCCCAGAGGATCGATACTTACCTCAAAGCCAGGAGTATTACAGTTTTTACATCTCCGGTATAATATACCTTCTTCAGTACAAGTTGCTTCTTCTATTACAGTATCCTTGTAATCATGTCCGGTTGCCTCAATCGTCTCAGTCTTTGTCGCGTCACAATCTGTACACTCAAATCCCTGAGAACCAGCTTCTGTACAGGTAGGTGCTACATATTCTTCTGCCACTACATTCCAGATATGTCCACGCATCGACACCACTTTCTGTGCTGCCAGCACTACGCCACACACGGAACAGTGCTTTCCTTCTGTCAAACCGGTTGCGGTACAAGTTGCATCTACTGCTGCGTCGACCGCCACGGTGTGACCCAGGGCTGCCACTTCAGTCTGTGACACCAATACCACACCACATACAGAACAGTGCTTTCCTTCTGTGAGACCGGTTTCGGTACAGGTTGCCGCTACCGCCGCGTCGATTACCTCGGTGTGACCCAGCGCTGCTACTTCCTCCTGAGCTGCCAGCACTACGCCACATACGGAACAGTGCTTTCCTTCTGTCAGACCGGTTTCGGTACAGGTTGCCGCTACCGCCTCATCAATCACTTCAGTGTGCCCCAGTGCATCAATCACTTCCTGTGCTGCCAGTACTGTGCCACATACAGAACAGTGCTTTCCTTCCGTCAGACCGGTTGCCTCACAGGTAGGCGCTACTGCTGCATCAGTCACCTCAGTGTGGCCAAGTGCAGGGAGTTCAACCTGCGGAACGATCACCTCGTTACATACAGAACAGTGCTTTCCTGCCGTCAATCCGCTCTCAGTACAAGTCGCGGCTACAGCTGCATCAGTTACCTCAGTGTGACCTAGCGCTTCCACTTCCTCCTGGGCTACCAATACCTCATTACATACAGAACAGTGCTTTCCTTCCGTCAGACCGTCTTCCGTACAGGTGGGCGCTACCGCTGCATCAATCACTTCCGTATGACCCAGGGCATCAATCACTTCCTGGACTACCAGTACCTCATTACATACAGAACAGTGCTTTCCTTCTGTCAGACCGGTTGCCTCACAGGCAGGCTCCACTGCTGCATCGGTCACCTCAGTGTGACCCAGGACATCAACCACTTCCTGGGCTACCAGCACTTCGTTACATCTGGAGCAGTGCTTACCCTCAGTCAGACCGGCTGCGGTACAGGTTGCCGCTACCGCCTTGTCCGTAACCTCTGCATGACCCAGCGCTGTCACAGTCGCCTGTGCTACCAGCACTTCGTTACATACAGAACAGTGTTTTCCTGCCGTCAGACCGGTTGCGGTACAGGTAGGTGTCACTGCCTCATCAACCACTTCGGTATGCCCCAATGCGGCTACCGTCTCCTGAGCTACCAACACTTCATTACATACAGAACAATGCTTTCCTTCCGTCTTTCCGGCGGTCTCACAGGTGGGCTCCACTGCCTCGTCAACCACTTCGGTGTGGCCCAGCGCAGCTACTTCCTTCTGCTCTACCAGTACTTCCTGACATCTTGCGCAATGCTTTCCTTCTGTCTTTCCGGCAGTCGTACAGGTTGCCGCTATCGCTGCATCAATCACTTCAGTGTGACCCAGCGCATCAACCACTTTCTGGGCTACCAGCACTTCACTACATACAGAACAATGCTTGCCTTCCGTCAAGCCGGTCGCAGTACAGGTCGCTGCTACTGCTTTATCAATCACTTCGGTGTGACCAAGAGCTGCAATCTCCTCCTGCTTAACTAAAACCGTACCGCAAGTTGAGCAGTGACTTCCCTCGGTCAGACCGGGCGCAGTACAGGTAGGAGCTACCGCTTCATCTACCACCTCAGTATGGCCCAGTGCCTTAACCACCTCCTGGGCTACCAGCACTTCGGTACATACGGAGCAATGCTTTCCTTCTGTCAGGCCGGTCGCAGTACAGGTAGGTGCTACTGCCGCATCAATCACCTCGGTGTGACCCAGGGCCTCAATCACTTCCTGCTCTGCCAGAACTACATCACATACAGAACAATATTTTCCTTCCGTCAGACCGTCTTCCGTACAGGTTGCCGCCTTGCCGGGAATAATCACCTCAGTATGACCCAGCGCATCAACCACTTCCTGGGCTACCAGCACCTCGCCACATACGGAACAGTGACTTCCCTTCGTCAGACCGGTTGCCGTACAGGTAGGCGCTACCGCTGCATCCGTCACCTCGGTATGGCCCAGCGCATTAATCGTTGTCTGAGCTACCAATACCTGGCTACATACAGAACAGTGCTTTCCTTCCGTCTTTCCGGCGGTCGTACAGGTTGCTGCTACGGCCGGATCGGTCACCTCAGTGTGGCCCAGGGCCTTAACCACTTCCTGCGCTACCAGCACTTCGTTACATACAGAACAGTGCTTTCCTTCCGTCAAACCGGAAGCTGTACAGGTGGGTGCTACCGCTGCATCGACAGCTTCGGTATGACCAAGGGCGTCAATATCTTCGGTCTTGCTATAATCACAACGTGTACAGGAAATCGTTTTTACACCCTTCTCTGTACAGGTTGCCGCTGTAGTAATTGCTTCCTTGTAATCGTGGCCGAGAGCATCGATAGTCTTCGTTTCCTTAGAAATAAACTCACCACAGATTGCACAATAAACAACACTATCATAGCTTCCTGCTTCCGTACAGGTTGCTGTTACTAAGTTTTCCTGAACAGCTGCTGCATTTGTGTGGCCTGTCGCGGGAATCACAGTCTGCGCTACCAACACTTCGTTACATACAGAACAATGCTTTCCTTCTGTCAGACCGGTTGCAGTACAAGTCGCTGCCACCGCAGCGTCTGTCACCTCAGTATGCCCAAGTGCCGCTACCAGTTCCTGACCGCAAACGGTACAAGTCTGGGCTGTCGTACAGGTTGCTCCAGTTCCGGGAGTGTGATCAGCAGTTTTCATCGTTGTACCACAGTACTTACAAATCTGTGGATTATCGCAAGTTACATCCTCAACCGCCACATCGGATATGCATCCGCACTCCTCGCCATTCTTCGCACATTCAATGACCCACTTCCCATCAGTGCCTGTACCTTCATAGGTATAGATACTTCCGTAGTTGGGGTTGATCATGCTGGGATCGGTATATGTACCATCACCGTGCATCAGCTTCGCAACCGTAATGGCTACTTCATGGTACACGGGATTGTTGTCCGTATCCTGAGTTGCCTGATATGTCACAGTAGCCGTACCGGCTTTCATGACAACTTTTCCGGTACCTGTACTGATGACTTTCGCTCCACCGGTAGTCGTATACAGGAAACCGGCATCTGCATTGATCGTGCCATCGATCTGAATCAGCGCATCCTCCAACGTCGTCCGAGAACCGATTCTGCCTGGAGCATAGCTCAATGGAATAAAGTCATACTCTTCTGCAGCAACATAACCATTCGGATATGCCGGCCACTGGTCCGCATCATATACATAAATGCTCTTACCGTTAGCCAAATTACAGTATGCCCCCTGTCTAACGATAATCTGTGAACCGGGCAAAAACGCCAAATCCTGCGTGATATTGATTGTACCGCTGACCACATCAACTGTCAGGTTATTTGTAATGGGCAATACATAGTCTCTTGAGTTAATGGTTACAGTCGAAGTCGGCAGGATTTTCATACTGATAGTAATGTTATCCATAGCCAGATCGCCATGCATCTCATAGACCTGACGATCATTAACCTCATCATAATCCTTAATCAGATAACCAGAGGTAATATTAAACAAGCTGTTCGGACCCACAAAAGGAACTTCAGAACCCTGTGCACCAACAAGAGCAACGGTAGTAGAAACATATCCCTTTTCAATCCCTCCTGCATGCAAGGTCATTGGCACTTCCACATTTTGCACGTAGTACTGGGACAGAGGAAATACCTTTTGCGAGTTGTCAACAAACTGACTCGTCGCATTACCGCCACGCCAGTCCATCGCCTGGAAAGACTCGTAAACTGTACCACCGCTGAGCACTTCTACGGCTCCCGCTCCCATCACATAGCCCCACGCATACAAGCATCCACCACTATTGACAGTAATCTTACTGCCGGAAACCATCTTGATAAATCCAACCGGTCCACTAACGCCGCCAACCGGACGTCCACCGGCAAACTGGGAACCCGCAACGCTAATAGCACCTGCAACGTTGATATTAGCCCCCTCTGCCATATTTAACGTGCGGAATGCACTAGGCGTTGCATAAGGAGACGGCTCAGCGTTCTCCACAATATTCGGCACCGTGGTATATACCGTATTATTATCATCCATAGGAATCAACAACGTGTTACCAGAGGAAACCACATAGTTGCCCGCCGGTAAAGTACCGTCATTCAACAGATTAATCTGACGAATTCCGCTACTGGTTGCATATTGATCTGCAGCATTTAAGTTGTAAAACGTCTTATCCCCTACACCAAACATCGCCATGTTTGTGGAATCTACGAATACAGGCTTAATTGTAACATTGCCGTTTGATGTATATGTATAGCTCGCATCATACGCAAGATATCTACTATTCGTTACGTCATACCAACCAAAGAAAACTTGTCCATCGGCAGGTAATGCAACCAATGCATAGGTAGCACCAACCGATTCCGTCTTACTAACAGGTGCAACTTCTCCGTTTACGGTATAACTTCCACTGCCCTCTGCAGCGACAAAATCAACCGTCACCTGAGGTAATGCAAACACAGGATAAATGGAATACTGTCCTTGGTTTGTGAAATTATAAGTAGCCGCTGTGCTGACCTTGGTGTTCGCATCCGTATACCATCCAATGAAGTCATACCCGGTTGCCGGAGTTGCCACTAACGTATATGCCGTATTGCAAGCGTCCGTTCTGGTAACCGCAGAAGTAGTAATTGTTTGAGAACTTCCATCAGCGGAAACTGTATAACTACCCTGACCTTGAGCCGCACCAAAAGTAACCACACCTTTTGCTACAATATCAGTGATTTCTATTGATGTGTATTGAACCGCGGAACTCGATGTACCGGATTTAAGCACAATGGTAATCGACGCTCCTCCTGCCAATGTAGTCGGACCATAGGAACCACTACCTGAAGCTACAAGACTTTGCTCTGTCCCTGCAACAGTCAAAGAACCTGTAGCCCCCAGAAAGCCCGCAGATCTATCCTCAATCGCGTATGTAAAATTGAAAGAAAGTACCACCGGCGCAGTCCTACTATTCGTTATAGTCAGTGTCGTGCTGTTATTGGAATACTTTCCACCAACCTGTCCATTAATTGTCGAGCCACTGGCTGTCCAAGTATAATCACTACCCGACGCAGACAACCCAATCCCCGTATCTGTCAAGCTTCCACTAACTGCCAGCAAATTCGGTCCCACTTCCTGTGCATTCACTGCCTCTACGAAGTCCATAAACACCGGATTTGCCACAGTCAACGCCTCCATCTCCGCCTCAGTCAGAGTCGCCTCCACCTCCGCGGACAGATCCTGGATCTCCACCTGAACCATCCAGACGGTATCCGAGTCCATCGCAGAAACGACGCCCTCGATCTCTGTCTTAAACGCAGCACGCTCCTCCTCCGTCATCTCACCGGAAGGAAGGGTCAGACCGCCCTGCTCAACCAGATAATAACCGAGGATATCATCAATCTTCGCCTGCGCCTCCTGATAAGCCGCAGAAGTCTCTGCAGCACCTTCGCTCTCCGCAGATGCCTCTGTCTCTGTAGAGGTCTCCGTGGAGCTCTCGGTCTCCGCCGCGCTCTCCTCTTCGGTATGCACATGAGTCTCTTCCCCCTCCGCGTGCGCATGCAGCTCCGGAGCATAGGAAAGCACCATGATCAACGCCATCAGAAGCGCCAGACCTCTCTTTGCTTTTTTTGCATATTTTGCAAACATTTTCTCTCCTCCTTAAATTATGAAAATTAAGTGGATCTGACACCACAGCCGTATATGACGATTCAGTGGTATCATTTGGTATCTATATTAACATTTAAATCATACTACAATTTAAATGATTTTTCTAGCCTTCATCCAACAATTTTTCAATATCCACACCGTACCAGCCGACGCCCTCCGATACCCAGCCCTGACTGAGCAGGTCCGCGATTTCTTCCTCGTCACCGGTATAGTAGTGAACCCCTTTCGCCTCGCTCCACAGGCGGTATACCGGGATGCCCTCTGCCGGTGTATTCCAGCACACACCCTCGTACTGCCAGCCTGCTCCGGTCAAAGCGTCAATCTCTGCCTGTGACATCGTGTAGAAGTGGGCACCGGTATTGGGATTATAGAGTCGTGTCACGGGTCCGCCCTCAAAGGCCGGCGCGTACCATGCGATGCCTTGGCTCTCCCAGCCTGTGCTGATCAGCTGCTCGATCTCACCCTCGCTTCCGGTGTAGAACTGCGCACCGCTGATCGGTTCATAGAGCCGGTACATGGGGATAACACCCAGCTCATCTATATCCAGATCCGGGTCCAGCCCGCAGATGGCGCAGATACCGATCTCCTCATCCACCTGATGTGCCACCGCTTTCGCCAGATGGATATCATCGGTGTCCAGCAGAATTTCTCCGCCCGCTCCGGTTCCGTAGGCGTTGACCGCCAGATAGTCCTCTGTCTCCAGCTCCATCCGGCACAGAGGGATGTTCACCGTCCACAGATTCCCCTCACCCCGGCCAAACGACCACCACTTGAGGGTATTTTCCTGCCCGGCCAGCGTTCCCCAGACGGCCACACTCGCTGAGGTCAGGTCGCCCGTATTGTCGACCAGCTGAACCTTCAGCTTCAGTCCGTCCCCGGATACACTGACCCTCATGATATAGGGCTTGCCCCGGGCGATCTCCGCGTAGTTTCGCCCTGCGGCGACCAGCTGCGAGGAGTCGTCCGCGTAGGCGTAGATATAGTAGATGCCTGCGCTGTTGTGCTCCTCCAGATCCACCGTGCACCGCCACACGCCGTCCTCATCCTGCTCGGCGCTGTACCAGTTCAGGTCGTCCCGGTCGTTCGTCTTGCTCCACACGCTGAAGACCATGTTTCTGTGGTTCTCTCCATCCCGATAACAGATTTCCATCTCCTCGCAATCGTCGCTGACCACACTGGCCACCGCACGATTTTCAGGAATCCGGAACGCCTCCTCTCTTCCGGCGAGCCAGCTGCGCACTGCGTCTGCCGCCTCGTCGAAGGTGGGGTAAAAATCGGCTCCGCCCTTGGGATTTGGCTGTCCCAGCACATCCCAGCGAAGATAATTCATCTCTGCAGACGCTGCGATCTCCGATCGGATCGCGTCCACATTTTCTGTCATGCCCTCCAGCTCTGCGCGGTACAGTTCCCAAAGCTCCAGTGTCTTGGCATAGAACTCCGGGCTGGACAGCAGATAGTGAAACAGTACATGCTCCGCTCCGTAGCTGACCGTGTTCGCCGTGCCGTCATTGCCCATGCAGGTATCAAAGTCCCAGATAGGCCCCAGATGGATGACATCGTCAGCTCCGTCCTGATACCAGTAAAAACTGGTGGCAAAGGACTCCCTGTTCAGGGTATATTCATTGATCAGATAATATTTCACAAAGGAATCCACATCGATCCTGGCGGACAGTGCTTCCAGCGTCACCTCATCGGAGGGTGTCTCATACAAAAACAGGATCAGTTCCTCCAGCGCTTCCGAAAAATCGGCCATCGCCGTCTCGATCACCGCAGGCTCCTCCAGATTGATCTCCTTCAGGGTGAAGTATCGCTCCATGACCTGACAGTAAAACCAGTAATCCTCCTCCAAATAGAAGTTCTGATCATGCTCAAACAGCGCACCGCTGTCATTCTCCAGATCCAAACGCGAACCACCCAGCTCCACCTTCTCGCCCAGCAGATAGGTGCCGCGGTACTCTCCCTCGATCCACAGATCCACATATTTCAGCGTGGGAACAAACTCCATTCCCAGATTCTGTGCCATCTGATAGACCAACTGAGTTCTCATCATACTGTCATCGCTTGCATTAGCCAGAAGAACCCACTTTTTGGACTCATCCATGCCCATGACTGCAGTTTTGGATGCAAACTTAATCTGATATCCCTTTTTCTCATATTGCATCCAGGACGAATTGCCTCGCCCCTTGATCTCCAAGCTGTCCTCCACCGTCAGATCGAACCCTCGGTCCGGATCGATGATATAAATACTGTTTCCGGCATGCTTGACATCCTTGTCCGCATGGATCTCATCCAACGTGGTTCCCTGCAGGTCGATGTAAACTGAGGGCAGATCCGATCCCATCACCGCCACACGGTTTACACTTCCGTCGGGCGCGGTCAGCTCGACGTGATCACCGCTTTCCACAAATCCCCCGGACACAATTTTCTTCCTCGTATCCAGCTCCCCCGCAGAGCTCTCACGGATACTTCCGGAATAATGAATCTCGATGTCCTTTATCTCCTGACCGGACGTCACAAACAGACACCACATCTGTTCATCTTCTACCCAGTAACCGTTAATTCTGTGCCCCAGTGAGTCAAAGGTATAGCAGGAAAACTCCTCCTCCTTTTTATTCATGCTGAACGCACAGACCGCGATCCCCAAAACCAGTACGGTCAGAAGGAGCTTTATGCCAGTCTTTCCCCTTTTATGGTTTCCCATTTCCTGTCATCCCCCTTTCCGGTCATCCTACAGACACACTTTTCGGCCTGTCGCGATATCCCGGATATCGGCGGGATCGAACTGGTTTCTCAATCGGATAATCACCTCGTACTCATGTCCTCTCTCCAGCACACTGTCGAAAACATAACAGACGAATCCGGTGTAAAAAAGGAAATGTTCATTGACAAAGGAAAATGCCACATCGATCCGCTCCTCCGGATACACCTCAAACTCATATGCGTCTCCGCGCTGATTCAACAGGATCAATGATTTGCTGTATCGATGGTGATCATTGCCCCGCTTGAAGGCAAATCCGCGGATCCGATGGAAGGAATCGCCCCGATCACAGTCATCCAGGGACCACTGTATATCCGATCCGTCTCTCTTCTCAAAGTTTTTCAGCTTTTTATCTCCCAGGGCAAGCGCTCTGGGTTTCGGGTTGCGAACCACATTGATCTCCTGACACCAGACAAGATATCTCACACCATTTCGCGCCCTGGTCATCACACCGATCTGATACGGTATAATATCTACCCTGAGGTCAGTTCTCTGCAGCGTACACTCGAAACCGGCATACAGATAGGAGGGCTGCCCAAAATGGGCTGCCACATCCGGCCGCGAGAATGAGAAGGCTTTCGCACCATAGGTTTTTCCGAAAGGATCCTTGAACACCACATATCGTTCCAGTTCCTCGATATGTCCCTCGCCCTCCAGGACGGACCAACCGGTAATCTGTACGCTGTCGGTGATATTCACAAAATCCACAACGGCCGTTCCTACCGGCACACAGCCCGCCAGGTCCAGCTCCTCCAGCACATCGTAATCATGCTTGATGGACAGTCCGGCGGTAAGCCCCTTAAGATTTTTATTCAGGTAAGGATCACAGTCTTTCAACTCAGCAAAATCAGAAAACAGCTCTGCTCTCTCCCGGCTCAGACGGAGAAGCTTCTGGTCATCCAGCATATCCCCTCCGCGGCTCAATGATTCGTGGTGATAAGCCACCACATCGTTGCGAATCACATTGTAATATCCTTTTCTGTGCAATTCAAAACACAATTTTACATCATTATATGCCACCGGAAGATCCTCATCAAAACCTCCCACCGCCTTAAATTTGGTTCTCTCCAGCAGCAGACACGCACCGGTCACCGCGATGCAGTCCTCGTCTACCCTGTTCCAGCCAAAGTAGTAAGGGGTCTGGTCATCCAGTGTCATAAAGCTGTGCATCGGTCCGTTTTTCGGATTCGATATACCCGCATGCTGTATCCGGGTAGACAATGGATAAAACAGCTTTGCGCCGACCGCACCCACATGCGCCTGTTGGGCATGACCCAACATCCGTTCCAACCACTGGGGCTGGAATATCTCAATGTCATCGTTGAGGAACAGTAGATACTCTCCCTCGGCGCAGGCCGCACCCTGATTGCACATCCGAGAGAAGTTGAACGCAGCCTGCTCGTAGATGTACTTCGCACCAACAGATTGAAGATACTGCTCTATGATCTGCCGGTTCACGCCCAGACTTCCATTGTCCACCACAATAAGCTCGTAATGTCCGTAAGACGTGTACTTGCGAATCGACTCAATACACTGTCTCAGAATGTCCGGGTGATCCCTGGAAGGGATGATAATGCTGACCAGCGGCTCGCCGACCACCTCATATATGATCCGGTGCTGGGACATACCGTCAATATATTCCAGATAGGCCGGGATCCCATTTCGTCGGATATAATCCTCCTTCGCGTGCTTCGCCGCCTCGGAAGCGTAGTTTTTAGAGGTCATAGCGTAGGCTACTGACTCCTTGCGCTCTCTCCAATGATACAACACTCTGGGAATATGACCGACCCGCTTATTGTCCGACCGTTCCATAAAGCGCAGAGTAAAATCATAGTCCTGGCTGCCATTATAGGCAGTGCGCAAACCGCCTACCGCTTTCACGATGGAGGCGCGATATGCAGCCAGATGATTGGTATACATCATGTTCAAAAACAGATCCGGAGACCAGTCAGGCTTAAAAAACGGTAAATGTCTGATCTTACCATCCTCTGTCAGCTTGTCCTCGTCACTGTACAGGAAATCCAGCTCCGAATTTTCATTTAACTTCTGTGCAAACGCATACAGGGCATCAGGCTCAATCGTATCATCGCAGTCCATAAAGACAATGTAATCCCCCTCCGCGATCTGTATGCCGTCGTTGGTGGCTACAGAGATATGTCCGTTGGTGCTCCTATAGATCACATGCACATGAGAATTCGCCTCATAGCGGCGCAGTACCGGAACCACGTTGTCCCAAGACGAGCAATCATCCACCAGAATCAGCTCAAAATTCGTGTAAGTCTGCTTCAAAACTGACTGGATGCACTCCTCTAGTTGCTCGGTCACCGTATTGTAAACCGGAATCACAATCGAAAATCGTGGCCGATAGGCCAGATTAGTCACCGCATGGGGGTGACATTCTTCGTGCCGTAACCATCGGTGATAGTTGCGGATACTATGCTCATCCTCCAAATGATACTCCGGATTCCGGCCGGGATAAACAATCCCGTTTCTCGCTGCACACACTCTCTTTACTGCCTCAGGGATATCGTGGCGCTTTAACAGTCCCTGCAGCCAATATATCTCGATATTCGGATTGGTGTCCAGCTGCTCCTGCGTCACATAGGCGATATACTTCGCCTGCCGCTTCAATCGGGCAAATCCGTCAACATTCTGCAGATCGCCGATTTTCTCAGCCTCCTCCTCCGTAGGCAGGTGAATCAGTCGTTTCAGATGTCCGACGGCAATCTCCGGGGTGTACTCCACGTCATAGGTCCGGACAAACTCCATCCCTTCCTGAACGAAGTCACAGATACCGGCCAACATCTCTGCCTTCTCCTGATCCCCCTCTCCCTTTTCAAAGATCACTTCACCATTTTCGCCGTAACAGTATACGCTCTCGTGGGGCGCCGAGAACAACAATTCATACATCACTACATTTTGATTTACGTCTGCCTGCAGGGCGTAGTTTTTGTAAAAGTCAAACAGATATGTATCGTAACGCATTCCATGGAGCTGTCTGCGGCTCTTATCGCTATTTTTGATGCCAAAGTACACGAAATCGTGTCTCGTATCACAGCCCACCGCCACCTTGAACCACTCAATCAGTTCCTGAGAACTGCCCTGCCAGCCGCAGTCGAAGCAGATGGCATCCTGTGCCAGAAAACCGATCTTCTCAAAGTACCGCAGTGCGTTCTCTCTCTCTTTCGCACACCGGGCAAGAAATACCTCTTTGTCATACAGATACAGCTGCTTGAATGCCTGCCGCTCCTGTTCTGTGTGGATCACATCGTTGTATGATCGGAATCCCACGTCCCTCAGATGTCGGACAGACTTTCTGGCAACTCCCAGATAATCCAGTATCTCACCCACCGTCTGACCGTAAATATAAGGGGGAAGGCTCTCGATATCCCGCTCATTCATCTCGGTGATGGCAGCCAGGGTCAATGCTCTGCGGGACGTGTAGAGATACTCCGCGTTTTCGTATCCATTCTGTTTGAACAGGTGATACAGGTTATATCCATCTCTCGAGAGGAAATAAATCTTTTTGTTTTCTTTTAACGCTTTATCCAGCATAAATCGATACAGCCCCAAATACAGAGGCCCACCGACCTCGACACCCAAATTGTACCAGAAGCCTCTTTCATTATCCGCCAGAATCTTGTAGATCCCCTTGTCCACATCGGATCCCGCCGCGTTCTTTACCTTTTCCAGGTCCGCGTCCGCCTCGTAAATGAAAGTCCTGATGCCGAAACTGCCGGGATACTCGCCGTCATCGCGCTCCTTGTCGCCGATGTGCAGAATATCCCCATAGGCCACGTTTTCCCGCTCCGCGACCAGTTCAAACAATTCCCGATTAAACTTGGCCTTATGCTCATCGGCCGAGCAATACAGGTGATCGAAACCACTGAAGCCCTTTTCCTCCAGAAACTCCGCCAGAATATCAGCAGTCAGGTACATATCGCTGGTGATCACGACCCGCTTTCCCTGATTCTTCGCATACTGAAAGATCTCCAACATCTCCCGGTTGGCCGTCAGCGCATCCCTCTCCATCTGGATTTCGTATGCTTTTACCTCGCTCCAATCAACCGGAATTTCCGTGTGCTCTGCCAGCACCTCGTAAATTTGGTCCATGTTGGCATGAGGATAACCGTGCGCCGCATAAGCTCTTCTACTGGCCTCATTCTGCTCATCCATGCGAAGCTTACGAAAACCATGAAGCTGAAAATGTTTTCCCACGAGATCAAAGATAATCTCCGGGCTGTTGGTCTTTCTGAAAAGCAGGGTATCAAAAATATCAAAGGATACCAGCTTCGCTTTATCGATCTCGCTCTTTAACAGCGCTTTTGTCTGTTCGTTCATGCCTACCGCTTCACACTCCATTCATGATCTAACACCACAATGCCTTCGGCAATATAATCCATCTTCACAAAAAAATTTCTGATTCTGGCTTTGTAGTCCAGGTTTACGATACCGGTCTTATCAAAAATACCTGCATCAAAATAATACTCCCCGCCAATCAGGTTAAAACAGGGATATATGAGCGTAACCTCATTGTACCCCTTTTTCCACGGGATCGTCATATTGTCTAGCTTTGTATTCAGACCGCAGATATATTCATTGTCAATCCTTCGGATAGCCACACCCAGCAAAGGGTCCTCAACGGTCTCATCTGCAACCACATAGCCGACTTTCAGGACTACCTTCTGCCCATGCTTTATCTCCTCAATCTGATGTCCATAAGCATCAAACATGGTAAGACCGCACACCTCGGCGATATCTATTCCCTCCGCATCGGCCAGATAATCATCTGGCGTTACGCCCGCGGCGGTCGATGACACAAACTGCGCAAGATACTGCTCAATGGAGAGATCACTCTTCAAAAAATCCAGGTACCGATCAGTCACCTCATCGGTATTTCCATCCATAATCAGCTCACCGCGGTTCAACCAGATTGCACGGTTACAGAATCGCTTTACCGTATTTACATCATGGGTGACAAACAGGATAGTTTTACCCCTCTGCACAAACTCCATGAACTTGTCCATACATTTCAACTGAAATCTGGCATCGCCCACAGCCAGCGCCTCATCCACGATCAGAATATCCGGGTCCACATTGATCGCCACCGCAAAGGCCAGACGGACAAACATGCCGCTGGAATAGGTCTTAACCGGCTGATGGATATAGTCTCCGATATCGGCAAAGGCAAGAATCTCAGGAATCTTCCTCTCGATTTCCTCCTTACTCACGCGCATCATCGCCGCATTCAGGTAGATATTTTTCATTCCAGAGTATTCCATGTTGAATCCGGCCCCCAGTTCCAAAAGCGCTGCAACCTTGCCCTGCATCTCTACATCGCCGGAGGTCTGGTTTAACACTCCAGTCAGGATCTTTAAGATAGTGGATTTTCCAGACCCGTTTCTGCCCACAATCCCGACAATCTCGCCCTTTCCCACCTGGAAAGAAATATCTCTCAACGCATAATAATCCTTATGGTACTGTCTTTCTTTGTGAATCCCCAGCGCTTCCCTGAATCGGTCTTTGGGATCATTATAAATTTTATAGATTTTTGTCACATGATTGACTTTGATAACCTGTTCCATATCACATCAAGCTCCTACAGTACATCAGGAAAATGTCCCTTTAACCGATTAAACATTTTTACGCCAAGCACATATATAACAATGGTAAGACACCAGAAATATATACTCCACTCGGGCTTTTCCCAAAACCACATCTTATCCAGCAACGCATCCCGGTAACCATCCACAATATAATACACCGGGTTCACTTCAAACAGTTTCTGCAGACTCGCCGGCATCGTCATCTGGGGATTCCACATGATGGGCGTGAGCCAGATACCGATGGTGAGGAAAATATTTACAATCTGAGTCATATCCTTGAAAAACACCGTACATGCAGCCGTGATATGGGAAATACCCAGAACAAAAAATGCCAGGCAAAACCCATAGTAGATGATTTGCAGCAGATACCAATCGAAACCATATCCGTAGATCAGGGATAGGATCACGACAATCGCCACAAAAAAGCCATGCACGAACAGGGAAGACAACACCTTGAGTACAGGCAAAAATCCCACATTGAATACCACCTTTTTCACCAGATAATTGTACTCAATCAGACTGCCCGTTGCTCCCACCAACGCCTCCGAAAAGTAAAACCACGGAACGAGACCGGCCATCAGGAAAAGGATGAACGGATGATCACTCACATCGCCAGAACGCAATCCAATCTGAAACACAAACCAATAGAGCAGGATCGTGATCACCGGCTGGACATATGCCCAGAACCGCCCCAAATAAGAACCGGCGAATCTGGCCTGAAAGTCATTTTTTACCAGCGTCATAAAGACCTCTCTGTCCCGATAGATCTCCAGCGGGATTCTGAGCAGTTCCTCCATATACCGAATGCAGATAATTGCAGTGACATCAATCGCCGCACACATTAGTACCCCATTCAAAACCGACTTCCCGTCGGAGTTAGTCAAACAAATAAGTATATTTAACAGAATCGCAGTCAGGGCGAATGCCGCCGCTGCAACCTTCTTTTTGTTTGTCATACGCTTTCCTCTTTATCCAACACTCGTTTAACACGGCGCTTTATCCCCCGCAAGGCACGTGGAATAAAGGCGCGCACCCGCACTCCCGCAAATTTCAGATTGCGGCAGAAACTCACCACTCTCTTGATAATCCGGACATATTTTTCAATACCTCTGTATTCTTTCAACTCATTTTCCAATGAGATAATGTATTTTTCCTTATTAATCATCAGGACAGTGTAAGCATCGATATCACCGTGAAGTTCTATCCCCTCCGCAGTCAGCGCTGCTATCCGATTCTCCAAAGCAGCTTTCTCACCGATCAACCTCGCACGCTCGTTTTCCAGATGAGTTTTCTCACTGAGCAAGGAAGCGATCTCGCTCTCCAGACACTGTTTTTCGCCGGTCAGCGCCACAATCTCATTTCTCAGGCTCTGATTATCTCCAGTCAACTCCTCAATCCGGTTTTTCAGACCCTGATTTTCTCCAGCCAACTCTTCGATCCGATTTTTCAGACCCTGATTTTCTCCGGTCAACTCCTCAATCCGGTTTTTCAGACCCTGATTTTCTCCGGTCAGCGCTGCGATCTCGCTCTCCAGACCTGCTTTCTCACCAGTCATGACCGCAATCTCATTTTCCAGACGCACCTTCACCGCCGCCAAGCCCGCGTTTACTTCGGACAGCTCATTCATCGTGCGATGTAACTGGCCTCTCTCCACGTCAGTATCTCTGCGAAGGTTCTCAAACGCAGAATGCTTATCCGCATAAGCGGATTCCACGACCTCTATATATCCCGCACCCGGAAGAATGATTTCGGCGTCGATAATGATCGGCTCATCCGGGAGTAACACCTCCGCATACACCATCGGATCCTCGCCGCAAAGCAAGATGCCCTTCTCTGTCTGTCCGCCATCCGGAATAATCAGTGTCAGCTCTTCATCCCCCTGGCGCATGGACATCCCGCGGAGAATACAACTCTGAAACTCCACCGGATCCAACCGGATTCTCCGGATATCCCCGGTGTTTTCCACTTCATAATGAGCGATATAACTTCCGTCACCGGAATACACAGAGTCAAATCCAATCACGCTCTCCGCATTAAAATCGTTTCCCTTATCCAGATAAATATGGCTTCTCAGCGACGGGGCTTTGAACGAGTATGTACTCTCTCCGCCTTCGTCTTTATCCAACGTGACGACAAACTGATAAACCTCTCCGCACTTTCGCTCCTTCAATATATTTTCCAACAGACGGTTCTCATTCCGATCACTCTGCGCATACTGCTCGGTATCACCGGTGGCACAGTAAGTCCCTTCAACTGTCCGAATGTGCAGCCCGCTCTTCGCGGCAAGAGTCCCAATGTTTTCCATTCCCCAAAAATGTACATGGGTATCGTCCAGCAAACCCGTCTCAGTATAGTCGAAATGCTCCGCATAGGCTTTCAGCAATATATCATTGTGCGTAATATTAGGAACAGAGACATACATCTGCCCGTCATCCTTCAGAAGCTTCGCCGCACACTCAAGTACCTTTTCCGGTGATGTGAGATGTTCCAGAACATCCGCAAATACGATGGCATCAAAAACAATCCCTTCGAACTTTTCGGCCCAACGGAAATGCATAATATCATCGCATAGCCCATCCTCCGCATACTGTAATGCAGTCTCATATGCGCTCTGATCGTATTCCACAATATAGACCCGGCACCCCAGGTTTTCCTTCATATAACGGGTCATTCTGCCCGTGGCGCAACCGAACTCTAAAACAACCGACCCTTTTTCTACCCGGTTTAAGATAATCCCTGTCGATGTATTCTGCGATAGCGTCATTTCGAAATCATACTTTGACATTCACGATTTCCCCTTTGCTGTGCCATTAACCAACATCAGCCGCCGCGGAGGTGGCTTCAATATATACAGAACGTCATCATAAACCGAGCCAGTCTGGACCTCGGCTTAAAACGATATCATCTGGATTTTTTGCATAATAAAGCATTCTACTAAATCATTATATTAGCTTTGGTATAGATATGCAAGTATAAAACAAAAAACTTTTCTGAAAACTTTCTGTTATTTTGACTGAATTTTATAGTAACTTTTTCCTGTTTTTTTGCCGTTCCGGGATTTTTTAACGAAACACTTCCAGATTTTATGAAATAATGCATTTTGACCAGATATACACAAACGATAGAGATTGCTGCATCCTTTTTGGGGACAAAATTTGTACTAAAAAAGAGGACTCCCAGCTCATATAAACCAGAAGTCCTCTTTGTTTTCAGGGATGTCTCCCACCCCTTTTGATGTACTCGCTCTGAAATTACTCAGCTACGATAGCTCCCTGAGGACATACATCCTCACAAGCGCCGCAATCTACACAGGTATCTGCGTCAACAACGTACTTGTCATCGCCCTCAGCGATAGCCTCTACGGGGCACTCTGCTGCGCAAGCGCCGCAGGAAATGCAATCGTCATTAATTACGTGTGCCATAATAAAATCCTCCTTTTGCTCTATGTGGCAAATATCTCTGCCACCATGATAAGGTCATTGTAATACACCCCTTGATAAATTTCAAGTGGTATTTTCAGGTGAAATGGTATTTCTGTAGATACAGAGGAGCTTACTGTGCCGCTGTAGTGGGCTCCGCCTCGGATGCCTCTACCGGAATACCGCTCTCCATAACACGGTCGATAATCTCAGTCCAGAGGATATCATTCTCCAGACGCTCTCTACTATAATACGCCTCCAGCGCTGCTGCATCCGCAAAGGAGGTAGAGTACTGGCTATAGAAATCTGCCAGTGCCGCCTGGTAATCCTCCTCGGATACAGACAAGCCCTCAGCCTTTACGATCGCACGGCAAACCAACTCCTGCTCCATACACTGAGTCGCATACTCGTCAGCCTGCTTCTCGAACTCTTCCTGTGTCATCCCAGTCAGTTCCAGATAATCCTCCAGCGTCATCCCATACATCTGTACCGTACTCTGGTACTGGGAGATCAACGTCTGATAATAGTAATCATAGATTTCTTCATTCACCTTCAGGATCTCGGCATTCTCCACTGCTTTCTGCCATACAGCGGCGCGGAACGCCTCCTCAACACTCTCTGTCTTGGCCTCCTGCATGTTTTTGAGCATATCGGCTCTCATCTCTTCCTCGTCCGCATATCCCAGCTCAACTGCAAGTGCATCGTCAAACTCGGGGACCACATTCTCACCGCAGAGATAGTTTACGGTCACGGTGAAAATAACGGCCTTTCCTGCCAGATCAGTGTTTCCGTAATTTTCGGGGAAGGTCAGGTTAAGGTCAACCGTCTCACCAACCTTAACACCAATCAGACCGGACTCAAAACCATCAATAAAGGTGTTGGAACCGATCGTCAGCTCATACTCGCCAGTGCCGCCTTCAAATGCCACACCGTCCAGTGTTCCCACATAATAAATACCAACCGTATCTCCATCGGCAACGGTACCCTCTGTAAGCTTTTCCGGAGCAGCATTTGCCTCACAGGCATAGTCAATCGCCTCCTGGATTTCCTCGTCAGTGATGGTATCATCCCCTCTGACCGCCTCCAGATTCATATACTCACCGAGCACCACGTACTCACTGATATCATCGATCTGCACCATCGGTGCCATCGTCTCAGGCTCAGAAACACTTCCGGATGTCTCTGTGCCCGCTCCGGTGGGAGTCTCAGTACCCTCGTCCTGCTTGTCCTTACATCCACCCAGCGCTGACACCATCAAAAGCACCATCAAGAGTGCCAGAACCTTCTGTAACTGTTTTTTCATCACAACTCTCCAATCTGCTGCCGGACATCGGCAGCCTGTAATCACTCATCCGTCCTCATCCCCGTCTGAAATGACGCTGAAAAAAAGACACTCTTATCTTTATATCACAGAGCCCCCAAAAAAGAAAGTCTTTTCACAAAAAATACATGAACTTCCGTCTAACTTCAACATGATTTTTTGAAAAAACTCTTGTCTTTTTTGCAGTTTGTGGTATAATCAGTTCCAGATTCACCGAAGTAAAAGTAATTCACGTATTTTCAGAGATTATCTTTTTACGAGAGGTCTCTGAAAATATGTGAATTTTTTTATGAACGCAGAATCAAAAATTTTTTATGTGGAGGGTACCAACATGAATAAGGGTACAGTTAAGTGGTTCAATTCTGAGAAGGGTTATGGTTTCATCACCGCTGAGGGCGGCGAGGATGTATTCGTACATTTCTCTGCTATCAACGCTGAGGGCTTCAAGACTCTGGAAGAGGGCCAGGCAGTTACCTTCGATGTTGTTGAGGGCAACCGTGGCAAGCAGGCTGCAAACGTTACCAAGTGCTAATTTTTAGCAGCACTGCCCGGATATAACCGAGCATTCAAATCCCCCGGCAGAGTGCCGGGGGATTTTTCATTTTACAGCTGTTTCACGTTGTCGATTCGGGCAGGTTTCACAGCTGTCTTCATTCTTCTGTCCTGCCGCGCCTCACCGGGCCGGCCTGACACACTACCACATCACAGGAGGAAATTCACATGACAACACAGGAATATATCTTGGAGCAGGCAAAAGCACTCCTCTCCATCGACAGCCCTACAGGCTACACCGTCAACGTGACTGACTATTTATTAAAAGAATTTTCTGCTCTGGGTTATGCGCCCGCCCGCACGGTAAAGGGCGGAGTTTTAGTTGACCTGGGCGGTAAGGATTCTGACCACGCGATTCTTCTCGAGGCCCACGCGGACACCTTGGGCGGCATGGTCAAGGAGATCAAGGGAAATGGCAATCTTCGCATCGCTCCTCTCGGTGGACTCAATCCCAACAACGCCGAGACCGAAAACTGCCGCATCATCACCCGGTTTAACGGCACCTACCAGGGTACGATCCAGCTGGACAATGCTTCCATCCATGTAAACACCAAGTATAATGACACCCAGCGCACCTTCGACACACTGGAGGTCGTCCTCGATGAGGCGGTCTCCTCCGCAGCCGACACCAAGGCCCTGGGCATTTCCATCGGCGATATCGTCTGCCTTGACCCCCGCACTACGATCACCGAGAGCGGGTACATCAAGAGCCGTTTCCTTGACGATAAGCTGAGTACCGCGATCCTGATGGGCTTCGCCCGCCACATCAAGGAAAATGATATCACTCCCGAACGCCACATTTATCTCCACATCACCGTCTTCGAGGAGGTAGGCCACGGTGGTTCCGCTTCTGTTCCCGCCGGTGTGACCGAGATCATCTCGGTGGATATGGGCTGCGTGGGCAATGGTCTTGACTGCACCGAGCGTCAGGTATCCATCTGCGCAAAAGACAGCCGCGGACCTTACCATTATGATGTGGTGACCGCTCTGATCCAGGCTGCAAAGAAAGCTGGCGTTGACTATGCGGTGGATATCTATCCCTCCTACGGCTCCGACGCCGATGCAGCGCTTTCCTCCGGTCATGATATCCGCCACGGTCTGATCGGCCCCGGCGTGTACGCTTCCCACGGATACGAGCGCAGTCATGTGGATGGAGTGAAGAATACCCTTGAGCTGCTGAAGAGCTATCTGCTGTGAGTCATTAAGGGGCTGTCGGTAAATTGGCATCAATCCCGTTGAACAAACGAGACCGTCAGAAAAAACGAAAGAGAAACCCTCTCCGGCCGCCGGTACTTAGCGAATCCGAGCCTACAGGCGATGGATGAACTTAGTATCCGCTGCGAGACGGAGCGGAGCGAGAGCGCGTTTCTCGGGTTTGTTTCTGACAGTCTCGTGTAATCAACCTGGTTGCCAATTTGCCGACAGCCCCTATTTTCTACTCTGTAGGCCTAGGCCCAGACTACGTTACAGGCCCAGATCTACACCCTTCTGCGTTAATTTCTTCTGCACCTCTCGCACATCTAACACTCTCGGCACGCAGTTTTTCTCCGCACACAACGCCGCCGCGATTCCTGCTGCCTGCCCGATGCCCATGCAGATGCCCATCACGCGGTAGGACGCGTGAGCCCGGTGTGTTCCGGAGATACACCTGCCGGCGGTCAGCAGTCCGTCCACCTTCAGAGGAACCAGTGAGCCGTATCGGATATCGTAGGGAATGCAGGGTTGAGCATACTTTTCTGCCTGTCCGCCGCCTGCCGGATTGTGGATGTCGATCTTAAACCACGCGTTGTGTACCACCACGTCCGGGTGCTTCCTTCCCTGCTCCACATCCTCATCGGTGACCGTACATTCACCGGTGATCCGTCTGGTCTCACGGACACCCAGGGTGCTTCCCGAGGATTTTACATAACATTTCTCATATCCGGGCACATATTTTCGCAAAAAGGTCACAATCTGATCGATCTGTCCCTTCAAATCCAACTCTGCAGCCGTAACACCGTCCGCTGTCAGTGTGTTGTAGCCGTTGGCCTGACTGGCGTTGACATTTCGCTCGTCCGGGTAACAGCTGCGATGAAGTCGGACAATGGTCACATTGGGCGGCAGTTCGCCTCTCTGATTGGCCGCCTCACACACATCTGCATACAGCGTTCCGTCAGGAAGTCTCATCTTATCACTTCTGCCGTTGACCACCTGACCGATCTCCGGGTCCACACCACCCACAGTAAAAATCATACTGACTGGCTGACATTTTCCATCTCCGGCTCTGCCGATCTCATAGGGTGCGCCGGCAATTGCCGCCAGCTGTCCATCTCCGGAGGCATCGATAAACACCTTCGCCTCCAGGCATTTAAGCCCCTCCTGGGTACCGACCAGCACTCCAGTCAACCGGCCATCCTCCATCTGTGCTTCCACCACCGGTGTCTGGAGCCAGATGTCCACCTGATTGTCCCGGGCAAATTTCAGAAGAACACTTTTCGCCTTCTCCACATCCACCGGAATTTCCCGGCCATTTCCGGAAACAATTTTCTCAGCCGAATCCGCCCCCAGCAGTTCTGCCACCTCATCATAGATGGTTCCCTCGGAGACCATACCCAGAATCGGATACACATTTCCTGAGGTAAGCATACCGCCAAGGATGCCATAACGCTCGATCAGCGCAGTTTTCGCTCCCTCCCTCGCAGAGGAAACCGCTGCGCAGATGCCGGCGAGACCACCACCGACCACGACCACATCGTAAGTATTTTTCACTTCAAACATTCCCTTAGAAATCATATCACACCTCTCCCATCTTCCGACTCGTTCGCCGCCGAACAAACTGTTCACTCCATCTTTTCCGGATACCAAAATTATAAAATAATCATTTTATCCTGTCAACAATGGCGCACATGTTGACAATTCATCATTTTGCGCTATAATCAATTGACAAATACATCATTCCGGAGTGTCAAAATCATGAAGCAGTTCGAACGCCAAAGTGAAATTCTAGATTTGATTCAGCAAGGCAAATGCAGTAATGTCAAGGAACTGTGCTCGGCTGTCTATGCAAGCCCCGCAACGATCCGACGAGATCTGCGCGAGTTAGAAAAAAAAGCGCTTGTCCATCTCCAGTACGGCCACATTATTCCTTTGACCGAAAAAGCCATTGTTCCCCCGCTGGCTTTCCGGGAACGCCAGGCCATCGAATCAAAACGGGCCATCGGCCGCTACGCGGCAAGCCTGATCGCACCCAATTCCAGCGTACTTTTGGATGCATCCTCCACAACCATGTATATAGCTGACTATCTGAATCCCAATCAGGGCATCACAGTATTTACCAATTGCATCAAAACAGCGATGAAGCTCTGTGAGCGTGATATCACCTTTTACCTCATCGGCGGACTGGTTGACACGAAAAATCTGGTCACCTCAGGCTCATGGACCATAGACGATATCGACAAAATCAATGCCGATTACTTTTTCTTCTCCTCCCTGGGAATGGATAATCACGGAAACATCAGCACCCAATCCGAAAGCGGTGTGCAAACGCGGAAACATATGATCAAACATTCCAAGCAGCAGTACTTCCTGTGCTCCTCAGAGAAAATTGGCTCCTGCTACACGTTTTTCCTGTGCAATTCCAAAGAGATCACCGGTGTGATCGCCGACGCAGATATCTCATTTATTCCCGGCATAAACAGTATCAATGTCAACGATATTTACCGCGACTAGATCAGCCAGTTTTCCTCATCATACTCCGTCATCCACTCTCCCGACCCAAAGTCGCGAGCCCTCATGACGATCCGATCCTCATAAACATACATGATCCAGGTGGCAGGCACCTTCCGGTAGCCCCGCTTCGCGTTCTGGAAGGAGGGCAGGGTAATCTCGGTGAATCGTCCTCCCTCGGTGCTCTCCACGGTCACCGGCCCGGTGATGCCGAAGGACAGATGCAGATGACCACAGACGTAAACCACCTTCTCATAGCGGCCCAGCAGTCTTCTCAATCGACTGTCCTGAGGACCAACCGAATTGTCTCTGATCCGTATCCGACGAAAATAAGACAGCGGCACTGTGTCCGCAAAAGGCGAATGGCTGATCACGAAGATCGGCTGTCCGTCTTTCTTGTATTTATCCAACTGCGCTTCCAGCCAGTCATAGCTCTCCTCGGAGAGGAACAGTCCGTGGCGGATCGGGTCAAGCGCGTCGGTGTCCCAGTCCATCTTCGCATTGCCCACCTGCGGGAGGTAGTCTGTGTTCAGCACCAGAAAATGGCAGCCCTTAAAGGTCATCCCGTAGCTGTAATTCTGCACACTGTCCAGCGTTCCGTCGCCAAACCGGCGATCCTCGCCCATGGAAATATAGGGCTGTATATTCCGCCAGAACGCTCCCGCTCCCGTGTGATAATTCTCCGTCTCAGAGACGTAGTTTGTCTCGTGGTTTCCGAAACAGGACACCACCTGCCAGTCAGGATGCTTCTCCATCAGCTGATCCAGCACGCTGTAAGCCTTATGGCAGACAGCCGCCGAGGCTCCCGCCGCGAAATCGCCGGGATTGAGGATACCGTCCAGCTTGATATCCGTTTTTTTCAGATCAGCGAACACCGTCCTCAATGCCGCCGCCCGGTTATCATCCGCTTCCTTAATATGTACATCGCTCATCAGTAGCATGGTGAGCCGCGCATTTTCCTGGGGACTTGCGAGAAATTGCTCGTAGACAGCTTTCAACTCATCATAAACTGCAGATAATCTTTCTTTATGGCCCTGTCGCTCCGCATCTGCCTCAGGCCACCCTTTTTTCGCCGTCTGTTTTTCTTCCGGTACCTGGCTTTCTCGATCCGTGCGACTCCACTCATCTATCCTGCCCAGTTCACACCGTGCAGCCTCCAGTCTATCCAATAATCGCGTGCTGCTCTCAGCCGAATAAAATCCATCACTGTCCACAGCCCCATCGCAATCTGCAGACCATTCGTGCGTCATATCCCCATGGCAGCCTTCCAGACGCAGGGTAATCTCGCCCATCAGCCGCTCCAGTCGCTCCCGATCATAGCAATCTTTGACCATCTCCCCGTCCGCCGCACCGCGCCAGAGCCGGAATGAATCTACACAGGCGTTGCCCAGACCATATTGACCCAGAACATCCGCGCCAAGCACCAGCGAATTTTTACCCAGCACCTGCCCGGCGAAAGCAGAGATATCGGCGCAGGCTTTCTCGTCCCCGTCCACACAGATCCGGTAATCCCCCTCACTTCGGCTATACACAGCGGTCACCAAATGCCAGCGCCCGTCCTGTGGCTCATGGATGCCGTCCACGTCAACACGCGCTCCACGCTCTCCGGTCACTCCGCCGCAAAAATACTGATTCAATGGCAGCTGCGCCGCCAACACTCCGGTGGCATCAAAATCGAAGGTATCCCGGTTGGAGAATACCACTCCGCCCAGAAGCACACCGGGCATATCCACGCCCCAGCCAGCCTGGGTCACATGCCAGGACGCCGCCCACTCCTGAGTGCCGCCACAGAAGGTCTTATACCAGAACATGACTGTAAAGTCATCCGTCCGCAGATCAATGCCCTTCAGGTCATCAAAGCGAATATACTGCTCCGCCGCTTTCCGGCCAAAGGGATTTCTCAGATAGATCGCTGATCTGCCGTCATATCCGGGCACAAATCCGGGTGCACCCACGATCACACCGTGGTTGGCGAAGCCGGAGGTATCCTCCACATTTTCCTTGTCAAAATTCACGCTCAAGATCAGACGTGTTTTATGATGATTGCCATCCATGCAGTAGCACCTCCGTTTTCTCTCGTCTATCGTTTCATTCAACCTGATTTCGTCTCAATCCGCGAAAATCCGGTCACCATCCAAAAATCGCCCCAGTGTCGGCAGTTTATTTACCGACAGCTGAGGCGACTAAGTTGATACATGACTTTACTCGTGCACTTCCCTCTCTCGCAGGCAATCCATCACCCACTCGGGATCCTTTGCAGTGAACAGCATGACACCATTTGCGCGGACTGTCTCAATTACGATAAAGCCAAACTGCCAGGCTTAACCTCACCCCAGGAAGCTTCCTTCCTTGACCATCTGCTCCTGAACTGCCTTCACGTCAACATCGCGCACCAGACAAGCCTGCTTCAGGGACAGTGCCGCTGCCACACCTGCCGCATGGCCCATCTCCATACAAGGAGGCATGACGCGAACCGCGCCCGCACCCTCGGAGGTGGCGGAGATACTTCTTCCGGCCACCAGAAGCTGATTGATCTTCACGGGAACAAGGCTCTTGTAGGAAACGCCGTACCACTCGCCGTTCTCCACGCACACATATTTGGTGACTGAACTTCCGCCCGACGCATGTACGTCAATGGAGTTGGATGCCAACAGAATAACATCCTCAGGAATATCGCCGTTCAATACATTGTCCGCATTCAGGGTAGCCTCACCCTTGATATGGCGAGTTTCACGGATACCGATGTGGGAAGCGCTGCACATCAGCTTTGCATTCTCACAGCCGGGAATATAGTTTTTCAGGAAGTTGTAGATCTGCAGCACCTGCTGACGGCCGACCACCTCAGCCTTGGACAGATCCTCAACGTCAGTCGCATTGATATCAAGGATACGGGAGATGTTTACGCTCCACTCATCCTTCTTCACACCGCGGTAGATACCGACAGTCTCACGCTCCACATCGAAGTCACCCTTCGCGCGAGCCTCCTCGATAATCCAGCCGAACAGGCCATAAGGCTTTCCGTTGGGTCTCACGCGGTTTTCCAGTTTTGATTTCTGGAAAGCTTCCTCCACCTTCTCCCAGTCCACATTGGCAATGCGGAAGAACATGGTGGTGGGCTGCATCGCGCTGCCTCTCTCCGGATCACCCAGATCACAGGGAACACCTGCGCGGTACGCAACGTCAGCGTCACCGCTGCAGTCGATAACCACCTTCGCCTTGATGGCCTCCATACCGCTCTTGGAGAAAATGATCACACCCTTCATGCAGTCATCCTCCACCAGAGGCTCCACAAAGTTGGTGTGATACAGAACCTTGACATTCGCCTCGGTCAGCATCTCATCGATCACACGCTTTAATACCTCGGGGTCAAATGCGCCACAGTGATCATGACCGCGGAAATGATAACCGGTGATCTGATCGCCCGCACGGCAGTACTCAGGGTGAATCGCTCCGTCCTGTGCGACCAGACGGTCGATCACTTCCTCATACATACCGCGAATGATCATCTTGTCACCGGATTTGCTGTAGGAGGTCATAAAGGGACCAACCAAACCGGCAGTCGCCATACCGCCGCAGCAGCCGTTTTTCTCCACCAGAACGGTCCTGGCGCCGTTTCTGGAAGCAGCTACTGCCGCACAAAAGCCTGCGGGACCTCCGCCGACTACGACCACATCGCACTCATATTTTACGGGGATCTCCATCTGTCTTGTGATTTTTTCCATTTTTCTCTCCTTTTCAAAACAGGAATTCGCAAAATAACAACCATTCTTCGACAGAAGACCACCAAAAATAAACAATGCGAGAACGTGTTTCTCGAATTTATTTTTGATGGTCTCACACTTTTCATCAATTTGTTATTTTGCAGGATTCCAGCATATCAAATCAACCCTTAACACCGGAGGTCGCGATACTCTCAACAAAGTATTTCTGGGTAAACAGGAACAGGACAACGATAGGAACAATCGCACTCGATGCCGCTGCCATCATCCAGTTAACCTCGTCGGTAGAGTACAGGAAGTACTGAATACCCATTGCAACCGTGTACAACTCGTACTTGGTGATGAAAATCAAGGGATTCAGGTACTCGTTCCAGCAGTTGATGAACGCCAGTACGACTACAGTAACCATAGGAGTCTTGGTGAGAGGAAGCATAACCTTCCACCAGATACCATAGTGGTTAGCACCGTCAATGCGGGCAGCCTCCATCAGATCATTGGGCAATCCAGCATAAAACTGACGCAGCAGGAAGATGGAAGTAACATTGAACAGCGAAGGCAAAATCAGTGCCCAATGAGTTCCGTACAGTTCCAGAAGGTCGAACAGAATATATCTCGGAATGATCAATGCCTGGGCAGGAATCATCATGGTGATCAAAATAACAATGAACACAAAATCCTTTCCCTTAAAATTGATCTTAGCAAAGGAATATCCTGCCATGGAGGAGATAATCAACTGGATAAACGTACCGATCACAGCAATCTTAAAGGAGTTCCAATACAAACGCCAAAAAGGTACGTTCTCATTACCCCATACTTCCTCATAGTTGCTCCAAAGAATCCGGTCTCCAAAAAAGCGGAAGGGTGTTTCAAAAATCTCCGGTCCATGCTTCAGTGACGAAGAAATCATCCACAACAGCGGAGCCAGGAACAATACGCCCAAAGCTCCTACCCAAAGGGTGTTAAACGTCTTAAACAATATTTTTCTTGTTTTCATTCTCTCACCCTCCTATTAATAATGAACCCACTTCTTCTGACCCCACATCTGGACCAGTGTAACGATCAGAATCAGGCCTACCAATACCCACGCAGTAGCGCTGGCATAGCCGAAGTTGTAGTTTCCAAACGCTTCGTCATAGACAATATTTACCAGACCGGACGAGTTACTGCCATATTTCATGATGTTCGCGGATGTAAAGATTTTGAACGCGGCGATCATACGAACCACCAACAGATAGAAGGTGGTGGGTGAGATCAAAGGTAATGTAATCTTAAAGAACGCAGCCGCCTCGCTGGCACCATCAATCTTCGCCGCCTCGTAGAGCTCGCTGGGAACATTCTGCAGTGCTGCCATGTATACGATCAAGCTGAAACCGATGCCGGCGTAAACAACAACCGCAATAATCGGTATCCGGCAAAGGTCAGAGCTGGTCAGCCATTTCATGGGTTCACCGCCGAATGCCACGACAATCTGATTGATCGGACCCTGAAGACCGAACAGGAATTTAAATACAGCTGACAGCGCAACCATACTGGAAATATAGGGAATGAAGAAGCACATACGAAGGAACTTCTTCAAAAATACTTTCGTGTTCAACATATACGCTGCAATCAGCGCAAAAACGATGGAAATCGGAACCGTACTCACTGCATATACAATCGTATTAACCAACGCAGTTTTAAAATCTCTGTCTCGCTTAAACAGCTTTACAAAATTATCAAACCCAACCCATTTGATGCCGTCAAATCCGGAGAGGAAATTCCACTTGGTGAAAGACAGCAAAATTGAAGCTATGACCGGAACAAATACCAGTGATAAAAAGACAACCAGGGCCGGGCTGAGGAAAACCCATCCTGCTATTGCTTCTTTTCGTTTATTCATTTGAACCTCCCCATACAAAAACAATCAAGATGTAATCGTTCAATGATTAGAAAAAAAGCCGCTGCTGCTTAAAGCAGCAGCGGCTCCCATTTACTAATGAATTTCCGTCAGAAATTACTGAGCGTCTGCGATCGCCTCATCCGCGAAATCCTTCAGCTCTGCCATCATATCCTCTACGGTCATCTCTCCTACGAGAACGTAATTGGTCAGATCAGAAACCTCAGCCATGATCTCAGCAAACGCGGTGATGTTAGTATCGCTGTAGGAAGGCTTTCCTGCAGATACAACATACTCGTTGAAGCCCCAAGGATCAACATACTTCTCAGCCTCTTCTACTGTACCGAACACAACCTCGAGGATCTCATCACCGTTGTTGCCGGTCCAGGTTCCTGCGTGGCCGGAAGCGTACATGTACTTGTTACCATAGGTAGCTGCGAACTTAGCAAATGCGTAAGCTGCCTCTACATCATCGGTAGTATTTGCAATACCGATATGAGAGTTAGGCGTAGCACCCCAGGAGTAATTGGTCTGGCCCTTCTCCATTACAGGGTAAGGAGCGTAGATGATCTTGAAATCGTGATCAATGTAACCACGGATATAACGGGTAAGAATAGTATCAACGGAGGAAGCAACAGTTCCGTTCAGGAATACATCGCGGTTTCTCAGCTGCATCTCATTCTTCATAACAGGCTTGGACATCCAGATGCCCTCGTTAACAGCGTCAACCTCGATCTGCAGAGCCTTAGCCCACAGAGGGTTATCAAAGTCGCTGGTTCCGTCCTCTTTGTAGTACTGATCCTGGCCCTTAACCTGCTTTACACGCCAGGTCCAAGCATCGTTATCGGAGTAGTCAACACCACCGTAAACAACTACGTTGCCGTTAGCGTCGCGCTCGGTCATCTTGCGGCAAGCCTCAAGATACTCATCCCAGGTCCACTCGGTGGGAACCTCGCCCAGACCTGCAGCGTTCCACTTATCCTCGTTGATCGCAATGTGATAGTTCAGTGCGCCGGAGGGGAAGCTGTAAACTCTGCCCTCATAAACATAGGTGTCAGAGCCCCACTCGGTAATCAGATCCAGATTATCAGCTGCCAGGCGGTCGGTGATATCCAGGAACAGGCCGTTAGCCCAACGCTCATAGGTGTTCTTCAGTGCGAAGCTTAAGCAAACGTCAACCTCACCCTGCTGAATAGCAACATCAAGCTTTACATTACCATCGGAATTGTTCTTGTAAACGATGGGCTCAACCTCGATGTTGGGGTAGTACTTGTTGAACTCTTCGATCAGTGCGCCGGTACCCAGATTCTCTGCGAATGCGGTCCAGAAAGTAACCTTACCGGTCAGCTCAGATGCATTCTCGTTGATGTACACGGGATCAGCCTTGGGAGCATCGGTCTCGGGAGCATCAGTCTGTGCAGGCGCGTCAGTCGCCTTGGGAGCATCAGTCTGCTTGGGAGCATCGGTCTGCTTGTCAACAGGCTTCTCACCACATGCAGCCATAGACAGCACCATTACCAGTGCAAGAAGCATAGCAAGTAACTTTTTCATTTTGTTTCCTCCTTGAAATATTATATTTGGCGTTTTTCCGCCACAACCCGCTTTTTGCGGGAATGTTTCAAGTTTGCAAAGTAAGGTTTTTCTGTAAAAAAGTAAAGATATGTTTTTCGTGATCATATCTCTTTGTTCAAAAATAATAATTATATTATAATTCTATGATGTTTTCCCGTCAATAGTGATACGAATATTGACAAATAATCATTTTCGTCATATACTTTTGTCAAAATAATCATTCGGAGGTTCGTCTCATGACACAGACCGAACGGCAGGAAGCCATCTATTCGATCATTTTGGAAAAAGAGTCCTGCAATGTAAAGGAGCTATGTACACTGATCTATGCCAGCCCGGCCACGATCCGCCGGGATCTGCACACGCTGGAGCGCAAAGGACTCATCAATCTCCAGTACGGTAATATCACACTGACCAACGCGCCTGACCGCCATCTTCCGCTGGCACTCAGAAGCATTCAGGAAAAAGATGCCAAGCGTCTGATCGCCCGCTATGCGGCGGGACTTATCCCGTCCAATGCCACTGTCATCCTGGACTCATCATCCAGTGCACTGTATATGGCTGACTACATCCGCTCCGGCCGCGGGATCACCGTGTTTACCAACTGCATCACCACCGCCATGAAGCTCAGCGAGAATAAGGTGGATGTATTCCTCATGGGCGGCCAGCTGGACGAATCCCAGGTTGTCACCTCCGGTCCATGGACGCTGCAAAACGTCATGTCCATAAACGCAGACTATATGTTTTTTTCCTCCCGATACATCGATGATCAGGGAAATATCACTGCCCGCACTCATCTCGGCGCTCAGATCCGCCAGTACATGATCGAGCACGCGAAGAAGCAGTATTTTCTCTGCACCTCCGAAAAACTGAGCAAGACCTCCACCTTTCATCTGTGTCGGGCCCAGAGTCTCACCGGGGTCATCACAGACACCGATCTGTCTTTCCTTCCGGATGTCCGCTTTATCAATGTGCACGACTCCCGCATATAACATCCAGCTATAAATTAGTCGAAACGCACAACTCAACACAAATAGTTTACAATTTCTTTCACAAATTGAACACATTCATTCTAGCACACACCATTATCTATGTAAAATACAAATAATGTTATGGGAATTATGCAAAAAACTTATAGGGTCTGTCACCGCAATATGTGACAGACCCTATTTTTTCTAACCGTTTTATTTGTGCAGTCCTTTTTTTCGCAAATGTTCCATCACCCACTTGGGATCATTTGCGGTAAACAGCATCGCTCCGTTCTCGATAGCTTCATCGTAAAGAGCCGGGTCCTCATTCCGGTAAAATACCCAAGGCTCCACACCGTAGCTTTTGGCGAAATCAAAATATTTCTTTTCCACCACGGGCTTTTCTGCCACACCGAACAGACAGACACAGTAGGCGTAGGTGTAGACAAAACGCTTCTGATTGCTGCCCATCCGCTCCTGGGGCGAGTACGCATGGATCTTGATGCGATCACCGTACTTCTCCACCAGCCACTCATTCAGCTCACCGCTCCAGGTATTGATCACACTGCGCTCAGTGATTCCGTACTCATCCATCATCCGGATGGCCAGTTCAGCCGAGCGGTATGCAAACTCTCCCGAATCAGCGGGGTAGTCCTTAAGTTCAACGTTAAACAGCATTTCCTTCTGATCTTTGAACAGCTCAAGGAACTCCTCAAAGGTGGGAACTCTCTCTCCGATAAACTCCTCACCCTTCCAGCTTCCGGCATCCAGTGCCTTCATCTCGGCAAGGGTCTTCTCGCGGATCAGACCGGTTCCGTCTGTGGTACGGTCAACCAGATGATCGTGCATCAGGATCAGGACTCCGTCAGAGGTCATGTGAAGATCGATCTCCACCATATCCACATCAAGGGCGATCGCTGAGCGGAAAGCACACAGAGTGTTCTCCGGAAAATATTTGGAATTTCCGCGGTGGGCCGCCACCGGGATCGTATTCTTATATGTAAGTTTCATGTTGTCAGTTCCTTTACCAGCAAAAGCATTCCAGACACATCACCAGTCAGCATCGGCTGCTGTAATTTGCATTACAGCTCAAGCTCGGTCTCGAATGCCTTCCAGGGAACATTGAGCTCCTTGCCCTGATTGATCAGCTCATCTACATGGAGCAGCAGAGGGAAGTCCTCAGCCTTAACCTTGCCAGCAGCGATCAGCGCACGGATCGCTTCAGCGGTTCTGGTAGCGATAACGATGGACTCCAGGGTAACACCTGCGAGAACCTCCATCGCCTCGTCAAAACTCATGCCGGTACCGAGCAGAGTACCGATCTTTCTGGTACGGCCGCCGAATACGGTAACGTACAGGTCGCCGGACAGCAGACGAACGTTGGAAGGATGTCCGCCGCACAGCTCCAGAATGCGAAGCATCTCAACTACAGACTGTCCGAACAGAGCTGCCTGAGAGTTGTAATGCTCGAACTCTCTGCCCTCTCTCTTGTAGGACATACCGATGGCAAGGCTGACACCAAGTGCGTAAGCGTTCTTCATCGCTACTGCACACTCAACGCCGCGCACGTCGGTGGAAAGGCTGACATTGTAATACTCGGTCTCAAACAGAGACTTGATCCAGCGAAGCATCTTCATATCACGTCCGCAGAAGGTAACCTCGGTGAAGTCCTTGTCTGCCAGCTCGTAGCTGGTGCAGGGGCCGCCGATGGCGTTGAAGGAAATCTTCTTGTCGGTGCTCTCCTCGAAGATCTCAGGGTAGGACTTCAGGGATCCATCGGGATAGTTAACCATACCCTTGGTTACGGACAGAACGGGAAGATCCTCGGGAATGCGGGGAATCATCTCCTTGATGAACCAGTCAAGACCGAAGCTGGAAACACCGTTGATGTACAGGTCTGCGCCCTCCATCGCCTTGTCAGCCTCCTCGAAGTAATACCACTCTACTCCCTCGGGCATATGTCTCTTCATGGTCAGATGATCGTTGGTCTTGCGGCCATGCTCAATGATCGCATTGTCCAGAGGTGAACCAACCAGTCTCACCTTGTGTCCGTTCTCACACAGGGGCATCGCCAGTGCAGAACCCATCATACCGGAACCTACAACTACAATTGTGCTCATGTTACAAATCCTCCTTGTTTTCATTTTCAATCATTTGTTTTCATAAATCAGGCTTGTGTTTTCATTGTTTTCTGTTATAATTACTATACTTTTGATTTACGCATTCGTCAATATGCGCCGACAAAGTCGAAACATTTTCATATTTTTTCGCAAACTCTTTCATACTTTGTCATACTCTTGCAAGACAGGATGCCTTTACACCTGATTTCAAGGAGGATACTGACCATGCTACAGTGCCAGCGTCAGGAAGAAATTTTAGCCAAACTGGAACAGCAGAAAACCATGAACATTTCCACGCTGGCAAAGGAACTGTTTTTCAGCGAGGCCACTATTCGACGCGACTTAAACGCGCTGGAGAAACTGGGACTTGTGAAGCGGGTGTACGGCGGCGTCATCCTCTCCAAATACGCCAGCAGCACCGATCTGCCCCTCTCCCTGCGCGAGCATGAGAGCCGCCCGCAGAAGGATCTGATCGCGTCAAAGGCCGCTGAGCTTCTCCACGACGGCGCCACCATCCTCATGGATGCCTCCTCCACCGTCCAGCACATGATCCCCTATCTGAAGGATTATGCCAATCTGACCGTGATCACCAACTCCATGAAGGTGATCGACCAGCTGGAAGGAACGGACGTGCGTGTCTTCTGCACCGGCGGTCACTTCATCGCCCGCAACCGCGCCTTCGCCGGGGCGGCTGCCATCAACATGCTGAATGATATCTATGCGGACTATCTGTTTTTCTCCGCCCAGGGCATCTCCCTTTCCGGCGAAATCTCCGATTTCTCCGAGGAGGAAACAGCACTTCGAAAGGTGATGATGACCAGAGCGACCAAGAGCTATTTTCTGTGCGATCACTCAAAGATCGGCCAGTCTTATCTGTTCAAGCTGTGCGACAGCACTGATGTGGACGGGATCATCTGCAATACAGAGCTGCCCGAGACGATCCGGGTAAATTAAGTGAAATAGCTGTTTTTTTCACAGCTTCTTTTATTATTCCACATATATATCTTCGATTCGGAAGCTCTCGGCCAGCTCATCCTCCCAGTATATTCCGATCCAGAAGACATCCGAACACTGTACCGGATCATCCCCCACAGCATCCACATCCAAGGTGCTGTTCGCGTCAACAATTCCATCGGTAGTCACAGAGGTCGTGTAGCTATGTATTCCCTTGCTGATGTCATGTCCCTGAAGTTCTCCGCTCTTTCTGTCCGGGAATATGATCTCTATGTCCGCCTCCAGCGGTCTCGCCTCTTTAAAGGAAATCCCCCGCACCGGCCACTGTTCCTTCAGCGCAGGATCCATTTCGTACAAGAGCCTTCTCCAAACCCTCGCCATCTCGAACTGCGCATCGGTGATCGGAAATTCATTGATCATATCAAATCCTCCGATACTGCTGCTGCCCGAACTGTCTTTCACCACATACTGAACCAGGCTCTCAATGGTCAGTGTGCCTGTCTCCCCCTCCAGCGTCCACCTCTTCATGGGTTCAACCAACCGTTGCTCTGCAGTGTAGGAGTTTTTTATCACGCGCTCGCCGCACTCCTCCACCATCCAGCCGTCCTCCCACCAAAGTCTGACCGGTATCTGAACAGAACCGCGGGAAATCACACTCCCATCCTCATTCTTCAAACAATCAGCTGGATTTTCCGGGTCCTGAAACCGATCCACATAAATAAATAATACCGCCGTATACTCTTCAGGTCCGATCTCCTGTAGATTATACACGCCATACCGGAACGTCCGCTTCGCATACTGCAGCTCCCATCCGGAGTCCAGCGTCCAGAGTATTCCCATCTGCTCTTCTGCCTGCCGTGCCAGTTTTTCCGCCAGTTCAGGGTGCTTTTCCTCCGGGGTGACCATGGCGATATAAAATCCCCGCTCAAACATCAGGCCCTTCGCGTAGGTATCCAATGCCCCGGCCTTGGTACTGCAGCGGTTAATCCGTGCCATGGCCATCACCTCCGGCAGCTCACTGACGGAAGCCTGCGTGTAATACCGATCAAAACTCCCGGCAGTACCTACCAGCACCGGGCATAACATCAATACGATACTGCATGCTGAAACCAGGTCCATCCCCCGCGGATATTTCTTGAAGCGGACGATAGCCTCGATCCGGCGGGAGATATTTTTCCCTCCATTGGAGATGGAGGTCGTTCCCGGCACTCTCGCGTAGCGGTCATTGGCCATGCCAAGCAGGATAGCACCGTACTCCCGGCGTTCCTCTCCTTTCAGCCTTTCCAGCACCCGCTGATCACAGAGAGACTCCATATCATTTTCAATCCGGTCAAACACATAGTGCATGAATGGATTGAACCAATGCAGACAGCGCAGAGTGCACCAGAATGTGCTTTGCCATGCATCCCGGTATCTCAGATGCAGCAGCTCATGGAGAATAACCTTCTCATCCATCATCATTCCCGCCGGCACCACTAGAATCGGACGAACCAGTCCACAGATGAAGGCAGACGGAATATCCCAGACCTCAACCACCTTGCATTCTTTCAGTTTAAACTTATCACAGATTTCACGAATACAATTCTGCACTTGTTCTGAAGCCAATGCGCTTTTCCGCAGCAACCCTCTCAGGCGCAGATAGGAACACAGATACCTCAGCAGAAATACCACGATACCTGCACTGTACACCACAAACAGCCAGTCGGTGATGCTGACCGGTCTCCCGGTTATACGTGGTAACACGGACTTCATCGCGATCGTCTCATATGTATCTGCATAGGCAGAGGGCAGCAGCGATTCCGCTTTTGACTTCAATATTTCCATCCACAGCGGCCATGGCCCCAGGACAAATCGCCGCATATGGACCGGCACCAGTATCCGCAGCGCCAACACGCCCCACACACTGTACTGCCAGCGCGGAGACAGCTTATCCGCCATCAAGCGCTTAATCAACAGCAAAGTGCCAGCTGCCAGTGACACAGTCACTGTCTGAAGAATGATCCCCCAGATATTCTCCATCTCTACTCCTCCGTATCGTCTGCCTCACCGTCATATCCATCGACGGTTTTCTCCGCATCTGCTCCGTCAGCAGCCTCTTGGTCTTCGTCCGGATACTCGCCTTCATCCCCCAAAACTTCCTCGTCCAGCAGCGACTTACTGAGGGCAAACAGTACAGAACACAGCCAGACCACAATCACTAGCTGGGAGATTGCCAGAACAATGACCAATGCTCCATCCATACTGTTCGCTTCAATCCAGTAGAGCATGACCGCCGCTATGGTCGCCAAAACAGTTCTCACATTTCGCAGCTGGATCAGTCGCCCACTCTCCGGACAGCCATACCTTTCCGCAATCCCTGCCAGATTGGTCAACAGCTGGAAATGGAAGTACAGTGCCACAACGGACACGACCATACTCAGCAGATATCCAACGCCTCCGATCCCCGCCCCCACAAGCTTTAACACCCAATCAATTCCGTTCCAGATGGTAAGGCCCAGCCCCAGAGGCCGGAGCAGCTTCGCCGTCTCCTCCTCCTGTGTCAGGATCGGCAATGCCGCATACATAAAATAGTAGCCCAGCCAGTCGGGAAGCACATCCAGTGTTCCCAGATTGATATGCACATGGATCAGAATATATCCCCATGCAATTTTGCGCACTGCGCCGTACAATTCTTCCTGTTTAGTCATCAGTTTCCACCTCCATACAAATCGTCTCCATCAATACCCCATCCCAATAGATTCCAACATAAAATTCCTCGGGCAGCGCTAAAATTTCATCTATCCTATACCCTGCACCGAAACCGCCGCCCCCTTCAGCCATACCGTTCCATCCCGGATGTACCCGCTGCGCAAACCGCGTGCTGAACCGCGATTGTCCGGAAAGCTCACTGCCGTTTCCAGTGTATACATCGACCATCTTCGGAAACTCCAGCTTTCCTCCCGGTTTTTCCGGTGTAGCCACCCAGATCACAACCGCATGCTGTGGCTCAATCGGCAGCTCCCGGCGGTCACAGTCATAAGCATATCTCCGCTCAATGCTCACATAGGAAAACTCAGTTGCCGTATCAACCGTATCCGGTATCCGGCTTGTGCTGCCCCAAAAAGAGGAGGAAGTCTCATGGGAATTCGCCACCTCACATTCCTGCCATAATTCGATCAAAATCGCGCCGGTCTCCCCCTGACCAGACAAACAGATTGCAGGTTCCAGGCTCTGCCCATCTGTCACCCAACCATCGACCACCGTCTGAACTGAGCTGCATTCTTTGACAACCCATCCCTCGTCGCAGGCCAATCTGACCCTCATCTGAATCGCTCCGCCAGTGATCGGATCACCGTTCTCGTCTCTCCTGTAATCCTCTCCATCCGGCGTGGGTATCCTGCTCATTTCAATGCGGATCACCGCCTCATAGCTGCCGTCAGCGCACTCCTTCAGATTGTAGACCGAATATTCTTCTGCATATGCACCCTCAATATCTGAGTCCAGATGATATGCCACCCATCCGTCTTGCTCCGCCGACTCCCGCATCTGCCGTTCAAGCTCAGCGTGCTCACTCAACGGGGAGGCCAGTGCCAGATACACACCGTTCTCATGAACCAGCCCTTTGACATAGGCGTCCAATGCTGCCGCCATGGTCTCGCATCGATCCAGTCTGGCCGCTGCCATGGCCTTCGGCAAATCACTCCCCCGTTTGGGATGATAGAGATCTCCATAGTTAGCCGCCGTTCCCACCAATACCGGTCCGATCAGAACAATGACACTGCACAGCGCCACGATCCCCATTCCCCTCGGATACTTCTTGAACCGTACAATTGCCTGAATCCTCCGGGCAATATTCTTCCCACCGTTGGAAATGGAGGTAGTGCCCGGCACACGGGCATACCGGTCGCAGGCCATGCCAAGCAGGATTTCTCCGTACTCCCGGCGTTCCTCCCCCTCCAGCCGTTCCAGCACCCGCTGATCACAGAGAGACTCCATGTCATTGCCGATCCGGTCAAACACCAGCTGCATAAAGGGATTAAACCAGTGCAGGCTGCGGAGCAGACACCAGAAACTATTCTGGAGAACATCACAAAATCGAAGGTGAAGCAGCTCATGCAGCAGCACTTTCCCGTCCGGCACCTTCCCGGCAGGAATAGCCAGAACAGGCCGGAACACACCGCTGACAAAAGCCGCAGGAAGTCCGCTCACCTCCACTACCTCACAGGACCTCAGCCCGTATATCTCACAAGTCTCCCGCAGCGCCTCCACCGTCTCCGCCGAGACCGGAATCCCGCGGCTGACCAGTCGCCTTGTCCGTATCCATGCGGCAAGATATGTCACCAGCGTGACCGCCACGCCTGCCGTGTAGATCACAAACAGCCAGTCGGTTATGCTGACCGGTCTTCCGGTCGGAAGCGGAATAACCGATCTAAGCGCCACCGGTTCATACGCCGAAGCATATGCAGAATGCAGTCGGCCCTCCACCGCGCCCTTCCACATTTCAAGCCACAGGGGCAGCGAGCCAAATGTCTCCCGCTCCAGGCTGACTGGGATCAGTATCCTCAGTGCCAGTAAGCTCCACACTCCATACTGCCATCGAGGCGACAGTTTATCGGCCATCAGCCCTTTCAGCAGCAGCAAAAGTCCCGCCGTCAGTGACACCGTCAATGATTGAAGAATGATCCCCCAGATATTCTCCATAGTTATACCTCCATCTCATCCAGCATCCGCCGCAGCTTATCCACCTCATGCTGTGAAATCTTTGATTCCTTCAGGAATGCCGCAATCAGATCGCCTGCTGCCCCTCCGTAAACCTTCGTCAGCAATTCATCCCGCTCCTGTCTCGCACAGTCCTCCCGGCTCACCGCCGCAGAGTAGGGATGAGTCTGGGTGCGGTCGATCCGCACCAGTCCTTTGTGCTCCATGCGGGTCAGGTAAGTGAACACCGTCTTTCGGTTCCATCCCTGCACCGAGGCGAGGGCATCCGTGATCTCACCCAGAGAAAACCTCACGCCGGTCCACAAAACCTCCATCACTGACCATTCAGGTTGTGTCAGTTTCATAAGAGTACCTCCTCTCTGCATTCATCCTGTTACAGAATATCCTCCTGCCGTTTTTCTAATTCTTACTCTCGTAAGAACATCTTACAATTGTAGGACGCATTTGTCAAGAGAATGTGACTGATTCGTATCATTTTAAGAATTCCTGTCCCGATTCTGCACAAAAAAAAGAGGATGCCTCAGTTTGAGACACCCTCACCACTTATAGTCAATATTATTTTTCCTGTTCATCACATCACGGGGAATCTCCATATATGCGATTGCCCCTACTTCTCCGCTGCGGCTTCCAGCCAATTTTTATAATCCGTATACAATTTCTCCGCTCTCTCCGGATATCCGCACCGCGCGATCCCGCCCGGCTTGGTCATCATGCCCTGGTATGCGTAAGTGATAACCTTATCCACGAAGGGTGAGATAGCCTCCAGCTGCGCCTTCACCCGCTCCCAGGGTGCCGGCAGCAGTGCACTGTGGTACACCTTGCCCTCAAACTCAAATAGTTCCATGTCGGCCCAGATCTCCGCGCGGCCGGCTTTTTTGTGGGCTTTGTACAGCGCCTCGTAGAACGCAGCCTCCTGCTCCACCTTCACCTTCTGCACGCCCACCTCGTCCTGGTAGGCGATGATATCCAGATCCATCTGCTCCAGCTGGCGCACATACAGCTCATCCGGCGTGGTGATGCGGGTGCCGTAGGGCGCGATCATGGTCTTATTTTTTGGATTCAGCTTTCTGGCCTCCGCCGAGATAATATTGATATACTTGATAAACCGGTCGTCGAAGTGACCCATGATCTCCCACTCGTCAGGCATGTACCAGCCGGCAATGCTGGGATGATGACCGTACATCTCGGAGATCACATTCATGGCCCGCAGTGAGCGCTTGATGACCTCGGGATCTGTGGTGTTGACCTCCGGTTTCACCCAGTCGCCGTAAAATCCCGCAGAGAGGAATACCTTCTGCCCCGTCTGGTCCGCCTCACTGAGCAGTACTTCCAGCGGATTTTCGCAGGCCAGATGCTTCGCCTTAGGAAACTCCCCGAAATCAAAATAAGTCTCAAAATACAGCGCCGTCGCCATCAAGACCAGGGTATCCATGCCCAGCTCCGCTGTCTCGCGGACCTTCGCCCGCCACTGCGCCTCCGTGAAGGACCACATGTCGGGATTATAGTATTTGCCCTCGGCGCGATTGTGATGCTCAAACTCAAAAAACGTTCCGGTGATCGGTTTTATCATAGTGCAGACTCCTTATTTTTCCTGTTTTCAGCCGCAGTTTACCTCTCGATTTTCTGCCAGAGATAGACCGGCTATCTTCCCATTGCACCTCACGACCTTCGGTCGTTTCGGTCTCGGACATTCGTCCTATATCGACAGATAAATCTGTCTGGCTGTGAGCAAGCTCACGCAGTCGGATTTACCTGACGATGCACTGCTCATTGTTTTCGTGCACAATACTGACCAGCGTCAGTCCCTCCGGCGGTGCCGTCGGTCCTGCCTTCTGGCGGTCCATGGCCGCCAAAATCTCCGGGATCCGCTCCGGCTCCATGGCTCCCTGCCCAACCTTGATCAGAGTTCCGGCAATGATCCGGACCATATTGTAGAGGAAACCGCTGCCCTTCACCCGGAGGGTGATCATCTTTCCGTCCCGGATCACCTCCACCGAGTAGACGGTGCGGACTTTGTTTTCCACCTGTGTGGCCACTGAGCAAAAGCTGGTGAAATCGTGTTCTCCCTCCAGATATTCAGCTGCCGCTGCCATACGCTCCACGTCCAGAGGCGTGTACACAAAGGTGGCATATCTGCGGTTCAACGGGTTGGGAAAAGTGTCATTCCAGATGCGGTACTCGTAGGTTTTGGTGGAGCTGCACTTTCTGGGATGGTAGTCGGCTGCCACCTCCAGAGACTCCCTCACCACAATATCCTCCGGCAATCGCTGATTGAGGGCGTAGGAAAACTTCTCCCCGGGGATACGGGACTCGGTATCGAACACGGCAATATTGCCCAGGCCATGAACGCCGGAATCGGTCCGGCTGGCCCCGATCACCGAGATATCCTCGTGGAGAAGACTGCTCAGCGCTTTATTCAGTTCACCCTCGACGGTCTTCTTCCCGGGCTGAACCTGCCAGCCGCAGTAACCGGTGCCGTCGTAAGCGACGATCAATTTGATTCTTCTCGACATTTATTCTTCCTCAGCCTGCCTTTACTCGAACTATCCTTGCTCAATCAATTCTGTTTTGGTCCATCCTCACCTGATCAGTTCTCTTTCGATTTATCCTCACCCGGTCAGTTCTCTTTCAATCTATCCTCATTCAACCTCATCCTCTGCGACTTCGATAAACATCGCCGGAGCATCCGGAATCTCTCCCCACACTCCGGCGACTGATTATCTCCATTTAAATACAGGCACAGTCCATAAAAATGGCACAGCCCTCAGGATATGGTCCTGCTACAGAAAAATTTTCAATAGAATGATCACCATCAGATAGGCAAACAGAGCCAGATAACCGTTTCTGTCCAGTTTCGTGTAGCGCAGCGGCTTCATCTTGGTGCGGCCCTCGCCGCCCTGATAGCATCTGGCCTCCATGGCCATGGCCAGATCGGAGGCACGGCGAAACGCGGAAATGAACAGCGGCACCAGCAGTGGAATCATATTTTTGACCCTCTCGATCAGCTTTCCGTTTTCAAAATCCGCACCGCGGGCAGTCTGTGCCTTGGTGATCTTGTCGGTCTCATCCACCAGAATCGGAATGAACCGCAGTGCAATGGACATCATCATGGCGATCTCGTGGACCGGCACCTTGATCTTTTTTAAGGGTGCCAATCCCACCTCAAGGCCGTCGGTTAACTGGTTCGGGGTGGTGGTGAAGGTCATCAGGGACGAGGCCATGATCAAAAACACCAGACGAATACTCATGTAGATGGCCCGGAAAAGCCCCTCCCAGGTGATGGTCAGTCTCCAGATCTTTACGATCGGTGTTCCCTCCACCAGAAACAGATTAAACACCGCGGAAAATAAAAGAATCATGATGATAGGCTTCAGACCGCGCATCATATAGTTCAGGGGTACCCGTGACACCTTGATCCCCCAGAACAAAAATGCAGCCGACAGCACATAAGCCAGCGGGCCCTCTGCGATGAACAGAGCTACGATATAGATGATCGTTCCGGCCAGCTTGGTCCGCGGATCCATGCGATGGATCGGTGAATCCACCGGATAATATTGTCCCAATGTAATTTCTTTTGCCATTTATTTCTCCATTCCGCCGAAAGTCCGACGGTACTATTTTCTTATCAATCAACCGTTTTGCCGCCCTCATCTGCTCCATAGTCATCGGCTGCAGCGATACCGCTCTCATCATCAGTCGGCATATTCCAGTCAGATTCGTTATCAGTTCAGCCCAAACACTCGCGCGATCTCCGTCTCCGCCTCGTCCAGTGTGATGGCTCCGGTCTTTACCGGAATGCCCGCCTTTTCCAGAGACTCCATCACCCGGGTGACCTGAGGTACCCCCAGACCGATGTCCTCCAGCTCATAACGGTGATGAGCAAACACCTCAGCGGGCGTTCCGTCGAACATCACACTTCCCTTATTCATGACGATCATCCGCTTCGCGTAACGGGCCACATCCTCCATGCTGTGGGAAACCAGAACGATGGTAATCCCCTGCTCCTCATTGAGACTCCTGATCTCCTGCAGAATCTCCTCGCGGCCTTTAGGGTCAAGTCCCGCCGTGGGCTCATCCAGCACCAACACCTCCGGCTTCATGGCCAGCACACCGGCGATGGCCACGCGGCGCTTCTGTCCACCGGACAACTCGAAGGGCGAGCGCCTGTAGTAGCTCTCATCCATGCCAACCGCCTCCAGCGCCTCCTTCGCTCTGGACTCGATCTCCTCCTTTGAGAGTTTCAAATTCTTCGGCCCAAAGCAAACGTCGGTGAATATGTCCGCCTCAAACAGCTGATGCTCAGGGTACTGGAATACCAGCCCTACTTTTCCGCGAAGCTCGCGCATGGGGTAATGCTCCCTGTAAATATCCTCATCGTTGTAATAGATTTTTCCCGACGTCGCCCGGAGCAGACCGTCCAGATGCTGGATCAGCGTGGACTTCCCGGATCCGGTGTGACCCACCAGACCGATAAACTCACCGTCATTGATCTCCAGGGAGACGTCGTTAAGAGCCACCCTCTCCATGGGCGTTCCTTCATTATATATATGACTCACATGCTCTAATCGAATTGCCATGTATCTGCCTTTCTGCCGGGCAGTTTTCTCCCTGCTGCCCACTCTCTTTGTCATTCTGCACCGTGAACAGGCGCTCATTTTCATGTCTGATCTTTCGCTCACCGGGACGTGCATCCTGTGTATGCCGCCTTCAGCGCATCGGTCAACTCCTGCGTGGACAATATTCCCTCCGGGATATCCAGTCCGCGCTTCCTAAGGCGATAAGCCAGCTCGGTCACCTGAGGCACATCCAGACCGCTGTCCTTGATGACCTCAACCTGGGCAAATACCTCTCTGGGGCTACCCTCCAGCATCTTACAGCCGTGTTTCATCACCACCACACGGTCGGCGTGAGCCGCCTCCTCCATGTAATGAGTGATCAGCACCACCGTGATCCCCTCCAGCTGATTCAGCTCGCGGACCGTGCGAATAACCTCGCTGCGTCCGTTGGGGTCCAGCATGGCCGTGGGCTCATCCAGAATAATACACCTGGGCTTCATGGCCATCACTCCGGCAATGGCCACTCTCTGCTTTTGACCGCCGGACAGACGGTTGGGGCTGCTCTTTCGGTAGGCGATCATGCCCACCTCCTCCAGACTTTTCTCCACCCGCTGCCATATCTCCTCAGTGGGAACACCCAGGTTTTCAGGGCCAAACCCCACATCCTCCTCCACGACACTGCCGATAATCTGATTGTCCGGATTCTGGAATACCATACCGGCCGTCTGGCGGATCTTCCAGAGCTTGTCCTCGTCGGCCGTATCCATGCCGCTGATCCAGATAGCCCCCTCACTGGGGAGCAGGAGACCATTCATATGCTTTGCCAGGGTGGACTTCCCGGAACCGTTCCGGCCCAGGATCGCCACAAACTCCCCCTCATTGATCTTCAGGTCGACATCGTCCAGAGCACGGTTCTCCTCCGCCACATTGCCTTCCTCGTCGTGTTTGATATAGTTATAGATCAGATCCTTGATTTTGATCATACTCATGTATCAATTCCTCATTTATCCTGCATTATCCGCTCAGATTCATCCTCATCAGCTCTGACCATGAACCTGATATTTACTTCTTCACATCACAATAAGTCCTCTGCAATTCGCTTCGGACCATTTACCGGTATAATCGACCTTCGGATTACCTCAGACCTCGACTATCCACGCCTAAACTTTATCATGTTTCAGCTTTCTTGTAAAGCAGTGATCGTTAAAGAAAAATCAACTTTTTGGAAAGCTTTTCGGAAATTGCAAATTTTAGTTCCCTAATCGGACAAAATGTTGTATACTACTATCATTCCGATGGCAACTGTTCAGCCCAACGTAGTTGTCCTGCAGGAAGTCCAAAAAGGCTCAGGAGGTCCCCTATGAAATTTATCTACCCCGCCATTATCCGTAAAACCGAGAGCGGAAATTATAGAGCATTTTTCCCCGATCTGATGTACTGCGAGGCCTTCGGCGACACCGTCGAGGACGCCGTGGACAATGCCAATGACGCAGCCAGAGACTGGTTGGAGGCCGAGGTCGCCGAGGAGGAGCCGGATTTTCCTCCCGTGTCCGATATTCAGGATCTGGAAATAAAAGAAGGCGATGTTGTGAGAAACATCGCCGTGACCGTAAGGTTTTATGTGGGATGGGATGAGTAAAAACTCATCTCATCTTTTTTACGTCTATTTCTTCTTTGCCTGTGCGCGCACACGCAAAAACAGGGCCAGGCCGATCAGCGCGCAAAGCACGGACCAACCGTGGGACATATGAAATCCGGTGGAGCCGGTATCCCGGAACCACTGATTGACAAAGCGGAAGCAGCCGTAGCTGATCATCAGCAGGGGAAATAGCTGTCCGGGCATTTCATTTTTCCGAAGTTTTTTCCACAGCATGATAAACATGAGGACGTAGAAAATCATTTCGCTCTCCCTGGTCGGCCAGCGCAGTCCGGTGTCAAAGAACGGCAATCCGCTGCAGCACCCCCACACCAGACAGTGACACCGCATCAGAAACAGCGACGGCATGGCGTACAGCGCAAAAATATCCATCACTCCCGCCGGTCTCAGCCGCAGCAGTACACTTGCAAGCAGCAAGATAAACGGACCGATCAGATATATCCCGTAGGTGGAAATATTGCCGCCGTCCACGCCGGAGATCCATCCCTCAAGCTTGGCAAAGAGCATCGCACACAGCACACTGCTCACCGAATAGATCACACACAGGAGCACCACTCCCCAGACCGAGCGCACCCCGGCTCTGTCCCGATGGATCCAAACCGCAGGCACACCGGCCAGCAGACCGGCTATGACAAATATATACAATGAGTAATTATCAAAAAACAATTCCAGCATTTATGTATCTCTCCTTTATCTTCTCTATCTTTTGCCCACCCATATATTTATATCATATATCCTCCTCGCATTTTTATCAACACTTCCGGCACAATTTTGTCCTTTCGGCAATATTAACGGGAGGCATCTTTCGCTGCCTCCCGCTGCTTGACGATTCTCTCGAGTTATCTGTTTACTGCCTTACCGAATTACTCGGTTTTGCTTTTCCTCTTCCGCACCAGGATCACGACTGCGATCATACCAACTGCACTCACGCCCATCAGCGCAAACCACAGTGCCAGATCACTATGATCTCCGGTATCCGTACCCTCCGGTACTTCCGGTTCGGGAGCCACAGGCCCAGCCGGTGTCTCCGGTACAACCGGCTCTTCCGGTGCCGCAGCGATCGTAAACGTACCGTAAGCCGTTCCATCGGTGTACAGCACAGCGATCATATACGATTGCTCGGGAAGAGTCTCCAGCCAGGATTCTTTCACGGTAACGATCGTGCTTCCGGACTCTGCAGTATAATTCTCCGCATCTACCAGTTCGCCGTCAATCATTAATCCAACAAATTTATCGTAAGGACCATCTGCCACAAAGATCTGATCCTTTCCGCTTCCCTTTGTCCAGGTGTCACCGTCACCCTCTGTGATGATATAGAGGATCGCCTCCGTGGAAACAGGTTCACTGCCGATCACCTCGGACACGTTCGATGCCACTGCTCCGTCTCCCAGACTGATCAGAACATCCTCTGCCGCCACATAGACCACATACTCAGTATCTGCTTCCAGACCGCTCACTGCAATTGTGATCGGCTCTCCGCACATCTCCGACGTAATACTACCGGTACCCATGACTGCGCCTTTAATCTGCTGTGCCTTCAGCATTCCCGCACTTGGTACAGCCTGATCTGCTTTCACTACCGCATAGTAGTAGGTTCCCGCCTCGCTGGAAGTGAATACAAATTCAAGGCTGTTCTCTGTCAGCGATGTATCCACACGTATCGACACATCACTGATCGTCGGTGCCGTCGTATCCGCGTAAATTCCTTCAGAGCTGATATAGCTTTCATTTCCAGCCATGTCAGTGATCTTCACATAGATGATCTGATCAGTATTCTCCTTGATCGTGGGTTTCGCGCTGTCCGAATACTCTGCCCAGGTGAGTCCCGCTGCTGCCAGCGCATTTACGCTCTCGTAAGCCGTCTCGGAGATCACATACTCGATCTTTCCTACTCCGCTGCAGCTATCCGCTCCAGAAACAGAAGCAGCATAGTTATTTACCTTGTAAATACCAAAGGTGATGTTCTCAAGGAACTTATCCCAACCCTTCGCATCCAGAGTGATCGTTCCGGTAGGTGCTGTCTTATCGATCTTGATCACCAGTGTGATCTTGTCGGTGATCGCACCGTCGCTGACCCTGCGGATCCAGATCTCCGCGGTATTATCCCTCTCCTCGGTAATGTTCAGCATATTTTCCGTCACGCCGTCGATCAGATCTGTCAATATCTCATATCCTTCAGCTGCGATAATATTGACATCGGAGATATAGTATCCGTTATCACCCTCCACACCTGAGATGGTGTAGTAAGGCTCTTCCATCGCCAGATAGGAAATTTCAAATTCCTCTGTGACGGTTCCGGCGAAATCACCCAGTCCGATGATCTCCACATAGGGTTTCTCAGTTCTGCCAGCGGAAACCTCAATATTATTGTGATAGGTCACCTGATAATCCCGATTTTCCGTCAGTTTGGTTCCGTCATAATATACCTCGACAGCAGGGAATACCTCGCTGCCGGTGTACAGCACATCTTCCACCTTCACAGTCACTTCTTCGCCGGTCAGGCTGTTGCTTGCGGTGGAAACCGGAGCACTGGCTGCCACTGCAGAAGTATTCGGTGCCGCGGAGCCATCGCTCAGCATCACCACCGTATCCTCAACCACAACATATGCCACATACAGCGTATTCTCTTCCAGTCCGTTTACCGCCAGGGTAATCGGCTGTCCGCTCGTCTGAGCAGTGATATTTCCGCTTCCCATCTTTGCATCCGCAACGTTCTGAGCCTTCAACGCTGCAGCATCCGGAGCAGGCTGATCTGCCTTCAGGACTGCATAGTAGTAGGTTCCGGCCTCATCGGAAATAAAGGTAAACGTCAAACTGCTGTCCGTCCGGGTTGCATCCTCGTTGATCGCCATGCCGCTGAGTACGGGTGCCTTGGTATCTGCGTGTATTCCGTCAGAACTTAAGCAGCTCTCATTTCCGGCCATATCCGTCAACTTTACATAAATGATCTGGTCGGTATTGTCCTTAAGGGTGGGCTTAGCACTGTCAGAATACTCCGCCCAGATAAGTCCCGCTGCCGCCAGGTCAGTCACACTCTCGTATGCATTCTCAGAAATCACATACTCGATCTTGCTCACGCCGCTGAAGCTGTCCGCTGCCGTAACAGTTGCGGTGTAATTCTTTACCTTATAAAGACCAAAGGTAATCGCCTTCAGGAACTTATCCCAGGACTTTTCATCCAGGACAACGGTTCCGGTGGGCGCTGTCTTGTCGATCTTAATCTGCTCAGTAATCGTATCCGTAACCGCACCGTCACTGATTCTGCGGATCATAAACTCAACTGTGTGCGATTTGTCATCGCTGAGCGATATCTCCGCCTCCTCTGTATCGGTCGGCTCCGCTATGATCTCATAGCCTGCAGCTGCAAGAACGTTAACATCGGAAGTATAGTATCCGTTATCTCCCGCCACACCGGAGATCACATAATATGACTCATCGGTTGGCAGATAGGAAATCTCAAAGCTTTCGATCACGGTACCGGTATAGCCATTGATGCCGATAATCTCCACCCGAGGCTTCTCAGTGCTTCCGGTGGAAACATTGACGTTGTCAAAATAACTACCCAGAACATAATCCGTACCCTCGGTCAGTTTCTCACCCCTGTACCATACGGTTACATCGGTGGTAACTGCGCTTCCGGTATACAACTGATCAGTGGTCTTTACCAGTGTGTACACGCTGTTCAGATCGATCAGCTGTGTTCCGGTATATCCAAAGGAAGCACTGACAGTATATGCTCCCGCATCATTGATGAGGAAGCGGGCCGTAACCATACCCTCCGCATCCTGAGAAGACTTCAGAACTGCTCCGGATGTATCATCGATGAGCTCCGATTCACCCTCAACTACAGTCTGTACCCAGTCGATCATACCGGCTTTATTAATCTGTACATACAGATCCTCAGATGTTGCATCGGCATTTTCAGGTCGTTCCAGCTTTGCCATCAGCTTCAATGTATAGTTTCCACCTGCTGCAAGCTTGGTGTTCGTCACATCGCTGTCGCCTGCGTAAAGCAGCAGCTCATCGATGCTTCCCAGACCGTTGCTCATCACGGTAATTACCTTCTCTGCCGCGTTGCCCATGGCATCCGTAACCGTAATGATCAGCTCATGCTCAAGGATCGTGCGGTCCAGAGTAACATTCACTGCAAAATTGCCGCCTTCGTCCACCGAAAGTGCAACGTTTCCGCCGGAAGCATAGAGAGCCTCGCCGGTGGTATTGTCAACGATCGTCAGCTGCGCATCCTTATCGGTGATACCGGATACCGTAAGCGCTCCGGTCCAGTAGTCAAACAGTCCGCCGTTCACCGGCTCCGCCAGCATCAGGCGGGGAGCCAGAGTATCTACAACAAACTGGTAGGTCTTGGAAACCGCGTCGCCGTACTCGTTCTCACCCACGAAGTAGAGCAGGTGAACGCCATCCTCCAGCCCGCTGAAATTCAGACTTGCCGACTTGGTCGCAGCGGTGATCTCACCGTTGGTTCCCTCGCGGAAGCCGCCGTCCAGTCTCCATTTTCCGGTGAAGCTCTCCGCATCGGAGCTGAGCGTAATCTGCACAGCAGAACTTCCAAAGCTGTCCAGTTCATAGCTGGAGCCGTCACCGCGGGTCATGGTCGACTGACCACTCGCACTCCTAGTCACCGCAGTTGCATTCACGGTGATCTCAGTCTTTACCGGCTCCTTGACGGTGATGGTAACCGATACAGGTGCCGATGCGAGGACCGCGCCGTTATCAGCCTTCTTCCAGCTGCTCACCTTGATGGTGTATTCACCTGCGGACAAACCGGTCACCATCGTCTCTTCTTCACCGGTATCCTCATTCCCGGCGGTATATTCGTAGTGTCCGCCGATGATGAAGGTGTCAGTTGCAGCAGTTTCCGGTGCGTCCTTGATGGTTCCGTCATCGTTGTAGGAAACCGCACTGCCATCCGCATACAGCAGCACATCGGTCACGCCGCTGACCGGATTTCCATCCTTATCATATGCGGTGAAGCGGTAGCCGTCGATCTCCTCGCCGGACTCACCCACCTTAACCGCTACGGTATAGTCTCCTGCGTTCTCCGCGGACACTCCGGTCGGTGCGGAGGGCTGATTGGGATTGGTGTAAGTAATCTCTGCATCAGCCTCAGCGTAATATCTGCTCGCAGAGTCGGTGCCAACGATACGCAGTGTGTAGGTATCGCTCACCATGTGTACAGGCAGGGTCAGGACTGCGCTTCTCTTGCCTTCTGCGAAGGGATCGGTTGCTCCACCCAGCAGATAGCTCTCGCCGGAGTTCTTTCCCTCTGCAAAGAAGGTCAGCTTGCTGAATTCATCCAGCTTGTTGCCGCTCAGCTGTACCGTCACCTTGTCATTCTCTACCGCTGCACTCTCCACCTTGATCTGGGGAAGGGGCTCCACATCGTAGATCACCAGCTGAGAACTCTCGGGTGTGTAAACGGTCCAGGTGTGATCGAACACCTTTGTATCGGAAAGAGATACGGTAAAGTATGCCGTCTTGCTCGCCTCGTCATAGGCAAGGTTTGCATTTGCACCTGCATTCTCCGGTGCGTTTGATGCAAACGCGTTGTCCAGTACCACGATCGGATACTGGTTCGCGGAATTATCTTTATCCGCGATCTTGATGCCGGCTGCATCCGCCTGCGCTTTTTCTAAGGTGTCGGCAGTCCACTGAATCATCAGCATCTTGCCGTTGCCGTTATTGTTTACCTTCATGGTATGCAATGCTCCGGTAACCGCATCTGTTTCCAGAACATCAGGATCATCTGAATACTTGGTTAAGGACAGACCCATGGTGCTCGCCGACAGTACCATATTGGTGCCGATGGCCATCACCAGCGTCTCACCGGTCTCCTCATCATAGTCCAGTGCGGCCATGACCGCAACTCCCTCGGGCTCCATGCCCACCAGCTCAGGGTAGGTGGGGTATACCTTGGAACCGCTGTTCCAGTCGATATCGCCGCCCCAGTAATAGGTGATGCCGATCACCTGGTCCAGCCACTCAGCCTGGCCCCAGACTTTCTCATCATTCACTCCCATGTTCACATCGGTCAGGGAGATACCGCCGATGAGGGGAGTGTCAGAGGGAATCTGAACACCTGCGCGGATGAAGAACTCATAGAAGCCGTCCGCGTCAGCCACCACATAACCGCCGCCGTTGATACACATCGCCAGCATCAGGTTGACCACACCCTCGAAGTAGAACTCGGGATACCAGTCGATCACCATACTTGCATCCATGGTGATGGGCTGAGGTCTGGTCACTACTCCGGTTTCCTCATTTGTATGCTCGGTAAACTGACCGTTGGTCAGGGACACATCGATTCCCCGCAGGCTGAGTCCCAGTCTCGCTCTCGCATTGAACAGCTGCATAATGGAGAACTGCGCCTCAATGATCAGCTTGATGGGCGGGATCGAATCGGTCATAAAGAACGTGTCGTAGAGATTCTCGACACCGCCGCCTGCTCCCTGGAGCCACAGCACGCCCACGCCGTCCACATTGAAACCGGGCTCAATGCCGCCCAGGAAGAAGCTCAGGCGATCGGGAATCGGTGTATCGTCCTTGCTCTTAAAGGCGATACCTGCCTCCAACTTAAAGTTCATGAAGTGACACTGTCCGTCCACGCTGAAGGACCAGTCTCCGACTGTATGTACGCTGAGAACCGCCTCAATCGCGGGCATGCCCATGATGAAGGGCGGAACGCCCAGGCACACTTCCATATTCACACCCAGATACTCTCCGCCAAAGAGAACATCATCGATGACGATGGTTGCAGCGTTATAGCCGGGGGTCTCATCCACAGTCATATCGGTGAAGTTTCCCTTCTCCACATCTTCGGGAGTCGCATCGGTCTTTGCCGTGTTGGCACGACAGTTCGCCTGCTTGTTCAGCGCACGGATCTCAGCGGGGCTGAAGGAAATGGAATTGTGCTCAGCCGCATCCCAGCTTGAACCCAGGATATCCTTGGTCTTTCCTCCGCTGTCCAGGATCACCTGCTTATCGACAGAGCCGGGGATCAGGAAGGACAGATCCATCGCAGCGCCGAAGCCTACCACGCGGGTCTCACTGCCCTTCTCGGTGGTCGCCTCCTCGTGGAGGATCACGCCCAGCTCACCGTACTTCAACTCAAACAGCAGACCCATCAGGGACTGGAAGCCCTGTCCCACGGAGGGCCACAGCAGAGTGATGGGCTCGCCGGAATAGTTTACTACAGAGGGGTATTCCTCCTCATCCGGAACACGCTCGCCGTTCTCACCGTAGGGAATCAGAGTGTATTCTGTCCCTGCCTCCAGCTCGGTCAACGCAGCCATACCGGACCACACGTGGGTACCGCTTCCGGTGGTGTAGATCTCCGCGTCAAAGTCCACCGTCACGGAACCGTCCTTCTCGGTGACGGTCATCACACCGTCGCGGATATCCAGACAGTCGTTCAGGGTCATCACGTTGTCGGTGTCACTGAGAGAAGTGCCGGTGTACTTGGTTACACTCTCATCGTCGGTCTTTTCCTTGATGAAGCTTCCCTTCAGCTCCAGCAGAACATTCTCGCGGAGAATACGCTTGTTTTCGACCTCCATCCAATACTCATCGGCATCGGTGAACCGCTCGATGGAGTAGGTGAGGTTATCTTTATCCTTGATCACGGCCAGGAAGCCGTAGGAATCGTTTTTGTACTTCACATCGGAGGACACATGGAAACGGAGAGCCCGACCGGAGATATCCTCCTTGGAGGTATCGGTGTAATCGATGGTCAGCTGATACATGCCCTCTGCCAGCGTTCCGGGGGTGTCCTCGGAGAAGATGACGGTCATCACATTGGTGGCATCGTCGATCTTTACCTGATCGGCGGGGATCTCCACGCTGGTCTCGCCGTTAATCCGGTTTCCGTCCACACGGCTCAGCATCACACGGTATGCGGCGGTATCCAGCAGCATACTGAAGTTCTCTCCGGTCACAAACAGATTGCGCAGGCCGGAGGTGTAGATAGTGTCGGGGGAAGAACCGGTAAACTTGATCGCCGGGATCTTCTCCACGGAGCCGGGACACAAAATGTAGCTGTGGCCCTCGCCCAGCAGATTTTCCGTCATGATTACTCCGGTGCCCAGAGTGGCAGCGTCGCCGACATTGTAGATCTTATAGTGAACCTTCGCATACTGACCGGTCTCCTGAGGCTCTGCGATGAATCCCCAGTCAATCTCGATCTGCTCGCCCGCGGTCACATCCGCGATATCCATGGAATAGGGGTTTTCGTAGGTGCTGTTCGTCGGATTTCCGTCCTGATCCAGAGGATCGATGCCGCCTGCGGCGTAGACCATGATCCGGATCTTTTCGTAGTCCTGCGTGCCGAAGTTCTCAATGTAGGTCTTTACATCAAACCGGCCGCCGTTCTCGTAGGCCGTCTGATCTTCTTTGCCGTCAGCTCCCACCGCAAACTCCATCACATCGGGGGCATTCACATTCACGCTCACGGTTGCCTCCGCGGACACGCTCTCGTTGGAGTACACACCGTAGTTGGTGGCAGCCATGGCGGTGCCGCCCTCTGCCACCTGACCCAGATCAAAGTACAGCGCGTAGGCACTGTCGGAGGTCAGATACTGGATGTTGTAGGGGTTGGTAAAGTTCATCTCGGTATCCGGCGTGTAGTCAAACACAGTGGATGCCAGATTGTTCCAATGGGCAAAGATCGTCTGATAAGGCTTGCACTCCTCATTGTCGATGGAGGCATTGATGGTGTAAGCCATAATCGTGGGATCGGAGGGGTTGTTCGCCGCATAGAAGGACTTATTATAACCGTCCTCAGTGAGGGCCACCTCAAAATCCTCGAATTTATTGCCGATATTGTAGTAAGCAAAGTCCTGATAACCCAGGGCGGTATCCATCAGGATACGGCACTTGATCTCAGCCGGTTCTCCCGTGTTTTCCACGCTGTAGCTGATCAGGGCAGAACCGTGCTCGGTGGAGCCGGTGGCCACCAGGCTGATGGTCTGGGTAAAGGTCAGGTCATCCACGGACCAGACTGCGATCAGCTCGCCGTCCTCCTTGGACACCGTCACCTCGGAGCTGCCCGCATACTCGCCGCCGAAGATGTATTCCTTCGTCTCTCCGCCGCGGGTCACCCGGAAGGAGGTGAAGGAGGTATTATCCTCGTCGTACTCATACACCAGGTAGCGGTCGTTATCGGACTTGTTTATCTTGTCACCCTCCACGGTGCGGATGCCAAAACCGCCGTTGTTCGGGGAGACTGTGACCTTGATATAGCCGTTATTCAGCTCGTAGGCACCGCCCAGGTCCTCCTCGGCGTGGGCGATCAGCTGTCTGAAGCTCACCCCGGCGGCAGGCGCAAGGCCTGCCACCATGGTCACTGCCAACAGTATGGCACATAATCTTTTCAAGCAAGAGGAAATTTTCTTCATCACTTATCCTCCACATAAATATAGGTAACGTATTCCACTCTGCCCTGACTGCGGACATAAATGGTGTAGTGACCGGGCTCGGTAACGCTGAAGCTCATGTCCTCTACGGTAGTTGAGTAATACTTCATCTGGCCGGTGGTCTTGATACCCTCCTGGTACTTGATGATCACAGGCTCGCCATCCATCAGGTTCTCCAGTCTCAGGGTGATGTTCTCACCGTCCTTGATGACAACCTTTCCGTAAGGCAGTCCGGGATCATCGTTGATCCACAGGATCGGTGTACCCTCCGCCATGATATACAGATTTCTGAATGCGACAACACTGTTTCCTGCCTCATCGACCGCCTTATATTCCAGAGCATACAAGCCCGCGATACTCTCATCCGGATAGCCGGTAACGGTGAAATCGATCACACCATCCTTGTCGTCGGTGACGGTGACTCCGGTGCAGATCGCCGCCAGCATCTCGCCTGCGCTGACACCCTCATCCACCACAACGGTGCTGGTCGCCAGCTCAATGATGGGCGCGATATTGTCCTTGGGTGCCGCCGCTACAATACCGTAAACCACGTCTCCGGTATTCTTGTCGGTGAACTGCGCAATCTGCAGACCGGACTCGTCGGACAGGGTCAGTGCAGTCCAGGTATCTGCCTCCACATCACCCTTCGCCTCTCCGCTCAGCACTGCGGCAGCCGCCTTGCTCACCTTCACATAGAAGGTGTCGCCGGGATCCAGTGTCAATCCTTCCAGAGGATCCTCGGTAGCGTCAGCTCCGTCGGCAGTTGTGCTGTACCAAACCTCCAGCATCTCCTCGTCGATGCCCAGATCGCTCACCGTCAAGACGGTGCGGTTTCCTGCCTTGTCGGTGAAGTACAGCTCCGTCTCCGCGTTGGAGGTCGCCGTCCAGGTAAACTCGGTGGTATATCCATCCTCCGCCTCGACAGAGAGAAGAGCGTCCTCATTCGACGTAAATGTCAGCTTCGCGCTGCGTTTGTTCTCCGCCAGATCGGGACCACCGACCAAGGTGATCACCGGTGCGGTCTTGTCAATACACTCCACTGCGGGCAGTGTCTGATAGCCCTTTCGTCCGCTGGCCGATGCGGTGTATTCCACCACGATCTGATAATTTACATTGTCGGTATAAGTAATGTAGATATTCGTACCGGTGAAGGATACCTCTACCGGTGCATCTGCAGAAATCAGTGCGCCCGCATTGTTTTCTGCGTCAGCGCTGTACACATAAAGCTTTACATCGCTGATGGGCTTGCTCATATTCAGCTCGGCGGTGATATCCCGGTTGACAACGAGGGCACTTGCCTTCATTACCTCCGGCAATACATTGCCGACGGTTCCGTACCAGATGACGGATTTCACGATGGCCGCGGAGGTATCCATGCCCTTGACCGCTGCAACGGCCTGACCAAGATTACCGTACTCGTCGCGGTAGTTGAAGGCAAACTCACCGTTGTTGTCAAACAGGGTGTAGTAGCGGATCACATCCTGCAGCACGGGAATCTCTCCCCAATCGCCGTTTTCATCGTAACCGTACTCATACTCGCCGTTCTCCAGCTGTACGATCTTGCTGAGCATCTGGCTGATCGGAATGATCAGGTCGAACTGCTCATCCTTATTCTCCGGCAGGAAGGTGGCGGTGACCATGGGAAGTCCGGTCTCCTGGTTCGTTCCCACCTCGTAATCCGCATACAGGACAGGAGCTGTTTTGTCGATTCCGCTGATCACAATGCCGGTGATCGCCGAAATATTGTTATTGGCATCAATGACATATAAGTCAAATGTGCCGTTCTCGCTGATGGTCAGCGTAGCCTTCTTTGAAGTCGCGGACACAGTGACAAAGTCCACGGTGCTGCCGGTGGCTGCCGCACTGTAATCTACCGGCGCCGCGGTGCCTGCCGGCTGAACGATCACCTTGGTGTCGCTTCCGTCAGTGATGGAAAGAACGACTCTGTACTGCTGCGCCTTGTATTCACCGAGCAGATTCGTGATCTGCGGTGCTCCGGCCTCAGTCACATCAAGGGTTCCGTCTGCTTTCAATACCGGTTTGCCGTCCTCATCTGCCGCATACGTGTCAACCGGATTGAACAGATCGATCAGGTAATCCGATTTATTGTTCCGCACTCCGTATACATTCAGCGTGATATCCGGCGCTTCCTTGTCCGGAGCCGGCGGGATCGGAACAATGTCAAAGGACAGAACCACGGTATTGGTTCCCACATTTCCTGCCCTGTCCACATACTCGAAGGTGTAGCTGTCTCCCTTCTTGCTGCCGGCAGGGAAGGTATAGGTGTCCGGTCCGTTGGTGGTGTAGACGGTCTCGGTGTCGCACATCAGGTATACGGTCACGTCGCCCTCCACCTCAGTCTCCGTTCCGGTCAACTGCTGATACCGGTAATCATACAAAGCAAAATAAGTATCATCGACCTTCTTATCGATGTTGGTAACCTTCACCATCCGCTGCACGAAGGAACCGTCCTCATTCTTGGCTGAGGTCGTGATCGTGATCGTACAGTTATCCTCCACCGTGATGTTCGCCTTGGAGGGATCAGCCGGATCGATGGTTCCGGTCACTCCGGTGTCGGAGACGATGGAAGTGATCGTCTCTACCGTTCCGGTAGCCTCCGCCATGACGGTGACAGGCTGGTTGGTGGGATCGGTGGTGGAGAAGGTCACGGAAACGCCCTGCTCGCCGAAATCATAAACATCCACGCTGAGATCACGTACCACTCCGAACAGGTCGACTGCCTCCAGCTGATATGTGCCATCCTGGAAAATCATCGGAGCAGTGGTGTACCAAAGCGGCTGGTCATTTCCGGAAAATACAAACTTCTGCTCCCCGGCACCGTACCCGGTCAGAGATGCAAGAGGTGCTCCGCACCAAATACCGACGGTTCCGTCCGAAGTCAAACCATAACCGCATTCTTCACATCCGAAGTAACCCGAATCACTTCCCTCAATCACCGCACCAGTTCCCAGATAAGGCGACATGCCTCTCTCAAGATCCACTGTTTCCGTGGTCTCGTTGCCGTAAACATCGGGAGCAGTGACCATCATCGTCCACTGGGTATCAAAGTCCGCAGAATCCTCATCGGCCTGGGTAACCATCCAGACTCTGAGCTCCAGTGTGCCCACTCCGGTCTCCTCATCCACAGACTCCTCAACAATCTGAGTGCGGAATACGCCGTTGTGGCCAACCTCGTATTTCTCCCAGACCGCATAAGTGCCGTCCGCATTCATCAGATATTCACCGTTCTCATCCACCGCCAAAGGCAGGGACATGGTGACTTGCTGCGTATTGTTCGCCCGCGCTTCTCCGGTCAGCCCCAGCAGCACTGCCGAATAGTCGGTATCAAAGGTGAGGGTTATATCCTTGGCGGAAACCGCACTCTCAAGATCTCTGACGCTTATCGTAAAATAATACATCCAGTTCTTGAGATAATCGTCAACGTTTACATTCATGGCATAAGGCGCCACACCGTCGATATCCAGCACATTGCCGTCCGCGTCATACAGCGTCAAGGTTCTGCTGGAAAGATTTCCGTTCTGATCCAACAGGTAGAACGCCTGGTTTTCCACATTGTTGGTGAGGGTGTAACTGTCAGGAACCGTCTCATCGTCTTCCATTTTCTCAAAAACAGGACCGTAGTAGAAAACGGAATTGTCCAGACCTGCATCACCGGGAACAGCGGCACTGAGCGTCACACTGCGCACATACTGCCCGTGGGTGGTCATGGTGTAATCCAGATCCCACTCCTCCGCCTGACCGTAGACAAAGACAGGAACCTCATACGTTTTCACCGTGCCGTTGGTGCTGACGATCTCATAAATCAACAGATTGTAGCCATCCAGCATCGGCAGCTTCAGACCCGTCTGGGTTGTGGATGAGATATCGGAAGCCGTTCCGTATGCGCCCTCCTTAACCTCCTTAACCAGCACAGGAACATAGTAGTACACTGTCTGACCGGAGCCGTCCACCCAGAGCGCGGTGCTCTCGGCGGTGGTGCCCAGCGCATCGTAGGTGGCGTTGCGCACGCGAATCTGAATATTCTCCCTCACGGTACTGCCCATACCGTCCTCGCGCTGACCGCGGGAGAACTGCAGCCAGGTGGTCTGATTCCAGCTGGACGGTACATCCGCCAGACTGAGAATGATCTCCTTATCCGCCAGAGTAGCATCGTTGAAATTGTAAAGGCTGTCTTCCCCGCCGTCACGAACCACCACACTCTTGTTGTAGGTGTACGCTTTATAGTAGGCCTCCATGGACATATCCAGCTCGGTGATATCGATATAGAGATCGATCTCCTCGATGAACTGATTTGCCACTGTTTCATCGTAGATATCCGTAAACTCACGATCATTCAGATTCTTGACCGTGACACGCAGGGTGTACCAGCCGGTCTTAAATCCGTCTGACCATCCATCAACTGTTTTGATTTCGTCCTCGCTGAACACGATGGTCTGAACTCCGTCCGAGGACTGTGCCAGATCCCAGGTTCTCAGAAGGACCTCTTCAGTCCCGTCCTTGGTCCCGGTGTAGAACAGCTGTATCTTACTGCCCGTATAATCCAGTGCCTTGAAACCATACTTATTTACATTTGTCTCAACTGAATCGGAGGTGTTGGTCACCTTGATGGTAAGGGCCACATTGTCCAGCGTGGGGTAGGTGTTCATCGCAGGACTTGCGGAGGTACTGTACCCACTCAGCGCAGACTTCACATCCTCGCCGTTCTCATTCGTCGCGGCGGTGAACTCGATGTCAAACTTCGCACTGTTTGCCAGATAGATGTTGGACGTGGTAATCGCCGTCGTTCCGGGGGTAAAATTAAACGCCTCATACCCACCAACAATATTATTATAGTACACTTCAAAATCGGGAGAGGTGACAAATTTTACGTCCCACGCTCCGTAAGTCTGGAACAGTTTCTTCGCCAAATCGATCCACTCAGCATCGGCCACCTCATCTGCCGCGGTGCATACACCCGTGCTCAGATCGATGGTGATCTTATACCAGGAACCGTATCCGCTCTCGAGCAGCTTATATTTACTGCTGTCCTCATAGAACTGGTAGAGCGGATCAAAAATATCTGCCACATAATAGGTCGGCGCTGCCTCTTCATACTTCACCGCCCGCTGTGGATCGTACATATAGTAAGTATTGGCAGCTGTCTCGCCGGGGAGCTTGATCAGCATGACCGTGCGGGCCTCCCCGATGCTCGACTCCCCGATGCTCGACTCCGCCTCCATGATCTTTACAACCGGTTTGGTCAGCGGCTCTGCCTCCGTTCCTCCGGTGACACTATAGTTTCCGGTGGGCTTGGAGAAGTTAAATGCCAGCGTTTTACTGGTAACCACAGCATTCCGACCCAGCCGGTCCTCCGCCGTGACGGTTATCTTGATCTCGCCGACACGGTTTGTAAAATCGCTGTCGGGAGGGAAGGTAAATGTGTATGTATTGTTTCCGGAATACTTTTCCGACAGCCCGGTGGTGATATTCACCGTTTTTTGGTCGATGCTCGTCCACTCGCTCCAGGTACCTGCAGCCGCATCTGTCATAAAACGATACTGCCACTGATAGGAAACCTCCTGCAGATCATAGTTGTCGCTTGCAGAGAAGTTTGCGGTGACGCCGGCGTTACCGCCTTCATAATCCACACTGAGCTGCAGATTATTGTCTACACTGACCGAAGGTGCCTCCATATCTACCTGATGCTTGACCGCAAAGGAGTTGGTTCCCTCATTGCCGGCCCAGTCGGACACATAGAAATGGATCGTTCCGTTGAAGAACACACCGTTTGTGTCATCCTTGGTCACTGTGTCACTGTAATCGTTGTTCGGATCCAAGCGGATATGCAGATAATACTGCAAGCCATCGGAGATCTTTGCCTCCGCCTGATATCTGGTCGCTCCGTCGACGGAGGACACCGTAACGCCGCTGCTCTCAAACTCTTCAGCCTTTGCAGTCTGGCTGTTATCCATATAATAGGTGAAATTAATCGCGTCGTTCGGTGTCACAATGACAAACTGTACCGGCTTGTCATTGATCGTCGAATAGTACGGCGCAGCATTCTTACTGGTATCCTCCTTGAACACTACCGGGAAGGAGAAATACTCGCCGCCGATGTCTTCATTGGTCATCATATAGACGCCATCGTCAGCGCTCATCGTGGTGCTGATCACCGGCTTATCCAGATCCAGATTGATTTTCTGTGGGGGGAATACCTTGAGATCGCCGGTCATATTTGTCGCAACTTTATTTCCCGCCAGATCGGAGAGATTGCCCGCGCCTTCAAATCCGGTGATCAAAATATAGCCCTCACACTGCATCTCCTCCGTGACAGTAAAGTTCTTGAAGGTGATGCAATTACCCGATACCCTGCTGACATCCAGCTTGATCGGGTTTCCGGCCGCATCCTTGATATTCAGGACCGCCTTAATCCCGTTGGTATTCTTGATCGACTCAGAGAAATATACCTGGAATCCAAGGCTGTCGCCCACGCCGGCAAAGACGTGCCCAAGGTCAGCGGAGTTGCCCGTCCAGCTGGTGATCTCCTGGGTGCTGACCGGGGTGATCATGCTTCCGGTCATGTTGATGGAGGACAGGGTCGGAGCCACATTGTCAAAATAGTAAGTCCCTGTAGACTTATCGCTGGCGCTCCAGTTCAGGCTGTTGCCCGCGATGTCCGTAATACGGTTGGTCGCCTCCAGACCGGAGGTGGGGAACTCAGTTCCGTCAGCCTTATAAAGCTTCAGATCCCACTTCTGATTAAAGTCCTGCACATTCTTGATACCGGTAATGTAGACATGGGTATTCCCCTTCTCCATCGTTGCGGGAATGGAGAACTCGAAGACCATCTTGTTATCATCGGTCAACTTAACGAATGTCGCAGTAAGATCATAGTTGGAATTTATTGCATAACCGGACTTTTCTCCGTAACGTGCCTCCAGATCCAGCGTCAGGGCATCTGTCTTCGCGTAATTGTCTGCCAGACGGACAGCCTCGCTGAACTGCAGCACCACATAGCCGGTAATGGAGCTGCTGCTTCCAAAACTGGTATGCTGACCAAATCTTCCATTGCCATCGATGTCTGTAGACAGATAAACATCGGTAATCCTGGGACTGCTGTCATCCACCAGATAGAACACAGAACCGCCGACCTCGGGGCCGCCGCAGGTCTGTCCGCCGAAATGCTTTGCCGTGTAGGTCAGAAGGCTGATATTGCTCCATGTCTCGCTGATCGTCTCCTTCACCTCGACGGTATTTTGCTGCGACGTCTTTCCCAGGATCTGCCCGATATCTTCGTAACCGTAATCTGTGCTCAGATCCCAGTCTTTCGTCCGGATCGTGACATAGGCATTATTCCAGTGGTCTTCGCCGCCGCACCCGTGTTCATGCTTGTTCGCCACCAGATTCGCCTCAAACTTCAGCGTATACTTATCCAGCCAGGATTTCGCCTGATCATCCAGCGTCCACTTATACTGGGCAGACCAATACTTACTGGAGCTGCTCTGGGACAGGGTGCCCACCGGCACTGTATCCGACGCACCCTTTACATCCTTGGTGGTCGAGGACACCTTTTTCCACAGATAGTTGATGTTCAGGTTGGTGCCTGAAGTCCTCACATAGCGATTCATAAACGAATCTTGGGACGCCTGATCGCCGGGCACCACACTGACACCCATGGCAAGCTCGCTCTGAGACAGGGCAAGATCAGCCCCTGCCGCATCGGCCACCGCTCCTTCGATCAGTCCGGAGAAAATATCCCCCGGCAGTGGACTCAGCGCGATGGTAAACACCATCACTATACTGATGCCAAAGCAAAGGATTCGCTTAAACAGCTTGTTTTCTTTCATTTATTTTTCCTCCTCTGGGAATGATTTATCGGTTTTAACTGTATCAGTCTTATCCGCAAGAAATAAATTGCGGCATTATTCCATGCTCATTTTATCACGTTTTTTTCGAAACTCAACCATCTCTGCGTGACTGGGCGCGAATTCGGCGCGAGTGGGAAACCACATTCCGCCGCCGGATAAAAATACAAAAATCCGTTCAACTTGTAATTGACACCCTTCCTCCTTATCGGTATGATAAACAATATGCGAGTATGTTCGGGAGGTAATTGATCATGAAAATAAAGATGAAAACAGGGGCCGCGCTGCTCATTTCTCTGGTCCTCTGCATTGGTTTCGGCACACTGCTGTCTGTCTATACCAGGCCCATGGAGGACTTGTCCCTGAATCTCTCCCTGCTTGGACAGATGGAGGGCGAAATCTCCACCTCAGTGGAATATGATGACAAGGGCTGGACAGTTTTCACGCAGGACGAGGATAATAAAACCTTTCTGGAGCCGGATGGCTTCGGCGGCTATACAGGCCTGGAATTGGGGCAGACCTTTTACTTCTCCCGCGTGCTGGCCGAGGAGCTGGACACCCCTACTTTACAGCTCGGTGCCGCAGACAGAAGGTTCTCCGTATTTCTGGACGATGCGCTGATCTACACCGACTGCCCGGAGCTGGACAACCGCATCGGATATCTTGACCTTCCCATGAATGAGTGGGACAGAACGGAGCCGATCATCATCTCCCTGCCCCTGAATTATCAGGGCAAAACGCTGACCATCGCACAGTCCTCACCGGAATTTTCAGAGTTCAGCTCTTTCAAAGCATTTCCCTGCGATGTTTATCTCTATTGCGGCTATGCCTACGAGAGCGGGCTGATCGCGGAGAGCTTCGGAACCGCCATTGCGGCGGCCGCCGCGTTTGTTGTGGGTGTGTTCCTTCTGATCGCGTTTGTCCGCAATCAGGATGTGGGAATGCTTTTCGCCGCTCTGGTGGCATTCTTGTGGATGGCTTTCAGATTGGTCGATGCTTCTTTCTTCTATTCCTACTTCAGCAATACCCTGGGAACTTACACTGTTATGATCCGCCTGTTTGCCGCAGGCGCGCTGCTGATTTTTCTCGGCATCCGCGCAGGCAAGTACCGAAAGCTCCTTTTGGGGGTGACCGGCCTTTACGGCCTGTCGCTGATCGCGCATATCGCCATCGTGAGCAAATCCCCGCTTACTATCGATCCCGCGCTGCATTTTCTCTGCTATTCGCTGCCGGAATGGATTGCCTTTGCCGGATTACTCACTTTGCTGATCCTTGGCAGCCTGTTCTGGAGAAAAGAAAACTATTTCTATCGGCTATTCATCCCTCTGGCTCTGGTCTCGACCGCTGTCTATTGGATATACCTGTTCATCCGTGACGATCAGGTCTTCTACCAGCTGAGCATATCCCTGCAAAACCGGCAGATTGGTTATGTCTATTACCGTCTGTTGCCCACGGTCATGGGCTCAGCGCTGCTCGCCGCCCTCGTGGAAATCGTGAAAGGCGAACTGGACCGCCATATGGAAAAACGGCTGCTGAAGGAGCAGCAGGAGCTGGCGCTGGCCAGCTACGAAAATCTCCGCCGCCAGCACGAGGAAGTCATGATGCTCCGCCACGATATGAACAAGCACTTTCAGATTCTCCGCGACATGAGCGCTGATGAAAAGACCGTAAAGTATCTGGACGGCCTCATTGGTCAAAACGAAAACATCCGCCCTGTGGTACAGAGCGGAAATGAAATGCTGGATATTATCCTGAACAGTAAACTGGCCCTTGCTGCCGATTCCGGCATCGGAGTGGAGATCATCAAGTCCGATGCGCCCGAAACGCTTCCTCTGCCTGACGCCGAGCTGTGCTCTCTGGTAATGAATATTATGGACAATGCACTCAAAGCAGCCGGAACGGATGGCATCGCTTCCCCTTATATTCGCCTTGACATCCATGTGAAGAACGACTTTTTTGTCTTCTGCTGTGAGAATTCCGCGATCATTTCTCCCGCTGCTCCGGAAACAAAAAAAGAAACCGTGCCGATGCACGGTTTAGGGCTCAAGATCATCCGCCAGATCGCGGAGCGTCATGACGGTGTAGTCGACATCGCACAGGAGGCGGACCGTTATACAGTTACGGTAGCGCTCCCGCTCCTCTAAGCAGTCGGAAATCCGCCGGGAACTTCATGATGAACTTCACCGTAAACTTCACCGTGAACTTCATCATAACTCAGTCAAACAAATTATGGCTGCAGACCGGGCTTCAATCCCGGATATAATCGATAAACCGTTTGTTCACAACCGGAAACCGGTGCTTGCTGATTGGTACAGTGGCACCGGTTTTTAATTCAAATTCACAGGATCTGATGCGCTTTACATACGCAAGATTTACCAGATAGGCTCTGTGGCAGAGCACAAATAACGAAGCGGGAAGCAACGCCTCCGCTTCTGAAAATTTAAGTCTGGTCTCCACCGGCTCCTCCGTCAGGATGAATCTCGTGCCTCGGTCATAGGCCTCCACATACAAAATCTCAGACGCGGAAACTTTTTGCTGTCCCTGATCTGTCGGCAGCAAGAGTTCTCTTTTCTCCCGCCATTCTTTGTAACAATACAGCAGTGCCTCCCGCAGTCTTTCCGGATCAACCGGCTTTGCCAGATAGCGTGACGCGGAAACCTCGTATCCGCGCAGTGCCATCTCCAGATTGCTGGAAATAAAAACAATCGCGGTTTTATTTTTCTGCTTTCTCAGGGCTGCCGCCAGCTCGATGCCGCCAAGCTCGTCCATCTGCACATCCAGCAGAAGGAGATGAAATCGCTCTCCATTTGTAATCACTTCAAGAAGGTCCCGGCTGCTTTCATAACAGACAATCTCACCGATTATGCCCTCGCTCTGCAAAATCGAACGGGTCAGCTCATCGATGGTGGTAAGATCACGCTGATCATCATCGCAGATTGCAATATTAAGCTGACTTCCCATTTGATGAACCCACCTTTCTCTTATGCATATCGGTTTGCGCAGTGCTCCCGCAACAGTATGTTTATTTTTCTTCCCCGCGACAGCGCCCCCAAGCCACTCTATCGTTCTATGTTCACCCTCACTGCGTCCCTCAGTATACACCAATTTTGAACGCAAGTCCAGCAGTCCACAAAAATTTCATTAATCTACCAGTGACAGGGGGCATCATCAGGATCACTCCGGCTGTTCATTTCCACAATAAAACAGGAGACAACGTCCCGGCCATTTCCGCGGAGGTCATCTCCTGCTGCGTATCTTCTAATTTCCTGTAGTCACACCGGTGATTTGCCTTCGTTGTGACGTTTCAATGTCCTACCTTCATCCTCACCAGCGATCTCCTGAGCGCCAGCTGTGCTCTCGCCACATCGACATCGCTTGCGTGACTCTGAATGCGCTCCTCAGCACGCTCCCTCGCCCGTCTCGCTCTCTCCACGTCGATCTCGTCAGGCCACTCGGCCGCCTCAGCCAGAATCGTCACCTGATCGAGCAGAATCTCCGCAAAGCCGGAGTGAAGGGCGGCCTCCTTCATCTCGCCATCCTGATGAATGCTCAAGACTCCGGGAATCAGGATGAGTGTGGTGGGCACATGGTTTTTGTAGATACCCACGTCGCCGTTGGATGTGGACATCTCCACCATGTCGGCCTCTCCCTCGTAAAAGATTCTGTCCGGGGTAATGATCTTCAGCCGGAACATCTTTTCCTCTGCCATCTGACTACCCCCTTATTTTACGCGGGCAAGCACGTCATCGATATTTCCTGCATTCAGGAAGCAGCTCTCCGGAATGTGGTCATACTTTCCTTCGATGATCTCCTTGAAGCCCTGAATGGTCTCACCCAGAGGCACATAGCGTCCCTCCAGACCGGTGAACTGACCTGCCACGAAGAAAGGCTGGGACAGGAAACGCTGCACCTTTCTGGCTCTGGCCACGATCTGCTTCTCCTCCTCGGAAAGCTCATCCATACCCAGAATCGCGATGATATCCTGAAGCTCTTTGTATCTCTGCAGAATCTCCTGAACACCGCGGGCTACCGCATAGTGCTCCTCACCCACGATACGGGGATCGAGGATGCGGGAGGTGGACTCCAGCGGGTCAACTGCCGGATAAATACCCAGCTCCACGATGGAACGAGACAGTACGGTGGTCGCATCCAGATGTGCGAAGGTGGTCGCAGGTGCGGGGTCAGTCAAGTCATCCGCAGGCACATAAACGGCCTGAACGGAGGTGATGGAACCCTTCTTGGTGGAGGTGATACGCTCCTGCAGAGCACCCATCTCGGTCTGCAGGGTAGGCTGATAACCTACTGCGGAGGGCATACGGCCCAGCAGCGCGGATACCTCGGAACCTGCCTGAGTAAAACGGAAAATATTATCGATAAACAACAGCACGTCCTTTCCGCCCTGATCGCGGAAGTACTCCGCCATGGTCAGACCGGTCAGGCCGACGCGCATTCTCGCTCCCGGCGGCTCGTTCATCTGTCCGAACACCATGGTGGTCTTGTTGATAACACCGGACTCCTGCATCTCGTGATACAGGTCATTTCCCTCACGGGTACGCTCGCCTACTCCGGTGAATACGGAATAGCCGCCGTGCTCCGTCGCAATATTTCGGATCAGCTCCTGAATCAGCACGGTCTTACCTACACCGGCACCGCCGAACAGACCGATCTTTCCACCCTTCTGGTAGGGGCAGAGAAGGTCAACGACCTTTATACCTGTCTCCAGAATCTCTGTGGTGGTCGCCTGCTCCTCAAATGAGGGAGCCTTGCGGTGGATCGGAAGATATTCCGTCGCTTCAGGGGCGGGCTTATTATCAATAGGGTCGCCCAATACGTTGAATATACGGCCAAGAGTAATCTCTCCGACCGGAACAGTAATGGGAGCTCCGGTAGAAACGGCTTCCATGCCGCGGACAAGTCCGTCGGTGGAATCCATCGCAATACATCTGACAGTATCATCACCCAGGTGCTGGGATACCTCCACGGTCAGCTTCGTGCCATCCTTGCGGGTGATCACGATTGCGTCGTTGATCGCGGGAAGCTGTCCCCGGCTGAATTTGACATCCAGCACGGCGCCGATGATCTGAGTGATTTTACCGGTATTTGTCTCTGCCATCTCCTTGCTCACTCCTTATTCTTTATAGTTTCATCAGGTGAAACTGTGTGCCTTGCACACACCTCCCTCGCAGTCTACGCCCTGTGTATCCTGCTCCGGATGGACATTTGTCAAATACACCGTTTCCCATGCAAGCACGGAACCAGTGTGCTTGACTCATTGCTTTCACCCTATCGCGTTCGCGCCTGCGATGATCTCTGTGATCTCCTGCGTGATCGATGCCTGGCGGGCACGATTGTACTGGAGAGAGAGTTTGTCGATCATTTCCTCAGCGTTGCTGGTCGCCGCGTCCATGGCCTGCATTCTGGCTCCGTTCTCGCTGGCGAGAGATTCCACCAGCGCGCCGTAGATCAGGCTGTTCATGTACAGCGGGATCAGCTTATCAAGAACCTCCGCCTCGCCGGGATCATAGCTCATACTGAGCTCATCCTCCTGCTCCTCGGCAGCCTCCATCTGCTCCGCCTCGATGGGAAGCAGCTTCAGCATCTTCGGTTCATGGCTGACTGTATTTTTAAATGAAGTATATACCAGATAGATCTCCCCGATCTCCTGATTCAGATAGTCCTGCATCACTCTGCGCCCAATCTCCATGGCGTCAGCGTACTCCGGACTCTCGATCCGATCGGAGTAGTCCTTCACCACCGTGTATCCGCGGTGACTCAACGCCTCGCGGGCCTTCTTTCCCACGGTGTAGAGGACAGCGTCGTTGGAGGCGATCCCGCTGGACTGCACCAGCCGGACAATGTTCGAGTTGTACCCTCCTGCCAGTCCACGGTTGGAGCTGACCACGATGATCCCCTTCTTGTCCGACTTTCCGGACTGCAGATAAGGATGCTCAATCTGATCAGTGCAGGAGAGAATGTGGTTCACGGTGGCATACATCATATCCGAATAGGGCCTGGTCCGCTCCGCTTTCGCTCTGGACTTCTGGAGCTTCACCGTGGACACCAGCTTCATGGCGTTGGTGATCTGCTCGGTGCTCTGGATACTGGCCTTTCTTCGCTTAATTTCGCGCATGGTAGCCATGGCGTCACCTTCTTTCCGCCGGACAGACGTATTCTGCATTCACAGCGTTCTATCCTGAACATATTCCCGGGGAAAATATTCCCCCGAGTATATCCTAATTGAACTCTGCTTTAAATGCAGCAATCGCGTCGGTCAGCTCAGTTTCCAGCTCCTCGGACAGTGCCTTCTCGGTACGAATACGCTCGGGGATGTCGGGATGCTTCGTGTCAATATACTCAAACAGCTCCTTCTCAAAGCGGGAGATATCCTCCACTGCAACATCCAGAAGCATCTTCTTGGTCGCAGCGTAGATGATGATCACCTGGTACTCAACGCCCATGGGCTTGTACTGGGGCTGTTTTAAAATCTCCTTGATGCGCTCGCCCTGCTCCAGACGCTGCTTGGTGTCAGCATCCAGCTCAGAACCAAACTGTGCGAAGCTCGCCAGCTCGCGGTACTGTGCCAGCTCCACACGGATGGGAGCCGCGATCTTTTTGATCGCCTTAATCTGTGCAGCACCACCTACTCGCGATACAGACAGACCTGCATTTACCGCAGGGCGGAAACCTGCATTGAACATCTCTGTCTCCAGATAAATCTGACCATCGGTGATGGAGATCACGTTGGTCGGAATATATGCGGAAACATCGCCGGCCTGGGTCTCAATGATCGGCAGTGCAGTCAGGGAACCACCGCCCAGCTCATCGGAGAGCTTTGCCGCACGCTCCAGCAGTCTGGAATGCAGATAGAATACGTCGCCGGGATATGCCTCACGTCCCGGAGGTCTCTTGAGCAGCAGAGACAGGGTACGGTATGCAGCTGCGTGCTTGGACAGATCATCGTAGACGATCAGAACATCCTTTCCCTGCTCCATCCACTCCTCACCGATGGCACAGCCGGAGTAGGGCGCAATATACTGCAGGGGTGCCAGCTCACTGGCCGTCGCTGCGACAACGGTGGTGTAATCCATCGCGCCGTACTCATTCAGCGTCTTTACAATACTTGCAACGGTGGATGCCTTCTGACCGATGGCTACATAGATACAGAGTACATCCTTGCCCTTCTGATTGATAATGGTATCAATAGCGATGGCCGTCTTTCCGGTCTGACGGTCGCCGATAATTAACTCTCTCTGTCCTCTTCCGATGGGAACCATCGCATCGATAGCCTTAATACCGGTCTGGAGAGGGGTGTCTACGGACTTTCTGGTGATAACACCGGGCGCAACTCGCTCGATCTGGCGATGTGCGGTAGTCTCAATGGGGCCCTTGCCGTCGATGGGCTGACCCAGCGCATTGACAACACGTCCCCTCATCGCATCACCGACAGGAACCTCTACCACTCGTCCTGTGGACTTTACCATATCTCCCTCCGCAATGCTTCTGGCATCACCCAGGAGTACCGCACCTACGTTGTCCTCCTCGAGGTTGAGCACCATGCCGTAAACCTCTCCGGGGAACTCCAGCAGCTCTCCCTGCATTGCGTGATCAAGGCCATGAATACGTGCGATTCCGTCGGCCACCTGGATAACGGTACCCACGTCGGATACATCCAGCTTGGCCGCATAACGGCTGATCTGTTCCTTAATGACTGAGCTGATTTCCTCGGGTCTCAAATTCATGGAACCTCGCACCTACCTTCCTGTAATATTTCTCAAATCTCTGGTCAATTGATCCAGTTTATGTCGAACGCTGCCATCCACCACGCGGTCACCGATCCGAATCACCAGACCGCCGATCAGTTTCTCGTCCACCGAATAGTGGGGCTCCAGTGCCGCAAAACCGCTGGTCTCCAGCACCTTTTTCTCGATTTTCTTTTTCTGGTCTGCTCCGAGAGGGAGCGCAGAAGTAATATATACCACGCCGATGCGCCGGTATTCTTTTACACGCTCTGTGAAATACTGAAGGATTTCCACCACCTGCCCCTGTCGATCCTTGTCCACAAGAACACGCAGAAATCCATACATCTCACCGGAAACCCGGGGCGCAAACACCGTCTCAATCACCTGCACCTTTTCTTCCTTGGTCACATTCGGATGCTTGAGCAGCTTTAAAAACTCCGGATTATTCCCGATGATATCGATGACAGCCGCCGCTTCACGGTCAAGCTCACTCACCGATTTGTTTTCCACAGCTACATCAAACAGGGCATCACCGTATGTTTTCGTAATCAGCTTTGCCATGTCTTCTCACCTATCTCGCTCAGCGCCTCATCCACCAGAGTATCCTGGATCTCTGCATTCATGGATGCAGACACCACTTTACCGGCCATCAGCGAAGCCACGGTGATCATCTCCTGCTTCATGTCATCGACAGCCTTCTTTTTCTCCAGCTCAATCTCAGCATCTGCTCTGGCCATCACCAAAGCCGCCTCTGCTTTCGCGCGTGCGAGGATCTCCTCCTCCTGCTTCAGCGCCTTCTTTCTGGCAGCACTCAGGATCTGCTCCGCCTCCTGATCAATATTCACCAGTCTGGCCTCGTAATCCTGCTTGAGGGCAATCGCGTCCTCTTTCTCCTTCGATGCAGTCGAAAGATCCGATGCGATCCGCTCACGGCGGGCATCCAAGGTCTTTTTGACCGGATTAAACAACAGATAAGAGAGCGCAAAAAACAAAATGAACAGGTTAATGCCCATGATAACTACGTCCTGAAGGAACTGCAGATCAAGCGCAAACATTCGATCTGTCAGCAGCTCAGTCTCCGCAAGTACCATCGGCAAATTCATCCACATCTTTCCCAAAGGTCTGCCTCCTGTCATCAACCAAAAGGCTTAACAAACATCAGGATCAACGCAACAACCAGACCGTACAGACCGGTGGTCTCCGCAACCGCCTGTCCAAGCAGCATGGTCGTCATGATCTCGCTGCGGGCGCCGGGATTGCGTCCAACTGCCTCAGCACCTTTACCTGCTGCGTAACCCTGTCCAAGCGCAGGACCCAAACCACTACCCAGCATAACTACTGCGGCAGCAATCGCAGAACAAGCATGAACCAAACCCTGATCAGTAATGTTAGTCATAATAAAGTCCTCCTTTGTCCACTTAATCGTGGAATTATTTCTTTAAAATCTATAGCAAGACACGGGGTCTCGTATACAGTATTTGGGCATCCGCCCTATAGAAAAACCAGCCGTCTGGCATCGTTGTAAGCAAGCTTACCGATGCCGCCGTCTGTTTTTCTGCACGGCAGATTTGAATTACATCTTATCCCCAATATAGATTGTCGCCAGCATACAAAGCACGTATGTCTGAATACATCCGGAAAACATATCCAGATACGCATGCAAGAATGACGGAAGTCCGATATTAAAGAAAACCGGCAGCAGACCATACCAGAGCGCAACGATGATGGTGCCTCCGAGAATGTTTGCAAACAGACGCATGGACAGCGATACCGGAACCGCGATCTCTCCGATCAGATTGATGGGGAACAGGAATGGAAGCGGCTCGAACAGTGCCTTGAAATGGCCCAGTTTATGCGCCCGGATACCGGTACTCTGTATCACCAAAAATGTGGTAATACCGATGGCAAAGGTCACGCCGAAATCGGCAGTGGGGGCGCGCAGCCCGAACAGGCCGGAGAGGTTACTGAACAGTACGAACAGAAAGACTGTTCCCACAAAGCCGATGTAACCGTGGCCCTTTCCTTTTCCCATATTTCCATCGATCAGATTTTCAAGGAACTCGATACCATACTCAACTGCATTTTGCAGTCCCGTGGGCACCTCGGTGGCCCTCTTCATCCTGCGGTTAACCACCAGTGCCAGAATAATCAGCACCAGGCTCACCACAAACATAGACAAGTGTGTGGACGTAATCCACAGTGTCTGTCCGAACAATTCATAACTGAAAACACCCTTGATATAGAAATCCAGATCCGGTGTCTCTGCACTGTATAACATGGTTTGCATCATTTTTCCATCCTACCAGTCTTTATTTTTTAAACAGACGATCCATCCACCGATCGATCCGATCCGGCTTGTCCTCGTCGTCATCGTCTTCCTCATCCTCACGATCATCATCCTCCTCCGGAAGGTAAAGTGCCTCCGGACTCAGCTCATCTGAGAGATGGAACCACCGACAAAACAGCCGATGGGTCATCGGTTGAGCGAAGATCGCAATTTTCAGCGAAGCCAGAAGAGCCAATAACCCTGTCACTACATTGATCCTGTCGACTCTGGAGAGCAGTGCCACCGCCAGCACAACCGCTGAGTAGCGCACAGCCATCATCCTCTTTGTGTGCCGTTTGGCCCCGTCAATGGCCCCGATATCCAGCGTGGTCTCCATCGAGACCGCCATGGAATAGAAGAATACCATCGCGCCGAGAACGCCCAACACAATCCCAAAGGCCTCCGGTGATCTGAATCCCAGAATCAAGCCGCATATGACATAGCCAAGGGCGCCGACTACACCGATCACCGCCTCGACCTCGATGGTCGTCCATTTACCGTATCTTAATCTCATCGTCGTCCTCCTGGCCTTTGATCATCCCTTTCGCCAGGTCATAGGCACCCTTGGCCCCGCCAAGAATACCCAAAATGAGCAACGGCACCGTCACTGACCAACCATATCGCTGATCCAACCAAAGCCCCAACGCCAGAAACAATCCTGCCGGAATCAGCACGGTCATCCCCAGCTGGGTAATCATGGCCAGTCCCTTTACAATATCTCCGTTTCGGTTCGACTTCATCCATCCCGCCTCATTTTTTGTTTTCGTTCTGCCATCCGATGATGGTTTTGACTATTTACATCCTGTCACCCGGGTTTTGCGTTAATCCTCAATCTGGCTGATTCGACGAACATGTCTCTCATCTCCGGAGAACGGGGTATTCAGGAAGGTATCCACGATCTTCACCGCCAGTCCGGGGCCTACCACACGACCGCCCATCGCCAAGATGTTTGCATCATTGTGCTGTCTGGTCGCCTCTGCACTGAAGCAGTCAGAACACAGAGCGCAGCGAATGCCTTTGAACTTATTTGCGGTAATAGAAATACCAATACCGGTACCGCAAACCAGAATACCCTTCTCACACTCTCCGCTCTGTACAGCCTTTGCTACCAGCTTCGCGTATACGGGATAATCCACAGACTTGGTATCGTAGCTGCCGAAATCTTTATACTCCAACTGATTCTTCTCCAAATAAGCAATAATCTCCTGCTTAACCTCAAATCCACCCTGGTCACTTCCCAATGCAATCATCTTATGTCCTCCTTAAGTATAACCTGTTTAAATATAAATAATGTGATATCCGGCAGCTTTCATCAGACGGTTCATAATCGCCTGCCCCAGCTCCGTCTCACCAAAGGTTTCTGACAATAGTATATCCACTCCGTCATGGTCCGAATCTCTGAGAATGCGGAACAGATTATGTGCGATCTCCTCAGGCTCACTCCGCTTACCGGCACATGCCACATCAAATCCAGCAAAGCATGAAGCCGTTTCCTCTGTGCAGATGATCCGCACCCGTTTCCCATTTTCCTCAGCAGACTCAGCCAGTTCAAGGATTTTTTGGCACACTGCACTCTGCTCGCCATCTACCAGCGTCATCTTTGCTTTCGGCGCATAATGGCGATACTTCATCCCCGGAGCCTTTGGCCGCATCCCCGGCTCCGGCTGGCCCAGACTGGCCAGATCAAGCTCCGTGTGACCTACAATTTCCTCAATCATCGCCGGTGTAATATACCCCGGCCGCAACACCGTCGGTTCCGCTCCGGTCAGATCGATAATCGTGGACTCCAGTCCAATCCCGACCTCTCCTCCATCCAGGATCATCGGAATCCGCCCCTGCATATCCTCCCACACATGTGCTGCCTGTGTGGGGCTCGGACGCCCGGATGTGTTTGCGCTGGGTGCCGCAATCGGAACACCGGCCGCCTCAATCAGCGCCCTGGCCACCGGATGGCTGGGCATTCGAATCGCAACCGTCTCCAACCCGCCGGTCGTCTCCAGCGGAACAATCTGCGATTTTTTAAAAACCAGCGTCATCGGCCCCGGCCAAAACTCGTCCATCAGCTTCTCAGCCGACGCCGGCACCTCTGCAACCAACGGTGCCAACTCCGCCCGGCTGGCAATATGAAGGATCAGAGGATTATCGGAAGGACGCCCTTTCGCCGCATAAATCGCCTTGGCAGAATCAGGATTTAATCCATCTCCCCCCAGACCATAGACTGTCTCCGTCGGAAATCCAACCAACCCTCCTGCGCGGAGGATTGATGCCGCCTTCTCAATTTTTTCTTTATTCAAATGAGCGCCGTCAACACGGTACATCTCTGTAATCATAATGCAATCATTTCTTTCCAAAACAATATCGCTTTATAGTATAGCACAAACAGGCAGAAAAAGAAATATAAAAGAAGATAAAGATTCTAAAATCTTTTAACATAATTTTAAATTTTCGACATCATTCTTTACAAAAGGGCAAAAGAAAAACCACCTCATAAGAGATGGTTTGTTTAAGAGGCGACAGCCGGAATCGAACCGGCGATAGAGGTGTTGCAGACCTTTGCCTTACCGCTTGGCTATGTCGCCATATTAAGTTTAAGTGACTCCAAGGGGATTTGAACCCCTGTTACCGCCGTGAAAGGGCGGTGTCTTAACCGCTTGACCATGGAGCCTGATACAATGTATGCTTCACTGGCCCCTAATAGACCAATAACTCCCCCTGTTGGACTCGAACCAACGACACCGCGGTTAACAGCCGCGTGCTCTACCGACTGAGCTAAGGAGGATTACCTTCTTAGCATGTACCTTCAAAACCACACACAGGAAATCTACGACACTCTTCCATGACCTTCTGGATAAGCCCTCGACCGATTAGTATTGGTCAGCTGAATGCCTTACGGCACTTACACCTCCAACCTATCTACCTCGTCGTCTTCAAGGGGTCTTACTTCATTTAGAATGGGATATCTCATCTTGAGGGGGGCTTCACACTTAGATGCCTTCA
>JAFTXG010000003.1 GCA_017461725.1 Lachnospiraceae bacterium
AAACCTGGGAGTATTGACACCTTTTGAGCGTCATGAATCTTATCTGCGGGTAGCATAAAAACTGCCGACGGACCGTATGCGGTTCATCGGCAGGAAAAACTTTTTGTTTTTTCAATTGTCTACTTGACGGGGAGCAGTTCATTTGGGTAACCCTCTGATATAATCAGATGACAGCAGTATTAATATCTCAACCCGAAATCCAGCTCGTAATAATTTCCGGCCTGATCCCGGTACGCATACGCCTTGCCGTTCTCATCCTTCAGCTCGTCGGGCATATACTGATCCTTGTCATATCCCGGCACATCGTTGGGGCTGATGCAGACACCGTCTGCATTCACCTTGAGCACCTCGTCCCCGCGAGGCAGCGTGATCGGCAGCTTGCCCACCGGCGAGAACCGTCCGAAGATCACATCCACGCCTGCATTTGCCATAAAATGTCCTCCGCTTTGCTTTTTCGGTAATCGCTATATAGAACAGTTTTACACAAATGCAATCGTTAGACAACGCCGAAAACCCAATTAATGTCCAACAAGGAAAAGGTCTTCTATGACCATAATTATCATAAAAGACCTTTTGAGGAGGGTATTTTAACTATTTTCTGTTAGTTACTTTTTCTTACCGAACATGAAACTCATCAGTTGATCCGCATCATGCTTTCCGCGGATCATGCGTGCTTCCATTGAATTATTGTAGGAAGTCACATTTCCGCTGGACAACTGCGCTTCACCGTGGGATATCTCCCAATAGGTTCTGGCAAACCCATGTGCACCGATCTCAGACAGCGCTCGAATCCCGGATTTGCCGATTTTCAGCGAGCCTATCGTCACTCTCGGAATGGTATATATTTGTGACGTATCCCCGATTTTATTTTCCTCCAGGAAGTGGAAAAACTCGTGCGCAAGAATCAATTCCTCGGCTTCCTCCTCCGTCAGATGATTATTCTTTGCAAATAATCTGATTGATAGAACGTACACGTCGATACGGCTTTTGTTCGGCGTATATTCGCTGAAGAAACGCAGGCCACCGGACACTTTATCCACCCGCTCGCGTATGATCTGCAGCCCGTTTGCCTTTGCCAATTCGTAAATGTTCCCGTCCGGATCCTCCGCCATCTCTCTCCGCGCCGCATCCACGCCAACCTGCCAGGCCTCATCGCATATCCTGACACGTTCCTCCTCCGGTATTTTTTTATAGAGGACATCGTGTGTCAGCTCATCTCTGGCCGTAATCCGATCAGGAAAAGGGAATTGTTTCATCGTACACAAACCTCTCTCGTTTATCTTCTCTCGTTCTCGGTGGTCTTGGTTGCAATGAAGATCAAGTCTGTCTCGGGATCCACACCGGTCAGCTCGGTCTTCGCCAGCGCGAGGATCTGTTCTCTGCCCTGCAGTGCGGAAAGGTCGATCAGACGGCTTCCGTTCACGATCCACAGGTTCGGCACCTCCTCACCGCTGTCCGCATATACGGTGAACTGATCCAGCATATACTTCACATGGGCATCCAGATTTCTGAACTTTCCATGGTGAACGCCACCGTTCTTTCTCTGCAGGCGAATAACACCGTCGCGGTCGATCAGGCGGATCGCCAAGCTCTTTTTCTTGAATATTTTCATATAGGGTACTTTGATCTGACAGGTGGTTGCCAGGTATGCCTCATTCTCCGCCGCAATCGTGATCTTGTCAGCGGTGGTTTTCAGATTTTCCGCTACCATCTGACACAGCTCTTCGTTGGTTTTCTTCTTTCCACCCAACGTTTTTGCTCTCATCTCAGTGGCTCCCACCGCAATCGCGCGGATACGGTTGGTCTTGGAGTCAACCTCCACCTTTACATCTACGGTGCTGGGGTTTGCTCCGGCCGCGATGGCCTTCTGCAGAGCCTCCAGACGGATCGCCAGAATATCCTCCTCCGTGGGCTTGGAAATGGTACGCTCCACCATATCGCGGACCATGGCCAGCGCTACGCCGATGGGTGAGATAACCGGCGCGTTCTTCGCGATCTTATGGCGAACACCAAAGGTCTTTGCCAGGTGAGGAACTACAGAGGACGCTCCGCCGCCTCCGCCCACAAATACCAGGGTATCCTTGTCCAGACCGTAATCTTCGATCAGGCTGTCCACTACTTTACCATTGATCTGTGCCGCAAATCCAAGGCAGGTCTCCGCACACTCCTCGACGGTCATTCCCATGTTCTTTGCCAGAGGCTCCCATGCCTTTCTGGCCGCCTCAACATTTCCTGCTGCGTAATCGCCTTCTGCCACATAGCCGCAGATGTTTGCTGCTCCGGACTGGGTCAGGGAATATTTCTTTCCATTGCTGCACTCGATATATGCATACTCCGCGTCGGTCTCGGTGGGACGCACGGTCTTCAGTACCGGATCAACGATGTTTGCGGGATCAGTGTATACTTCATACTCCAGACCTGCGATATGGGCACTTCTCGGCCCCATGCTCACTGCCTTTCCATTTTCGACTTGTACCATACTTCCGCCGCCGATACCGACGGTGCGAACATCCAGAGAGTTCAGGTATGTCTTATGTCCGCCGATCTCCGCATACTTGATCATAACGTTTCCGTCACGCACACAGGAGATATCGGTGCTGGTTCCGCCGACCTCAAGGAAGATACCGTCGGTCAGCTTCTCATACATCAGCGCTCCTGCAACACCTGCCGCAGGGCCGGACAGGATCGTCAGAATCGGGCGCTTCTGCACCTCAGCCACGGTCATAACACCGCCGTCACAGCGCATGATCATCAGCGGAGCCTCAATGCTCGCCTGCTTGATACTGGTCTCGGTCATGTTCGCCGCATCCAGCATCTTGGGCAGAATACTGGCGTTGACCACCGCGGTGCGGGTACGCACCTTCAGGCCGTACAGCTTGGACACGTCGTTTCCTGCGGTCGCGGGAATCCCCTTCTCCAGACAATTATCCACTACCATGTTTTCGTTGGTCGGATCATCTACACTGAAGGACTCGGTCGCTACGATGGAAACCGCACCCTGTGCAGCCAGCTCATCGATGGCCTTCTTTACGTCTTCTTCAAGTGTATTCTTATTTGCGGTGTTTACGAATACATTCACCGGAGTAATACTCTTGGAGCCGCCGGCCAGCGGGATACTTCCCATGTTGGTATCCATCTTCGCCTTCGCGCCCTCCACACCGGTTCCCAGCGTCAGGATACCCACCTGTGCCACATCACCCTCCAGCAGAGCGTTGGTCGCCTGGGTAGTTCCGTGTGCGATGAAGGCCACATCTGCAGCCTCGATATTATACTCCTTCATGATCATTTCCAGTACCTGAATGATACCGGCAGCCACTCCCTCCTTTGCCGTGTGGGTGGTGGGCAGCTTCACGGAGCCGATCAGCTCATAGGTCTCGCTGTTTACCGCTACAGCGTCAGTAAAGGTACCGCCTACGTCTATTCCGATTCTTACTTTCATGTGAGGTTCTTCCTTTCTGTATTGCATTTATGTCGTTTATTATTCAACGCGCCTTCCCTGCCGGTCATGGCGCGGCGCTTTCTGTTTTATAGGGGATCACGATATCCCCAGAAACACTTTAATTGGCATTCATTTTTAAGGAAAAGTAATGGCAAGACTGCATTGCTGCAGTCTTGCCATCAACATCACAGCATTACAGTACTGTACTGTACAGCAAACCAACAAGGAATACGGAAGCTGCGGTCATAACCCAGTTTGCGATGAATACCTTATTGGATACGTTAACGGGCTCCTCGCCAACATAGTTTGCAACCCAAACCACCTGAGTAGCGGTAGGGCAAGCCTGTGCGGGCCAACGGAAGGTGCAGTAGAATACAGCTGCCAGCAGAACGGGATCGAAAATACCAAGACCAACGATACCAGCTGCCAGACAGGAACCAAGACCGAGAATGTTGAACGGTCCGCGGTACAGAGACAGAGGGGAAAGTACTGCACAGAAGATCAGCAGTCCGATTACGGAGCCGGGGATGATCATCTGCATGAAGGGGGTAAGTGCAGTCTGTACGGTGGAGGAACCAACTGAGGTAAGGATCATACCGATGCCCATGAAGATGATCGCGGGCGGTGCGGAATCCTTTACGCCGTCATAAGCAGACTGGGTAACCAGGCTGACATATTTGGACCAACCACCCTTTGCGGTCATGATGATCGCCCAGATGATACCGATGCTGTAGCAGGCTACAACATTCCACTTGAAGAAATAAGTACATGCAAGGATGATTACAGGAGTAAGGGATGCAAGCAGAGCACGAACGCCTCTTACCTGATCGGTGTTCTTTACGCTCTCAAGGTCCTCATCCTCTGCGGGAGCTGCGAACGCATACTTCTTGCCATTCTTCTTCGCATCTACGATCAGGTAGATGAATGCGAACAGCAGGTCGAATACACACAGAATCCAGCAAGCTACGGTGATATCAGTGGTCTGAACGCCACAGATATTTGCAACGGTAACAATGTTTGCAGGACGAACGTTGTAACCTGCGGACAGTGCTGCCATGAACAGATGTGCTGCTGCCAGAGGCTTAACACCTACGGAGATCAGGATGGGGAGCACTGTACCACCGATCATCGCTACTGCACCAACGCCGCCCATTGCGGAGAACAGAAGTGCGGTAACCAGGATCAGGAGGATGGTAACTACAACGGGCTTGTCGCCGCCCAGCTCTGCCGCCTTCTTGATCATCAGATCCGTGATACCGGTCTTGTACAGCAGGTTGGCCATCCAGCTTGCGAAGATAACGTTGATCACGTTACCGATCAGTCTGGAAGCACCACTGTTCAGTACAGTATCCAGGATATTCTCCGTCGCACCCTCAATGGGGATGATAGGCATTCCTGCTGCCAGTGCGATAGCGATAGCCATGATCGGCATAACCAAAATCGCGGGGAGCTTTCTCGTCATCATTGCGATCGCAAGGATGATGAACACGATACATACGATAATACCAGTAAGCATTTTTTCATTTCCTTTCTTTTCTTTTATTTGATAGTCCTTCCGACACTGTCTCTGCCTTTCCGTGCCTTTTCTGCGCTAAACGTTCCCCTCTCGAACAGCACACTGCACGTCAATATGCCACAAGCATCGTCTGACTATTCAATTCCGAGCGGTTTCGACCTTTGTATATTTTTGATTATAACAGCTAATTCCCCACAAAAAAACTATCAATTTTTAATAGCTACTATAACCTTTTCATTATAATCAATTGACGTAAAATAATAAGCGTGGTATTATATTGTAGGTACCAGAAAGGAGTCTGCCATGTCATTACATCATTTACGTGTATTTCTTGCCGTTTACCTCGAATTATCCTTCACCAAAGCAGCACAAAAACTCTTTATCTCCCAGCCGGCTGTCAGCCGGTGTATCCGCGAGATCGAAGAATCCCATGGAAATGTTCTGTTCGAGCGATCCTCGCGTGTACTGACTCCCACTCCCTTCGGAGAGGATTTTTACCATTACGCCTCTCAGATCATTTCTCTATATGATGAAATGAGCCTCTCATTGGCGCCCTCCATCTGGCACGAGCGCTCCTTCCGCATCGGTGTCGCCACAGTCATCGGAGAACTGGTCATGCCGAAACTGATTCCCCTCTACACCAAGCAGCATCCGGAGATCACGATTTCCCTCCGTGTTACCAGTTCTGAACAAATTGGCCTCCTTCTGATCAGTAACGCTCTGGACTTCGGTATCTCCGAAGGCATCGCAGACACCCCACTGGTCACCAACACGATCATTCATCAGGAGCCGCTGGCTGCCATCTGTAATATTAACCATCCCCTGGCACAAAAAAAATCCCCTGTCACTGCGAGGGATCTATGCCAATATCCGCTTCTTCTGGGTCGGATCACCCGCCCCAGTGTGGAAGCTTACTTCAATCAGCACCAACTTCCAATCAACATTTTATGGGAAAGCACCTCTGTGATTTCCCTGATCAATGGCGTGAGTGCAAATATGGGAATTTCCTTTCTTTCGCGGTCTCATGTGATCTCTGCCAACGATCCTAACGTAGTGATCCTCGATGTGCCGGATCTCATCGTAACTCATCCGGTATACATCCATCACAAGAAAACCAAAAAGCTTTCTCCGGCTATGTTGGATTTTATCCATCAGTATCTGACATACTTCACGGGACTGACGAGAGACTAATTGAATTTATATCAAAATCGATATATTAATTTGACATAAGATATCATTTGTGGTATATTTGATTCAAACCCTGAAAGGAGCACTGTCATGTCCTTACAACACCTTCGCGTATTCATCGCAGTCTATCTGGAACTGTCCATCACCAAAGCTGCACAGAAGCTGTTTATCTCCCAGCCAGCTGTCAGCCGTTACATCCGCGAGATCGAGGAAACCTACGGGAATAAGCTGTTTGAGCGCTCCTCCCGCACACTGACTGTGACTCCCTTCGGCGAGGATTTCTACCACTACGCATCCCAGATTATTTCACTATACGATGAGATGAACCAGTCGCTGTCACCGGCCAACTGGCATGAGCACTCCTTCCGTATCGGCGTAGCCACCGTGATTGGCGAGCAGATCATGCCACTTCTGGTCACCGAATACACTAAGCTCCATCCTGACTTTTCCATCTCCGTAACCGTCGGCAGCTATGAACAGCTGGCCAACCGACTGATGGATAATTCTCTGGATTTTGCCATCACCGAAGGTATCATCGATACTCCACTGGTCACCAACACCATCGTCCATCAGGAGCCATTGGTCGCCATCTGCAACGCAAACACACCCCTTGCAAAGATGGAGATCGTCACTGCCGAAGATCTGGCACAGTATCCGCTGCTTTTAGGTAAGATCACTCGCCCCAGCGTGGAGGCTTATTTCGAGCAGCATCACCTTCCCATCAGAGCACAGTGGGAAAGTGCATCCGTGCCCTCCCTGGTCAACGCGGTCAGTGCGAATATTGGCATATCATTCCTCTCCCGCGGTCATGTTCTGTCCATCGCCAACCCCAACGTGGCGATTTTAAATGTTCCGGATCTGATTGTCACCCACCCGGTTTACGTTCACCACAAAAAAAACCGGAAGCTGTCCCCCTCCATGCAGGATTTCATCCACTACTACCTGTCCTATTTCACCGGCTTATCTCGGAATCTTGGCAAGAAGTAATGATTTCTGATCAAATAGCAATTTAATGAAAGAGACCACCGGAAATAAACTTTGCGGGAATATATTTCTCAAGTCTATTTCCGATGATCTCTTTTCTTAAATGATATTCTTGTGATTTTCCAATGCTGTCAATCCCCTCAGTGGGATTCTACATTGATTCTTCATTGATTCTTAATTCTTTCTGCCAGATCCTCCAGATACATCCAGCGGTCCATCTTCTCCTCCAGCAGGCTGCTCTTCTCGTCCTTCTCAGCCATCAGCTGATTCAGCTTAGTGTAGTCCCTGGCGTTCTTTCCGATCTCCAGCTCGATTTCCTCCAGGCGTTCCTCCAGCGCGGCGATGTCCGCCTCGATGGTCTCATACTCCCTCTGCTCCTTGAAGGTCATTTTCAGTTTCTGGGGACCACGGCTGCGCTGGGCCTTGCCTGCATTTTCTCCGGTGCCGATACCTGAAACAGCTGACTGCGCACTGCAGTTCTCACTGCCTGTGGACCTTCCGGCACTCTGGGCACCTGACACTTTGCCGGAGTTAACTGAACCTCCGGTTGCGCCACCCTCAAACTCTAATCTCAGCCGATAATCACTGTAGCCGCCCTCGTACTGGCGAAGGACACCGCTGTCCTCGAAGGCAAATATTCTGCGGACCGTTCTGTCCAGAAAATACCGATCGTGGGAGACGATGATTACGATGCCCACAAAGCTGTCCAGATAGTCCTCCAGAATGGTCAGGGTAGTGATATCCAAATCGTTGGTTGGCTCGTCCAAAATGAGAACATTCGGACTCTCCATCAGCACCCTCAACAGGTTCAGTCTCCGCTTCTCTCCTCCGGAGAGCTTGCCAATCTTACTGTGCTGCATCTCACCGGGGAACAAAAACCGCTCCAGCATCTTTGACGCGGAGATACTTCCCTCGGAGGTCTGCACAAATTCCGCCACATCCTTAATATAGTCAATGACCTTCTCCTCCGGGTCCATATAGGCGATACCGGATCTCTCGTCGGTCTCGATCTCCTGGGTGTAATAGCCCATCTTAATAGTCTGACCCACCACCAGCTGTCCTGCGTCCGGCTGTATCCGTCCGGCGATCAGCTTCATCAGCGTGGTCTTTCCGCAGCCGTTGGCTCCGATAAAGCCGATGCGGTCATTCTTCAGGAAAATATAGGAAAAATCCCGGATCAGCTGACGGTCACCGTAGCCCTTGCAGATATCATGTAATTCAATGGTGGTCCGCCCCATGCGGGTGGCAATGGAGCCCAGCTCCACCTGTCCGTCCTCCACGGGAGCCTGACGGTTCTTCAGTTCCTCGTAGCGCTCCAGTCTGGCTTTTTGCTTGGTAGACCGGGCTCTCGCGCCACGCTGTACCCAGGCCAGCTCATTGCGCAAAATGGTCTGGCGCTTGCGCTCAGAAGCCGCTGCCATCTCCAGCCGCTCTGCCTTCAATGCCAGATAGCCGGAGTAATTCGCCTCGTAGGAATAAATGCTGCCCTTGTCCACCTCCACGATCCGGGTACACACACTGTCCAGAAAATAACGGTCATGGGTGACCATCACCAGCGTACCGCGGTACTGCTTCAGATACGCCTCCAGCCAGTCCGCCATCTCCTGATCCAGATGGTTGGTGGGCTCGTCCAGCAGCAGGATATCGGCCTGCTCCAGAAGCACCTCTACCAGAGCGATACGCTTTTTCTGTCCGCCGGACAGCTGCCCGATGGGTGTGTCAAAGCAGGTCACTCCCAGCCTGGTCAACATGTTCTTCGCATCGCTGGCCGTGGGAATGGTTGCCCGGTAGTCCACATCGACTGTCCCCCCGCTCGCATCACGACCATCAGCCCCTTTGCTCAGCTTTCCCTGCCCCAGCGCACACTCCAGCACAGTGGCCTCCGGGTCAAAGGACGGGTGCTGGGAGAGATAGCGGATCACCACATGGTTGGCGATGGTGATTTTGCCGTCGTCGGCCTCCGCCTCCCCCGCCATGATTTTTAAAAGGGTGGATTTGCCGGTGCCGTTGATGCCGATGACGCCCACTTTCTCCCCCTCCTGAAGGGAAAATGCGGCGCCGTCAAAGAGCATGCGGCCGGTGTAGGTTTTATGTAAGTTTTCGATATTCAGTAAGTTCATCGCTAACCTCTCTGGTATATTCTTTGAGCCCATTATACACTGTATTTTTTGTCTTGTCATATTATTTCGCAAAAAACAAAATAATATTTGAATAGAACATGAAACTAAAAAGGTCTCCTATGGTTCGCATCTCCATAGAAGACCTTCTATCATTTTTAACTATTTCACTTATATTCGCTTAATCCTTACTATAGTAAATTCATAGCTTTGCATTTACATGCTGCAAATGCTATCACTCTACACTATATTGCAGCGTACCAGACTGTAATGTATCACTGCCTGCATTTTTTACATATATTTTATACATTCCGTCCGGCACACCTTCAGAAGAAATTGTTCGATTACTTATATTGCCACCGGAATAAGCTAAACCATAATATTTGTGTGTTTGTGTATTATACCATCCGACAACAATATCATTAACAGGTTCCCACCATGTCAACTGCTGGATCTGAATATAGCTATCCTCTCCGCTAACATAATACGTTGATGAACTATATTTATAGCCTCCACTCTTCAAGCCATCCAATGTCAATGCCGTGACCGCCAAAGGACTTATTTCTTGATTACCGACAGATTCCACAGTAAAAAACGTATCTCCATCTTCTACCATCACAGCCGCCTGTGCCGTTGATGTTGAAAACACAAGTGCCAGAACAAGAGCCCAGCCTAACAATCTTTTTTTCATATGCAGAACCTCCTTGTTATAATTAGATGAGCGCCCATCTTTGTACTTACAGTATATCAACCATTATTATTTCTTCAATTATAAGTCCTCCAATTTTGACTTTTTGTCTGCAAATATTTTTCACGGTCATTTTCTACCAACAAATAATAATTTTTCCGCCTTCTCGCCCCAACAAAAGCTTCTGTATGCTTTATCATCAGGTCTATGTACTGATAAAGTAACGGACAATCCCGTTGAATTTTTTTCAGCCATTGCTCATTACACAGACAGTCATCCACAAAACATCGATATAACTCTGTATCCCGTCCGCAAAAGGGCTGCTTTTTGTCCTCTACTTAAATCCGATCACAAACAGTGTCAAGGCAAACCGTTCCGATTCAATCTGAATATCCACATCCCCGGAATACTTGTCCAACACCCGGCGTATGCTCTCCATCCCATATCCATGAACATACTTATCCGGTTTCGAGGACAATAACCGATCACCTTCCATCACCACTGCTTCAGCAATCGGATTAGAACTGTTAATGATCCAGAGATTTCCTTGTCGCTCCCCATAAAATTTGATCCAACGATTACTCGCATCTTTGATCTTCTGATTCGCCTCAATGGCATTGTCCAGCAGATTGGAAATCAATGCGCAGATATCCACGTCCTCGATTGCAAGACCACTCAGATTATCAAGCTTGATATCCACGTCAATGCAATTATTTTTCGCTTCCTCCATCTTTATATTTAGGATCAAATCCAGCATAGGATGATCTGCCCAAACTCGGGTACCGCTTTTTTCCAGCTTCTTCGTCATTTCCTCTGTGTATTGGATCGCACGGCCGATTTCTCCCCGATTGAGCAACTCTCCGATCACATTCAGGTGATGCTTTTCATCATGGATAAGCACTGCTTTTTCCTTGTACATTCGAGCGATCTGCTCATAATTGGCTTCCATCAAGGACAGTTTAACCTGTTGTACACGCTCCCGCTCCACCATCCTAATCTTCTGGACATACACAGCCCCAACACACCCTGTGATGATCGCTGCCAACAGAAACACCACCCAAAGTGCCACATATTGGTCTGACACCAAAAAGATGTAGATACGCTGAAAATAGACCATCAAGATCGTTGCCACAATAATCGCTGCCATCTGGACCGCTTTTTTTCGTCTCAACCCTTGGAAAAAATGGATGTTTCTCTTCAGATTCTTTCCTAACCACACACAGCCTGCACTCAGAAGTAACAGATAAAGCCCTCTCCTGCCATCCATTTCCAATAAAAAAGTCCCCGGAAGCCCAAATCCAACCAACAGATAATACACCACCGACTGTGTAAAAAAATCCACCAGATGCAGCGCTACCCATAACAGATAGATGAATGATACTCCGCCCGGAAACTGCATTCGATAAAGATATCGTACCGTCACTGCCATTATCGCCACAGCAAGCCACAACATACTGTTCGAAAACAAATCTCCGAAGGCCTTGGTGTTCCAAGTAGTTAAACCGGAAATAAGTATCACCACTGCCGTCTGTACGATCCGCTCTATCCGCTCACTTCTTCTGGGCTGTGAACTCGCCTTGATCAAATCGTACGCTACCATCACTTTGACCATATTGAATACAAATTCACCTACCAGAAAGGTGAGGTTACTCATACCACCCTCCAGTATCCCATCAGTTTTTGGCGTATATCGCTAAGCAGGTTGCGGCTTATGTCAAGTGAAATATCCTCCCCCAATTCCACCGTCTCTGCATCCAAATGCGTCACATGCATCAGATTAATGATCTGCCCACGGTTTACATAGACAAATTCCTTATCCGACAAACGCTTATAAACCTCTCCAAGTGGATTTCTCTGCTGATAAGTCTTTCCGTCCTTACAGTGAAAAAGTGTATTTTTCCCGTTTTTTTCGATGTAGTAGATATCATTCCAGTTGATAATCTCGTATTTGCGCTCCGTCTGTATCCGGTAAATCCGGCTGTCCCGCACACTCAGATTCTTCTGAACCTGTTTCAAAATGTCCGGAAGGCGCTTCTGCCATTTCTCTTTTGTGATATATTCAAACGCCCTGCATGAATAACCCGCAATCGCATACTTCTCATGGTAGGTCAGAAAAATGATGATCGCATTGCTGTCCATCGCCCGTATACGCTTTGCCAATTCCACACCGTTTACATAGTCCATTTCCACATCGAGAAAATAGACATCATAAGTCTGATGCTCATCCAATACTCCAAGAAGTCTCCTGCTGCCATAAAAGCGCTCCACCTCCACCGGCATCTTTTTCAGCGCAAAATCCTTTCGGATTGCCTCCGACACCTGTCCGGTGAACATTTCGTCATCGTCAACTACCGCAATCTTTGTCATTTGCCTTATTCCTCCATCACTTTTTCCTATAGCAGGAGATAATACTGATCCTTCTGTACATCATGAAGATATCTTGCATCTTCACTGATTAATAATTCAAACACATGATCCTTGCGACTGTCCGTATTCATGTTGCTATGATATTCATAGCGACCAACCTCTCCGTTGATGACCTTCTCTAAGATATCTTCCAGAACCTCCGCGATGGGCATTGTGTGATATTTTGATGTACTCCAGGGGCCAATCACGGTTTTGATTCTCGATTTGGTTTGGGGAATCACCGCAACCGGAAAATACTGTCCAGCAAACTGAAGTTCCCTGAATGTACCCAACTTTCCCATCAGCTGATCAAACTTCTCACGATAATCCTCATACGCAAAACCCAATTCCAAATAAGCCTGCAAGGAAGCCATAGCAGAAAGCAAATACCGCTCATCTTCCGACCATCCATAGCACTCCGTCAAAAAATCAATTGATCCAATCAACGTCTCCCTTGCGGGAACACCTTTGCGCATCGCTGCTTTAAGCGCCAATTTAACTGCCTCTACATCCTTCCGATCCACTTCGATAAATGCCATCGCCAACCTCCTCAACAAAAATGCATGCAGGCAAAGGATGCGTTTGGCTCCATTTAACCATATCACATCCATATAATCAGTTCAATCAAAAGTCTGCCAAATTCATATTTTTTGACTTTCTGATATTAACTGTTTAAGTTTATTCTCATATAATACACTTAAATTTTATTACTATTAGAGTTTTTCAATGAGGATGCCGAGATGGTTTATCTGTCCCCCGCTGAAAAGAAAATGCTTGCCTAATTCCGTACACTTACCGAAGAACAGCAGCGCACACTGGAGGCTTTAGTTTCTATGGTATTTCGCACCTGCCGGCAGTAAATCCTCTAAATTTATATCGTTATAATACTAAATTATAGATTAGTAGATACTGTATTTATTTCAATAAGTTGTCCTTTAATTCCATAATAATGTCCTTAAATTCTACAACTAAAAAGGTGAGAGTTTACATTTTTATAAACTCTCACCACAATGTTACTGCTGAATATTCTTTTTTCTTTAAATTCTCGTAATTCTGCCTGTATCTCCCACTCCCTCCATTTCCACAAACGCAGGTTCTTGCAACCTTTCCACAAAAAATAGAAATATAATATCAACATTCCAGCGCAAATTATGGTATGATATGCTATTTATCTGTCAGTTCCACTCTCTACAACGCACCGCTTCCTCATGGATGATGTCCATTATACACGGTATTTGGGCGATTGTCATTTCCTTTTGCGGAAAACAAAATAATTTTGAACCGTCAAACCATTCACATTTTGACTTAAATCAGTAAAATCTTAATTAAACAGAGCCGCCGTCAGTAAACGGATACTGCAGCAGCTTTGAGAAAATACACATAGGAGATGAACCATCGTGAACAAATACGAATATGACCTTCTCGGCACCATTATCAGAACAGCCCGGGAAGTAACCGGTCTCACCATCGAAACGCTGGCCGCCAGAGTCGGCATCACCGAACGCTATCTGTACCGAATCGAAAATGAACGCCAAAAACCCAGTTACCATGTACTCTACCGGCTGATCCGAACTCTGCACATTTCACCGGATGTAATCTTTTATCCGGAAAAGTACATTCAGCATGCCGGAACGAAAAATCTGGTCTGTATGCTTTTCAACAGCGATCTCAGTTCACAGGAGTTCCATAAGGTTAAGGATCTGATCGAGACATTGGATGAAGAGTAGCCTTTCGGCTGCTCTTCGCCCAGTGCCGGATGACAGGCAGATTGCCTCTTTTCTCTCGCAGCATACCTCCGGAATCGAATACTGACAGCTTATCGCTCCCCATACCGCTTCACCAGCTCCACGTAGAACTCCGGTCCGCTGGCCAGGTCCTCAACACCCATGGTCTCGTTCACAGAATGAACGCCGCCGGCGTTGCTTCTCTTGTAGAAGGAGCTGAAGCGATACACGTGATCACTCAGATTGTACATAAATTTCGCGTCGGTGCCGCCGACGGTGATATCGGGGATGGCGATCATCTCCGCCTCGCGGTCCCCCGAAATCTCCACCAGCAGATCCTTGAACGCGCACTTGTACTCGGATACCGGTGAAGGGTTATTGCCCTGCAGGAGCTTCACTTCCAGCCCCTCGGGCAGAATGTTCTTGAAGTGCTGCTCCACGGTCTCCAGGGTGTCGCCCTCCAGCAGACGGCAGTTTACCACGATAGACGCCTTCTCGGGAAGGATATTTGCCTGCATGGAACCGCTGGCCATGGTGATGGCCATAGTGGTGTGGAACATGGACGCCAGATCGCGGTCAGCGTCAATCATGGGCACCAGCTTGTCCCAGTTGCCCTCGATGTCTGTCATCAGTTCAGCCAGCTCCGGCTTTTTCTCCTTCATGTAGGGAGCCAGGGTCTCATAGCGGGTCTTTACGGTCTCGGTGATCCGGTAGGGGAAAGGATTCTCCTCGATGTCCATGATCGCCTTGGCGATGTGATACATGGCACCTTCCTTGCCGGGCTTGCTGGAATGTCCGCCGGGATCCTTGCGGGAGATCTCGTAATCAGCGTAGCCCTTCTCCGCAACGATCACCATGCACACGGGCACATCGACGCCCACGTTTTTGCCGGCTCTCAGTCCGCCGCCCTCATCCAGGATACCTTCGAAGCGAACGCCTCTGCTCTCCAGCAGACGGGAGATCATCTGAGCGCAGGAAGCCTCGCCCTTGCCGCTGCCCACCTCCTCGTTATAGCCATAGGCCAGATAAATGTCAAAGGAGGGCTGGTAGCCGATGCTCAGCAGATACTCCACCGCCTCCATCTGAGCGATCAGATGGCTCTTGCAGTCGGACGCGCCGCGTCCCCAGATATACCCCTCCGCAATGGTTCCCGCGTAGGGAGGATATTTCCACTTGCTGTGATCACCCTCGGGCACCACGTCCTGATGAGCCATGAACATCAGCGGAAGCTTTCCGGACTCACCGGTTCCCTGCCAGTGATACAGAAGACCAGCGGTGCCGACCACCTCTTTTTTCAGGTGCTTGTGTACCAGCGGATAGGTCTCCTCCAGATAGCGGTGCATCCCGAAAAACACATCAAAGTCCATGTTCGCCTCATCGTGATCGGATACGGTGGGGAACTGAACCACTCCGCTTAAGTGCTTCGCGCAAATCTCCGGGTCAAATTTGTGTGCCATTTTCTCTCCTCCTGTTATGCATATGATATAAAGGTCAAAAGAGCATGCGTTTCATGCTCGCATGAAAATGCGAAGAAATCCGTATCTCAGTGATATCAAAAGATTTTCCAGCCCACTGATATGATTAGTGAAAATGTAGTAAAAAGGGCTGTCGAACTGGCGATGATGATCACCCTGTCGCGACAGCCCTGTCCACTCATATACTTAATTTTCTTTAGTTCTTTTTCTTGTCCTTGGCGGTTTTCTCAGCAGACTTGCTGTCCTTCTTAAAACGATCGAAAAAGCTCTTTTTCTTAGGTGCAGTCAACACTGCGCCGCGAAGTCCCTTAACCTTGGTGATATAGAGACCGCTGATGGTAGCCTTTACCTCCTGCTTTACCGGAATCAGGTCAAATACCGGTGCATCACAGAGAAAAGTCATCACTCTGGGGCCGACCTTAGCCTTAACCACAGGCATCTTTACCCAGCGCATATACTTTGGCATGCTGTCGTACACCTGCTTAGGCATACCCGCATCCTGAATCTTCATCTTTTTCTTGTCGATGATCAGAATGTTTACAGTCTGAGCCATCGCCTCCATCATTTCCTGCTGTGCAGCCTGCTTTTTCTGGGCCTTGGAACCAAGGAAATACAAGAGCGCCAGAACCGCCGCCAGCACAAGTACAATCACAAACAATACCGTCAAAAATGTATCCATTTGTATCCTCCCGATACGCTTTCGTTTTATTCAACATATCTAGTGTATCATGACAAGCCGAAAAAGGCAACTAAAATTATGCTAAAACTTTTATATTCTGCTTTTCGGTTCTTTCAATCCGGCCGCCTCCAGCGCTCTGGGCCAGGGGCCAAGGAACGCCTTGATCCTGGCGCGGTCTCCCTCATCAAAGTCGGCTTTGATCGGCAGACGCCCCAATTCCTGCGCCTTCTGTTTCAGCTGGCGGATAGCCCAGTTAATTTGAATTTCTGTTGGCATATGTTATTTCCCAGTTCTTTACTCCTTGACTTTTTCGCTCTTTCCTACTCAACGCACCTGTTTTTGAACACGCCGTCTCTGAACGGCTCTGTTCCCGAATGCATCTTTCTGAATGCTCTGTATATTCTTCTTATATTTATGCTGTTGGCTGTAATCCTTTCCTGGCCCGTCTGAACCGATACTCCGTCCATACCTCCAGCGCCAGCGGCATCAGACACAGCACCGCATAGCCCAGATAAAACAGGCAGGACATGGGGGTGATCGGGTTAAAGACTATCCTGGGGTCGTACTGCATGTCAGTCTGGCGCAGCATGACGCCCATCATGGTCACCGTCAGACAGGCAAAGGTCGTGATCACATAGGCCCGGTCACGGTTGTCAAACCGGTAGATAGAGAAAGCCGTCCTCCCTCGGAGCGTACTTCCCCGGCTCTGCATGGATTCTGATGCCGAGGTCAGCGACTCGATGGTCCAGGTGATCAGCATGGACAATATTCTGAGTCCATTTCTCATCCTCCGCAAAAGATTTCCCTGATCGATACCGCGCCCAATCCCCCGCTGGGCCATATTGATCTTCCTCGCTTCCTTTTTGATCCGCGGTACCATTCGAAGCAAAATTGCCAGGAACAAAGACAGTCTCGGCGAAAGCCTTCCGAAGAGATAGACCACCTTGTCGGAGGAGAATACCGCGTACACGCAGGACATCCAGATCATGACTCCGGCCGCCACAAAGCCCAGCACGAATCCGTAGACCAGCGCTTCCACTGTCATCCGGTTTCCGATAAAATTTTGCCGGATCACCGTCACGCCGAAATGGTGGTAGCTGCTGTAATACAGGGCGAATGCCACAACAAGGGGGAGCAGCAGAAGGTTGAAAAGCAATGCCTTCCCGCCGTTTCGCTTGACACTGTAGGCGAAGGCGCACAGAAAGGAGATCGCCAGAAAGATCGGGTGGACAAATCCGATCATCCCGGCGATGACCGCCCCGAAATAGATGAAGTTTACCGCAGGATGACAACGCTCAAAACCCATACTCTTCCTCCGTCCTTCCGTATATGTTCTGCATCATTCTCTCTTCCCCTCATCACTCCACACTGTCCTCCAACATTCCATACTTCAGCTTGATCCGGTCCAGCTTCTCCAACAGCGGTCTTCCGAAGATCAGCATGGTCAGGATGGTACAGAGTCCCTGGCTCACATTGACCATGAACCCGCTGCCCAGCATAGTGAGCAGACCGGCCACGGTAAACTCCGTGAGGCTGAGCACCGCAGTGCACAGATCCAACAGGGGGCCGATCACCAGGATGCAGCAAAAGAAGCCGAACACCGCCATGATCCAGGGCTTTTTCGGCAAGGAAAAGCGGGTAAACACCGCTCCGGCCAGCAGACCGCCCATGCCGTAGGCCATCATCTGCCAGGGCAGATAGGGTCCCTGCATATAAAACAGATTGCTGGCGAGAGCACTGACCGCACCCACCAGAAATCCGGTCTCCGGCCCGAAGGCGATGCCGGAGAGCATGATGATCGCAAAGATCGGTTTAAAATGGGGAACCGGAACCACCAGTCGAGACACCGTCGCGATGGCGCACAGAACCGCGACCACCACCAGCTCTCTGGCCTGAGGCTTTCGCCCCTCGAAGGCCAGCAAAAACGGCACCAAAAGTTCCACAATGATTGCCGTGCAGGTCAGATAGTACCAGCGCCCCGGCATTTTTGTCCCCACAAACAGGGTGAGGGGGATCAGCACAAAGGTCACCAGCAAAGTGGCTATCGTCGATTTCTTCATCTGCCCGCCTCCTTATTCTGCCAATACAGCTCCACCACATCCTCAGCAGACACCGCCATGGAAAACACATGACGGCTCATGCGGTTGGCCGCTGTCGTGTAAAAACTGTTATTGCCGAAGAAACGGCGAGGTGTGTCCGTGGTCAACAGCTGACCGTCGAAAAACATGCTGACACGGTCCGCATATCTGGCGCAGAACTCCACATCGTGGGAGACCATGACAATGGTGATCCCCTGCTCCTTCAGTTTTCCTAAAATACCCGCCAGCTTCTCCTTGAAAAAGCTGTCAATGCCCTTGGTGGGCTCATCCAACAGCAGAAGTCTGGGCTGGGTCAGCAGCACCTTGGCCAGCGCCGCTCTCTGCTGCTCTCCGCCGGACAGATCGTAGGGGTGGCTGTCCAACAACGGCTCGATCTCGCAGGTCGCCGCGATCCGGGCGATCAGCCCCTTGTCCCGACTCATCTCCGCCAGATCCTCGCGGACTGTCTTTTTCACAAACAGACTTTTCGGGTCCTGGGGCAGCATGGCGAGACAATGGTTGAACAGTTCGCCGGTCTTATATTTCTGTATGGGTTTGCCGAATAGTTTCACTTTGCCCCGGTAGGGTCTGCAGATATCGCAGACCGCCTTCAGCGTGGTGGATTTGCCGGCGCCGTTTCCGCCCACGATGGCATACAGCTCCCCCGCAGGCACCTGCGCGCTGACACCGCGCAGCACATCCGGACTGTCCTTCTCATAGCGGAACCACAGTTCCTTCAGTTCCAGGGCCGGTTCATCGATCTCTTCATCGAGCGGCTCCGCCGGAAGGGAGACCACCCTCGGAGTCGTCGGGAAGGCTCTCGTCAGCCAGTTTCTTCCCTCGCGAACGGTCAGCGGACACTCTCCCTCCGCCCCTGCTCCGTAGAACACCCGGACGGGGGTGGGCATTGCAGTGAACATGGGATTATTCTGCTCCCACAGCAGCTTTCCGATCTTCTTCGGTGTGTCGTCAGCGATCACTCTGCCGCCGTCCATCACCACGGCCCGGTCCGCGTAGGGAAAAATGTCCTCCAGGCGGTGCTCAGTGATGATCACCGTGGTGCCCAGCTCCAGATTGATCTTGCGCACCGTATTCAGGAAATCCGACGCCGCGATGGGGTCCAGCTGACTGGTGGGCTCGTCCAGGATCAGCACCTCCGGCTGCATCGCCATGATGGATGCCAGATTCAGCAGCTGCTTCTGGCCGCCGGACAGATTGGCCACGTCCCGGTGGAACCAGTCCTGGATACCGAAATAGCAGGCCATCTCTGCCACCTTGGCACGCATGGTCTTCTGGTCACAGCCCAGTGACTCCAGGCCGAAGGCCAGCTCATGCCACACCTTGTCGGTGACAATCTGATCGTCTGGATTCTGCATGACATAGCCGATCTTGGATGACTGATCCCGCTGGCTCACCTTCTCCAGCGGCACTCCGTTGAACAGTATGGTGCCGCTCCGCTTGCCGTGGGGCGCCAGCACCGATTTCAGCTGGCGGAGCAGCGTGGTCTTTCCGCTGCCGCTCCTGCCGCAGAGGACCAGATACTCTCCCTGATGAATACTAAGATTTACCTCGTCCAGCGAGCGCTTTCCCTTGGCCGCCGGATAGGAAAATGTCAGATTTTGGATCTCGAAATGTGCCATTGGATGGCCTCCTTCATATGTAATACGGTCGGAATGGACAGATATGCGCCGTAGGCGATCAAACCCACGATACGACTGTCAGTAATTGGTGCAATGTAAAGTTCGGGAGTGAAGGTCGCTTCAGTTCCGCCCTGAATCATCATCGCGATGACCACAGCCAGCAGTGCGCTCATCATCACACTGAGTACCCGATCTCTCCCTGTCGTGCGGTAAATCTGAAAGCTGGAGCGCTTGGCACAGCCGTATCCGCGGCTTCGCATGGAGTCGCCGGTGACTACGCCGCCCTCCAGCGCCCAGGAGGTCAGGGCGGACAACACCGTCAGCCCGTCATTCACCTTCATCCGATAGGTACTCTGCTCCCCCGCTCCCTTGCCGACGGACTTTCTGGCTCCGGCGATCTGCCTCGCCTGCCGAATGATATTGGGGATGAGCCGCAGCACCATCACCAGCAGCAGGGAGAGGGACGGGATCAGATTCCCAAACAGGCTGGTGAATTTATCTCCGGTCAACACCGCATTGTAGCACCCAAACCAGAGCATCATCACCAGAAATATCCCAGCCAGGTCAGCGCCGTACATCAGCGCCTCCGCCGTATAAGGGCGGTCAAACAGATAAAACAGAACATTCTCACCCTGCGTATTGAACAGTGGATTAATGAAGGTCATCAACAGAAATAATGGAATCAGCCCACCGATCATCCGCAGGCCCTTTCCCCCGTTCAGAAGCAGGTAATAACTGCCGGCATTCACCACACTCAAGGCAATGTAGGCAGGATGCTGGATCACCACGCCGAGGCCGATGGCCCCGATAAAAAAGCCAAAATTCACTGCCGGGTGACAGTTGGAAAATGCATCTCGATTCATATCATCACCATGCGGGGGCTCCCACATCGGCACCGAGACCGTTGCAGGTGTAGAGCCACTCGATGGTCTCACCGCCGGTCAGATAGTAGCTGGAGCATCCGTAATTGGGGAACCATCCGTTGACTCTGTACATCCATCCGGACTCGAAACCGCAGTCGAACTCGTAGAGCTGATTGATTCCCTCCACATAATAACTGTTATACATCGGTGTCCAGCTGAATTCCAGGTGGATACCTGCCGCACCACAGACACGCTGGAGCACATCAAATACCGTCTCTCCCTGGCTGAATTCCACGGTCACCGGGTAGAGGATCACACCGTCGCCAGGGACAAATTCTGCCTTGGCGGGGTCAAGATTGTCCATATTATCGAGGATCGTATCGCAGCGGATCGTGATCGTACAGGTCAGCTTGGGGGCCTCGGTGGGCGGTTCTGTCGGGAGCTCCGTCGGGGCTTCTGTCAGGGGCTCCGTCGGGCCTTCTGTCGGGGGTTCCGTCGGGCCTTCTGTCGGGGGTTCTGTAGGTGCTTCCGTCGGGGCCTGGTTAGGTGCCTCGGTAGGCTCCTGAGCAGGTGCTTCCGTCGGGGCTTCTGCCGGTGCTTCCGTAGATGTCACGGCAGGAGCCTGAGTCGATACTTCGTTCGGTGTCTCAGCTGAAGTATCTGTCGCTGCTTCGGTGGGCGCCTCCGTGACTGCTTCCGCAGATGCCAGGGTGGAAGCATCCGTCAATGTCTCGGTTGATGCTTCTGTGGATTCCGCTGTCGATGCCTCGGTGGAAACTTGGGCGGCAGGCTCTGTCTCCGGTTCCGCAGGTGCATCCGCCTCAGTCGTTTCCTCCCTCGACGGCGAGGACTCCTCTGCCTGAGAAAGTGTCTCTGTCTCCGCGGGTTTCGTCTCACTGTTCACCAATTCCTGTATCGCCTGCTGACGGTCTTTCATCAGCTGATCAATATCCTCATTGCTAAAGCAAAGTGTCTGTGTCTTATTTGCAGTGCGGATCTGACTGATGGTGAAATCATTCAGTGACTTGATTGACAGTTCATCCACAGACAGCTCATTCCCGATCCACTCCAGCTGCTGTCCCGCTCCAGCATCTTCCACCGTGCCGGAAAAAACGCTGACACTCTGGGCACCGCTGCGGACACTGAGCAGGGCAGTCGTTTCCTTAAATACAATATCCTTCCCGTCAAAAGTCAGTTTCACTTCGCTCAGGGCACTGACAAAGACCTCTCCCCCGGTCACCTCGGCAGAAAAATTCTCTGCCATAGGGTCGGTTATCCGTATCTTGGCACTCTGTCCAACCGTCAAGTAGCCGTCACCGATCTGTACTGTAGCGGCCGCACCCGGATTACAGCGAATCTCATCGCCCTCCCGGAGGACAGTTTCACTCTCCACCGGATAGATAATGCCGTCACGCTCCAGGTTGACCGTGCCCCGGATGTCCGTCAGCAGCGCGGTATGCTCGTCCGCCTGATCAAACCATCCCCGGATGTATCCCACACCGAGAACACCGGCAGCAACAATGACCGCGATAATGGCCACCATCACCAGATTCGCAATTGTCTTTTTCTTCATTTCATACCTCCCTCAAAGCATCAAAATAGCCGCCGACAGCGTTTCTTGTCCGGCGCTCAAACTCATATTTAATTCAATTACCCCCGATGCGCTTTTCCAGGAAACGCATCGGGGGCTGCATATTCATCAGTATATCAGCGTGCATCGTGCACTGCCCGCTGACATCAGGATAAGAAACCGTTACTGAGAAAACAGTCTCTTGGACGAGTAGGAAAACTCCTGACTGAGGATATGCGGACATTCACTAGGAAATAAATAAACCTCCATGGAACCGTGACTGGTATGAAAAATAAGCACACCAAACGGAACGCACAGAGGTACGAGGATCACAGATATGATAATGTGAAAACGTACATCATGCCGTCTCCGCAGCATTTTGCAACTCTCGTTTACGGTAGGTCTTCTGGCTCCGGCATCATCACGATATCAGCCTTCCCATACATGCGTACAGTGACATAATAGATATCGCTCCTCCGTTACAGCGGCGGGACCGCGCAGGATTTACACCTGCTTCCCTGTTACCTCAGTGTTACCTGAGCACCAGTAAACATTTATTTGATCTTGAATGATGGATTTACTATAGCATCAATATGACTCGGCTGTCAAGAGGGAACTCACGATTCATTTTTTTACCCCGGTAATTCACCGAACATTTGATCTTGCTGCAATCATATAGGTTTTGCACTATAATACCAGATGCTGTCGACTCTTTCCAGCAGGAAGGAGGTGATTTGGTGGACTTAATCACTTCGTTTGTCCTTTCTGTCGTAGCAAGTGTAATCGCGTAATATATTTGCAAATGGCTGGACAGTGAGGAATAGACAGCACAGCATAGTGAAAACCCCGGAGCGGCAACTCCGGGGTTTTCGTTTTTGATTTGATGGACTTTCAAATCACTTCGTTTATCTGACTGTAGTATAGCACTATCGCCAGATAAAATCAAGTATATTTTTGTGTGCGATAAAATATTCAGAAAGAGTGGTCGGATCTTGTTCTGATTTTAATACGCTACGTCTGTAAAAATTCGTTGACAAAAAATTAACCGGGTGTTAATCTTAAAGATGAATAGTGAAACAGTTTAAGTGCCTCGGCATCTGCCTTAGGACCCGGGGAGAATAGTGAATCCGGTGTGAATCCGGAACGGTACCGCCACTGTGAGCGTGGAGGTTCTGCACGAGACGAAAGTCAGTCATTGGAGAAATCTGAGAAGGCTGTGCAGACCCGATGAAGCGTGAGTCAGGAGACCTGCTTAAACGGTGTCTTTCTGCCAGCCCTGCAAGTACGGGGAGTTGGCGGTTTTTTTGCGCAGAAAATCGGCTGCGGTGATCTTTGGATCACCGCGGCTTTTTTGTTTTTCCGTATGTCAGTTCCAGGCGCTGCATATACGAAAACCAATAGTTTTCTGAGCGCATCGGTAAAATAAGAAAGATGACCTGCACTGTTCAGATGATCGGGAAATAGTTCTTACCGATTAATATGTCGGATAGCTGTGACGTGTTACACTGCATACCGGCAACACATTCTGAATAGGAGGAAAAGAAAGAATGAAGAAACGATTTTTAGCCGCGCTTCTGACACTGGCAATGCTGATCGGTATGCTGCCGACCAATGCGTTCGCCTCCGAAGTGCCGGAAAGCCCGGAAACGACTGCCAGCTCTGAATCGACAGTCACATCAGATCTGACATTCGATGTGACCGAGCCTGACGGTTATGTGACCGTCAGCTTTGTGGACAACGGTGTCCGCCCGGAAAATGCCGTTATTGATAATGAGGCACTTTACGGCACACCCGTAGGCACCATCATCGAAGCCACACAGGTACCCTACAAGGAGGGTGACAGTGTGGCAGCCGTCACTGTTCGTCTGCTGGATGCCATGAAAATCAGCTACGACTCCACCGGAACAGTCGACAGTGGTTTCTATCTGGCCGGCCTGGAGGAATTTGAACTGAACGGCACCTACTATGCCACCTTCAGCGAGTTTGATGCCGGAAGTCAGTCCGGCTGGTGTGTAAGACTGAACAACTGGCATATCAACCAGAGCAGTTCCGCTTTTGAAGTGGAGGACGGTGATGTGGTCAGCTGGCTCTACACCTGCCAGTACGGCGCTGATGTGGGCGCTGACTTCAGCAGCAAGAGCGCTGAGATCACCGACGTAGTGCTCAGTGACGAAAGCTTAAGCCTTGTTGCCGGTGAGGACGGAAACTACACCTGTGAAGTTCCCGCCGACATTTCTGCCATCGCTTTTGAAGTGAAGCTGGCGAACTATGCCTCTGTTGTCACAGTCACCGTGGATGGCAATGAAGTGAAGTACCGTCCCAATGTGGCGATCAATGTCACAAACAGCAGTACCATCGTTATCTCCACCGCATTGGATTATATGGATGCGGAAAATAACAACCAGGTTACCACCTATACCGATTCGGTGACCATTCAGCTCACCCCTGAAAATCAGGCCCCGACGGTGGTGGAAGGTGCTCCCACAACGATGGAAGCAGTCACCGGAAAGGAGATTTCCGTTGACTTAAGCAACTTCTTTACCGATGCGGACGGCGATGCTCTGACCTACACGGTAAAAATCGAGACTCTGAGTCCGGAGCAGACGCTGGAAGGCTCTGTATTTACCGGCACCATCCCGACTGCAGGTACTTATGAAGTCGTTGCAACTGCCAGCGACGGCGAGACCAGTGTCAGCCATACCGTTACCCTGACGGTTGCAGACGCCCCTAATACTGCCCCCGTTGTTGCAGAAACTGCCCCCGCCACCATGGAGGCGACGGTAAACGAGGAGATTTCCGTTGACCTGAGTGCTTTCTTTAGTGACGCAGACGGCGATGCTCTGACTTACAAGGTGAAGATCGCCGCTCTGAATGTGGATCAGACCCTGGAAGGTTCCGTGTTTACCGGCACGATCCCGACTGCAGGAACTTATGAAGTCGTTGCGACTGCCAGCGACGGTGAGGCCAGTGTCAGCCACACTGTTACCCTGACGGTGGCTGAGGCTCCCACCAACACCGCTCCGAACATCAAGGCAGCTTATGCAGAGACCAACAGCAAGACCTATGTTTACAGCACCAGCTACGTCTATATTTACATGGACGAGATCTTTGAGGATGCAGACGGCGACACGCTGACCTACTCCGCTACGCTCAATGGCGAGCCGGTCGAGATCACCTATAACAGCTACAGCAATCAATATTACATTCCGTTTGCTACCAAGCCTGCCATCTATGAGTACAAGATCGTTGCCAATGACGGCACCGCAGATTCCGAGGTATTTACCGCTCTGTGTATCGGAACCAGTGCCACCATCACCGCCCCCGAGGATTCCGCACTGATCCCCGGCGGCACCGACTTCTATTACATTAAAGGCAGTGCAGAGAACGACACCTTCGCTCTGGACTACTCTCTGGATGTAGACTGCGACATCGTACCCACATGGGAATCCCGGACTCCCGCAGTTCTTGCCCTCAATGAGGACGGTACATTCACGGTAGGCGACGTGACTTCCCGCAAGCAGGTTATGGTCGGTGTCACCTACGGCAAGGATAGCTGGGGTTCTACCCTGTATCTGGGTACAAAGTATATTAATATTCTGCCTGCGGCACCGACTGTAGCGGATATGACCGCACCACTGGCGGAGCACGCAGATAACCAGACCGCGACGGTTGTCTCCAATGCATTCACCGGATGGTATTCCAGCGAATTTAATTATGAAATCGCTGATCCCTCTATCTGTGATATTACCACTTCCGGAACCTACGGTCTGAGCATCACCCCCAAGGCTCTTGGCCGCACCACAGTTACCGCAACCTTTAAGTATGACGAAACCATCAAATGTACCTTTACGGTCACTGTTACCGGCCGTAGCCTGCAGATCAAGGATCAGCCCGAGTCTGACGACGTGACCTTTGCCGACGGCAAGACCGTACAGCTGGAAGTTCTCGGTGCAGAGGAGGGCGAGACCTTCACCTGGACCATCAGCGACGAGACGGTTGCAACGATCGATGAGAACGGTCTTGTCACCGTGAAGAAGCTGGGACAGACCTACATCACTGCCGTTTCTTCCCTGTCTACCGAAGAAACCACTCTGAAGGCTTCCATGTACCTGCAGGTCAAGGAAGCGGACAAGGTTTATCTGGATGATCTGGCGGTAACTGATTACAGCTACTTCGATGGCTTTGTCAGCGCGAAGTCCGGCTTTAATTCCGCACAGCTTACCTATGACTGGTCCTTGAGCGAAACACGCTACACATACAACAAACTGGCATTTACCCCCTACTTTGACGCTGAAACCCTGACCGCAGTCCTGCACTATCAGGTCAGCGGCGGAGAATATCAGACCATGGATCTGACCAGCGGCACCGCGGTCAGCATCGCCAACGGCCTGAATCCCGGCGAAAATGTGGTAAAAATTGACGTTTATCCCACTGACAATGCGGCTAACGTGACAACCTACATTTTCAACATTTTCCGCCCCTATAACCCCAACAACACCATCTCCAGAATGACGATCTACCCGGGCGGCGAAACGGCACTTTCCTATCCCACCTATCTGGAGAATAAGGAAGGTACGATTTTCCAGTGGAATGCCGAGACCGGTGAGTTCGTTACCGGTTGGAATGGCAAGCCTGCCACCGTCTGGAACAGCAACGTTTATACCTACAAGACCTTTATCTTCGGTTCCAGAACCGACTCTATCTCGGTGTATCCCACCTTCGCCTACGCAGGTCAGCGTGTCATGATCTATGTGGACGGAGAACCCGTCGAGGAGGCTGTTACCAACTGGAAGAGCAAGACTATCACCATCGACAAGGAAAATGGTACGGTCATTGCGTTCCATGTAAATTCCGAGAAGTACCATGCTGAGCAGCTGGCAGCCGGCGTTGAGGATCCCTTCGCTGAGCCTGAGAAAATCTACACCCTTTATGTGGAGAGTGTGGAACCTCTGGGCATCGACTCCGAAATCCTGTCTGCAGAGCTGGAGGGCGGTGTGTTCTACCTGCCCGGATTCAGCAGCACCTCCTACACGATCTCCGGTCTGATCCCGAGCGGTGAAACCACTGCAGATCTGACCTTCACCGTACCGGCAGGTATCGATGTCTACAAGACCTCGGTCAGCGATGCCAACAAGCTGACTCCCACCGGACAGGACGAGAATGGCAACAACCTTTACACCACTCCGATCGTCACCATCACCGGTACCGGAATGTATGCATATTCCACTACCAATATTATCCTGCAGGTTACCGATGCGGATGGCAATATCGGAAAGACCCAGTACGCTTTCACGGTCAGCCAGCGCGGCGCAAAGGATATCTATCCCGATAGTATTGTTGAATACCTGTGTCTGGGTTCCCAGTATACAAACTCTGGCGGCTATGGTCTCTACCCTGAGCGAACTCTGAAGGATGGCGGCGGCGTACTGTCCCTGGGTAACTTTGGCGGATACATCATTTACAAGTATGATAAACCGATTGAAAACAATCCCAACAACCCTTACGGTGTTGACTTTGTGATCTACGGAAACCCTTTCGGCAACGGCGCTCATGAGCCCGGCTATGTTCAGGTTTCCGAAGACGGTGAGACCTGGTACACACTGGCAGGTTCTGCCCACTATGACGACTACAATGACTGGGACTACTCCATGACTTACACCAACAATAACGGTAAGTCAGCGTGGACGAACTCCGATGACGAGAGCGGCGAAATCTACAACTACCCTTCCGCTTCCCTGTATCCTTACTTCACCTGGACCGAGGAACTGGAGCAGTCCATGACTGTGACCGGTCCCAGACTGAACAGCTCTGCCAAGGATGCTTTCGGCAGCGCAGCCGCTGTTCTGCCCGTTTTCGGCTATGTGGATGTAAACACAAATGGCTCGATTACCGGTGCTTCCAATAACCCTTATAACCATCCCGGCACGCTGGCAGAGGGCGGCGATATGTTCGATCTCGACTGGGCAGTTGACGAGGACGGCATGCCTGTGGAGTTGGACAGCATTTCCTACATCCGCATTGCCACTGCATCCAGCATCTATGCCGGTGCCATCGGCGAAAAGTCCACCGAAGTCACCGCAGTGCTCCGTGTGACCAATGCGGCTGAGGAGGCTGTCGGCGTAACCGCAGCACCCACCGTGATCACCGTCAACGGAACAGAGATCACGGTTCCTGAAAACGGCGGTACCCTCGCTGTGGCAATCGACCCGGTTGACACTGCTGAGACGGAAGAGACTCAGACCGCAGCATTGACTGTCGGTGTCACCGCTGCAGAAGACTCCAACATTTACATCAACGACACCTTCGGAGCTGAGCGCAGCTACACCGCGATCCCTGAGAAGGGCATCATCCGTATCATCGTTCAGGAGGGCGAGAAGGAACCCTATATCTGCTATCTGACCATCAGCGAGAAAATTGTTCCCACCTTCGCTGCCCTTGATTTTTATAAGAGTTCCAAGTCCTACAATAATGGTGAGGCCCCTCTGGAGATCACTCCGACCTTTGTTGGAACCACCTATACCGGCTATTCCATTGATATTCCGGACTATCTGAGTTCTGTTTATGCAGTCGGAACTCTGCCTGAGAATCTGGTGAACAGCGGTTTCAACGGCGCGATCATGTTCAGTAACGCATGGGGAGGCTGGAGCGGCAGATGGGCCTCCGATGGCATCATCATGAGCTCTGTCAACTTCACCAAAGGTTATGTGAGCATCTATTTCAGTGATGCGCGCGATGGCGAATACCAGATCAACGTTTCCAAGTACACAACCCTGAAGGGACTGACCATCGACGGTGTTGTGGATAAAGAGTTCAACCGCGACACCACCGGCTATCACGCTTACGCTGACAGCACCGCGGCCGGTATTGCCATCACTCCCACCGCCTACAATTCTGCTTACGCGATCACCATCAACGGCACGACCGTGACCAGCGGTCAGGAATACGTTCTCGCGTACGATTGGGACGAGAACGGAAAGATGGAGGTCAAAATTGAAGTCAGCGGCGAGGGACTGACCACCTCTGTCTACACGGTAGAATTGGAAAAGCAGCCTCTGGAGGACGCTCCTTTCATTATGACTCAGCCGGAAGAGGCAGACTATATTGTCGGTGATACCACCGCAGCCCTGTCTGTTGTGGCAAGCGCAAACGGTGAGCTGGCTTACCAGTGGTACACCAATACCGCCGCTTCCAATGAGGGCGGTACCGCGATTGAAAATGCGACGGAATCCACCTACACTCCTTCGTCTGAGACGGTTGGCACGGTTTATTATTACTGTGTGATCACCAACACGGACAAGACGACAGGCAATGTCACTGTATCCGAGGCGGCACGTGTGACCGTTGATCCCGATCCCACCCCCGTGGCAATCCTCACTAACCCGGGATCTGCTTTGCCGGATGATTACGAGTATGGCTGGGAGACCGGATATGTTTATACTCCCGGCGAAGAAGCAACGGCGCTGACCGTTCAGGCCACCTCTGCTGCCGAAGGCGGCACCTGGTCTTACCAGTGGTATCGCACCTCCAACAGAGGATATAACATCAACTCCTACGCCCTGCTGTCCGGCGCGACAAGCGAAAGCTACACTCCGGACACCGATTTGAGCCTTGCGAACGATGGCGGATATTATTACTGGTGTAAGGTGACTTATAGCTTCAAGGGTAAGAACTACGAGACAAAATCCGTCACCGGCGAGACCTACACCACCGGCGAAGGCGAAAAGGCAAAAACCTATGATGTAAATGCGGCTTACGTATTCATCAAGGTAACCGAAGCAGCCATCCCCGAAATCACCAAGCAGCCTGTCAGCGCAGAATATGTGCTGGGCGATACGGCAACCGCGCTCTCCGTCATTTCCACCAAGGCAGACGGCGGAAAAGTAACCTATCAGTGGTATGTAAATACCGAGAACAGCACGGAGAACGCAGCCGCCATCGAAGGTGCGCGTTCCTCCAGCTACAACCTTGGCACCCTGAGCGAGGTTGGCACCAACTACTATTACTGTGTGATCACCAATACGATCCAGGGTTACACGGCCAGCGTAACCTCTGAAATCGCAGAGATCACGGTCAAGACTGTACAGGAGATGGTCGGCACCAGCCTTAAGGGTTCCGGTACCGAGACAGATCCCTATCAGCTGGCAACCGCCGAGGATTATAAGACTCTGGCAGACCTTGTTGCCAAGGGCGTATCCTTCAGCGGAATGTATTTCAAACAGCTGAATGATATCGAACTTCCCGCAGATTGGGCAGGCATCGGCGCATTGAAGGCCGGAACCACCAATACCAGCAGCGGAAGAAACATCAATCCTTTCTCCGGCATATTGGACGGCAATGACAAGAAGCTGACCTTTGCCTACGGCAGCGTGCCGCTGTTTAAGTATGTGCGCGAAACCGCCGTTAAGAATCTGAAGATTTATGGCGAGTATATCGCTGAGGACGGTCTGGTTTCTGATTATGTTGTAGACTATGGTACGGACGGAAGCTACAATTCCGGCACGGGCGGAAGCTATGCAGCCGGTTGTCCCGATGTCATCGACATCACCAATGTGACGATCCTGTCCGGCACCACCATCAAGGGAAGCGGCTTTATCGGCGGATTTGCTTCCGGTGGAAATATTGTAAACATTAACAACTGTACCGTAGAGTCCGGCGTTAAGATCGGCTGGGATGCCGAGGCAAATGCACCTGCCGGAAGCAGCAGGGTAGGCTCCTTCGGCGGAGACTTTAACGGAACTATCATGGATTCCACCAGCGCAGCAGCCGTATATGGTGTGAACTATGTGGGCGGTATCGTTGGCAGCAAGGGCCAGAGCATGGGTCCCTACAAGATCATCAATTGTTCTTTCACCGGTGAAGTGATCGCTACCGGAACCATGGTCGGCGGTATTGCAGGCGGTGGTTACACCTCCTCCAGTGCACCGAACAGTCCCTGCGCTACCATCGAGAACTGCTATGTTGCAGGAAAGGTCACCGGAACCGACAAAGTCGGCGGTATCTTCGGCGGTGAGGCAGCTGTTTCCCAGTGTTGGGCTAACGGTGCCGGCTACATCCGCAACAACCACTTCTACGGAACCGTGACGGCTACAGAGGGCACTGCAGGCGGAATCATCGGCTACATGCACTCTCTGGACAGATACAATGTGATTGAGAACAATTTCTTCGTTGACACCTGCGGTGCTGACAAGGGTATCGGCGCAGTCAATGCGGCCGCTGTGGATCTCACTTCCGAGAAATACGGCCGCGATGATGATCCTCTGGGCGAGGATGCGGACAAGCTGACCACGGCCATGACGGCAGAGGAATTTAAGGACGAAACCGTCAGAGACCTGCTGAATGTTCACGAGTCCAGCCTCCACAACTGGATTCAGAGCGACAACCATCCCGTTCACAGCAAGGACTCCATCGCATACCTGTTGGAAGTATCCGGCGACTATGAGACGGAGTATGTGATCGGCGACGAGCTGGATCTGACCGGCATGACTCTGACTGCAACCTGGAGTGACGGCTCCGTGACCAATCCCACTCTGGATGAAGCGACGGTCACCGGATTTGACAATACTGTTTGCGGCCAGCAGACCCTTACCATCAGCTATGGTGCTGCAAAGGCAGAGATCACTGTTACGGTACAAAAAGATCCCGCAGACCCGATCAATGTTTCACTGACCATCTCGGTTAAGGGTGAAGTCGTGATGGCACAGGAAGAAATCACCGTTTCGGATGTAAACGGCGATGGCCGGATCAATGTGGACGAAGCCCTCTATGCGGCTCACGAGTCCGGATATACCGGAGGCGCAGCCGACGGATACGCTTCTTCCGTTGGCAGTTACGGTTTGGCTATCGATAAGCTGTGGGGCGATGTAAGCGGCCTCTATGGCTACTGGCTGAACAATGCTTCCTGCTGGAGCCTTGATGATGAGGTGAGAGCAGATGATTATCTGGTAGCCTTTGTTTACCAGAACTCCGACTGGAGCGATGCGTACACCGCATTCGATGAATTTACCTACACCGCAGACGGTGAACTGACCGTGACCCTGAAGAAGGCCGGTTATGACCAGAACTGGAATACCGTATTCAATCCTCTGGCTGGCGCGACTATCACCGTTTACGATGCGGACGGCAAGGCAGTGGATGCTTCCAAATACACTGCAAAGGATAACGGTGACGGTACCTATACCCTCGCCTTTACCGAGTCCGGCGATTATACGCTGATCGCCTCCAAGGGTGCAGAGATTGTTCCCGCAGTGTGCAAGGCAGCCGTGACCGCCGAACAGGCAGAGGCGGATGTCGAGAACATCTACAAGACCACCGGCGATTACCTGACAGACCTTGCAGAGGAGTACGGCATCACCGTCGGTTCCACCGGTGGTGAGTGGCTCGTCATCGGCCTGGAGCGCGCTGACAGAAACATTCCCGATGAGGAAGGTTATTACGACGCAGTTGTTGAATATGTAAACGCAAAGATCAACGACAAGGAACAGCTCCACAGAGCAAAGTCCACTGAAAACTCTCGTGTCATCCTTGCGCTGACCGCAATGGGCTACGATGTGACCGACGTGGACGGACACAACCTCCTTGTAGGTTTGAACTCCATGAGCTATCTGAAGAAGCAGGGCATCAACGGTCCTATCTGGGCACTGATCGCCTTTGACTCTCACGATTATGAGATTCCCGAGGGCGGCGATGTGACCCGCGAGGCACTGGTAGATTACATCCTCTCCGTACAGCTGGCTGACGGCGGCTGGACACTGTCCGGCAGCGCTGCTGATACCGATATGACCGGTATGGCTCTGCAGGCTCTGGCTCCTTACTACGAGACCGATCCCGAGGTTAAGGCGGCCGTAGACAGGGCGCTGAATACCCTGTCCTCCATGCAACTGGCGGACGGAAGCTTCGGTTCTGTGGATGGCAGCTGCAGTGAGTCCTGTGCGCAGGTAATCGTGGCGCTGACTGCTCTGGGCATCAACCCCGAAACCGATGAGCGATTCGTAAAGAACGGAAGCTCTGTTGTGGATGCACTGTGCAGCTTCTATGTAGACGGCGGCGGATTCATGCACGTGCCCGACAGCAAGCTGGACGGTATGGCTACCGAGCAGGGCTACTACGGACTGGCAGCGTACTTCCGCTTCCTGAACGGACAGACCAGTCTGTACGATATGAGCGATGTGGAACTGGATATCACTCCTGAGGAGCCGGAGAACCCTGATGAGCCCGAAACCCCTGGAGACTTCGAGTATCTCATTATCTCCGGTGCAGACAGTACCTGGAAGAAAGCTTCCACCGGAAAGGTAGCTATCATCTGCAACGGTGAGTTTTCAGACTTTACTGCTCTTCTGATGGATGGCACCGCGATCGATCCTTCCAAGTACACCGCAGTATCCGGAAGCACCATTGTAACGCTGGAAAGCGCATATCTGGAGACTCTGTCTGTGGGAACACATACGGTAACCTTTACATATGTTGACGGCGAGGTATCCACCGGACTGACAGTTCTGGCTTCATCGATTGAGCCAGGAACTACAGCGCCCAGCCAGCCTTCAGTTCCCGCAACTCCTTCCACTCCTGCTGCTCCCGATTCTGAAACACCGGACACCGGCGATCACCAGAACAGTGCAGCGATGTTTGGAACCATGTTCGGAGCACTTGCTCTGGCAGCGATCCTGATCGCACTCAAGAAAAAATATCGCTTCAACTAATATTACAAGCGGGGCCGCTGCAGCATAGCGGCCCCGCTTCATGCATGAAAGAGACCACTTGAAATAAACCCGAGAAACATGCTCTCGCTCCGCTCCGTCTCGCAGCGGATACTAAGTTCATCCGTCGCCTATGGCTTGGATTCACTAAGTACCGGCGGCCGGAGAGGGTTTCTCTTTCGTTTATTTTGTGTGGTCTCTTCTCATTGACAGAGGGCCGCTTTACAAGCCCGCTTCTCATATACTCGCGCTCTGCAGCGCTTTATACTGTCTGGGCGAGATTCCGTACTCCTGCTTGAATGCCCGGTAAAAGGACGAGTAATCCTTGAAGCCGACCAGTTGCCCCACCTGCTCCAGCGCGATTCCCTCCAGAATCAGATTCTTGGCTGCGATCAGTCTGCGCTGGGTCACGCAGTGATAGAAGCTGTCCCCCATCTTCTTTCGGAATGTCTGGGTGATGGTGCTCTCGCTGACATAAAACCGGCGAGCGATGTCCGCCAGGGTGATCTTGTCGGAGAGGTGGCGCTCCACATAGGCCATGACCTGATCCAGAAGCTCCGGCTTCTCCGCCTTCAGCGGAAGTGTACCGCCCTCCTGCATGGCCCGATGAAGCTGGATCGCCAGCTGTATCGTGTTTCCCAGCACCGCCATCTCCCAGCCCATCTTCTGTTTCTCGGTCTCCCTCACTCCATTTCGGAAAAGCTCGCCAAGTGTCTCCCACTTCGTCCCGGCGGTTCGCAGCAGAAGACTGTTTCGCTCTGGATAAAACCGTTCATCCGGAACCATCTGCTCCATCAGATTGACAAACTCCACACTGATCCATACGATATCCCGCTTGTAGGGCTCCTCCATCACCGACGGGAACAGCGGACGATGGCTGACCCCCGGCGGCACAATGATCACATCCCCCTTTTGCAGGCGATATCGGTCCGTCCCCACCAGATACTCCACATCCCCCGCACTGCGACAGTAAAGCAATTCATAGAAGGAATGGCTGTGCAATGCCACCGGCGTGACCGTGTAGGAGGTGTCTCGGTGCGTGTCCACATACCGTGAACTCATCTCCAGCTCCTGGTACAGCTTTCCCGGATCATAGCCCATCTCGCGCAGAAGGGTATAAATCTCCTGTGCGTGCTCGCTGGAGACCGGTCCCGGAAAGGTGGCGGACAACTGCTTCAGATCGGATAATTTCATGCGTTTTCGTCTCCTATTTTGATTAGAGCGTTTGTTGCATTTAGTTTAATACATTTCTGTTGGATTTGCAATCTTTGTTCCCACATTTGCAATTTTATTTGCAGACTTCGTTTGATAGAATAGACTTACAAACATCTGCGGAGTTCGAAAATGTCCGCACACAAAGGAATAGGAGGAATTACAAATGGCTAAGAAAGAGAGATCCGGTCTTTCCCTGAAGCACAAGATCGGCTACGGCCTGGGTGATGCAGGCGGCTGCATGACCTTCGCTCTGATGGGAACCTACGGTACCCGTTACTTCACCAACGTTCTGGAGGTTGACACCACCGTGTTGGCTATCCTGCTGCTGATCTGGAATGTCTGGGACGCAGTTAATGACCCCATGATGGGCGCGCTGATGGACAAGATGTTCGCAAAGAGCCACAACCCCAAGGGCAAGTTCCGTCCCTGGCTGCTTCGCTCCACCCCTCTGCTGGCAGTTACCGCCATCGTTTTCTGGACGGTTCCCACCTTCTTCGAGGGCATCGCCATGCTGATCGTGCTGTTCTTCTGTAAGATCGCTTACGAGGCATGCTACACCATGTTCAATATCCCCATGGGCTCCCTGCTCTCCGCGATGGCAAACACCGACGGTGAGCGTGCAGTTCTGTCCTCCGCTCGTGGCTTCGGTTCCATGGTCGGAAATATGGTTCCCATGATGATCTTCCCCGCTCTGCTGGAGAAGTACGGCGATTCCAACGCCATCGGTTACGGTATCGGTGCAGCTCTCTGTGCGGCAGTCGGCTTTGTCACCTGTCTGCTTCACTACTTCTGGACGGAGGAGCGCAACATCTCCGACAGTCCTTCTGTAAGCGCGGACAATATCAAGTTCACCGACATCCTTCATGTATTCAAAGTTAACCGTCCCTTCCTGGCACTGTGTATCCACGGCGTTTCCATCTGCTGCATGCAGTATGTGGGCCAGACTCTGGGTACCTACATGTACGCAGACGTTATGGGCGATATCGGTATCATGCAGTACGCCACCGTTGTTTCCATGCCCCTGATGCTGGCAGTTCTGTTCGGTGCTCCCGCACTGGCTAAGAAGTTCGGTCTGGAGCGCACCATCCGCTACAGCCTGATCATCGGCGGTCTGACCTATGTTGCTCTGTTCGCTATGCACATGGTGATGGATGTTCCCGCCATCGTTCACATGCTGGTAAGCAACACCGCTATGGGTATCGCGATGCTGTCCATCCAGATGCAGTGGGGTCTGGTAGGTGAGACCATCGACTACAATGAGATGATCACGGGCAAGCGTACCGAGGGCTCCATCTACGGTACCTTCAACCTGTCCCGCCGTATCGGCCAGACCATCGGTAACTCCGCAGCAGTTCTGGCGCTGGGCTGGATCGGCTACGACGCTGAGGCCGCAAAGGCAGGTCTTGCACAGACTGCCGGCACCATCACCGGTCTGAAGGTTATCTGTGTGCTGGTTCCCGCATTCTTCGTTATCGGCTCCTGGGCTGCATTCAAGTATGTATGGAATATCACTCCCGAGGTTCGCGCAGAGATGGCTGCTCGCAAGGCTGCTAAGTCCGCAAAGTAATCTCACATTATAACGAAAAACACGCTGGCTATTGATGAAACCAGTTTTGGTAAAGTGAAAGGGCGGCACGGTATCTTGCCATGTCGCTCTTTTCTCAACTCAGATTTTCGCTATCACGGCGATTTCTCATGCACTACTGAGAGTCTGACGATTAATTTCTAAAAGGAGATTCACATGGAACTTCGCACCCGTATATTCGGAAAAATGTTAAACTCCGAGGTACAGGAGTACCTCAAACACAATGATATCATCATCGTCCCGGTGGGAACCACCGAGATGCACGGAGGATTTCCGCTGGACTGTGAGACCGTGATCAGCGAGGCCTACGCCCTGAAAATGGCGGAGAGCTGTGACGGTCTGGTGCTCACCGGTCTGCCCTACTTCTACGCAGGCGCCACCGCTTCCGGCCGCGGCACTGTACAGGTCTCTGTCCGCCAGGGCATTGACTATCTGGGTGCCATCGCGCGCAGCCTGCTGCGCCTGGGATTCAAGCGCCAGGTGTATATCAGCTTCCACGGCCCCGCGCACATGACCATCTGCCCCATGATCCGCGATTTCTATGACGAGACCGGCGTGCCGATTCTGTACATGGATGCCATGATGCACTTCAACAAATGCCGCGACCTGCTGACCAGCTTCGCCGCATTCCACGACATCACCGTGGGCGCATATAAAATTATGCATCGACTGGATGACATTGCGCTGGTTACCGGCTATAATCATACTGAGCCTCAGAGCTGCGCCCCCTTCAACGATCTGTTTGCACTGGGCTACCAGAGTGCGGCAGTCGGATATTGCTTCGGCGAGAACGGCGACCACATGGCCACCCCCGACATCCCCGACCTGGAGACCCGCGACAGAATGGCTGACCTGGGTGCCGACCTGATCTGCAGGATGGTCGAGCGCATGGATATGCCTCACGTGGTGGAACAGCTGAAAAAACTTGAGGAGTACGGTCACGAGAACGAGCAGAAGTATCCCTGGATGCCCTCTGCCTGGAACAACCGTTAAAGGAGACAGCATGGAATACACAGTAACAACACCCTGCGGCCCTGTCCGCGGTACCGATTGCCGGTTACCCGGCGTTGCAGCCTTCAAGGGCATTCGCTACGCCACCGCAGGCCGCTTTGAATACCCCAAGCAGGTGACCCACTGGGACGGCACCTACGATGCCACCGCCTACGGTCACTGCAGCTATCAGCCCCGCTCCTTCTACAACGAGGCTGAGATGCCGGAGAAGGCATTCTACTACAACGAGTTCCGCAAAGGTGAGACCTACACCTACAGCGAGGACTGTCTTTTCCTCAACATCTGGACCCCTGAGGAGGCACTGAACGGCAGCAAGCTTCCCGTCATCGTCTATATCCACGGCGGCGGATTCACCGGCGGCTGCGGCCACGAAAAGCACTTTGACGGCCCGGTATGGCCGAAGAAAGGTGTCATCGCCGTGACACTCAATTACCGTCTCGGCCCTCTGGGCTTTATCTGTCTGCCCGAGTTGAAAGAGGAGGCAGGATTCACCGGAAACTACGGTCTCTGCGACCAGCTGACGGCGATCCAGTGGGTACACGACAATATCTCCGCCTTCGGCGGCGATCCCGACAATGTGACCATCATGGGCCAGAGCGCAGGTGCCATGAGCGTTCAGCAGCACTGTTTAAGCCCCTTAGGCGACGGCCTGTTCCACAAGGCAGTCATGTCCAGCGGCGCAGGTGTCCACAAGATGCTCTCCGCCGGCGCGCCCGAGCAGAATTATGCGTTCTGGCACACGGTGATGGAGCGCTGCGGATGTACTACACTGGAGGAGTTCCGCGCACTTCCCGTGGAGAAGCTGTTCTCTGAGTGGAAGCTGGCCAAGAAGGAAGTGAAGGGCGGCATGCGCGCCGTCTCCCCCGTTCTGGACGGCAGACTGATCGTCGGCACCGGAGTGGATCTTCTGGCTGCCGGAAAGCAGAAACAGATTTCCTACATGGCCGGCGCTACCAGCGAGGACGTGATGCCTCCCATCATCTACAGCATGGCAAAGGATTGGTGTCAGGCTCAGTCAAAGGCCAGCTACGCCTGGTTCTTTGACCGCAAGCTCCCCGGCGACAAGCACGGCGCATGGCACTCCAGCGACCTGTGGTACTGGTTTGGCACCCTGAAAAACTGCTGGCGCCCCATGGAGAAAAAGGACTACGATCTGAGCGAGCAGATGAGCGATTATCTGACCAACTTCGCCAAGTACGGCGATCCCAACGGCACCGCACACGCAGCATGGCAGCCCATGAGCGCGAAGCAGGACAAGGTACTCCGCTTCGGCGAGGGTGACACCCGCATGGGAAAGGCGAGCAAGCTGAAGTTGATTTATACCATGCTGACCAATAAGGCGGTTGGGGAGTAATCCTCTCCCGATATAATTTGCAGTTAAAAATGACTTACCATGGTTGAACAGATGATCAACCGGTAAGTCATTTTTATACTTAATCCTCTGAAAGTTTTTTGGAACATTCCTGCATCGTTTCCAACACACGGTATCCACCGGAGATTACACTTGCAATATCGGTGCTGGCAGATATAAAATCCACACCCTTATTTAGCCAGTGTGTCAGTTCCTCTGCATCTGCAGCACCTGTGGACAGGCCAATTACCTTACCACAGTTGTGCGCTTTCTTTACAGACAGCTCAACAAGCCGGTTAGTTTTTTTCCCTTGCAAAGCGTAGCCCAACTCACCTACAGAGCCGCTCATATCCATAGGTCCGATTACGAAGCCGTCAAGATACGGAATTTTTGCCATCTCTTCCATAGCCTCCACTGCATCTATACTTTCTATCATAATCAGTCTTACCGTTTCCTTACTCTTGCCTTCTATGTACTCCCGTATACTCTCAATACCATAAGAAACAGCCCGGGACGGTCCGAAGCCACGTTTACCTTCAGGTGGATAAATGCAGGTGTCTATTGCGCGTTTAGCATCCTCAACACTGTTCACCATCGGTACAACAATAGCATCCGGCCCCATTTCCAAAACACGCTTAATGCTCGGGATATCATTCCAAGTAACCCTAACCATGCACGGTGTTTGCCCGGATGCTTTGGCAGCGATAAGATGCTGCTTTACTGTGTGAAAATCCGTGGGAGTATGCTCCATATCTATCCAAAAATAATCAAATCCCACTTTGCCCAGCATTTCACAAACACGATAATCGTTTAAACATATATGAGTGCCGAATAATCGCTTTCCTGAATTCAACGCGTCACGAAAAGCATTGCCCATTTGTTTTTCCTCCTTATCTAAATTGAAACGAGTAGATTTCCGCATCATATAGTTCTACGCACATTTTAACTTCCTGACCTTTTATATCAGAAAGCGGACGTTTAAAATCAACCATACGGTCAATAGAATCTCCAAACAACTCTCCGCTGTCGTAATCTCCTGCTATGTTTCCATTTATATCTTCGAAATAAATCCGCATATGACCGGCTGCCGAGGTTGAAAAATTTACAAATAAATTCTCACCGTCAAATATAAACGGTTTTGTAACAAGCTTACCGCCCGAGAAACCGGCGCCTCGACTTACAAATCCATCCATGCGCAGTGTGTAGCGAAAAACCTGAACAGGTCCGTCCGACCAATCGTTAGCAGATGCGTAGAAGGAAAGTTCCCTGTCCTCATCACCAACAGTTGCCTTTGTAGACAGCATCCCGTATGCCAGATATCCGTCGCCGTATACCCAACGCATTGCGCTTTCAGGACCCGGACGTACGAAAGCCTCATTAAACCTGCGGAAATTACTGCCGTCTCGCGAACACATAAAAAGACCGTCTGTAACCGCAAGACCGAATCGACGATTAAATTTCATCCGCCACCTGCGATGTTCAGCACCGCAAAGCCTATCATAATTTGCAGTCCATTCAGCTCGTTCTGTATATCGTGTCGGAAATCCTACATATATATGCGGAGCACGAAAATACGGCTGAATTCCGTTAGTATACATTTGAAAGTCGTAAGGTGAATCAATATATGAAATCGGCTTCGGTTCAGACCAATTCTTAAAATCCTTTGATTCAAGAACACGTACATCACGAACCCGTTTCCCATCCGCCCCGTCATGAACATCCCTTGCGTAACAAACATACACGTTTTTGTTTTCATCCCAAAAAACACTGTTATAGGAATCAAAAGCCCCCTTGTCGGTTATCATCCATCCTTCTTTGAAATGAATGCCGTCATGGCTTGTCATACACCATAGCTCCTTTTTTCTTTTCCCCGATTTGGTATAAATTCCTTTATACTTTTCCTGAGGCGAGCAGTCGGGATTTTTATCGATAAAGACATGAAAAGCGTCCATTGAATTTGTAATAACAACAACATTATTATCGGTACTTCCATTAATTTCGCAAATCCCGAGATTAGGCTTATGCCAACAGATCCCTTCTTTACTTTCTGCATAACAGATATGAAAAAACGGCGGTTTATGAGCAGTACGTTCCTCATTATACATAGGAAAACAGATATAATACATTCTGAAAATATCACCGTCTTCAAAAACGGTATAATACACCCATCCGTTTGCTTCCCACGCAGCATTGTTGGTCATTACACATTCACGCCTGACCGGGCTGTGAAGCCACTCCCGCGCTGTTGTTCTTTCTTTGTCTATAAGATATAAATCCACAAAAAGTTCTCTACGGTTTCCTATATTCAAACCCATACATAATCTCCCTTCCTAAGAGTAACGTGGTATTGACATTATAAAATGCAAAAAACGTTATGTAAATTCATTTTTTTGCTCTATACATTGTATTTTTTGCAAAAATGCAGTAGAATGAGTGTAAAGATAAAAAGAGGAAATAAGATGAAACTATATTGTGACTACGGACACATCAACTTCAAATATGCAAAGGGGAAAACAGACATATATGGTAAGACCTTTCACGCCTGCTATGAGATCTATTTGTTATTAAACGGCAAAGTCGAATTTGTAAATAATCATACAAGGCAACTCATCCGTCCTTATCAGTTAATTGTTGTCCCTCCCGGAGAATATCATCAATTTATCGTTTTAGATGAAATAAATAATTATGAAAGATGTGTTTTAAATATTTTTCCTGAACTTTTTGAGCCGGATATTTTAAAAAACGCACTTATCGGAAAAGAGATATTGCGCTTACCTTCGTCTCACCGGATAATCGAGCATTTTTTATATCTTATCGAACGTGTTTCAAGCGCAAACGACGCTGACCTTAAATACATTCTGCCGGCTGTCGGTACAGATATCATTTTTTCGATTAAGAATCATTCCGATGCCCAGGAACTTCCACAGGGGACATTACACTCAATTTCCGTAGAATTAATGCGCTATATAGATGATCATTACACAGAAGCGTTGGATCTGAACACGCTCTCCGAAAAATTTCACTTTTCAGTTTCCTCCATATGCCATATTTTCAAGGAGGACTTTGGGATCAGTATAAAGAAATGCATTTTGCAAAAACGAATAAATGCGGCTCACATGGCTTTGCAGCGTGGTGAACGCCCCGAAGCAGTATGTGCGGCTTACGGTTTTTCTAACTATTCAACCTTTTACCGCGCTTATAAAAATCATGTTGGTGTTCCGCCTTCTAAATATGTTCCACATAAATAAGGCAAATGCTGGATATATCCCTTCGCTCAAATATTCAATATCGCACAAATCTGCTCCACCGCCTGATCGTAAGTGTCAAACTGCACCACGTAGTCACAGATCTCCGCATTCTGCTTCTCCGCGTCGATGGCGATCAGTCGATTTACCTTATCCTCGATGGAGGAATTTTTCCTGAGGATTGAGGCCAGCAGCGCCTTTTTATTCCGCTTGATGTAGATGGTGATCACATTCTGGAAGTTGGTTTTCAGGGACATGGCCCCGCAAATATCCATGGTGGTCATGACATGCTTGCCTGCGGCCAATATTTTTTCCACGTCCGTCTTTCGGGAGCCGTAGCCCTGGCCCGCATACATGGTGGACTGGAACATCTCTCCGCTCTCACACATACTGTGGAAGGTCTCCAGAGACACATAATTGTACCACTCGTTTTTCTCCACCGCCGTGGGGTCATTGGTGGTGTAGCTGACCAGCTTTTCAAACCGATCGGTCCGGGCCAGCACCTGCTTTGCGATTTTTGACTTACCGCTGCCGGAGGGTCCTACCAATACTACGATGCTGGGCTGATTTAACGAAAACTGATCCGGCCTCACGCTGTAACTGTCGGCGATGACCTCCACCAGCTTCAGAAACTCGTCGTAGGTGTTAACCGCCAGCATACCGGTGGCCTCCTGATTCCAGGGGCGGCGCATCAGGATCGGGTAGGCCGCATTGGAGCGGAACACATTGTGCATGCCATCATCAAAGAGAATATCCACATTGATTTTGTCCTTGCGGGAACCCATGTAGATGTGATCCGCAGGGATCTCCGGAAACTCCTCCATGATCCGCTTCGCCCGGATCCCCATGAACTCCGGAGGGATGGACGTGGACACAAAGACCTCCGTCATCTGCGTCAATTTGCGCACGAACTCCTTCGCCCCTTTGATCACCGGCTGATTGCGGTAAAACTCCGGGTCATTGAAAAACTCAAAAATCACGTCGGCGCGGGTGCCCAGTTTTCCCCAGCGGTTCACCTCGTAGATGGACAGCGGCGGGTCAAACTGATATTTTTCATTGGCCAGACTGATGGCGTAGGGAATGCACTCCATCAACAGGTCATCGATATCTAAAGCAGTGGAAAGTCTAAATCTTCGGTTCATTGGCTGGTCTCGCTTTCTGAAAATAAGGTCATTTATTGGTCTAAAAACTGTGTCACGAAGGAATTCCAAATTTCATCATCACAGCTGTAGTGTCTGTTTCTGCTTTTACCGCTTACTGCGCGGACTTCCTGATACCCCGATTCGGCAACGGTTTCATATGAACCATCCTCATATTCTATTTTTACCACATACCCGTAATAGGAAAAATTGGGATCTATGGCCATGGGAAATAATATATAGGTGTCATAAAACGGAAGTTGTCCCAGTTTTTCAACAAAACTTTCATAATCTGCTTCATCACACACCACCTTCCGCATAGGTTTTACGTCTTCATGCCTTCTACAAGTTTCAGTATATCACAGAACCGCATTTTCACGCAACAGAATTCATTACGTCATGTCCTGTGCAACATATTGACACATCCCCACTGCAATGATATACTAATTTCAACAAAACACGTCTGCCCGGCCAGACAGAAAAGGAGGATTATAAGATGACTGTTCGTGAGGTAATCGTAATCTAACTGAATATGGGCGCGCGACCGTTTGGGTATGGATACCCTTTATTTGTCGTGCCGTTTTTAAGTAACCTTTTGTGAAGACTATACCATCGGTTGTGGCACACTTGAGGGTGTGTTATTTTTATACCCAAATTTGGGGGGCCGAACACTTATTGAAGTGATTTTAATGTGTTCGGGCCGCCTTGCTGCACAGATTCCAACCGCAGGAAGCATCCACAGGAAAAGGATTACTTCACTGCGGTATTTTTGCGCCCTTTTTCAGGAGGATTAAACGACAGGGAGCGACCTCCCTGACCTGACCGCCAACCATAAAGAAAGGAGTGATGTATTATGAGATTAATCAAACAACTTAACATAGATGGGCATTCGGAGGCCATGCACTTCGAAAACAGACAACTGAGAATAATTAATACTTTTATCAAATTGGAGGAATCAACACATGAATATATACGATTATGGATTTACACCCGATCTGCTGCCGGACAATGCACCCGGCATCCCCGCCAGAATCACCGCCGTCCACAAGGAGCGCTACGCCCTTGTCTGCGAACACGGTGAGACCTACGGGCGACTGAAAACCAAAGAATATTACGGCGGCTATGAGCAGTTCCCTACCGTCGGCGACTTCGTGATGATCAACTATATCGACAACGGCGACAGCCAGATCATCGCCACTCTGCCCCGACGGACTTACTTTTCCCGCAAGGACCCGGATATCGGCCGCGGCGAGCAGGCGGTGGCCGCAAACTTTGACTATGTGTTCATCATGCAGTCGCTGAACATGGACTTTAATGCCAACCGTCTGGAGCGTTATCTGACCCTGGCCTGGCAGTCGGGCGCGATTCCGGTGGTCATCCTCACTAAGGCTGATCTGGTGGAAGACTGCAGCGAGCAGGTCAATGCCGTGGAGCAGATCGCTCCCGGGGTGGCGATCCATGCCATCAGTGTTATGTCCGGTCTGGGGCTGGATACACTGAGCAAGTACCTGCAGCCAAGGAATACCATTGTATTCTTAGGCTCCTCCGGTATCGGCAAGTCCAGTCTGGTCAATGCCCTTGTCGGTGAGAATATCATGGCGGTCAACCGTATCCGCGAGGACGACAGCAAGGGCCGTCACACCACCACTCACCGTCAGCTGCTGATGCTCCCCTCCGGGGCCATGGTCATCGACACCCCCGGCATGCGCGAGCTGGGTATGTGGGATGTGTCCAGCGGTCTGGGTGAGGCATTTGCCGACGTGGAGCAGTTTCTTGGCAAGTGCCGCTTCCGCGACTGTGCTCACCAGTTCGAACCCGGCTGCGCCGTCAAGGCAGCCATCGCAAATGGCGAGCTGTCCGCCGCCCGCTGGAAAAGCTACTGCAGTCTGAAAAAGGAAGCTCGATATGCAGACGAAAAGGCAGATTTTCTGCGGCAGAAGCAGCAGTGGCACAAGAGCCTGAGCAAAGGGCAAAAGCAAAAGAATAAAGAGCTCTGGTAACGAAATTCAAGAACAGAATAACTGATATAAATGCACAGAATACAAGAAAACTATATAACAAGGAGAGATAACAAGAATGAAAAGAACCATCAAACATATGGAACACAACTATCTACAGAAATCCCTGGACATGGTGGAGACCGTGTTCACCGAGTACGACTGCGCTGCGGAGGGCAGACTGGTCCGCGCTCTGGCGGAGGAGATCCGCAGCAAACGGTTTTACCTGCCCGAGCTGGAGCTGATCGTGGTGGACGAAAGTGATGAGGTCATCGGCTACGTCATGTTCTCCCGCTTCCATCTGAATGGCAAATACGAAGATGAGCTGCTGCTCCTCTCCCCCGTCGCTGTGAAGACCGCGGTGCAGCGGCGGCATATCTCCAAAGAGCTGATCGAATACGGCTTTGCGCGGGCAAAGGAGTTGGGTTTTAAGGCCGTGATCGTAGAGGGAAATCCTCAGAATTATCGAGCCAGAGGCTTCGTCACCGCAGCTGACCATGGTATCCTTCCCGGAAAATCGGTAAAGCTCCCGGCCATCGAGTGTCTGATGGTAAAGGAGCTGGAGGAAGGGGCACTGGAGTACATTAACGGTGAGGTGGAGTACACCGATTACGAGACGCTGAGCTAAATCATATCCACTATTGCCCCGTTTTTCAGCCATGCTGTAATGTAATTTGAATTATGAATAAGCTCACCCGGCATTCACTGCCGGGTGAGCCATACGTAATTGTTAGGATGCTTTCTTTTTTTGAATGATAACTGCTGCTCCCAGTCCACCGAGAACAACTACTGCACAAACCCATATCCATGCGGTCCCGCCACGCTGCACATCGTCCTTTACAGAAGGTTCGCTCTCTGTAGGTTCAGTCTTTGCTGGTTCAGTCTCTGCCGGTTTGGTCTCTGCTGGCTCAGTGGCTGCAGGTTCGGTCGCTGCAGGTTCAGTCTCTGCTGGTTCGGTCGCTGCAGGTTCAGTCGCTGCTGGTTCAGTCTCTGCCGGTTCAGTCGCTGCTGGTTCAGTCTCTGCCGGTTCAGTCGCTGCAGGTTCAGTCGCTGCAGGTTCAGTCTCTGCTGGTTCGGTCGCTGCCGGCTCAGTCGTTGCTGGCTCAATCGTTGCTGGTTCGGTCTCTGCTGGTTTGGTCATTACTTGTTCAGTCAGCGGTTTTGTGACATCATACCCACATTCAACACATACTTCACCATTTTTAAATGACTTTTCATACCAATGACCGTGCGTTCTGGTTTTCCCGCATACAACACAGGCCATACCATGGTGTAAATCAGTACGATATACTCCGTCCCAAGCAAACGTATGCTCTTCTGCACGGGTTGCTCCGCAGTCGCACTCCAAAAGATGATAAAGTTCCGAATGTTGCTTGCCTTTCCATTGTAAATCACAGCTGTGGTCACGAGGCAAACCGCACACGGTACATTTTCCGTCACTGCCGAAAGTACAATGCTCGATTATGTCTTCATCACATTGTGTGCATTTCATACAGTGACTGTTATGATAGAGATCTTCTTCAATAAACTGAAAGGTATGTTCATGCACTGTATATCCACAGTCGACACAGCATTCGGTACCATCAAAACGATGGAAACCTCCTTCGGGCCACCCGCAGATGCTGCAGTTCATAGAATGACTTATTGAATTAGCTCTCTCACACTGCCATTTATGGATGCACACATAACGATTACAGATCGTGCAGATTTGCTCACTATCTAAGATGTGCTCAAAATTTCCGATTTCAGAACACCCATTGCAAGACACTTGATGGTAATCATTATCGCTATAATGGACTATCCAGTCATGTATATGCTCTGTCGGCGCTTCTGTCGGTGCTTCCGTCGGTGCTTCTGTCGGCACTTCCGTCGGTGCTTCTGTCGCCGGTTCTGTCGGTGCTTCCGTCGGGGGTTCCGTCGATGCTTCTGTCGGTGCTTCCGTCGGCGGTTCCGTCGCTGCCTCTGTCGGCGGTTCCGTCGCTGCCTCTGTCGGCGGTTCCGTCGATGCCTCTGTCGGCGGTTCCGTCGCTGCTTCTGTCGACGGTTCCGTTTCTGTGGCAACTGCGACGGTCTCCATACTAAAAGCAATTAAAATTAACAGCACTACATGCAACAACATTCTAATTTGCTTTTGCATACCGTTCCCTCCTTTTGAATATATTTGTAAAAGATCATCACCTTTTTAAATCCTATCTCAATTTTACCGTAAATGTTCCGCAGAGTCAAGATTGCTCCGCAAACACAAAAATGCCGGACAAGGAAGCAGGGATTTCAACCTGTCGCCTTGTCCGGCATCACATTTTTATCAAGATTTTACATCAGAGAATCATCCCCGCAAAACACTGTGCCGCCAGGTACAGTCCCACCGCACTGAGCACCGGCGCAGCCTTGGCCGCAGGGCCGGAGGACAGCCTGTCCTGTATGGAGGTGAACAGCAGCGTGGTCACGGTAAACACAACTCCGCCGACCAGCGCCAGCTTCAGCGCCTCTGCCACTGTCACAAAGCTGGCAGCATAGGGCAGCACACCGAAGGTCAGCACCGCGAACACCGGGATGCAGATGTAGCAGCGCTTCGCGCCCGGCGCCAGATAGTGATCTGCAAGCAGAGCCACCAGGGAGATCAGCACCATCCCGGGAATATCCAGCTCGGGAAGGATGCTGGCCGGTGAGAAGGTGCGAACCATAATGGCGATGACCAGAGCCAGACCCAGGACTGCGGTCAACATAATATTGAGAAAATAAGTCTTATTTTTCATCTCGCTCAACCTCCCCACGATGTGGCGCCGGACTCAACGTCAGCGCCGGTCACATAAGCCACCGCGGAATTGACGCCCCGCGCAATGGCTCTGGAGGTCACAGTCGCTCCGGAGATGGCATCCACGCCGTTTCCGATCTCCGCCTCTCCGGTCGTTTTCAGAAACTGCGCCAGAAAATCCACATCATTCAGTGCATTCAGGCCCAGACTGTGAGTCTCGGACATCTCGCGCACCACCAGACCAACCACCATGCCGTCATTGTTTACTGCCACCAGCATCCGGATATCACCGGCATAGCCGGCGGTCACGGTCTCGATCACAAATCCGGTCTCGCCCTTGTGGACGGAGCGGATATTGGCATCATCGCCGGAGTAGGGCTCCACCACAAACGCTTTACTGTCCGGGAGCATAGTCTGCATAAGCTTCATATGTTCTGCCTGCGCATTGGCCGCCGCCACGCCTTTCAGTCCAAAGGAGAGGCCCAGAAGGATCAGCGCCGCCAGCACGATGGCGAGCACCGGTGCAAATACATCCTTTTTCATCTCGCGGCACCTCCTTTCACCACACCGAAACGTCTGGGTGCGGTATATCGGTCAATGATCCAGACAAACGCGTTCATCAGCAGGATCGCGTAGGTAACCCCCTCAGGGTAAAGTCCAAAGTTGCGGAAGAATACAGTCAGCACACCGCATCCGATGCCGTAGACGATCTGTCCCTTCGCCGTCGCCGGGGAAGTCGCGTAATCGGTAGCCATGAAGATGGCTCCCAGCATCACACCGCCGCTGAACAGGCTGTAGAGCATCCATTCAACCGGGGTGCCAGCCTTCGCAAAGAACAGGGACATCACTGCCACGGTACCCAGGTAAGCCACGGGAATGCGGGCGGAGATCACCTTTCTCCAAACCAGGTATGCGCCGCCGAGAATGAGCGCCAGCGAGCAAGCCTCGCCGATGGAACCGGGACAATTGCCCAGGAACATATCAAGAAGACTCTCCTCCGGCAGAGCATGCATCACCATCTGATGCAGCGGGGTCGCTCCGGTGGCTCCGTCCACGCCTGCCGCGTGATAGTTTACCACGCCCACGGGCCAGATCAGCAGCATCAGCGCACGGCCGGCCAGCGCAGGGTTGAAAATATTCTGTCCAAGGCCTCCGCAGAGTGCCTTCACCATAATGATCGCAAACACAGCGCCGACCACCACCAGCCAGTAGGGCACCGTCGCCGGCAGGGTCATGGCCAGAAGCAAACCGGTCACCAGCGCGGAGCCGTCCGCGATGGTATTCTTTGCAACATGGCTCTCTCCGCGGGCGATCTTCTTTCTTCTCACCACCTCGCTGTAGATCCCCTCAGCGACCACAGCGGTGACAATGGAAACCAGTGTGACACCCAGCGCCCGGATGCCCAGTCTCCAGACTCCCACCGCCAGCGCGGGGAGCAATGCGATCACCACATCCAGCATGATGCGGTTCGTTCTGAAATTCCCTCGAATATGAGGTGAGGAAGCTACGGTCAATTTCATTTCGCACTCGCCTCCCTTACCATTTTCTTTCCCTTGCGGAAGGTCTCCACCAGCGGAAGCTTTCCGGGACAGGTGAATGCACAGCTGCCGCACTCGATGCAGTCCATCACATTCAGACGGTTCAGCTCATCGACGCGGTTCGCATTCACAAATCGATACATGTACAGCGGCTGCAGACGCATGGGACACACGCCCACACACTTGCCGCAGCGCAGGCAGACGGGATTCTCCGCCGCGCCGTTTTTATCCTTCAGAAGACACAGGATAGAGTTGGTCGCCTTGATGACCGGCACACTCAGATCACTCTGGGCAAAGCCCATCATGGGGCCTCCGCTGATCACTCGCTCGGTCAGATCATTCAGACCACCGGCCTTCTCGATCAGATCGTAGAAGCGGGTTCCGATGCGGACAATAAAGTTCTGAGGCTCCTTGATGGCCTCACCGGAGATGGTCACGATACGCTGCGTCAGCGGCAACCCGAGACGCACGGCACGGTAGATCGCCGCGAAGGTGGAAACATTGAACACGGCACAGCCCACAGACGCGGGAAGGCTTGCGGGGGGTACCTCGCGTCCCGTCAGCGCCTGAACCAGCTGCTTCTCCGCTCCCTGAGGGTAGCGGGTGGGCAGAACCTTCAGCTCGATCTGAGGGAAGTCACTCTGCAGTGCCTTTATCTTCTCGATGGCCTCAGCCTTGTTATCCTCAACCGCCAGCACCACGCGCTCCGGCTTCAGTACCTGGCGGAGGATCATCATACCCTCCAGGACATGTTCAGGGTCAGTGCGGAGCAGCGAATCGTCCGCGGTAATGTAGGGCTCACACTCACAGGCGTTGGCAATCAGGGTGTCAACCTTTCCCATGGAGGACAATGCCTTCACGTTGCCGGGGAATGCTGCGCCGCCCATGCCGACGATGCCAGCCTCGCGGATACTGTGCAGCACATCGTCCGCGTCCAGCTCCTCCAGCGGCAGATCATTTTTCACAAACTCAATGGCCGTATCCTGAAAATCATTTTCGATAACCACCGCCATCACCTCTCCGCCGCGGATATGGGGGCGAGGCTCAACTGCGATGACCTTTCCGGAGACAGACGCGTGGACAGGGACACAGAGACCCTCTCCGTCACCGATCTTCTGTCCCCTTTTTACGACGTCTCCCACCTGCACCAGCGGCTGGCAGGGAGCGCCGATATGCTGTACCATGGGGATCACGACCTGCTTAGGTTCGATGGTGTGAAAGGTGGTGACCACCGTGGACATCTCTTTATTATAGTTGGGATGGATTCCTCCAAAAAACAGGTGTTTCATTTATCTTCACCTCATGTTCTGATCAAATCGTTAAATCCGGGGCTGTAATGGATATTGCCGTCAAGATCCACCCACAGAGCCTTGGCCCCGCAGCAGTCCAGCAATTTCTGCCCCTCCTCCATCGGCAGCAAAAACAGTGCCGTGGACAGTGCATCCGCCACACCGGAATCCTCGCAGACGATGGTGACGGCCCGCCAATACTCCGACGGGTAGAGGGTGTCCGGGTCGATGATGTGATGGTACGCCTTTCCGTCCACCACATAGGTCCGTTGGTAGTCACCGCTGGTGACCACGCTTCCGCCGGACACATAGATGGTGTGCAGGTAATCATTGCCGCCGTCCGGGTCCTGAATGCCGATGACCCAGGGAGTGCCGGATGTATCCTTCGGACCGGTGGCACAGACATTTCCTCCGACGCTGATCAAAAGCCCGGTCGGAGAGCTCTCCGCCACCTGCTGCACCGCCCAGCCCTTGGCGATGGCACCCACATCAAGGCTCATCTCCGGGTCGGACAGATACACGGTGGAAGCAGTCTCGTCGATGACCAACGCCTCTATATCAGTATGTGTACTCGCTTTGTCCAGCGCCTCCTGCTCCGGCAGAACGGCATTCACGGGATCGTCGCGCCCATCGCTGCGGGCCTCATGCCACAGCTCCAGCACACTTCCCAGAGCCACGTTTACTCTGCCGCCGGTGCTCTCGTAAAACGCTTTCGCATCCACGAGCAGCCGGATGATCCGCTCATCCACCTTCACCGGTGCCACACCGGCCTGATCGTTGACGGTCTTTAAGTTATTGATCCCGTCGTAATCGTGGTAGATGTCGAACAGCTGATGGTAGATCAGCAACTCATCGTGAACCTTCTGGGCCTTTTCTTTAAATTCAGCCTCACTGTCGGCACGCCCCACCACCGTCGTCACCGTATCAAACAGGTTCAGAAAGGTGGCCGTGTACTGCTTCTGCTCCACCCCCATGGAACCGGTGGTGCAGCCGGACAGCAGCACGCTGACAGCGAGGAGTATCGTCAATAATCGTTTCATTATCTCATCGCCTTGTCGATCAATGCCTGGAAACCGCCGATGGCAATGGTAACGCTGGATGCCAGATCAGCATCGGTCGCCTTGCCCTCGGAAACCGCGATGCCCGCAACCTCAGCCGCAGTCTTTCCGGTCACATACTTCGCAAAGGCTGCCGCCTGCTCGTTCCACTCGTACTTCGCACCGCCCCAGGCCTTCATGCCGTAGCCTTCGCCCAGCTGATTCTTGGTCTGCACGGGTGCAGTCAGGTCAGTGGTGATGGTTCCGGTGGTGTCAAAGCCGACCTTCGCCTGCAGACTGTCGATGTAGCAGCTGGTGATCTTGCCTCCGTTCACGGTGATCGCAGTCACATCGCAGTCCAGCTGTGCAGTACCGTCCTTCTCTGCGGTAGCGCTGACACTGCCGTCAATCTTGCTGATAGCTGCCAGGCGCAGCTCGTCTCCGCCCTGTGCGCCCAGATGCTTTGCATTCTCCACTGCCGCCTCGATGGCAGACACATAGCCGCCCAGATAGATGGAGGCGGTGGTGGCCAGATCGGTGCCCTCCTTCGCCTTTCCGGACTCGTCGATGGCGCCGTTTTTCAGCTCATCCACAGTCTTGCCCACCGCATAGTCCGCAAGAGCTGCCGCCTGCTCGTACCACTCATACTTGGAGCCGCCATAAGCCTTCATGCCGTAAGCGTCACCCAGCTCGTTCTTGCTGAGAATATCCGCGGACAGATCAGCCGTAATGGTTCCCTTCTCATCAAAAGTCACCTGAGTTCCGATGCTGTCGATGATGCAGGACTGGATCACGCCCTTGTCATCCACGGTCACTGCGACCAGCGTCACGTCATAGTCCGCCTGCTTTGCGCTCTCGCTCTTTGCCACGCTGGTCAAAACAGCCAGACCGGTCTTTAATGCTCCCTCAGCGGGCGCAGGTGCAGCTTCCGTCTCATCGTCCTTGCCCGGCTCAGTCTCGTGACTGCCAGCGGGGCAGGTGCACTCGTCATAATACACGACGGTGGTTCCGGCACAGCCCGAGAGCAGGCCGAGAAGCATTGCAATAGTCAGTATAAATGCAAACTTCTTTTTCATGTTTTGTGTTCCTCCGATTTCATATCTTATAATCTATCTGTTCATTTCCGACATGTCAGAAACGATCACAGGCCTTTGAATCAATTCCCGGCACGGTTTGCAGTCTCCGGCACCATCTTCAACCTCCGGCACCTTCTTCAGTCCTCTGTACAGTCTTCATTATCCTCAGCACTCCCGCTCCCGCACTGCCGGTGGCAAACCCGGTGAACAGGGCCACGATCAGAAGATAGGGCAGGTAGGTTCCCACATAGACCGACTGCATCAAAATCATCGCCATGCCAATCTGACCCACATTGTGCGCCGCCGCGCCCAGAATACTCACCCCGTAGATGGAAAACAGGGGAACTCTGCTCGCCGTGGCCATCACCGCCATGGACAGCAGGCCGCCGGTCATTGAGAACAGCAGACCTGTAATGCCGCCGCCAAACACCGCTCCCAGAAAACAGCGCAGGATCAATATGGTAAATGCGCTTTTTGTGCCCAGAAGATACAGCGCCACCAAAGTCACTATATTGGCCAGCCCCAGCTTGATGCCCGGCAGGGGGATCACCATCTGCAGGGGGATAAACCGCTCCGCGTAGGCCAGGGCCAGAGCCAGTGAGATCAGCATGGCGCAGAGTGTCAGTTTTTTTGTACGCATCATTCGCGTTTTCTCTTTCATCTGCTTTTCCTGTGTCATCCCGCTCACCTCACCACGAAGTCCACTTCTGCGTCCCCGACAATGCGGATCTCCACACGGTTAGGAAGGCAGACAATGCTTCTCCCCACACTGCTGATCCATCCGCTGTGCGCGCAGTCTGCGCCGGGGCAGTCGGTCTCCGTAACCGCCACTTTTCCATCCCGGATCTCTATGGTATTGCGGTAAGTTCCGGTGAGCCGGATGGTCTGATCCTCGCCCAACGAGATCTCCTTCACCAGTTCGCCGTCCTGATAGATTTGAACCACCGCGTTCTGCGAAGAAGTATTTTTCGGCAAAAAAAATACAGCCGTCATCACCGTCATCGCCACGACCAGAAGGATCGCCAGCAAATCACCTTTTCGGAATGTAAGCTGTAAATTTTTGTTCATACTACTCTCCCATTGATTTTCGGTTGATAGCAATATCATAATGGATGAATGAAAATCTGTAAAGAGGGATATTTATGGCAGACGTAAAATTCCCGCTTAGTGATGCGGTATACCCGCTGCTGATCTGAGGGCGGACAACCGCATTTTGTTCTCAGCCGGAAGAAACTAAACAAAACGTAGACTCTAAGCAACATCTTATATGCTCTTTGACATATTCGATCAGCTCTACATTTATTTTATATTCGCCAGATACTCCTCCGCATGATGTGCCGCCATCGCGCCGTCTGCCACCGCAGTCACCACCTGCCGCAGAGCCTTCGTCCGCACATCGCCCACCGCGAACACACCTGGGATATTCGTCTCGGTGGATTCCCCGGCGATTATATAGCTGGCAGGGTCCAGTTCGATCTGCCCCTTCACCAGCTCAGTGGCGGGTTTCCGCCCAATGCTTACAAACACTCCGTCGCACGGACTCAACGATTCCTCTCCGGTGTTGACATCTTTGATCTTCACGCCGGTGATTTTTTTGTCATGCACCAGTCCGGATACAGCGCTGTTCCAGCGAAACTCCACGTTCTCCGCTCTCATCAACGGCTCATGGTAGATTTTCGTCGCCCTCAACGTATCCCGTCGGTGAACGATGATCACCTTCTCGCATATCCGGGAGAGGATCATGGCATCTGCCACTGCAGAATTTCCACCGCCAACCACCACGACCGTCTTTCCTTTATAAAACATTCCGTCGCAGGCTGCACAGTAATTGACACCGCGGCCGATCAGTTCCTTCTCTCCCGCCACGCCTAACTCTTTGGGCGATGCGCCGGTGGCGAAAACCACCGTCTTTCCGTAAAATGTGCCTTCGCTGGTCTCCACGGTTTTCACCTCTCCGGAGAGTTCCACCGAGAGGACCTCAGCCAGCTCGGTCTTCGCTCCGAACCGCTCCGCGCCCTGCTGCATCCGCTCGCCCAACTCAAAACCGTCGATTCCTTCCTCAAATCCGGGATAATTGTCGATCTGTGAGGTCAATGCCATCTGCCCTCCGGCTGACAGCTTTTCCAGAACGACAACACTCAGTCCCGCTCTCGCCGCGTACAGTGCCGCCGTATACCCGCCCGGTCCTCCTCCGATAACGATCACATCGTAAATATTCATCTCAATTCCTCCTTGTTCGGTTTCTCCGGTCACTCATACAACCGCTTCGATAATCCGTCCAGCTGCTCCGTTCATTTGTCCGGCTATTCCAGTCATTTGCCTAGCCACTCCAGTCACTTCCCCAGCGTCTCCTGGATAAATGCTTCGATCCTCGCCTTGGACTCCGGTGCCACGATGGAGCCGAGGGCCTGTCCGTTTTGGTAGAGCACCAGCGTGGGGATCACTTCGATCTGCTCCGCCTCCGCCAATTTCTCCTCGTCGTCGATATTGACCTTGCCCACGATCATGCTTTCACCAAGCTGTCCTGCCAGCTTGTCAAATGCGGGGCCGATCCGGCGGCAGTACACACACCAGGGTGCCCAGAACTCTACCAGAACCGGTCTGTCGCTCTCCTTCATTGCCTTCTCAAATAATTCTCTATTCATATCTATCGTCATGATTTTGTACCTCACTTCTTTTATTTGTTTATAGTATACCCGGTTCGACAAATTATTTCTGTGATATTGTCACCAAGTGTCGCTTTTTTCATGATTTGGTGATATACTTTATTTAATAAAGAGCGCAATAACTTTGAATTTGTAGGAGGCAATTTATGAATATTAGTATTGAACCTATATTGATTGAACAAAAATCTGTTTTCATTCAGATGATGGAATTATACAATTATGATTTTTCCGAGTTTTCCGATGATGATATAAATGAATATGGATACTTTGGTTATCCACGTATTGATGACTATTGGAATGAGGAAGGAAGATATCCGTTCTTTATTAGAGTCGATGGCAATCTTGCAGGATTGGTTTTAGTAAGGTCTTGCAGTGAGCATAATAATTTGTCTAATCCTCACAATATAGCTGAATTTTTCGTGATGAAAAAATACCGACGCAAAGGAGTCGGTAAGGTAGCTTCTATGAAGATTTTTGATATGTTTCCTGGCGGATGGGAAGTATCACAGTGGCAAAATAATCTGCCTGCTCAAAACTTCTGGAAACAGATTATTAACGAATATACTAATGGAAAATATGATACATTTACTGCAATGGAAAAAGGTGTGGTTGGATTTACATTTTACAATTCACTTTGATAGTTTTAGAAATGTATATGTGACTTATGCGTCAAAGTCTAATTTGTCGAAGCGTTACGAAAGCCCTTGAAAAACTAAAGTATGTGAAAACCGGAGGAACCGCCATGAGTTTTGCAAATTATTTTCCCATCTGGGACAAACTGACATCCGAACAGCAGGAACGGCTTCTCTCCGTCACCATGCTGCGCCAGGTCAAGGCCGGCACCATGCTGCACAACGGCAATTCCGATTGCCTCGGTCTGCTGCTGATCCGCTCCGGCCAGCTTCGCGTGTACACCATATCCGACGACGGCCGCGAGGTCACACTGTACCGACTGCTGGATATGGATGTCTGCCTGTTTTCCGCGTCCTGTGTCATGCCGGATATCCAGTTTGAGGTTATCGTTGAGGCGGAAAAGGATACCGAGCTCTGGGTCATTCCCTCCTGCATCTACAAGGAATTCATGAATGAATCCCTGCCCATCGCCACCTTCACCAACCAGCTGATCAGCAGCCGGTTCTCCGAGATCATGTGGCTGATGGATCAGATCATGTGGAAAAGCTTCGACAAGCGTCTGGCCGCATTTTTGCTGGAGGAGAGCGCACTGGAAGGCTCCACCTCGCTGAAGATCACCCACGAAAAGATTGCGAATCATATGGGTACCGCCAGAGAGGTGGTTACCAGAATGCTTCGGTATTTCCAGAGCGAGGAGCTGGTGAAGCTGACCAGAGGTGCAGTGGAACTGGTGGATGTGAAGGGGATGGAAAAGCTGATGGAGGAGGCATAAACCAATAGTTTTCCTGCTTGGAGGTATATGATGAACAATAAAAAAACAGGTACGAAAACCCTGTTCATGTCTGTCGTAATGAGTGCGCCCGGACCATTGATCATCGGACTGGGGCTGTTGGTCGGAAAAAGCTCGACGCAGATCGCCGATTTTATCCGCAGAAGCGCGGAGCTTCTCGGCATTATCATGGCATATATCATCTACAAAATTACCACGAAGGACGAGGTCTGCGACACGGACAGAAAAAAGAGCGCCTGGAACGTTTTTCCAATCTTTTTGTGGGTTTTCTGATGTGCCTCGGCGGCTCCCTCATGCTGTGGATCGCCTTTACCGCAAACAATACGGAAAAAGGCAATGTGATTCCCGGGCTGGTCATCGCTCTGCTCGGCGTTGTGGCAAACACCCTCTTCTGGATGAAATATAGAAAGCTCAACAAAGTCGAGCCAAATGCAATCATTGCGGTTCAGGCACGCCTTTATCGCGCGAAAAGTCTTGTGGACAGCTGCGTCTCCATCGCCCTGCTGTCCGTCGTACTTTTCCCCGCATCAGAAGTTTCTTACTATTTGGATCTGATCGGCTCCGTGGTCGTAGCGGTATATCTCATCTGGTGCGGTGTAAAAACCATTCTGGAGAGAATGAACCAAAGATAAGCACTATAAGCTGTATGTCAAGACCACCGGCTAAGCCGGTGGCTTATTTTTACTGTGACACAAATAGAAAGCGCGAGAGATTGATCATTTTTCGGCGCTTTTCATAATTTCATTCTCACTTGCATAATCGAATCAAACGCTTAATTATGCCAATATTATCTTCTTCTGCAATTCTTGAATATCTATTTATACTATTTTTATATCCGGATGATGTGTAAACAATTTTTGTTTCGTCATCTATAAGTACTTCAATTTCTTTAAAAACATCCAATCCATCCTCTTGTTTATACATACGAAGTGTATATTCATTTATTCCGTTTTTATATTCCATCAATACTGGAATATGCGTAGAAACTCCACCCACCAACAGAATATTAAAGGGCCCCTTTCTAATCCCCCTCTCATAGTAATAAATATCTTCATATTCAAAAAAATCGCTAAGCGAATTCTCGATAAATGCTGACCGGGTATAAATATTTCCATTACGAACTATCAAATAATCTATTTTACAAATCTCTGGATAGAAGTCGTTTTCATAATCTGATTTAAAGCAGGTATACTCAACATTAATATAACAAACATTTTTTCCATTTTTCACTGATTTAAACTCAAAATTCTCGTACAGCGTTTTTAATGGGTGAGACGTATACTCCTCTTTCGGAATCAATGGGGAAAATATCTGATCTAATATCACTTCTTTTTCCTGTTCTAATTCTCGATACTTTTTTTGATTTGACAGTATTCGTGTTTTGATCGGTTCCAACTCTTTTCCATGCTCACTACTGAGAATATCAAGCAGGTTAGTCTTTATCCGCTCGCTATAACGATTAAAATATTTTTCAAGTTCTGTCTTATCATCTTCAAAATTAAACAACCATACTTTAAGGCTCAATTGCTGCTTGTCTTTACTTCTCAATTTGTTTTGAGCAAAGAAATCAATTATAGTAGACTTGCATATTTGCCAAGCATTCTCCAGACCTTCATAATGATTATATCTTCGTATTACTGCCATTTGCATATAGATTTTTTCTAATCTATTTTTATACGCCATAACTTGAACAAGCATTTCATTTTCCTTAATTAACGCTTTTTCTTGTTCTTCAAGCATACCCCAAAATCCACATACAAGATACCAGTTAAATAGCCAATAACCATAATCAGCATGATAAACCAATTTCTGTATATCAGAAACAACAGTTCTCAAGAATTCCTCTTTTGTTCTCATTCCATACTTATAGTTAATTGAGTCCACAATGCAATTCATCTGATTAAACCCCAAGAAAGGAGCAGATAATTCATTTATATATTCGTTTTCTCTTTTTAATCTTTCGTGTTCATCTGAAATTTCATCAAGAACCACCATATGAAAATCATTCAAATCACATTGATGATCCACCATGTATGAAAAAATTTTACACGCACGATAATGACCATTATACGACTCTTTCTGCATTGCATAAATATAACAATTTTTTCTTAAACGATTCAAAGAAAGAAGTTCACTTAAGTGTTTTTTATACCTTTCTTGAAAATTCGAGGTTTGTCCTATATAGAAAGGTATTATTTGGGTATCAGAAAAATTGTCTACATAAACCATGTATACGCCGGAGGTATTTTCATTTGTTTTTCTTGTAACTTCTTTGGAACTTTTGCATATAATACTTAAAATATCCCTTTTTGCCTTTTCAAACACATCTTTCGTCATTATGCTCCCCTTTTCTTTCTGTTTCAAGAATAAAGCAACCACTATTTAAATAATAGCACACCATGATTAATCATAAAAGACCAATCACCAAAACTTCCTACCATTTTGAGACATAACTTCTATTTCAAACACTGAATTAACTTATTATACATCTCCATCAGCTATAATCAAAAAATGGCGACACAGTTATCCACTGCCTCGCCATCATTATTTCTTATTCTCTATTCAGCTATCGAACTTTCTTCCTACGCAAAATCTTACCCCAGCGCCACATCAAGCACCATCATCAGCGTGAATCCCACCGCGAAGAAGATCGTTCCCAGATGGGAGTGCTCTCCCTCAGACATCTCCGGCACCAGCTCCTCCACCACCACATAGAGCATGGCTCCTGCGGAGAAGGCCAGCAGATAGGGCAGGATCGGAACCACCAGGTTGGCCAGCAGGATCGTCACGATAGCACCGATGGGCTCGATCACACCGGAGATCACGCCGTAGCCGAAAGCCTTTCCCTGCTTCATCCCGCCGGATTTCAGTGGCATGGAGATGATGGCTCCCTCGGGAAGATTCTGCAGGGCAATGCCTAAGGACAGCGCCAGCGCCGCCGCAAAGGAAATGCTCTCATTTCCCGTCAGCCAGCCGGCTACCACCACGCCCACCGCCATGCCCTCGGGCAGATTGTGGAGGGCCACCGCAAAGACCATCATGGTGGACTTACCTAAATTACAAGGTTTTCCCTCGGGGCAATCACTGTTGATATGCAGATGAGGGATCACACGGTCCAGTCCCATCAGAAACAAAAATCCCAGCCAGACGCCGATGAACGCCGGCAGAAACGCCAGCTTGCCCATGTGCTCCGACTGATCCATGGCGGGGATGATCAGGCTCCAGATGGAGGCCGCCACCATCACGCCTGCGGCGAAGCCGCTGAGGGCGCGCTGCACGTTCAGGTTCATCTTTCCTTTTAAAAAGAACACACATCCGGCACCCACCACCGTGCCGAGGAACGGTAACAATATCGTAATCACAGTTTCCATATTCATATCCGGGTCTCCTTTCAGCCGAGGTTGTCTATCTTGCCAAACAGTTAACTTTCCATTGATTTACCGATAGTATATCCTATCGCTCAGATTTTTCTGTGACTATATCACATTATGATCCTATTTTTCACACATACAGCGCTCCAGCTTCTCCGCCACGCTGGGATACCGGTTCATATCCGTGTGCGGAATAAACTTGGCCGCCTGCATCCGGATCAGGAAGTCCGGTATCGATGCAAACTGTACGCAGTAGATGTGGTTCGCCAGATAATACACATCCTTCAGGCGCATGCGGTCCAGCAGAAGAATCCGCGCTCCCTCCAGGGAAGTGTTGGAGATACAGGTGTATTTCTCTCTGGGCAGATCCGGGAAGATACCGATGGTGATGGCCGACTCCAGATCGGAGTGGGCCGTGAATGCGCCGGACAGGTAGCAATGGGCCAGCTCCGCCTCGCTGCAGCCCGCAGTCTCCATCAGACACTCGATCATGGTGTAAGCCGCCGCCTTCGTGTCCAGATACTGGTGAATATCGGTCTGGGAGAAAAACAGCGGTTCACCGCTCTTCGACTCCTCCGCCGTGGCGTAAACTGCCGCGTACTCCTGCTCCTCCTCCAGATAAATAATCCGGTCAGAAGCGCTCGGCTCCAGCGTCCCGGCAATATTGATCCAACCGTTCAGCCGCATCTGCGCCAGCAGATCGATGATGCCCGAGCCGCAGATGCCCACCGGCTTTTTACCGTCAATGGTCGTATAGCGCAGCTCGCTTCCGGTGATCTTTACGGTGTCGATGGCTCCGCTCTCGGCCCGCATTCCGTAGCGGCTAATGTAGCCCTCCAACGCGGGGCCGGCTGCGCCGGCACCTGCCACCATCCACTCGTTATTTCCGATGACCAGCTCACCGTTGGTACCGATGTCAAAAAACAGGCTGGGCTCGTCATTTTTATGGATATCCAGCTTTAACAGACCACTGACAATATCTCCGCCCACATAGTTGGAGGCCGCCGGGATGATGTAGAGCATGCCCTGAAACTTCATGCCCAGCTCACGGCCCCAGATCCAGCCCGGTGCACTTGTGACCGGTGCATAGGGGGAAGCGAACACCGTCCAGGCATTCAGCTTCAGCAGAAAATGGATCATGGTGGTATTTCCGGACACGATCATGACCGGACATTTGGCCGCGTCAATCCCGGTCTCTGCCGTCAGGCCCGCAATCAGGCGGTCAAAGGTCTCCGCCGTGGCCCGCTGAAGGTCCTCCACGTGGGCAGTGTCCTCCATAGTGTAGGTGATGCGGGTCAGAATATCAGTGCCGTAGGCAATCTGACCGCTCATCTCCCGCTTCCGGGCAATGACCTCTCCCGTATTCATATCCACCAGCTCCATGACAATGGTGGTGGAGCCGTAGTCCACCGCCAAACCATAGTGTGTCCCGCGGGTATCTCCGGGCTCCACCGCTGTGATCACCCAGTCAAACTCGCGGACAACCAAAGTCACCGTGACCGCAAATCCGCAGTCACGGCACATGGGATAGAGCTGCCCCATTACCTGAAGGGGCAGCTCCACATGTTCGTATCCAAGTTCATACAGCGCCTGCCTGATCCGCTGATGATCACTGACCGGATCATCCTCCGTCGGCGGCGTGAGTTGTAAAAATACTTTTTCACTGAAAGCCTGCATATATTCTCACTTCTGCGATGCCAAACACATCACATCGCTTTCTATCGTCGTCATCCTTTTCTCACCTGTCATCAACTGACAAAGTCGTCAAATAACCCTCACTGCGCGCACAGCTCATCCGCCAGCGCGTTCAGCTGTGCGGTGCTCTCCTCGTTCAGCGCAGACATGATCTTCACGGTGGTGTCGGTGAAAGTAAGGTTTTTGCTCTTCTCGAACATGCCTCTCATCACCTTCGCCGCAGTAGGTGCCCAGCTGCCGTTCTCGATCAGCGCCACGGTGCGGTTGCTGTAGTTGCGCTCGGTCAGATGGTTGATGAACTCGCGCATGAAGGGGAAAATCTCCGCGTTATATGTAGTGGTGGCGAGAACCAGCTTGCTGTAGCGGAATGCATCCTCGACAGCCTCAGCCATGTCGCATCTCGCCAGGTCGGTCACCACGATCTTCGGGCAGCCCTTCTCCTCCAGCTTCTGTGCCAGCTGCATCACTGCCTTCTCGGTGTTTCCATAAACAGAGGTGTAAGCGATCAGGATACCCTCCTCCTCGGGCTGGTAGCTGGACCAGATATTGTACAGGTTAAGATAATAACCCAGATTTTCCGTCAGAACAGGACCGTGCAGAGGGCAGATGATCTGAATATCCAGGCCGGAAGCCTTCTTCAGCAGAGTCTGCACCGGTGCGCCGTACTTGCCCACGATGCCGATGTAATAGCGTCTCGCCTCACACGCCCAGTCCTCCTCCACGTCGAGAGCGCCGAACTTTCCAAAGCCATCCGCGGAGAACAGTACCTTGTCGGTGCTGTCGTAGGACACGATAACCTCAGGCCAGTGAACCATGGGCGCGGTCACGAAGGTCAGCTCATGCTTGCCCAGCGAGAGGGTGGAACCCTCGCCCACCACGATCTGCCGGTCCGCAAAATCGGTGCCGAAGAAGTTTTTCATCATCGCAAATGCCTTCGCGGAGGAGACGATCTTCGCCTCGGGATAGGCCTTGACAAAGTTTGCAATATTTGCGGAGTGGTCGGGCTCCATGTGGTGAACCACCAGATAGTCGGGAGTTCTGTCGCCGAGAACATTTTTCAGGTTCTCCAGCCACTCCTCGGTGAAGTTGGCGTCAACCGTGTCCATGATCGCGATCCTCTCATCCATGATCGCGTAGGAATTGTAGGACATGCCATTCGGCACCACATACTGACCCTCAAACAGGTCCACCTCATGGTCGTTGACTCCGATATATTTGATATCGTTGGTAATCATCATAATATACACCTCATTTTAATATTTGTATTCGAGGAAAGTATATCATTGATGGGAAGATTTTTCAACCGGATGTATAATTGTCGGGGCAGAATTTTTGTTCTTTCTTCGGACCGGTATTTCCCCTCCTGTCAGCTGTCATCCATGTATGCTACCGATTGCCTTATCACACCCACTGTGCTAAAATCAAATAAATAAGGTTGGTCAAAAAGCATTCCCTTTTTCGCTGCACAGATTCTCCGAATTGACAAATAAAGTACAAATCTGCCTGCTAGACTGAAGCCAGAAAGGAGGGGGAAACATGAATTTACGCATACTGATCGCTGAGGATGAGCCGAAGCTATTGGAGGTGGTCTGCGACTATTTCCGCAGCAAGGGTGATCATCCATTCCCCGCTAAGAACGGTCTGGAGGCGCTGTCTCTGGCCGAAACCACCGAATTTGACGGTGTCCTGCTGGACATTATGATGCCGGGGCTTAACGGTCTCTCCGTCTGCCGGGCACTCCGCAGACAGTCCGACGTGCCGATCGTCTTTCTGACCGCGCTCTCCGACGAGGAGGATAAACTGCTGGGCTACGAGCTGGGCGCGGACGATTATGTGACCAAACCATTCTCGCTGGCTGTGCTCTACGCAAAGGTCACCGCGCTCATCAACCGCAGCCGCGGCAATGTGCTGACCGGGGATCAGCTCACCGCCGGTGACATCCGCATTGTCCTCTCATCCCAGACCGTTTTTGTGCAGGGCAGGGAGGTCAGCCTGACACCCAAGGAGTATTCGCTCCTGCTCTGCCTGATGCGCAACCGCAATATGGTTTTAAGCCGCGAGCAGCTTCTGGTCAAATGCTGGGGCTACGACTACGAGGGTGAGTCTCGGGCTGTGGACACCCACATCCGCCGTCTGAGAGATAAACTGGGGGATGCGGCGGATATGATCAGGACAGTGTTTAAATCGGGGTATAAACTGGAGGGGTGAAGATGAGGATTAAGATAAAATCATTTATTTTGAGAAGAAACAAGGAAAGGAACGATACGACAACAGAGAGAAATGCCATGAAAAAACGTCCAAAAGTCTACCGATTTCTGGCCTGTCATATCACAGCCCTGGCGCTGGCACTGTGGTTTTTTGCCACGGCGCTGCTGACCTGGGCGGTGGCGAAGGATATGTATCATCAGGTAGAGGCAGGCGCCACCGAATACGCCTATCAATACCGTATTCGCCGCGACTCCAACGAATTTCCGGAGCTTCCCGGTGCCATGGAATCCGTCATGATCAGTGACCTGGGGGTTCCTTATTACGCGATCCATCTCCGTCAGCTGCTCCCCATTGTACTTCCTCAAACGCCGCAAAAAGGAATGAGTTCCGATCAGTGGTTTTGGGGGAAATGGGATCTGGTCTACGGATTTGAACCGGCAGTCCTCTATGCGGATCACAGCGACGGGTCTATCCTTACCAGCGGAAATTATCTGAATTTCTCCTACACCACTGATGAAGAATGGAACTCGGGCGACACCGCAACACTTGGAATGGCTTACATTGACCTTAATGATCTGGATGGCGGCCTCGAAGCTCTGGGGCATTTGATCAATGACTTTCCTGGCGGAAGTATAGGGATCAGCTATTATACAACGTTGGCCCGTCTGGAAGGCTATTTTGAGGGAAATGAATTTCATCCGGTCACCATTGATCGGGGACACTGCTATTCCGACTGGGGTGAGGACGTTAGGGACCTGGACAGCTTAAATGCCCTTGATCATCAGAATAAAGTGGAGTGGACCAACCTGTTTACTCTTAAAAACGCTCCCTCCCGCCCTACGCAGACCATATACGCCTGGGAGCTTTCCGGCATTCTCAGCGACTATGATCCGGTGACGCTCAATGGGACTACCTACGACAGCCTGCCACAGCTTCTGGAGGTGCAGTACAATGATCCGGAAACATTCTATCAGAAAGATAATAACCTTTTGGAATCTGTGTTTATCCGAAGGCGCTTTAACGCAGAGGATTCCTACGGAACCTTTGATTTTCTGTTAGCCGTTCGCTGCTGGCCCCTGGGCTATGCCGTTCTCCGCCTGATCCCGGCCTATCTGTTATCCTTTATATTAGTATTCATTGCCATCCGCTTGATTCTGTGGAAAATCAGAATCGTTGTCACCGAGCCATTAGCCTATCTGGCGGATGCGCTGGAGAACGGCATTCATATTTATCCGCTCTCCCCCAGCGATGAAATCTGCCGCGTGGAAGCCTGTGTGGCAGATGCCCGACAAAAGGAAGCTGAAACCCGCAATGAGATCGCGCAATTGAAAACCGCCCTGAATTTTGCCCGCAACGCCGAGGAAAACCGCCGCCAGCTCATCTCCAATATCACCCACGAGCTGAAGACCCCTCTGGCGGTCATCCACAGCTATGCAGAAGGGCTACAGGCCGGCATTGCCGCAGACAAGCAGGAGCGCTACCTCTCCGTCATTCTGGATGAGACTGAGCGGATGGATGCCATGGTGCTTCAGATGCTGGATCTGTCCCGCCTGGAGGCCGGCAAGGTCCGCCTCGCCGCAGACCAGTTCTCCCTGCTGCAGCTGACTCAGTCCGTGGCAGAAAAACTAGCGCCCATGCTGGAGGTCAAGGAACTGACGCTGTCCTACGGATTGACGGAGGATTTCCTGATCACCGCCGACGAGGGGCGCATCCGGCAAGTGCTCACCAATCTGCTCAGCAACGCCCTGAAATACACCGACGCCGGCGGAAGGATTCTGATCAACGTTTACGTGCAGGGCCGCAACGCCCGATTCTCCATCATCAACACCGCCGACCATCTGCCTGCTGTGGCGCTCTCAAAGATCTGGGACAGCTTTTATCGGGTGGATGCCTCCCGGACGGAGCCCGGGACCGGTCTGGGTCTGACCCTGGTCAAGAGTATCGTGGAGCTCCATCAAGGCAGCTGTTACGTGCGCAACACCGTTGACAAGACCGTCGATCCGGCTCAGAGTGCGGTGGAGTTCGGCTTCAGCATTCCCCTCAGATAGCATTCTCGGACAATCCGGTTCGACGTCAACGGATTTTCCCGAATTTTCATTGCCCACAACCAGAAACCGTGCTAAAATATTTACCGTCGGCAGAGAGCTTGCGCACTGCATTCTCTCTCCGACGGTAATTTTACGCTTTTCAGGAGACAGCACCATGAAATTTTTCTTGATCCTACTCTGTGCTCTGGCCGTGATCGGGCTGTTAATTATACTGATCGCTTATCTCTGCTTTCGCATTGCCTTCTATGCGCCGCGAAAGCCCCTGGACCTCGACCTGATCGAGACGCCCGACGGGGAAATCTACGACCCTTACCGGGAAAATATGATCAAATGGACTAAGGAAGCCCGGGCGATGCCCCGCGAAAACTTCTCCATCACTTCCTTTGACGGGCTGCGCCTCTGCGCCAAGTACTACGAGTACGCTCCCGGAGCGCCCATTGAGCTGATGTTCCACGGCTACCGCGGTACCTCAGAGAAGGATCTGTCCGGCGGTGTACAGCGCTGCCGCAAGCTGGGCCACAGCGCGTTCATCGTTGACCAGCGCTGCAGCCGGGAGAGCGAGGGCAATGTGATCACCTTCGGCATCAAAGAACACAGGGACTGTCTGGCCTGGGTGGATTTCATGGTGAATCACTTCGGCCCGGACGTGCAGATCATTCTGTGCGGCATCTCCATGGGTGCGGCCACCGTCATGATGGCTGCCGGTGAGCCCTTGCCGAAAAACGTGATCGGCGTTCTGGCCGACTGCGGCTACTCCTCCGCAAAAGACATCATGAAAGTCGTTATCCGCAAAATGGGTCTGCCCGCCGCTCTCAGTTATCCCTTCGTCAAGCTGGGGGCAAGACTGTTCGGGCATTTCGATCTGGAAGAGACATCCCCCGAGGAGGCATTGAAGCGCGCCTCCGTCCCGGTGATCTTCTTCCACGGAGAGAACGACGACTATGTTCCCTGCGAGATGAGCCGAATCAATTGCGAGGCCTGCGCCTCCGAGAAAAAAATGCTGGTGACCGTTCCCGGAGCAGGGCATGGGCTGAGCTATCCGGTGGCGCCGGAGCGATATCTGGGGGCGCTGAGAGAATTCTTCCCCTGCGGACCTACTTGAATTAGCATCCGCTGCGAGACGGAGCGGAGCGAGAGCGCGTTTTTCGGGTTTACCTATTTTCAGTCCTCTCTAACATCGAAATGAGCCGCCGTACTCATGTACAGCAGCTCATTTTGATTACAGCAGGGCATTTCCACCCTTATCCACCGTCACCGCATACAGCCCCTTCAGCATAACCACCGGCTGTATCTCCTCCCGCAGTTCATCCACGGTGGGGATGTGCCCAACCACGTTGTCCACCAGCCAGTCCATGCGCATGATGTCCTCCGGCTTCATGGTCTCGGAGGCATCATAATGGACTCTTCCGCCCTGCTGAATGAGAGGTCCGGTGAACGGGTGAAACGCCCCGGAGACGATATGTTGTCTCGTCAGATCGATCAGCTTGCGCGTCCCGGCGGGAAGCTCATCGGAACAGATCACATCGATCACCCCGGCGGACATGCCCCACCAGTAATTGATCGCCTTCTTCTCCGCCGACTCCTCCGCCTTCCAGGAGCCTTTCAGAATGCCCTTCACGATCTTCTCATAAAAGACTCCCCAGCGATACTCCGGTGCCGCCAGCATCCTTTTCTCGGAATTGATATAGTGATACAGGCCAAAATGGCCGATCTCATCCCGCGGTGCCACCACATCCTGCTCAAAGATACAGGAAATCTCCTGCTCCCAGAAATACTTCTCCATGTCGTAATCTTTGGCCGTGGACCAGGTCAGATATACCTTCGCATAGGGATTCACCATCTTTGCGCCCAGCGCAAAGGCATTGATCCCGGCGGCCACGCCAAACAGCGGGTAGTCCGCCACGAAACCGATCTTATCGTTGGTGCACATAGCTCCCGCGATCATGCCGGTCAGGAAGCTGGCCTCATACATTCTCGCATAGTAGGCGCGGACTGAATGATGGGGCGAATTCAGTGCACAGTTTAAGATGATCACATCCGGATATTCCACCGCTGTTTTCAGACAAGCCTTCATCATTCTGGGGTTGACCGTGAAGATAATATCGCAGCCCTCCTCGCAGACATTTCTCAGCACCTGTTCTGTATATTTGCCCGCAGTGTCTGTCATGTAGACCCGGGTTTCGATGGTGTCGCCAAACACCTGCTTCAAATGAAGCCGTCCCTGCTCGTGGCCGTACAGCCAGCTGGAAGCCTTCAGCTCCTCGCTGTAGACAAAGGCAATCCTCTTCCTTTTCTGAGGAATAATCCTGTTGATCACTGTCTCCGTCACAGTGGCCTTCTTCTCCGTCGGGTCCATGGAGACCTCCACGGAGTCCTCGTCGCCGAACAGCTCAATCTCCGTCTTCATCTTGGCGAGCTTTTCTTTTACTTCCGCCTCGGTATCATCCCAGGACTGCTCATAAGGGTACAATGCCAGATACAAAAGCATCGCATCCCCACAGGTCACCCGGGCTATCCGCTGACCCTTGATATCGATAAACGCCCGCTCAAAATTCGCATAAAAAAACGAGAACCGACGGCGCTCCTCCTCCGTCCACACATCCTCCTGGTTTTTCCCCACTTCCGTCAGGAGTTTCGCATATCTGCCCTTCTTAGAAAACAGGACATAGTCAATGTGTGTCAGCGCATAAAAATCCATGTACTCGTAATAGATCTGATTCGCCGGCTCATCGCTACGCCTGGGAACCTTTCTGGTCACATCCGCCAGAATCGTGGGGTTATTCACATACTTCAGTACGCTGACCCGCTTATTTCCCTCCAGCACATAGTACCGGTTCATGTACTCATAGACCTTCACCGCATCGCGGATGCCCTCCTCCATCTGTGCGTCGCACAAGCTGGACCATTTATAGGCAAACTCCGTCCCCGCCTCCAGAAGCGGCATAAAATTAGGCGCGAATGCCTGCGTCCGACCGGCAGTGGCGGTACCGACCACCTGATTTAAGGGAATCTCACTGGTTCCCAACTGAGTCTCCCGTTCTATTTCTGTCTGTGTAAGTATCTCATCCAATACCGGCAGATAGGGATTTTTGCCCTCGGCGATCGCTGCCCGATGGGCCTTCGCTCCCAGCTTCTGCGCTTTTACATAATCTTCAAATGCCATAAAGAGCCTCCTTTCCGGTGACAATGCTCTTTTCCTGATTATATCATGATTCTTACAGAGGTGACAACCCGGATTTTTTTCACTGTCTGTTTTTCACAGGTGAGTTCTGCCGAATTGGACATAGCAAAATTGATATTGGATGCATATGGCAATCAATTACACTGATAATTCATTATGTTCGGTGCGATATATCACGCAAAACAGGCGACCCTCCATATTCCTGGAAGATCGCCTGTTTTCGCTTATCCATTTCTCTTATCCATTTTTCTTTCGTCTTTTATTTCTCTGTCGAAGTTCCCGATTTCTTCATTCATCATTCTTCAAGACACATCTACTTGGACAGAATCACCTTGTCATCCCCCATCGCACTGCCGCTGGCCTGCTCAAACAGTCCCAGCAGCTGGCTGATGGTCAGCTTCTTCTTTTCCTCGCCGGACACATCCACCACGATATGTCCCTCGTGCATCATAATCAGACGGTTTCCGTAAGCGATGGCATCGTGCATATTGTGGGTGATCATCAACGTAGTCAACTTGTTTTCGGTGACCAGCTTATCGGTGATCTCCAGCACCTTGGCCGCTGTCTTGGGATCCAGCGCCGCCGTGTGCTCATCCAAAAGCAGCAGCTTCGGGCGGTTCAGGGTAGCCATCAGCAGGGTGACCGCCTGTCGCTGACCGCCGGAAAGCAATCCGACCTTACAGGAAAGTCTGCTCTCCAACCCCAGCTCGAGGGTGGCAAGAAGCTCCCTGTATTGTTCGCGCTCCGCCTTTCGGATACCCCAGACCAGTTTTCGCCTGGTTCCGCGTCTGGCTGCGATAGAAAGATTCTCAGCAATCTCCATGTCGGGAGAAGTTCCCTTCATGGGGTCCTGGAACACGCGTCCCAGGAATTTCGCCCGTTTATGCTCAGGCATATTTGTCACATCCACGCCGTCGATCTCGATGGTGCCATAGTCCGGTTTCCACACGCCGGCGATAGCGTTGAGCATGGTGGATTTTCCCGCTCCGTTACCGCCGATGACAGTGACGAAATCGCCATCCTCAATGGTCAGATTCAGTCCGGTCAAGGCCATTTTTTCATTCACGGTTCCGGGGTTAAAGGTTTTCTGCAAATCGGTAATCTTAAGCATTCGCGTCACCTCCCTCATTGCTCGCCGCAGGAGGCGTTGTCTGAATACGCGCCGGCGTTTGCTTCTTGAAATACTCGTTCTTCAGATAAGGCACCGCCAAAAACAGCGCCACGATAATCGCTGACAGCATCTTCAGATAGTCTGTCTTCAAGCCGAGAAGCACCACAAAATTGTAGACCACGTAATAGACGATACCGCCGCCGATCACGCCGATCAGGCTGACCACAAAGTTGGGCTTGATCTTCATGGAGACCGAGAGGCCGATGAAGATCGCCGCCAAACCGATGACGATGGCTCCGCGCCCGTCATTGATGTTTGCAGAGCCCTTATACTGTGCCAGCAATGCTCCCGCCAGCGCAACGATTCCGTTGGCGATGGCAAGGCCCAGCACCTTGTTGAACTTGACATTGACGCCCTGTGCGCGGCTCATATCCGGATTATCACCGGTGGACTTCAGTGTGAGGCCCACCTCCGTATAGAAGAACAGCCACAGGCCGATGATCACCGCCACGATGATCATTCCGGCGGCCACAATTGAACGGGGATTGTTGCTCATATGGACCAGCAAAGTGTTTGCGCGGGGGTCAATGGCAATCAGGGATTTGCTGCCCAGAATCGACAGATTGACCGAGTACAGGATCAACTGTGTCAAAATTCCGGCCAGGATCGAGGGGATCCCCAGCGCGGTGTGGAGAAGTCCGGTCAGGATGCCGGTCATCGCGCCCGCCATAAACGCGACCACAACGCTGAGCCACACCGGCGAGCCGTTCGCCAGCATGACCGCACAGACGCACGCACCGGTGCAGATGGAGCCGTCAACAGTGAGATCGGCAATATCAAGTATTTTGTAGGATATGTAGACACCGATCGCCATTAATCCCCAGATAAGCCCTTCCGCTATCGCGCCGGGCAATGCATATAAGAAAGCCATTGTTCACCTCAACATTTCAGATTAGTTTGCAGGAACGGTAATCTCCAGCTTCGCGCAGAGCTCCTCATTGTATACCACGGAAGGAATCAGTGTCTTGATCTCAAAATCGGCCGTGGTCTTAGTTCCGAGCAGGATCTCAGCCGCCATCTTTCCGGTCTCCCAGCCCAGCTCATAGTAGTCGATTGCGAGACTTGCGTAGCAGACAGCTCCGCCATAGCTGGTGTATACAGGAACATTTTTCTCGGTGCAGATCGTGCCTACGATGGTGTCATTGTCCGCAACCGTGTTGTCGGAAGGAACATAGATGGCCTTGCAGGCATTTGCCGCAGCGGTAACCAGCGCCTGCAGCTCAGTGGTCTCGGAGAAGGTGTATGCCTCAACGACGATCCCCTCCGCCTCAAACAGGGCCTTAACTGCCTCGTACTGGATCAGGGAGTTGGACTCATTCGTACAGTAGAGAACGCCGACGGTGTCACCGGCTGCCAGCCCCAGAGTCTCAATCATCATCTGAGCCTGCTCGTCAAAGGGAACCGCATCGGAGGTACCACTCACGTTGGAGGGAATATTTCCGGAGAAGGTGTCATGGTAATCGGTCACGGAAGTGCCGAGAACGGGGATCGTGGTGGTTGCGTTTGCCGCTGCCAACAGCGCAGGGGTAGCATTGGCCATGATCAGATCCACCTTCTTTGCGGTGAAGGTGTTGATGACAGTAGTGCAAAGGTTCGCCTCTCCTGCCACCTGAGTGTCAAATTCGACGGTCTTTCCGGCCTTTTTCATCTCCTCATTCAGCGCATCGACAAAGCCTTTCGTCGCCTTATCCAGGGACTCATGCTCCATCAGCTGACAGATCCCGACGGTATAATCGGTTTTCTCACCGCAGCCGGTCATGGCAAGGCAGGAAGCGGCACACAACATCAGTACTAAAACCAAAGATACAAGCTTTTTCATCATAAACTCTCTCCTTAAAATAAATTTATCATTCACACGGCCCGATGACCGTGAAAATCACCCAAAATCATGATTCCGCAGAGCGCTTTGACTTAGGAAAACAAGCTCCCACAAATCAAAAAAGCCCCGCACCTTCCGAACGGAAAGATACAGGGACAGCCAACTCGACCGTGTTACCACTCTGCTTCACTCTCTTTTCACAAAAAGAGCCTTACCAGGTGCAAATTACACCCTGCGATATAACGGTCGCTACCGGTAAAGCCTACACAACAAAAATGCCTTCAGCCCACAGCTCACAGAAGGAATTCGCCGATCTCCTCGTTACTGCTTCACACCAAACAGCAGCTCTCTGAAACGCCAAAGAAAGGGTACTGGTTTCTGCTCAGACGCTTTATTTATCAAAGATAAACCGATTGTAACGAATGTATGCCCATTTGTCAAGTTTTTTTGCTTGCTTATGCGAAATATTGCGCTAAATATTTTGGCAGAAATATCCAGAAAAAGAAAAAACTGTGCTTGTATTATAATGCAACTATCTGGTAAGATATCCATATATGACAAAACTGTCTATGGCTGCCGATCATACCGTCGATGGCCAAAGGTACAAACGTTCCAGAGGTACACCATGAACATATTAGCCATTGCTGACGAAGAATGCCCCGCACTGTGGGACTACTACTCCCCCGGTTCACTGAATAAATATGATCTGATCATCTCCAGCGGCGATCTGGATGCCGCCTATCTGTCTTTCCTCGCCACCATGGCCAAATGCCCGGTGATGTATGTCCATGGAAATCACGATGAGGATTATGCCACAAATCCGCCGGAGGGCTGTGAGTGTATCGACGGGAAGCTGGTTACCTTTCAGGGGGTTCGTATCTTAGGCCTTGGCGGCTGTATCGAATACACCGGCGGCACCCATCAATTTACCCAGAAGCAGATGCGAAAGCGCATCCGCAAACTGCGGTGGCAGCTCCATAAAGCCCGCGGTGTGGACATCGTGGTAGCCCATGCGGCACCGCAGGGTGTCGGCGATGCCGATGACTTCGTCCATCGGGGATTCTCCGCCTTCCTGAAACTGATCGAAAAATATCACCCCAGATATCTGCTCCACGGCCATGTGCATCTGCGCTACGGCATCAACATCAAGCGGGAGCAGGAGTATCTGGGGACGAAAGTCATCAACGTGTGCGGACAATACACTCTGGATTATCCGGTAGATTGACTGCACGCAATGTAAGTATTACCAGATAACGATACGTTTATCGGGTGCAATATACATTTGATCGGTTTCCTTAATGTCAAAGGTTGAATACCACTCCTTGAAGTTTCTGGGAGGAATATTTGCACGCAGTGAGCAGGGCCCGTGAACATCAACAGCCAGAAGCATCTGTGAATATTCGGGCTTTGCCTTCTGGCACCATATTCTTGCCCAGTTGGAGAAATACTCTTCGTAGGATGCGCCGGCAGTAGTTGACATAATATCAAGGGTTACCGCCATACCGCCGTTGTCCGCCATATTTTCGCTGACAATAAATGCGCCGTTTACCTTTCCCCAAGGCAGCTCGATACCGTCGAATTGCTCGATCATCTGCTGTACCTTTTTCTCAAATCGCTTGAAGTCATCTGCCGTCCACCAGTCGTTAATATTTCCTTTCTCGTCGCATTTTGCGCCATTGCTGTCGAATGCGTGGGAGATTTCGTGGCCGATAACAGCTCCGATACCGCCCAGGTTCTCACTTCTGGTCTGTTTCAGTGAGTAGAAGGGTGCCTGCAGGATCGCTGCGGGGAAGGTGATGTCATTGACAAAGGGATCGTAACAAGCGTTGACCATATGTCCGGGCATCGCCCAATTTTCGGGCTCGGTAGGCTTATCAAGCTTGCCAAACAAATCCAACGCCTTGATTTTCTTCAGGGAAAGCATGATGTCAAAGAGTGAATCATCGGGATTGAAAACAAGCTCGTTATAAATGGCTCTCGGCTTGTCGGGATATCCCATCTTTACGCCCATCGTGGACAGCTTCAGAATGGCTTTTTCCTTGGTCTCATCGCCGAGGATTTCGTTTGTCTTGATACGCTTCTTATATGTATCAATAATCTGATATACAATCTCTGTGATATCTTTCTTCGCTTCCTCGCCAAAGTACTTTTCGCCGTAGTAGATTCCGACGGGTTCGGAATACATACCTGCGGCAAGATTATATGCAAACTTCTCGATCGACTGCATTTTGGCGATGCCCATAATTGCCCGGCCATACATACCGCCGAGATCACGAAGCTCTTCGGACAAATAGGAACAGGAATCCAAAAGACCTGTCACGTATGCCCAGTGCTTGTAAAGGTTAAGGCTGTCCGCATTGAGCAGTTTTGCGAAATCGCCAAAGTATCTGGGCTCGGTAACCACTGTCGTAGCAGGAACATGTCCAAACAGATCCTTCAGGATCGCAGGAAAATCAAGGGCTGACAGCATTTCCGCAGCCTTGTCGGTGTCCATGGGATTGTACATCTCAACGTATCTGGACCACTCCTCGCTGGTCTTTGCAAGCCCGCCGATGATTTCATCATACATAAGAGCGTCATTTACGTACTTTTCCTGATCCTCGGCAGAGAGATCAGTCTTCGCCATCACCATCTTTGCAACGTTTGTCCAAATGCCCAGAATCTGTGCCTTCTGCTCTGCCATCTCAGGCTTATAGTAGGATGCGTCGGGAAGGATCACGCCTGCACCCTGAATATAAACAAGGTGTCTCGTCGTGTTCTTCATATCCGTCTCAACACCGATGTTGATCGGAGTCGGGATCCCCCTTAACGACAGTGTCTTGTAAAGACGGCTAACATCTTCAACGGATTTGATTTCATCAAGAACTGCCAGATTTTTCAGCGCAGGTGCGATGCCGTGCTTTTCCTTTCTGTCTGCGTCCTTCACAAGTGCATAGAGCTCGCAAGCCCGCTTAAGATGATCGTTGGGATATGACTTGCTTTCCGCCATCGCTTCAAACTCGTCCATCATAATCTTCTCGACGCCGTTCGCAAGCTCTGTAAAACCGCCTGCGCAGGGCTTATCATCGGGAATAACAAGCTGATCCAGTGTTTCCTGGTTGACGAACATATAGAGGTCGTCCTGAATTCTGATATTTTCCATAAGCATCTCCTATTCGTTCATTTTATGCCCGGCAAATTCTGTATTTGCTTTGCTTTATTGTATCTCAAGAATCCTAAAAACACAATATAAACCTATAGCAATATTTTCATAAATCCGTACACAAGGCACAAACAGGCGCAGAAAACGATGGAACTGTCTCTTGTCATTCTCAACACGTTTTTGCAGTCATCGATTTTATCCCAATACCTGATCAAACCCAAAATACCGCAGCGTATTATTATAGCTGATATTCTCTACCATCTGCCCCAGCGTCTCCATATCAGCGGGATACTCCCCGTTCTCCACCATCTCACCAAACAGGTTACAGAGAATACGTCGGAAATACTCATGGCGCGTATAGCTCAAGAAGCTGCGTGAGTCCGTCAGCATACCAACAAAAGCGCCCATTACACCGAGACTCATCAAACTGGTCATCTGCGCCTCCATCCCGAGTTTGTGATCATTAAACCACCACGCTGATCCCTGCTGGATTTTTCCGGGAATGGGACTGTCCGTCTGGAAGCAACCCATGATCGTGCCGATGATACCGTTATCCGCAGGATTCAAGGAATACAAAATGGTCTTACCCAGTGCCTTCTCAGCCTCCAGCTTGCACAACAGCTTGGCCAGCCCCACCGCGTTGGCCGCATCATTCATGGAATCGAATCCGGTATCAGGTCCCAGTTTTCCAAACATCTTCGCTGAATTATCTCTCAGACAGCCGAAGTGGAGCTGCATCACCCAGCCACGCTTCTCATACTCTTTTCCAACAGTGATCAGCAGTGCAGTGTGATATGCCAGCTGCTCATCCCAAGTGATTCCCTGTCCACCCTTTGCCTTTGCATAGATGGCGTTCAACTCTTCCTCACTTGCCTCCACGCAGAAGCAGTAATCCAGCGCATGATCAGACACACAACATCCATGATCAGCAAAATACTGAATCCGGTCAACAAGCGCACGGCGCATATCCTCTACCGTATTGATGGCATATCCAACAACCGCCTCAAGCTTTGCCACATACTGAGGGAAATCCACCTTGTCTGCGCGCATGGCCTTGTCGGGACGGAACGCGGGAAGAACCACTGCGGGGGACTCCGGATCTGCTGCCAACAGTTCATGCGCTCTCAGATCATCCGCCGGATCATCCGTGGTACAGATGAGCTTTACGCCTGATTTGCGGATAATTCCTCGAACCGACATCTCCGGTTCCGCCAGGATCCCATTACACTTTTCATAGATCTCCATGGCATTCTTGCCATTGAGCGGTTCAGTGATGCCAAAATAGCGCTGAAGTTCCAGATGAGTCCAGTGATACAGCGGATTTCCGATCAGGTTAGGGATCGTCTCCGCCCATTTCTGGAATTTCTGTGCGGGTGACGCGTCACCGGTGATGTAATACTCCGGCACACCGTTTGACCGCATTGCTCTCCACTTGTAATGATCACCGCCCAGCCACACTTCCGTGATAGAGTCATAACGCTTGTCCTCATAAATCTCCATCGGATTGATATGGCAGTGATAATCAATGATGGGCATTTTCGCCGCATGGTTGTGGTACAGCTGTTTTGCCGTCTCGGTTTTTAACAGAAAATCCTGATTCATAAACTGTGCCATTTGTAACTTCCTCCCTACCCGTATCTTATTTATATACTCTGAATCCATTTCCAACAATCTGCTGTGATTCAGAAAAAATAATAAATGCCTGGTCATCCATATTTAAAACACTCTCCTGAAACTTCGGAAGCTCGTTTTCTTTCAATGCGCACATCAATACTTTTTTATCATCCATCGTGTATGCACCTACGGAGTCGATCATTGTCACTCCCCTCGGTGAATGGGATACCAGATATCGGGAAATTTCAGTGCCTTTTTCCGTCACAACAAAAGCCAGCTTTGACACATTCAGCTTGCTGATCAAAAAATTGATGGAAAACGATGCCAAAAACAATGCAATGATCCCATACAATGCCAGATCGAAGGTCCTGAACACACAGAATGAAATCATAATCACCGCAGCATCTACCGCGAGCAACAGACTTCCGATCTTGACATGTGGAAAAGCACATTGAACGAGCCTGCTCAAAATATCGGTTCCACCGGTGGAGGCGCCCTCAATCAGAGTCAAGCCAATCCCCACACCATATAAGACCGAGCCGAACACGGCAGCCAGAAATACATCTGTTGTCACCGGCGGAATGCAGGTAAATATCTGCACTAAAACGGAAAGCAGCATTGAGCCAAGGATTGTATCCTTTACAAATGAAAATCCCAGAAACTTCAATGCCAAAACTAATAACACAACATTAATCACCGCAAATGATATACCCGGTTGAATGCCTAGCGTATGGAACAAAATCGTCGATATGCCGGAAACGCCTCCGCTGACAATTTTATTTGGTGTGTAAAATACACTGATTGCTAACGCTACCAACACCACTCCGCAAACAATCGTTGCATACTTTTTTATTCCTTTATCATACTTTTTCATGATGTCTCAATACTCCAGTCGCTTCATCCATCTCTGTCCGATTACAGGGTTACCCCTTGCTTAAAAATCGCCATATCATGGAACCCGGCGATCTCACTGTGAACTTTTTTCCCGGATGCCACCTCGATCACGTAATCGAATAACCGCTGTGTCTCCTCCACCATCGTTTTATCCTCTATCAGCCCTCCGGCATTGAAGTCGATCCAGTTGGACTTGTTCTCTGCCAGTCCGGTATTAGTTGAAATCTTTACGGTCGGAACAGGCGACGCAAAGGGTGTTCCCCTTCCGGTGGTAAACAGAACGATCTGCGCCCCAGCTGCCGCCAGTGCCGTGGAGGCAACCAGATCATTTCCGGGCGCGCTCAAAAGGTTCAGGCCTGCCCGCGTTGCTGTCTCCCCGTAGGAAAGCACTCCTCTGACCGGCATGCTTCCGGATTTCTGGGTACAGCCCAGCGACTTGTCCTCAAGTGTGGAAATCCCGCCGGCCTTATTTCCGGGCGAAGGATTCTCATAGATAGTCTGATTATGACTCTTGAAGTAATTTTTAAAATCGTTGATCAGATCCACCGTCTGACTGAACAGCTTCTCATCCGCGCAGCGGTTCATCAGAATGGTCTCCGCACCGAACATTTCCGGCACTTCCGTCAGGATCGTCGTACCGCCTTTGGAAATCAGCAGATCAGAAAACCGTCCTACCAACGGATTTGCCGTGATACCGGAAAATCCGTCGCTGCCTCCGCACTTCATGCCGACAATCAGCCTGCTCACGCTGACCGGCTCACGCTCAAAGCCTGACGCATACTCGATCAGTTCTTTGACTATCTTCACCCCTTCCGCGATCTCATCCCAGCAATCCTGAGCGACAAGAAATCTTACCCGTGAGTTATCGTAATCTCCGATATAAGGTTTCAATACGTCGATATTACTGTTTTCACAGCCAAGGCCCAGCACCAGCACTCCGCCGGCATTGGGATGGTTGATCAGATCCGCCAGAATCCTTCTGGTATTCTCCTGATCGTCCCCCATCTGTGAGCAGCCGTAGGGATGAGGAAAAGCGATCACCTCATCCACGCTGCCCTGAATATATGCATTGGCCTGTCTTGCGATTGTGGTCGCCACATTATTGACGCAACCCACAGTGGGGATTATCCAAATTTCATTGCGGACACCGACTTTGCCGTCCGGGCGTACAAAGCCCATGAACGTGGCACCTTCCGATTTCACTTCCTTCACCGGTGTCGGATCGTATGTATATTCCAGAAGATCGCCCAGGGCAGTCTTTACATTGTGAGTATGAATCCAGTCACCGGCTTTGATCTCTTCCTTCGCAAAGCCGATACAATATCCATATTTGATCACTTCACAGCCCGCCGGAATATCCCGGACAGCCATCTTGTGTCCTGCCGGGATCTCCGCCTTTGCCGTCACGGCGCTGCCATCATCCAAGGTCACCTCCGTGCCCTCAGGCATAGCCTGCAGTGCTACGATCACATTGTCATTATCATTGATTTTTATGAAAGTTTGCATAATGCTGCCCTCATACCGTTTGCCCTGATATCGTCCAGATAGGCTGTAACTGCCCCGGTCAGACCGGGAACTTTATTCAAATCCTGACCGAAGAAGTCTTCTCTGCCAAGGAATGCAGAAACAAATTCCATCGTCTCTTTCTCGCAATTGTCACGGAAGAATTCCAGAACAGACAGATCATCCACGATGTTATATTCCTGTCCACCCCGGTGTCCGATCAGCGCTTTTCCTCTGAGCTCGGTACCGGAGTAGAACGCAATCAAGGCTGCCAGCGAGAAAGTCAGATGTACCGGCAGTTTACCAAATTTGTCTATGTACTCCAAAAAGCTGGGCATGCATCTTGCCCTCCACTTGGAGACGGAATTCAGGGAAATCGCCAGCAGGGAGTGATCCACATAGGGGTTATTAAAGCGGTTCACCACTGCCCCCGCAAACTCCTCCAGTTCCTCTTTCGGAAGGGACAGGGTGGGGATCACCTCATCATAAAGCGTCTTCAGCATAAAGCTTCGGATATCCTCATCCTGCATGGAATCCCGCACGATATCCTTTCCGGCTAGGTAGGCCGCCAGCACAAAGGATGTGTGCGCTCCGTTGAGGATACGTACCTTTCTCTGCTTGTAGGGTTTGTGGTCATCGGTGAAGATCACATCCATGCCCGGCATATCCGCCATGGCCTTGTCCAGCGGAAGTTCTTCACTGATCTCTTTGTCTGATTCGATAACCCAGAGCGCAAAGGGTTCGCCAGTTACCATGATGCGGTCCTCATAGCCCAGTTTTTCCCACTCTTCCTTCTCGTTAGCTCTGGGATATCCGGTAACGATGCGATCGACCAGCGTGGAGGTGAACACACAGGCCTCCTCCACCCAGTTCTTAAATTCGTCTCCCAGTCCCCAACGCCGGGTCAGCTGCATGACGCATTTTTTCAGCATGACTCCATTGTCATCGATCAGCTCAACCGGCAGCATCACCAGACCCTTGGTCAGATCCCCCTGAAAATTCTCAAAACGGTGATATAAAAACTTGGTCAGCTTTCCCGGGAAGGACTTGGGCGGAGCGAATTCAAACGCATCCGTCTCATCATAGACGATTCCCGCCTCTGTGGTGTTGGAGATCACAAAACGCAGGGACGAAAGCTCTGCCAGTCCCATGTATTTCTCATATTCGCCGCATGCATCCACCGTATCCGCCACGCTGGTCACGATTCGGTTCATGACCTTCGCCTCGCCGTTTACATTGCCCCGCAGAGAGACCGTGTACAGACAGTCCTGATCGCGGAACTTGTCCTGACTGCCGGAGTCAATGGATCTGACAATGACGATATCGCCGTCAAACAGTCCTTTCTCGTTGGCAATGTCGATCATGTAGTCTGCAAAGCCCCGAAGGAAGTTGCCGCCGCCAAACTGCACTACTCTGATTGGTCTATTTACTTTCCCGATCATGCTTTTGCTTAACGTTTTCATAATCTCTCCTGTCTGAACTCCATGTATTGATCATTTTTCCTACTCAGTCAAAAACCGGTAAATCGTGCGTGACCGAAACACCTTTCCTGCCGTCAGAATACTGCTGGGAAAGGTCGGCTCCTTGCAGGCATTCGGATAGAACTGCGTTTCCAGACAGAGACCTGCACTTCCCTGATATACCGCACCATTTTTCCCTTTGATATCCTTTAGAAAGCTTGCCGAGCACAGCTGCAGACCACACAGATCGGAGTACACCTCCATGCTGATCCCACTTTCCGGGCTGTGGAGCTTTGCCATTTTCTTTAACTGCCCGTCGTTTGCAAACACATAGTTGTGGTCATAACCACCCGCCATCTGAAGGGGCAGATAATCCGCATTGATGTCCTCGCCAACCATCTTTTTTCGACGAAAGTCCATCGGAGTTCCCTCCACAGTGGCAATCTCGCCGGTGGGAATCAGACTTTTACTCGTCAACAAAAAGCCGTCGGAGTACACTTCCAGCTCATGCTGCAGGACATTTCCGCGATTGTGTCCGCTCAGATTGAAGTAGGAATGATTCGTCGGATTTACCACCGTCGTCCGGTCGCTGACCATTACATAATCAATGATAAACTCGTTATTTTCGGTCAGTGTGTACCTGATTTTCTGTTCCAGATTACCCGGAAATCCCTGCTCCATGTGAGGGCTTGTCCTGGTAAATTCAACAAAGCGCGCTTCTTCGCGTTCGCCGACAGCTGCCTCGTAGGACTTTGTGTGGGAACGATCATTGCCGCTGTGAATATTGTGGACACCATTGTTGGCATCCAGCCAGTACTCCACTCCTTCAATGACAACACGGGCGTCTGCAATCCGATTACAATTTCTGCCGACATACGCGCCAAAGCCGGTTCGAGTATCGTAGTATTCTTCCAGGGAATCAAACCCCAGCACCACATCTCTAATCTCGCCGAACCTGTCCGGAACACGGATCGCCAAAACAAGCGCACCGAAATCGGACACCTCCACCACTAAACCAGCTTTGTTCTCCAAACGATATCGGCCGGCCAACTCGCCATTTTTTGTTATGCCAAATTTTGTTTTTTTCATGATTAGATTACTTCAAGTTGTACATCGTGAGATACTTTCCGGTATTCCGGCACATTTCATCAAACAGCTTTCTTGCGTCCTCCATGCCACAGGTAACCAGCGGATCGTTTGCAAATGCCGCAAAAATCTTCTCCACATTTCTCTGTGCAATGGCATCGGATACGTTTTCCTGCTCCACGCAGATTCTGGAGATCAGCGGGTAAATTTCCTGCGGGATCTCACCTGCAAATACCGGCTCCAGACTGTTTGCCCGAAATACCGCATTGGTCTCTACCACGGCTCCCAATGGAAGGTTCGGAATCTGCCCCCGGTTCGGAATATTTACGTTGGTAACCAGCTCACAAAGCCCCAGCAAGGCTCTGATCTGGTTTACACCTTCCTCACCGGTGCATTCAATCTTCGTCTCCTCCTCGCCGCTTAAGAGCCGCTCGCTTTTTGCCAGTCTGAGCTTTAACTCGCCTTTTCTCCAGTCCACAGTGGTCAGACCAAACCGCATCTCGGCCACTCGCTCAGGGCTTTCCAGATACCATTTGCCGGGACAAAATTCTGCCAGATGTCTGTCTCCGGCCGCTGCAATGTATCCGAATTTCAGGAACAGATCCATTTTTACCTTTTCCTGCGTAGCAAAACCGTTGTTAAACCAGTTATCATCTACAGGGTCCCACGCCACATGATACCCGTCTTTGTGCTCTTCGCAAAACTCCCGATAGTAAGGGAACAAATCGTGATTCTTATAGGTGGCAGAGGTCAGCCAGGTAAAGTGATTTACACCCACCGGGTTTACTTTGATCTCATGGCGCTCCGGACGATCCTCGTGCAGCAATTCTTCCACCACGCGGCACAGGAACTTCTGCGTACCGAACACCTCATGACAGCATCCGAAGGCCTTGATCCGGGGAAATACCCGGTACAAAGTCTTCACGCACAGCGTCATAGGATTAGTATAATTGATCACCCATGCATCGGGTGAATAGGTTTTGATATTTTCCGCCAGCTCCTCATAGATCGGAATGGTACGCATGGCGCGCACAATACCACCGGGGCCGGAGGTGTCGCCCACAGACTGATAAATACCATACTTTTCCGGCGCATGCACATCCGAATCCATCTCATCAAAGGTTCCCGGCAAAATAGAGATGATTACAAAATCAGCACCGGTCAGCGCCTCGCCTATGGTATCGACTGCCTTGTAATTCCACACAGACTTTGCCCCTTTTGCAGAATTAAACTTATTTCCGATGATCTCGTTATTCTTCGCCGCCTGCTTATCAATATCGTACAGATAAACATCTCCACTGATATCGTCGCTGGACACCAGGTCACTCATCAATCCCCATGCCCATCCTCTGGAACCGCCGCCGATATAAGCAATCTTAATCTCTTCTACTCTGTTTTCCAAATACTTCATCATATACCCCTTTTCCCTACAAATATTGCTGATTATCTTTCCACGAGCAATGCCGGCAGGCCACACATTTAGCCGCCATCACCATAGCTCTGTACTTCTCACTCATTTCATTCATAAAGATATTCTCAAGACTTTCCACTTTCACATTGCCCGCCTTGAAATCATAAAAATCCGTGCAGTAGATCACGTTTCCATTCCAGGTCACATGGGCATGCCTAAACGGGGACAGGCAGTGTAAGTTCCCGCCTCCCCCGTGTTTTTTCTGAACGATGCTGAAATGATAATTCCCTCGATCAATCTGCGACAGCAGAGAATCGACCTCATCGTGAAACTGCAGTCTTTCGTTGTTTTCCCAGGCATCAATGTAGTTCGCCCGTATATCGAACTCCTCCAGCATCATTGCCTTGTAGCGCTGAATCTCTTCTGTGGTGAGCCCGATCATATCCTGCAGATACAGTTCATGGATGTTCATCCGATTCAGCTGTTCGAGAAACTCCGGAAGCTGATCAATCAGCTCCTCGGTAACCACCGACATCACTGTGATCTCCGGCTTTGTGAGCAGTGCCATGTTGGACGCCACCTTCTCAAAAACGCCCTGACCTCTGATCGCATTATGTAACTCCGGCGGCCCGTCCAGTGACACAAAAATCCGCTGCACTGCCTCGTTGACCAGCCTGCTGTGTCGATCCAGCAGTACGCCATTCGTCACCATACCAACTTTGAACTTGTGTTCATGCAGCAATTCTGCGATTGCCGGGAAATGGGGAGACACTAAAGGCTCCCCACCCCACAGCATGATAAATGGTGAGATACCGGTTTTACTTCGATATTCTATGATGTCAAAGATAACATTTTCCCAGTTCTCCAAGGTCATCTCTTCCCCTGATGCATCAGAAAAAAAGCCCTTTTTCCCCCATTGTCCGCAGAAATAGCATCTCAGATTACAATTTCTTGTAATCTGAAGATGTATTTGTTCCAGTCTCTTTTCCACTTCTCTATTCTCCGAAGTATTCCTTCGCCATCAGCAACGTATCGATTGCGCGGATCTGTGTCTCCATCAGGCTGGGAGAATACAGTCCCTTCTTCTGTGCAATGCCGCCCTTTTCCATGGCCTTCGCAATACAGCTGTTTGCCAGGTACATGTCATCCAGGGACTCTCTCACGTTGAATCTTCCAGGGCTTGTGGGTGCCGGAGGCCAACGGGAATCGGACACCCATGCGCTGGCGAGGGCCTTCATGGCATTGTCAAGGTCGATATCCAGATTGTTCAAATCCTGATCCAGCTTCTCCGCCACTGCCTTGATACCGTTTAAAATGGAAATACATACCGGGTCCATGATCCGGGAATACTCGGTATTCGCCCAGGCTTTCGCCGTGCCGCCGTGCCATGCCACACCGTTTTCAATATTGTCCACGTATTCGTTTTCAAACACATCGTCCAGAACCTCGCTGGGAAGCACAAATTCATAACCGGCATCCTTCGCTGCGTCCAAAATTTCTTTAAAACGAGTCACACTCTCCGGCTCCTCCTCAAAGAAGCGGGCCTGATTGAACTGCTTTACATAGAAATATGCGCTGGAACCGATGTACTCCGCATCCTCCGCATAGGGCATGATAAAGCTTCCGGTCTCTGCAATGCGGCCCTTCCAGGTTTCAAGCATCTGCTTGATTTCGCCCATGTTGATCGGCTCCGCACGGAGACCTTCTGTCGCACCCATGAGATACCAGAGCAGCAGGTTAGCCATACAGTCGCTTCGGAAAATCAGCTTTAGCCCGTTGGGTGCCACAGACGCATTGGTGATAAACTTCAAAAATTCAGGCTTGTCCTTGATATACTCCTCGATCTTAAACAGGTGATTTTTGTTGCTGTGGCCCGCCACGTCAAACTGCAGGCCTGTCGCCTTTCGGATATCTTCGAAAGACAGCATCAGGGAATCCGCGTCCATGATCAGTGCTTTTAAGCCAGCCTCCTTGTACACATCGGGAATATAGCTTGCCCATCCACACTCCGGATTCCAACCGATCTCCGGTCTCTTGCCTGTGTGCTGCTCCCACACATCCATGGAATGTTTCATGGAATGGAGGCATACTTCCTTAGGAATATTGGCGAGCATGAAGTGGATATACGGAGAGCATACCGGCTCGACCCTTCCTTCCTTCACCAGCTTTCTCAGCTTAGCCAACACCTCCGGTGCCTGCTTCGCCATCTCGTCGATGGTGATACCGCTGGCCTCAAAGGCAATGCGGTAATCCCCCTCCGCTACCAAATCAAAGAGCTTTTCATAGCAGTTTTTCATCACCCACTGTCTCTTTTCCGGAGCTAACTGGGAATATTGGATATTTGCATGGGGTAAAAAGATAATTTTCGGTTTATTCATTGGTTTTCCTCCTGTTTTTCCATCATCTTGATGTAGGCATAGGACTTCTTCAGTCCTTCCTCCACGTCCTCCACGTTCTCATACTCAAACAGTGCCGGACCCTCAAAATCACTCATAACCGCCAGAATAGCGGTCCAGTCCATATCACTGTCCCCGCAATAGGACGGCCTTAAGTGTCCGCTTGGAAGCTTGGCGAAATCCTTGAAATGTGCATAGCCTATCCGATCTTTGAACTCCACATAAAAGCTCTCCGGATTCGTATGGCCCACTGCATACAGATTTGCCGGGTCGAAACAGATCTTCGCGTTATCCGGAAGGCTGCTCGCCATACGTCTCAGCGATTCCATATCCGTGGTGGTGCTGTGGAAATGCTCCACTCCGTCGGCAAAGCCGTTTACACCGCCGTGGGTCTCAATAACCGGAACAACGCCCTTTTCCTCTGCATATTCACAAACCACCCGAAGGGCGTCAAGCATACGCTGATGCATCGCCTCCGTCACCTCCGCCAGTGCAGTGAATCCCGCAAAGATCCGCAGATAACGAATCCCCAGCTTTTCGCAGATATCGACCACCCGCTTAACTTTTCCTACATCCTCCGCGCTGACAGTGAAATCATTGCCGGTGGCCGCACACATGATATCCACCCCATAGGCCGCTGCCAGCCCCTTGATTTTCACCAGTTCCTCATCCGTCACATCCATAGACACATCCGCCGGAGCATTGGCGATCCCCAGCTCCAGCACCTTAAGGCCCATGTCTTTAGTGATCCTCAGCTGCTCCTCCAGTGGGGTTTCGCGCAGTCCCCACGCTGCATTTCCAAATATCATCCTACTTACTCCAGTCAAACAGAATTTTGAAGCAGTCCGCTCCTGCCTTTTCCTGATACTCAAAGGCTTCCTTGCACTTGGACACCGGCCACACCTCATAGGGCAGCCCAGAGGTATCAAATTTGCCCTCGCTGATCCACTGAAGCACCTGCTCCTTACAGCCAGCGCGCAGTGCACAGGTCATGGTAATGGTTGCGTTCTTTACAAACCATCTGTGATAATGGTCAAAAATAATCTTGTCCGGGTAATCGCCCTGCAAATGGATATGTGCCGGGATATCATCATCTCCCCAGCCGCCGTCCTTGATCAGTCGATGTAAACCTCCTACAACCTCCGGATTGCCGGAGCACTCCATGAGCTGGTCAGCCATCTTTCCGTTGGTTGCCTCACGGATCACGCTCTCCGCCTCCTCCGGGCTGCACACGATATCCGCATATTTCGCCGCGATACTTCTTCTGAAGGCATTTCGCTCCACGGAGATCACCTGCAGCGTCGGCTCCAGAATCTTCAGTTCCTGGATCGCTGAGATGCCCACCATACCGGCACCGATCACCACGATAGTCTCATGAGGTCTCAATGTCAGACGCTTGATCCCCTTTAACGGCACGCAGGCCAGATAAGCAAGCACCGCCTGCTCGTAGGACACATTGTCCGGGATCTTTACCATATAGTCGAACTGATCATTGGTGGTGAAGGAATCCTTGATGGTATACTCACTGCCGCCGCCCCAGGCTGCACAGACATCCCCATACTGTCTGCACTCGTTAATCATCACCCGGTCACCGACCTTTAAGTTTCTGGCACTCTCCGGGATTCTGCTTAAATCCGTGCCTGCCTCCGGCACCGCTACCACAATACCTGCGGTCTCATAGCCGGGCACCAGCGGATAATAACACTGCTCCGGATGCTGCATACCTTTATAGGTCTTCATGTCCGTGCCGGTGGAAATCGCACTGAAAAGTGTCTTTGCCACAAAGGCATCCGGCCTCGGCTCCGTCAGCTGAATATTTCGTAAATTTGCCACATGCGGCCGTTCGATGACTACTGCGCGAGTGGTTTTGTAATCTGTAATCTTCATACTCTTATCCTTTCTGTGAATCAGTTTCAACATACGCCCTTTTAGCTACCCTCATTTTAACATGGCCCTTTTTTTATAAAAGTGTTATATTTTCTAACACTTGAGCACCTATTTATTCAGTCTCAAATTCATCCCCGTCACAGGCAATATGTACCGGATAGGGGAGTTGGGGAATGACCCGATCCATCACTTCCAGATTTTGCCTGTGCTTATGGGTAAAGATCATCTGCTTTGTCTGAATGGATTTAAACAGCTCTATGTGCTCCTCTATGTGGAAATGGGTCAATTCCGATACGACCACGTCCCACTCCTCGTTCTGAGCTTCTTTGGGGAAATCATGCATATCCCCGCACACATCACCGGTGAACAGAATCTTTTTGTTTTCCTTTTTCAGTTCAAAGCGGTAAGCATAGGTGGGATATCCCTTGATGTGATCGGTGAGAATGCCGGAAACCCGTATATCTTCGTTCTCAAAAAACACACCGGGTGCAGATACATCAAATTGGATCCGGTCATTCTTTGTCCTCCCGTGTATCGCTCTGACCCAGGCCAAAAACGCCTCAATTCCTGCCTTTTCCGGAAAGAAAAAGGTGGCACAGGCCGTCGAGGTTCTCCGTCCAAAGTCCTTTAACACCGAGGAAAGGGATGCCACATGATCCTCATGCATGTGGGTGATAAAAATCCCGCGGACATGATCTAAGCTTTTCCCCTTGTTTTTCATCAGTGCCTCCACCGGCGCACCGCAGTCGATCAGATAGTAGGCCCCACCGGTTTCCAACAATGTGGCGGTGCAAAAACATCCCACCTCCACAAAACCGTGAGACGTTCCCAAAAAGACCAGTTTCATTTTTCACATCCTCCTTCACCATCCTGAGCCCTGCCGCTCATATATCCCTGATATTCCTCCAAAAACGCTTCTGCGTTTTTTTGCATATAGACGCCGACCTCGTCCCCTTTGAACCCAAACTCCATACTCAAATTTCCGAAATACTTATCGATAATCTGTACCTTGATCCGCAGTTTTCTCTCCTCCGGCCAGTCGGCGGAGACCGCGCAGTCGTATCGATGGCCGGGTTCGGGAATGGTTGCGGTCAGATCCGAGTATCCCTCCTGGGGAAATTTGGCAAATTCATTGTGGCCGAAACCGAAGGGCAGTTTTTTGACCCCCTGGGTATTTTCATAGGTAAGCACACCCTTATCCCCGTCCAGGTCAAAGCGCATCCACCGGACACCCATGGGATTTTCCTCAAACACAAAGGTCCTTCCATGGATCTGTGGCACATATGCACTGGTGGGATTTCCCCTCAGGCTGAACAGACTGAGTCCCCGGATATGCGCCTCAAGCTGTGACCGGGCTGCATCATCCTCCGGCAAACATTCCCCCAGATGCTTCACGATGGACTCGTAAAGCACATGGTAGAGCAGCGCACGGGTGGCAGGGGCATGTCCTTGATTGTCCGAATTGATAATAAAAATAAAATCCTTCTCCCGATCGCAGATGGCAAACTGATCACCCATACCGACGAACGCAAACCCATCATTAGGCGCCTTCCAGATCTGATATCCATAGCCGTAGGAATCGTATGCCACCATCCCGTCGTGATCGTTGGACACCTGCTTTTTCGTGGCCTCTCTTAAAAACTCCTCATTCATATACCTGACGCCGTCGATCACGCCGCCATCCATCACAAATCGCGCAAACACCAACAAATCTCTTGCGGTACACATGACTCCGGAGTCTCCGAATGAATAACCGCCCGGACACTGTAAACAGTACGCGTCCGCCGAAAATCCTCCCGCAAGTAAAAACCGCTCTTTCAGATACTCCAAAAACGGTTTTCCGGTGAGCTTCTCCACGATCATTCCCAGCATAAAGGAACCCGGGCTGTCATACTCCCAGGTCGTACCCGGAACACGCTTTGCGGGTTTTCGAAAATAGACCTCACCCCGATCCTCTGTTCCGGACGCAAACCAGTATACATGGTCCGTCAGACCGGTTTCCATGACGAGCATATCCCGTATGGTCATGCTCCTCAGCTTTTCATCGGTCTGCCCGTTTACATATTCCGGAAAAAAGGTTATGAATTTATCATCCAGACTTAACAGCCCGTCCTCCGCCGCAAGTCCGATGGCCACCGCCACAAAGCTTTTGGAAACGGAGTACATTCTATGCTTAAAGTCCCGATGAAAGGGCGCGTAGTACCCTTCCGCAAAAATATCCGTCCCTCTGGCCATAATCACGCTGTGGGTACAAAAATGATACCTCTCCAGCGTCTGAAAAAACTCCAACACTCTCCGCGATGAAATCCCCGCCTGCTCCGGTGTTATCTCTCTGAACATCTAACTCACCTCTCCACAGCCAAACATTTTCCTCCAAAACAATGGAAAAATCTGCACGCATGTATTCAATTTCATTTTATCACGGGGCATTTTTAATAAAAGTGTTATATTTTATAACACCCTGACCCCCATTTTTTCCTATTTCCTAAGTCTGGTTTTTGTTGTATAATTGTGTTATTACCACTGATTCGGAGCGACGACCATGCTGTATATCATTCTTTTCTGTTTTGTTTTTGTGATCTATTTTTTGATCCGTCACCGGAAAAATCTCTATTCGATCCTTTTTTCCATGGATATGCTGGCCATTATCCTTTTGCTGATTGCCAATATCCTCTACACCCTGCGCAGCAATACCCTGTCCTATTCCTCCTATACCGAGTATACGCTGTACAAAGTCATTACACGTATCCCCCTATCCATATTTGACGTTCGGACTCTGGTAAATATCGGGGTATTGATTTTAATTTTTACCTCTACCATTCTTTTTACATCCGGACTAAAGACCCGGGGACGTGTTCCCCGGGAGATTTTCATCATCGCAATCGTACTCTATCTCTCTTTTTCCTGCTATATACAGCTATACATCAATTCTCCGGATATGACCGAATATTTCTATATATTAAAGATCCAACACCCCGACCGGAGTGCCTGTATGCTTCCGGTTCTCACGGTCGTCAATTATGTCCTTCTGTTTAGCGGAATACTGCCCACGATAAAATTCCTTCTGGAATATTTCCGTTCCAGCATCTTCTTCAAAAAGCGACACTTTTTCATGCTGTTTTTTCTTCATACAACACTGTATGTGATTTTCCTGCTCATCCTGTTCCTCATGCCCATCAAGGCCATCTGGAACAATACCGATTTGTACAATTTTGGCGGCGCGATGAAGCCACCTCTGTTCAACCTGAGCAGTACCATTCTGATTCTGCTGTCCTTCCTGCTGCTGGTCATCGTGTTTAACTTCAACGCACTGAACGAAAAGGTATTTCACGTCAATCTGCCAAAGGGCCAGAGCAACATGCTGGCCATCAGCGATATGCGTCACATCTTCCACAGCTACAAAAATGCTATGCTCTCCATCAAATTACTGTCAGAAAAGGCCCTTTCTCAATACGGAAGCGAGACCTCCATGGCAGCCCTTCAGGACATCGGCAGACAGGCGGATAGCTTTTTGGACAAGGCAACCAATTTTCTGGACATCTATAATAACGTAAAGCTGAAATTTCACACCGTACCGATCACACAATGCATCGATACCGCCTGTGAGCAGATTTCTTTCCCGGAGCATATCCGGCTCGTCCGGCATTACCCGCAGACACCGCTGCTGATTTACGGCGACAAGGCCCTGATCACCGAGGTGTTTGTCAATCTTCTGACCAATGCCATCGAGGCCATTGAGCGCAGCCAGCGCACCGATGGCCAAATTACGATCTCCATCTGGGATGAAGCACCGTGGCTCTGCGTGGGCATCCGTGACAACGGCTGCGGTATCAGCTCCAATCTTCACAAAAAAATCTTCCAGCCCCTCTTTTCTACCAAGAAAAATTTTAACAACTGGGGCATCGGGTTAAGCCATGTGAAAAACGTGGTGCTCGCCCATTCCGGCTACATCAACCTTAAAAGTCAGAAAAACGTTTATACCGAATTTCAGGTAACCCTGCTGCTGGAGCCGTCGGAATGAATCCTCAAAAAACGAATTTCGGGCCAACCGCCTGAGCGGATTGGCCCGAAACCAAATTCATGCACCGTCATCTGATGGCTGACGGCCGCAGCACTACAAAATAATCTTCCATCAATATACTCTCTAAGATCGCATCCACATCCACTGCTTTTCTGTCATGGGTTACATCCAGCAAGCCTTCTCCTGTGTATAGGTATATCTTATGATCCGAACCACTGCCTGCCAAAATCACATCGCCCACAATCAGCTGATTCTCTCTGACCAGTCTGGTTCGCTGGCGATTAAACAACTGCGCGTTGACACACTTTCTGCCGCCATAGAGGGTGGGTGCAACCATTTCGATGTATTGTCCATCCTTATTCAGCTTGTAAGATGTGTCATCCCCCCAGACTCCTGCCAGCAGCTCATCAATGGAATCGCTCGGCAATGCACCGGATTCCCCAAATGCGTTCTCATACGCCGCGTTTACGTAGGCCAGACCGGTCAGCCCGCTGCTGTCAAGGGCTTCTATGGCTGTGCCGAGGGCGGCCTGCTGCTCCGCATCCAGCGTCTGCTTTACATAAACCCTGGGGCATACTACACGCACACCGCCCACGGTGCCTGCATCGCTGTAAATATAGCCTCCCTCTGTCAGATGTTCATCCTCATCCACCTTTACGGTGTAGGACACAGTGCCTGTCTCACCTGCCGGTATGGTCAGCTGCCAGAACAGTTGATCCCCCTCCACCGTGTCTGCACCGCCGACGTAGGTGGTGTGCTCCGGCACAACATCCCGGATCTCCACTGTCGCCGCCTCATCCTTTGCATTGTAAACGGAAAAGGTAAACGTCATCTCGCCACCCGGACTTACCGTCATGCCGGAAGCATGTGAGCTGAGCTTTTCCGCGACGAGCCCCTGCATATTCTCCACACGGTTGACGGTATTTTCCGGAATTTCTCCCGACCATGCCGCCAGAGGGCGCACGATGGCCAGCTGGGTGGTTTTAGTGAAGATATGTCTTCTGGAGTTCTCAAGAGTAAACAAATCATCCACGCGCAAATATCGGACAGTAGGCTCCACCGTCTCCATACCATTCTCTGCATCATAACTTGATCCTGTACTGTGGACAATGTTTCCATTCCCTACATACAACATAGCATGACCACCGCTTTTTTCTCTGTATCGGTACACGATAATATCGCCCGGCTGAAGCATCTCCGTAAATTCCTGATAGACAGCCAGTTTTTCCTGCTCCGTCTCCATCCCCGTGGGCATGTAATAGTAGGGCTGTACACTACTGTCAGCACTGATTAATTGCGCCGTTTCATACATCCCGATATCGTACCCCAATGCATTCAGGTATACATCATAGGTAAATGCAGCACAGTTGGTATATCCCCACTCATCACCGGTATAATCCTCCGGGGATTTCACCCCCTTCTGCCATCTGTGTATATGATCCGTCATTCGCGAATCATCATACTGAACCCGCTCTCCGCGGAGCAGGTAGCTCTCCGCGGTCACGATAACCGCTTCCTGCTCCGGCGTAAGCACCAGTTCTTCCTTTTCTTCGGTATAATTCAAACTTTCAAGCACCATGGATGGACGAAGGGCGATATACCGGTCTGCGGAAAGTAAATTCCCCAGAACAGATGCGGTATCGCTTTTTACCATCCCGGCCTCCAACAGTTCATACAGATCCTCTCCGTCATACAGATAACCCCGGCCCTTATCTGACCCGGTGATATCCTCATGAACCAGAATCACATCCCCGGCAATCAGATCACTCTCCGCGGGCAGGACAGAAGGCGCTCCCGGAAGCCGTTCCATCATCGACGCTTCCACCGCCTGCCCTCCGTAAAAGCCAGGCACTGCCATTCCTTCGCTTAGACTATTGTCCTCCGCATAAATCTGCTCCAGTATCTCAGCCGGTGTGCCCTCCATGGGGACAGATGTGCTGAATGCGATCTGGTAGACCCAATTCACCAGCTCCATCCCACCAAGCTTTGAATTATTCAGCGCCCTCATGCCGGTAACAACTTTTTCCCGGTCATATCTGTTAAGGGTACGCTTTATGTAAACCTCGTAACCAACCAGGTCAGTTCCATTGACACTGATATCACCGGTGACATATCCCTCCTCACAGAGCTCCATATCCTCCAATACCCTGATTGTGTAGGAGACGGACAGCGTCTCTCTGGCAGGAATGGTAACCTCCCAGACCAGAGTATGCCCATCGATGGAACCACCGCTGACATGCTCCGCGCACTCCGGAACAGAGGCCCTTACCTCCACCGGTGCATCCTTAAAGCCTGTATTTTGCAATCGAACAGTATAGGTCACCTCACCTCCCGGGTGCACTGTCTGTCCACGTGAATGGGAACAATCCAGGGCGGCAATGATTTTCTCTCCCACTTTCTGCCCATTCGGAATATCTTCTATGCTGCATCCGCTGAGAAGCAAACACAAGCTGAGCGCCAAAAGGGCAAAGCTAAAAAACAAACGGTAATTTTGCAGCCACTTCTTCGCTTTCTCGACCATCCATATCACTCCCTGTCCATTTTCTCCCAAATTTCCATGACACCCATTTTTTCCAGTTCCCGGATCATCTCAGCAGTGGAATCAAATTCCAGTTTTCTCAGGATATGGCGGATGTGGATCTTCACGGTCTCCTCCGACATGAAGTTTTCTTCCGCGATCTTCCTTCGCTTCTTTTTCTGATACAGTTGCTCCAGAATGATTTTTTCCGTGGTGGTCAGCCTGATCATATTGTTGATCAGATAGAGCATGCTCTTTTCCTGGCGTCTGGCCTTTTTGATGCACGCCTTGAGGGCCACCGCGATCCTGACACCCAGAAAATCTTCCGCTGCGTAGGTCTTTCGTATGACGGCACAGACCGCCTCTGCATTGCTCCCTTTCACCATATAATCCACGGCTCCGGCCATATAGGCGTCCACCACCAGATCATCGTCATTGTGAACGGTCACAACGATCACCTTTGTCTCGGGAAGAAGCTGCATAATGCGCTCCGTGGCAACAATCCCCGAGTTCTCCTCCTCCATCTGCACATCCATCAGGATGATATCCGGCTTGTGGATGAGCGCCTTCTCCACCGCCGCCTCCATGGCTGCGGCCTCCGCAACAACCTGCATATCCCCCTGTGTCCGGATGATTTCCCGATAATAGTCCCTTATATCATCGATATCATCACATATCATTACCTTTATCATATCTTACCTCAGGCTTCACTTATCGCCTCCGTACAGGCATGTTCTGTCTTAATTTTACTGCAACACACACGCCTGTACAAGTGTTTATCGCTCAGAGCGCAATCACCCCTTCACCGCACCGGCGGTAATACCCTCTACAAAGTATTTGTTGCATACTCCATAGACAATCAGGATGGGAAGCATGGAGAAGGTAGCTCCCGCCAGCATCAGGTTCCAGCTGGCAGCCATATCTCCCGTGTTTTTCAGTGCCTGCAGACCGACCATCAGGGTTCTCTGCTCCGGTCTGGACGCAGTAAACAGGGTCGGTAAATACCACTCATTCCAGTTCGCCTTGAATGCCAGGATAGTCAATGTGGCCACAATCGGCTTTAAGTTGGGCAGAATAACGCGGGTAAAGGTGGATACAAACCCGCAGCCATCGATCATAGCCGCCTCATCCAGCTCCTTGGGCAGCTGATTGACAAAGCCTCTCACCAGATAAATCCGGACAACGCCCACACCGAAAAAGGTCTTTACGATGACACCGTGGATAGAGTCTCCCAGACCTACGGCATTCATGATCCGCAATACCGGATAGATGGTAATACCGCTGACGCTAATAAACATGGTGGCCGTGAACAAAGCAAAGATGATCTTTGCTCCCGGGAAATCCGCCCGGGCAAACACATAGCCGGTGATGGTTCCGACCCCCACGGAAATAGCCGTGCTGGCCAGCGTAAAATACACACTATAGGAGAGCATCCGCAGAAAATCCATTTTCTCGGAAGTGAAGATTTCCTTGTAGCTGGCCAGCGTTGGCTCCAGGGGAAGCAAACGATCCGGATGTACCAATATCTCCATATTGGACTTAAAGGATCCCAACACAGTATAGATCAGCGGCAAAAGGGTAACCAAAAGGACAACGATCAATACAATATAGATCAGAACATCTATCAATAATTTTTTCTTTTTCACCGCAGTCACCTCAATATATATTCTGTAGCTTCTTGGTCAATTTATTATAACCAAAGGCAATAATCATCATAAAAATACTGGTCAGCACGCACACAGCCGCTCCATATCCCAGATCGACAACCTGAGACGCACCGAAGCCCTTGACATATTTTCCCACCTGATAAGCCATGACGGTGTAGGTAGAACCGTAGGGTGCGCCGTTGGTGGTGGCCAGAATAAACTCACCTGTATGTAAGGTACCGTTCAAGGCCAGCAGAATAACTGTCTGCAGCACCGGTGCCATGATGGGAAGCTTCACATTTATGAAAATCTGCCAGGGCGTAGCACCGTCTATGGTAGCACTCTCAATGACATCGGTAGGCACGTTGTTCAACGCTCCCATGAAATACAGAACATTAGTACCGAAGCTGGCCCAGGTGGACATGATGACCAGCATGGCCATGGCTGAGCCAGTGTCACCGAACCAATTTAACGGTTTCTCCAAAATACCCAGATCGATGAGCCATTTATTCACAACGCCAAAATAGTCAAACATGCTGCTCATAATCAGACCAATAATAGCGGAACTGATTACGGCGGGCAGATAATAAATCGCACGGAAGAAGCCCTTTGCCTTGATGCTCTTGCGTGTCAGGCAGACCGCCAACAGCATGGCAATCGGCAGCTCGAAGGGCATCTTTCCGATGGTGAATATAAAGGTCGTCCACCAGCTTTGCCAATAGGTCCTATCTGTCGTAAAAATCCGCTTAAAGTTGTCCAGCCCCACAAATCTCAACTGGGAGGGAACATCGACATCATAATAAAACGCCTTTCCCCACGCCCACAGGGTCGGATAAAGGACGAACACCACCAACCCGATAATCTGTGTGGACAGGATCGCATAGCACCACAGAGTTCTTTTGTTTCGGGAGCTCAGCCGAAATGTTTTCTTTTCTGTTTTGTTTTTATTGTCAGCCATAACCTTCTCCATAAACCGTTTGTTAAAAACAGCAGGGGTTGTTTCAGGCACAACCCCCACTGTCACATTCAGCATCTGTCATGCATAATGCTGTTTATTATTTGATCGTTCTGTCAAAATTAGGATCAGCCGCAAACCGGGAGTAATCCACATCGGGATTTGCTGCCTTATAATCGATCATACCCTGATTCATGATCGCATTTCTCTGTGCCACCCAGTCCTCGATGCTCATCTGTCTGGACCATACTCCGGTGAGGAAGCTTTCCTTAGCCGTTACCTGACCGGTAGTTGTGGTGGGATGTGCGGTGGGCAGTGCCACTGCCACCTCCAGAAGTGCACCAAAATCGTCCCAGCCTACCAGGCCCTCTTTAATTTCGCCGGCGGTCTCAATAATCTCGGATCTGATGGGAAGCTGAAGGCCTCTTTCATACAGTTCTCTCTGGTTCTCGTCACTTACCAAATAATTATATACGATGGCAATCTTCTCAATGCCCTTCTCCTCAACAGACTGTGCATTGATACCTCTGAAGTAAGTGTAGTTGATGGTGGTAAGGTAGCTCTCATCCTCACTTGCACTGGGCATCTTCGCTACGCCCCAGTCAAATTTCGCGGGGAACTGATCATTCCATACACCTACGTCCCAGGATACACAGAGCTTCATACCGATATTGCCCTCTGCAAATCTCGCGCGGGCAGGGTCATTGTCCAGTCCGTCTACGCCAGGATATACGGAGCCGTCATCGTCCATGCCAAGAATCGTCTCCAGAACAGGAATATAGTTGCTGTAGTCATACTGTCCGGTGGTCCAGTCATAGCCACTTCTTCCGGTAGCATCGTACACCAGACGCTCGATCTCATAGCCAAACCATGATCCCCACTTACCGGGATATACGATACCAAACTGTTTCTTGCTTTCATCGGTCAGAATCTTTGCATACTCTCTCAGCTCTTCCAGGGTCTTAGGGGGCTTAGCCTCACCGTTCTCATCTACCAGACCTGCTGCCACAAACATATCCTTATTGTAGGCAAGACCGAACAGCTGGCTGCCGATACCGATACGATAAACCTTGCCCTGCCAGGAAGAACCGGACTTACCGGAAACTTCTTCCACTACCAGATTGTTCTTTGCCAACATTTCATCGAACTCTGCATAGTCGCTCAGCGCGATGATCCAGCCTTTCTCCGCGTAACCTGCCACATTGGCCACATTAATAATATCGGGAGCAGTTCCGTTTTCCAGTCCTGCCTCCCAACCAGCCTGATCATACTCGGTCATCACAATGGTGATACCCTTCTCTTTACCGGTGGTATTGTTGAACTCCTCGATCTTCTCGCGCCAGAAATCCTTCACTGCGGTACCGTCGGTACAGTTAAAGGTGATCTCGGTCATCTCCACAGGCTGTGCCTCAGTCTCCTTGGGAGCATCGGTCTCCTTGGGTGCGTCAGTTGCCTTGGGTGCATCGGTTTCCTTGGGTGCGTCAGTGGGCTTTGTGGACTCGCCACAGGCAGCCAGGGACAGAACCATCACCAGACTCAGAATCAGTGCTACCAGTTTCTTCATCTTAAATCTCTCCTTTCTTTTGTGCAAAAGTTCTCTTTTGCCGTATGATAAAATTATAGTTCGCAAGACTTTGATTGCCTAGGGTTAATTTTCTTACCCCTTACCATGCCCCGAAAGGCTGTGGCATTTCACTCACTTCTTTATTTCTTACCGAATAGTAATCATCTGCATATGTCCCCTGTCATAGGCAGCTGCGTCGAGAATGTACTGTGGAATCATCCTTTTTTGCGGAACATCTCCTGTCATATCCCAACCGGAGATTTCAGTGTAACCCTCATTGTGCGTATGCCCGCAGAACACAGCTCTGACCACATCCGCATTCTCAGTGATCAACCGATACATATCCATACTCTCCCCATCGGTATTCTCCGTGTTCCCAATAAAAGCACGCCCGTTATGATAATTTCTCGGAGCCGGATTCCCATTCTGACTCACCCTTAATGGAACTACAGCTGTCTCCCACTCATTTCGTGTACAGAGAGGTTCATGTTGAAAAATGATAACTACCCGTTCTTCCTGCCGGGCTTTTCGAATGTCTGCTCTCAATCGCTCGGTTTGATGGGAATAGTAACGATGCTCGCCATTATTCAGAAGCACCAGCATCACTTTATCCGCCAACACCTCAGAATGGTAATACAGATCCTGTTTCCAGACAGTTTGCAATATCTCCTGTCGTGATTCAAGGCTTGATGTATCCCGGACTTTTCCCTGACATTCCCAGCTCACATCGTGGCCGCCGGCCACCAGAAGTGTCTCGGGATGGCGATCATAAATATACCGCTGAATATACTCCACCGCACCCCAAGTCAGATAGTCTATGATATCTCCCGTAATGATTGTTTTGTCAAACAGGGGTGCCAATGGCATCAACCGATCCAAATTGCGGAATACATCCTCCCGGTTAAAGGTACTGCGCCGCCCGTCATATGTACTGAGGATAACCGGGTTTTTCTTCGAGCGATGATCCCACTGTCAGTAAGGCGAAAAAATATGCCTCTCCGGTTTCTGAGCCGAACCGGTGATTGTCTCAATCGATTGATGCAAAAATTCATTGATGTCATTCATGTCATATCCGCTCTGCCCACTCCACGGCATTCTCTACCCACTTGGCAATCGCCGTGTTTTTATACTTTTCCACTCCACATTTTGTAATTTCATTCCCCAATGCAACACCATGCGGTCCATCGGGATAAATATGCATTTCAAAATTGATCCCCTTTTCCCTGTATTTCTCTGCAAGGCAAAGAGAATTTCTCACGTCTACAATCTGATCATTTGAAGTGTGTACAATGAATAATGGCACTGACATCTCAGTCACATTTTGCTCAATACTGCATGCCGCCAGTTGTTCTTCTTCCGGCATATCAACTCCCAGCAAGTTACGAAACGATAGCGCATGACTGTACTCCGTCACCCCGGTCACCACCGGATAGATTAACATCATCCCTGTCGGTTTATTATATCCATATGGCATGTCAACCGCTTGATAAATCTCTTCTTTGCCCCACATCGTGCCCAAACAACCGGCAAGATGTCCTCCGGCAGAAAATCCCGTCACAAATATTTTTTCAGGGTCTATATTATACTCCTGTGCATGATCCCTAATATGCTTCATTGCCAGAGAGGCCTCAATCAGCTGTGTCGGAAATCTCTTTTGCGGTCCAACGGAATAATGCAATACAAAGGCATTGTAACCGTAGGGCATAAATGCCATGCCAATCGGCTCGCCTTCCCGTTCCGCACACACCTCGCCATACCCGCCCCCGGGAATAACAAGTATTGCTTTTCTTGTAAAATCCTTTAAAGGATCCGCTACATAAATATCAAGATACGTATCCCTGTTCTCTGGTTCAAAATAGACTCTTTTGTTAACCATTATTCTTTCCTCTTCGTGCTCATTTTGCCCACTAAAAATATCATATTAGGCGGGGCTTGATTTGCCTAGGGTTATCTTTCCTCCCCCTGTGTCAGAGCAATTGATGCACACAAAAAAGACCCATTGGGCGAATAAACTCCCGCAGGGCCTTTCGTGCTTTCGCATATGGTGTTGTTCAAACCTGGTCAAACGTTCCTAATAGAAAAATATTTCTCCCATTCCTCCTTGGGCACTTCTAAAAAGTCAAGGGCTTCCTCAGCGGTCATATTCATCTTCTCCATCAGCTTGCGCATGGAGGAGATGATCATTTCAGTCCGTTCTTCTCGCCGACCTTCTTCTCTGCCTTCCTGTCTGCCCTCTTCTCTGCCTTCCTGTCTGCCCTCAGCAAGTGCCTTTTCTCTCTCAATTATCTTTTCTTCCCATTTCTGCATATACTTTACACCCGCCTCCTCACTGGCTTTGATCCGGCTGACACATGCATGAATTTGCTTTAATCGCTCGCTCTCACTGTTCTCCGCAATTTTCTCATCGGTAGTCTCTACATAGCGGAGAAAATCGATCAGTTCCTGACTGACCTCATCATCATTTGTCCCCTTTGTGTTTAAAAAGATCCTGACCGCTCCATCCTGCAGCTCGATACGTTTATCCTCCCTGCAACAGGGTGCAAACGTATAGCAGTATTTGCTCTCCCCAAAGAGATCGTATGGCGTAATCATAATGATGTAGGTGTTATTCAGTTTGTTGAAGCTGATGGTTCCCGGTGCCAAGAGAGATGAATCGATCAGTCCTTGATAATACCGACTCCGCTTCGCCAGATCAGTGCGATACTCAGCCTGCATCTCCGTATCATAGACGGTTCCTTTCTGGTCCAGCGCATACACATCCACCCGGATGGAACGGAGCCAGGGCATCGTCCGAAACTCCTTTTCCGTCTGAGAGGGTGTCATCAATGTTAAATCATCCTGACCCAGGATGATCTGAAGTAAGGCCTCATGAGCCTCGGGATGGTCCATCGTCTCGTCGAATAAAAATTTGTCCAGCAGTGTCAGATCCTTCAGTGGTTTCAGTTGCTTCATTGTTTCCTCCTTTATTTTACAATACAGACTGCGAAATCGCAACCCGGTATTTTGTATTTCGCCACAAAACTGAAATAAAAAATGGTTTATGAAATATCACCATAAACCATTTCTTGAACATTGTCCACCAACCAACTGTGTGGGTTGCCACACTAAACATGAAATAATTATTTCTGGGAAACCATGTCGCTGCTGTCATGCTGTTTAGCCCGTATCCGCAAGTTGATAACTCTCACATTGTTTTCTCGCAGATAATCAACCGATTGAACGCTGATTTCAGACAAATATACGATTAGAATTCACAACACTGCAATAATGTTTTGTACAACTCCAGCTCATAATCGTATGTATACGGATTAACCTTTTCACCGCGCACCATCTGTGCAAATGCAGCCATCATACCATCATAGCGATTGTATAGTTCACTTTTGGTATAGCTCCCCATATCTGACCACTTTTCCGATCCGTATTCGGTCTTACCGGTGTACATCAGCTCACCTTCTGACATTTCCAGCGGTTTAATCTCCACAGTTCCCTTCGAACCGGAAACCACCAATTGCCTTCGGGCGTATCCGCCCATTTCCACCGCAGAAGTTTTCGCAATTGATACACCGTTAGGATACTCAAAGATGGCCATTCCAAAATCTCTTGATGCTACATTGTCCAATCCGGAGCATTTATTCAGCGGGATGATCCGCTCCGGCTTGCCCTGTATCTGCAGAATCAAATCAACCAGATGACAGCCCAGATAAAACATCATTCCGCCAGAAAAGCCTCCCAGCCACTCCCGAATCGCCTTAGGATGAATACAGCTCATATATGCCTCTACACTGTTGATTTCCCCCAGCTCACCGCTTCTGATCGTATCCATCAGTTCCATCATCACCGGATTATACCGATACATATATCCGGTATGAAACACGGTTTGATTTTTCTTTACTGTCTCAATCAACCGTTCAAACGCTGCAATATCTGTCCCTCCCGGTTTTTCCATATGAATATGTTTTCCATGCTCTGCGGCCATGATTGCATATTTTGTTAAGTAGATTTCCTCTGTCTCCACCGTTACAGCTTCGATTTCCGGATTACCCAATATCTCCTCAACCGTGAATTCCTGATATCCTTCAAAATAATCCATAAGCTGCGGAAACTTTTCTCTCTCATTTTCCGGCAATGCATATCCAACAATCTCAAAGATATCCGACTGCTCTGTCAAGCTTTTCCATATCTGACGTCCATGCGTGTATCTGCTGATGCCAATCTGGGCTATTTTGATTTTTTTCATCTTCTCTCCCCTCAACGCTTCTTCACCGGAGATAATGGAAGGAAGGGAATCTACATCCCATTTTCCGTAAACTCCCTTCCACTGTATTCATTACTTATTCATTTCTTTCCACATCTCGGTCAGCTCAGCTTCCCACTCGGTTCCACCGAGGGTCTCCCACTCTTCGATCCATCTGTCATAAACTTCCTGCAGATCTCCGGTAGTGGTGAACAGTTCAGCCATCATCTCATCAATAGCCTGATCCATGTCTGCTCCGTTTTCGGTATAAACCTCAGAAACATAAGGAATGTAAGCCCATTCAATGGCATTGTCATATGCTTCCTGAACGCCGGCCTGAGTCTGTGCATTCAGCGTACGAAGCTCTGCATGGAAAGAAGGAACAAACAGTCTTCTATGGCAGTAACCGCCTGCAGCTCTGTGCACTGCACTGTCGGTATACTCACCCAGATATTCCATCTTACCGTTGGCCTCGTCAACCCACTGCCACATAACGCCTTCGATACCATAGGTCATCAGCTCGCTTCCCTCCTGACTCATGCAGTAGTTGGCGATTCTCGCTGCGCCTTCAAGATTTTTACAGGTTGAGGAGAATACGAATCCATTACTGTAATCAACATATTTTGCAGCAACACCGCTGTCACCGTAAGGTCCCTCAATGATCGGGAAATCAAAGGTAGGAAGGGGATCTTCGGTATATCGTCCGGGATACCAGTTGTTGGTAGGACCTACGCACTGGAACTCCATTACACCGGCAACACCGGTCCACAGTGCCTCATAAGAGGTAGCTGCAGGAACGGACACAAAATCAGGCTCGCAATATCCGGCATCAACGATGGAGCGGATATAAGTCATCGCTTCAATAAATCTGGGGTGTTTCACCCAAGTGCTGATGGTGCCGTCCTCCAACTCGATGGTAACAGCACTGCCGTTCTTTCCTGCAGGAATGCCGTAAGCACCAAACACGCTCACCCAGGCATACTGTCCAACATGATCAAGAATGAACTCCAGACCGTAGGTATCATCCTCACCGTTCTTATCGGGATCGTCCTCAGTAAATGCTCGCAGCATTTCCTTGTACTCATCCAGATTTGTGGGCATCTTCATGCCCAGATTTTCCAACCAGTCCGTTCTGACGTTCAGGTTCATTGCATAGCTTCTGCTCATGACCGGAACCATATAGACGCCGCCATCGTTGACCGGAATCTCGTACAGAACGTCTTTGGTCTCCTCCATCACATTGGGAGCCACCTCAGTCAGCAGATCTTCCACATTGGCCAGAATACCTGCGTCAATATACTTCTGTGCATCACTAAGATCCCGAACCTCGAAGATATCCGGGATATTTCCCGCACCAATCATAGAGCTGAGCTTCACTGCATAATCCGCACCAGCCACACTGATCATGTTGATCTTGGTGCCGGTTCTCTTCTCCAGCTCTGCAATAACCAGATCGTCTGCACCGGGAACCGCACTCTGTACCATCATGATGGTGATTTCTGCATCATCATCATTTGTCCAGCTGGGCGCAGGCTCAGTCGCCTCAGCAGCTCCAGTGGTTTCGGTGGCCGGAGCCTTTGTCTCCTGATTTCCAGGTGCCGCTGTCGTGGTGTCTGCAGCAGGTGCCTGGCAGGCTGTGCATGTCATCATTGCCGCCAACAGCAATGCAAACAAGCGCATACTTCTTTTTTTCATCGTAAAACCTCCTTTGAAATGTTATATCATCCGGGAGTACCGTCGGTACCGCCGGTATGTATCCTTATCCTTTGACTGATCCAACCATGGTTCCCTTGACAAAATACTTCTGCAGGGAAAGGTACACGATCAAAACAGGAATGACTGACATGGCGATTACCGTCATTTTGATACTCTCCTCTGTGATGGCCGAGGCACCGCTCAGATCTCCAGCAGATGCGCCGATACCCTGTTTTCCACCGATGGAGTTGATGATCTGACGCAGATAAACCTGCAACAATTGCAGTTTTGAATCATTGACATAAAGAACACCATCCATATAGGAATTCCATCTGTTCACGCCGTAGAACATCACCTGTGTGGCCAGCGCCGCCTTTGACAAGGGCAGAACGATCCTGGTCAGAATCTGCACATGGTTGGCTCCATCCAACATCGCTGACTCAGAAAGTGAGTCCGGGATTGCCTGGAAAAAGTTTCTCAGGATAAACATGTTGTAAACATTCATCGCACTGGGAATGACATAAGCCCAAAAGGTATCCAGCATATGCAGATCCTTCAGCAGGATGTACGTGGGTATCGTACCGCCGGAAAACAGCATTGTGAAAAAGATCATTCCCTGTAAGAACTTTCTTCCCTTTACATAGGGCAGAGAAAGAGGGTAAGCTGTCAGGATACTGATTACCACACTGATCAGTGTTCCAACTACCGTCTTTGCAATGGAATTGCCGAAGGCGATGAACACCTGCTTGGTTTTTAACAGCATTTTCCATGATTCCAGCGAAAAGCCCTTCGGCAGGACAAACAGCCCGCCGCTCATGGCTTCCTTGGAATCGGAAAAGGAGTACATAATTACATGCCAGAACGGATAAAGGCAGACAATCGTCAGCAGCAGAGCGATGATCAGTTTCAGCAACTCAGAAACAATCTGTCCCGGTGTTTTCTTTTTTCTCATCTCTTCCACCCTCCTTTACATGATTCCACTGTCGGGATCAACCTTCTTCGCCACATAATTTGTGATCAGAACCATGACCAGACCAATGATTGATTGAATAAATCCTGCTGCAGTTGCCAGCGAGAAATTGCCCTGCTCCAGACCTACACGGTAAATATAGGTATCAATAATATCTGCAACCGAAATAACCGCATTGTTAGATATTGCATAGATGTGGTCGAAACCGGCATGCATCATCTCACCCACGCGGAAGATCAGCATGACAATGATTGTTGTTCGAAGTCCTGCCAGTGAAATGTGCCAGGTTTTGCGCCAGGGCCCTGCACCGTCGATGGCCGCTGCCTCGTACAACTGGGGATCAATTCCGGTCAATGCCGCCAGATAGACGATAGTACCGATACCGGCACTCTTCCATATGTAGGAGCCAACAATAACCTCCCGGAAATACTCCTTTGAGCTGAGCAAATCAGGAATTTTCCCTTCAAAGCCAAAGAACGTCAAGATTTCACTGATCACACCGGAGGACGGTCCCAAAATCGCATACATCAGGCCATAGATAACAACCCAGGAAATAAAGTTGGGGAGAATGACGGAAGTCTGTACCAGCTTTTTCAATCCTTTTTTCCTCAGTGAATCGATAAACAGAGCCAAAATAATCGGCGCAGGGAATCCAAACAAAATCTTCGCAAAGCTGATGATCACCGTATTCTTGAATGACCGGATAAACGCTGCTTTTGAAAACAGCTTTGTAAAATTTTCCCATCCGACCCACTGGGCATTGGCAATGTCACCAATTCCCTCATAGTCCTTAAACGCAATACTCAATCCGTACATGGGAATATATTTAAAGATAATGATATAAGCCAGTCCCGGAATCAGCATCGCATACAGCATCCAATGACGCCTCAGATATTTCCAAACCTTTGCCATTTTCTCCTCCTCATTGTATTCTTTTTGAACAGCCTAATCGTGAAGCATATTGTCGATCACTGCTCATCGTCCACAGTCAACACGACCTTACCCACATTCTCGCCCCGATACAGAATATCGTGAGCCGCCTCAGCCTCAGTGATGGGCAGTACCTTGTAAATGGTAGGCTTCACCTCGCCGGTCTCCACCTTGGGCCAAACGTTTCGGACAAGATCAGCAAGGATCTGAGCCTTGGTCTCCGGGGTACGGGAGCGCAGGGTGCTTCCCACGATGCGGGCATTGCGCACGTAGATATTCTTCAGGTCAATCTGGGTGTACTGACCGGCCAGTGCCGCGATCATAATCCAGCGTGCGCCGTGCTTCAGATAATGAATACACTTGCCCATGATTTCTCCACCCAGACAGTCGATGGCAACATCCACGGGATGGCCTTCCTCCAGCTGCTGTCTCAGCACCTCCACAATATCCTGCTTTCTGGTGTTTACCACCACATCAGCGTTCAGATGCTTGATGGAGGCAGCAATCTCGTCGGAGAGAACGGTGGTGATCACCCGGATGCCGAAGGCTTTCGCCATGGGGATGATCACGCTGGCCAGTCCGCTGGCTCCGGCGTTCATCAGCAAAGTGTCACCGGGCTGAATCTTGCCCTCGATAAACAGATTCAGGTACGCGGTCGCAAAGGCCTCTGGGATGGCTGCCGCCTCCACCATGGAGCAGTTCTTCGGAACCGGCATCAGCATATCGTACTTCACGTTCACATACTGTGCGTATCCGCCGCCTCCAAGCAGGGCGCAGACCCTGTCGCCAACCTTCCAGTCAGACTTCTTCGCCGCTTCCTCACCCACCTGGACGATAATTCCGGCTATCTCCAGACCCATCCACTCGGGGCAGCCTGCGGGCGGGGGATAATCGCCCTCTCTCTGCATCAGGTCGGCGCGGTTCAGCGCTGCCGCCTCGATCTTCACCAGACAGTCCTCAGCACCCATCACCGGATCAGGAACATCAGCCCATCTTAAACTACGATCATCGTTCACCAAAATCGCTTTCATCTTTTTCCTCCACTTTGATTTCACTTATTATTGTTTCGCCAGTCAAACTGTACTACTGCCGGAAACTGCCGATCATAGATCAGCCGTTCAAACACTGCGGTACATTCCTCCGGTTCATATATCTCCCAAGTCATTTTCTTCAAATCAACCCGTTTGCCTGCACACAAATTTAACACAGTCAGAATATCATCCCGATTAGTAAAATATCCCGGATAACTCTCATGCTCCGGTCTCACTCCGGTATGCGCTCCTACCAGAGTAATGCCGGGATAATGAACCTTGCGATAGTAATCAATGGTAAAGTTGCGGTCGCGAGTGCAGCCAAGCAGTGCTACCCGGCCAAACTTTGCCATGCAATCCAGACACTGTTCCAGTCCTTTCCCAAGGCCGGTCACTTCAATAGCAGTCTTTACTCCGCCCTTCGTAATCCGCTTCACTGTCTCCACAAAATCAGGATCATATGGATCGAGGGCATAATCTGCACCGATTTTCAGAGCCTCTTCTCTTTTTTCCGGAACAGGGTCCACTGCAATCACCGGCACTGCGCCCGCAGCTCTGGCCAACTGCACAGCCAGCTGCCCGAGCAGACCTTGTCCCATGATCATCATGGACTCTCCCACCTCCAGGCGTGTCTTGCGGATCGCCGCCAAGGGAAAGGTTGCAATAAAGCTTACAGCTGCTTCCTCAAAGGAGACCTGGTCATCCTCGATCTTTACCACGTTCTCCTCCGGAACAATATTGTAATCCTTATGCTTGCCCCAATATACCGCTACCCGGTCTCCAACCTTCACGCTGGTCACGTTTTCAGCCACAGCCGTCACCACTCCGGCACTGCTGTACCCTGCTGTTCTCGGAAATATGGGTTCCAAATCTGCCTCTCTCAGCGGATTGACATTTGACTCACCGATGATATTTGCACGCTCTGTTCCCGGACTGATGGTACTGACCACTGTTTGCACGCAAACCTCCCCGGCCTTCAACTCCTCCTCTTTTATCAGCAACTCTGCACAATTCTTTCTGGTAAATACAATCTGTCTGATTTTCATCTCTGTCTGTCCCCATGTATTGTATTTTCTGATAATAGAATTATACGCTCTTGATTTTTTCGTGTTAAGGTGGTATACTCTGAAAAACCGACACTATTCTATGGTTTTTACGCTAACGAGGTGTTTTATGGCAGAATCTTCCACAACTAAACTCTATGTAACCAAATTCCGCATTCGTACCTATTCTTTCTCCCATACGCACACCACCGGACAGATGCAGAAGCTTCTTCACCCCTGTATTGGATATATCACAAAGGGGACTGCCGAAATTTTGTATTGTGGAAAAACCTATCACGTGGGTCCCGGTGATCTGTTTTACATCGCACCGGAGACACGTTTTTATTCCGTATGGCACGGTGAACCGGAGATTGAATGGTACTCGCTTCATTTTCACTTCCCGGACAACCGGGCTATTCTGGACTATCGCTTTCAGATTCTTCACGATTTTCCTGTCATATACTTTGAAAAGATGCACCACGCTTATCCCAGACATTTCTTTTCCGCTATGTCCACACTGTACAGTATGCTGGATAAACTATATCCTCTGCTGACGAAGAACATTTATCACTCTGCCTACGAGCGGGTCGCCCCTGCTATCCATTACATCGAGGATCATTATAACCTTCCGATCCGAATCGAATACCTGGCAGAACTTTGCCATTACAGTGAACCGCAGTTCTTTGCCCAATTTCATAAGGCGACCGGCATTTCGCCGATCACCTATAAAAATAATATCTGTATCCAATATGCGCAGGACTATCTGGCCAACAGTCACCGCTCTGTGGAGGAAGTCAGTCAATTACTGGGCTTTTCCTCCTCCAGCTATTTCAGACGGGTATTTAAAGAATTTACCGGGAAAAGCCCCAGAGAATATCGAAAAGAATTTATGATACTTGATTCCGCGGAAAGCATATAATCAATAAAGAATATCCGGCACAGCTGTCCGAAAACCGAAACACGGGGCACACGGCGCGACACAGGAGTATAGCTGTGTGAAATCGGGCAAAAAAATAAGCACGATGGATAACGGCAGCTACCGTATCAATCGTGCTTTTTTCATGCGGGTGACAGGACTTGAACCTGCACGGTGTAACCACTGGAACCTAAATGTCGGACACCCTTGAAGTAAGTTTTTCTTACTTGATAGAAAATACAGAGCGTGCAATTTAAAAATTCTTTTATGGCAAGTATGACCTGATAAAACAATATACCCGCTTGGTACTGTTTTGGTATCTACTTTTCAGAAAAATAGGCAAAGAAATTTGATCATTCTTTTCCAGTAAGTGATACTTGGTTCGTACCAAAGTTCCAAACGACTTTGATGTTTGAATACAAAGGTAATGTAATTAGTCATGCTCTTTTAAGAGTAGTTTTATTATAGCACTTTTTTCAAGAAAATTTAAATATGCAGATGTAAATTTGATTTTAACCTGCAAAGTTTTCACTGAAAATCAAAAGAGTAGTTAATAATATTACCGTAAATTGGGTGGTGCTTAATATGATCTCCAGTAAGATTCCTGTTTTTTTTACCTAACAATTTCTTTGTGTCTTCGTCGGATGTAAATACACTGGCGTCTCGAATGGAAATATTACTGATATCAGATGCCATTTCAATTGTGATACAACCACCTGAAACAATATATTCTTTTGTGTAATCTCTTGTGTTGTCTCCAATATAAATTTTGCACCCGTCTGGAAGATTCGTTGCTATATAAATAGTTTGATCCTCTTTTGTTGGCACAAAAGAAAGACATATTTCTTTTCCTATCTCTGGAAGTTTGGCCTGCATACTTGGTGGCAACGGCGGGATTTCACCCATTCTAATCTGTCGACCATTGTAATACCACGTATGATATTCATCGCAGAAGAAGGAAGAGTTGTGTTCTACCTTGCACAAAAACGAAACAAGTTTCGACTCAGATTCCGGAAGTATGGGAACAGGAATTCCTTTGTCTGTTGCCACTTTATCACTTACTTTTTGGTATCGCCAAAGTGTGTCGAGAAAACTAATATCAAAATATTGTGCAGCATCGATGAACACCATGTTTTCACCGCGGAAATATCCGTACTTCTCATCGTATTCATCCTCATATTTTTCTACGAAATCATAGATTTGCTTATCAGATAAATCATATCCGAGAGTAGAATGTAATGATATGTTTTCCAATAATGCATTGACACTTGCTGGAATCTGAACATGATGCTTGGTCACAATATTTTGCCTAACTCGTGTAAATAACGTATCAACGTCAATATCTGGTGATAATATTTCATCGCAGATAGCTTCGGTGAACCAACTAATACCGGTTTTTATACCTGTTGAAGAACTACCAAAAGATGTGCCATATGCTATATAAACATTTTCTCCAGTAGTCATTTCTGAATAGTTACCCGCAAAATGAGCAAGTCCATCCCTACACGCATCCAATATTATGATAAGTCTTCCGTTTCCTTTGAAAAGGCTAATAATCTCATTTATATCAATTGCAGCTTGTTTTATATTACTAGATGCATCTAATTGTGATCCTGCATCTACAGGTAAAATGTAATTAACACCCTTGTAATGACCTCCATGACCTGTGAAATAAAAGATGTGAATAGCATCGTTAGGCATGCCTTTTGCTATATCTCGTAGTGCCAAAAAATAATCTTCCTTTTTAGCATTACGGACAGATTTCACATCAAAACCAATTTGAGCCAAACGTTTTTGCATAGCAAGAATATCATATTCGCAGCCTGGTAAATCTTTCGCGATAAGGCTTTTCGAGGCTTGATATGTTTCAGCAGAAAACAAAAAAGCTCTTTTTTGCATGCGATCACCTCCAGTTATTTTTCTTTTTGATCACTAATGGCTGTAAGAAAAGCATAATAGCAGAAACTGTATCTATAATTTGAACAATCTCTTCAGCGTTGCATCGATTGAGAATACAGTCGATTATTTCATCATAGCAATCAAACATGGTGTTGATAACATTTAACATTTCCAAATCTTGTCCGTCTGTATCTACAATAAGTTCATCCACGAGTTCCTTACAAACGATAAACTCCCCCCACAATGCTTGAATCTGTGATTTCGTTTTCTTGGCAAACGACTCAAAAATGTGAATACAATCTCTATCTGGTTCAATTTGAATCACTTGGCTAAAACGTTTTAGGTGCAATTTGATTTCTTGGATTTTTTGCATAGCTGTTATCCATATGATTATCTCAGTACCATCAAATAGCTTATCTTTAGCATCTGCTTCTATTTCGCACGGAAGCATTGCTTTTGCTATACTTGAAGCCTCAGTATCGAAGAGTTTGTAGAACGGAATTGAAAATGCAGTTGGCGAATAAGCTCCGGATATTATGGGGATGTACGCCAATTTGATAGTCTGCGTTTCGCAATACCATCTATCACTAGACTCTGGAATAGACGCTCTAAAAACTTCTCTTAATGTTAGAATGAGCTTTGTGTATTCACTTTCAAGCGAATTGCCTTCATCTGTATTGCAAACTGAAACGATATAGGCATAATTAGCTGTTTCGAGTACCGTTCCTTCTGTGGCAGCAGATACCTTTAAAAGCAAATCTCTAAAAAGTGTAGTGCCTTTACGATATCTTTGCTTGGCATTGTAGGCAATAGCTTGTCCCTTCGGAGATGAATCAAGTACGTCGCGCCACACATTAACCAAAGTAAGTGTGTTTTCCAATTCTTGTTGTGCGAATGAATGATCTAAACTACTGTACTCGGAAAACAAAGAATCGTATTCACGCTGGAAGCTATAAAGTGATTTTGCAGCAGAGTACAGATTAAACATTGCGAGCCTCGGATTTTTAACGCTGCTTAAATCTTGCTTTTTTATTCTAGCCAAAAGAACATCGGCAAACTGATTATAGAAATTATCTAAGGATGTATATACGTCGTTAAATTGCTTCCTGAAAACCTTATATTTTTCAACTGAAAGCAATTGACGCATTGTAAAAAAGTCAGATGCAGGAATATTTTTGTTCCCTTCAGAATAAAGGCAATACGGATCCACAGCAGAAACGGGTAGATAGTTTTCTGCAAATATATGCTTTCTAAAAATACCAAGTCTATCTTCTATTCGTTTCCAGCGTTCTTTCGTATATCGTCCTTTTTTGTAAATATCATCGATTAGTTTTATCGTTTGTTCAACCAGTTCATTAACATTGGTTCTAATATGGTCAATTTCCGCTACATACTGCTCCCAGGAAGTAGGCCGCAAACTATAATCAATTCTGATTTTAATCCACCCATTCACTTCAGAAACCCACGTGTTGTGTCTATTACTTTTATGAATGCGTAGCTTGTAATCTAAGGGGGCAATCCCTAATTCACCAAGAAGATCTACTCCAAGCAATTCAATATCAATGTGTTCTTTTTGCGGATATAGTTGCTCAAGAATATTCAGCATTTTAATACGCCAATATTGGTTAGAGTATTTTACTTTCTCTGGGAGTGTTACTTCATTCTCCAAAGGGGGAATGAACTTGCACATCACTTCATCTTCATCAACAGAAAACTTAAGGACCTTCATTTCAGAGATCAGCTTATCAATCAAACCAGTTACTGCCGCTTGATAAACCGCCGAAAGTTCCGGATGTTCACAAAGGCCTCGTATAGCATCAGCAGCCGCCTGTAATTCTCCATCACAGATGCATCTTTGGGTTTCGCCTATATCAAAGACCATCTGAACTTTGTAATTGCGCTTTGCCATCCAAAACAATGCATATCCAAAGGATTCTTTATCTTGATCCGTTTCCGGCAATGTACTAGGCTGCGTACAGTTCTCAAGAAAATAGTCTGTGGCTTGATAATCGATTGATAGAGAGTTAAGTGAAGTCTTTACCTCATCAATTGCACTTTGCAACGCTGCTTTATCCTTAAACACCGCAAGATCCTTCATCCCATCTGCAATAAGTTCGTTAGAACGATAAACGCCTGAAAGGTCAAGAGGCAAAAAACATAACCAACCTTTACCTCTTTTTTCAATCAAGGAGTGAATGTACATTTTATTATCATCAACATACCGTTTCGCATCTAACCATAGCAAAGTCTTAATTGCACTTGCAAAACCAATCCAATCAGAAAATATACTCTGAGACAATTGATAGATGTCCTCCAATCGGTATGCTTGATGTGAGAAGTAATCCATCAGAATGACTCTGATATTTTTTGCTGCTACGCACGTAATGGCTTTGAAAACAACATCTTTTTCATTAGTACATGTTTGTGAACAAATTGTATCAAACACTATTTGAGCCCGAACGGGATGAAGCGCTTCAATTTTGTTTTCATCAATTATTCTTATCAGATATTCATCTTTCAACCTTTGAATGGCTGACTGCATAGTTGAACACTGAGTTGCCTTTTTAGCGGCGTGAAAATCTATATTAGCTCCCAAGCGACCGGCATAGCATACTAATTGCAATAATTCCAACCAATCGTCAGATATCTTCTCTTTAATGAGGGCATCTATTTGAGTTTGAAGTCTCTGAGTTAAAGTTTGATTATTCGTAAGTAGGTATACAAATTCAATCAATGGTCCATTGCAGCCAAAAGAAAGCCAAGCTTCTTCAAAAGTTCTGTAAGTCGGGTGTGGGATTTCGCTTGTGAAAGAAATATAAATATATTCTGCTTCTTCTCTCGACAGAGCTAATTCAATCAACTCATACTGAACAGATTTTCCGTTAAATGGGGTTGCATTATAGTCTTCATCACGAATTGAAATAAGCACGGGAATATTTAATCCACGAGATTGCAATTCCTGAATTAGAAATGCCCATAATGTCTCACCAGGTTGCACATCAATATATATGACTATATTTGCATTATGCTTTCCAAGGCCATCTAATGCAGAAACAAGATTTTGCGCTTGCGTTTCGCTTGTTATAGTTCGAACACAAAATACACACCCTTCGGGATAGTTATCAAGCAAGTACCGATAGCTCAGTGCAGATTTGCCCTGTCCTGAAACACCCTTAATTACTACAACTCCTTTGCTTTCAATGGCATTCTGAATTCTTTCTAACCAATAATTACGTTTAAAATCAAAGCCATATCGAATGTGTGCCGGGTGAACCGAAACCCCTTGTAAAAATTCGTTTTGTAGCTCTTCCCGGTTGCTTTTAAGTTGTTGTTCGCTTAAACACACCAAGGATTTGTTATATTCTTTGTAAAAACCATCGATGGCAGAAATGCTAACTCCGACACTATGAATCTTTTCTTTCCATGAATCTAAAGACGTAAATCCTTTGAGGTTAGATAACTGAGATATGTATTGAATCAGCAATTCTTTTGCCAACATAGGTGCTGGCATAACGGGAACATAAGTGCTAATTTGGTTTTCGAGACTGCTGTCAAGTTCTTCGAGACTGACTTTTTCAAATTTCAATGAATCTATAAGCCAACTTGCATCGTTAGCAGATAGATTATGCTTTTCCACTAATCTTTTTACTAACCTCTTTTTGGTCGTTTCATTATTATCTTTTGCCTCTTGTAATTCCTGTCCTAATGAGCCGAAATAAACAATAGTAATACTTGAAAAAGAATCATTACTAATATGCAGACTGCACATTCGGTTAAAAAATCCTTCTCCACCTTTAGAGGTTCGAGTAGAAGCGAGGCTTGAAAGGGAAAGATCTGCCTTGATGTTTTTGACTTGTACAGCTTCAATAACAACACCATCTTTTTTGATGATTAAATCTTCGATATCTTCTGGGTAATACTCGTAAGAACCATCATCCGAAAGTAGTCTGTGCGCAATATATAGTGTTTGAGATGAAAACCCTTTCCATGCAGCTTGTGCACCAATATCTGACTTAGTGAAATTGGAATCTTTCATCGTTTAGCCCTCCTGTAAATCAAAAACCGTATGGAATATCTTCCACACGGTTGGCTTGGCTGGGCCATCGCCCACCGATAATATATTTTATCACATAATTTATTATCTTTCAACGTGTTTCTTAGTTATTATTTTTTTACTTGTCAACCCACTTTTATTTGAATGCTCAGAAACATCTGTACATACTGACAGGCATATCAATACTCTCGTGCCCAGCATTATCCAACCGAGGTAATAACAGAAACAAATTCTGTCACGTGTTTTTTCACCCCTGCATCCTCTCCATCAATATCTCCTCTATCTCCTCTTCCAGCCTTTCCACATCCCTATGTAATTCCTCTACCCTAGCCTTAATCTTTGGACGTTTCAACTCCCACAGCCTCATTGCCATTTTCGTCCTCTCAAGCTCCTTCAGCCACCTATTGTAGACCTTTTGGGCCTGTTGCCGCACTTCGTTGTCCAGATATTCCTCTCTGATCCGATGGGACTCGCAATATTCTCTCCCATAGCTCTGATAACTTTTACATATGTATTCAACCCTCGATTTCTTTTGGGTATGCCTCACGATAGGCAAAAATCGATTTCCGCAGTCACCGCAAAACAACAGGCCCGCATAACGATGCACTGCTTTATTCCCATATGCAGTCCTCACAATTTGTCTTAGAATACCTTGGACCAACTCCCATTCCTCCCTTTCAATGATCACAGGGAAATATCCCTCATGCCGGATGTACTTCTCCTCGGAAACCGCTGTCTTTTTCCCATTTTTAATCTCTGTCTGATGATTTAACAGCAGGCCGGTATAGCACTCATTTTCCAATATCTTTTTCACTGTGGTGTTTGTCCACAAATAATTCTCTCCACTTTTCCCGCACCGTTCATCTTCGATCTGCCCCGGCGTTTTTCGCCTCAGCTTGTTCAGCCTTCGGGCAATCTCTTTCAGTCCGCAATCAGTTTCATACCAACTGAATATCATCCGCACGGTAACGGAGGCTTCCGGGTGAAGTAAAATCATTCCGGTATTTTTATCTTTCCAGTATCCGAAGGGCGGCTTGATTACCAGCCCCGCTTTCTGTTTCTGCCGATAACCGGCGCGGATTTTGTTGGCCAGATCCTTGGCATAATAGTCATTCATGACACCACGGACGCCGATCAATAAATCATCTTCCTCCTTCATCGTATCCAGGTTCTCTGTCGCTGAAATAACGGCCACTCCATATTCTCGAAGGAAGTCGATAAACAATGCGGTTTGTGTACGGTGTCTGCCGAGCCGTGATAGATCCTTTACTATCACGGCATCCAGCAGTCCCTCCTCCACCATTGCGGTCAGTTGAATGATTCCTTCCCGGTTAAAATGCATTCCGGTGACATGGTTATCAAAGGATTCCCCTGCCACCTTGTAACCATGTTTTTCACAATACTCCCTTGCTATATTCAGCTGATTCTCAATGGACTCCAATGTCACATCATCATCATTTGATCGTCGGGCATACAACCATGCTCTCTTCATCTGTCTCCTCCTTTTCAAGCATCGCTTCCAACTCTCGATTGGTCAATACGCCGTTCTCGTAGGTGTCCGTATGCGAACAAAAAGGAGCCTTCAATTGGATATCCAATGTGAGTGCTCCTTCATTCTCATATACATATATTCGCTCTACCAGTAGCCGGAGATGAGATTCTGACAACTGTTCTTCCGCCAAAATCTCATCCAGCAATGAAATATCTTTTTTCAGCTTTGCCTGCCGGGAACGTATCGTCTTCCCCAGATTTTCCAGTTCAGCGATCTGCTGTTTGGCCTGTTCAATCTGTTGCTCTCGTTTTCGAATCATCCGGTCGTATCGTTCAGCATTTGCCTTATCCCGAATTTTCTCCATCAGAATATCCTCCATCTGTTCTTCCAATAGCTCAATAGACTCATACTGCTGTCTTATCCGTTGTTCGGTAGTTTCAGCCTTCGGCGTCCATTTTTCAATCGACTTCTCCAGGGAATACCACAGGTTTTGATATTGGGCTTTCGTCTCCAGAAGTTCGTTTCTTATCAACGCATCCAGCTGCTCTTCCCTCATCGTGTGTGACGTACAATACTCATTTCCAAAACGACTGTAGGTGCTGCAGATATATTCGATGCGTTCAGAGTTTTTGTTTTTTATTCGCTTACCGAAAATACCGCGCCCACAGTCACCGCAGGTGAGCAGACCGCTATATCGCAGGATCGGCCTTCCTGCTCCTGCCCTCACATTACTCTCCTTTCGACGCTGCATAACCGTCTGCACTTTTTCCCATGTTTCCTTCTCAATGATCACCGGATACTTATCCTCATGACGGAACTGCTCCTCCGGTGCAGTAAATCGGAAGGTCTTATTGATTTTGTTCTGCTCACTCTTATGGCAGATCAGCATACCGGTGTAGCTCTCATCCTGCAATATCCGGCTCACCGTTGTGGGACACCATAAATATTTCTTAATCACCATCTCTTTCTGCTTTGGCATCCGCTTCCCGAGCAGCTGAAGCTGCATCTGTGCCGGAGTCTTACATCTCTTCTCATTCAACACTCTCGCAATTGATTTGGTTCCCATCCCCTTCATATACAGCGAATATATCAACTGTACCGTTTCCGCCGCCTCCGGAACGATCTCCACCAGGTTCGTATTCTTGTCCTTAAAATAGCCAAACGGCGGTGTTAAAATCAACCCATTCTTCTGCTTCTGTCGGTATCCAGCTCTCACTCGGCGGCTTCCGTCTCTGGCATAAAAATCATTGACCAGCCCCTTAAATCCAATCAGCAGATCGTCATTCTCATTGAATGTGTCGATACCTTCTGTCGCAGACAAAACTCTCACGTTGTTTTCTCGCAGATAATCAATGAATAATGCAGTTTGTGTTCTGTGACGGCCCAGGCGGGATAAATCTTTTACGATGATTGCGTCAATCAGACCGGCTTCAACCGCCTCATAAATCTTGTCAATTCCGGCACGATTAAAGTGCATACCGGATATATTGTCGTCAAATGATTCTCCCACAATGGTATGACCATGACTAATCGCATATCCTTCGATGATTCCTCGCTGATTCATCAAAGAGTTCAGTTCTTCATCCTCGTCGCGGGACAGTCGATAATATAACCATACTCGCAATCAGTTCTCCTCCTTTCCCAGTTTTTTCTTTCGCATCACACAACATACCACAAACCCGGCTCCTCATCTATTCCGTTTCGCCACCTTTTTCAGTTTCTACCTTTCCAACAAAATCTCTGTTGTTATTTACAGCAGAATAGACAACAGACAAATAATCCCTTACCAATGCATAAAGAAATGCACTGAATTCATTTTCTGTTCCCACATAACTGTATTTAACGCTGACAACATTGCTCCTTTTCGCCATTCTCAATCTCCCCCTCTCATCCTATATTGCTTGCGCTCGAATCATCTTTCACTATGTCAGTATTTATCCTCGATTCCCCCTGACAAAGAAGCTTCTCGCTTCTGGGAACGTATCTTCCGGTCATGCATTTGACCTCATAGGAATCCCACCTCCCCGTGGATCTCACCGGGCTGCCCTCATTGGCGGGGACGGCTGTTAGCACGCTCGGCCTGTGACTGGACAGAAGTACCATTATGCCTCCGGCCTGTCATCGCCTTCACTACAGATGCCCGCAGTGTCTGAGATGGAATATCGAGTGTGGCTCCGCATTCACCCAATATACTCACGTGGCTTGCCGACTTTCACCGACAACCGGAGGGACGTAAAAGATACGTTGAATATTCAGTTTTCAAGGTTCAAATGAGGGGGCAAAATAATACCTCTCACTTTACATGCCGAAAAGTCGAAGGATTGATAACCTATTTTTGTATTATTTATAAAAATTTTATATTTTTGGCATACCACATATTCTTGCAGCCCATTTCCCTTGTGTTATTTATCCCCTCACCTTTCATGCCGAAAAATCAAGGGAGTTGAGCACCTCTTTTTTGTATATTTCTTTTTGTTTGCAACACTGGTTTGTCGTTTTAGTAATCGCTTAGCCAACATTGCACTATAGTAAAATAAATTAACTGGTAATATATATTCTTTTTTTCTGTGATAAATCTTTATTCCAGTGTATATTTAACATTCACCCGACACCATGACACCTCCCACCGGTCACCAAACAGGCAGAGTTTCCCCTTGGCGGAAAATCTGTCCTTTTGCATTTTCACTACTGCTTCTTCTTGATATAGAACATCTGACTGCTCTTTGCACCGTTCCCTCGATACCGCTGTTCAGTCTCAATCAATCCAGCTTCGCGGAGATCTGATAATGCCCGCTGCACAGTGCGCTCGGACAGTTTCAGATCAGCGGCAATTCTCGGGACGGCTGGCCAGCACTGCCCTTCACGATTAGCTCTCAAAAACAGATACAGATAGACATATACAGCGCGAGCCGGTAAATCTGTTTCATACAAAAACCGCATATCAATCATCTCATAACCTCCTTCCATCATCGTTTATCTATAATAAAACGCAGTATCTGACACAACTGATCAAACACTGCGTGCGACCCCGTAAATTCCCTTTGAAAATGCTAACTTTTTTGCCTCTGCGACCCCTTTTTTTACATTTTAATGAGCGTACGACCCCTTTTTTCAATCATCCTCCAACCGGCAAAAAACCTTTATTTTGTCGGCGTTGCCGGCAAATGTGAAAGGGGAAAGGGAAGCATCGCGACCCCTTTCCTTTCTCCAGCTTGATTTTCGACCCTGCCATTTTGGGGTCGTTTCCATCGCATTTGGGTTTCAAAAGCTGAAAACTTTTTTCGAAAAGTGGCCTATTTTGCCATTCATCGGCCATTTCCTCTACTCTGCCCGGAAAACGCCACCACGGGGCACACGGCGCGTCACAGGGGCATATCTGCAGAGCCAACTAAAAAAGCACGACGGATAACGGCAACTACCGTACCAATCGTGCTTTCTTTCATCTTTACGAAAATCCCCAAGTTCTTTTCTCACTGTTTTTACTACTTATCACTCAAGCTCACTTTCACCCGATATTCCTTACTCTCCCCCGGTTCCAAACACTTCAGCATACCGCTCTCTCGCATGGCTTTCCGGCCATCCGGATAACAGTTTCCACACTCCAGACCGAGCACATAATCCCGGACGCCCATCATCTTCCACTCAATGAATCCATCAAGTTCCTCAGCGTTAAATGTGATCGTCAGCCCCATATTCAGCTTGGGCTGATAAATGTTCGCGATACCGTTT
>JAFTXG010000016.1 GCA_017461725.1 Lachnospiraceae bacterium
AATATTTTCTAAAATCAAGTCTTCCAATTCAAGGAGTTTTGCGGTAAAATCAGTAGTAGGCATAGTTTTCTGATCCTTTCTGTATATTTTTGTTGTGGTGACTTAATTATATAGGAATCGGAATCCTATGCCTACTATTTTATTAAGAGAAATACAACGGCTCTAAACCTTACCCCCCCAAGTAAAGTTTAGAGCCGGATTTTACTGCTTGAATGGCCTTTTGTCTTTTTTGTGCTTTTACAATTATCACTTTTATTATCACACCAGTGAGGCAGACTGGGGAAGCAAAGATTGACATCAGGGAGAGAAATGTTATAATAAACAGGTAATAGTTCAGTCCGTAAATTTCACTTGTGAGGAGAAAAAATATGGGAAAACAGCTTGCGTGGGACAGGATCGATGATACAGCATCGGAAATGATTGAGGCCAGTAATCTTATCTGGGAGTACGCAGAAACCGCATTTTTAGAGACCGGATCCATGAAGATTCTCTGTGATTTATTGAGAAAAGAGGGATTTGAGGTTGAAGAGGGAACCGCAGGTATTGCGACTGCGTTCAAGGGTACGTTCGGTTCCGGAAAGCCGGTAATCGGTTTTCTCGGTGAGTACGACGCACTTTCCGGCCTCAGCCAGGTGGCAGGAATTTCAGAGAAAATGTCCCTTATGCCTGGAGCTCCGGGACATGGCTGTGGTCATAATATGCTGGGCGTTGGCTCTCTTTCTGCTGCGATCGGTGTAAAGAAGTATCTGGAAGAGACCGGGAAATCCGGCACCGTAGTTTATTTTGGATGTCCCGGAGAAGAGGGTGGTTCCGGAAAAGCGTTTATGGCAAAGAGCGGGGCATTTGAGGGGCTTGATGCGGCAATCACCTGGCATCCGGGAGATATGAACAGGGCGGATACAAGGGCCAGCCTCGCAAACTATCAGGTCGCTTATAAATTTTACGGAACGAGTGCACACGCTGGCAGTTCTGCACATCACGGAAGATCCGCCCTCGATGCATTGGAGCTGATGAACATGGGTGTACAGTTTTTGCGTGAGCATGTGATACCGGAGGCGAGGATCCACTATGCGATCACGAATACTGGGGGATACTCACCGAACGTGGTGCAGCCCTATGCGGAGGTGCTTTATCTGATCCGCGCCCCGAAAAACTCTCAGCTAGAGGAGATCTATCAGCGGGTCAACAAAATCGCCGAGGGTGCAGCACTGATGACGGAGACGAAGGTTGAAATTGACTTTGTAAAAGGCTGTTCCAGCCTGATCAGCAATAGAGTTATCGCAAGAAAACTGTGGGAAAACCTCCATGAGGTCGGAGCACCTGAGTATACGGAAGAAGAGATGATGTTCGCCAAAGCGATACATGAATCGGTTGCAGAACCCTACGCTAATCTGGAAAAATTTGCGGCGATGTATGATAAGAAGGCGGATAAGCGGGAAATTATGTCCCATAAGGGTGAGTTTATCCACCGGTTCGTTTTGCCGTTCCACGAGAACGGCAGCCAGGGGTTCGGATCAACTGACGTCGGCGATGTGAGCTGGAACTGTCCGACGGCTCAGATTTATGTGGCTACATGGGCAGTGGGGACTCCCGGCCATTCATGGCAGATCGTTGCTCAGGGCAAGAGTAAACTGGCGCATAAGGGTATGCTTTATGCGGCTAAGGCGATGGCGGGTACTGCCATTGATATGATTGATGATCCGAGTCTTGTTGAAGCGGCAAAAGCAGAGCTGATGGATACTCTCGACGGTGAGCATTACATTTGCCCGATTCCAGATGGCTGCAAGCCGAGAGCAATCGGGGTGAAAAAGGCATAGGTGATTTGTCCTGCTGACGGGACGAGAAAGGATAGCCACATGATTGACAAACAGAAAACTTTGTGGAATACTAGCGCGGAGATCGCACAGCGTCTGAAAGTGACATTGGATGATTACCGAAGATTAATGACCTATTTTAACTGTGCGATGATGGAGGTGGAGACTAAATTTAAGGTGCTGAACAGCCAGTTTTCCATGAGCCGGGAGTACAACCCCATTGAGACCATTAAGACCCGCCTGAAAGCACCGGAGAGTATCATGGAAAAGCTTCAGCGCAAAGGTCTGCCCATGGAGGCTGCCTCCATCGAAAACAATCTTTATGATATAGCGGGAGTTCGGGTGATTTGTCCGTTTATTGATGATATTTATCTGATTTCCGACTGTCTGCTGGCGCAGGACGATGTGAAGCTGATCGAAAAGAAAGATTATATCAAAAATCCCAAGGGAAATGGTTACCGTAGTCTGCATCTCATCATTGAGGTCCCGATTTTCCTGTACAATGAGAAGCGGGCGATGAAGGTGGAGGTTCAGCTGCGCACAATAGCCATGGATTTCTGGGCAAGTCTGGAGCACCGCCTGCGTTATAAGAAAAATCTGGACGAGGAACTGGCGGGTGCATTGGCCTCCGAGCTGAAGTACTGCGCGGAGACCAGTGCGGAGCTGGATCTTCGAATGGAAAAGATCAAGAATGAGATTCAGAATGCGAAGGATGAGGACTGATTATTCCTCCAAACGAGGCCACATGTTCTCACTGAGCCACTCCTGTTGCCGTCCGCGATGATAGTCAAACATGTCGGTCCTGCCCTCAAACAGCGCATAGATCTTTCGGGTCAGGTTGGCATAATCCGCTGCTTTTTCCTTATTGCCCTGCTCGCGGTAGAGCTGGGACATCCGTGAAACCATATCCAACAGATCATCCCGACTCAACATTGCCTGTGTGGAGGCTGCATCCAGTGCCTCTTTGCCTTCCAAGTATTTTGCGGCCAGCTCCAGCTTGGAGAAATAGATTTCCGGAATCTCCTCCAGTGTGGGCCCTACCAGCGCCTGCTGGCCCATTTCATGGTAGGTTTTTGCCAGAATGCGGAGCACATCGTACTTGACATCGTCCTCCTTGGTAACCTCCAGAATGGATTTGCACACGGTTATGACTTCCTCGCTGCGGTCAGGTGACTGCATGGTGTAGAGCAGATTGTTGAGGATAATATCGTTGCCGGGATACTGTTTTAAGCCTTCCCGCAGCATGGCCTCAGATTTTGCCGGATCGCTGAAGCGAAATTCCGCTGCGTCAGAGCATATTTTCATGACTTTTTCTTCCAGTTCCAGCAAATTAAAGCTGAATAATTCGTCGGTGGATACCTCAAAAAAGCTGGCAATGGCGGGAATCATTGTCACATCGGGCATTGCCGCACCGGTTTCCCACTTGCTGACCGCCTGGAAGGTGACGCCCAGCACCTGGGCCAGGACTTCCTGAGAGATATTTTTCTGCTTGCGCAGAGATCTGATCTTTTCACCTAATTTGATTTCCATGGTGTTCACTCCTTCTTTTATTCACTTGGACTGGCCGGTCGCAAGATTAGAATACCACATTTTCTATAGAAAACAATAACGCAGATGTTGAGAAAAATTCAAAGCGTGGTTGAAGTGTGCATAAAGGAATAGAGACATTATGCGTTAAAAATAAGCCGGAACTTATGTTTCACTTCTTGACAGTATTTCAGCCGACCTTTATAATAAAAGAGTTTGAAGATGCGTGGACAGGAGATTTCCGCGCGATATTGAGGTTTGAGAGATTGAAGTTCCTACTTCAGAAAACTATCAAGACATATTCAGGAGGAAATTATGAGCAAGAAACCTACGGTTTTAATGATCTTAGATGGCTACGGTCTCAACCAGAAGGTTGAGGGAAATGCAGTGGCTGAGGCGAAGACTCCCGTCATGGACAGACTGATGGCTGAGTGTCCTTTCGTGGAGGGAAATGCCAGCGGCATGGCAGTTGGTCTGCCCGAGGGACAGATGGGTAACTCTGAGGTTGGACATCTGAACATGGGTGCCGGCCGTATCGTATATCAGGAGCTGACCCGCATCACCAAGGAGATTCAGGACGGCGATTTCTTTAAGAACGAGGCATTCGCAAAGGCAGTAGCTAACGTGAAGGAAAACGACTCAGCACTGCATATGTTCGGTCTGGTTTCCGATGGCGGTGTTCACAGCCACAATACCCACATCTACGGCCTGTTGGAGCTGGCGAAGCGTGAGGGCCTGTCCAAGGTATATGTACACTGCTTCCTGGATGGCCGTGACACTCCCCCCGCATCCGGCAAGGACTATGTGGCAGATCTGGTTGCAAAGATGGCGGAGATCGGTGTTGGAAAGGTTGCCAGCGTTAGTGGCCGTTACTACGCGATGGACAGAGATAACCGCTGGGATCGCGTGGAGAAGGCTTATGTGGCACTGACCAAGGGCGAGGGTAAGCAGGCTTCTGATCCTGTGGAGCTGATTCAGGCTTCCTACGATGAGGGCGTTAATGATGAGTTTGTTGTTCCTACCGTTGTTGTGGAGAACGGTGCTCCCGTTGCCACCATTAAGGACGGCGATTCCGTGATTTTCTATAACTTCCGCCCTGACCGCGCACGCGAGCTGACCCGTGTGTTCTGTGCAGACGATTTCGATGGATTTGATCGCGGCGAGCGCATCAAGACCACCTATGTATGCTTTACCGAGTATGATGTGACCATCCCCAACAAGGAGGTTGCTTTCCATAAGGTTTCCATCACCAACACCTTCGGTGAGTTCCTGGCAGCGAACGGTCTTAAGCAGGCTCGTATCGCTGAGACAGAGAAGTATGCGCACGTTACCTTCTTCTTCAACGGTGGTGTAGAGGCACCCAACGAGGGAGAGGACCGCATCCTGGTGAAGTCCCCCAAGGTTGCTACCTACGATTTGAAGCCTGAGATGAGCGCATACGAGGTTTGCGATAAGCTGGTTGAGGCCATCGAGTCCGACAAGTATGACGTGATCATCATCAATTTCGCTAACCCCGACATGGTTGGACATACCGGTGTTGAGGACGCAGCAATCAAGGCTGTAGAGGCAGTGGACGAGTGCGTAGGCAAGACCGTTGAGGCACTGAAGAAGGTAGACGGACAGATGTTCATCTGTGCTGACCACGGAAATGCAGAGCAGTTGGTTGACTATGAGACCGGTGACAGCTTCACCGCCCACACCACCAACCCTGTTCCCTTCATTCTGGTGAACTATGACGACGCTTACACCCTTCGCGAGGGCGGCTGCCTGGCGGACATCGCCCCCACTCTGATCGAGATGATGGGACTGAAGCAGCCCGTGGAGATGACCGGAAAGTCTCTGCTGGTGCGCAAGTAATTGAGAAAAAGTATTTACGACTATGGTTGGCCCACAGTCCGGTACGGTGTCTGCGGGCGGTCATAACATATAGCATGAAAAAGCAAGGGCTTCTCACCGATAGTGGGAAGCCCTTGACACATCCAGTGTATGTTTTTGATTTTTAGTGAAAGGATGACTGTAAAAAGGTGGATGGAATGAATCAGCCGATTCTTATTTCAGCTGTTTCATCCTCGCGGTAGCTGATTCGGTCACCGGAGGAATTGATTCTGTCCACATAAGCCAGATAAGCCTCCTTGGAAGGGAAATCTGGTTTATAGTCTGCGATGATCTGCTTTGCCCGCACTGCATCGTCCTTCAGCAGAAGATGAAGCATAGCCAGCTGCCACTTGGCACTGTCGACACAGGCTGCTTCCGGATCTGCGATCTGGTAGTCCGCGCCGTGTCCTTTTCCTGTCGCGCCGCCGGCATAAGGGTGGATGACCGGCATGATGCAGGACAAATCACCCATGTCAGTGCTGCCGGAGCCGTAGGAATGACTGACGTTAAAGCCGGCTTTGGGGATGATCTGATCTGCGGCATCCTTTGCCAGCTCGATCATATTGGGATCGTTGCAGAGCGGAGCATATCCCGGGATATCGATAATCTCAATATTGGTTCCGATGGAAAGGGCAGCGCCGCAGAGGGCCTGATTCACCTTTTTGTTTGCCTTCAGAATCGCGTCGAAACTGCGTCCGCGCACATAACTCTCGATCTTGACGGTCTCAGGGATCGCGTTGACAATCTCACCGCCGTGGGTGATGATGGGGTGAACACGGATGATATCCGGCTCAGCGAAGGTCTCGCGGATCGCATTGACTGCGTTGATACCGCAGGTGGCTGCGTAAAGGGCGTTTCTGCCGTTCCAGGGAGCACCGCCCGCGTGGGCAGCAGTGCCTTTATAAATGATATTTTTCGCGATACAGCCTACGGCACCGAGTTTGGTGGAGAAGGTAGAGGAAGTGTGGATCATAAAGGCGATGTCCACACCGTCAAAGTAGCCGCGGGAGAGAAATTCGCTCTTTCCTCCCATGTATTTTATCTTGCCGTCTTTCTTTAGACCATTACGGTATTCGATCTCCAGAAGCTCCTCGGCGGGAACGGCACAGAGTCTGATGCGTCCACAGAGATCATCCAGGACGCCGGGCTCCCTCAGCGCGGCAGCAAGGCCGAGAAGAGCAGCGCACTGGGCATTATGTCCGCAGGAGTGGACTGCACCGGTGACAGGGTCCGATTCCGGATGATTGGGGCAGATTACCGCGTCCAGTTCACCTAATACCAGGATCTCGGGACCGGGACGTCCGGTGTCAATCACGGTATAAAAGCCGGTGATGCCGTCTGCGTAGGTCAGTTCATAGCCCAGCCCGGTGAACTGCTCTGCCAGATAGGCGGAGGTGATGGTTTCTTTGTATCCGGTCTCGGGATGTTTCCAGATAAAACGTTCAGCCTGCAAAATCAGGTCGCGGTATTTTTCAACTGCTTTTGCCAGATGATTCATGATATGTACTCCTTTCCGTGGGCGGAAACTTATTGATTGATAGGTTGATTATAAAACAATTCGGTCTGAAAGTAAATATGAGAGGCAAAAATGGAAGCTGTTTTCGTCAAATGGGATAAAAGGACCCACGTTGATATCAAGCAGTTGGGGCGAACATAAAAAGTTAAATTTCCCTCTTGCCTAATTTGGGAAAATGAGGTATTATAGATAAGCACGCGTAAATGTGCGGTAAGCGCCTGTAGCTCAGTGGATAGAGCAATGGCCTCCGGAGCCATGTGCGGTGGTTCGATTCCACTCAGGCGCAGAGAGAAAAGTCGATTCATGGGAGTCGGCTTTTTTTCTTTTAAAAATAATGTTGAAAAGAGGTGACAGTTTGGAAAGAATATGGTACACTAATCATATCAGTTAAAAGTAAGGAGAATGGTTTATGTCAGTTGTGCGTCTTCGTTCCGAATGTGTCACCTGTTTGTTAGGGAAATATATGAATCGTTTTCTGGCGGAGCGACCGGGGGAGAGCGAGAAAAAGAAACTGGAGTACATGCAGCGTGTGCTGAGGGAGTTTGCGGAGGCATCGGCCAGTGAGGGCGGTCCTGTGATTTCACGAAATATCAAGCGTATCCAAAAGGAAATGTTTGGATTCAGTGAGGACTATACTAAGGAAAAGCTGTATTATAACCAGCTGATGCTTGGCCGTGAGGATGAACTGAATCAAAAGGTGGAGCGGGCTGCTGATCCGTTAAAGCTGGCGGTGCAGTACGCGATGACCGGAAATTATATTGATTTTGGTGCGTTGGGAAATTCCGTCAATGAGGAGAAGCTTAACGAACTGATCGAGGCTGCGGGGGAGATTGACATTGATGAGATCGAGTACAGCGGGCTGCGCGCGGATTTGGAGCGTGGGCGGAAGCTGGTCTATCTGACGGATAACTGCGGTGAAATCGTGATGGACAAAGTACTGATCCGCTGCATGAGACGATTATTTCCTGAGCTGGAGATCGTGGTGATTGTCCGTGGCACAAAGGTGCTCAATGATGTCACGATGGAGGACGCTCTGCAGACTGGATTGTCTGATTTGGTGCGGGTCATCGGAAACGGTGACAGCGGGGTCGCCGGGACATGCCTGGCGGAGCTCAGTGCCCAGGCGAGGGCGGAATTTGATGCGGCAGATTTGATTATCGCAAAGGGAATGGGAAATTACGAGACGTTGAGAAAATGCGGTGCGAATGTGTACTATCTTTTCCTGTGCAAATGTCAGATGTTTGCAGAGCAGTTTAAGGTAAAACCGCTGACTGGAATGTTGATTAATGATAAGAATCTGGAAGAATGAACAAATTAAAACGATTTTTGCGACATTTTTGCAAAAATATTGCACATTCTTCAATAATTTTGGTGTTGTAATTTCTTGTCGTTTTTGGTAGAATGAAGGTAGCCTGACATTCGGCAGGCTACCTTTTTGCGGTCTGATTACTGTGTGACCGGTTTCCAGTGCATAAAATCGTGAAAATTTCAGATAAATAGATTACACAGGAGGTACGGTGTGAGCGAAGAGAAGAACAAGTTCAATGATGAGCAGCACGTTTATGATATAGAAGATGTGGATTTTGATGATATCGATGGGATGGACGAGCCGGTAAAGAAGCCGGAACAGAAAAAAAAGACGGTGCCCACCAGTTGGCCGGTCATGAAGACCGGAAAGTCCACTGAGGTTAAAATGGGGGATAAGTCGCTGGATATTCCTGCGTTTGAGCGCAGAGAACAGAGACCGGAGAAAGAAAGAAATCTCGCACCCAGACAGTCAGGCCGCCGGGGATCTTTTCTGGAGGAATACGGAAGATATATTCTCATTGGAGCAGTTGCACTGGTTTTGGTGATTGTTTTGGTGGCTGCAGGGATTAATTTGTTTAAAACAGATGGACCATCAGGGGATGAAAGCTCGACTCCCGAGCAGATGGAAAGTTCTACGGAAGGCTCAGATTCTTCCACAGAGGAAGTGAAAGATACTTCGCTGAGAGAGAGCGATGTTCCAGAACTGCTGGCGCTGATGGAGCGTTACTATGATGGTTTGATTGCCTGTGATCTTGATGTGGTGCACAGTATTGTCGAGGATGACAGTGCATATACGAGCGAGAAACTCCAGAAACAGAGAGAGTACATTGAGGACTATCTGAATATCACATGCTATACAAAACCGGGATTAAATGAGGGTGAGTACGTACTCTATGTATACAGCGAGATCAAGTTTGTGAGTATTGACACTCCGGCACCTCAGCTGAATCACTATTATGTAAACCAGACTGCAGACGGTTCATACCAGTTGGCAAACGGTATGTTGGATAATGATAAAGTGGAGTACATGAATCAGGTAGACGACGATGCCGATGTACATGCGCTGATCGATAATGTATATGCGAAGTTGACTGCCGCGATGCAGTTGGATGAAAAACTGAACGATCTGGTACAGATGTTAAACAATGTGCCGGATGAGACAGAACCCGAAACTGAGCCCGCTACACAGGGGCAGTCCGGCGAAGGTGAGACGTTCTATGTGGATGGAGAGCTATTCTACCGTGTAAATGAGACCGTTTATCCCAAGGAGGAGGTTCGCATCCGCGCGAAGAATTCTTTGGACAGCGACGTGGTAGGCGTATTGACCACCGGTGATTATGTGACACGTACCGGTTACAGTGAAAACTGGAGCCAGATTATTTACAATGGATATACGGCTTATGTGTACAAGGGCTTCCTGACTACACAGAAACCTGAATAAGAAAATGTGTATGCCGCTGTCTTCGGACGGCGGCATCTTGGAGGTTATATGAACGTTTCAGATTTTGATTACGAGCTTCCGCAGGAGCTGATCGCGCAGGATCCGCTGGAGGATAGAAGCTCCTCACGGCTGCTGGTTCTGGATAAGGAGAGCGGAGAGTTCCGCCACGATGTATTTTATCATATTGTTGACGAGTTAAATCCCGGAGACTGTCTGGTGATCAATGACACCAGAGTTATCCCAGCCAGACTTTACGGCGTGAAGGAGGGTACCGGGGCCGGCATCGAGGTCCTGCTTCTCAAGCGCAAGGAAAACGATATCTGGGAGACCCTGGTGAAACCTGGAAAGAAGGCGAAGCCGGGCACGGTGATCTCCTTCGGAGAGGGAAAGCTGGTCGGAACTGTGGTGGATGTGGTCGAGGAGGGAAATCGACTGATTCAGTTCAAGTACGACGGTATTTTCGAGGAAGTGCTGGATGAGTTGGGACAGATGCCCCTGCCCCCCTACATTACCCATGTGCTGAAGGATAAAAACCGCTATCAGACTGTTTACGCGAAGCATGACGGCTCCGCGGCAGCACCCACCGCCGGACTTCACTTCACGAAGGAACTGCTTGCGCAGATCGAGGCCAAGGGAGTAAATATTGCCAGAGTTACGCTGCACGTGGGACTTGGCACGTTCCGCCCGGTGAAGGTGGAGAATGTGCTGGATCATCACATGCACTCCGAGTTTTTTATGGTGGACGAGGAGGCTGCAGCCCTGATTAACCGCACTAAGGCTGAGGGTCATCGCGTGATCTCCGTGGGTACCACCAGCTGTCGTACGCTGGAGTCTGCGACGACCGATGACGGCGTGGTTCAGGCTACCAGCGGATGGACCGAGATATTTATCTATCCCGGCTATAAATTCAAGGCCATCGACGCACTGATCACCAACTTCCACCTGCCCCAGTCTACGCTGCTGATGCTGGTGTCCGCGCTGGCCGGACGGGAGCATATGTTGGCGGCCTACGAGGAGGCTGTGAGGGAGAGATATAGGTTCTTCTCGTTTGGCGATGCGATGTTCATCCGATAACCGGCGCATTCTCGCCTTTGTGCTGTGAAAAAAATCTTGATGTGCAGATAAGAAAGTGATTGTCTTTGCAGGTTTGGGTTGACTTTCGAGCATAGTCTCGCATATAATTTATACTGTGCTATTTTGCGGTGCTGAATCGTTTTTAGCACCGCTCATTTTTTGGGGATTTCGGGAAGGTAATAAGAAAGAAATCCATAGTTATCAAAGCGTAAATACCGAAAATACAGATTCAGAACAGAGGTAAATATGAGTATACTTACAGTAGAACACTTGACACATGGTTTTGGAGAGAGAGCGATTTTTCAGGACGTATCCTTCCGATTGCTGAAGGGTGAACATATCGGTCTGGTGGGAGCCAACGGCGAGGGTAAGTCCACTTTTATGAATATTATCACGGGCAAGCTGCAGCCCGACGAGGGCAAGATTGAGTGGGCGAAGAATGTCCATGCCGGCTATCTGGATCAGCATGCGGTGCTGACCAAGGGCATGACCATCCGAAGCGTGCTGGCGTCCGCCTTTGATCCACTGTTTAAGATGGAGGAGCGGATGAATGAGCTCTGCGACAAGATGTGCGATGCCGATGAAAATGAGATGACGGAGCTGATGGAGGAGTTGGGAACAATCCAGGACCTTCTGACTGCCCATGACTTTTATCTGATCGATTCCAAGGTGGAGGAGGTTGCCAGAGCACTGGGCCTTCTGGATCTCGGTCTGGATCGTGATGTCACTGATCTTAGCGGCGGTCAGCGCACTAAGGTGCTTTTGGGCAAGCTGCTCTTGGAGAAGCCCGACATTCTGCTGCTGGACGAGCCCACCAACTATCTGGACGTGGAGCATATTGAGTGGTTGAAGCGCTATTTGAATGATTACGAGAACGCGTTCATTTTGATCTCCCACGATATTCCTTTCCTGAACAGCGTCATCAATCTGATTTACCATATGGATAATCAGAAGTTGGAGCGCTATGTGGGTGACTATGATCATTTCCGCGAGGTATATGAGGTGAAGAAGGCTCAGATTGAGGCGGCTTACAATCGCCAGCAGAAGGAAATCGCGGACCTGAAGGATTTTGTGAATCGAAACAAGGCCCGTGTAGCCACCCGAAATATGGCCATGTCCCGCCAGAAGAAGCTGGATAATATGGAGATGATCGAGCTGGCGGCGGAGAAGCCGAAGCCGGAGTTCCATTTTAAGGAGGCCAGAACACCCTCCAGATACATTTTTACTACGGAAAATCTGGTAATCGGGTACGATGAGCCCCTTTCCAGCCCGCTGAACCTTTCCATGGAGAGAGGTCAGAAGATCGCTCTGATCGGCGCTAACGGTATCGGAAAGACCACGCTGTTAAAGAGTATTTTGGGTCTCATTGATCCGCTCTCGGGTCGTGTGGAGCAGGGAGATTACCTGCAGATCGGATATTTTGAGCAGGAGACCAGACCGGATATCGAAACCTCATGTATCGAGGAAATATGGCAGGAGTTTCCTGCATATACTCAATATGAGGTCCGCTCCGCGCTGGCAAAGTGCGGTCTGACCACAAAACACATTGAGAGCAAGGTCAAGGTGCTCAGCGGTGGCGAGCAGGCGAAGGTGCGCCTCTGCAAGCTGATCAACAACGAGACCAACATCCTGCTGCTGGATGAGCCCACCAACCATCTGGATGTGGATGCCAAGGATGAACTGCGCCGTGCGCTGATGGCTTACAAGGGCAGCATTTTGATGGTCTGCCATGAGCCGGAGTTTTACGAGGGCTGGGCGACTGATGTGTGGGATTGCACCAAGTGGACCACGAGAGTGGTGTGACCGCCGGGTGTTAAAGGGCCGACAGGCAAAGAGCTGATTGATCAGAGATCAGTCCCTAAATGTTATGTCCTGCGCATAGCGCGGGGAGGAGTTTTAGAATGATGTTAAAACAACATAATCAGAGACAGCGGGGAAGAAGTCTTCTTACCCTGCTGTTCTGGATATATATTGCGGTGCTGTTGAGAATCACCGTATTCCGCGAGAGTTTTTCCTTTGACCATCTGATGGAGAACGGCAATGTGAACCCTGAGCTGTTTACCGCCTATATTCCCTTCTTGCGCGGAGGGTTTATCGGCCTGTTTATCTATCTGTTCGTGGGCAATATTGTCTGGTTTATCCCACTGGGCGGATACCTGGTGTGGAAGCATCCAAAGTGCAGTGTGCTTCTGGCGACGATAATCGGATTTCTGCTGTCGTTGGGGATTGAGACCTCCCAGTATGTGTTTGGTGTGGGGGTGACGGAGCTGGACGATCTGGTACTGAATACGGCAGGGACGCTGATTGGAGCGGTGTTTGTTCGGGTGGTGCAGAGGATGAGCGAAAAACAGTTGAGCCGATAAGAGATTAGCGATGAGGACGCTGGGGCGATGAAGATGCTGTTCTTTCTTGTCTGGCTGAGCGGACAAGGCAAGTCGCGACCGCGTTTGTCTAAACTAGGTAAGAAGTAAATGGAGAAGGACAGAAAGGAAAAACAACATGGAGTTGAATAAAACATCGGTTTCAGCAGTTGTTGAAAATTACGATAATGTAGAAACGCGTGTGTCTGCAGCCTGCGCCCGCGCAGGTCGCGACCGCGGCGAGGTGACACTGATTGCAGTCAGCAAGACAAAGCCCATCGAGGACATTCAGGCGCTGATCGATCACGGTGTGACACAGTTTGGCGAGAATAAGGTGCAGGAGATGTGTGGCAAGGAGGAGACTCTGGTAAAGGGGCTTTCCTGGCATATGATCGGTCATCTGCAGAGAAACAAAGTCAAATATCTGATGGGAAAGACATGTCTGATTCACTCGGTGGATTCCCTTCGTCTGGCTCAGGAGATCCAGAAGGAGGCGGCTAAGGCCGACATCGTCTGCCCGATTTTGATGGAGATTAATATCGGAAACGAGGAGAGTAAAGGCGGCATCCCCATCGAGGAGGCAGAAGTGCTGGCTAGACAGATCGCAGAGCTGCCGAATCTGAAGCTGAAGGGCCTTATGTGTATTGCGCCGTTTGTGGATGATCCGGAGGAGAATCGCGATCATTTCAAGCGGATGAGAGTGAAGCGGGACGAGCTGGCGGCGCTGAAGATTCCGGGCACCGATATCCGGGAACTCTCCATGGGCATGACCGGAGACTTCGAGGTGGCCATCGAGGAGGGAGCGACGCTGGTGCGCGTGGGAACGGCGATTTTCGGAGAGCGTGACTACAGACGGCTGTGATGAGTTAGAAGCGGATTACGGTTAACAGATATGTGGAAACATTGAAGTTTGTCGAGATTAAAGCAGCGATCAGAGAACGCAGGTCGTTGGTCCTGAAATGAGATTTAAGCAATGTCAGACAGATACTGAATGGGTCGAATGGAATGGATGAGGAATAAGGAATGATCATCTGAAGATGGGCCTGATCCGCAGCGGTCAGACTGAGCTGACACCGATGGACGATGACCGATTGACCGATTATCTCTGGCCTATCGTCAGGGAGATGGTCAAGACGGCCATTGAAAATCGGCAGAATCTGATCGTGGAGGGATGTTACATTCCCTTTGACTGGAAAGACAGCTTTTCGGTGGAATACCTGCAGCACATTCGATATGTTTGTCTGGTGATGAGTGAGGACTATATTCGAGAACATTTTGCGGATATTGTGGCGAAGAGCAGTGTGATTGAGGCGAGGCTGGATGATTCTGACTGTGACGCGGAGCGGTTGATCCGGGAGAACCGGAACAATCTGGAACAGTGTCGAAAATACAGCTGTGAGTATGCGTTGATTGACGATAAATACGAGATTGACCTGTCCTGGGCGTGATCGCGACAAGCCCAAATCAGGCCGGGTGAAATGAGGATAAAAATGAGAGAGTATGGAGCCGGAAACGGCAGAGGAAATTCCAAGGAAACATATACGAGGGCAAAAGTGGAGATAAGCGAGCCCATCCGCATCAATAAATTTTTGAGTGAGGCCGGATTTTGCTCCCGCCGTGAGGCTGACCGTATGATTGAGTCGGGCAAGGTGACGGTGGACGGCGTTCCGGCGGAGATGGGCACGAAGGTGCTGCCGGGACAGCGTGTGTGTGTCAACGGAAAGCCTGTCCGCATGGAGGCGGAAGAGATCCTTTTGGTGGTCAACAAGCCCATCGGCATTGTCTGCACTACCGCAGAGTTTGACAAAGACAATATTGTGGATTTTCTGAAATTTCCAAAGCGCATCTATCCCATCGGCCGGCTGGACAAGGATTCCAGCGGTCTGATTCTGATGACTAATCAGGGAGAACTGGTGAATAAGATCCTGCGCGGCGGAAACCATCACGAGAAGGAGTACATGGTGCGCGTGAACCGCCCGGTGACACCGGAGTTTGTGGCGGCCATGGAGGCCGGTGTGGTGCTGGATGACGGCGTAAAGACATTGCCCTGCCGTGTGGAGAAGACCGGAGGCTACAGCTTCAAGATCATCCTGATGCAGGGGCTGAACCGCCAGATCCGGCGGATGTGCGAGGCGCTGGATTACCGGGTGACTAACTTAAAGCGTGTCCGTGTGATGAACATTGAGCTTGGGGACCTGCGGGTGGGCTCTTACCGAAAGGTGACACCGGAGGAGTATGCGGAGCTGAAACGGAGACTGGAAAACTCTACCGACCTGTCCTTTGCCGAGGCGAAGGAACAGGGACTGGTGCGGGAGCCGGTGATGCCGGTGAGAATGTCTGTACAGGAGCCTAAAACGGTGACAGAGAAGAAAAAATCAACTTCTGAAAACATCACCAGGAATGAAGCGGCAAATAAATCCGTGATCAAGCGCGGGGAGATTAAAAAGACCGCCGGAAAGAATATTGTGTTCCGAAGACCGGAAAAGTAATTTACAGAACGATGCATTTATTGAAGGGCGCATCGATTAAGGGATACAAATGTATAGTGGTGGTATAAAAAATGAACATCGATTTTGATGATATTACGCTTCGCGATTATCAGCTGTCAGATGTGGAGGACGAGATTCGCTGGACAAATGTGGAAACCGAGTGGTTTTATGCGGTATATCCCTGGATGATGATGGAACCTGTGGATCCGGATGAGTTGCGCTCTGATATGGCTGAAATCATCAATGGCATGCCGGACAATGCAATCCGATGGCGGTTTGAGATAGAAGTGGAAGGTCGCCATATTGGCATGGTATCCTCCTACTATCTGGATAATAATTTTGAGAACACCCCATGGGAATCCATAGATCAAAGCAAAAATGCTGAGGAGAATAATTCTGTCAGAGCTCTTGGCATTGAAATCTGTGAGATGGATTATTGGGGCAGAGGGATTGGAACGAAGACCCTGACCGCCTTGATGGAGTATTATCGCGGTTTTGGTGAGCGGCGCTTTTTGCTTGAAACATGGAGCGGTAATCTTCGGATGCTGGGCTGCGCCGAAAAACTTGGTTTTTTTGAAGTAAAACGGATGAAGGGTGCCCACATCGTGAACGGAGAGGAATATGATGAACTGGTTCTGGAAAAACGATTCGAATAGACAAATGAGAGTATTGTATGGCACCACCAACCCCGCAAAGCTGTATTCCATGCGGCAGGCAGTCTCAGGATTGGGTCTGGAAATCATCGGATTGAGAGAGTTAAATCTGCCCATCCCGCAGGTGGAGGAGTCCGGCAAGGACCCGCTGATCAACGCGGAGCTGAAGGCGAGAGCCTATTACGAGGCCTTTCATCTCCCTGTATTTTCCTGTGACAGTGGACTGTATTTCGAGGAACTGGCTGACTCAGAACAGCCCGGGACCCATGTGAGACGGGTGAACGGAAAGGAACTGACCGACGAGGAGATGACCGCACATTATGCGGGACTGGCGAGACTGCACGGAGGTCGTCTGACCGGATATTACCGGAATGCCATCTGTTTCGTGCTGGATGGTGAACACATATTCCGAAGCATGGATCAGTCTCTGTCCACAGAGAAATTCATTCTCTCGGACACGCCCCATGAGCGAAAAGTGAAGGGATTCCCGCTGGACCGGCTGTCCATTGATATTAAGACCGGGAAATACTACTACGATATGCCGGAGTATGAGGTGGCCCAGTCCACCTTTGAGGGAACGAGGAAGTTTTTTGAGAAGGTGTTGGTAACGCTCTGAATGATTAGCGGGAAAATGGATTCGTTTGTTTGGGGAAATAGAGAATAATTATGAAAAAAGCTATCGTGATTGGATGTCCCGGTTCGGGAAAGACTACTTTCGCGGAAAAATTAAGTAAATGTACAGGGCTGCCGTTGTATTATCTGGATGCGATATGGCACAAGCCCGACAGAACCCACATTTCAAGAGTCGAATATGACCAAAGGCTGTCAGAAATCCTTCAAACACAAGAATGGATCATCGACGGCAATTACAGCAGAACGATTGAAGTGAGAATGCAGAACTGTGACACGGTTTATCTGTTCGATTTGCCGACGGAAACCTGCATACAGGGGGCGACCACGCGTCTGGGGAAGGCTCGCTACGACGTGCCTTGGATCGACACGGAATTAGATGTGAAGTTTAAGCGGGAGATTGAAGCGTTTCCGACTAAAGTATTGCCTGGCATTTATGCACTGATTGACAAGTACAAGGCTGGCAGACAAGTGATCGTATTCAAGTCAAGGGAGCAGGCAGATGAATATTTGAATCGTATGATGCAGGGGAATTTAAACGTATCTCTTTAAATGCAGAAATCCAAAGTTGAGGTGAACCATGGAAAATAAAACCACCCGCATGAAAGAGCTGGTCTTCACCCTGAATGAGGCGGCCAAGGCCTACTATCAGGAAAACCGTGAGATCATGAGCAATTTTGAATATGATAAGCTCTACGACGAGCTGACCGAGCTGGAGAAGGAAACTGGCATTACATTGTCCGGAAGTCCGACCGTTCGCGTGGGCTATGAGCTGCTGACGGAGCTTCCCAAGGAGCGCCACGAGTCGCCCATGCTGTCCCTGGACAAAACCAAGGACAGAGACGCGCTGGCGGTATGGCTGGGGGACAAGGACGGCCTGCTTTCCTGGAAGCTGGACGGTCTGACCATCGTGCTGACCTACCGGGATGGAAAACTGTTTAAGGCGGTTACCAGAGGAAACGGTGAGATCGGCGAGGTCATCACCAACAATGCCAAGGTATTTTCCAACATTCCGCTGTCGATTTCTTACCCCGGTGAGCTGATCCTCCGCGGCGAGGCAGTCATTGGCTACGACGAGTTTGAGCGGATCAATGCGGGCATCGAGGATGTGGAGGCCAAGTACAAAAACCCCAGAAATCTCTGCAGTGGCACCGTTCGCCAACTGAATAATCAGATCACCGCTGAGCGCAAGGTCAGTTTTTTTGCGTTCTCATTGGTAAAGGCAGACGGAGTTGAGTTCGATAATTCCAGAGAACAGCAGGTGCTGTGGCTGAAGTCTCAGGGCTTTGAGACCGTGGAGTATTGCCGGGTAAATAGAGAAAATATACACGAGACCATTCAGATATTTGCGGATAAGGTGACGACAAACAACTTCCCTTCCGACGGTCTGGTACTGATCTTTGATGATATCGCTTATGGCCGCTCTCTGGGCCGGACAGCCAAGTTCCCCAGAGATTCCATCGCCTTTAAGTGGGCGGACGAACAGGCACTGACGCATTTGAAATATATCGAATGGAGCCCGTCCCGCACCGGTCTCATCAATCCGGTGGCTGTGTTTGAGCCGGTGGAGCTGGAGGGAACCACAGTGAGCCGTGCCAGCGTCCACAATGTGAGCATTCTGGAGGGTCTTGAACTGGGCGAGGGGGACGAGATATCTGTCTACAAAGCGAATATGATTATTCCCCAGATTGCGGAGAATCTGACCCGCTCCGGCTGCGTGCCGATCCCCAAGGTCTGTCCTGTCTGCGGCGGTGCGACGGAAGTTCGGCAGATGGTGGATGTGCGGTCACTGTACTGCACCAACCCCGACTGTCAGGCGAAGCAGATCAAGAAGTTTGCTCTGTTTGTCAGCCGTGACGCGCTGAATATTGACGGCATGTCCGAGGCTACCCTGGAGAAATTTATCGGTGAGGGCTTTATCAAGGAGTTCAGCGATTTGTTCCATCTGGACAGGTATCAGGAGCAGATTGTCACGTTGGAGGGATTTGGTCAGAAGTCCTACGATAATATGATCGCGGCGGCCGAGACGGCCAGCCACACTACACTTCCCAGACTGATCTACGGACTTGGAATACCCGGCATCGGCACGGCCAACGCGAAGGTGATTGCCAAAGCTTTTGATCACGATATGGAAAAGATTCGCCATGCGAACCGGGAGGAACTGGCGGAGATACCCGGCATCGGAGAGGTGCTGGCAGACGGTTTCGTGCAGTTCTTTGCGTCGGAGAAGAATCAGCAGACCTTGGATGCACTGCTTGCGGATCTGACCTTTGAGCAGGTGGAGAGTAATACTGCAGAGCAGAGCCTGGCCGGAAAGACATTTGTCATCACCGGTGCGGTAAATCATTTTGCCAACCGAAACGAATTGAAGGATAAGATTGAGAGCTTGGGAGGCAAGGTCAGCGGCTCTGTGTCTGCGAAGACCAGCTATCTGATCAATAATGATACGACTTCCACATCAGGCAAGAACAAGAAGGCGAAGGAACTGGGCATACCGGTGATCTCCGAGGACGAGTTTATCGAGATGATCGGTGGACTTTAACGGTCACGGCAGGACGGTGGAAATGATGTCAGATAACTTTGATAAGGATATCTGCCCGTTTGCGAGGCAATTCAGTGGCGCGACAAGATTACCTGGAATATTATATATCAAGGGAGAGATGGAGTAAAATGGCCGGATATTGTATCGTCTCCTTTAGCGGACGAAAAGATGGCAACTGCAGTCGGATTGCCGATGTAGTGAAGAATGTTTTAGCTGCGCAAGGAGATGTGTCGGAGTATAGTTTTTCAGAGATAAAAATCACTTCCTGCGGAAACTGTGGATATGAGTGTTTTTCAGCCAGAGAAAAATGCCTTTATGCGGCGGATTCGGAATATGAACTCTGCAAAAACATTGCCGAAAGTGAATGTTCTTATCTGATCGTGCCAAATTACTGTGATTATCCCTGTGCTAACTTTTTTATTTTCAATGAACGGAGTCAATGTTATTTTCAAGGTCATGAAGAATTGTTGAATGAATATCTGGCTGCGAAAAAGAGATTTATTGTGATCAGTAATACAAATGAAGATAATTTCAGAAATGTATTCAGGCAGCACGTGCAGGAAGGATCAGAGCCGGAGGTTCTGTTTTTGAGTGCCAAGCGGTATGGTCGGAGGAGCGTTGATGGCGATTTAATGGAGGAAGAGCAGGCAAGACAAGCTGTGATTGAATTTATCTGATACATAATATATTGGATCAGATTTCATCAGAGGGGATAGGTGTTATGAAAAAAAGCTGGAAAACGCTGTCAAGTGAATATTTGATTAATAGCAATTGGCTGAAGGTGCGTAGGGATGCTGTTCGGCTGCCAAGCGGCCATGAGATGGACGACTATTTCGTGATCGAAAACAAAGATGTATCACTGATCGTGGCAGTAGATGATGAAAATAATGTCCTGCTGAAAGAGGAATACCGCTATCCCATCGATGAGAATCTTATCGAGTTGCCGGGCGGGACCCTGAACAAAGGTGAGGACCCGTTGGAGGCTGCGAAGCGGGAACTGCTGGAGGAGACAGGATATGTGGCTGCACAGTGGGAACTTCTGGCCCGCAACTATGATTATCCGACGAAGGGTACCTGCTGTGTTTATCTCTATCTGGCAAAAAATATTCAAAAAGTCAGCGGTCAGAACCTGGATATTTCAGAGGACATAGCGTTTACAATGATGCCGTATGATGAGGCGGTAAGGATGTGCAGGACCGGTAAGATTTGTGTAAATGGAAGTGTTGCCGGAATATTGCTTGCCGGAGAACATATAAAATGAATGATTGGGGCAGTCGAAAGATTGCCTCTTTTCTATATTAGAATAGTGAAATTTATACGTTGAGTATAAATATGATGACAGCCGTTGACAAATGGAAAAATATGTCATATAATAGAACAAGAGTTCGATAATGAATTCCCGTTACAAAAGATATCCTGACATTTTGGGCAGGAACACAGCGCACAGAAGATACCGTCGTTGGAGAGAGAGTTTCTTTGTCCGACGACGGTAATGTAATCAAGTGGACAGATTTGATGTAATCGGGGAGGAGTCATGATGATGAAAGACAAAAACGAAGTGGTAATTTTCGAGACAGAGGACAGGCAGATCACATTGCCGGTGACACTGGAAAATGAGACGGTGTGGCTGAATCGTAATCAGATGGCACAGCTGTTTGACAGAGATGTAAAAACGATTGGTAAGCATATTAACAATGCGTTACAGGAAGAACTTGACGATTCAACTGTCGCAAATTTTGCGACAGTTCAGACTGAGGGTGGAAGAACCGTTGAGCGTTTGATTGAGCATTATAATCTTGATGTCATCATTTCCGTGGGCTATCGTGTCAAGTCCAAACGAGGTGTGGAGTTCCGTAAATGGGCGAACTCTGTCCTTAGACAGTACATTTTGAAAGGCTATGCAGTCAATAATAACCGTATGAGCCAGCTTGGTGAGGTGATACGGATCATGAAGCGAACGGAAAATGCGCTTGACAGCAAACAGGTACTGTCGGTAATTGAGAAATATAATACTGCACTGGATCTTCTGGATTCTTATGATCATCAGACGATGGAGCGTCCTAAGGGCACGGAGACTGTTTATGTTTTGACCTAGGAGGAGTGCCGCCAGGTGATTGACAGTATGCGGTTTGGCGATGAATCCTCGCTGTTTGGATGGGAGAAGGATGATTCGTTTAAAGGAAGCATCGGAGCGATCTATCAATCGTTCGGTGGGCAGGAAATCTATCCTTCTCTGGAGGAAAAGGCTGCTAATCTGCTGTATTTTGTGACGAAAAATCACAGCTTTTCCGATGGAAATAAGCGGATTGCGGCGACGATGTTCCTATATTTTCTGGACAAGAACGGTGTTTTATTCATGGATGGAAAGAAATTGATTGAAGATTATACGCTGGTGGCGTTGGCGATTATGATCGCAGAGTCCAGACCGGAGGAGAAAGAGATGATGATCAGTGTGATCATGAACTGTCTGCGTGGGTGATGAGTTATAGCAAACTAAAGTGGATCAGATTACGAATGCGGAGCGCATCACGAATATGGAGTACGTTTGGTGTTGGCAGAGGGATTTGAGATTATACAAGGAGCGCATAAAATGGAAATGAAGAACATGCGGGAGGCAGAGAGCACATATCAGCTTGCGATGAAACATATTTATGGTGACGGCGTGCCGGAGGATAATGAGCTGGCAGTAAATCTGTTGACGGAGGCGGCTTCAGCGGGACATATTGAGGCAGTCTATAATCTGGGGATCTGCTATCACTATGGTTACGGGACAGAGATCGATCTGAAACGGGCTTATGAACTTTATCTGCAGTCTGCACAGGCCGGATACGGGAAAGGAATGGATCTGGTTGGGCGGTTTTATTTTGATGGGATTTATGTGGAGCAGGATGACAGGCAGGCTTTGCACTGGTTTATGAAAGCCGCCGAGAGTGATGATATGATGGCCGTGGTTAACGCAGAGTCTGAAATCGCCCGTTGTTACGAGAGTGGTCGTGGCGTGATAAAGGATGCGGCTATTGCCGAGAAGTGGTATCAGAAAAAGAAATTCAGGGAACTTTGTGACGGTATTGCGCTCCAAACGGAGGTGAAATCAAAGGTTTTCAACATCTATGACAGACTGGATTTTTCTGTTCTTGAGGAGCCGATGAATCAGCTTTTATTCCCCGAGACCTGGGATGAGGGTCGAATGACCCTGAAAACAGTCTTCGCTTCTGATGAGCTGGGTTTTAAGATGCTGACCTGCATGTTGGTCTGTGCATTGAAAACATTGGAAAATTATAAAACAGCCGGCATTCCTCTTGAAATCTTCATTGCGACGATGAAATGCTTTACCCGCTTTGTGGAGGAGCACAAAAGCAGCTTTGGCAGTTATGGTTTTGACCGGGATTTCTGGACGTCCAGACAGCTGGCGATGAAGCTTTTTCGCATCGGAGAACTGGAATACGAGCTGCGGGAAACGGAGGCGGAAGGAAACGTTGTCCGGTTTCATATCCCATCCGACAGCGATTTGCGGATAAGCAGAGTCAAGGTGTCTTACCGCCAGGCCCGCGAGTTTTTGAACAAATATTACCCAGAGTACGCGAAAGTTCCGGTCAAATGTGATTCCTGGCTGCTGGCGCCAGGTCTTGCGGAGGAATTACCGGCCGATTCTAATATTTTGAAGTTTCAGCAGTTGTTCGATGTGGTTTCGACAGACGAAGATAGTATGGAATTTTTACAGTGGCTCTATGGACGCGAGGATATTTCGCTTCCAGAGCTTCCGGAAAAGACATCTCTGCAGAGACGGGTGAAACAGAGATTGCTGGCCGGAGGAAAAATCGGAAAGGCACTGGGCGTATTCAAAAAGCCGGTGATTTGTCGTACCGCGCCGTTGGGCAGTTTTGATACATATAAATATGTGGTGACTATGTCCCGGTATCAGGGGAAAATCATGCTCAGCCGTCACAGAGACAGAACTACCTGGGAGTGTCAGGGTGGGCATATTGAACCGGGGGAGACGATCCTGCAGGCGGCAGAGCGTGAGCTGTGGGAGGAGTCCGGAGCGATTCACTATACGATTCGTCCGCTGTTTGATTACTGGATCGAGGATGGGACGACTGGAGAAAATTCTGACGGTGAGCAGGTTGCCAGCGTAGCGTTGCTGGCAGAGATCGAGGAGCTTGGGCCGATGCCGGAGACAGAGATTGCTGAGGTGAGGTTGTTTGATGAGCTGCCGGAAAATCTGACCTATCCGGATATCACACCGGTGTTGTTTGAGTATGAAAAAGAGATGTACCGGTGAAATAGATAGACATCAGCTGCCCTTATAACGTATAATGAATATATTGCAAGGAAGTAAAGCAGAAAAGGAGTCACACAGGATGAAATATAAAATGATTGCCACTGATCTGGACAGGACTTTATTGCGGTCTGACAAGACCGTGTCCGAGTATACGCTGGATGTGTTGAGCCGTTGCCAGGAAGCCGGAGTGAAGGTTGCCATTGCATCGGCCAGAAACTATACCGCTGTGGTTTCGACTGCTGAGATGATCCACAGCGATGGTATTGTGTCCGGAAATGGAGCTGTGATGAGGGTTGGTGACTGGGAGTATGTGGTTCCCATGGACCGCAAAGAGGGAGAAAAGCTGATCCGTGATCTTCGCACTGCACTTCCAGATACGAAAATCATTGCGATTATCAGTGAAACGGTGTATTCGACATTTGAATATCATAACTATCACTGGATCGTTGATCCGATTGTGACTGACTTTTCGGTGATTCCGGAGGGAAATATCACTAAAGTTACCGTATGGCAGGGCAGTGAGGAGGACGATCGCCGGTTGCAGAAGATTATCCCGGAGAGCTGTTATGCTACTCTGGCGGTGGGTGCTCTCTGGCAGATCATGGATAAGCGTGCCACCAAGTGGCAGGGTATCTGTGCGTTGGCGGAGCATTGGGGGATCAACCGCGAGGAGATCATCTGCTTTGGCGACGATATTGATGATATCTGTATGATCGAGGAGGGCGGTCATGGGGTTGCCATGATCAATTCCATGCCGGCGGTGCTGGAAATCGCAGAACATCTGACCGAATTTAATAACGATGAGGATGGTGTCGCAAAATATCTGGAAAAAATCATGGAAACCACTTGACTGTAAAGCTGCTTTATACTTTACACTGAGTTTAGCAGAACGGAATCAGTTATAAATTGAGAACGAATTTGTGGGTTACAGTGAGGACAGGGGGGAATGATGGATGAATATTCGTGAAGTAGAATCGGCAACCGGACTGACAAGAGCAAATATTCGCTATTATGAAAGTGAGGGATTGCTCACACCGGAGCGGAAGAAAAACGGTTACCGTGATTATACGAAAGAAGATGTCGAGACCCTAAAGCGGATCAAATTGCTTCGCAAACTTAACGTGCCGATAGAGGAAATCATAAAACTTCAGAAAGACCAAGCCTCTCTTACCATGGTAATTGAGGAGAGACTTGCCAAACTGGATCTGGAAACGCAGGATATTCGCAATCAACAGAGAATCTGCTGGAAATTAAAGAGCGACGGTGCTGCCTATCATAATCTTGATGCAGATCATTATTTGCAGCAGTGGAATGAGTCAGATGATATATTAAACACGGATGACCGATTGACTGAAATTGATCAGAATCCACCGGTCTATTGTATCTGGAGAAGGATATTTGCACGCCTGTTGGATCAACTCTTTTATGCATGTGTAATCAGTTTTTTGATTTATCTGATTTTTCATCCTTTTCCGAAGACAATGATTTATGTGATTTATGGATCTCTGTTGACGGCCTGGATACCGATGCTTTTGGCAGAGCCATTATTCCTCCACTATTGGGGAACCACGCCGTGTAAATTTTTGCTTGGCCTCAGAATTCGCAGCATTGACGGGAGCAGATTGACGCTTGATGAGGCGAAAACGCGCACAAAACGGGTATTGTATTACTGCATCTTTACCTCAAAATATCGCTATTCCGAACGCTTCCACGATGCGGAGAATGGAGTTATCCCGTGGGAAAGCATGGATGAAACGGAGGCGGACGAGTATAAGGGAAAGCATTTTTTCGGCGGGATGGCGATGTTTTTACTGACGTGTTTGGCTGGTTATTTTTTGATGGTAAATGCACAGTTTCCGGTAAATCGAGGAAATTTGAGTAAGGCTGAGCTGGCAGCAAATTATAATCGGTATGCAGGCAGCGATGCATTGATGAATCTGGATGAGGATTGCCAGTGGAGGGATGTTTCACCTTATGGGAGCGTAGTCATTAACGTTGGGCCGCAGATGCCGGATCCACAGCTGGAAATCGAGGAGACAAACGGGTATATCAGCGGGATATCCTTCGAGGTCCGCGTATCCGGGCAAAATGGTCACGGGTATCAGGGGCTGATCAAAAAGCTCATGTGGTCATATGGTGGTGCCCAGAGAGGGATGAGCTTGTCGGAGATGGAGAAGATGATTGAACTGATTGATCAATCTCCGCCAAGAAGTTTTTCTGCTGAGATAGAAGGAATACAGATTGATTACAATGTTTCTTGTGGAGGGTATAGTCCGCTGTATCTTGAACCTAATGCGGAAGGCTTTATCGAAGTCAGTTTCCGAATGAAAAAGACAAATTAGTCATCGGTGTCCTTTTCGCTCCACAAAGCTATGATACCCAAATAGCTGCATACAAACCACGCACCTGTCAAAAGATAAACTGTTAACTCGGACAGGTGCGTTTTTGTATTTAACAGAGTTTGCAGAGCAGAACCGGAGAGACATACCGGCAGCAGGGTAAAGGTCGGTTTCAGCACCGCTTCGGTCAGATTCATTCTCAGGCCGGTTGTACGACAGAGATACCTAAGGTGCAGGGCGGTCAGTACGATTTCGCTGCCCAGGAGACCGTAAAAATAAGCAGTGATTCCGATCTTTGGCATTACAAAAAAGACCACACTCAGTCGGATAGCCAGACTGCAGAGCGTGTGATAAAAGGTCACATCTGTTTTGCCCAACCCGTTGATGATGCTGCCCAGTGTCACTGAAAGATAGAGAAAAGGACAGAGAAAGGACATCTGTGTGATAAAGCTGCCTGCAGTTTCATTATTAAATACGACAACGCCCAGCGCTTCCCCAAAATAGCGAAAAATACCGAGGCAGAGAATGCCGATCACCAGACTGAGACGGATGCTCAGGTCAGAGGTGTGCTGAACGCGTTTGTTATTACCGGATGCCTGCGCTTTTGCCACTTCAGGCAGTAACATAACCGCCAATGAATTGATCAGCGTTGAAGGGAACAAAATAAAGGGTAGCGCCATGCCGGTCAACGTGCCGAAGAGACTGAGGGCATCGCTTTGGGTCAGACCGGATAGCCGCAGTTTGGCTGGGATCAGGATGGCTTCACCGCTTTGTAAAAGGCTTAGGCACAGTCGGTTGGCAGTCATGGGAATGACCAAGCGGAGGAGGCTGCCCATGTAAGCTTGAGGTGTATGGATATAGGGAGATGGATTAGTATGGTATTTATGCGGTTTTCCGGCAGATGCTTCAATGTTTGTGTGGAAGGAAGCAGATAAGTGTAGCTTGCCGGATTTTGCCCACAGCGGTCCAAATGCGCACAGACAGTAAAACAGAGAGCCAATCTCGCCGATGACCAGTCCGTAAACTGCGTGGATCACCTGAAATTCCAATCTGCGAGATTGCATAATCTGATAGATCAAAAAAACTGCTGTCATGCGGATAGTCTGTTCCACAATCTGCGATATTGCTGGGACTGTGGTTTTTTGCAAACCGTAGTAATAACCCACGATACAGGAGTGGGCGGCGCAGATAGGCACTGCCAGGGACATCATCTGAAGCAGATGCACGCAGCGCACCTCACTCAGAAGATGAAGTGCGATAAGGTCAGAAAAGAAATACAGAGCCACAGAGGATGTTAAGGCCAGGGAGAGGGACAAAAAAAGCGCACAGCCAAAATAGGCACGGCTGCTTTTCGTACCGCTCTTGTGTGATTCACTGGCGATAAAACGGGACAGTGCGGTCTGGATCGATGTGCAGCACAGTGACATACAGATACCGTAGACCGGAAAAATCAACTGATAGAGCCCCATTCCCTCGGGGCCCAGCTGATGGGAGAGGAAAATGCGGTAAAAAAATCCGGCGAAACGGCTGAACAGCCCAGCCAGAGTCAAGACAAAAGCGCCGATGATAAACTGATTTTTGTGCTGTTTCATGGGGCTCATGGACACCCTCCGAGGGGGAATTGATACACTATATGTAAATTCCGAGTAAATTAGTAGACTTTCTTTGATAAAGACCTTGACATACCTCTCAATGAGTGGTATTCTGTGTTCTAGAAATCCTAGCAATTTAGTGGGAATTATTGCCGGGCAGTTGATATGAGTGATGCCGGGCGATGTGAAAGGAAGTGAACAAATGAAGCTTTCAACCAAAGGTCGGTATGGGCTGAGAGCCATGGTGGATTTGGGGGTTTATAGTGAACATGAACCGGTTTCCATCAGCAGCATTGCCGGGCGGCAGCAGATATCGGACCGTTATCTGGAGCAGCTCATCGGTAAGCTGAAAAAGGCGGGGCTGGTGTCCAGTATCCGCGGTGCACAGGGCGGCTATCAGCTGGCCAGAGATCCGAAAGATATTTCAGCGGGAGACATTCTCCGTGTACTGGAGGGTGATCTGATGTCTGTCACCTGCGACGGCGATAGTGAGAAAGAGATTCCCTGCTGTGAGGCATCGGATTATTGTGTGACCCGCTATGTATGGCAGAAGGTTCATGAGGGGATTATTGCAGCGGTGGATAATCTTACCTTGGCTGAGCTGATCGAACAGAGCAAAGGATTTCACGGTGGTTGTTAAATCGGAATAAACTATATTAGGGTAAAGGCAGATATGTCCTGACTGTAGTAAATAAGGACAATGATTAATAAGGTTACGATTCGATAAATACGGATTAAACCATGGACCTGGAGGAGATTATGAGCAGATTTGTATATTTGGACAACGCGGCGACGACCAAGACAAAGCCTGAGGTGGTGGAGGCGATGCTTCCCTATTTCACGGAGAAATTTGGAAATCCGTCTGCAATTTACGACTTTGCGTCACAGAGTAAGAGTGGTGTGACTACCGCCAGAGAGCAGATTGCGGCGGTGATCGGAGCAAATGCTTCGGATATCTATTTTACCGCTGGCGGTTCCGAGGCAGATAACTGGGCGCTGAAAGCAGCTGCTGAGTTTTATGGAAATAAGGGCAGGCACATCATCACCACGAAGATTGAGCATCATGCTATCCTGCACACAGCGGATTATCTGGAGAAGAAGGGCTTTGAGGTTACTTATCTTCCTGTGGATGAGAACGGTATTATTCGTCTTTCTGATCTGGAGGCAGCGATCCGTCCGGATACGATTTTGATCTCAGTGATGTTTGCCAACAACGAGATCGGAAGTATCCAGCCCATCAGGGAGATCGGTGCGATCGCTAAGAAGCATGGGATTTTATTCCACACCGATGCGGTTCAGGCCTATGCCCATGTGCCGATCAATGTGGATGAGATGAATATTGACATGCTCAGTGCCAGTGGTCACAAGTTTAACGGACCTAAGGGTATCGGTTTCCTATATATCCGCAAGGGCGTGAAAATCCGCTCCTTTATCCACGGTGGTGCTCAGGAGAGAAAACGCCGTGCGGGCACAGAGAATGTTCCTGGTATCGTTGGTATGGGTAAGGCGGCTGAGCTTGCCGCGTCAACCATAGATGAGCGGATCAAGTACGAGACTGAGCTTAGGGATTATCTGATCGAGCAGGTTATGAGTCGGATTCCTTATACCAGAGTGAACGGTCATCGGACCAATCGTCTTCCGAACAATGTAAACTTCAGCTTCCAGTTTATTGAGGGAGAGTCGTTGCTGATTATGCTGGACATGGCAGGTATCTGTGCTTCCAGCGGTTCTGCTTGTACCTCAGGTTCACTGGATCCCTCCCACGTACTGTTGGCTATCGGTCTTCCCCATGAGATCGCGCACGGATCCCTGAGACTGACTCTCAGCGAGGAGACCACCAGAGAGGAGATCGACTATGTGGTTGAGAATCTGGTACAGATTGTGGAAAGACTGAGAGGGATGTCACCTCTGTACGAGGATTATATGAAGAAAGCATCAGAGGTCAGATAAACGCTGAGAAATTCCAGCTTTTTATACCGTCGATTGAACGATAGCGGAATTAAGTGCAGCCGACTGAAATATGGCGGTTAAAACACAGTCCATTCAAGATATCGAGGGAAATCAATATAACATGCAAATACAGACTGCCGGTAACGAAGGCAGAGAAATGGAGAAAATATGTACAGCGAGAAAGTGATGGATCATTTCCAGAATCCCAGAAACGTAGGTGAGATCGAGAATGCCAGCGGTGTTGGCACCGTAGGTAATGCCAAGTGTGGCGATATTATGAGAATGTATCTGGACATCGATGAGAACGGTGTTATCCGCGATTGTAAGTTCAAGACCTTCGGCTGTGGCGCAGCTGTGGCGACCAGCAGCATGGCCACCGAGCTGGTAATCGGCAAGACCATTCAGGAGGCTCTTCAGGTGACGAATAAAGCGGTTATGGAGGCCCTTGACGGACTTCCGCCGGTGAAGGTGCACTGTTCACTGCTGGCCGAGGAGGCTATCCATGCGGCACTGTGGGATTACGCCCAAAAGCACGGAATCAAGATTGAGGGCCTTCAGAAACCGGTGAGTGATATCAGTGAGCATGAAGAAGCTGAGGACGAGGAATATTGATTCTGAGGCAGCGCGTTAGCGGTTGTTTTCCGGTACGGATACATTGAGTTTTGTCCAGTGGAAAGAACCGTATTGCTGGTTCAGTGTGACGAAAAGTGAAGAAAAAACAGCTTCAGAGGACACTATGAGGAAAAGAAAAGTTGTCGTGGGTATGTCCGGAGGCGTGGATTCGTCGGTGGCGGCATATCTGCTTAAGGAGCAGGGATATGAGGTCATCGGTGTGACCATGCAGATATGGCAGCAGGAGGACGATGATGTGGCTTCCGAAAATGGAGGCTGCTGCGGCCTTTCTGCGGTTGAGGATGCCAGACGGGTGGCGGAGCTCTTGGGGATTCCCTACTATGTGATGAATTTTCGCAGGGAGTTTGACGAGAAGGTGATACGCTATTTTGCTGATGAATATCTTGCCGGGCGCACACCCAATCCCTGTATTGCCTGCAATCGTTATGTAAAGTGGGAGTCTCTGCTGCAGCGCAGCTTGGAGATCGGTGCCGATTATATTGCAACCGGACACTATGCGCAGATCGGACAACTTCCCAATGGCAGGTATGCGATCCGCAATTCAGTGACGGCGCAGAAGGATCAGACCTATGCGCTGTATAATCTGACGCAGGACCAGCTTGCCCGCACGCTGATGCCGGTAGGTGCTTATACCAAAGCGCAAATCCGTGAGATTGCTGAGGCGCTCAGGCTGCCTATCGCGGCGAAGCCGGACAGTCAGGAGATCTGTTTTGTTCCGGATCAGGATTATGCCGGGTTTATTGAGCGCTATCGCCCGGGATCCGTTCCGCCGGAGGGGGATTTTGTCCGGACAGACGGTACGGTGATCGGCCGCCATAAGGGGATCACCCATTACACGGTGGGACAGCGCAAAAAACTGGGCATCGCCATGGGACATCCGGTGTTTGTAAAGGAGATACGTCCAGAGACCAATGAGGTGGTTATCGGAGAGGCGGATGAGCTGTTTGGCCGGACACTGTACTGTAATCAGGTCAATCCGATGGCGGTGGAGCGGTTTAAGGATGGAGATCGGTTCCTCGGAAAAATTCGTTATGCACATAAGGGAGAAATGTGCACGGTCAGATGGGTGGATAAAGACACACTGTCCTGTACCTTTGACGAGCCGGTTCGGGCGGTGACACCTGGACAGGCAGTGGTTCTGTACGACGGCGACTATGTGGCCGGAGGCGGGACGATTATCGGGGGAGAATGAGATGAAACAAGGTAAAAAGATGATGTTGACAGGCATTCTGCTGCTGGCTTTTCTGCTGGGCGGCTGTAATGCCTTTTCTGAAATAAGAGGGCCGGAGTCTGATCACACACAGGAGATTCAGGCTGACCATACGGAGGAAAATGGAGAGCATTCCGATTTCGAGACCTCGTCGGAGACACCGGAAGAATCGGACGTGACCGAGGCGGTGGAGGAGACGGGGGCAGCTGCGCCGACGGAGGAGATACCAATCGAATCCTGCGACGAGGATATGGAGACTCCCGGAATGATGGAACCGGAGTATCGTTACATCGAGGCCAATGATATGGTCTATGCGTGGGTGCGGTTAAATGTTCGTACATCGGAGAGCACTCAGTCGGATATTCTCGGTGTGCTGGAGGTTGGAGAGGCGGTGAACCGAACCGGTATCCATGAGGAATGGACCCGCGTTGTCTATCAGGGCCAAACTGCTTTTGTTGCCACAGAGTATATTTCTGAGATAAAGCCCGAGCCGGAAACGGCAGAATCGACTGCTGCCGCTGTTGCCTCCGAGGGCACTGGAATCTATTATGATAACGGTGGATATCTGGTTGCCATTGATCCTGGGCATCAGGGAAAGGGCAACAGTGACAAGGAGCCGGTGGGACCGGGCGCGTCTGAGATGAAAGCGAAGGTTTCGTCCGGAACTCAGGGCGTGGTGACCGGCATTCCGGAGCATGAGATGAATCTGGTGATCTCTCTGTATCTCCGTGACGAGCTGCTGGCGAGAGGCTACAGTGTATTGATGATCCGTGAGACGGCAGATGTGGATATCAGCAATGCGGAGCGTGCGGAGCTGGCGAACAGCTGCAATTCCGATATTTTTGTCCGGATTCATGGAAACAGCGTTTCAAATCAGGAGATTCATGGAGCTCTGACCATGTGCATGACTCAGAATAATCCCTATAATGGAAACTTATATATGCCGAGCAAGACCTTATCCCAGCTGGTAGTGGACTATTTATGTGCGGCCACCGGGGCGGTGAACAAGGGGATTCTTGAAACGGACACAATGAGTGGAATTAACTGGTGTAAAATACCGGTGACTATTGTGGAAGTGGGATTTATGAGCAATCCGAAGGAGGATCAGGCGATGGCAGAGGATGATTATCGCAGAGCCATGGCTAAGGGGATTGCCGACGGTATTGATGCGTATTTCGGAAGATAGTATTTCGGGCAGAAGAATGCATTGAACGACGAAGAGGAAACAAGTGTGCCGACAATAATTGCGATGCCCGTTGGGGGCATCGGGTTACTGTCGGCATTTTCTGTTGATCCGATGAAATATAAATTCAATGATACACAGATTTAATAATATGCAAATTCGATAATACACAGATTCAATGATATGCAAATTCAATGATGCACAGATTCAATGATATGCAAATTCGATAATGCACAGATTCAATGATATGCAAATTCAATGATACACAGATTTAATAATATGCAAATTCGATAATACACAAATTCGGTATACGCAGCTTCAACGATACACAAATTTGATGACACATGGCTGTGATATAATGCGGGACAAAAACGCACAACGGACAAATCGGGTGTTACGCTTCGAACAGTTTGTCTGTGTCAAACTCATCCATAATATTCATCATGACAGATAGACTCTGAACGAACTGCATACATTCAGTCTCGCTCATCCTTTCTTTCATCTTTGCAAGGATGTGATGAATATAGTCACTGCTGATATTATAATAATGATAAAAGCGCTCAGTCAGACACAGACGCACCTCGCGGCGGTCGGCATCAGAGTGGGTTTTGCGCACATACCCTTTTTTTACTAATGCGTTGATGCGGTAGGTGGCATTTGGCAGAGAAATATGGATAAAGTTGGCAAACTCTCCGATGGTGGGCTCCCCCAACGTATGAATGACCTCAACGGCAAAGGCTTCCGTGGCGGTCAGTGAGGACTCCCGGTCCGGCAGCTCGCGGAACATCCCCTGGTAAAAGTGGTTTTTAAAACGGCAATATACATCCGAGAAGGTCTTTTCCAGCATAGGTCAATCTCCAAAAAGGTTAAAAAGTTTGAAGAATATCGTATCATGCAAAAAATAAAAAGTCAAGGTCATGGGGAGTGGATTTTATGAAAAATTTAAATTTTGGAAAATGTTAAGATTTCGGGAAGTATAGAGAATTGAGTTGAAACTTTTTTTAAGATAGAATATAATGATACAAGGGTCAAAAATGTTTTGACACCCAAATCATATAATGGATACCCGGAGAAGTCTGTTAATGATTGACATAAATTCAGGATCAGGGAGGTAGTGTGATGGCCAGACGTGGTGGTGGAGGCTCCAGAGGTGGCGGTGGATTCAGGTCCAGCAGTTCCAGAAGTTCCAGAGGATTTTCTTCCTCTTCCAGTAGAAGCGGAAGAGGTAGTTTTAGTTCGGGCAGCAGAGGGGGATTTAGCAGTTCCCGTCCTGGCGGATCCGGACTGTCCATGGGAGGAGGCCCTCGCCCTACCGGACCCAGACCATCCATGGGAGGAGGTCCCCGTCCTCCCATGGGCGGATATCGTCCCAGCACGCCCAGGCGCACGGTTTATGTGTCTGGACCGGGACGCAGAGTGTCCTCAGGCGGTGGTTGTATGCCTGGTCTGGTGACCTTTATCGTTCTATTGATTTTCCTTGTCATATTGTTCAATATGTTTTCTTTTACGAATCATGGCAGTAATGATTACGGTGATACGAAGATTGAAAGCACCGTGGAGCGAGAGCCTTTGCCCTCCGGGTCGGTCAATGAGACCGGATATTATACGGATAATCTGGACGCGATCCAGCTTTCTGCTAAACTGACCGGAGGAATGAAAAAATTCTATAAAGAGACCGGAGTTCAGCCCTATCTCTATCTGGCCAGCGCGGATGAAATCGTGGAATATGGCAGTTTGCAGAACCTGGCCGAGTCGATGTACGATGAGCTGTTTACCGATGAAGCACATTTCCTGTTTACCTACACGGAGGATGCGTCTTATGCTTGGGAAATCTGGTTTGTGACCGGAACTCAGGCTACTGCGGTGATCGATACCGAGGCAGAGGAAATTATCTACCAGTATTTTGTTCGCTATATAAATGACTATGATCTGGACTATGAGGAAGTATTTTCTAAGATGTTCGAGGAGTCCGGTGAACTGATGATGAAGGAAATCACCAGTGGTTTTGATGTGGCCAGGACAGCGCTTTTAGTGGTTGGCGGAGTGGCAGTCATCGGCATTGTGGTTTACGGTATCAATAAGAACCGTAAGATTAAGCTGGAGGAGCAGAAGGAGCAGAACGAGTTCACTGAGAAGATGATGAATGTTCCTCTGGAGAAGTTCAGTGAGTCAGAGACGGACAAGGAATTGTCGGAGCTGATGAAAAAATATAATGAGAGTGAATCAAAGTAAGCAAATGAGGCTTAACAATAAGCGAGAGATCCCCGGTCCGGTAAATCAGATCGGGGATTTTTATGGATTAAAATATGACGAATTTGGAGGAATAAATTCATTGATTTTTGTGAAAAAGCGAGGTTGAAATGTTGGGTTGAAAGTGGTATAACTGTTGGGTCTTTTTGGAATACAGAATTAGCGTAAATGAGAGGCGTAAATGATGACTACTTTATTATCACTTTCTATTGCATTGCTTGCCGGTCTGTTGATGACCCGAGTATTAAAGCGCTTTAATTTCCCGGCAGTGACGTCATACCTGATTGCCGGAGTTTTGGTGGGCCCATATTTTCTGGGCAGCCTGGGGATTCCCGGGATCGGTTTTATTTCCCATGAAAATGTGGGAGAATTCGGATTGGTATCCGATGTGGCATTGGGCTTTATTGCATTTGCCATCGGCAACGAGTTTCGACTGTCCCAACTCAGACATACCGGACGGCAGGCGACTGTCGTTGGTATTGTTCAGGCACTGGTAGCTACTTTGTTTGTGGATGTGGCACTGATCGGGCTTCATCTGTTTTTGGGAGATAAGCTTCCGATATCCACAGCCATCACGCTGGGTGCCATCGCGACAGCCACCGCACCTGCAGCGACATTGATGGTTGTACGGCAGTATAAGGCCAAGGGTAAGCTGACGGACATTCTGCTTCCTGTGGTGGCATTGGATGATGCGGTGGGCTTGATTGTGTTTGCGGTATCTTTCGGTGTGGCGGTGGCGCTGCAGAATGGGCAGTTTAACCTGGTTTCTATTGTGGTGGAGCCGTTTTTGGAGATTATTCTTTCGCTTGGCCTGGGGGCTTTTCTCGGGTGGGTTCTGACACAACTGGAGAAGCTGTTCAACTCCAACAGCAACCGTCTGTCTTTGACGATTGTCTTTGTCTTTTTGACGGTAGCCCTGTCCATGATCGAGTTTGAGATCGGCGGCGTGCACATTGTATTCTCATCATTGTTGGTGTGTATGATGCTGGGAACGATGTTCTGTAATTTGTGTCCGCTGTCCCACGACTTGATGGAGAAGGCTGACCGGTGGACGGCTCCTTTGTTTGCGTTGTTCTTTGTGATCAGCGGTGCGGAGCTGGAGCTCAGTGTGTTTGCTGATTTGAGTGTAGTGCTCATCGGAGTGGTATACATTGTTTTCCGCTCACTGGGTAAATATGTGGGTGCATATATCAGCGCTGCGGCATCAGGGTGCGACGATACGATTAAAAAATATCTGGGTATTACTTTGCTTCCGCAGGCGGGAGTTGCGCTGGGGATGTGTGTGACCGCAGCTGATAAGATGGGTGAAGGCGGTGCGCTGATCCGCAATATTGTGCTGTTTGCAGTGTTGATCTATGAACTGGTCGGCCCCATGATGACAAGAGATGCACTGACCAAGGCGGGAGATATCCAACCAAAGAGCGAGGAGGTCATCAATCGCCGCGCAATCAAGCTGCAGCAGGCTGCTGAAAAAAAACATCATCGCCATTATCGGAGTTGATAATGAATCGAAACAGCCGGGCAAACTAGCTGATTTGTTCATTTGTGAACGAGGACATCCGGAATAAACGAAAGAGAAACAGACTCTGCGTTTATTCCGGATATTTTTTGCAAATAGGAAAATGATTTTATGCAAATACTTTACACAGATACCATTGAAATGTGTGGGCAAAGTATGATATGATATAGTCAATATGCATGCAAATCAGGCATGACGAGGATAAAACCGGAGGCATGGCGATGAGGTGTCTGGAGTTTCAGCAGCAGATCAATGATTTCCTGGATGATCGATTGACGATCGGTCAGGCCGGTGACTTTATGGAGCACGCGGACAGCTGCCATGAGTGCATGGAGGAGCTGGAGCTTCGTTATATGATTCGAGTTGGCATTTTGGAACAGAACCGAGATGACCGGGAGATGAGTTATGATTACAGTCAGCAGTTAAATCGTATTTTGGAGCGGACCAGAAAAGATCTGCGTGTAAGATATCTCTGTCGGATCGTCAAGTACAGTGTGTCTACGATGGCGTTTTGGGCGGCACTGGCGTTGATACTGGTGCAGATGCGTGTGTGGCTGATTGGCTGATTATCAGAGAAAACAGTGTCGAGGATGATCGGATAGTGGGAGTGAATGATGGAAAAGATTGTATTGATTGACGGACATAGTATTTTGAACCGGGCGTTCTACGGCGTGCCGGATCTGACTAACTCGGAGGGTCTTCACACCAACGCGGTGTATGGTTTCCTTAATATTATGCTGAAAATATTGGATGAGGAGCAACCGCAGTATCTGGCGGTTGCCTTTGATGTGCATCACCCCACCTTCCGCCACGAGCTTTACGGTGAGTATAAGGGGACGAGAAAGGCCATGCCGGAGGAGTTGAGAGAGCAGGTGCCGGTGATCAAGGAAGTGTTGACGGCCATGGGAGTTCGTATTCTGGAGCTGCCCGGGTTTGAGGCGGACGATATTCTGGGTACCGTGGCCAAGCGGGCGGAGCGAAACGGCCTGGAGGTACGGCTGGTCTCAGGAGACCGTGATATGCTGCAGCTGGCCTCTGACCATATCTGCGTGCGTATTCCCAAGACGAAGAAGGGTACCACCACCGTGGAGGATTACTACGCCGCCGATTTCACCGCGCAGACTGGTGTCACCCCCACGGAGTTTATCGACGTGAAGGCGCTGATGGGCGATACCTCCGACAATATTCCCGGAGTCCCCGGCATCGGCGAGAAGACGGCCTACGCGTTGATCCAGCAGTATCACTCCCTGGATCAGGTGTTTGCCCACCTGGAGGAGATCAAGCCCAACCGCGCAAAGAATGCGCTGGACGGCCATGAGGAGATTGCGAAGCTGAGCCGCACCTTGGCGGAGATCAATACAGAGAGCCCGGTGGAGTTTTCGGTGGAGGATGGCCGACTGGGGCATCTGTTCACGCCCGAGGCATATCCGATCCTGAAGCGTCTGGAATTAAAGAGCCTGATGAAGAAGTTTGACGAGGAGAGTCGGGGAGGTCAGGAATTTAAGGAAAAAGTAAAGTTGATCACTGACTGGACAGAGGCGGAAAAGCTGTTTGCGATGGCAAAAAATGCGGAGATGGTCGGACTTCAGCTGATGGCCGAGGGCGGTGAGGTGATCGGTCTGTCCCTGTGTGCGGGCGACGAAGCGGTCTGTGTGATCTGCCCCGAGGGCTTTATGACTGAGGAGTATCTGTGCAGTCAGGCAGCGGATATTCTGAACCGTGACGGCGAGACTGCTGTGCTGGATCTTAAGGCGATGCTGCCCTTTTTGGAGGCGGAGGAGGATGTCAGACAGCTCGACCTAGGGGTCAGCGCCTATCTGCTGAACCCGCTGAAAAACAGTTATGACTGTGATGATATCGCCAGAGATTATCTGGAGCTGACTATTCCCTCCAGAGCGGACTGCCTTGGAAAGCTGTCCCTGAAGGCGGCTGCGGCGGAGCAGCCGGATAAGTTCCTGGTATACGGCGGATATCTCGCTTATGTGGCGTACAAGGCCGCTGATAAAGTGAAGGCGCTTCTCAAGGAAAACGGAGCCTGGGAGCTGTATCAGGAGATCGAGCTTCCCCTGATCTACAGCCTTTACCGGATGGAAAACGTGGGTATCCGTGTGCGCCGCCAGGAGTTGGAGGACTATGGAAAGCGGCTGAAGGTCCGTATTGATCAGGTGGAGCAGTCCATCTATGATCAGGTGGGCGAGCAGTTCAATATCAATTCGCCCAAGCAGCTGGGAACCATTCTGTTTGACAAATTAAAGATGCCTCATGCGAAAAAGACCAAGACAGGATATTCCACCTCGGCGGATATTCTGGAGAAGCTGGCGGAGGATTACCCGGTGGTGAACGATATTTTGGAATATCGCCAGCTGACCAAGTTAAACTCCACCTACGCGGAAGGTCTGGCCGGGTTTATCTGTGAGGACGGGCGTATCCACGGAACCTTCAATCAGACTATCACGGCTACCGGCCGCATCAGCAGTACTGAGCCGAATCTGCAGAATATTCCGGTGCGCATGGAGCTGGGCCGGGAGATCCGCCGCGTGTTTGTGCCGAAGGATGGCTGTGTGTTTGTGGATGCGGATTACTCCCAGATTGAGCTGCGTGTTCTGGCTCATATGTCCGGAGATCAGCAGCTGATTGAGGCATACCGCACCGGTCAGGACATTCACCTGATTACCGCGTCGCAGGTGTTCCACATCCCCTTCGATGAGGTGACCTCCCTGCAGCGGCGAAATGCCAAGGCGGTTAACTTTGGAATTATTTACGGTATCAGTGCATTCGGCCTCAGTGAGGACTTGAGTATCACCAGGCAGGAAGCGCTGGACTATATCAATAAATATTTTGAGACCTATCCACAGGTCAAGAAGTTTCTTGATCGTCTGGTCAGCGATGCAAAGGAGCAGGGCTATGTCTCCACCATCTTCGGGCGGAGACGTCCGGTGCCGGAGATTTCCTCCTCCAACTTTATGCAGCGTCAGTTCGGCGAGCGCATTGCCATGAACGCGCCCATTCAGGGTACCGCGGCTGATGTGATGAAGATCGCTATGGTGCGTGTGGACAGAGAGTTAAAGCGTCGGGGACTGAAGACACAGATCGTTTTGCAGGTGCACGATGAGCTTCTTCTGGAGGTTCCGAAGGACGAGGAGGCGCAGGTGATGGAGCTGGTGAAGGTGGCCATGATGGGGGCTGCAGAGATGGACGTTCCCCTGGAGGTGGAGATTCATTCCGGAAGCAGCTGGTTCGAGACCAAGTGATTTCCTGCGAGTTGAGATACGCAGGTGGAGTGAATATGTCGGGCTGGATTTTGCTGCAGCGTGCTGCGGACCGGAGGAGAAAGACAGCTGACGAAAAGAAAAGGTCAGAGGCGAGAAAGGCCGAAGAATCGGCAGAGGAAAGTATATGAGTTACGTGATCGGTGTGACTGGCGGTGTCGGTGTCGGCAAAAGCCAGGTCTTAAGCCTGTTGAAGGATAAATTCGGCGCGGAAGTGATTCTGGCCGATGAGGTGGGCCGCCAGGTGATGGAGCCCGACGGCTGTTGTTTTCGACCGGTGTCAGAATTGTTTGGCTCGCGGTCAGTGAAGGCTGACGGGACGTTGGACAGACCCTGGATTGCGAGTCAGGTGTTTTGCGACAGGGAATTGCTGAAAAAACTTAACGGAATCATTCATCCGGCGGTGAAACGGGAGATTATCCGGCAGTGCGAAGCCAGTGAGGCGAGACTGATTGCCGTGGAGGCGGCGCTGCTTTTGGAGGCGCACTATGAGGATGTCTGCGACGAATTTTGGTATATCTATGCCAACGAGGAGACCCGGCGCAGGCGACTGAGAGAAAGCCGCGGATATAGCGACGAGCGGATTGACTCCATGATGGCCAACCAGCTGTCGGAGGAGGCTTTCCGGGCCGGATGCCAGCGGGTGATCGATAACAGCGGTGCGCTGGCAGACACGGAGGCACAGATCCGGAAACTTCTCCGGAAACTGGGACTGGCGTGACAGACAGGTCCAGAGTGGAGGTCTTGTCTGCGGGAAAGGCCACGGGAAAAGTCATGAGAAAAGACATAAGAAAGATGTAAGAAGGACAGATAAGAACATATGAGATTTACAAGTATTGCCAGCGGCAGCAGTGGAAACTGTATCTATACCGGCAGTGATCAGACCCATGTGCTTATTGACACCGGCATTTCCGCCAAAAGGATTGATCAAGGACTGCGGGAGTTGGGTATTAGCGGCAAAGAGATCGGCGGGATTCTGATCACCCACGAGCATTCGGATCATATCTGTGGGCTGGGAGTATTGCTGCGAAAGTATCAAATCCCGGTGTACGCCACGGCGAGGACCATAAGAAAGATACTGAGAACCACTTCTTTGGGGGCCGTACCGGAGGAATTGTTTCATCCGATTCAGGCGGATGAGTCCTTTCAGATCGGTGATCTGGAGGTGCAGCCTATTGCCATTTCCCACGATGCGGCAGATCCCTGTGCCTATCGGATCGAGCATGAGGGCAAGTCGGCGGCAGTGATGACCGACCTGGGAGAGTACAGCGGTTACACGATCAACCATCTGCAAGATTTGGATGTACTTCTTCTGGAGGCAAACCACGATATCCGGATGCTGGAGACCGGCCCATATCCCTACTATTTAAAACAGCGTATTTTAGGGACCAGAGGACATTTGTCCAACGAGGCGGCAGGGCATCTGCTCTGCGATGTGCTTCACGACAATATCAAGCATATTTTTTTGGGACATTTGAGCAAAGAAAACAATTATCCCGATCTGGCCTATGAGTCGGTGAAGGTGGAAATCTCGCTGGGGGATTGCCCTTACAAGGGCGGTGATTTCCCGATCACGGTGGCACCCAGGGAGAAAATGTCGGAGATCATCTATTTTTGAGTGCTGTGGCAGAGTGTTCTTGCCGACGGACCGCAAAGATGACATGGAAAGGCGCGAAATAAAAAAGCAGTTGCGAAATTCTGATGTTTGGGTAAAATATAAAGAGTGCTGAAGAATTCAGACTTAACCGAACAGATAATCAGATTCGAAAATAAGGATAGGTGCCGGGGAAAACGGCAGAATGGAGTTTAACATGAGCAAGATGATCATTACTGTATTAGGAAAAGACACGGTAGGTATTATTGCAAAGGTTTGTACATATCTTGCGGACAATCAGATGAATATTGAGGATATTTCCCAGACCATCGTTCAGGGATACTTCAACATGATGATGATTGTGGATATCAGCAAGTCTGAGGTGAAGGTGGGACAGATGGCTGAGGATCTGCAGAAAATCGGGGAGGCCCTTGGCGTGAAGATCCGCTGCCAGAGCGAGGAGATCTTCACCAGTATGCATCGTATATGATGCACTAGGGGACAAAAGTCACGCGATTCATGTTCACATGAAAAAGCATGACCTTGGGACCCGCCGCTACATGAGAAAGGAGCCCGAGTAAATTTGAACAGACAGAAAAGGAACAGACTATGATTACCAGTTTTGAGGTTTTAGAGACAAATAAAATGATCGAGCAGGAAATGCTGGACGTGCGTACCATCACCATGGGCATCAGCCTGCTGGACTGCTGTGACAGCGATCTGGATCGCTTAAATGAGAAGATTTATGAAAAGATCGTCGCTTCGGCGAAGGATCTGGTACAGACCGGCGACGAGATCGGAAAAGAGTTTGGTATTCCGATCGTAAACAAGCGTATTTCCGTCACCCCTATTGCACTGGTGGGCGGTTGCTGCTGTAAAACACCGGAGGATTTTGTGACCATCGCAAAGACGCTGGATCGGGCGGCGAAGGAGGTTGGCGTAAACTTCATCGGCGGTTATTCCGCACTGGTGAGCAAGGGGATGACTGTCGCAGAGCGGAATCTGATCCTCTCCATCCCTCAGGCGCTGGCGGAGACCGATCGGGTGTGCAGTTCTGTCAATGTGGGTTCCACAAAGACCGGCATTGACATGGATGCGGTCAAGCTGATGGGAGAGGTGGTTGTGAAGGCTGCGGAGCTAACGAAGGACAGAGATTCCATCGGCTGTGCAAAACTGGTGGTATTTTGCAATGCTCCCGATGACAATCCCTTTATGGCGGGCGCATTTCACGGCGTCACCGAGGGTGACCGCGTCATCAATGTAGGTGTCAGCGGCCCCGGCGTGGTAAAGACGGCGCTGGAGCAGGTGCGTGGTGCTGATTTTGAGACTCTCTGCGAGACCATCAAGCGCACAGCATTTAAGGTTACCCGTGTGGGTCAGCTGGTGGCGAGGGAGGCCTCCAAACGTCTGGACGTTCCCTTCGGCATTGTGGATCTTTCTCTGGCACCGACCCCTGCAATCGGTGACAGTGTGGCAGATATTCTGGAGGAGATCGGTCTGGAGAGCGTGGGCGCTCCCGGAACGACGGCTGCACTGGCGCTCTTGAACGACCAGGTAAAGAAGGGCGGTGTGATGGCATCCTCCTATGTGGGCGGCCTGTCCGGTGCGTTCATTCCCGTCAGCGAGGATCAGGGCATGATCAACGCGGTGAACAGAGGCGCGCTGACCATCGAAAAGCTGGAGGCCATGACCTGTGTCTGCTCCGTAGGACTGGATATGATCGCGATTCCGGGAGATACCCCTGCATCCACCATCAGCGGTATCATCGCAGATGAGGCGGCCATCGGTATGATCAACCAGAAAACCACCGCAGTGCGCCTGATCCCGGTTTGCGGAAAAGGCGTGGGGGAGATCGTCGAGTTTGGTGGTCTGTTGGGCTATGCGCCGATCATGCCGGTGAATAAGTATTCCTGCGAGGCGTTTGTGAACCGCGGAGGACGCATTCCTGCACCGATCCACAGCTTTAAAAACTAACTCCCTTTTCTGAATTGTGTTTTTTAATAGAAAATTATGAATAGAGGTGATTGCATTGTCAAACAATACGATTATTTTTGGGGATAGTTATTCTACTTTTGAAAAATTTGTACCCGATGGCTATGCAGTATATTATTCTGAGAAAGGACGTCCGGAAACCGATGTAACAAACGTATATCATACATGGTGGCATCAAGTTATTGCAGAAGCCAATTTAAATCTCGTTTTAAACAACAGTTGGTCCGGTTCAACGATCTGTTATACGGGATATAACAATACGGACTGTTCAAAATCATCTTCTTTTATTTATAGATTACATATGGTGATTGAACAGGGTTTTTTCGACAAAAACAATATTGATACTGTTTTTGTTTTCGGAGGGACCAATGACAGTTGGGCAGATGCACCGCTCGGAACAATGAAATACGAAAATTGGGAACACGATGATTTGTATTTTGTTTTGCCGGCAATATCATATTTTTTAAAAACATTAAAAGACAAGCTTCCCAAAGCTCATATTTACTGCCTGATAAATACAGAACTGAAACCTGAAATTTCGGCAGAGATGAAAAAAGCCTGTCAAATCTATGGTATAACAGAGATTTCGTTTGACACCATAGATAAGAAATGCGGTCATCCTACAATTAAAGGTATGCAAGATATAAAGAACGCAGTTTTAAATGTTTTACGAAAGAATTGAATTGTTGTTAATACATTCTGAGCACATTTTTCCGAAAAGGGAGAAAACTAATGATATCACATCCGAAATCCGACAGCATTTTGGGGATTATTTAGAAGGAGACAGACGAAGTGGCAGAATTTTTTCAAGAGTTATTTTCGAATCGCGTTCTGATTGCCGGAATCGCCGGCTGGTTTGTGGCACAAACCTTAAAGATGATCCTGTATTCTGTGATCAATAGAACATTAAACTGGGAGAGAATGATTGGTGACGGCGGTATGCCCAGCGCACATTCTGCGACAGTGTCTTCCATGGCCATGAGCAGCGCACTGATTTACGGAGTGGGTTCCTTTGAGTTTGCGGTGACGACCATGCTGGCGACGATCGTCATGCACGATGCCATGGGGGTTCGCTGGGAGACCGGAAAGCAGGCGAAGATTCTCAATGAGATGCTGGCCCTGTTTGAGGAACTGGGAAAACCCCAGGTTTCAGCGGAAAAGAAGCTGAAAGAGTTTGTGGGCCACACTCCGCTGCAGGTTCTCTGCGGCATGCTTCTGGGCATTCTGGTGGCACTGGGATTGTATTTCTGGGTTTATTGAGAATACTGGTATGAGAGATGAGGCAGCATGCGGAGAGATCTGGGTGCTGCTTTTATTAATTTTTTGTTACAATATTTGTGTAATAATTGACGGACAATTAGAGACTCTGATATACTTGATGTGAAATCATTGATCGGAAACAAAAACGGAGGGGACTGAATGAGAAAGAAATTATCTGAGAAAAAGTCAATATATCTGTCTACAGTTGTCTGTGGTGTACTGTTAGTTGTTTTGGTTCTTGGTTTTATCGGTTGCATCTGGGCGTCGCTTCCAGTCTATCCGGCATTTAAAAAAGGCGTGGAGACAGAGAAAGAATTGCTGAAAGAGTTGGAGCAGGATAAGGTTGATATAGTCTATCCCGATTTTCTGATGAACGAGTACCAGTTGACAGATCCTGAGTTTTACGTTGGACTGGAGAGCCGTGATCGCTTTGCAAAGGCAGAGGGCTATACGATCAGCGGTACATATACAGTGGGTGAAAAGGATTGTGTGATTCATATTACCGCGGACAGAGTGGGAAATGAACAGCCAAGGACAGGAGATGTGGAGTATCGCGGGATAGCATATGACGAAGGGATTGCATCCGGTGAGAAGGTGTCTGACGTTCACTTTTATCATCAGGACTGTTCATACACGATTTACCTGTGGAAATATGAGGACGCTGAAGCGTGGATCGATACGGAAGCAGACGTGTTGAGGGACATTGCCTTCCGGATGATGGATATGGCTGCGGACGGAGATACAGTTACTAAACGATAATTTGAGATGATAATCGGTCAAAGAGAGGAGATAACGGATCAAAAAAGTTCGGATTAAGCCCATCGCGATTTTCTTTACTGTGTGTATCTTCGCGGTTATTTGTCTGACGATTTACATCTGAGTAAATGTCCCGATTTACCCTAAAGTTGTGATAGTAGTGGAGAATGAGGAAGCATTGATCGAGGCGCTGCGGGAAGATATGCCGGAGATTGTCTATTCCGATTTTTTGCTTGATGCTCTTGAACCGGAAGGGATATGTTACCGGATTGAGGTGCCTGAACGTAAGCGGTTTTCACCGGTAGAGGGGTATCGGATTGCAGGGAATATGGAGATTAACGGTAAGATCTGTAGCATTTCTTTTGGAGCAGGGATTGGAGAGTATATGTCTGATCAATGTTCCTTCGAGTATCGCACGGCAAAAGGTCATTTTAATAAGATTGAACGGGCTTTGTCTTTTGGATATCTTGCGTTTGGAGTGGACGGACAGCGTTATTGGATGCAGTGTCAGCCATCACGGACAAACAGAATCATGACAGAAGAAGACCGAAAGGAAATTGACGAGTATTTACTTAATCTGGCGCATCAAATCATCGACATGAAGATCGAGGGAGATACGATTGGAAAGGAATAATCCGTCTACAGCCGGAGTAACCGCCGGCTGTACTCGTCCGCCAGCACATTTCCGTATTTTCGCTGCGCGGTCATGCGGTACAGATCGGAAGCGAAATCGTTCATCCTCAGAAGTGTCAAATCGGTCGCTGACAAACGCTCCCGGTCTTCCTTCATGCGGAGCAGCAGAGGAATCGAGGCGTGTTCGCTGATCTCACGGAGCAGCGGTTTAGCGCTATCTTTAAATCCCAAAACTCTGGCATAATTTGCGTAGTCATTTGCCTTAAATGCGGACATGGCCTTGTCGGTGATCCCCAACAGAGTGTGAAGCAGGGCGCGGTTGATCCGCAGGCGGGTGTAGGATCTGCATTTAACGGTTTCAGCAAGCTCGGTGTATGTCCGGCAGGAGGACATTAAATTCATGATCCGTCCGGCAAGATCCGGGGTGACATCCATATGCTTACATAGACAGTCCCCCGTCTCATTCAGCAGACGGTAAAATAAAGCGTCTGTAAAATCATCAGCAAAAAGTGGGCCGGAATAACCGACCTCTTTTTTCATGAGGGAGAGTGTGTTTTCCGGCACAGAGGCTCTGATCATCTCCGCGGTTTCTGCCATATCATGTGCCATGAAGACCTTACGCAGCGCGGAGGCGGAAGGGAAGCCGACCTGCTCGCCGGATGATGCGGATATGTCCGCTCCATGATAATCACCCAGACGCTTAATTGTAACAGGCTGGATGGAGGATGAGCGATGCTTGAGCGCACGACAATACTCCACGCCCAGCAGATTGTTGGGGGTGGAGAGTATAGCTGATAATGCAGAACTGTTTTCGTCTGTGCCTGTAGTTTTCTGGGAAAACGAGCTTCCCTGGGGAGCGGACAATAACGCTTTGGAGACCGCGGCAGGGTATGAGAGGCCGTCCTTTAATCCCAGGCGGATCAACTCGCTGGTCTCGGCGGACTCATTTTCCAGAAGCTCAGCCACAGAGAGGAGATCGCTGAGGCAGCCGGCCTCGCTGCCGAACGACAAGTGATTGATCACGCCCAGCTTATCCAGGATCGCCACGGCACCGCCTGCGAAATCTTCGCTGCTGGCGGTGGCAAAGGGAACGGGAAGCTCCAGCACCAGGTCGGCGCCATCCATGAGAGCCATCTGTGTGCGGACATATTTATTGAAAATAGCCGGTTCACCGCGCTGGACAAAGTCACCGCTCATGATCACGATAAGATAGTCCGCATTTGTCAATCTGCGGGCTTCGGCCAGATGGTAAGCATGGCCCAGATGGAAGGGATTGTATTCGGCGATAATTCCGGTAACGTTCATGGCAGCTCCTTTGCTGTTTGTGATTGAGCCCGCTTGATATCTGTGTACGAAAGTCGACTGGTGCCTGTGTATCCTTGCGCGCAGGAACGGGGGTTATGCAGTCGCCTTCAAGGGCTTTCATTTTATGCTACCACAGACAGGAAAAAAAGGCAAGGAGTCAGATGTTGGGCTTGACATTTTGGCGGGGGTTTTGTATGGTTGTGATGAGCCATCCGGTCGAGCAGAAGAACGGCGTGAAGATGATGTTGTTGAGGGCGAACATAGGATGGCAAAGAAATAATGAGAAAACGGTGCAGAGGAAATCATGGAGAAGCAAAGCATAGAAAAGCAAAACATAGAAAAGCAAAACACAGAAAAGCAAAGCATGGAAGTGCAAATCAGAGAGCGTCTGGATGCCATCGGGAAGGCATTCAGTGAGCAGGCATATAAGTGTGTGATCAGCAATCCGGTGAGCGGAGCTGAGTACAGAAAAATTGAGATGAACCGCATGGACGGTCAGTGGTTTCTGGAGAAATACACCCAGAAACAAGTGTTCCATGAGAAGAAAAGCCATGAGGATGCCAGGACATTTCTGACGGAAATGTTCGGTGAAAGCTTTAAAAATGTGAATGTCTGGACCGATGAGTACGAATATACGCTGCGCCTGAGCAAAAAGGGCAAGCTGATGACCGGCAGGCAGTGCATGGAAAAGCAGCAGGCCCCAAAAGTCAGAGTGGGTCATAACCGGGAGAAAAATTATATTTTACCTCAGGGGACCCGGATTGAGCCGCTGATCGACATGGGCGTGTTCACCAAGGACGGAAAAGTGGTTAATTCCATGTACGATAAGTACAGGCAGATCAACCGTTTCATTGAGATTGTGGACGATGAGGTAAAAAATCTGCCCGATAAGAAGCTGACCATCATTGATTTTGGCTGCGGAAAATCTTATCTGACCTTTATTTTGTATTACTATTTCACGGAGATCAAAAAGGCCGAGGTGGAGATGATTGGTCTGGATCTAAAAGAGGATGTCATTGAAAAGTGCAATCAGACAGCGAAAAAATACGGCTACGGCGGATTGCGTTTTGAGGTGGGGGATATCGGAAAGTACAAAAATTCCGGTGAGATTGACGTGGTGATCTCCCTCCATGCCTGTGATACCGCCACTGATTTTGCGCTGTTTAACGCTATCAGCTGGAATGCGCGGATGATTTTCTCCGTGCCCTGCTGTCAGCATGAGCTTAATAACCAGATCAGGAGCGAGCAGTTTTCTCTGCTGACCCGATATGGCATCGTGAAGGAGCGTATTTCCGCACTGCTCACCGATTCTATCCGCTGTAACCTTCTGGAGGTCTGCGGCTACCGCACCCAGATGGTGGAGTTCGTGGCTTTTGAACACACACCGAAAAATATCATGATTCGCGCGGTGAAGCGGCCAGGCAAGGGGGCACCGGAGAAGATGGCTGAGGTGGAGCGGGTGCTCAGTGAGTTTCATCTGGAGCCTACTTTATATAAATTGCTGGATCAGGCCGGATATCTGCAAAGGTGATATAAATGAGGAATGATTCCGCCGCAGACGGTTTCTTACCTTTGCAGGTGATTTGCATGGGGACAACGTGTGGAAATGTACGGCATTTTATCCAAAAACTGCGTGACTTTCCAGCCGGAATGACTTGAACGAATGTGAAATTTGCTATATAATATGTCAAAGAATGCAGGAGAGAGGGATCTGTTCTGTCTGTTTAAGTTGTTATAAAAAATCAAGTATTTTTACTTGACAAACGTTACGCTGCTGTGTATAATAACTTAGTGCGTATAAGGAGACGAGTATGCAGATTTGTTTATCAGAACTTTTTAACCACATAGATGAGCCGAAAACCTTCGAGGTTTCTGTCGAGTTTGACTCAGTGAAGATGCTGGGTGAGACCTATCCGGTGACGGAAAAGTCTCCGGTAGCGCTTAAGCTGACACACCTTGGCAAGAAAAAGATACAGATGAATGCAGAGATTCAGATGACCCTTGAGATTCCCTGTGGACGCTGTCTTGAACCAGTATCGGTACCGTTTGTGATTTCGGTGGACGAGCAGCTCGAGCTGTCCGACACGCCGGAGCAGGCGACAGAAGATTCTGACGAGCCTTATATTGATGGATATCAACTGGATGTGGATGCGTTAGTTCGCAACGAGCTGTTCGTGCATATGCCTTTACGGGTACTGTGTAAAGAAGATTGCAAAGGGATTTGTAAACGATGTGGTACAAACCTGAATCTTGGGACATGCGACTGTGATGCGACAGAGCTTGACCCCAGGATGGCAGCTATCCTCGATATATTTGGCAGTGCGAACAAACAGCACTGAGATGATTTTGATAACGTTAAGGAGGTGTTACCATGTCAATCTGTCCTAAGAATAAAAGTTCCAAAGCTAGAAGAGACAGCCGTCGCGCTAACTGGAAGATGAGCGCTGTTAATTTGGTTAAGTGCAGCAAGTGTGGTGCTTTGACCATGCCTCATCGCGTATGCAAGGCTTGCGGTTCTTACAACAAGAGAGAGATCATCCCTGTTGAGGAGTAATCGACGAAACCACGAGAGCTGTCTGAGGTAATTGCCTGCGACAGCTCTTTCTTTCTCAGAGAAACCGTTGTCTGTGTTTGCACATAGACTGTTCTGTAGAAACACCGCTTCAGCAAACCGACCGCGGTCGCTAACCGCGGCACTAAAACCAGGGGTTGTACTGGTTTCGACGGGGGTTTTGAAGTTTGGGCAGCCATCTGCGGACCGTGACCGCACATCAAAACGGAATTAAAATTAAACGCTGAAGATAATTTAGCTATCGCTGCCTAATGGCAGCTGTCAGCCTTAAGTCGCCTGTTGCTTAAGAGTCTGGCATCGACTTGACAGGGAACTTCGTCCCCTAAGCTTTGCAGGGATGGAAGAAAAGATGAAGCTACTGAAGTGCATAGCCTGTCTTTGGGCGCTGCGCGGAGGGAATGTCAAACCAAAGACTGTGATGGGAGACACCTGGATGGATAGGCTTTCGGACGGGGGTTCGATTCCCCCCAGCTCCACGCTGAATGGCCGTAATCTCGATACGAGGTTGCGGTCATTTTTTTGTTGTTCATATTAAGCATGAGTTTTCCTGTAGTTCTCCGGCGCCATCCCCATCCGTTTCTTGAACACCTTGGAAAAATACTGTGGATCGGAAAATCCACAGCGATAACCGATATCGCTGACGCTGGTGAAGCCCTGCTCGATCATGGTGCAGGCCTGTTGGATGCGGATGGTAGTCAAATATTCGATGATTCCGATTCCGAAAGTTTTCTTAAAGACCGCTGACACATATTTGGGATTGTACTGCAGTTCTCGACTGAGGGCAGTGACGGAAAAATCAGTGTCAGAATAGTGGTCATCGATATATTTTTTGATGAGAAGTCCCGCACCCGGGGCTTCATTTGTTTTCCGGGCCGGCGAAGACTGTCTCTCTCCCAGCTGTGAAAAGGTGTAGAGCAGAACACTTTCACTGACCAGGTCGGAGAATGCTCTGGTGACTGAAATGCCGGATTTCCAGAAGTCGGCGAGGTGACCAAAATGGTGAAAGAGAAAATGGTGTCGGTTGATATTCAGTTTATCCATGATCATGTTTCCTCTGGAACCGAGAAAACTGATGTACATATACTCGAAATTCTCGCCGGACTCAATGGCGAAGGGACAGGCCGGAAAACTAAAGAAAATGTCGCCTTCCGAAAGCGGGGTGATTTCACCGGCAGTGTGAAGATGACCGTGCCCTTTGAAGACATAGTACATTTTATATACGGACTCCGTTTTCAGTGAGCGATACACTTGTGGCTGTGTCTCCAGAACAAAGTGGATCGTGTGGATTGAGTGGTCATCCCTGTGGTAGGGAATAAAATGACAGATGTTTTCGGTGTTCATGATGGTGTTCTCTCGCATCGTTCTTTATCATATGTGTACCGTTAGTGTACAGGGGATTATGCATAACCTTGTACATCGATGACATCCATATTATAAAGAGAAACGGGGGAATTTTCAAGATGGAGATAACTTTATTCCATGAATATAGAGAAAATATCCATTGTTCAAACAATGGACAGGAGATATAGTTTATATGATGGCGAGATTATATGATGGATATTGAAAAGCGGGCTGAAAATGAGCCGAAACAGAAGTTTAATAATATGATGATAAACTGGATAAATTAAGGAGGAGTGTGTCAAATGAAAAAGGTTCGGATTGGTGTGTTGGGAGGTCATCGCGGAACCACGATGATCGAGTACTGTAAAAAAGCGGATAATGCGGAGGTGGTTGCGATCTGCGACAAGCTTCCGGAGACGTTGGAGGCCCACAGACAGAAGTCTGAGGGGATGAATATTGCTCTTTATGACAATTTTGATGATTTCATTCAGCATGATATGGATGCGGTGGTTCTGGCGAATTATGCAAACGAGCATGCACCCTTTGCCATTAAGGCGATGAAGCTGGGAAAGCATGTGTTTTCTGAGGTGCTCCCGGTGCAGACTATGAAGGAAGCTGTAGAATTGATCGAGGCGGTGGAAGAGACCGGAAAAATTTATGCATACGGCGAAAATTATTGCTATATGGCAGCGCCCTATGAGATGAAGCGCCTGTATGCCGAGGGGAAGATCGGTGAGTTTGAGTACGGAGAGGGCGAGTATATTCACAACTGTGAACCAATCTGGCCGAAAATTACTTATGGAGAGCGAAATCACTGGAGAAACACCATGTATTCCACCTTCTATTGCACCCATTCCATCGGACCGATCATTCACATTACCGGGCTTCGCCCTGTGTCGGTCACCGGATTCGAGAGCACCATGAATGAGAGGATGCTTCGGGTCGGCGGCCAGAAAGGACAGTTCGGAATCGAGATGATTACGCTGGAAAATGGAGGGATCATCAAGAGTATCCACGGTGACCTTTATCGGGATTCCGTCTGGTACTGTGTCTACGGTTCAAAAGGAAGAATGGAGTGCGCCAGAGAGGATGCCGAGGCGGGACATACGCACCAGATATATGTGAATTGTGATGAGTTTTCCGGGCAGTACAGGGAGAAGCACATTGAGAGTTATCGGCCGGTGAGAGAGCCTGATGACAGGGATTTTGGGCATGGCGGCTCGGATTTTTACAGCATGTATAACTTTGTGGAAAAAATTAGAGGAAACGGGCAGGCAGATATCATCGATGTGTATGAGGCCATGGATATGTTCCTGCCGGGAATGTTTGCTTACCGTTCCATTTTGAAGGGTGGAATACCGATGGAGATTCCAAATCTGAGAGAACGGGCTGTTCGCGAGCAGTGGAGAGATGACACAGCCTGCACTGATCCCAAGGTGGCGGGAGATATGCTGCTGCCCACCTGCGCAAGTGGGACACCGGATATTGACGACGGAGTATATGAGGTGGTGAAGGAAAAGTGGGAAAAGATGAAGGTGGACGGAAAGATTCATTTTGTTGCCTCCAAGGCAGGCGTTTGATTTTTGTGCAAATTCGTAGGATTTTTGGCGAAACTGTTTATTTTCCTTGAAAAAGTATGGATGCTCTGGTATAGTATTTAGGTGAAATAAAATTGCGGGGAGTCTGCAATTTGAAACGAATATAAGAAAGGAACTGTAACAATATGGTAGATTTGAAAGCCAATCCGTATTTTCTGAATGATGAGGACATTGCCTGGGTGGAGAGTACCATCGCATCCATGACTGACGAGGAGAAGGTGGGACAGCTGTTCTTCCAGCTGATGGCAGGCCAGAGCGAGGATTATCTGAGAGAGATGATGGAGAAGTATCATCTCGGCGGCTGCCGTTACAACAATATGCCCGGAAAGATGGTTCAGGATCAGAACCGTACCTTACAGAAGTACGCGAAGGTCCCTGTATTTATCGCCTGCAACACCGAGGCCGGCGGAAACGGTGCTTGCTCCGACGGTACTCAGATTGGTTCCGGCATCAAGATCGGCGCGACCGGAAATGTTCAGTATGCATATGATCTGGGACGCAAGGCAAACGAGCAGGCTGCAGCGATCGGCTGTAACATGGCGTTCGCTCCCGTTTGCGATATTCACTATAACTGGGAAAATACTGAGGTGGTTGCCCGCGCATTCGGCAATGACCCTGACCGCGTTGATCAGATGAGCAAGGCTTATATGGACGGCGCACAGAGCATCGAAGGATTTGCCAGCGTGGCAAAGCACTTCCCCGGAAACGGCCACGATTTCCGTGACGCACACCTTTCCAACAATATCAACGAATTCGGCGAGGAAGAGTGGATGGCTACCTTCGGCAAGGTTTACAAGACCATGATCGACGGCGGTCTCTGCGGCATCATGGGCGGACATATTATGATGCCCAAGTATATGCGGGAGATCAAGCCCGACATCACCGACGAAGAGATGATGCCCGCAACCCTCTGCCCCGAGATCATGACCGGTCTGCTGAGAGACAAGCTGGGCTTTAACGGCATGGTAGTTACCGACGCTTCTCACATGGTTGGTATGACTGACCGCATGACCCGCAAGGCGATGCTTCCCGCATCCATCAACGCAGGCTGCGACATGTTCCTGTTCTTCAATGATCCTGACGAGGATTTTGCGACCATGCTGGATGCGTACAAGACCGGCATCATCAGTGAGGAGCGCATGACCGAGGCTCTGACCCGAATTCTGGGTCTGAAGGCACACCTTGGTTTGAACAAGAAGGCGAAGGAAGATCTGGTTCCCGGCGAGGAGGCGTTGTCCTGTCTGCAGGATCCTTCCTACAAGGCAGTTGCCGATGCTATCAGCAAGGATTGCATCACGCTGGTTAAGTATAAGGATGAGGGCGTTCTGCCTCTGAATCCGGAGAAGACCAAGAGAGTGATGATCGTGTATATCAAGGGCTACGAGAGCGCGATGAGCGCACTGGCAGCCATGGCTATGGGCGGGGGCGCAGGCAGACTGAACCCTGCGGAGAAACTTCGCGACCGTCTGATCGCCAAGGGATTCGATGCGTTTATCTACGAGAGCCCTCTGGACAAGATCAAAAAGCAGATCGCGGCAGGCGAGAAGCCCAGCCTGAATCTGTACTTCGCAGGAAAGAACGCCATCGCTGACTTTGTAGCAGGTCAGGATGTGGTTATCTCCCTGTACGACGTTGCCAACGGACGTCCCAGCTTCGGTCTGTCCAAGGGCGGCGGAGAGATCCCCTGGTATGTATATGAGCTGCCGGTTGTAGGTATCAGTGTAAACGCACCTACCATGCTGGCTGACGTTCCCATGCTCCGCACCTATATCAACGCATACGACAGCAACGATAATACCATGGACGCTCTGGTGGAGGCACTGATCACTGGACCCGAGGCGTTCAAGGGTCAGGACCCCATCGACAGCTTCTGCGGTCTGTGGGATACCAGGCTGTAATCGGAGGAGATACCCATGGCGAATGTATTTGATTCTTTCGTAAAAAAGCATGATTATCTGGTCTGCGTGGACTCTGACGGCTGCGCGATGGATACCATGAACTGTAAGCATATTCATTGTTTCGGCCCTTGTATGGTGACGGAGTGGGGCCTGGAGCAGTGGTCCGAGCCTATCCTGAAACGGTGGAACGATATCAATCTGTTCGAGATGACCAGAGGGATCAATCGATTCAAGGGCCTGGCCATGGCATTGGGCGAGATCAATGAGCAGTATACTGCGATTCCCGGCGTCAAGGCGCTTCAGGAGTGGGTGGCAAATGCTCCTGCCCTGTCCAACGACGGAGTAAAGAAGGCAGCTGAGGAGGCGGCCGATCCCGAGGCACGTCAGTGCTTTGAGAAGGCGCTGTCCTGGAGTAAGGCGGTAAATGCCGGCATCAACACCCTGCCCGAGGAGGTAAAGATTCCTTTTGTGGGCGCGAAGGAAGGGCTGGCGGCAGCGAAGCAGTTCGCCGACGTGGCTATCGTTTCCAGCGCAAACCGCGATGCTGTTCAGGAGGAGTGGGAGAAGCACGGACTTCTGGACCATGTGGACATCCTGTTGGCTCAGGACTGCGGCAGCAAGGCTCACTGCATCAGTGAGATGCTGAAGTTCGGCTATGCGGCTGACCATGTGCTGATGGTGGGCGATGCACCCGGCGATTGCGATGCGGCGGAAGTAAACGGAGTATGGTATTATCCGATCCTGGTTAACCGCGAGGCTGAGAGCTGGACTGAGCTGAGAGAGTATGGCTATGGTAAGCTTCAGGATCAGACCTACGGAGGAGAGTATCAGCAGGAGAAAAAGAAAGCCTTCATTGAGAATCTGGGAGGCTGAATATAAGTGATGATTATCCCCGGACAGAAATTGTCCGGGGAGTTTTTGTCTATCGAAAACCACGCGATAGTCGCGTGGTTCCGTAGAGCTTTAGCGATGTATTAAGACAAAAAACTCCTAATGTGTATAATGAAGGCGTGACCTGCCAGTTACGCCGAATTAACACATTAGGAGGACAGTAA
>JAFTXG010000017.1 GCA_017461725.1 Lachnospiraceae bacterium
AAACCTGGGAGTATTGACACCTTTTGAGCGTCATGAATCTTATCTGCGGGTAGCATAAAAACTGCCGACGGACCGTATGCGGTTCATCGGCAGGAAAAACTTTTTGTTTTTTCAATTGTCTACTTGACGGGGAGCAGTTCAACTGAGTTACCTCAGTTGTGCAACAGCCCCTTTTTGTTTATACGGAATACTTTGTTGATTGGAATAGAACATCATCACTGTAAAACCGGATATAATCATCTATTGCAGACGAGGGTCGATGGGATAGTTTTCCACCTCCAACGGCGCAAGGCTCACAGCAGCGAAGAAATAGTCGCCGTTCAAACGGATGGTCTCCCAGACATAGTAGGTCTCACCGTTATAGTCGCACTGCTTACAGGCGGTGTGCAGATAGATATCGCCATCCACGGTCTCTTCCACTTCCATAGTGAAGCCCTGTGCTTCCATATCACTGACATAACGATAGAAATCATCAACGGTACATTCTACCGCATGGTAATAGCGGATACCTAAGGAATTGTAACCGTTGCCCCGGTTCAGCCGTGCGCCGAAGTCAACCACGAGAATGTGGGGATCCAGCAGAGCATAGTTCAATCCTGCATGGTACATGTCGTTCAGCGTTAACTCCGGTGCTTCGTTCAGATAGATACCGCCGACCCGCTGCCAGCCAAGATTCGGATCAATGTACGCACCGCTATTACTTACCCGAACATAGCCATCACCTTCACAGTAATATACATCAATCGTTATATTGTCGGCACGACGCCCTTGGAAACGCAATGTCTCCACCGAGGTGTCCTTGTGAGAACCTCTGGACTCCTCAACATAGCCCATGCCAATGGCAGCTTGGATGTAGTCATTGACAAGTTCCATGGTCAAATTCACCATATCGAAAGCCCGTACACCGTCCTCCAGAAGTGTACCGTAGATACTGCCGGTATTGTCAGTGGTGATGGAAGCGCAGAAGGGCATACATGTTATCAGTGAATTATCCTTCATCGGTATGGGGATCAGCTCCTCACTCAGACCAGCTAAAGCCCAGCATGCGCTCTCATCGGGAATTTGCTCACCAATGGCAATCAGCAGAGTACCGTTCCAGTAAGTGTAGCGCAACCAAGTGAAAGTATTAGAATCACTGTCAATAGCATAGTGCAGACGAGTCTGGCCATCCGCATCATCCATTTCCAGTTGAACAGTCATACTGTCTATCTCGTAAAAATCGAAGCCTTTTTTCTTGGAATTTTGCAGTAGCTCCTGTTCCAGATAACGGTTTGCCTTGGAACGATCCACGTTTTCTACCACAAAAACACAGCTGCTTTCCGTTTCTGTAAAGGTGCCGCTGTCCAGGTCAAACGCGCTGGATTTCACAATCAGACTTTTGTAAGTAACTTCACTGCTGCCGCAGGCCGTGAGCAGGGGCAGCAACATTACCAGTATCAGGATCAGTGAGATCGTTCGTTTCATCTTTGGTTCCTCCGTTTTTCCGAGCTTAGCTGTATTTTTAATAGTACGCTGTTCATAGAGACCGTTTTCTTAATTCAGATGTTTTCCGACATCTCTATACTTACTGTTCAGAGGGCTGTCCTCATCGGCTTCATTTTGATATCTGCCGACAACGGTGGAAGCCAGCTCCACGGGGAGCAGTGTGCCGGCACCGGCCACACAGCCTCCGGGACAAGCCATGCCCTCCAGCAGATAGCCGTTGTACTTGCCTGCCTTGGCCAGCTGCATCAGCTTGCGGCATTCCTTCAGACCCTGGGCGCTGGCAATCTTGACCTCGAAATCCGGATTCGTCTCGTGGATGACGTTGGCAACTGCTTTCGCAACGCCGCCAGCCACCGCGAAACCGCGTCCGGAAGCGGTGCCTTCCTTCATGGAATCACCCTCGGGAATCGCTGCGAAGTCGATATCCTTCGCCTGGAACATGCCCATCAGCTCCTCGAAGGTCAGAACGAAGTCTACGTCGGAGCGGATATCCTCGCGGATCGCCTCCAGCTTCTTCGCCGCGCAGGGGCCGACAAATACGACCTTGCAGCCGGGATGGATGCGCTTCTGCAGACGGGCGGTGAAGACCATGGGGGTCAGGGTCATGGAGATATTTTTCGCTTCGCCGGGGAACAGTTTATGGATCATGGAGTGCCATGCGGGGCAGCAGGACGTCGCCATGTAATTGTGCTTTTCAGGCACATTTTCCATGAAGTCCTTTGCCTCCTCGATGGTACATACATCGGCACCGATGGCTACCTCCACCACGCTGTCGAAGCCCAGCATCTTCATGGCGGTGGTGAATTTCTCGGGTGTGGAAGCCTTGCCGAACTGTCCGATGAATGCGGGAGCCACGATGGCAATGACCTTATCGCCTTTCAAAATAGAGGAAACAACCTGGAAAATCTGGCCCTTGTCAACGATGGCACCGAAGGGGCAGCTCACCAGACACTGACCGCAGGATACGCACTTGTCCTGGTTGATCACCGCCTTGCCGTGCTCGTCCTGGCCGATGGCATCCATACCGCAGGCAGCCTGACAGGGGCGCTCCAGATGAATGATCGCGTGGTAAGGACATGCCTTTGCACACTTGCCGCACTTGATACACTTCTCCGGATCAATGTGGCTTTTTCCGTTGACGAAGGAGATAGCGCCCTTGGGGCAGACCTTCTGGCAGGAAGCAGCCAGACAGTTCTGGCAGCTCTCGGTCACACGGTACTGGTTGGACGGGCATGCGTGGCATGCGTAGGGAATAATATTGACAAGAGGGGGCTCATAATACTGCTCGGCGATGGCAGCATTGTCCATGCCGTCAGTCATCAGGGTGCGGGACTGAACGGGGCGCAGGGACAGACCCATGGCCAGACGGACACGCTCGCCGGCGATGGCTCTCTCCAGGAAAATGGACTCGCGGTGCATCGGGCTGTCGCCGGGCACGATCACGTAGGGCAGATCCTCGACTTTGGAGTAATCGCCGCCCTCGTAAGCCATGCGGGCAACCTCAGTAAAGACTTTTTTACGGATGTCGGTAATCAGTGAAGGGATTCCGCGCATAAAATAAAACCTCCTGTATCTTGACAAATGCGGTGCATTTATTCATAATTATGGGTGGTGATGGTCGGGGTGCAGCTGTTTCCGGGGCGGAGACAGTCAGATTTCCGAGTTATCATATACCGCTGATCAGGCTGCCCTCCCAGGGAGGCGCACAGCGAAATGGCGGATAAACGGGCTGCACATAGGCGCAGCAGAAATGGAGAACAAAGTTAATGAGGAAAAAAACATTATGGTTAACCGAGACGGCGATGCTGATCGCACTGCTCATCGTCTTGCAGGCAGTGACCAAAAGCTGGGGTCAGATCGTGACCGGTTCTTTTGTCAATGCAGTGCTGGCACTGTCTGTTCTGACCGTAGGTCTGTGGAGCGGTGTGGTGGTGGCGGCCCTGTCACCGTTTTTCGCGTTTATGCTCGGCATCGGACCGCAGCTGATCGCCATCGTTCCGGCCATCGCTGTCGGTAATGTGGTGTATGTCGTGGTGCTCTGGGCACTGACCAAGGGACGTAAGCTGAGAGACTTAAAGACCGTCATCGCGTGGATCGCGTCCGCAGTGTGCAAGTTCCTGACCCTGTACCTCATCGTTGTGCAGGTACTGTGCAACGTGTTACCCCTCAAGGCACCTCAGATTGCGACCTTCAGCACCATGTTTTCCTGGCCGCAGCTGTTCACCGCGCTGATCGGCGGAGCAGTGGCACTGCTGATCGCACCGGTTGTGCGGAAAGGGCTGAATCTGGAGTGATTTGAAGAAAGTGTGCGATATATGCAGATTTTGTTGCATACTGTGCGCATATTTCTTCATTTCATATTATGCTGTGGGTGTCAAAAAGTCTTTTGACACCTATGATATACGGATTTCTTCGCATTTCATGCTCACGAAATCTGAAAACATTCGAAATCCGCCCTAATCGGGCTGCTTTCTCATGTTTTTTGGGTCCCAAAGTCATGCATTTTCATGCGAGCATGAAACGCATGACCTTCTGACCCTTATATCATATTATATATGAAGAACGTAAAAAGTCAAACCGTTAATTGATTCCAAGGCAGAGAAATTGTGGTACACTCCAGTTGGCGAAAAAACAGCTGAGTGGAAGAAAGCGATATCTGCCTTTTGTGGGTCAGTCCAGCGGGACAAATCAAACTACTGAGGGAACCAACATGAGAGAACTACATGTAAACCGGATCACCGAGACCATCGAGCGGCTCTGCATTGATGCCTGCAATCACCTTCCCGAGGACGTGAAGTGCGGCATCCGAACCTGCCGTGCCCGTGAGGACGGCGAGATCGCCAAGGGTGTTCTGGACAATATTATAACCAACTTTGAGATCGCTGATGCGGAGAATGTGCCCATCTGTCAGGATACGGGTATGGCCTGTGTCTTTCTGGAAATCGGACAGGATGTGCATCTGGTGGGCGGTGGCTTACGCGAGGCGGTGGACGAGGGAGTGCGTCGCGGTTACGACAGAGGATATCTGAGAAAATCTGTGGTGAAGGACCCGGTGCGCAGAGGAAACACCGGGGACAATACCCCGGCGATGCTCTACACTGAGATTGTTTCCGGCGACAAGGTGACGATCACCGTTGGGCCGAAGGGCTTCGGCAGTGAAAATATGAGTGCGATTCGGATGTTCAAGCCCTCCGCGGGGCTGCAGGGCATCAAGGATTTCATTCTGGAGGTCGTGGAGACTGCCGGACCGAACCCCTGTCCGCCTATCGTGGTGGGCGTGGGCATCGGTGGTACCTTTGACAAGGCAGCATTGCTCTCCAAAAAGGCGTTGATGAGACCCATCGATTCCTCCCATCCCGATCCGTTCTACGCCGATCTGGAGCGGGAGATGCTGGAGAAGATCAATCAGCTGGGCATCGGCCCCCAGGGATTCGGCGGCAGAACTACAGCTCTGGGCGTAAATATTGAGACACTGCCCACCCATATCGCGGGCATGCCCTGCGCGGTGAATATCAGCTGCCACGTGACCAGACACAAGACGGAGGTGCTGTGATGGAGAGACAGATTGCACTGCCGTCCATGGAAACATTGGCTGCTTTTCGTTTGGCGGATATGCAGACATTGACAGGGACAAAGACAGCACTGAGATGGACGGAGGTACGATGATGGAAAAACATATCACTCTCCCCTTGACAGAGGAACTGGCAAGAACGCTCCACGCCGGAGACACGGTCTACCTGACCGGAACCATCTACACTTCCCGCGATGCGGGACACAAGCGGATGTGCGAGACGCTGGCGGAGGGGAAGCCCCTTCCCTTTGACCCGAAGGATGCGACTATCTACTATGTGGGGCCCACACCGGCGAAGCCCGGACAGGTCATCGGCTCTGCCGGACCGACCACCAGCGGGCGGATGGATGCCTACGCGCCGACCATGATGTCCGTGGGAGCGCGTGGAATGATCGGAAAAGGCGCGCGCTTGCCGGAGGTTGTGGAGGCGATGAAAAAGTACAGCGGCGTGTATTTCGGTGCCATCGGAGGTGCCGGAGCACTGCTGGCCAAGTGCATTAAGAGCGCGGAGCTGATCGCCTATGAGGACCTGGGAGCGGAGGCACTGAGGAAACTTTATGTGGAGGAGATGCCCTTAGTGGTCATAATTGACTGCGAGGGAAGAAATCTTTACGAAGAAGGACGGGAAAAGTACCTGAAATCCAGAGAAGTTTAGATAAGCGCTTGCATTTTTCTGAAATTTTGCTATACTATAGTCAGAAAAGGCAATCGCCACAGGGTGGTTGACCAAGTAGAAGAGAAAAAACCTTCCTCGACTCGGCCAAAGTACAGGGAAGGTTTTTTGCTACCTTAGTGACAGATCAAGTAAATGAACGTCAGTAGTGCTAAGAGGAACATTCCAAAGGACATCAAATCCTTGAAATCAAAGTTATCCTTCATAAGCATCACCTCCATTCTATGTAGAATGAAGGTCAACCGCCCTGTAACACGATTGCCGGCAGCGTAATGCTGCGTGGGTCTATTATAACATAAAAAGTTGTAGAACACAAGTTCGAATTTGGCGACCATATTATTGTGTTGTGAATGCGTCCGGTTGTGCGATCATGCATGGCCGGATTTTTATTTGGAGAAATACTTACATAACAATATTTACATAATGGCCGGAAAATTTAAAGATAACAGAATAAAAGGTATTGACAGTTGCACTCTAACATGTTAGAGTTGATATATAAACTCTAACGCGTTAGAGAGGAGAGAAAAATGAGCACACCCAAGGTTTTTGAGAGCGAATACCGATTCTGCCTTGTTCTGTGGGAGCACGAACCCATAAAGAGCAGTGAGTTGGTAAACTTATGCCGTGAGCAGCTTGGCTGGAAACCGACGACCACCTACACGGTGATCAAGCGCCTGTCTGAGCGGGGCGTTTTGAAAAATGAAAACACCATAGTGACAGCACTGGTGACGAAGGATGAGGTACAGGCAGCTGAGATCGACGAGCTGGTGGAGAAGAAATTTGAGGGATCCTTGCCGGCGTTTATTGCGGCGTTTACGAAGCATCAGAGGCTTTCCCAGCGGGACCTGGATGAAGTACAGAGGATGATCGATCAGTATCGAAGAGAGGGATGATATGGGGGAACTGTTTGTGAGCATTGTCAATATGAGTATTTCCGCAAGCTGGGTGGTTCTTGCGGTAATCATCCTGCGGTGGCTGTTTGGGAAGGCGCCCAAATGGATCAATCCGATTTTCTGGGGGATTGTCGGATTGCGCCTGGTTATACCGTTCTCGATGGAAAGTGTATACAGCTTGATTCCCAGTGCGCAGAGTATCCGCGTAAATAATCTTCATGGCCCGGTGCAGATGTTCAACACCGGGATCGAGATGATTGATCGGGTGGTGAATCCTGTGGTGAATGCGTCCCTTGCACAGAACTCGGCGGTCAGCCCGTTGACGACATGGACATCGGTATTGGCGGTTGTCTGGATCAGTGGGATGATACTCCTGATGGTTTATACATTATTCAGCTATCTGAGGCTTTCACAGCGTGTGGACACGGCGGTCAGACTCCGGGACAATATTTACTGCAGTGAGAATGTCACATCGCCTTTTGTGCTGGGCTTTTGTCGGCCAAACATTTACCTGCCGTTTGGCTTGCCGGAGAAGGAGCTGGTGTATGTGATTGCCCACGAGCAGGCCCATATTGAGCGACGCGATCATCTGACCAAGGCAATCGGTTTTCTGATTCTCTCTGTTCATTGGTTTAATCCGGTATTGTGGGTGGCGTATATTATGCTGTGCCGCGACATCGAGGCTGCCTGTGATGAGCGGGTGATCCGGCAATTGAATACCGACCAGAGGGCGGATTATTCCGAGGCTCTGCTTTCCTGCAGTGTCTCCCGCAGAGGCGTGTCGGCCTGCCCCATTGCCTTTGGTGAGCAGGGGGTAAAGAGCCGGGTGAAAAATGTGTTGAGATATCAAAAACCGACACGCGGGTTGATCTTGCTGGCGATGGGAGCCTGTGTAATTGTGGCGATTTGTTTCCTGACCAGTCCGGAAACGGCGTCGCTGGATGAGATAACTGAAGAAAAGGGCTATGTGATTACTGGGCAGGAAGAGATCGATATCATCCTGGAAATTCCAAAGGATGTATTGCCCGACAGCGTTTACACGGATGAGGGCCATGAATTTGAGGAGAATGAGGTGGTGGTTTATCAGACAGATACCACGACGATCTACCTGAAAAGTGTACAGCTGTCGAACGAGACGGAGGAACAACTGTATTTTGCTTTCGATTATTCATATGACCTCCCGGAATCGGGGAAGATCCTGATCCCTTATCGGGTAAAAGAAAACGGAGCAGTTACATTTGATTTTGATGTAAGAAATAGGGATTTGACAGACAGTATGAGCGTTTTTGCTGATGCGGTGGCTACGCGAGGTCAAGGACCCAGCGAGCAAATTTGGCTGTATGTTTCCACCGATGCATGTAAAGCCGCTACAGGAGTGATGAAGATTGAGATACGCTGCTATGAACTGACGTATATGGAAGAAAATTGAGAAGATAAAGATTTCCCTGATATGTAAAACAGGACAGCGTGTATTGCATAGGTTGCGGTACGCGCTGTTTTGTTGTGGTGACGCAAAGAAACAAGGTGGCACAACTTGGGCGTTGTGCCACCTTGCGATTGTTTGAAATATTTCCTGTCAGGGAATTAATAGTTCTCCTTGTGAACCTCGAAGTAAGCCTGAGGATGCTTACATACGGGACAGAGCTGAGGAGCCTTCTCACCGATTACCAGGTGACCGCAGTTGCGGCACTCCCACATCACGATGCCGGCCTTCTCAAATACCTGCTTGGTCTCAACGTTGTTCAGCAGTGCGCGATATCTCTCCTCGTGGGACTTCTCGATGGCTGCAACGCCGCGGAACTGAGCTGCCAGATCATGGAAGCCCTCCTCCTCAGCATCCTGTGCCATGCGGTCATACATATCGGTCCACTCGTAGTTTTCGCCCAGTGCAGCGTGAAGCAGGTTTTCAGCGGTGTTGCCCAGCTCACCCAGAGCCTTGAACCACAGCTTAGCGTGCTCCTTCTCGTTCTCGGCGGTCTTTAAAAACAGCTCGGCGATCTGCTCATATCCGGCTTTCTTGGCAACAGAGGCGAAGTAGGTGTATTTGTTGCGTGCCTGAGACTCACCTGCAAATGCCTCCCAGAGATTCTTCTCAGTCTTGGTGCCTGCGTAAATATTCTTTCCCATAAGTTTCCTCCTTTAGAAAATCTTCTGTTAATAGGAATGATTCCTGTTTGTGTTTATATGATATCATCCACCAATATATTTGTCAATAGATATTTCCATAATTTGCATTTTGAGCAGAGACAGGATATAATAATGTAACTTAATCACAGAAAAATAAGAAAAAACGGTTATACTATAATCAAACAGAGTAATTAAGAAGTTCAAATCACGATTGATAAAACGGACAGACGATGTCCCGATGACGAAAGGAGTTTAATATGGCAATACTTAACGTGACAAAGGCAAATTTTGAGAGTGAAGTGGCAAAGAGTGAGAAGACTGTTCTTCTGGATTTCTGGGCGACCTGGTGTGGTCCCTGCCGTATGATCGCACCCATTGTGGATGCGGTGGCGCAGGAAAATCCCGATGTGCTGGTCGGAAAAGTAAATGTGGATGAGGAGATGGAGCTGGCCAGATCCTTTAATGTCATGAGTATCCCCACACTGGTAGTGCTCAAAGGGGGGAAGGTGGTTAATCAGTCAATAGGAGTGCAGAGTAAGGAGCAGATTCTGAAGCTGGTAAAGGGCTGAGCGCGCTGTTTTGAGCCGATGCCAGGTGTCATTTGGACCGTTGATCAGATAAGGTTTATAGCTGCAGGATGATTTCCAACAGGATTAATCCGGTTATAAGTACGCACAAGGTCGTCAATGGCGCCAACAGGAACCCGATAGTACGCAGCCATCGTCTGGAGGAGCGCATGAACGGAAAGTATCTGCGGATACCCATGTAGTCTGCATAAAAGTAAATGCTGAGAAGGATCGGGCAGAGTACGATCAAATGGAACTGAAAAATGTCGTAGACGGTGTCATAGTGTTTTAGCGCTGCCTGAAACACAAAGAGAAACAGAAAGGGATAGCCGATGATCGCCGGAATCATATAATAAGGCTTGAGCGCACGGAACCCCGGTGGAAGCCATTCAATCCGGATACGGCGGACCCGTTTCAATGCATAGTAAAGCTCCCATACATCCTGACAGCGATGTTTGGGATCAACCTGAAGACATAGGCGGATAATTCGGCGAAGCTTTCCTGAAGCCAAATGATCAGCCGGAAGTCTTCTGGTCAGCAGCAAATTCATCAAAGCGCCCAGATTGTAGATATCGGTCTGGTGTGAGGATGCCTGAAAACCGTATTGTTCCGGTGCCGCGAATCCGGCGGTGCCGAGCAGTACGGTATCTTTATTTTGGTATGGATTTTCTGCTTTAGCTGCATTGAAATCCAGCAGGGTCACAGTTCCGTCGGAAGAGAGCATCACATTGGAGGGCTTAATATCACGGTGAATGATGGGTGGCTTCATACTGTGCAGTTCCATCAGGATACGGCAGAGCTGTAGAGTGATATTGATCACTTCCTTTTCGGAGAACTGTTTTCCTGACTGAAGCAGTTCGGCTAGTGTGGAACCGGGAATATATTCTTCGATGATCGTCAGCGAGTTTGGGGAAGGTGGGGTGACTTTTTCGGTGTCCTCTTTCGCGGAAGTGCCGCATTCGGGCCCGTAGACTCCGAAAATGATCGGTATATGTGGCAAGGCTTCTTTTTTTAGCCGGAGATAAATGTCACGATTGCCGCAGGAAATCTGTTTTTTTACATACAACAGCCCGTTCTGCCTGTTTTGGACCAGCAAAACGTGCCCCTTTTCACAGAGGGGCGAGATTTCTTCGTATACGGTTAAGGGGTATTGATTATCTGTCAGCATAAATATTCCCCCAAATTACGGGACACTTTTTTCATATTTTATTATATAATAACCCTGCATCGTTGGTCAAGCTTTGGAAGCTGCTGCCGATTGGATTTGATCGGCAGGGGAATCGGGAGGAGATCAGCGGTACACTATCACAAAAGGATGTAATGACACGTCCGGGAGAGAAAAATGCATTTGTTTGACAAGGATACCGAGCATTTACTGAATACATTACAGAATATCAGTCCGTCTGAGGTGAAGGATTATCTTCAGGAACAGTTTAAGGGTGGTGAGCCCAGTTTTTCGGGGTACATTGACTCTTTGCTGGAGAGAAAAAATCTGAAGCGGCAGGATGTGCTGATCCGGGCAAATCTGCCCCAGAAATATGGGTACAAGCTGTTGACCGGAGAGTCTCACACCACGGATCGTGATAAGATTTTGAGGATATGTTTTTCCATGGAGATGACGCTGAAGGAGACGCAGAGGGCGTTGAACCTGTATGGAATGAACGAACTATATCCCAAGATCAAGCGGGATGTGCTGCTGATCGTAGCGCTGGGCCAGAAGATTTTTGATATTGATCAGGTGAATGAGCTGCTGAAAAGCGGCGGGGAGGCGCCGCTCTACGAGGAGATTGCGGACTGATGACAGTTTGCCCGGATTTATGAGAAGAATGGGATTCGAGAGATAACCATAAATAAAAAATGAGGAGGAAAGTATGAAACGATTGATTGCATTGATGTTGTGTCTGATCCTGGCGGCGAGTACACTTGCTGCCTGCCAGGTCGAGGGAGGAAAAGAGCATTCTTCTGCTCCGGTGGAAACGGAAGCGCCCACGGAGCCAGATCCCTACGAGGATCTGGTTCGTTATGAAACGTCCATAGGACTTTCTCTTTATATGACGGAGGGCTTCACCGAAGGCAATGTGGAAGGGGTTCAGGCCTGCTATGAGGGTGAAAATTCCAATGTGCGTTTTCAGGAGGAGACCTTTGCGTCCCTGGCATCTATTGGATACGGTGATGTGACCGAGCTGAGGGATTATGCGGCCTTGATTCAGATGGCTTATTCGCTGGAAGGTGAGGTGCTGAGTGACGAATATGACAATGTGTATATTTATTATGAGGTGGATATTCAGGGAACCAGCATCAGCTATTACGGATTTTTTGATAAGGGATCGGAAGCTTTTTGGATGACGACATTTATGTGTATGACAGCGCAGAAGAGTCAGTTCGAGGAGGATTTCAAGCTTTGGGCAAGCAGTATTCAGGTTCCGTAAGCATATGAATCGGGGGAGTGAAGATAAAAATCGCAGGTCGGCGTTATCGCCGGCCTGCGGTTTTTATGTGGATGTATCATTTCGCCCGGATGAGTAATCAGCACTGCCGGTCAGCGTATAATATCCGATCTGCGTTTTGGCGTTAAAGCCGTAGGTGGGACGATAGCCGTAGGGCATGGTCTGCTCATAATAGAACGTATAGTTCTGCCCTTGCTGTAGTGCGATGGATCCGTCAGCAGCTACATCGGGGCCGTAAAGTCTGGCGGAGGAGGGGACACCCACCTCATCGCCGGGATTCAAAACATCAAAGCGGAGATACGTCATGGTGTAATCGCCGGGTCTGCCTCCGAGTGTTCCTTGGGAAGAACGGCAGTTTCAGACTTTGCCGGGAGGGCGGAAGTGGTTTTTGCCGCGGCAGCGGAAGCATTTTGCGTCGCGGGCTTTGTCGCGGAAAGGCTTTTCTCCGCGGGTTTAGCCGGTTTCTTCGCGAACAGTTTCTTTAACAGGGTGCCAAGTCCTTTCGCAATGAAGGTCAGGATCGGACCAAACACTTTCCAGAAAATGCTTACAACTGCGCAGACGAGCAGGATCCAGGGAAGTGCCTTCGCGCAGAGCGCCCAGAGAAGGGTACCGGCCTTGGGAACGTACATCAGCGCAGCGATCGGCACAGACAGCGCCATTCCCAGGGTAAAGCCGGCAATCAGGCGATCTACGTAACCGCGGTTGATGGTTTTCAGATGCTTTTTGGACAAGGCTCGGTTGAGCAGGGTGATAAACAGACCGCGCTGGGTCAGGACCTGCTTGCCGATGGAGGAGGACAGAGCGAGGCAGACCATACTGTTGACCAGTGCACCGTCTCCGGTAATGAACGGATAGAGAAACAGTGCGCCGGACACACCCAGGGCGCCCCATCCGAATGCCTGGGGACTCTTGGTGATAAGTGCCTTTTTCAGCTTGCTGTAGTAAGGAATCTTCTCCAGGATTGTGTCCTTGATTCCGGACTTTACATCATCCTTCATCTGATCCTTAAATGCCTTGGTGCGTTTCTTGCGGTTGCCGGAGTTTGCCAGAAAACCGACAAAAATACTGTTGACCATACTGTTGAACAGAATCAGCAGGATGGTTTTACCGATGGTACCACCCAGTACATTTCCGGTGTAACCGTTCAGGGCACCGGTCAGGAAGTGGAGCGGCCACAGAATGGCCCACTGGATGCCGGAGGACTTTAGCCACCACAGGATCATCCAGAGCACAGCCATGATGGCAGTGGGGATGGAGTTGCGCTTGATGGCCTGCCACAGAGACCAGAAGAACAATGCCACCGGGTTCTTGGGAGGTGTCTTCGGCTTTTTCTCCTTTTTCTTCTTTTCCGCTTTTGGAGGCTGCGTAGGTGCAGTGGTGCCGGGCTCTGTTGTTTTGGGCTGAATATTCTGAGCGGCCTGTGTCGCGGGGGCTGCCTGCTTTGCGATGTTTGCAGAGGTTTCTGTTGGTGTTTGCTGAGTGGTTTGTGTCTGATTCATCTTAATACCCTCTCTTGTATATTGGTCTTGTGTTTATGGTTAGACAATCGTATTTCCGAGTGTTTCATCGACCGCCTGAATGTTCAGTTTTCTATCCGGCATTTCGGTACAGCGGTACTCCTCAGAAGATAATTCTCTGATCTCTGCATAGCCCTTCAATGTGGTCTCGCCGTAAGCGGTGACGGTGAGCTTACCGTTCTTGTCCCGTTTTGCTTCCAGACCTTTCTCGTGCAGCTTCAGTTCCATTGAGCTGCTGGTTTTTATAATTTTTCCGTCAGGAGTTCGGGCCCAGGCGATCAGGTTGACGAATACGGGGTGGTGTCTTTCCGCTAGCGTGGTCCCGGTGATGTTCAGAACCAGAGTGGCCAGATGCCGCTGTCCGATGATGGCAGGAAGGATAGCTTTCTGTGCACCGGGGACAATGACTGCGGGAATGTAATGCCAGGTGTAACCTTCTCCGCAGGTAATCTCAACCGTGATGTCCACCGCACCGCCCTTTGTGTTCAATAGATCGGAACCGGGAGCGGACAGGGACATGGAAACCTCGGGAGAGTCCGCCTCGGGAAGTTCAGGGGTGTCCTCTTCCTCCCATTTCGTCAGCTTTTTGCCATCGGTGGATTTATCCATAACTGAAGATGTTGCTTCACCCGGATCGTCTCCGTCTCCGGAGACTGGGTTATCGCTCTCCTCATCGCCGGTCAGGTATTTTTTTCTGTCGTCTGTCGGCAAATCGGCGGGCGGCAGTTCTGTGCCGGTCGTATCCGGAACGATGAGATTGGATGCGGTGGAAGTAAGCGCATCACCCAGGACGTTTGTCAGGGCGCTTCCGCCCAGCGCAGCGGCACCGGCACCTACCGTGACAGTGGCAGCGGTGGCGGGGGATACATTGGCGCTTGAACTTGAGCCGGAGTTTGATCCGGATATAGGAAACTCATCATAGATACTCCGCTCTGGATAAGAGTAATCATCTGGATGGTAGGGAACCAGTGTCCAGTCGGTCGCACGGAACTTCAGGATTCCACCGATGGAGAAAACACCTTTGATCAGACCGTCGGGAACGACGGAAGCGTTTCGGAGGAAACAGGAGTAGGTCTCGCCCTGAAGCTGAGATTCGTAGTACCGATCCTGTCCGTAGCCCAGCATAAGCTCGACATCTGCGGGTGCAGACGCATAGCTGGTGGAAACGATGATCGGATGATCAAGGTGGATGACTCGGCAGACAATTTCCTGCGGGGTACTAAATTGATCAAAATTTTTTTCCATGCCGGTGACGATCTGTTCGCAGGCCTGCTCCATTGTGCAGGGTTTTTCCAACTCTGCGATATTGCCGAGCTCGAAGGTTCCGGCAATCTTGGTGCGCAGTTCAATGGTGATACGGCCGTACAGATCCAGAACAGGACCGTAAAGTTCAGATTCGTTATAAGTGAAACTGCTTTTTTCGCGCAGATAGACATCTTCGAAGATAACCGAGATTTGCACGGGGGTGTCGGGTTCCACATAGCCGAAGAGGGCTTTTCCGTCGATGGGGATGTACTGGCCGTAATCATAGCCCGGGGTTTCCGGCAGGTGCCTGAGCGCAAACTGATAGTCCAGTCCGTAGTCATCCTGATCGTTGGTGAAGGTGCTCGCAGGGAGTGTTTGCTCCAATGTGAAATTATAGAGGTTTCCCTGCTCCATATAGACAGTGCCGTCGGCTGAGACATCCGGGCCGGAGAAAGCAAGTGAGTATCCGTATTCGATCTGCTCGGCGGATAGCTCCGGAACTTCCAGATGAATGCTGGACACCTCATAGTCTCCGTACTCCAACTCGTCCAGAGAAGGTGCGGCCAGAGCCGGAAGGCCTACAGCGACGAGCATTGCGAATGCAGCAGCCAGAGCAGTCAGTTTTCGTAAGCAGTGTTTATTCATCATAGTGTCACCTCATTTTCAAGTGTTATATCGTTGGGGATGATGCGGGTGGAACCATCGGGCATCTCTTCGCAGGTGTATTCGTTGGAGGCGAGGGTTCTGATCTCCGCATAGCCCTTCAATGTGGTCTCGCCGTAGAGCGTCACGGAGAGCTTACCGTCCTTATCCCGTTTGGCCTCCAGACCCTTTTCGTGCAGCTTCATCTCCATGGAACCGCTGGTTTTTATGATCCTTCCGTCGGGAGTTCTGGCCCAGGCGATTAGGTTGACAAACACCGCGTGATGTTTCTCCTCGAGTACCGCACCGGTAATATTCAGAACCAAAGTGGCCAGGTGTCGCTGTCCCATAACGGCAGGGATAAGGGCCTTCTGCGCGCCGGGGATAATAACTGCGGGGAGGTAATGCCAGGTGTAACCCTCACCGCCGTTGATTTCGACGGTGATATCCACCGCACCGCCCTTGGTGTTCAGAAGATCTGAACCGGGAGCGGACAGAGACATGGACACTTCGGGGGAGTCAGCCTCGGGAAGTACGGGGGTGGAGTCATCCTCCCGGTTTGTCAGCTTTTCTTCCTCAGGTGTACTTGATTCGGCATCGGATATAGGGGCATCCGGATCGTTTCCAGCGCCGGAATCCGGATCTGAGCGTTCATCATCGCCTGACAGATATTTTTTTCTGCTTTCCGGAGGAAGATCAGCGGGAGGAAGCTCGGATGCGGATCCAGTGGAGAAAGTACCGTCCGGGGCGGCGAAATTCACTGCGGAATTTGCCAGCGTATCGCCCAACGCACTGCTCAAAGCGCTGCCGCCCAGCGCAGCGGCCCCGGCCCCGGCTGTGACAGTGAGGGCGGTGGGGAGCGAAATTCCGGAATCGGATTCAGAATTCGGAACCACATTCTCCGGGGAAGTGTCATAGGGAATGACTGTCCAGTCTAATCCGCGAAATGTCATATAACCGGTCAGACATAGAAAGTCATTTGTATTTGTGTGTTCATTACAATCGATGATGGTATTGCTGCGGCTTCCCGCACCGTAAGAAATGGTATAGTCATAGTAACCGCGTCCATCGAATGTGGAGTGCATGATGGCAGGGGCTGTCTGATAGTTGAAAATATCATCCATCCAACCGAAGGTTCCTTCACGAACGATGCGGAAATGAACCTCTTCCGGGGTATCCAACATCGTTACGCCGCTTTCGGCTGCAGCCGGCAGCGTGCTGTAGAGCAGCTGAAGGTCGTTTTCTTTGACGATATCCGTGATATCCGCAGTAAATGTGCCGCCCACGGTGGTGCGGATGTCAATGGTGATTTTTCCTTCGAGCCAGAGATAGGGGCCGCCGGAATAGCGGCCCTCCTCCTGAATGCTGACACCGGACTCCTCGGTCAGGCTCACGTTCTGGTAAGAAACGGTGATATCCAGCTCCGCGTTATCTGCCGGAATTCCGAACAGGGTGCCGCCGCTGAGGGGGAGATACTCCAAAAACAGGTCATTGTTGTAATTGGCAAGGGTGGAGCAGCCCTTTCCTGAATCGAGATTGACACCGTATTCTGTCTTCGCGCCGATGGGAAGGGTCTGATGCCAGGTGAAATTGTAGGTCTTACCAAACTCCATGAAAATGGTTCCATCTTCGGACACATCAGGACCGGTAAGACTGCAGGAGTCGGAGGGAAGTCCGAGCTCTTCCGCCGGATTTGGTATATCAAATAGAATGCTGGTTATGGTGTACTCGCCCAGCTCCAGCTCTTCCTGTGAGGGAGCCGACAAAGCCGGATAACTCGCCGCCAGAACCAGAGAACAGGCCGCGAAGAGCGCCGTGGATTTGCGCAGTAGTTTGATCATTTTATTACCACCTCTTTCATCTTGCGTTATCTCTGCTGTGGGTCGAGCAGACAATGTCGTTTTTTCGCGTATATCCCAACCAGTAACAGCGCCGGGAAGACCAGTGCCGCCATGATACCGAGCTTCAGATTATCATTGAAGAGCCCGGACACGTAACCCACCAGACTGGGACCGCCGGAGCAGCCCAGGTCTCCCGCCAGCGCCAGAAAGGCAAACATGGCGGTGCCGCCGCCCTTGATGGAGGCGGAGGCCATGCTGAAGGTGCCGGGCCACATGATGCCCACGGACAGACCGCAGACTGCGCATCCCAACAGTCCGACCACCGGGTGGGGGATCAGAGCAATCAGCAGGTAGGAGGCGATGCACAGCAGCGTGCTGAACACCATGAATTTTTCCAGATTGATCCGATCACCGTATTTTCCGTAGATTGCGCGGGAAGTGCCCATGAGAATAGCGAAGGCCATGGGGCCGGTCAGGTCGCCGACAGTCTTGGAGACACCCAGGGCTTTCTCCGCGAAGGTGGATGCCCACTGGCTGACCGCCTGTTCGCTGGCGCCGGAGCAGACCATCAGCAGAATAAAGATCCAGAATAACTTGTTGGAGACCAGTTCGTTTAAAGACAGACCCTTCTCGCCCTCCTCATTCAGAGATGCGATGGGAACGCGGGAGAACAGGAACACATTGAAAAGGGGAATAATCGCCCAGATCAGGGCCATGAACTTCCAGTTTTCAACACCGAAAATCCCAAAAAACAGGGTGGAGAGGAGAACCACACTCACATGTCCCCAGCAGTAGAAGGAGTGGAGCAGGCTCATGGCTTTCTCCTTATTATCGGTAGGGCAGGCCTCCACGATGGGGCTGATCAGGACCTCCAGCAGTCCGCCGCCGATGGCGTAGACCAGAACGGAGAGAAAGATTCCCACGAAAGGATCCGCAAAACAGTTCGGAAGGATTGTCAGCAAAATCAGGCCTGCACCGGCGCACACATGGGCCAGAACAGCCGATGCACGGTAGCCGATCTTATCGACAAAGCCCACCGACAGGAGGTCGATCAGCAGCTGCAGACCGAAATTGAAGGTGATCAGCATGGTGATCTTTGAAAGGGGGATGCCGTACTGGGCCTGAAAGGTCAGAAACAGCAGGGGAACAAAATTATTGACGATGGCCTGCACCACATAACCGATGAAGCAGGCGTAGACAGTTTTATTGTAAGGGTTTGAGTGATTCATGATACTCCTTTTATCTGCGAGCATATTGAAGCAAATACGGAGGTGTATTCCGTAATCAATTCGCGTACAATTGATTGAGCAGCTTTGCCACTAAAGAAAAGTTTATCACAACGGTTCGGCAGATACAACTGATTTTAGCGATTTAACGCAAAAAATAATGATTGCAGAGGTGACAAAACTCGGTTATAACTATAGAAAGAATACATCTCAGGGAGGGCAGAAATATGAGTACAATATTTACATCCATCGATCAGCTGATCGGAGGGACTCCGCTGCTTCGGTTGACAAACATAGAAAAGAAGGACAGTCTGAAAGCGACAGTCCTTGGAAAACTGGAATATTTAAATCCTGCCGGTTCGGTGAAGGACCGGGTGGGAAAGGCGATGATCGACGACGCGGAGGAGAACGGGCTTCTGAAGCCGGGCTCGGTGATCATTGAGCCTACCTCGGGAAACACCGGTATCGGTCTGGCAGCAGTGGCTGCGGCCAGAGGCTACCGGATGATTATTGTCATGCCGGACACCATGAGTGTGGAACGTCGGCAGATCATGAAAGCCTACGGTGCCGAGGTGGTTTTGACTGACGGAAAGCGGGGGATGGCCGGAGCGATTGAGAAAGCGGATCAGCTGGCAAAGGAGATCCCGGGAAGTATCGTGGCCGGGCAGTTTGTGAATCCGGCGAATCCGGCGGCACACAGAGCGACGACGGGACCGGAAATTTGGAATGACACTGATGGAACGGTGGATATTTTTGTGGCCGGTGTGGGCACCGGCGGAACCATCACCGGAACCGGCGAATATTTAAAGGAAAAGAACCCGGATATCCGGATCGTGGCGGTGGAGCCTGCCGGATCACCGGTATTGTCCGGCGGAAAGCCGGGCCCCCACGGTCTGCAGGGCATCGGCGGCGGATTTGTGCCGGAGGTGCTGAATACTGCGATTTACGACGAGATCATCACCGTGACCGACGAGCAGGCCTGCGAGACCGCCAGAAGGATCGGCCGAGAGGAGGGTGTGCTGGTGGGCATCTCCTCCGGTGCGGCAGCCTGGGCGGCTCTGGAGGTGGCAAAACGTCCGGAGAATGCGGGCAGGACCATCGTGGTATTGCTGCCGGATACGGGGGATCGCTATCTGTCCACGGAGTTGTTCAAAGTATGAAATAAGGGGCTGTTTTATCACAGCCCCTTCGCCCACAGATAGGTGGCCGGCAGCCACTTATCGGTCTCTTCCTGATAGCTCATGAGCCAGACCAGAGACTCAGCCTCTGCAGGAACGAATTTATCGATGCCCTCGGTGGTATCGATATTCAAAATGGGGCATGCATAGAAGTCGCGCAGAATATCGTATCCCTTGTCGGAGGTCTGAAGTACTAATACATGGTTGGTGGAAAACGCCATCCGGTCCGCGCGGCCGGAACCGGAGTACAGAAAATCGATATACAGCTGCTCCTGTACGCCGATGATCAGGTAATCCTGCGACCAAGTCACCGAGCGGATATCCGCGTCAACCGTCACATTGAGATAATCTGCACCCAGGCTGGTCTCCTGTGCGGCAAAAACCGCTTTCCATTGCAGCCACTCCTCGCCCACGCGGTCGGAGGTGCCGAGGGTGCAGCCGATACCCTGATAGGTTTTATTGTAATCAGCCAGTTTGAGCCGAAAATAGTTCGTGAGCTGTTCTGCCAGATCTGCGTCGAGAGCGGCGTGATCGGTGCCGGGAGCGCAGAGGCGATTGATCCGGGCGGAAACACTGGGCAGAACCTCAGACTGCAATACCATCAGCTTGCCGTCCGGCAATTCAAAATATTCATCAGATGCATACTGCTCATAGAGCACATCCAGCCACAGCGTGTGCTGTGATTCGTCGTAGAGAACAGCAGTCTGTCGATGGCTGTCAAATGCATTTGCGGGAATGGTCTCCGCCGCGGCGAGGATATCTTCCTCGGAGAAGCTTTCCGAACCGTTTATCTTCAGCGAAGTGCCGTTGGAAAGGATGAACAGATTATCCGGAATGAAGGCTGCCGGAGCAACCAGATCAGCTGCCGGAGCTTCCGTCTCGCCCGGTGAGGTGGCCTTGATCGGAAACGGAGTCAGAGAATCATCGGCGGAAAGGACGATGGCCGGTTCGTGGGAATCGGGCTTTTCGGGCTGAGAAGCAGCCTGACCGCAGCCGGTCAACATCAGTATACAAAGGAATAATGCGAGTGCTTTCTTCATAAATGATCCTCCTTATATAGTGTGCAATCAGTGTTGCCTTGATGTGAGCTTGTGTCTGTAAGTCCACTATATCCAAAGAAAAAACGCCAGTCAATAATTGTGACAGTGATTTAAAATAACTGTAAAATCGCTGTAATATTTGTAATCGAATCGTAACAGAAACGTAATATTTGGACGGATTTTGGGGAGGCTGAAAGCAAAGTCTGTGTGGGACAGAGAGCAAAAATCACGCAGGGCAAAAAGCAAAATCTGTGCAGGACAGGAAGCATACGCGGTAAAGCGGACAGATTGACAAAGCGTTGTGGTGATGATAAAATTTCCATGCAGTGAACGTATGTGGATAGTCTATCAGAGTGAAAATATGTAGATAATCTATCAGAGCGAACGCGTGATTCGCGAAGATCAGATCGGGAGAGGCGACAGATGTCAGAACAGTTTATTCGAACAGAAATGATATTTGGCAGTGAAGGAATGGAGCGGCTGCACCGTGCGCGGGTGGCCGTGTTCGGCGTGGGCGGCGTGGGCGGCCACGTGGTGGAAGCGCTGGCGCGCAGTGGTATCGGCACGCTGGATTTGATCGACAATGACACAGTCTGTCTGTCCAACATTAACCGCCAGATCGTTGCCACCCACCGGACATTAGGCCAGTATAAGGTGGATGCGGCGGCAGAGCGGGTGAAAGAGATCAATCCCGATGCGGTGGTAAACGCTTATCGCACTTTTTACCTTCCCGAGACCGCAGATCAGTTTGATTTTACCCAGTATGACTATGTGGTGGATGCCATCGATACGGTCAGCGGCAAGCTGATGCTGGTGGAGCAGGCCCAGGCAGCTGGGGTGCCCATCATCAGCAGTATGGGCGCGGGCAATAAGGTGGATCCCACTGCATTCGAGGTAGCGGATATCTACGAGACTTCCGTCTGTCCGCTGGCGAGAGTGATGCGCCGGGAGCTGAAAAAGCGTGGGATCAAAAAACTGAAGGTGGTTTACTCCAGGGAGGAGGCGCTGACACCGTTGCCGGTAGGCGCGGAGACCGGGATGCCGGGAAGGGAAAGTTCGGAAAGCGCAGATCCTTCTTTAGGAGGGGCAGGAAGCTCATCCAAACGTCAGACACCGGGCAGCAACGCATTCGTGCCGTCAGTGGCAGGACTGATCATCGCGGGGGAGGTGATCAAGGAACTGGCGGGGTTTATAAGATAATCTTCGGATAATCTTAGTGAGAGTATAGCTTTTCGGTTCTATTTTTATATGGAGAATATGATGGAATACAAATTGAGAAATGGTAAAATTGTTACTATAAGAAAAACGAGAGTTGAGGATGCGCAGGAAATCATCAATGTTATATCAACTGCAGATACAGAGACTTTGTTTTTGGCAAGGAATCCCGGAGAGTTTCAGACTACTTTGGAGAAGGAAATCAGTATTATAGAAAGTGTCCTCAAAAGTCAGAACAGTTCCTGGTTTGTTGCTGAATATGAAGGTGAAGTTGTTGGACAGTGTTCTGTGGGATTGGTGCGGAACTCACAGCGCTATAAGCATAGAGCAGAAGTCGCATTCGTTTTGCTGGAAAAATACTGCAACATGGGTATCGGCGGAAAAATGATGGAAGAATGCTTGAAATGGTGCGTGGAAAATAATGTAACGCAAGTTGAGTTGGATGTGGTGGCAACAAACCAAAGGGCACTCACGATGTATAAAAACTTTGGATTTGAGGTTGTGGGAACCATGCCAAAGGCATTGAAATATTTGGATGGAACCTTTGCGGACGAATATAAAATGGTAAAGTTTTTGTGACACAGAAAACGAGAACACAGATAGAACAGAGGACATAAACCCATGGCAAGAGAATTAGAGCCCTACCAGCTCATCGAGCGAAGTATTGTTAAAAAATATAAAAAAGAACTGTGGAATCCGTTCATCCAGGCCATCAAGCAGTATGAGCTGATCCAGGCGGGGGACAAGATTGCCGTGTGCATTTCCGGCGGCAAGGATTCTATGCTGCTGGCGAAGCTCATGCAGCAGCTTCAGCGCCACAGTGAGGTGCCCTTCGAGTTAGTCTTTCTGGTGATGGACCCCGGATATAACCCGGAAAACCGCCGGAAGATCGAGAGCAACGCGGAGCTTCTCCATGTGCCGATCACTGTCTTTGAGACCGATATTTTCAGCGTGGCTGACAGCGTGACGGAGTCGCCCTGCTATCTCTGCGCCCGGATGCGCAGAGGTCATCTCTACAAAAATGCCCAGGATCTTGGCTGCAATAAGATCGCGTTGGGGCATCATTTCAGCGATGTGATCGAGACCACCATCATGGGCATGTTTTACAGCGGCCAGCTGCAGGGCATGATGCCCAAGCTCCACAGCACAAACTTCCCCGGCATGGAGCTGATCCGCCCCATGTATTGCATCCATGAGGACCATGTGATCGCCTGGGCAAGATACAATAACCTGGACTTTATCCAGTGCGCCTGCCGGTTTACGGAGCGGACCGCCCAGTTTGAGAACGAGTCCAAGCGGAAAGTGGTGAAAAAGCTGATCAGAGAGCTGAAAAAGGAAAATCCCCTGGTGGAGAAGCACATCTTCAACAGTATTCATTCGGTGAATCTGGACACGATGGTGGGCTACAAGACCAAGGGAGAACTGCACTCGTTTTTGGAGAGATACTAATCTGATTGGAAGCCATGACTGGTACATGTGCTTCTGATTGAGGAAAATAGAGAATGACCACACATTAAGATTGACCATATATTCTGGAGGACATTATGCACTACATATTGGAAAACGATCAAATCAAACTTACCGTTTCCACCCACGGAGCGGAGCCAGTCAGTATCATCACCAAATCCGATGATTCCGAGTGCCTCTGGTGCGGAGATCCGGCGGTCTGGGGCCGTCACGCGCCGATACTGTTCCCCTACACCGGCCAGCTGACCGGAGGGAAGTTGATCGCCAAGGGCAGGGAATATAAGGGCGGACAGCACGGTTTTGCCAGAGATATGGAGCATACACTGGTGGAGCAGACTGGGGAGCGGCTGGTTTTGGAGCTGCGCTCCGACGAGAAGACCAGAGAGAAATTCCCCTACGAGTTTGTGCTGCGCTCCGTGTTTACGCTGGAGGGAAATACCGTCCATCACACTTTGGAGGTGGAGAACCCGGGGGATGAGCTGCTGCGATTCGGCATCGGCTATCATCCGGCGTTTGCTTGTCCTTTTGACGGGGAGCACGACACGGAGGACTATGAGTTCCGGTTTGACCGGGAGGAGAGTCCCATCGCCCTTGATGCCAGACCGAACGGCCTGCTCAGCGGAAAGTGCTACTATATGGGGCAGAATCTGCAGAAGATCCAGTTGACGGATCATCTCTTTGACAATGACAGCTTCTGCATGGTGAATTTAAAGAGCAGTACGCTGGGTATCTACGAGAAGGACAGTGACCGCAGTGTGATCTGCAGCATCGAGGGTTATCCCTACACCCTGATCTGGAGCAAAAACACCGAGAAGGTGAAGTTTGTCTGCATCGAGCCCTGGCACAGTCTGCCGGGAGTCGAGGGCGGATCCAGTCAGTGGGAGGAGCGGGCTGCTGCAGCCAGCCTGAAGCCGGGAGAGAGATTCACCACCACGCTGTCGATGACCTTTAACCGGTAGGCGAGTTCTTTAGAATAGACAGGAAGATAAACAAATGAGTATCAGTCAAAAAAACGACGGAAATATAAAAAGAAAAGAAATCAGCAAGAAAGATATGTTTGAATCGGTTCCCATCCCGAAGGCGTTGGCTACCCTTGCCATCCCCACGATCATCAGCCAGCTGATCAATCTGGTCTACAATATGGTGGACGCGTTTTTCATCGGGAGGACCGGAAATTCCTATATGATGGCCGCGACCACATTGACGCTCACGCTGTTTTTGATGACGGTGGCGCTCGCTAATCTGTTTGGTGTGGGCGGCGGCAGTCTGATCGCCCGTCTGATGGGAAAGCAACAGACTGTGGAAGCAAAAACTGTCAGTGCCTTCAGCATCTATGGGGCTATCGGGGTCGCGCTTTTGTATTCCCTGGTGATCGGGATATTTCTTGATCCGGTTTTGATCGCCCTGGGTGCATCGGAGGCTACCATCGGGTTTGCCAGACAGTACACCATCCTTGTGATCGTGATCGGAAGTCTTCCCACCATTCTGTCGGCGACCATAGCTCATCTTCTGCGGAATGTGGGCTATGCGAAGCAGGCCAGCATGGGCTTAAGCAGCGGCGGTATTCTGAATATGGTACTGGACCCTCTGTTCATGTTTGTACTTTTGCCGGAGGGATATGAGGTGTTCGGTGCGGCACTGGCGACCCTGCTCTCCAATGTATTCTCCTGCGGATATTTGCTGTATGCATTTAAGAAAGCGTCGGAGACGGCCTCCCTGAGTACGAAGCTTGGGGATGCAAGGCAGATCACAAAAGAAAACCGAAAAAACCTGTTCGCGGTGGGCGTACCCTCCGCGGTCCTTACCGGATTGTTCGACGTGGCGAATATCTGTGTCAATATCATCGCGGCGGCCCACAATGATCTGGTTCTGGCCGGCATGGGCATCGTCATGAAGGTGGAGCGCGTGCCCAACGCCATCAATATCGGCATTTGTCAGGGGATGCTGCCTATCGTCGCTTACAACTATGCTTCCGGAAACCGGGAGCGCATGAAAAAAGCTATCAACACGGCCAGAAGCTGGGGCTTGATTATCTCAGCGGTCAGCATTGTGTTATTCCAGCTTTTCGCAAAACCCGTTACCGGCCTGTTTTTGAGTACCTCGGCGGAGGATGCCGAGGCCGCATTGCTGACCATCGGGTTTGCCGCGGTGTTCCTGCGGATCAGATGTCTGGCATCGCCTGTACAGCTGATCAATTATCACACGTCATATTGTATGCAGGCCATGGGAGATGGAAAAGGGACGATGATCCATGCCATCGTCCGCGAGCTGGTATTTTACATACCGTTTATGTTCATTTTGGATGCGATCTTTGGCGAGAATGGTCTGGCCGCGGCTCTCGTGATTGGAGAGGGCTGTGGAGCGATGTTTGCGCTGTGGCTGCTCAGACGGTCGCTGAGAAGGCAGAGGGGTTAGTATACGATCTCATACTGCAGCATCTCATACCGCAGCTTTGTCCCCTCCATGATCTCCAGGGGAAGCAGAGCTCTTGCCACAAACACCGGCTCCTTGTCCGGCTCATCAATATCGCGCAGGTACGCGTAATCACCGTCGATTCGTTCAACAACATAAGTACAGGAAAACATATTATTACCTCCGGTTATGGCTGTCGCACTGCGGCAGCCTTTTTTGTCTATCGAAAACCACGCGATAGTCGCGTGGTTCCGTAGAGCTTTAGCGATGTATTAAGACAAAAAACTCCTAATGTGTATAATGAAGGCGTGACCTGCCAGTTACGCCGAATTAACACATTAGGAGGACAGT
>JAFTXG010000018.1 GCA_017461725.1 Lachnospiraceae bacterium
AACAGACAGTCCAAGATCGTCCGTCCTCTAGCGTTGGGCCTGCTGGATGGCGAGGATAAGAAGACCGCTCAGCAGCGGCTGGTGAAGGCGGTCGCCGACTGCAATTACCATGTTGGAACCGGCTTCCTGTCCACCGTGTTCCTGCTGCCGACTCTCACGGAAGCAGGCGAAACGGAAACCGCATACAAGATGCTGGAAAACACCGAGAAACCCGGCTGGCTGGGCGAAGTGCTGGACGGCGCCACCACCGTATGGGAGACCTGGGAGGGCAATGTGAGCCGAAACCATTATTCTCCCGGCGCTGTGTGTCAGTGGCTGTTTGACACTGTGGGCGGTATTCAGCCTGATGGTGAGAACCGCTTTGTGATCAAACCCATTCCCGGCGGTACGCTGACCTATGCCAAGGCAAGTTATCAGAGCATCTATGGCACCGTGGAAAGCGGCTGGGAAAGAGGCGAAAACGGCACAGTATTCACGGTAACAGTTCCGGCTAATACCGCGGCCTGCCTGGTACTGCCCAACGGCGACCGATGGATTCTGAATCCCGGCACCCACGCTTATACCATCTGAAGAAATGAGGGAAACAAATGTGTAAGACTGCACTTGGTATTGAACTCGGCTCCACCCGGATCAAGGCGGTAGCCATTGACGAAAAGAATATCCCCGTATCTTCCGGTGACTATACCTGGAAGAGTACATATGAAAATGGAATCTGGACTTACAACCTTGCGGAAGTCTGGACAGGCCTGAAAACCGCTCTTGCTGGCGTGGAAAACCGGGAGTCTGTGCAGGCTATGGGCATCTCCGGTATGATGCACGGTTACCTGGCCTTCGACAAGGACTGGAATTTGCTGGTGCCTTTCCGCACCTGGCAGAACACCATCACCGGACAGGCTGCGGAGGAACTGACAGCTCTGTTTGGCTTCAATATCCCTCAGCGCTGGAGCATTGCCCATCTGTATCAGGCAATTCTGAACGGAGAAGAGCATATCAGCCAAATCGCCCACATCACCACTCTGGCTGGCTATGTGCACTATATGCTGACTGGTGTCAATGCTATTGGTATTGGCGAAGCATCCGGTATGTTCCCCATCGACAGCGAGAAGAATTGCTACGAGGAAGCCCTGCTTGCCAAATTTGATGCGCTGGTAGCGTCCAGAAATCTTCCCTGGAAGAGTCTGACCGATATTCTTCCTGATGTGCTGGTAGCAGGCGAGGAAGCAGGCAAGCTGACCGAGTCTGGTGCAGCCATGCTGGATGATCTGTTTGCTCCAGGTATTCCCTTTGCTCCCGCGGAAGGTGACGCAGGTACAGGTATGACCGCTACCAATGCGGTGGCTCCCAGAACCGGCAATGTGTCCGCGGGCACTTCCATCTTTTCTATGGTGGTTCTGGAGCAGCCCTTGAAGAAGGTCTACGAAGAGATTGATCTTGTGACTACCCCCACCGGCAAGCCTGTGGCTATGGTTCATTGCAACAACTGTACCAACGACAGTAATGCGTGGGTGTCTGTTCTGAAAGAAACTGCTAACCTCTTTGGTGCGGAACCCTCCAACAGTGATGTGTACACCAAGCTGTATCAGAAGGCGCTGGAAGGCGATGCTGACTGCGGCGGCGTGCTGGTGTGCAACTACATGGCAGGTGAGGGTGTTTCTCATCTGGATGAAGGTCGTCCTATGGTTGTAAGAAAGCCAGACAGCAAGTTTACACTGGCAAACTTCTTCCGGGCAACACTCTATTCCACCATGTCCACGCTGAAGATCGGCATGGACATTTTAGCGGAAGAAAAGGTGGCAATTGACAGCCTGACAGGTCACGGCGGTTTGTTCAAGACTCCCGTTGTGGGCCAGAAATTCATGGCAGCGGCCTGCAACGCACCCGTCACCTGCATGGAAACCGCAGGCGAGGGTGGCCCCTACGGCATGGCGCTGCTGGCGGCGTGCATGGCAAATAAGGCAGAGGGCGAATCTCTGGAGGACTACCTGAATGCCCATGTCTTCGCGGATGCTAAGGGGACAACCATTGCTCCCGAGCAGGCAGATGTGGACGGATTCAATACATACATCGAACAGTATAAGCAGCTTCTGAAGGTTGAAAGAAAAGCCGTGGAAGTCATTTAAGGAGGAAAAAGATATGAAATATAATTTTTGGTTTGTGGTCGGTTCTCAGGACCTGTACGGCGAGGAAGTCCTGAAGACTGTTGCTGAGCGTGCAGCTGAGATGGCTGCGGAAATGAGCAAGAGCTTGCCTTATCCTTTGGTTTACAAGGTCACTGCCATGAGCAATGCCCAGATCACTCAAATCGTCAAGGAAGCCAACTACGACGACACCTGTGCTGGTATCATCACTTGGTGTCATACATTCAGTCCCTCCAAAATGTGGATCAATGGTTTAGCTAACCTGCAGAAGCCCTACTGTCATTTTGCTACCCAATACAATTTGGAGATACCCAATGATGAGATTGATATGGACTTCATGAACCTGAATCAGGCAGCCCATGGCGACCGGGAGCACGGCTTTATTGCCGCTCGCCTGAGAATACCCCGCAAGGTGATCGCAGGCTACTGGAAGAACGAAAACGTTCTTGCCAAGATCGGCAGCTGGATGAAGGCTGCTGTTGGTGTTGCTGTTTCCAAAAACCTGAAGGTTATGCGCTTTGGCGATAATATGCGTGAAGTCGCTGTCACGGAAGGCGACAAGGTAGAAGTCCAGACTAAGCTGGGCTGGCAGGTGAACACCTGGGCGGTTGGCGACCTGGTCAAGGAAATGAATGCGGTCACCGAGGAAGAAATCGACGCCCTGATGGCAGTCTATACCGAGAAATATGAGATCAACACCCCCAACATCAATGCCATCCGCTATCAGGCCCGTGAAGAGATCGCCATGAAGAAGATGATGGATGCCAACGGCTGCATGGCATTCTCCAACACCTTCCAGGATCTGTACGGCATGGAACAACTGCCCGGCCTTGCTTCCCAGCACCTGATGGCTCAGGGCTACGGCTACGGCGGTGAGGGCGACTGGAAGGTCTCCGCCATGACTGCCATCATGAAGGCCATGGGCGAGGGCGGCAACGGCGCTTCTGCCTTCATGGAGGACTATACTTACCACCTCGTTGAGGGTCAGGAATACTCTCTGGGCGCCCACATGCTGGAGGTCTGTCCTTCTCTGGCTGCAACTGATGTCAAGCCCAAGATCGAGACCCATCATCTGGGCATCGGTATGAACGAAAAGGATCCTGCCCGTTTGGTATTCGAGGGCAAGGAAGGCGATGCCATCGTAGTTTCTCTCATCGACATGGGCGGCCGTCTGCGCCTGATTGTTCAGGATATTGTCTGCGTTAAGCCCATTCTGCCCATGCCCAACCTGCCTGTGGCCCGTGTCATGTGGAAGGCAATGCCCAACCTGACCGATGGTGTGGAGTGCTGGATTACTGCTGGTGGTGCTCACCATACCGTCCTCAGTTATGACGTTACCGCAGAGCAGATGAAGGACTGGGCAAGAATGATGGACATTGAATTCGTCCACATCACGAAGGATACCACTGTGGATGCTCTGGAGAAGGAACTGTTCCTGAACGACCTGGCATGGAAACTGAAGTGAGGGTGATACGATGCTGGAAGAATTGAAAGAAATAGTTTGCAAAGCAAACTTAGAACTACCGAAATACGGTCTTGTGACTTTCACCTGGGGTAATGTGTCTGGCGTTGATCGAGAAAAGGGGCTGATGGTTATCAAACCCTCCGGTGTGGAATACGACAACATGAAGCCGGAAGATATGGTTGTTGTCTCTCTGGCAACCGGTGAGCGGGTCGAAGGTAAGTGGAAGCCTTCTTCCGACACGGCTACCCATGTGGCGCTGTATAATGCATTCCCCAACATCGGCGGCATCGTCCATACCCATTCCCGTTGGGCAACCAGCTGGGCGCAGGCCGGACGGGGCGTTCCTGCCTACGGTACCACTCACGGTGACTATTTCTACGGCGAGATTCCCTGCACCCGGAAGATGACTCCTGCTGAAATAGCAGGGGAGTACGAACTGGAGACGGGAAACGTCATTATTGAGACATTCGAAGGAAAGTCCGCTGACGATATCCCCGCCGTTCTGGTTCATAGTCACGGTCCCTTCACTTGGGGCACCGATCCTCACAATGCTGTCCACAATGCTGTGGTTCTGGAAGAACTGGCCTTCATGGCTTTCCATACCGAAGCCATCACCCCCGGCAAGGAAACCATGCAGCAGGAGCTGCTGGATAAGCACTACCTGCGTAAGCACGGAAAGAATGCCTACTATGGACAATATTAATTGAAAGGCAGAAGGTTTTCCTCATTTTACGGGAACCGTCACTGCCGATCAGGATAAGAGCAGCAAAATGCGAAACGCTCTGGAAATCGGTCTCAGAAATGTCCATACAATTGTTTTAAGGAGAAGCAATGAAAAAAGAACAACTTAGCCTGATGACCTTCACTTTGGATGTGGATGTAGCCATGAAGAAAATGACCGTGAATTTTTTATGATTGTACCTGTGAACCCGCAGAAGGACGAGAAGGCGTGTGCCAAACTCGGGAAAGCAACGGTGCGGAAGCGGCTGAAAAAGTATTTCTCTCTGGCAGTATCCTTGGCAGAGGGCAGCGGCATCCAGGTTTGTTTTGAAACCACACCCCAGGATTATTCCTGCCTGTCCGGCACAGAGGATTGCCGTTGGGTTTTGGAGCAGGTGAACGGTTTGGGACTGGTGTACGACACCGCCAACATGCTCCCCCACGGGGATGATCCGCTGGAATATTACGAAGCGCTGAAGGATCATATCGTACACATCCATGTGAAAGACGTGGCTTTGACCAAGGCAACGCTGTGGGATCGTATGATTTATGCAGAACGGGCAAAGAGCGGCGAAGTGATGAAATGCTGCCTGTTTGGTCAGGGCGTAATTCCTCTGAAGGAGATCCTGCAGAGGCTGGATCGCGATGGTTATCAGGGCGGCTATGCCTTGGAATATAGTCATCCCCCAAAATACCCGGCAGTCGCAGAACAAAATGCAAAGCGACTGAAAGAGCATATTGCGTTCTTGAACTTTTCGCTGAAGTCATGAGAACCCTAACACATAAAATGCCTACGCACGAGATAGTGAATATGCAAAGAACGTGTATCGAAGAACATGGGAGGAATCGTTATGATCAAAATTGGAATCCTGGGCTGTGGTAAGATCGCTCAGGTACGTCACATTCCGGAATATGCAGAAAATAAGGATGCACAAATCGTTGGCTTCTATGACATCAATCTGGATCGGGCTAAAGATCTGGCAGAATGTTACGGAGGCACTGCTTATGAAACTGCAGAGGAGCTGCTGGCAAATCCTGAGATTGATGCGGTATCTATCTGCGCCGTCAACTTTACTCACGCAGACTTGACCATTGCAGCCTTGAATGCAGGTAAACATGTCCTGTGCGAAAAACCTATGGCAACCACTTTGGAGGACTGCGAAGCTATGGTGGAGGCAGCGAGGAAGAACGGTAAGTACCTGATGATCGGTCATAACCAGCGTCTTGCCAAGGCCCACAGCGTTGCGAGAAAGTTGATTGTAGACGGCCTCATCGGTGAGGTCGTTACCTTCCGTACAACTTTTGGTCACGGTGGTCCCGAGACCTGGTCCGTAGACCCCGGAAAGAATACTTGGTTCTTCGATAAGAGTAAGGCTGCAATGGGTGCGATGGCAGATCTCGGCATTCACAAAACTGACTTGATTCAGTTCCTCACCGGACAGAGAGTCATCCGTACCACTGCACGAGTTACCACTTTGGATAAGCGGGATGCAGATGGCAAACTGATTGGCGTGGACGATAATGCGATTTGTATCTATGAAATGAGTAACGGTGCATTCGGTACGATGACCGCCAGCTGGACCCATTACGGAGCAGAAGATAACTCCACCGTTCTCTACGGTACCAAGGGTATCATGCGCATCTATGATGATCCTGCCATCGCTATCAAGGTAATCCTAAACGACGGTAACAAGATTTTCTACGATGTGGAGGCTATTCAGACCAACGACAATCAGACCAAGTCTGGCATCATCGATCTTTGGATGGATTGTCTCGTCAACGACAAGGCACCCGAGATCTCCGGAGAGAGCGCTCTGGCTGCCATGCGGGCTGTATTTGCGTCTATCGAATCTTCCGAAACCGGTAAATCTGTAGAAGTTCCTAAAAATAGATAGGAGGGATCTGTTATGATGAAATTAGGTCTGTTAACCGCCATATTGGATGGTTGGAGCTTTGAAGAGGTGGTGGACATTGCCTCTGAAATGGACTTCAAGTGTCTGGAAGTAGCCTGCTGGCCTTCCGGTAAGGCAGAGCGACGCTATGCAGGTGTCAGTCATATCGACTGCGAGCGTGTCTGCGAGGATGATGAGTACGCAAAGTACATTCTGGAGCTGGTTGCATCCAAGAATATGAAGATTTCCTCCTTGGCCTTCTATCCCAATACCATGGACCCCAATCTGGAGAAGCGGGAAGCTGCCATCACCCATCTGAAAGCTGTCATCAGGGCATCATCCAAATTGGGTGTGGGCATGGTTACTACATTCATTGGCAAGGATCAATATAAGACCGTGGAAGAGAATATCAAGCTGTTTAAGCAGATTTGGCCTGGACTGATTAAGCTGGCAGAAGACTGTGGTGTCAAGGTTGCTATTGAGAACTGTCCCATGCTCTTCGGCGCTGACCAGTGGCCCGGCGGTCAGAATCTGATGTGTACACCTGTGGTGTTCAGGAAGCTGTTCGAAATCATCCCCTCCAAGAATTTCGGTCTGAACTTTGATCCCAGCCACTATGTCTGGCAGGGCTTGGACTATCTGAAAACGGTTTACGACTTCTCTGACCGGATCTTCCATATCCATTTCAAGGATATCAAGCTGTATCCCGAGAAGCTGAAGGAGTGCGGTGTGCTTGCCTATCCTCTGGACTATATGTCCCCTAAGATTCCCGGTCTGGGTGATGTGAACTGGGGCGCTTTCATCTCCGCACTGAATGACATTCGCTTTAATGGCGGCGCCGTTATCGAGGTGGAGGACAAGGCATTTGAAGGCTCCAGAGAAGATATCCTGAATTCTATCCGGCTTTCGAAGCGGTATCTGGATAACTTCATTATTTAAGTCAAATATGGATGCTGATAAGGCTTCCCGGGCTTTTGTCATGTCCTTTCAGAACTTTCCGGTTGTGCAAGGGAGAAAAACAAGATATAATGAGGTCATCATAACAATGAAAGGATCTCCATTATGAAAAACTTATTGGATAAACTGGCAAAATGCTCCGAGGAAAATAATTATTCGGTCTACCGCATCGCTGCTATGGACGGCGACACCGGCGAGACGGAGCAGATCGAACTGCGAAAGATGAATGCCTGCATGAATTCCTATTCGGTGGCTAAGGCCTACACGATGACGGCCATCGGCATGCTGGTGGACGATAAGCTGCTCTCGCTGGATGAGAAAATCACCGATATCCTCGCGGGGGATTACACGGACATTGCGGATGACCGTTGGCACCAGGTGACCGTGGATATGGCGCTCACGCACCGGATCGGCCTGCCGAAGAATTTCCTTGACATTGATGCGAAGGACCCGATGGATTTTGGGGAGGATTATCTGGCATATATTCTGCAGCAGACCTTGGAGGTCGATCCTGGGACTGAATATATCTACACCGATGCGGCGTACTATCTGTTGGCGCTGGTGGTGGAGAAACGTACTGATATGTCATTGGACACCTTTTTGTGGAAACGCCTGTTTACGCCTCTGGGATTCCGGGAGGTGGCGTGGAGCCGCTGCCCCAAGGGACATGCCATGGGAGCGACCGGCCTGTATGTGCGCACGGACGACATGGTGAAGCTGGGTGTTCTGTACCTGAACGGCGGCAAGTGGAATGGACAGCAGATCGTTTCTGAGGAGTGGGTGCAGACTGCGCTGACCCACGAGTATGAGTTCCACAAGACTGGATATGGCGAGTCCTACGGGAAGGGCGGTATGCTGGGTCAGATGCTGTTGGTGGTGCCGGAGAAGCGACTGGCGGTGGCATGGCACGGATACGGCGTGAAGGCGGTGGAACTGACGCGAGTGGCGGCACTTGACTAAAGGAGTTGTCCCTGAGATAGGTGGAGGTGCCGTTATTTTTCCTCACAAGGGGGTATTATGTATTCACGGGTTTACATAGAGATCACCAACATCTGTAATATGCACTGTTCCTTCTGCCACGGGCATGGTCGGGTCCACCGACGAATGGATCGTGATGAGTTTGCGTACATTCTTGATCAGCTGGAGGGACAGACCGATTATATTTATTATCATCTCATGGGCGAGCCGCTGACCCACCCTGATCTGCCCCTGTTTCTGCAGATGGCTGTGCAGAGGGGCTTTCGGTCGGTGATCACCACCAACGGGAAGCTTCTCGCCAAACGAGGGGATGAGATCATTGCCTCCGGCGTGCACAAGGTCAGTATCTCGGTTCACAGCTTCGAACAGGACGACGATGAGGCTTACAAGCGATATCTGTCCGAGGTGGCTGATTTTGCCGATAAGGCGTCAAAGGCCGGGATCATTGTGGTGCTCCGTTTTTGGAACAGGGACCATGACGACGGGCGAAATGACCGGGCAGTGACTTTCCTGCGCCGACGGTTCACGGGTGAGTGGGCAGAAAATACGCGAGGAATCCGGATCAGAAACAAGCTCCATCTGGAGTGGGGAGACCGCTTTGCGTGGCCTGATGTGGACGCGCCTGTGCAGGGAAGCGAGGTTTTCTGCTACGGACTGCGCGACCATTTCGGTATTCTCTGCGACGGCTCCGTGGTGCCCTGCTGTATGGACAGCGACGGTGTGATCACGCTGGGCAATATTTTCAGCGAGGATATTTCGGATATCCTGGCATCGCCACGGGCTCGGGAGATGGTGCAGGGGTTTGAGCGGCGAACTGCTTCCGAGGAGCTTTGCCGCAGATGCGGCTATGCACAGCGGTTTGTATGAATCTTTTGTGAACTTCACCGAAGGAGGCTTCTTTTCAACTTTTTTTCATAATTTTCCATTAGGATGATATAAGGGTCAAAAGACTTTTTGACACCCACATCTCAGGATGAGAAAAGTGTGAGGAGGCTGCAGATGAAGCTGTTGATTATAGAAGATGAAATTCCGCTGGCGGAATCTCTGAGGGATTTTTTGCGGGGAGAAGGCTTTGAGGTGGAATGTGCATACAACGGTGCGGACGGGGCTGCGTTCGCCGAGACCGGTATTTACGACCTGGTGATCCTGGAGGCGATGATGCCAGGGATGGACGGATATGAGGTTGCGCGGAAGGTGCGTGAGGATCACTGTGGCACCCCGATCCTGATGCTCAGCGCTAAGGCGGAGCCGGAGGACGAGACAGAGGGCTTGAATGCAGGAGCGGACTATTATCTGACAAAGCCGTTGGACAGTGGGAAACTGCTGGCCTGTATCCACGCATTGCTTCGCCGGCAGGGGATATGGATCAATGAGCTGGTGGTGGGAAATACTGCGCTCAATCTGTCCAATTCCACGCTGGTGTGCGGGGAAAATCAGGTGCGGCTCTCCGCGAGAGAGTTCGAGGTGATGCGGTTTTTGATGTCATCGGAGGGGAAAATTGTTCCCAAGGAGCTGATCCTCTGCCGTGTATGGGGCTTCGATTCCAACGCGGTGGAGAACCACGTGGAGGTCTATGTGGGGATGCTCCGAAAGAAATTGAAGCGTGTGGGTTCCAATGTGCGGATCAATGCGATTCGGAGGTTGGGATATATTCTGGAGATAGATGAAGGTTGAGCGTTTTTGGGCATCTTTCCTGAGCGGACGGAGATTAATTCGGATATATTCGGATATAGTGGAGAAAGAACGGCTTACATCCAAGCGGGTGCAGGCCGTTCTTTCTTTATGCAAAGCTTTTTGGTTGTATAGTGCGTATGTCAGTTCGGATCATAACTTAGTTCAGAACGATCGTCTGTACTGCCTCAACCAGGTCCATGACGGCGGATCGGGAAACCAGGGAGACGCTCTCGCCGTCCACGACCGCCAGACAGAGGCTTCCGTCGTAGCGGTAAAGCTGGATGGTCACCTGAGGGAAGTTCTCATTGTCCAGATATACCGTCAGGCTGATTTCTTCCTTCTGGTCAGCCGTCTCATCGGTGAAGCTGTCGGCGGTCAGGGCCTGCAGCGCAGTCTGTAGTTCGGAGATATCCAGTTCCTGCTCGCCGTAGAACCATACCCGATCAGCGTTTTCGGCCTCTTCGTCCAGTGTGGAGGTGATGGAGTGGTTATTACCCTCCAACGAGACATCAATCTGAGTAACTTGATCAAACTCTGCCCAGATCACTTCCTGGTGGCGCAGCTCATCGTAGGAGATGGCCGTCAGCTTGTCATAGTTGGTATCCGTCAGTTCGTAGACGATCGGTGAATCGCCGATCCGCACATATTTGCTGACGGAGGGCAGAGTTGCCAGTCCGCTGGCTGCAGCCTCATTGGCAGCGTTAAGCTCCTCTGGATTCTGACCGATGTGGATGACGCAGGTGTCGGAGAGTTCATTGTCCTCCTCATCTGTGTAGGTGTAATTGATCGTCACCGTCAATTCGGGATTATTCAGGCCGAAGGTTTCCAGTTCTTCCTCAGTGGCATTATAGGTGGCATAGTCCTGAAGGGACAGCGCGGAGATGGCATCCAGATAGTTCTCCACGGTGTCCGTGTCCAGCGGCAGATTCTGACCATCCTGCTCGGTGAAATAGATGTCATCGGGATGGTAGGAATCGGTGCTGTCCTCCACGAAACTGATCTGATAATTTTCCAGTCCGGCAAACGACAGATCTGTCACCTGATCAAAGCTGGGAGTGTCATCATGGAGGATCATCGCGGACAGTTTTGTCTCCAGGAAGTCCATGGGATCCTCGCTGGCCAGATACACGTTTCCGTCGCCGATATCGATGTAGCGCTGCTCATCCATCTTGCTGAAAGCACCCAGTTTGATCTCGTAGCTCGCGTCCGCGGTGGAGAAGCTGATGGTACACTCGGGCTCATCCAGACCGTACTGGCTGTAGTCCTCCACCTGCTCGATGATGAAGGCCACACGGAAGGATTCAAAGTGGGAGAGGATATCATTCACTTTTTCCTCGCTGACAGGGAATGCCTCGTCAGCGTCGTAGAGCCAGTTGCTCTCGCCCTTGTGGAAACCTAGCCCATCCTCGGCGTATTGCCAGGAGAGGGTCTGAACGGTGTCGGGGGCAATCTCCAGAAGGACAGCATCGGTGTTCTGGATCTGTTCCTGTTTTTCTTCGTACTGTGATAATGCGTAGGTTGCGATGCAGGCTACCGCCAGAATGGCAGCCAGCACGAGGATTCGTTTAGACCGTTTCATTCTGTTTGCCTCTCTTTCTCACGATAATCAGTATACCGATGGCCAGATAAGTCAGCGGGAACACACCAATCATCAGTGTCTTCAGCGTGGAGGCTGTGGTTTCGCTGATGGTCAGATAATTGTAGTTCAGGGACTTGCTGCGGATAGCCAATGCCTCGCGCTCTCCGATCAGGGAGGACAGGGAATTCATTGCCAGATCCACGTTTGCGCCGGAGGAGTAGGCGTTATACATGTCACCGAGGAAATCCGATGCGGAGAACCAGATGAGCTGACCGTCGCCGTCGGACTCGATGGAGACCGCAAGCGTGAAGGGACCGTCGATGTCGCCCTCCTCCTTCTCATAGGTATCCAGCTCGAAACCGGCAATCTTGCTGAAGGCATCGCCTGAGGTGGTCAGCAGCTCGGTCACGGTTCCCTGGCTGGAATATCCGATACTTAGACCCTGGGAAAGGGACAGGATGGGATAATAATTAGATTCGATCAGAGAATCGGTGATCTCTGAACTCTCCATATCCGGCATCAGGATGTAGGGGTAGCCGAGGGCATAGTAGCTGCGGTTGCCCTCAATGACGATTCCCTCCACCATCTCCACGCCGTAATCGGCCAGCAGAGCATTCAGGTTGTCGAGGGCCGTGCCCTCCACCGGACCGGCCATGACGAAGAGCTTTCCGCCGCCGGAGACATAGTCCGCCAGCATGGTCTTTTCCTCAGAGGAAATGTCGCTCTGGGGAGCGTAGATCATGATCGCGTCTGCTTCCTCGGGAATCGCATCCACCGTCAGCAGGGAGAGGGTGTTGAGTTCAATGTTCTCTTTCTCAATGGAATCGGCGAAGGTGGCCGGAAGCTCCGACTCGCCGTGCCCCTCCAGCACATAGAGCTGGGGAAGGTCCTCGGTCACCACGTAATCGATGGCGGAGGTGATGGCACCCTCACCGTCAAAGCCGGAGGTGTAAGAGTAGTAGTCGAATTCGGTCAGATAGATCTCATTGTAGCTGATGTAGCGGAAGCGCTCGCCAGACTCAACGATCAGTGAGTTGTTGGGGACATCTTCGTCCGTGTACTGCTCGGTGAAGGTGGGGAATGCGTCCGGATTTTTCTTTACCACACTGATGTGGTCGGACAGGCTGTCATACTTGCTGAGGAGGTTTTCCAGAATATCATCCTCCTGCTCGGCCTGAACGATCCAGTAGATGGTCACATCCTGCTGAAGATTGTTGACCACCACCTTGGTGTTGCTGGTGATGGAGTACAGCTTGTTGGAGCTGATATCGATGCTGGTCAGGCTGGCGGGGAGAGTCGACGCAAAGACATTCACGACGATCAGGATCGCCAGCACGATGGCCGTGATCAGGAGGGAGTAGGAACCGCCTTTGAGGGCCAACTGACCGCTGCGGGGCTTTTTCGTTGTTTTCATCAGTTGTACCTCCGTTTCTCAAGGGACTGTACCGACAGGAACAGGAAAAAGACGATGACAGACAGATAGTAGACAATGGCTGTCAGGTCAAATACACCGTTGATGAATACGTCCAGTCGGTCGAAGAGGGAGAGCTTTTTCATCAGGTCGGGCAGCAGTCCCTCGAATTTGGCGGAATCAAAGTAGTAGGTGGCGAAAATAACTGCCATCAGCGTCAGGCTGATTCCGTAGGACAGAGTCTCGTTTCTGGTCAAGCGGTGGAACACCCATCCGAAAATCATGGACAGAACCATCAGTGTGATGGCTGAGCCGAGGGCAGAGGAGGAGACGTATTCCGCAAGGCTGATGCTGAAATAGTCAAACAGAATCACCGCGATGCCAATGCCCGCCGCAAAGCCCTGGTTTTCCGTCAGGGAGGAGATGAACACACCCAAAGCCATCAGCGCAGCTCCCATGATAAAGAATGCCAGCAGTGCGCCGTAGGAGGTGATCAGATAGACCTCTCCGTACTGGGAAAAGATCACCGGGTAGGTGGCAATGATGCACAGGGGGAGCAGGTAGACCAGCAGCAGTGCCAGATACTTGCCCATGATCACCTGGGTGGTGGAGATGGGCAGAGCGTAGAGCAGCTGGTCTGTCTTTTGCTTTCGTTCCTCCGCGATGACTCTCATGGTCAGGATCGGAACGATGACCACAAAAATCAAGCTGGAGAAGCTGAAAACATACTCAAAGTTGCTGACTGCCGCCTGCAGATTGTACATCATCGCGCCGATACCCACAAATATAAGCAGAAACGCGCCGAATACGTAGGCCGTCAGGGAATGGAAATAGGTGCGCAGTTCGTGTTTTAATACAGCAATCATTCTTCATTCACCTCACTTTCCGCGGAGTCGTCCGGCGCAGTCTCGGAAACCGTTTCCGCCGAGTTGGACAGCTCGAGGAAGACATCCTCCAGATTGCCCTTCTTGAGGGCCATTTCATAGATCACTTTGTCGCTGCCTGCGAAGGCCCGGAAAATGGCTGAGGACAGGGCATAAATGTCATCGTGCTCCGACTTGATGTGAGCGACAGTGAAGGCCGCACCGTCCGTCTCGGAAGAGATGCCGCCGATATGCTCCACCTTGGCGGTGATTGCGGACAGCTCATCTTCGGTGGCATCGGTGGTCAGAATAATTTCATTGGGTGCCACAAGTGTCCGCTGCAATTCCTCGGGATCGCCGAAGGCAACCAGCTTTCCCTTTGCGATCATCAGGATCTGATCGCAGATGGCCTGGACTTCGGAGAGAATGTGGGAACTGAAAATGACGGTGTGAGTCTTTCCAAGCTCCGTGATCAGCTCGCGGATCTCAATGATCTGGATGGGGTCCAGACCTACGGTGGGCTCATCCAGAATGATGACCTTGGGATTGCCCAGCAGTGCCTGTGCGATGCCGACGCGCTGCTTGTAGCCCTTGGAGAGCGCGGAGATGCGGCGGTTTTTGACATTGGCGATGCCGGTCTTTTCGATCACTTCATTGACCTGCGCGGACAGCTCCGCACCCCGCAGGCCCTTCGCCTCGCCCACAAAGCGAAGATACTCCAGCGGAGATTCGTTCATGTACAGCGGCGGGTGCTCAGGCAGATAGCCGATCAGCTTTTTGGCGGCATTCGGTTCATCGAAGATGTCGTGGCCGTCGATGAGAACTTTGCCATCGGTGGCGGAGAGACATCCGGTGATGATATTCATGGTGGTGGACTTTCCGGCACCGTTGGGGCCAAGAAAACCGTAGACGTGCCCTTCGGAGATCTCAAAGGAGACATCGTCCACCGCAAGGTGCTCACCATAGTATTTGGTAAGGTGTTTAACAGAGATCATGGTATTCCTCCTTTATCAATTTAGAAAACCATAACGCTGTTTGCTGAAAGAAGACTGAAAAATGGGGAGGAAAGGTGTGAAAAAAGGATGAAATCAAAAACAGGAAGCGGGCAAAGCTTAAGGTGCCTGTGCCCGCTTATGGAAGAAAGAAAACATATATATGATTCAAGGGTTGTCATTTTGTGTGGTAGCATATTTTATATACATCCTGGGAGACATACCAAATAACTTTTTGAAGGATTTTGAAAACTGAAACAAATCAGGATAACCTACGGATGCAGCGACGGTTGAAGGTGATTCTCCATATGTAACCATTAATTCGGCTGCGGTGGTCAGTCGATGATTAATGATATATTCCTGCGGTGAAACACCCATACGTTTTGAAAAAATCGTGGAAAAATAACTTCGATCAAGATTAAGATGATCGGCAATTTCCTGCACTGTGATACCGTTAGCATATTCTGAGTGGATATAATGGACGGCTTTATCTACATAATCAAAGGTCGATTTTCCTTGTTCCAACAGTACAGCAATTAGTCTCCAAAGGCAGCCGGCGAGAAATGCACTTCGACCATTTTCCATCTGCTTACAATGTATCATTTCTTCAAATATTTTACCGGCACCGGGACATTTGATCACAGGTTGTGAAAGGATATCAGGGAGTGTTTGATTGGTGGTGAATCCGATCCAAATGTATTTCCAGGGTTTATCATGGTCCGCTTCATAATAATGTTCTTCGTAAGGAGGAATAACAAAAATCTCGCCGGGGCCAACTTTGTGTGGAATCCCTTTTCTGACACAGGTGCCAAAACCTGAAGTGACATAATGCAATAACCAGTGACCGCGGACAGCAGGACCAAAGGAGTGAAGCGGAGCACAGTCTTCGTAGCCAAAACGGATGGGATTTAGACCACTGTAGTGACAGTCAATAACGATTTCACAATAACGCATTTTACCATTTTTTGAGTTAACGGGAACCCAAATCTCCTTTCTTTTTTGTAGAAAAACGATCTAATAGAAAAATAGATAATGAAAGTTAAAAAAAATTAGTGGATTTAGTGATAATGGCTATAAAAAGTGAATTATTGTCTTGAATTGATTTAATCATCGTTTACTTAAAAAGTCTATCGTTTTCTCAGCATATCCAACATTATAACAAGTTTGTGTAACATAAATCAATATCGCTATAAGCTTTTTTCTGATAATATAAAGAAAAAAGGAGGGAGCTATGAAGATTACATTGTTGGGGGCCGGAAGCACTGTATTCACCAGAAATGTTATCGGTGACTGTCTGGGAATGGAAGCATTGCGGGATAGTACGTTTGCTCTTTATGACATTGACGGTGAACGTCTGAAAGAGACACAGGTCATTCTTGAAGCGATACAGAAGACAATCGGTGGTTATGGAAAATTAGAATATTATTGCGGAGTTGAGAATCGGAAAAAGGCGTTGCAGGGGGCTGATTTTGTAATTAATACGGTTCAGATCGGGGGATATGATCCCTGTACGATTACCGATTTTGAGATCCCTAAAAAGTACGGTTTGAGACAGACGATCGGTGATACCCTTGGAATCGGCGGTATCATGCGCGCCCTTAGAACAATTCCGGTCATGAAAGAGTTTGCTTGCGACATGGAGGAGGTTTGTCCGGACACCATATTCCTTAATTATACGAATCCCATGGCGATGCTTTCCGGATATATGCAGAGATATACGGGAGTAAATACGATTGGATTGTGCCACAGTGTACAGGCCTGTACAGAACGTCTTTTTCAGGCCCTAGGCATGGAAGATAAGCTGGAGGGTAGAAAGGAATTGATTGCCGGTATCAATCATATGTCCTGGCTCCTTGAGGTAAAGGATAAAAATGGAAATGATCTTTATCCGGAAATCAAAATGCGTGTGGCAGAAAAGATGAATGATCCGGAGTGTAAGGATAAGGTTCGCTATGACTACATCAACCACTTTGGATACTACTGTACAGAGTCCAGTGAACACAATGCAGAGTATAATATGTTTTATATCAAGAGCAAGTATCCGGAACTGATTGTACGATATAATATTCCTCTTGATGAATATCCCAGACGCTGTGAGAGGCATATCCGGGAATGGAAAACGGAGTATGCAGAGTTGATGAAGTCTGGAATAAAGGAACACAAGCGTTCCAATGAATATGCATCCAGAATTATGAATTCCGTTATTACCGGAGTGCCGTATCAAATCGGTGGAAATGTGTTGAACAAGGGACACCTGATCACTAATTTGCCGGAAAATGCCTGTGTGGAGGTCCCTTGTCTGGTCAATGGTCAGGGAATTCGTCCCTGCTATGTGGGAGAACTTCCCGTTCAGTGTGCGGCGATGAACATGACCAATGTCAATGTACAGTTGTTGACAATAGAGGCAGCTCATACCTTGAAAAAAGAGCATATTTATCAGGCGGCAATGCTTGATCCTCATACGGGAAGTGAACTGGATATCGATACGATCAAAAAAATGGTTGACGAACTGATTGTGGCTCACGGTAATTATCTGCCGAAATATCATTAGTGTTTCCTATATAGTTCGATAACTGTGCGAGAGAAAAAATGAAGGAGGTGAAGTATCCACAATGGTTTGTCGCACAGATTGAACGATAGAATGTGAATCAAAAATACAGTTTATTTTAACACAATACGAGGAGGTATAAAATGAAAAAGAGAATGTTGTCCTTAATTCTTGTCGTTGTTATGGTGATGAGCTTGCTTGCCGGCTGTCAGCCATCTGCAACCACGGAGACAGAGGCACCCACGAAAGCCCCGGAAACCCAGGCACCTGTGACTCAGGCCCCTGCCGATGATAAAACAGAGGCACCTGCTGAGGCAGATGATAAAGAGTGGTTTGGAACCGAAGACGGAAAGACGATTACCCTTCGGTTTTGGGCTGGAATCCAGCCTGAGTATGGCTATGCAGACATGGTAGAAAACTTTAATGCCGAGTATGCAGATAAAGGTTTACAGGTTGAGTATGTAAAGTATGTGAATAATACAGACGGAAATCTGCAGTTGGATACTTACCTGCAGGGCGGCGGAGAGATTGATGTATTTATCGGTTACGGCGGAACCAGCAGATTGAAAAAGCGTGCTGAAGCGAATCTGATTATTGATATGAGTGAGTATATCGATAAGTACGGATTTGATATTGCTGCTGAGTTGGGCGGATCTTCCGCAGCGAAATATGTTAATGAGGACGGAACAGTTTATGCACTGCCTACCCAGTACAGTAATAGCTGTTGGTTTATTATCAATGCAGATATGTTTCGCGAGGCGGGGTTAGAAATTCCTTATGATGGATGGACTTATGATGAGTTTTATGCTGCGTGTGAGAAGTTGACCACCGAGGATACATACGGTATGTGCTGGAGCTTGAATTTTGCTAACGGTGCATATCAGGTTCCCATGTCTTCTGTTCTTCAGGAAGCTGCATGGTATACGGACGAGAACGCAACCGAGTCCAACCTGAACCATGAGGTGTGGAAGAAGGGGATTCAGCTGATGGTTGATACCATGGAAAATGGTTGGGCAATCTCTCTTGAGGAAGAATTAGCCGACCAGGTTACTGTGGATACTCATTTCCTGACTGAAAAGTGTGCGATGTTCCTGACCAGTTCTCAGCTGAGACTTTGCATGGATACAGCTACCTATCCCCATGATTTTGAAACCGCTATGGTCCCTTTCCCCGTACCCAGCGATGAGTATGCGACCCCCGAGTTAATGACTCACTCATCTCAGACTGGAACCGGAGATTTAATCTGTGTTCCGGAGAATACCGAGTATAAGGATGCGGCATTTGAGTTTGTTATGTGGTATATCAAGGGAGGAATGGCACCGTTGATCACCGGTGGACGTAACCCTCTGTGGGCAGGTATCACCAAGGAGCAGGTTACCGACGTACTGACCAAGAAGGCAGCAGGTACTGTCGATATGGAATCCATGATACATTTCCTGTCTGTTGACAGAACCCAGATTGTTGGCTCCGATTATAGCAGCGATTATGATGGAGAGATCAAAGACATTCTCTGGGAAGAAGTTCAGGCGATTCTGTACGGAATGAAGACAGTGGAGCAGGGAATGAATGATGCAAAGAGCAGAGCAGATGAACTGCTTAAGCAAAACTAAAACAATGTAATGATATAGCATTGTGATTGCTAAGGGGGGCATTATTGGTATTGTTATCAGACAGTAATGCCCCCGGAGATGTGTTCAAAAGGAACGGTAAGAGCAGAGAAAGGTGGAAAAGTATGAGGGAAAAAGCTCCTGAACTGAAGCGTCGGAGAGCAAAAAAGAGGAGAGAGGCCTTCATGGCACTATTATTTCTTTTGCCAAGTCTGATGGGTTTGATATTCTTGAGTCTGCTTCCAATGGTTATTTCGATGGTTGCATCACTGACTGATTGGGAATATACACGTGGATTGGGCAATTGGAATTATGTGGGGGTCAAAAACTTTCTGGATTTGTTCACTGATGCATGGTTTATCAAGTCGCTCAAAAATACTATTTTTTATACAATTGGAACTGTTCCCATCGGTATTTTTATTGCGCTGGTTATTGCATCATTGATTGACAATTTCTGTAGTGACAAGATCGCCGGTTATGTACGAATTGCATTGTATATGCCAAATATATGCAATGTTGTGGCGGTATCGGTTATCTGGATGGCATTATACTCTACGCAGGGACCGATCACAAATATGGTCAGAGCGTTGGGATGGGAAGACCCGCCCCGATGGCTGGCAAATTATCATTGGGCATTGCCCTCAGTTATGGTAGTGGCCGTATGGGCTAAACTGGGATATAACGTATTTATGTACGGTGCGGCGATGGCAGCATTGCCCAGAGATCTGTATGAGGCGGCCGATCTGGATGGCGCAAGTGAAGTTCAGAAGTTTCGTTATCTGACCATTCCACTTTTGCAGCCGACAACATTTTTCCTAACCATCACAGCCATTATTTCCAGTTTCCAGTCTTTCGGCTATACAAATGTTATGACTAAAGGTGGACCGATTGATGCTACATATACATTAGTGTATTACATTTACAAAACAGCATTTTCTTATACGAAAACAGGCTATGCATCTGCGATTGCTGTAGTGCTGTTTGCAATGTTGCTGGTGGTAACGATCATCCAGTGGATACACAACAATAGAGATGAATAGGAGGTAAAGAGATGGCGAAAATCGCTTCAGTCGGCAGCAATACTCCGAAAAATCGTGCTATGCGGTTTCTTGTGACATTATTTATTATAGCACTTACTGTTTTTATGGTGTCGCCTTTTATCTGGATGGTATCTGCGGCGTTTAAAAAAGAAGCCGATGTAATGACAACACAGCTTCAATTGCTTCCGGGTTATTTTTATCCGAACAACTTTTTGAAGGTGTTAGGGTTCAATTCTGCCAGCGATTACCACTTTATTCGCTCCTACGCAAATTCAATTAAGGTCGGTGTGTTGGCAACCATGGTATCAGTCGGCAGCAGTGTGCTTGCAGGATATGCTTTTGCTAAATTGAGATTTCCGGGATCCGGAGCGTTGTTTATTTTGTATTTGTCACAGTTGATGATTCCTTCACAGCTCACATTGATTCCAAGATTCGTTATTTTTTCTGAGATTGGGTTGACGGGAACGCATTGGGCACTGATTTTGCCTAAAGTGGTATCAGTTTCTTCCACGTTTATGATGAGACAGGCATTTTTGTCCGTACCAGATGAACTTCGTGAGTCGGCAAAGATAGATGGAGCGGGAGAATTTCGCACTTTCCTGCAAATTATGGCACCTATGGCGATTCCGAGCATCGCTGCCATTGCCACGGTACAGTTTATGGGATCATGGAACAATTATATGGATCCGCTGATTTTTATTTCAAACTGGAGACAGTGGACATTACCGTTGGCTTTGAATGCTTTTGTTGGAGATACAGGAAGACAGTATGGCTTGACGATGGCAGCTTGCTGTATGGCAACAATACCGGTATTTGTTGTATTTCTGTCGGGACAGAAGTTTTTCCTTCGGGGACTTACAGTTGGTTCGGTGAAAGGATAACAGATGGATAAAAAAACAAAGATCCTGATGATCGCCAGTATTATGCTGCTTGTGTTGATCTGCATAGGTACGCTGTTCATTTGCTGGATCATTCGTGGACCAAAGCGGGAAGAGTCCAGAAGCTTGGATACCTATGGGGAGTGGAGCCTTCCGGAGAAATACTCAAAATTATTGATTTTTCCTGAAGCGGTTCCCGCTTCTGCAACAGATATCTCTTATTATTATCAATTTCAGGAAGGCTGGAATCGTCCGATGTGCCAGCTTTTTCTGGCGTGTACGTTGACGGACGCTGAATATGAGGCAGAGAAGCAGAGACTGTCGGAAACTGCCGCATCCGGTGAAAATGGTATAAATAGAGCAAAGTATGATGAGAATTCATTTTTATATCCGGCCTATGTTGCGATTGAAGGATATGATTTTTGTTATGAGTATGCGCTGCTCAACGAAGAGGACAGACAGATTTTCTATGTGTATGTGATGAATACGATCTATAGAGATGTAAAATTTGATCGAAAATATCTGCCGGATTACTATATGGAGAATTTTGAAAATTTTGAGGTGGATGGACTGGATCGGTTTACCATATATGGAAACGGAGATTGAAAAGAAACGGAGGTTTTTATGAAAAACAAGTATGGTCATTGGAGAGTATGTCTGTTATTATCGGTTGTGCTGTGCGCTGTTGTTATGAAAACCTGCTTGGGAGTAAATGCCGCGGGGACGATCAACTGGAATTTTATCGATGGGACATTAACGATTTCAGGTACTGGTGAAATGGAAGATTATTCTAATGGTTCACAGCCTTGGAATGAAGATTTAAATAGTATTCAACAAGTAGTCATAGAAGAAGGAGTATCTTCAGTAGCGGCTTATTTATGCTTTAGGGCATCGAATTTAGAAACAGTATCACTTCCATCCACAATTACAAGAATTGGCGGCAGTGCATTCAGGACTTGTGTTAATTTGACCTCATTGTCTATTCCGGGATCGGTAAGTGAAATGGGAACCGCAATTTGTCTTAATTCATCAAGACTGGAAAGTGTAATATTAGGAGAAGGGATTACCTATTTGGGAGATCGCATGTTTGAAAGCACAAGTAATCTTAAAGAAATCACTTGGCCGGTTAGTTTGACCTTAATTGGTAACGATGCATTAAAAAATACAACAAGTCTTGATACAATTAGATATGCTGGAACAATTGAACAATGGAAAGATGTATTGAGACAAGTAGACGCACAACCGTTGAAAAAGAATTCGTTATCGGTTAATTGTACAGATGGTGTATTTGTTTATGACGAATCATTAGCAGAAGTAGGACAAAGTGGTGATGTGTCATGGGTTTATGATGATAATATTGATACGCTTATGGTTTATGGCTCTGGAGCGATGCAGGATTATGGAAACGGTACGCAACCTTGGAATGCAAAAATGAGCGACATCAGGTATGTTGTAGTAAGTGAGGGTGTTACTACCGTTTCTACTTATTTATGTTTTAGGGCTTCAAATTTAGAATATGTAGAATTGTCCTCTACAGTGATACAGATTGGTGCAAGTGCTTTTCGCACCTGCGGTAGTTTGAAAACATTTACAATACCGGGATCGGTGGAGAGCATTGGTAATGCAATGTGTTTAAACCAAACAGGATTGGAGCAAATTACGTTTAAAGAAGGTATTTCATATTTGAGTGATCGTATGCTTGAGGGAGCTACGAACTTGAAAACCATAGTATGGCCGAAAAGTTTATATGAGCTTGGCAGTGATTCCTTGAAGAATACGAATGCTTTGACAACAATTATATATGGTGGAACCATTGAAGAATGGAAAAATGTTCTGTGGCAAGAGGGTGCAGAGAGACTTCGTGATGGGTCAATAACAGTAACCTGTGCAGATGGCACATATGTTTATAGTGAAGAGTGTTTTTTGATGGGGACTACAGGAGCAGTTAATTGGGTTTATGATCTACAGTCTAAAAGAATGACTGTTTACGGAAACGGAGCGATGGGGACGCATCTTAAAGGTGAACAGCCGTGGTACTCTGTGATGACAGAAATGGAAAGTTTGGTTGTAAAAGAAGGGGTAACTACAGTTTGCGATTATATGTGTTGGCAAGCCAATCAATTACAATATGTATCGTTGTCTGACACAATAGATTACATAGGGCAGCGGGCGTTTAGTGAGTGCCATAGTTTGTGTGAATTAGATATTCCGGGAAGCGTATGCGAATTTGGGTTGTACACTTGCTATGCCTCCGGAGGTTTGGAGGAGATTGGTTTCGGTAGCGGAATCACCGGACTTAGCGAAAAAATGTTAATGAATTCAACCGGAATAAAAACAATAAACTGGCCTAAAACATTAACTTCGATTGGTAGTCATGCATTGAAAGGATTGTATTTATTGGAGACGATTAATTACAGTGGAACGGTGAGTGAGTGGAAAACGTTATTAAGTCAGGAAAAATATGCATCTCCGTTGAAAGATAAAAAAATAACCGTTAATTGCGCAGATGGTGTATATATATATGGAATTTTTGGACAATGTGGAAATAGCATCGCATATACATTGGATGAAAGTACAGGTATATTGACAATCACAGGTAGTGGATCAATGGAAGATTATACATCGGCAGATGATGTACCGTGGGCGGCATATACAGAACAGATTAATAAGGTTGTATTGAAAATGGGTGTAACGTATGTTGGATCAAATTGTTTTGCGAATTGTACTGCGATAGAGTCAGTAGTTTATATTGGAAATCAAAATGACTGGAATACATTATGTGAAACTGCGGGAGACGGTAACGACTCTCTGTTTGCGGCGGATGTGTTGTTAAGAAGTGAAGGGCGTTGCGGGGAAAATGTCACCTGGCAGTTGAGCAATCAGGGAAGAGTATTGACGATCAGTGGTTCTGGAGCGATGGACAATTATGAAAACGCTGATGATGTTCCTTGGCGCGACAGCAGAGATACGATAACTACGGTAATCATCGAAAGTGGTGTCACCAGTGTAGGATATTATGCACTGGCATACTGTGAGGAACTGGTGGATGTCAGTATGGCGGGCAGCGTGGAGATACTGGAAACCTATGCATTCAGACAGAGTACGAAGCTTCAGCATATTATACTTCCCGAAGGGTTAAATATTATCGGTGCAAAGGCATTTTATGATTGTACAAGCTTGGAAAGCATCACTTTTCCGTCAACCCTGACAAATATTGATATGAGAGCATTTGGAGCATGTTATAAGCTTAAATCGATTTCGTATCAGGGAACATGTTATGCGTGGGATTTAGTTGAGATCAGCATTAATGAAAATGGAAATCTGACAGGAGAGAACATTACATTTTTGCAGTCTATACCAATTGCCAGTGAGGATTTCTCCGATATTACAGCTGCTGACTGGTACAATGCGTCGGTGCAGTATATGTATGAACGTGGTTTGATGGCAGGAGAAAACGGCGTATTCGGAAGTGAAAACCTGTTATCGGGAACAGCGGTTTTAGGTATCCTGTACATAAACAGTGGGGCTCCTGCAAATTATGGTGGCCCCGAGGCGTGGGCAAGGAGCTGTTCTTTGATTTCAGATACTCCCCAGACATTTGATCAAAGTACATTATCTGCATTATTGTATCGATATATGCTGTATAATACTTACCCCCAAGGTCAGTGGGAGAATATTGTATTTACGGAGGAAGAGGCCAACCTCTGGGCAGAAGCAAATGGTTTTTGGAGCGAAATAGAAAACAGCTGTTCGGGCTGGGATGATGGAATGTCACTGACCAGAGTGCAGGGTGCATCTGTTCTGGCAGCCTTTTTGCAGAGTGAGAAGGCAGTTGCGGACAGGACCTTAGCTATACATGGTAAAATCAAATCATTGATTAGTCAGGGAGGAGATGGAAGATTACATATTATTTGCCCGAATTTGAGTGGTATTGTGACTAAGCCAGGTGATGTGACCTTTATGTTAACACCAAATGGAAAAACTATACTGATCGATACGGCTGCAGAACAGGCAGTGGAGAAGGTAATTGGTTTTCTGGAGGCAGTAGATGTGAAAACACTTGACTATTTGATTATCACTCATCCGGATGCAGACCATATTGGTAATGTACAAGCAGTGGCCGAGTTTATCTGTGAGACACAAAATGGCAGCATCGTCAATTATTGGTTAAATTTTGAGGACAGCAGAGATAACCGTGTCTCGACGCAGAGCTATTTGGTTGAGAAAGGAACCTTTGTAAATAACGAAGTAAGGGCAGGAGATCAGTTGACAATTGATGGTATTGATGTTCTTGTATTCGGTCCGGAACAGTCAGATTTTCAGGACAGTGTGGTGAACAATCACTCGATTGTTATGAAATTTACATATGGAACATCGACGTTTTTAACCGGAGGAGATATTTATACTGCTAAGGAAAATGGACTGATGGAAGCTTATGGAAATCAATTACAGGCTGATGTAATGAAGACAAATCATCATGGAAGTTATACATCAAACAGTGTAAATTGGATAGAACAGATAGATCCGCAGATTGCATTTACTTGCAGTAATGATAATGGCTGTTCAGTTACCTGTAAAGTATTTGGAGAGAAACAGATTGTGCATTATTCCAGCGGTATGGACGGTGTAGTTATGATATCTATGGATAATCAATGCAATTATGAGGTGAATTCCGGGTATGACAGCAGACTGCGCAGAAGCTATGAGTAAGAAGGGGAAATAATAATTCATGAATGTCAGAAACTATGATAAAGAACCATATTCCATCTTGTGTTTCGGAGACTCCAACACATGGGGGTGTATCCCCATGTGGGAGGAGTCAACGGAACCTTCCAGGCGCTATGCCTGGGGAACACGCTGGACCAGCATTTTGCAGGAAAATCTAGGGCCTAGAGTGCGGGTGATCGAGGAAGGACTGGGTGGACGGACAACGATCCATGAATTGCCGAAGCCTAACGGTGAGGGGAGATTAAAGGTGGCGGAGTCGTTTCTTCCGGTGTGTTTGCTGACGAATCGCCCCGTAGATATGGTGATCCTCATGTTGGGGACGAACGATTTGCATATACCGATCTGTCCAACAAAAGAGACATTGGGCGAGGGGGTAAGAGAGCTGATCCATGTGATTGATGAGGAGAAAAAGGCATGGAACGGAGATAAGCGACCGAGAATTCTCTTGATTGCACCGCCCAGACTGGAAAAGGCAAAGGGACGAACTGAGCTTTGGCGCAATTTCGGAGAAAACGGGTTACAGCTTTCTCTGATGTTTGGGGAGGTCTATCGGCAGGTAGCACTGGATGAACAGGTGGACTTTTTGGATGCAGGGGCGTATATTGGTCCCAGTGAGGCGGACGGCATCCATTTGACTGCCGAGGCACATTTCATACTGGGAAAGGAGATCACAGAAAAGGTGGAGGAAATTCTTTGTAACGAACAGGTTAACCTTAAATAGAATAAGGAGTTCGATATTTTCATTAAAGCGGGCATGGGCTGAATAAAGCTGGTGTCCGCTTTTTGTTATATTTATGTATTGACACAGTGGTCGACATGATGTAGAATGGCAGTGGGTCTACATCATGTAGAATGAAAGGGGAATCGACATGAGTGATTATCAGATGGGGCCGATCGAGTCCCGGTTTGCCGACATTATCTGGCAGAATGAACCGATCTCTTCCACGGAGCTGGCCAAGCGCAGCGAGGAGATGTTCAAGTGGAAGAAATCCACCACCTATACGGTGCTGAAGCGCCTCTGTGACAAGGGGATTTTTCAGAATCAGAAGGGCACAGTGACCTCCCTGATCTCCAGACAGGAGCTCTATGCTGTCCAGAGTGAGCGGTTCGTGGAGGAAAACTTTGACGGCTCGCTGCCCGCGTTTCTGGCGGCGTTCACAGCCAGGAAGAGTCTGTCTCCCGATGAGGTCGCACAGCTTCGCCGCATGGTTGCGGAGTATGAGGAGGTGTGAGCATGGAGGCATTATTTCTCAATCTTTTGAACATGAGCATAACCACCGGTTGGCTGGTGCTGGCGGTGATTCTGTTCCGTGTGCTGTTTCGGAAAGCACCGAAGTCCCTTCGGGTGATACTCTGGGCATTGGTGGGTATTCGCCTGATGTTTCCGTTCTCCATCGAGAGCGTAGTCAGTCTGATTCCCAGTGCGGAGACCGTGCCGGTGGAGGTTCTGGAGACCGGCATGCCGGCGGTCCATACCGGGATTCAGGCGGTGAATACGGTGATCAACACGCAGCTGAATGAGCTGGCGGAAGCCCTCGAGGATGGAACGATTTCGTTTATCGGCGGGTCGGAGGTGGGCGCCGAGATCAGTACAGAGACAGATATTGAGATCAATCCCGCGCAGGAGCTCACCCGGTGGGCGGCCGTGGGCTGGATCGTTGGCATGGCGGTGATGCTTCTCTACACGGTGATCAGTTATCTGCGGATAGCCCGAAAAGTCAGAGAGGCGGTGCCGGGGGAAGAGAGTGGCATCTGGCTGTGCGACCATATCTCCACGCCCTTTATCCTGGGCATTTTCCGCCCTCAGATATATCTGCCGTCGACCATGACCGAGCAGGATATGGAGTACGTCATCGCCCACGAGAGGGCACATTTGAAGCGAAAAGATCACTGGTGGAAGCCGCTGGGCTTTCTGCTGCTCGCGGTGTACTGGTTTAATCCCTTGATATGGATCGCTTATGTGCTTCTCTGTCGCGATATTGAGCTGGCCTGTGACGAGCGGGTGATCCGGGAGATGGGCGCGGAGAGCAAGAAGCCCTACTCCGACGCGCTGATCAATTGCAGCGTTTCGCGGAAGATGATCGCGGCCTGCCCGCTGGCTTTCGGAGAGGTCGGTGTGAAGGGTCGGATCAAATCTGTTCTGAATTATAAAAAGCCCGGTTTCTGGGTGCTGATCGTCGCGCTGGTCGGCAGTATCATTGTTGCGGTGTGCTTCCTCACTGATCCGCCCGGGAACAATCTGGACGCAAAGCTTCAGGTATTTATCGATTGCGAGATCGCTAATCATAATCAGTCGGAGAAAAGTGTGGACAATTTCTGTTGTCTGGACTGGGAGGTCCTGGGGAGAGAGCGGTTCGGTAGTCGGACCACGGTTTATCTGTGGGCACTGTATCAGGAGTACAGTTACGACAATGGTCTGGAGGTGGAGGCCGGCTCCCACATGCCGGTTGTGATCACGGTAGATTACGACGGCTACAACTACGAGTTGGTAGAGTATTGGACTCCCAGAGACGGTTCCTACTGGGTTGAGGATATCCGCGGCAAATTCCCGGCGTATCTGTGGGGCAAGGCGACGGATTCCCAGCGGTATATCAAGGAACAGTTAGCGGACTGCGACCGGATGGCGGAGGAACATTTTGCGGAGGTTGTCATTGGCGATGAGGAGTATGATTTGCGATATGAATTCAAATACTCCGAGGATGCTATAAAACCCACTATTCTGCTCAATAGCGTAGATCGGACCTTTCGGTTGGTGTTTTCCGGATACAGCAGTTATCTTCCTGAGGGAAATTACATCATTGCAGAGGGTGGAATACTTGTCCTTCTTGATGGGGAAAACCGCTATCGCTTTAATCGTGAGAATGGGGTATATATGTTTGATGCAGCAAAATCATCACCCGCACCCATTCCCGATAGGGCTGGGTTTCAACAGGTGAAAGAGGGTCTGTCAGAAGAGGAGTGGAATGCTCCGCCGGATGATAAACAGGTCGCATTTCCTGCTGAGGCTATCGTGGATGGACGCATCATCTATCGATATCCATATTCCGTTGAATCGCTGGATCCCTGCATCGTTTTTTATCCGGATGAACAAAAGTTTTCATTCTTTCATTCGGCATTTAGTGCGTTCTTGTTTTTCGGGAGATATGAGAAGGTTGGAGATATCCTTACGCTAAAAATGTATGATCTCGATGCGGAGCTGAAATTCCGCGAGGTGGACGGTAATTACGTTTTTCTGGCGGAGGAGTCGATGAAAATTCCTACGTACCGATACGCCGCAAGCGAATCGAAAAAGATGAGCTCTGTTCCCGACGGAGCAGTGTTTGAACTGGTATTGCCGGATAAAATCCTGAATCTGACTGAACCTCCCAGAATGGTGGTGTATCAGGCTCACGAGATGGTGGAAGCAACCATCGGGAACACTGTGTGGGATTATGAGCTGGATGATGGTACACGATGTCAACTCGTAGGCTGCGGCAGCGCCATGTATGAGAATCGGGATCGGCTGAATGTGATAAATTTGGAAGAGGATGACCCCTTATTGATGTGGCTGCAGTTTGGCGTGGATCCCGATAAAATCACGGTGACCTGCTGGAATCTGGACGAGGAAAATCCCGAGCCGGAGATCCTCGAGACAGATGATGTTGTTTGGCATCTTTATCCGAAGGACGGCAATTACGTTTACGAGATCAAGGCCGAGTGGACGGAGTTTCCACGCTTCAGCGGTACAGTGGAGTATGGATTCTGTGCGCGAAAATCGGTTATAGAGACCGAGGCGGGCACGGGAAATAATTGACAAAAACGGGCCCTGCGGAGGTGATTCTGCGGGGCTTGTTTGCGCAAAAAAAGCATACATAAAATACAAGCAAATAATGCGTTTACAAATGTTAGACATTGACAACAGATCGGTGATCTGATATGATAAAATTATAACGAAATACGAAGAAAGGCGGCAAAATTGATGAAAAAAGCATTATTACTGATTTTATGTGCAGCGATGATCGTGACCATGGCAGCCTGCGGTGATGCCCAGACAGAGACTCCCGAGACTACTGTAGCCCCCACCGAAGCAACTGCCGCCCCCACCGAAGCCCCTACGGAGGCACCGACGGAACCGGAGCCTACGGCACAGGAGATTTACGCTCAGGCGATCGAGAAACTGAGTGAGATGGATTCCATGACATTGGAGATCAGTGCCAATACGAAGACAGTGTTGGGTAATCAGACGTTTACGGAGAAAAGTTCACAAACGCTGGTGTTACAAAACATGGGAGAGACATCTTTTGCTGCTTCCCTGCAGGATACCACCTATCTGGGTACATATTGTACCAAGAGTGGAGAAATTTATGTGGATGGAACCCTGTATTTTAATATTACTCCAGATGGAAATATGCGTGCAACGCGGGTGAATTATAAGACCGAGATGGGCGCGGAGGAGTATTTAGATCGGATGATTCCGGCGCAGTTGTTGGATGCCGGTCTGTATGAGACCATTGAAAAGACAGGGGAAAATCAGTTGCTCTTTTCAGCGGCGAACGGACTGGAGGAGTGGGCTGAAATAGATGGTGCAGTGATAAAAGAAGGAAGCGGAACAGCATTATTGAGTGAAAGCGGAGCGCTGTCCGGAAGTACCTATCGTGTGATTTATCAGTTGGGAACAGCAGAAGTGACCTATGAGGTATCGGTAGAAATTATTGCTGATGAGGCAGCGGCGATAGAAGCACCTGACAATGCAGATAATTATCGGCTGTTGGAAGGAACGGCATATCTTGGACCGTATTTGCTGCAGCGTGCAATGGGATGCATTTATCAGATGGATACGACAACGATTGTGGAGACAGAATCTGCTTTCAGTGCGGCTACCGGGTGGTCGTATGTATATCAGGAGACGACAAATACATATATCGGATCGGATACAAAACTGGCAAAATTCGATTATGTTTACCAGCTGACCGATTTATATACCGGAGAGACCTATTATGATGATGTAATCAGCGAATTGTTCGAAAACGGTAAATATACATATACCTATAATAACGGGAAACCGGACGAGTATGAGCTCCAGTATTCGGTGATTTCAGATGCACTCTGGGAAGCTAATGTGAAAGCGATCCCTCAGCAGTCGTTCATTGCTTCCTATGAGGTTGGAAATTATGGTGGGATGATATTGCTGGAGTATCAGCTCAGCGAAACTGCGGACAAGAAACTGACTACCGGTGTGGCCGGATTGATGTTTGCGGAGGCTGATACATTGGATAATCTGGCATCTGCCTATCGGACAGAGAATGCTACCGGATATATCGGCTTTGATGCAGCGACGGGTATTCCCACTGCGGTTGGGTTCGATTACACGGGAGTTCATACGATTGAAGGTGTAGAGTATCAGTTGGTCTATGCACTGGGCCGTACATTCATGACAGGACAGGATGCTGCATATGAGACCATTACCGGTAATTCTTTGGAAGACGATGGTGAGAATGAAGGAGCAACCCCCCTGTTTTACAAGGTTACCGGAGCAGATGGGCAGCAGATGTGGCTGCTGGGAACGATACATGTCGGAGATGAGCGGACAGATGGTCTCCCTGAGGAGATTTGGGCTGCGTTCGATTCTGCAGATTCGTTAGCGGTAGAATTTGATATGGATGCGTTTACGGAACAGACGGAGAATGATCCCCAGTTTGCATCACAGCTGCTGCAGTTGTATGTATATTCGGACGGGACTACAACGCAGGATCATATTTCTGACCCGGAAGTGTATGAGTGCGCATTAAAGCGGATGAAGGCTTCCGGCATGATGAATTCTACGGTCGAGGCCATGAAGGCATACATCTGGGCTCAGAATCTCGGCAACTATAGCATGGAGTGGAATTACGAACTGTCCTCCGACGAAGGAATGGATCAGCGTCTTCTGGATCGCGCGAAGGAGCAGGAAAAGAAAATACTTGAGGTGGAATCGGGACTTTCACAGCTCACCATGCTTACCGGATTTTCCGATGAATTACAGGAAATGTTGTTGGCCAGCGCCGTATTTACGACGCCAGTGGAGGAGATTATCGCGACCAATGAGTTGTATGAACTTTGGTGTGCGGGAGATGAGGCGGAATTGATTGCCTATCTGTACGGCGAGGATGAACCCCAAGAGGGTGAAGAGGAGATGACCGAGGAGGAAAAACTTCTCTACGAAGAATATGAGAAGGCGATGGAGACGGACCGCAATGCTGCGATGCTGGAGGTGGCAAAGGGTTACCTGGAGAGCGGAGAGGTTGTGTTCTATGCGGTAGGTCTTGCTCATCTGATTGCGGAGGATGGACTGGTCAATACACTGAGAGAGGCAGGCTACACCGTGGAACTGGTACCTTACTCATGAGTGGCTTGACTTTAATTGATTGCCAAATTAAACAGGATTAACGATGCAGATTCCCCCGGCAGTGTTTTCTGCCGGGGGATTTGTCGGCTCTGATGATTTTGATTGCCTTTGTTGGACAGTAGAGGTATAATTGTCACAATAGGAGCTTGCCGGAAGCGACAGGATTTTGACCTTGGGTGAAGAAAAAGAGAGGGAGGAATACAAATGGCAGATATCAAATTGATCGAAGATCTCACCAACGCCTTTGGCCCCAGTGGGTTCGAGGAGGAAGTTTGCAGAATGATCAAAAAACACACGTCTGGGTTTGAAGTCACCAACGACGCGATGTGCAATGTATACATGAAACAGTCCGATTTTTCGGGCAGAAAGCCGGTCATCATGCTGGACGCCCACACCGACGAGTGCGGCATGATGGTTCAGAGTATCCGGGAGAACGGCTTGCTTAACTTCGTGACGCTGGGCAGTGTCCATGTGACCAATCTTCCGGCCCACGCAGTTATTGTCCGCAACCGCCAGGGAAAAAAGATCAAGGGCATCATCACCTCCAAGCCGGTGCATTTCATCCGGGGAACCAAGGCGGATTCCTGTGAGCTGAATATCGAGGAACTGGCCATCGATGTGGGTGCCTGCAGCAAGCGGGAGGTCATGGAGGTGTTCGGCATCCGGGTGGGAGACCCGGTGGTACCGGATATTCAGTTTGAGTACAATGAGGAGCTGGGGCTCTGCTACGGAAAGGCCTTCGACAATCGTATGGGCTGTGTCTGCATCGTCGAGACCATGAGAGCACTGCGGGGCGAAGAATTGGCGGTGGATGTGGTCGGAGCCTTTGCGGTACAGGAGGAGGCCGGAATGAGAGGTGCCACTGTGACGTCGCAGGTGGTTAAACCGGATCTTGCCATCGTGTTTGAGGGCTCTCCGGCGGATGATTTCTATTACAGCGCCGGGCTGGCGCAGGGAAGCCTGAGAAAGGGTACCCAGATCCGTCACATGGATGTGAGCTACATCTCCAACCCGGAGTTTATCCGGCTGGCACAGGAGATCGGAGATAAATACGGGATCCGCTATCAGGACGCGGTACGAAGAGGCGGCGGTACCGACGCCGGAAAGATCAGTCTGGAGGGGAAGGCAGTGCCTGTGCTGGTGCTGGGCATTCCGTCCCGGTATGTTCATACACAGAGCAATTTCTGCGCCATGGAGGACATCGATGCCACTATCCGGATGGCGGTTGAGGTGATCCGGGCGCTGAATGAGGAGACCATGGCACGGATATTGAGAAAAGACATACTGAAATAAAGACGTACCGACGTGAAAATATAATTTAAAGATATTGCTGGGAGTGTTGAGATGGAAAGAGTACAGATTGATGATTTTGGAAAGTTAAATTATTTGTCCGAGCTGGCCGTGTCGCCCGACGGAAAGGCACTGGCTTTTGTGTGCAGTCAGGCCGATGTGAAGGAAAATTGCTATAAGTCTGCCATCTGGATCATGGAGAACGGAAAGTGCCGTCGCCTGACCACCGGTGGAAATGAGGCGGGCTTTCAGTGGCTGGACGCGGAGCACATCATGTTCCCCGGCGATCGGAAAAAAGCGCACAAGCCCGCACCGGGACAGGCTGTCACGGTGTACAATATCATCAATATCCACGGTGGCGAGGCGGAGGAGTATTTCACCGTGCCCATGAAGTGCGGAAAGATCGTGAAGATCAGCGACAGCGAGTTTCTGTTGACCGCCATCTACGACCACTATGGCATTGACATCACCGGGCTGGAGGGTGCCGAGAAGGAGGCTGCCATCGCGCAGATCGAGGAAAACAAGGACTATGAGGTGTTCGACGAGCTTCCCTTCTGGAGCAACGGCAAGGGTGTGATCAACAAAAAGCGCAGCCGCCTGTACCGCTATGACAGGGAAAGCAAGGAACTGACGCTTTTGAGCCCCGAGTGGATGAATGTGGGCGGTTTTGACTACGACGAGACCACGGATAGGGTTGTATATTACGGCTCCGAGTATCAGTGGATCGACGAGCGAAAGAGCGATATGTATGTGTGCCGGGTACTCGGAGAGAATCATGCCCAGTCTGAGCAGATGCTGTGTGAATCAGGGCAAGGAGAACAGAGACAGAGTGAACAGGTACAGATCCGGCTTGACCGCCGCTTCAGCGTGAACTCCGCGGTCTGGGCGGGCGGAAGCATTTTCTTTTCGGCATCCGACGGTATGCGCTATGGCACGGCGGAGAATCCCTGTCAGTTCATTGCTGACCCGGTGACCGGACAGTGGGGAATGATCACGGATCTGGACTGCAGTATGCACTCCAGCGTGGGCTCCGATGCCCGTCACGGCGGGGGCAGCAGCTCCAAGGTCATCGACGGCGACTGGTATTTTTCCAGCACGAGAGGGTTCAATACAGCTATCGTAAAATTGTCGGCGGACGGTAACGAGGAGATAATTTCTCCTGATATCAGCGGTTCGATTGATTGTTGGGATTACTTTGGAGGAAAATTTTATTGTGTAGGAATGAGAAACGGAGGCCTTCAGGAAATCTATTCGTTCGAGGCAGGGGGCCAGACTGAGGAAAAGCTGACCTCATTTAACGATGAATATTTGAGCACCCACGCGGTGAGTCAGCTGAGGTCTTTAACTTTTGTGGACAGCGACGGTGTGGAGATCGACGGCTGGGTGATCGAGCCGGTGGACTATGATCCTGAGAAGTCATACCCCGCGATTCTGGATGTGCACGGCGGCCCCAAGACTGTCTACGGCGAGGTGTTCTTCCACGAGATGCAGCTGTGGGCGGGCGAGGGATACTTTGTGTTCTTCTGCAATCCACGCGGCGGAGACGGCAAGGGCAACGAGTTCGCCGATATTGCCGGACCGAATTACGGCGTGAAGGACTACAATGACCTGATGGAGTTCACCGACAAGGTGCTGGAGGCATATCCTCAGATTGACCGATCACGGGTTGGCATGACCGGCGGAAGCTACGGCGGTTTCATGGCCAACTGGATCGTGGGCCACACTGACCGGTTTGCGGCGGTGGCGTCCCAGCGCAGTATCTCCAACTTTATCAGCAAGTGTCTGACCACTGACATCGGTTATTATCATAATCTGAGCGCAGTGCAGAGCGATCCCTGGTCCTCACCCGAGGAGATGTGGAACCGTTCACCGTTAAAGTATGCGGACAAATGCGTGACCCCGACTCTGTTTATTCAGTCCGACGAGGATTATCGCTGCTGGATGGCTGACGCGATCCAGATGTTCACCGCGTTGCGGATGCACGGCTGCCCCACCAGACTGTGTCTGTTCCACGGGGAGAACCATGAGCTTTCCCGCAACGGAAAGCCCAAGCACCGCATCCGCAGACTGAGGGAGATCACGGACTGGTTTGATACCTATCTGAAGAAGGAGGAAAATTGACGATGTGTGATACCATAGGAAGACTTCACGGCACGCCGACACCTATCTTTGCAAAGAACAGTGACCGCAGCCCCAACGAGCTGCAGGTGCTGGAGTGGTACCCGGCGGCCGCTCACACTGAGAAAAAAGTTATGACCACCTACATAGAGGTGGATCAGGTGAAGGAGACCAAGGCACACATGCTGTCCCGCCCCATCTGGCTGTGGGGAGGGGAGATCGGTGTCAATGAGTGCGGTGTCTGCATCGGCAATGAGGCCGTATTCACCAAGGGCAGATATGATGACATGGGACTGACCGGTATGGATATGGTCCGCATTGCGCTGGAGCGCAGTGAGAGCGCAAAGGAAGCGCTGGACTGGCTGATCCGGGTGCTGGAGCAGTACGGTCAGGGTGGAAACTGTGGCTTCGACCACAGCTTTTACTATGACAACGGATTTCTGGTCATGGACCGGAATGAGATATACATCCTGCAGACTGCAGGAAAGAACTGGGTATATAAAAAGACCGACTGTGAGGCGATCTCCAACCGCCTTTCCATCGGCAGGGACGGTGACGCCTACAGCGGAGAGGTGTGCGATTTCGCGAGAAAGTATACGGATCCGGTAGTAACCACTGCGTCCAAATCCGGACAGAGAAGACGGATGTGTTCCTGTGCGCTGGAGAAGGCCACGTCACTGCAGGAAATGTTTGGCGCGCTTCGCCAGCATGAGGACGAGACTGCACCTCTCTGCCGCGGAAGTGTGGGCAGTCCCTGCATGCACTTCGGTGCCAAGATCGGCGACCACACCACCCAGTCCCTGGCGGTGGAACTGCCGGAAAACGGTCAGATCCGCCTGTGGGCGACGGGACGTTCCATGCCCTGCGTGTCCATCTTCAAGCCCTTCCTTCTGGGCAATGAGCTTGTAGCTCCCTTCTTTGCAGCGGAGGATGAGCGGGCGAAGGCCTACTGGATGGAGGCGGAGAGGTTTAACCGCAAGCTGATCGGTCATATTCTCCCTGCCGAATACTACGCAGAGCGGGATGCCATCGAGTCGGAACTGATCAGACTCAGCCAGAACGCGGATGCGAAAGCCATGCACGAGCTGAGCCTGCTGGCGGTGGAAAAAGAGCGGGCTTTTGTGGAAAAGTGGAAGAAAGCAGCACTTACCGAGGGGAAAACCTCGGAAATTTTCCGTGAAAACTGGATGAAAAAGAACGAGCAGTTGAAATGAGTTGCAGTTTAGCGCCGGCCGGTCAATTTTCGACAGGCCGGCGATCGTATAGCGATTACCTGCATTTTGCTGCGACCCGGCAGGCTCTCTTATAACACTCCGCAAAATAATCCTCGGGGGCCATTTTTCCGTAGATATCGTTTTCATGTCGTCCGGGCTTGGAAATCATATTCAGTTCGAAGGTCAGGCAGTCATTGAAGTTATGCTTTTTCAGTCTGGCAGCGATGTCATCCCAGTCTGCGATGCCGTCAAAGGGCAGCAGATGGAGATCGTCAATATAGGTGATCTCACCGTTAAAATCCCGGATTCCCAAATTATCATTCAGGTGGGTACATAAAAGACGGTCGCCGTAAAGCTTTAGCATATCCTTGGAATGATTGTAGCACATTTCGTGACCCGTATCCCAGCAGAATCCAACGGTAGGGTTATTGCAAAAGGCATCCATCAGCGCAGCAAGATATTCCTCGCCTTCAGTGTTTTCAAAGGCGATTTTGATGCCGTACTGTTTCGCGGTTTCCACCACCTCTCCGAATCGTTCTATTCCGGCAGCGGTAGGGGTATGGTCATTAAAGCCGATAAATGCGTGGACAACCATGATCGGGACCTGATACTTTGCACAGAAAAGAAGGCAGTGTTTCAGCTCCTGTACGGCGGCATCCCCCTTTTCAACGTCAGTGCCCCACATGTCAGCCGCTTTGAGAAACGGTGCATGAATGGATTGAATGATCAGATTATTTTCGAGTGCAGCGGCAGCATAATCATCCATCGGTTTATTTTCATTCCAACATAAGAATACACCATCAAATCCGGCCTGACCGATCAGGCGGATTTTTTCAATCATATCTAAATCAGCGCTCACATAAAGACAAAGCTTTCGGTTCCACATATCAAAGTCCTCCCAGTGATGTTGCGTTTTCATCATTATAACACAAATGTTACAAATATTACGGAAAATTTAAATTATTATTACGTTTGTGAAAGAAAACTTGTATTTATTATAGCTATACGATAAGATTAAATCAAGAGAATTGTACAGCTTTTGCAGCGCAAAGGAGGACCGTGGGATGAAAAGAAGAATGGGTTGGTTTGTGATCGTATTGAGCTTGTGTCTGGGACTTACCGCCTGCCAGGATCGAAATGTGGCGGGAGATGTTTCCACTGAGGATGTACAGAATGAAGTCGAAGGGTCTTCTGAGGCTGAGACGACCGAAGCACCGCAGCTGGAGTCAGAGGAGGAAAATGGTTCGGAGGAAACGGCCGAGGAAACGACGGAGGCAGCGACAGAGGAGCCGGTGACGGAAGCGCCGACAACGGAGGCAGAGAGAATATCCTTTCATATGGATAATCCCATAGCGTTCAGCGGTGATATTGTTCAGCGAGTCGAGAGCGGAAATACGGTGCTTGTGGATCTGAACGGTGATGGGGTAGAGGAGCGCTTGACCGTTCAGTTTGAAGACATAAAGGGTTATCCTTCGATTTCACCGGTACTTCAGATTGATGAATTGTTTTTTACACGGAAAGAAGTGACCGAATTCTACTATCTGGAAGTGCCGGAAACGGAATATTATTATCTGATTGATTTGGACACTGCGGACAAGTGGGTGGAAATCGCTTTTTATAAGACCGGACCCAGCAGTGACCCCGGAACACTTTTCCTTCGTTACAATGATGGAGAATTGGTTTGCGTCGGACGTGTTCCGGTTGGACCGCCTTTGCGGGACAATGGAGAGACCGGCTATACCGTATTGGGTGATGGGAAAATCACCGGAAGAGGGCGATATAGTGTGGTTGAAACTTCATGGGCGAACATGACATGGAAATTGACAGATGGTTCGGAGTTTCATGCGGTGATTGATGAAGAAATACCGGAATATTATGAGTTTGTGTTGTATCGCACCAAAGAAGAATGGCTCGAAGTGACTCATGAATTACCCATTTACACAGAAATGCGGGAAGATACTGATCAAATTGTGACATTGCCTGTCGGAACAAAAATGGAGTTTGTTCGCCATTATCCGGAAGGTGATTGGCTGGAACTTATCTATGGGGAAGAAGAAAACGTGGGTTGGATCAGAGTGATCAGGAGTGAGAAAGGTACGACTATCCTGCCTGTGAATACAGACCAGTGGTTTGGTTTGTATACATATATCGACGGATTTAACACGGCAGATTAGGTAAAGTGTTGGGATTAGCTAATGTCCGTAAAAGCAAGGGGGCTTTCACAGCCCCCTCTTGCTATCTTTACTCTGCCAGTTCCTCCCAGAGCACATACAGCTCGTCCAGCCTGCTCTGGATTTTGTCACTTTCCCGTGACAGCTCCAGCAGCTTACCGGCATTTCTCGCCACCTCAGGATCGTTCATCTGCTCAGCCAGAGCGTCCTTTTTCTCCTCCAGCTGCTCAATTTCTTTCTCAGTCTTGGCCAGATCATTCTGGCGTTTGCGCTCGCGGGCCTGCTCCTCTTTTCGCTGTGCCCACTGGGCTTTGTTCTCGGAAACTGCGCCGGTGGATACGGGATTACCGGAATAGGTATTGCCGGAAAGGCCGCTGATGGTGCCGCCGAAGGCAGCAGCTGCCCGGGAGGAAGCATTTCCGCCGGAGGAGGTGCTGGCCTGTCCGGTCAGCTTTAACGTCAGTTCCTCTTTCTTTTCCAGATAATAATCATAATTGCCCAGATAATTTACAAAGGTCTGATTGGTCAGCTCCAGAATGCGGGTGGCAGTCTGGTTGATGAAATATCGGTCGTGGGAGACGAAAAGCACGGTCCCGGTGTAGTGGGACAGGGCGTTTTCCAGGATCTCACGGGAATTGATATCCAGATGGTTGGTGGGCTCGTCAAGGATCAGGAAATTACAGTCGCTGAGCATCAGCTTGGCCAGGGACACGCGTCCCCGCTCGCCGCCGCTAAGGTCACCGATCCGCTTGAACACATCGTCGCCGGTGAACAGAAAAGCCGCCAGAATATTGCGGATCTCTGTGTTGGTCATGGTGGGGTAGGTGTCGGACAGCTCCTCAAACAGAGTCTTTTCCATATGGAGGACCTGATGCTCTTGGTCGTAGTAGCCGACGAAGACCTTTGCGCCCAGTGTCAGCTTTCCGCTGTCGGCGGGCAGCTGACCGGTGATCAGTTTAAGCAGAGTGGTCTTTCCGGTACCATTGTCGCCGATGACGGCCACACGCTCGCCCCGCTTGATATCCAGTGATACACCGGAGAACAGGGGACGGCCCGGGAAGGACATGGACAGATCCTCCGCCGCAAGCACATCATTGCCGCTGACCACATTGGGGGACAGGGTGATGTGCATGGAGGCGTCCACCTCCTGAGGCTTTTCCAGCACTTCGATCTTGGAGAGCATCTTCTCGCGGCTCTCGGCCCGCTTGATGGATTTCTCCCGGTTGAAGGACTTCAGCTTGGCGATGACCTCCTCCTGATGCTTGATCTCCGCCTGCTGATTTAAGTACTGACGCATCTTCGCGTCGAATAACTGGCGCTTTTTCTCGGCGTAGGCACTGTAATTGCCCTTGAAGGTCATCACAGCTCCCTGCTCCACCTCGAAGATCTTGGTGACCACACGATCCAGGAAGTATCGGTCGTGGGCGACGATCAGCACAGCACCGGGATAGTTGATCAGGAAGGTCTCCAACCATGCGATGGAGTGCATATCCAGATGGTTGGTGGGCTCGTCAAGCAGGATCACGTCGGGGCGGGAGAGCAGAAGCCGTCCCAGGAATACGCGGGTCTTCTGGCCGCCGGAGAGGGTGCAGACCGGGCGCTCATAGTCTGCCTCGGAAAAACCGAGACCTTTAAGTACGCCGATGATCTCGCTCTTCCAGGCGTAGCCGCCCATCTGCTCGAAGCGCTCCATGGCTTTGGCATAGGACTCCATCAGTGCCTCGAGGGCCTCGCCGGAGAGGGTGGTCATTTCCCGTTCCATGGAGCGGATACGCTCCTCCAGAGCGATGGTTTCCCGCTTGACCTCCAGCATGGTCTCGTATATGGACATCTCGGAGGCTGCATCCTGGTGCTGGGCCAGATAGCCCAGGGTTTTTCCCTTGGCCAGGATCACCTCGCCGGAATCGGGGGTCAGCTCACCCACGATCAGCCTGAGCAGGGTGGATTTTCCTGCGCCATTGATCCCGACGATGGCGGCTTTTTCGCGCTCCTCCAGATGAAAAGTAGCATCATTTATGACTGTCTGCAAAGTAAATGCCTTGCTGATATGGTTGCAGGCAAGAATCATGGTTGGTTCTCCTTGTGATATAATCAATCGCAGCTCCGGTTTTATCCGACAGTGAATGATCTGTCGAATAAAACCGGATATAACTCTCATTAGTATAATATAAGTCGGCTGGCGTGGCAAGCTAAACCGAAAATGCACACTGATTTTTTTGAAAAAACTAACAAAAAAAGTGAAAAAAAGATGATTGTTCTGAAAGAAATTCACGAAGAATATTTGACAAGTGGGTATGGTGACGTTATAATGTATTTTAAGAGTATGATATGATTTGGCATAAGTATGTCATACTGTGAATTTCGGCAGCTGAGTCGGCTGCTCGGACAAGGTGGGAAACAACATGGATCAGAAGGTTATTTCCAGTGCGGTAATTAAGCGTCTGCCCCGATATCATCGCTATCTGGGGGATTTGTTGGAGAGCGGCATTGAGCGCATATCGTCCAACGAGTTGAGCGAAAAGATGAATGTGACGGCATCACAGATCCGTCAGGATTTAAATAACTTTGGCGGTTTCGGCCAGCAGGGATACGGATATAATGTGGAGTATCTGTACCACGAGATCGCAAAGATTCTGGGCATTGACCGGGAAAATTCCATGATTATCATCGGTGGAGGACATTTCGGTCAGACCTTGGCGAACTACAGTAAATTTGAGCAGAGAGGCTTTGTGACCAAAGCGATTTTCGATGTGAGCCCTGAGCGGATCGGAGAGTCGGTTCGCGGGATCATGACTTACAGCATGGACGAGCTGGAGTCGTGGCTTGCGGAAAATCCGGTGGAGATCGCAGTGTTGACGATCCCGAAGCAGGCGGCGCAGGAGGTGGCTGACCGTCTGGTGGCCTGTGGCGTGAAGGCGATCTGGAACTTTGCCCATCTGGATCTGAAGGTTCCGAAGGGCGTGGTGGTGGAAAATGTGCATCTGTCTGAGAGTCTGATGCAGCTGTCTTACCGCATCGCGGCCAAAAAGGAGAAATAAATGATACTTGGTATCGGTATTGATATGACAGAGATTGAGCGGATAGAGAAAGCCTGCGAGCGTCAGGCTTTCTTTCTTCGTATTTATACCCCTGCGGAGCAGGAATTATATGGCGGAAACATCCCCTCGCTGGCGGCACGGTTTGCAGTCAAGGAGGCGGTGGTGAAGGCCTTTGGCACCGGATTTCGCGGCATTCAGCCCTCGGAGATTGAGACGGTCAGCGATGAGCTGGGCAAGCCTGTGGTAAAGCTGTACGGCGAGGCGAGGAAGAGGTTCGGGGAGATGGGATGTAAACAGATCCATGTGTCCATCACTCACACAAAGACTACCGCCGCGGCGATGGTGGTTCTGGAAGGAGAGAGAGCATGCGCAGATTGTTGACGGCGGGAGAGGCGAAGGCCCTGGACCGGTATACCATAACCGAGGTGGGTGTTCCGTCGGTAGTGTTGATGGAGCGGGCATCCCTGGCTGTGGCTGAGGCCTGTGAGGATATACTCAGGGGAGAACGTACTGCTTTCAGCTGCGGTATCCCAAAAAGCGATGTCCCGAAACTGAACGGTGCTTCAAAAAAAAGCAGTATCCCGGAAAACAGTGTCCAAATCTGTGCATCGAAAACGCGGATATTGAGCGTCTGTGCCATGGGAAATAACGGTGCCGACGGCGTGGCCGTTGCACGAATCCTTTATTTAAAGGGATATGCGGCACAGATACTGTTGATCGGCGATGAGGCGAAAGCGACTGAGGAGATGAAACTGCAGCTTGCCATCGCCCGGAATCTGGAGATTCCCGTATGCAAGGCGGACGAGGAAAAGGAATATATTAGAGCAGGAGAATACGATCTGATCATTGACGCAATCTTCGGTGTCGGACTCACCAGACCGGTGGAAGGGCAGTATGCCTCGTTGGTCCGGCAGATCAATGAGAGCCAGGCGAAGGTAGTCGCTGTGGATATTCCCAGTGGTGTCAGCTCCGATGACGGCAAAGTTCTCGGCTGTGCGGTGAAGACTGATGTGACTGTGACCTTCGGTGCAGAAAAGCTGGGCATGATCCTGTACCCCGGAACTGAGTACTGCGGTCGGAGAGTGATTGCGGATATCGGTCTGGCGGAGGAGAGATACTTCGCAGCGCCATGCGCAGGGGTTGAGGCAGTTGATGCTTTGAATGCCGGAGAGAAGCCGACAGGGAAGAAGCAGATTGAGAAAAGAGCGGTCGGGAGAGAAACGGGCGCGGAAACCTTGGTTGGGAAACATCCCGCGATCACATATGATAAAACGGATATAAGTCGTCTCCCTGCCCGCCCGGCTTACTCAAACAAAGGAACCTTCGGCCGGGTTCTGGTGATCGCAGGCAGTGCAAACATGGGCGGTGCGGCCCTGTTTGCCGGGATGGCGGCCTACCGCATGGGTGCCGGTCTGGTGGAGATCGCCACGGTGGCGGAAAATCGCGGCTTTCTCATGGAGAGGCTGCCGGAGGCGGTGCTGACCATATATGATCCGGTGGATGAGCCGGCGAGCTGGCTTTTCTCGGCAGTGAAGCGGTCGAAGGCAGTGGTGGTTGGTCCCGGTATGGGAACCGGGGAGAGCACCGGAAAGATATTGCAGTATTTGCTGACGGAAAAGGAGATCCCGCTGATTATTGACGCAGACGGTCTCAATGTTCTGGCGGCATCGGAAACCCTGGGCGATCAGCTTTCAGAGCGGGTGATCCTGACTCCCCATCTGGGTGAAATGTCCCGTCTGACCGGAAAAACGGTCAGAGAACTGCAGAGTAAGTTGATTTGTTCGGCAGTGGAGTACAGTGAAAAGTCCGGGGCAGTTTGTGTGATGAAGGATGCCAGAACCATTGTGGCATCCCACGACGGCAGGGTTTATGTCAATACCAGCGGCAACTGCGGGATGGCCACCGGTGGTTCAGGGGATCTGTTGGCCGGCATGCTGGGAGCCCTTTTGGCAGAGGGGATGAAGCCCTTTGAGAGCGCCTGCCTGGGCGTATATCTTCATGGGTTATACGGCGATAAAGCCAGAGAACGATATGGCGTGCGGACGATGATTGCCACCGATTTCGGAGAGATCATCGGCGAACCGATCTAGTTTTACCGGGCAATTTTCGGAGAAATTCTCCACAAATTGAATAGCCTGTTTTCTGAGGGAAATACTTTAGGCATAATCAAAAAAGTGGAGAACTGAAAATGGTAGTAAAACGTGGAGATATTTATTATGCAGATTTGAGTCCGGTGGTGGGATCTGAGCAGGGCGGGGTTCGTCCCGTGCTGATCATCCAAAATGATTGCGGCAACCGACACAGCCCTACAGTGATCTGTGCGGCGATCACCTCTCGGATGAACAAGGCAAAATTGCCGACACATGTGGAGCTGGAGGCCGTCCAGTGCCGAATGGCGAAGGATTCAGTCATTTTGCTGGAGCAGGTGCGCACCATCGACAAGCAGCGCCTGAAAGAAAAAATCTGTCATCTGAACCAGGAGAAGATGGATCTGGTCAACCGCGCTTTGTGCGTCAGCCTGGAGTTATACATATAGAAAGAAGCTTCAGGTATTGACGGAATTTATTTAGTTATGATATAATTCTAATTTAATGGTGATACCTGTTTGAGAGTATACCAAATCAGATAAACACCGGACAACGGTGAAACAGAAAGGAAGTAAAAGGGCGTTATGGACGACGGTTATGCCTCGTGGAGTATTCTTGTTGTAGTTGGTTTGGTGGTGGAGTTTATCTATCACGGTTACTTGGCGGCGCTGAAAGCATTGAATGAGGCCGCGCTGGAGAGGGAAGCTTCAGAGGAGGACAGCGAGGAGGCCAGAGACCTTCTCGAGCTGGTCAAAAAAAGAAAAAAGATTCGCACCTGTCAGCTGACCTGGTCGGTGCTGATCACGATGAGCTGGGGATTGATTGCAGTAAATGGTCTGCATGAATGGTTATTGGAAAGTTCACTGAAGAAGGCGTGGGTGACAGCGGCAGTCTGCGTTACGGTGCTCGCGTTGGCGATTCTGTTTGTCAGCATCGGACATCTGGTGCCCAAGTGGATTGCTTCCAGACGCCCTGAAAAATGGGCGAAGAAGCTGAACGGTCTGGCAAATTTGCTTTCTGTACCTGTCTGGCCTCTGACGCTGGTTGCGGAAGGCATTGCGATGGTAGTGGTTAGGCTTTTCGGTATTGATCCCCACGCGGAGGATGTTGTGACCGAGGAGGAGATCGTCTCCATGGTCAATGAAGGTCAGGAGCAGGGTATCTTCGAGGCCAACGAGGCAGAGATGATCAATAATATCATTGAGTTCGGCGACAAGCAGGCTGGCGAGATCATGACCCACCGAAAAAATGTGGTGGCAGTGTCCGGAGATACTGACTTGGAACATGCGGTGCTGGCCATGTTGGATGAGGGATTTTCCCGTGTTCCGGTTTACGAGGAGGAGCTTGATGATGTGATCGGCTTCCTCAATCTGAAGGATGCCATAAAAGTGTCCAGAGATGCGTCCTTAAAGCGTAAACCCATCCGCGAGATCGATGGGCTGCTTCGCGAGATCACCTTTATCCCGGAGACCAGAAATGTCAGCGATCTGTTTAAGACCATGCAGTCTGAGAAGATACATATCGTCATGGTTGTGGACGAGTACGGTCAGATCGCGGGACTGATCACCATGGAGGATATTCTGGAGGAAATCGTCGGAAATATTCTGGATGAGTACGATGCAGAGGAAAAGTTTGTGACCCGTCTGGAGGGCGGCTATCTGCTCAAAGGTCTCACCCCGCTGGAGGAAGTGGAGGAGATTTTGGATATCCGTCTGGAAGAGGAGGAGTATGAGACACTCAACGGTCTGCTGATTTCCCGGTTGGGACGTATTCCCGGCGAGGATGAAAAGCCTGAGCTTGATTACGAGGGATATCATTTTGCAGTCCAGAAGCTGGAAAATAAGACGATTCACACGGTCAAGGTCACGCCCTTGCCGAAGGAGGAAGTTTGATTCGGACAGTTAAAGCTACATTTGAAGATAAACGGTTTTTAGCAAAAACGGCAGCCATCGCGCTGCCGGTTGCTTTTCAGTCACTGTTGAACACGGTGGTCAATATGATCGATACCATGATGATTGGTACCCTCGGCGAGGTGTCCATCGCGGCGGTCGGTCTGGCGAACAAAGTGTTCTTTGTGTTTGGTCTGCTGATTTTCGGTATCGCCAGCGGTGCCAGTGTGCTGAGTGCCCAGTTCTGGGGAAACCATGATATTAAAAATATCCGCCGTGTGCAGGGCTTGTCGCTGCTCATCGGACTGGGCGGAAGCCTGATCTTTGTGATCTCCGGTCTGATCTGCCCGGAGTTTGTCATGCGGATATTTACGGACAGTCAGGAGACCATCCGTATCGGAGCCATCTATCTGGCCATCGTCTGTGTCAGTTATCCGTTGACCGCGGTGACGAATATCTATACGTCGCTGCTTAGGTCCACCGGCATTGTCGGTGCACCGGTGGTGATCAGTTTGATCACTATCCTGATCAATGTGTGTTTTAATTATCTTTTGATTTTTGGTAAATTCGGTTTCTCGGCCATGGGTGTGGCCGGTGCGGCTATTGCCACGCTGATTGCCCGCATTGTGGAGTGTATCCTGATCATGGCACTGGTGTATGGGAAAAAGACGGCTCTGGCGGCGAAGTTTTCTGAATTGTTTGGCTACAGCAGAAGATTTCTTAAAGAATATTGCCGCAGCTCACTGCCGGTGGTGTTCAATGAGTTTACCTGGGGCCTTGGTGTGACCATGTATTCGTTGGTTTACGGGCGGATGATTGACAGCGATTCAGTTGTGGCGGCCATGACCATCTTTGAGACCTTCCAGAATCTGATGCAGGTCATGGTTATGGGCCTGGCTTCGGCGGCAGCGGTGGTGATCGGAAATACCCTGGGTGCCGGAGACAAAGAGCGTGCCTGGGATGAGGGCAAAAAACTGATTTGCCTGCAGATTTTGGTGTCCCTTGTGTTTACCGTATTCATCCTGTTGACCAGAAGTTATTATGCGGTATTCTATTCCGTATCCGATATGGTGGCCAATGCGGTGACTAACCTGATGGTGATCTACGCTCTGTATCTGACCAGCAAAAACGTAAATCTGATGTATATTGTGGGGCTGTTTCGCGGGGGAGGAGACACCCGTGTGGGCCTGGTTCTGGACATCTGCGGTGTCTGGGTTATCGGTGTGCCCATGGCGGTGATCGGCGGCCTGGTGCTGAAGCTGCCGATCTGGTGGGTGTATGCGATGGTGTCCATCGAGGAGCTGGTGAAAAACGTGGTCTGCACGTGGCGGTTCAAGTCAAAGAAGTGGATTAATAATTTAAACGAGCGAATTTCGTAAGTGCTTGACCCAAAGGGGTTAAAAATGGCTGCGGCAGAAAGGTTTCCGATCAAAAATGCGCGGAAATACTTGACGGAGCAGAGGAAAGAGAGTAAGATATTTTAGATGATGATCCAAAGGCATGTACCTGCGGATCGGTTGAACGTTTTAGACAAGGAGAGAAAAAGATGTCCGGACATTCCAAATTTGCAAATATTAAGCATAAGAAAGAGAAAAATGATGCAGCGAAGGGTAAGATTTTTACCGTCATCGGCCGTGAGATCGCCGTGGCAGTAAAGGAGGGTGGTCCCGATCCTGCAAACAACAGTAAGCTGCGTGATGTCATCGCCAAGGCGAAGGCAAACAACATGCCCAACGACACCATCGAGCGTGGTATCAAGAAGGCAGCCGGCGATGCGAACTCCGTAAACTATACCGCACTGACCTATGAGGGCTACGGCCCCAACGGTGTGGCGATCATCGTAGACACCCTGACTGACAATAAGAACCGTACCGCATCCAACGTGCGCAATGCCTTCACCAAGGGCGGCGGAAATGTGGGAACCACCGGCTGTGTATCCTTCATGTTTGACAAGAAGGGTCTGATCATCATCGACAAGGAAGACTTCGAGATGGATGCGGACGAGCTGATGATGGTTGCTTTGGATGCAGGTGCAGAGGACTTTTCTGAGGAGGATGACTGCTTCGAGATTACCACCGATCCCGACGACTTCAGCCAGGTTCGCGAGGAGCTGGAGAAGCAGGGTATTCCCATGGCCAGCGCAGAGGTGACCATGATCCCTCAGACCTATGTGGAACTGACCGATGAGCAGGATCTGAAGATGATGAACCGCATCCTGGATCTGCTCGATGAGGATGACGACGTGCAGAACGTGTACCACAACTGGGATGAGTAATTGAGCGTTCAGTAAAAACGTGAAAAAACCTTATTTTATAAGGGTTTTCGGCCTGCTCTGAAAGAGTTAAAAAACATAAAAAAGGCATTTTTTGCTACCAACAATGATAAACTTAAAGTTTTGAATGTGTCCAGTGATGGATAGATGACGGGTAGAGATGTAAGCCTCTTTTTTCAACGGTATATCACCATAGAGATGATGAACCGATGAGAAAGGAGGCTTTTTTGTGTTTAACGAAGATGTGCTAAAGGAGTTTATTTTTCATTGCAGAATGAAGAAATACTCCGAACGGACGCTGAAAGGGTATAAGAATAATAATTTAGCCCTGTTCCGATTTATCAAAAATGAGTATGGGATTGCAACACTGGAGGATACCCATTATCAGGCAGTGCAGGGATATATTCAGTTCCTGACCGACAAGCATTTGACGGAAACGTATATTAATGGTCTGATCAAGTGTTTTCGGGCATATTTCCGATATTGCCATGAAGAAGGATATATCCAGAGGAATCCCATGGACAAAATCAAATTCCAGAAAGAGCCCTTGACGCTGATCAATACGTTCACAAATGCGGAAGTGTTGAGGATGGTGCAGTTCTACAATGGGAAACGGTTTTTGGATATCCGCAACAAGCTGATTATGGTGTTGCTGTTTGATACTGGAATGAGGAATACGGAACTGTGCTCGTTGCGGGAAATCGATTTGCGAGAAACCTATATCAGCATATTAGGAAAAGGGCGGAAAGAACGTCATGTTCCGATCACACCGATTATGAACAAGGTTCTGATTCAGTATCAGCGGGTGAAGAATGAGTATATTAAGGATAAGTTGGGGTATGAAACTGAGTATCTGCTTCTGTCGCAGAAAGGGCGTAAACTTACCGTGGAGACCGTAGAGCGGATCGTATTGGAGGCGGGGCTGAATGTGGGAGTCAGACCGTGTGTGAGGATTTCGCCCCATACGTGCCGACACTATTACGCCCAGACTCAGCTATACAACGGCTGTGATCTGTTTAGCCTGTCGAGACTGCTTGGACATAGCAATATCAATATTACGAAAACCTACCTACAGTCAATGCATGAGGACAATTTTCTGGAGCTGGCAATTAAGACAAGCCCGCTGGCAAATTTATAGAACTTAAAGTGGATAAGGAGATTGGATATATGAACACTATTACAGAGACAGAAATCAAGAGAGCGTGGAGAGAGATGGCCGACAACATCATAGCAGAACTGATTGACAAGGGGATAGATTCAGCGTTTGACCGAGATACATATACAATGTGGCAGACCTTAATTAATAAGCCTAATTTGGGCGGTGAAAGTCCGTCAGCGGAAGAAACTACCCTGAGAGCGTTTGCGATCCTTATTTTGGAAATCAGAAAGCTAATCAGGGATCAAAAAGTTATCTATGTCAATCTGCTGGTCGATGAAAAATCCTATTTTGGATCAAAATTCATTCCAACAGAGATCAAGCTGACAGAGCAATCATTTATGATTCACGGTGACACTGGCACCGAGACAACGACAAGCATTGAAATTGCAAGGGAACACATAGACGGAGTGGAACTTGACACGGTGGCAAGGGGATTTTTATTAGGAACGGTAGAGGAAGTGTCAGGCGGGAAGAATTATGTCTGGTCAATCGATTGGACTGATTTTCCGTTAGAGAAGATTTGAACCAGAGGAACATAAAAAAGAGGGATAGTCAGCAGTGGCTATCCCTCGATTTATAATGTTTGGTCATCATCTGATGGAATGTATTGGACAATATCTTGAATTTGACAATTAAGAATCCGACAAAGGTCATTTAAAGTTTTTGTTGATACATCTTTATTGTGCTTTAATCTATGAAGGGTACTATGTGAAAGATTATGCTTGCTAGTGAGCGTGTACCAGTTCTCTGTTGAGTTTTCTAAGGTTTTCCAAAAGGGGGAATAATCAATCATTTTTGTCCTCCAAAGATGTGGATGATTTTAGAATAAAGTATATTCTTACACTTGAATATCTTCGGAAAAACGAATATAATGTATGAAAAAACAAATGAGGAGGCGTTTGTATATGTATAACGAAATTGGAGAGAAAATTAAAAGACTGGCACAGGTGTCTTGTATCATAGGAGCGGTGGGGTCTGTGATTCTTGGAATTGCTATGCTTGATGAAGGAATCGATGCAGGGGTTGGTGTGATTCTATTCTGTCCGTTACTGTTTTTTATTTCATCGTGGATAACCTATGGGTTTGGACAACTGGTGGATGATGTGCATAAATTAGCTCAAAATAAAGGCGGAATCCATCAAGAGAATGAAGATATTAAAGGTAAAATTGATACCTTGAAAAAGTGGAAACAGGAAGGGTTGATTACTGAAACTGAATATATAAATAAGATGGAGGAAATGTGATGAATGGAGAAAAGAGGCGAAATATTAAAGCGCCAGTTGTTTTGTTAATACTCTCTTTCGTTTGTAATACAATAATTCAAATTGTCTTGGCTATAGCAGATAGACTTGAACTTGCAGACAATTGGTTTGGATTTGTTCTTTTAATGGCGGTAGGTGTAGGTGGGATTTCGTACTATTACATTTCTGCACAAAAGGAGAAAAAACGTACAGAATATTACGTTATAGGATTCAGTGCTTTGGCTATAGTTTGTATGGGGGATTTGTTTGGCAATTTGCCGATATATGTTATTAAGAATTTAGTGTACTTGGCAATTTGTGTCCTTATGGTATGTTTAAAGTTCATAAAAAAGAACAAGAGAATTTTTAGTGTTGGATGTTGCCTTTATGGAAGTTATGCGTTTTTGATATTCTTTTTGGGTGTAGAGGATGGCTTACTTTTTGGTGGTTGGTTAGAATTAATAGCTTTATGGCTGATTTGGTGTGATGAGATGAAGGAATTCAAAAAGAAAAAGGAACAGGTAGTAGATTATGTTGAACTGGAGAATGACCTAAAGAAATTGAAGGAACTTCGTGAAATGGGACGTATATCTGAACAAGAGTATGATGAGATGAAGACAAAAATATTAAACAAGTTTTGACACGAGAGAGTATAAAATAGTTATGTGAAGATAAAGCACATACCCTATTTTGTTTGAGTGGAGAACGAAATATAAATGTAAAATAGCCCTGCGCGGTGGTCAGGTAAAGCCCTGTGAGTCTTTGAAGACACATGGGGCTTTTTTTGCAAAAGATATCAAAAGAAACCTGTTTGATTCTGTATCAAAAGACGCTTGACAAGTAACAAAAGTTTGATATAATATAAGTATCAAAACTAATGAAGGTTAAAATAAATACATATCGGAGGGCGGTATGATATACGGTTATTGTAGAATCAGTACAGCAAAACAGTCGATTGAAAGACAGAAAAGAAACATCAAAGATAAATACCCAGATGCTGTACTGATAGAAGAGGTTTTTACAAGAACGAAAATTAATCGTAAAGAATGGAATCGACTATTTAAAAAAGCAAATGAAGGAGACACTATTGTGTTCGATAGTGTTAGCCGTATGTCTGGCAATGCTGATGAAGGATTTTCTGCTTATGAAGATTTGTATCAGAGAAAGGTAAATTTGGTTTTTTTGAAGGAGCCACACATTAACACCGAGACCTACAAAAAAGCCCTAGAGAACAACATACAGCTGACAGGTGGGAGTGTAGATTATATTTTGGAGGGTGTAAATAAATATCTGATGGCATTAGCAAAAGAGCAGATAAGACTTGCTTTTGAACAGAGCGAAAAAGAAGTACAAGATTTACATCAGCGAACCAAAGAGGGGATTGAAACCGCTAGATTAGCAGGAAAGCAGATTGGTCAAAAAAAGGGTGCAACGCTTATAACTAAAAAGTCTATTGATATGAAAGCGAAAATTATTAAAATGGCTAAATCCTTTGAAGGTAATATGACTGACAAAGAAGTGATGGAAACATTGAAACTTGCGAGAAATACCTACTATAAATACAAGAGGGAGATAATTGCTGAATAGCTAGAAAAGAACTGTAATATGAAACCTATTGCAGTTCTTTTTTTACGGTAATTATACGACTTTAAAAGAAAAACGTCATAAAAATAATGTTTTTTAAAATAAAATGTTAGGCGAAAATAACGAGACGAGAAAAACTACTTGACAACTGATTAATTTGCACAAAAAATAATGAGGAAAAGGATAAATAAATATAAAAAATAACTAAATAGGTATTGACGGAAATGGCAAAGTGTGTTAAAATAATATCAAACGAAAAATGAAGGTTCGCTTTGAAGAAGAAGGACGGAGGTGAATATCATGTAATAGACATTGCTATTTGGGTGAGTAGAAATTTCGAAAAGTCTTATGCAAATCTATATTTTCTTAATACAAGGTAATCCCAGTATTCGTTGAAATAAATATTTGTAAATAAGCTGTGTGATACACATGGTTTGTTAAAGTGCGCTAATTTTTAGAAAAGCCACTGTTAAATTTGAGAGCATGTTTGAGTGCACTTGTGCGCTCAATAGTATTCTTATTTAATATTCTTCTTTATTGTATTGGGTGTATTTTTTTGCACAAATACAAGCGTGTTTTAAACTTAAAAAATAATAACACACAGTATTAAGTGTGTGGTCGAAAGGAGTAATTAATTATTGAGCAGGAAAATTGAATATGATTCTATTACTAATTTAAAAGGGACTGCTGCCCATTTTTTTACTGTACCAAAGTCTGTAATTGAAAATACTGAATTGGATTATAGACGAGTTGCTTTATTTGTTTATTTGCGCAGTTACAAAGGATTAAATGAACGAGTGTGCTTTTCTGTTCCGTTGTTTTTGCAATGGGCAAATCTTAAAAATGATACACACTCGGGTGGTGTAAACGACAAAATTATAGATACTTTAGACTGTTTAAATGATTTGGGCTATGTGACGTATTTGGGTGATAAGCCCAAGAATAAGACTTTTTGTATGGATGTACAGTTTAACACACAGCAGGTTTTTGACGAGTGTAGCAGTGATAGGTTTGCTATTGTTTATCTTGATGAAATTGAGAAGATTATGACCTACAGGAACATGAATATAAAGGATACTCATTTCAATTGTAATGCGGTGCTTCTTGTGTTTGTTTTTTTAAGGATGATGATTAATCGCAGACCAAATCAATTGAAACCAGAAGAACAAAGCATAGATAAAATTGAAGAAAGAAAGCAAAGATTGCCAGAAGCATATAATGATACATATAAAGATATTGCAGAAATCCTTGGTTTATCGGAACGGACTGTATCAAAGTCTGTAGAGGTATTGGAAGAATTAGGGTTAATTATGATGCAACAAGCATATCACATAAAAATTGCAGACGGTGAGTATCGAACGGCTGATATGATTTTTGCAAATATGCAAAAAAGAGATAGAGGAGAGTTGCTTGCCAGTGGTAAAGAGTACGCTTATGCAGAAATTGTACAGAAAGCAAAAAATATTAATCAGCACAATAAATATTACCATTTGAAGACAGGAGAGATTTGATGAAAACATTCAATGAAAAAACAAAAGAAAAAAACATAAAAGTGTTTGCAGATTTGGAAAAAGATAATTTTGCAATTCTGAATCTAAAGAAAAATGAACAGATTAAGCATTGTATTGACAATAAGATGCCTGAATATTACCACACGGGGTGGGCAGTAACCAGTGAAGGGAGAGTGTGGAGTTTGAATAGGAATCGATGGCTGGTTCCTCGGAATCAAAATGGTTATTGGCGAGTAGAGAACATATATGTTCACCGGCTGGTTGATTACTATTTTCTTTCCGATGAAGAAAAGATTATTAAAATGGTGCTGGAAGAACACAATAAGAATTGTAACGAGTCAGATAGATGGAGTGGAGAAGTTCATCACATAATCGCAGGAAGTAAGGCGGATTCGACAAAGATGACTAATGAGGAAAGGATAGAAGCGTGTATGAAAGTAAATAATAAAGCGAATCTTTTTTTTCAAATTGAGAATGTTGACCATAAAGATGTGCACAGAATTATGAAGGGAGAAAAAACTATAGGTGAGAAAAAAGGAACAGAACAATTGGATGTTTTTAATTCTATAGTGAGAAATTCAAAACCGTCAGCATATATTTCATATGACGAAAATGGTAAAAAGATGATAAACATGACCTTGAAGCTGAAGGGGACAACCCCTGAAGAAGATGAGAGATTGGATAAAGAGATAGGACATAAATTTTTGGCATAAGTGACATAAATATTTTGTGTTATCATTGATAAAAAATGGCCTTGAGGAAAAGTATGCTAAGGTCATTTTTATTTGTTGCTTTAAATAAAGATTCTCGTATATCTGCACTGGTGAGCTTGAAAATCCAAAAAGACTATGATATACTAAATCTCAGTGATGAAGTTCATCATAAAATTCATAGTGATATACATTAACTTTTCAGGGCAAAAATGGTATTCCCATGGCGAGCGCAGAGGTTACCATGATCCCTCAGACCTATGTGGAACTGACCGATGAGCAGGATCTGAAGATGATGAACCGCATCCTGGATCTGCTCGATGAGGATGACGACGTGCAGAATGTGTACCACAACTGGGATGAGTAAGGCTTAGCCAATAATAAATTCTATCTGATTACTAAGAACGGCCGTCACTAAGTGCGAGAGTGGCGGCTGTTATTTTTACTTGATCTGTGTTGTATTTTATGTTATACTATAACTACAAATAAGATTGGTTTGTTCAAAAATCAGTTTTATCACATCTGTTTTTCTAATACAAAGTCGGAAGAATTCCCGAAAAAAGAATAGCAGTGAAAAAGATGGCCTGCGGTGTACGATGCATGCATGAAATGAAATAATTTCTTGCGGTTTATTTTGTGTGGGTAAATCTCTGATTATGACGACAGGAGTTGTGTAAAGAGAGGTAGGTACAAAGGGTTATTGTTTTTTATGCAGATATTGGGTTGCGATTTTTTAACCCATGTTATAAAATAAGTATATGCAAAAATGGGAAGAGCAAATAATCGAACGAGAACAGGTATCTCAATAAATGGATTGAATAGGAGCAAATGATTGTGATTCGTCATATTATTTTTGACATCGGCAATGTACTGGTGGCATTCCAGTGGGAGAAAAGGTTCAAGTCGTTTTGCAGTTCACCGGAGGAACTTGAACGCTTGGCAAAAGCCACTGTATTAAGTGATATGTGGAAAGAGTACGACCGCGGTGTGCTGAGCGAAGACGAGTTAATGGACGGCTTTATTCGTAATGATCCGGAGTTGGAGTCGGTGATCCGAACCTGTCTGAGTAGTTACAGTGGAATGCTGCGGACATATGATTACACCATTTCCTGGATAAAAGAATTAAAGCAGAATGGATATAACGTATATTATCTTTCCAACATGCCGGCGGTCGCTGTCAGAGATTGTGCGGATGATCTGGAATTTATCAGGAAAACGGATGGCGGGATTTTATCCTATAGCGAACGTATGGTCAAGCCGGATCCGGCGATCTACTATTTATTGATGGAGCGCTATGGCCTCAGACCGGAAGAGTGCGTGTTCCTGGATGACTCGGAGAAAAATATAAAAACAGCCTGCGCTTTGGGGATGCAAGGGATATTGTTTCAAAATAAGGAGCAGGCCTGTGAGGAGCTGAGGAAGCTGGGAGTAAATGCTTAACGGTGCGTTTGCCGACTGATTATTTCTGGGTTGCACAGTAATGAGAAATGTGGTATAGTAAATCTATCGGGAAGCCAGAGCGGCTACCCCCGTGTAACAGGCGTTACAATGAACGGCCGTCACTAGTGGTGATAGTGGCGGCTGTTACTCTTTTTTACTCTTAAAGATCTGATAACACAGAGCAATAAGAGCCACAATAAACATACAAAACTGAAACAAGTCAGCATATGTAACATTCATTGGCATCCCTCCTTTCTTTCGTCTGGAGGGACCAGTATCCCTCCATAAAAGAGGGTAGCCGCCTGGCTCCGGTTTCCCGGACCTAAATCATAGCACAGGCAAAAGCATTTTACAACCCGCCAAAATGCTGCACCCCAAATCCACACGGATAGTGTGGATTTGGGGTGTATTATTGTTCAAATAGTGTGGATTTTGTGAGTGTATATCTTTTTTATAGCACTCTTATCTCAAATGCAGTGGTCTGGGGCGGGATACTCGCAGTCATAAAGTCTGCGTGCCTTACCCGCACCCGCATCCCCGGCGTTAGCCGGTCAAAACGAATGGGGCGTCCTTGACGATCCAAAATTCGGGCATTTTCCGGCACATTGAAACGGATGATCGTGGACACATCACGGCCGCTGATGGTGGTGAAGCTTCGGTTTCGTCGATCAATCTCCAGAATGTTTCCGGTGGTCATGACATCCTGCTGCGGACTTCTGATAATTCGGATGAGGTATGCGGTGGATTGAGGCGGTATGCTTCTCGTCATCGCTGAGGAGATGGTTGCATTTATGATCATACCCACGCGCAGCGCGGATGGCGGAACGGGGTTACCGTTGGAACCGAGGATGATCGTGCGCTGGGTTACCACTAGTCTTACCGTCTGTTCTGTCCGTCTGTTTCGCGGACCGTCAAGATAGGTCACGGTGACCAGTCTCGTACCCCGGTCAGATGAGATTTCTCTGATGGTACCGTTTGAAATATTGATAACCGGCATGGCGAAAAAATCCTTTTTTATTATCATATTCCGAGGTGGAACAGCCGTCACCAGTGGAGATTTCAAAGATCGGAGAGAAGTTAAATATCGCTCAGATCCGGTTTTTCAAACTCTTTCGATACTGTGTCGGAGAAACGCCGAATTGCTTGTGAAAATAGCTGGAGAAGTGCGGATAACTGTTAAATCCCACCCTCTCAGGGATGTCCTGCAAGGCCAGGTCTGTATTGAGAATCAAATGTGCTGCGCGGGTTAAACGGACCTTTAACAGATACCCGTGCAGGCTGCTTCCCGTGCTGGACAGAAACAGACGGTTCAGATAATATTCGTGATAGCCTGCCAGTGTGGCAAGGTCTTTGTTGGTCAAATCTTTTTCGTAATTTTCGTCAATGTAGTTCATGATAAAATCCACGGTGGAGCGGGCAGGAACCTTTATCTGGCAATGTAGGTCAATCAGAAGTTCTTTCAAAACGCTGCTGCTGATTTCTCGAAAATAGAGACTGTTTCCGTTGAACGCCTTAAGTATCTTCTCGATATATCGATAAAAACGACTGCCATCCTGTAAAAAAAGATGGGAATTTAAAAAATCGGAATCCTCCACCGGTTGAAAACTGATGGGGAAGTCCGGTTCTTTTTTTGTAAGACTCACAGGCGCATAGGGCAGGATCCAGCTGTTATTTTCCTGGGTCAGGTCAAAGTTGAGACTGACCAAAGAGAAGTTTTCCGGTGACAGGATGTTGTACTGACTACCACAGGCGCAGTACATCAGGGAGCCCGGGCTTAGCTGGTAATGTTGATTTTCGATAAAAATATCTGCTTTACCGTTTACGGTATAAAAAATCCGGCAGTCTCTTACCTTCACGGGATAATCGCTGGTTTGATACTTGATTTGTGAAGCAAAACGAAGATGCGGATTGAGATCGCAAAGTTTCATGGAATCATCCTTCTTTCCTGAGAAATGGTTGTGTGTAGTTGAAGCTGAATGTTTGTTTTTCGAAAGTTCACGTTTGTTTTGTGGATGTATTGTAGCATGTTTCTGTGATAAAGTAAAGATGCAGTTAGGCGGTGTATTCACAATGCTCAACACAGAATATCGCTGCCTATCTACTGGGTGGAAAAAACAGCTGCAGTAAATTTGTGTGTCAGCTATGCGAGGGCAGATAATGAAATTTACAGTCGGATTACAATTTACAAACGAAGCATTTCTGGACTGCATTGTGGAACAGAAGAAGCACATCGATGAGGTGTACTTTTCCTGGGGGGATTTCCCCAACGGCAGAAGCAGTCAGCTATTGGATGCCGATTTGACACCTTGGGAGCTTCAACATCGACAGATGGAGGTATTGGCACGTCTCTCCGGGGAGGGGATCGGCCTGAATCTTCTGTTCAATGCCAATTGCTATGGTGCAGACAGTCAGTCCCGTTTGTTTTTTGAAAAAATCGGCATGACCGCAGACTATATATTGACAAATTACGGTTTAAAATCTGTGACCACCACGTCTCCGCTGATTGCCAAATTTATTAAGTCCAATTTTCCGACGGTTCAAGTGCGGGCATCGGTCAATATGGAGATTGGCACGATACAGGGGATGGACTATCTGGCAAATTATTTTGACGGCTACTATATGAAGCGGGAGCATAACCGGGATTTTGTAAAAATTGAGGAACTGAGTGCCTGGTGCCGGGAAAACGGAAAAAAACTGTACTTGTTGGCGAACAGCGGCTGTCTGAATCACTGCTCTGCCCATAATTTTCATGACAATCTGGTGGCTCATGAGCATGAAATATCCCGGATGGACAATGCCTACAATTTCGGCGGCATCTGTCGTGAGTATTTGAAGGATGAGCGCCATTATCTGTCGTTGATTCATGATACTAATTTTATCCGACCGGAAGATATCTATAAATACGAACCCTATTTTGAACAGGTAAAACTGGCTACACGGGTGAACCGGGCACCTGTATTGGTGTTAGACAGCTATATCAGAGGCAAATATAGCGGAAACATATTAGAGCTTTTGGAACCGGCTCACCGCATTTATCCCTATGTGATTGAAAACGGTGAACCGCTTAGACTTGTGAAATTATAAATAACAGGAGGAAAAACTGTGCTTACAAGTAAAATGATCAAGGATGCCGCGTTGGCGGCAGGTGCAGACGCGTGCGGGATCGCACCCATGTCCCGGTTTGACGGCGCACCTGACGAGATGAACCCGCAGTTTCTGTTTCCTGAAGCGAAAAGCTGTATCGGATTTGTATTTCGCATCCCCAGAGGTGTGCAGCGAGGAATCGAGGAAGGAACCCAGTTTTATCAGTATCCGTCCATGGCTTACGGCGGAATTAATGAGATTTTTGCGCCTGCGGTTTTGTATCAGGTGGGAAAACTGATCGAGGATGAGGGATACGAGGCCTTTGTTTATCGAAATACCGGTGCTCGCGGAGTGGTTTCCGATATGGATGGAAGTCCGGGAAATACATTGTCTCCGGAGGAGCAGATTGAAATCAATGAAAATGCCAAGACGTCCACGGCCCATCACAGAAGCGTACAGTTTACCCGGCCTGCCAGAGAGGGCGGAGTGGCACCTGATTTGCAGTTCCAGTTTCGTCTGGCGGCGGTGGCCTGCGGTCTGGGTGAAATCGGTTGGAGCAAGATGCTGTTGACACCGGAGTTCGGTCCGCTGCAGCGGGTGGCGTTTCTCTTTACCGACGCGGAACTGGAATACGATGAAATGTATAATGGCAAGCCGCTGTGCAGAAAATGCGGAGCCTGTGTGAGAGAATGTCCCGGTGGCTGTATTCCGGCGCTTAATTCGGGGAAAACGGTTACTGTGAATCTGGACGGAAAAATCTGTGAGTGGGCTGACATCGATATGTGGAGATGCTACGCTTTCTATACCCATGCGGGAAGACACTATAATCCGTTTGTGCCAAAGGAGGTCTGGGATGCCAATGAGGACGGCGCGCTGAATCTGATGGAGGGCATCACTGATGTGGCCGATGAGCAGGAGATCATGAAGGTTTACACCGCACTTCAGAAATATTTCCCCAGTTGGGTGGGTTATAATATGGCAAAATGCGGCGGATGCATTCGTGGCTGTGTCTCCGTTCTGGAGAAAAAGGGCGGCTGCATGGAGGGTAGATTTGAGAGTCCTCTGCGCACCAAAAAAGCCTGGAAGCTGGAACGCTGAGATGGGAGGATGATAGGATGCTTACAAGCGAACTGATCAAAGAAAAGGCGAAAAGCCTGGGAGCGACAATTTGTGGAATAGGAAGAGTTTACGACGAAGAAAATCCACAGCGTGATCCGAAAATGATTTTACCAAAGGCGAAATCGATTATCGGGTTTGGATTTGCGGTGCCTAAGGGGCTTTACAAGGCCATGGAGCGGGGAAATCAGTATTATACCTATACCACCCTGGGTGTGAAATACATTGACGAGGAAATGGCAGAGATTTTTCTGCTGAAAATGGGAGGTCTGATCGAAAATCACGGTTATGATGCCTGCCTACAGAAGGCGATTCCGAATCTGCGGATCAAAGGGGATAAAACCACGAACCCGGAAGTGATGGATACTTATGAGCTGATTCATGCGGAAGCGGTGGAAGAAGGAAAGCCCGCGCCCGATGTGATCATTGATTTTGGCAAGGCGGCAAAGGCCTGCGGTCTGGGAGAGATGGGCCTGAATGGGAAAATCGTCAACAGACAGTATGGTCCGTTCATGCGCTATTGCTTCATCATCACGGACGCACCTCTGGATTATGACGAGCCGTTGACCGAAGCAGTTTGTGATAAATGCGGGGCCTGTGCGCAGGCCTGCCCCGGCAATGCGATTTCTGATGGGGGTCTGGATACCTGGCAGTGCAGCGTTTATTATAAGGGCGCACACAAGTCTAACCCATTCATGACAGAGGCATTTTTAAAGGATGACCCTGAGCGGGAGGACATTATCAACGGACGCAAGCGCTTTGATGCGGAATCTGCGAGGGCACTCTACCCGGAGATGAAATTCCTGCCCAATACCCAGTGGGGATATTCCCCCTGCCTGTGCGGGCGGAAGTGCGATGTGGCCTGCTACAGGCATCTGGTCGGGAATCTATAATGGAGTGCCAAACGCATCGGAGGACAAGGGAAAATGAAAGAGAAAATTATTGGGATCGCGATGGCAAACGGAGCAGACCTGGTGGGGTTTGCCCCTGCGGACAGGTTTGACAAAGACGATGCTATTTTCAAAATCATGCCGGAAACAAAGACAGTTATCGGTTTGGCATTTCGCGTGTTGAGAGGCATTTATCGCGGTATTGAGGAGGGCAGTACATATTATCAGTACACCACCATGGCAGTGGAAAATATGGAAGAAACCATAATGCCTATGGCCCAGATGAAGGTGGCAATGATGATAGAGCAGGAAGGCTATACGGCGCTTCCGCAGAGACGTCATCAGCAGATTATGGCTCAGGAGGACGGCATGAATCCTGAGGTGGCTTACGATGCCATTTATCGTGGAAGAACGGCAGAGGTTCAGATGGATTTCCTGGATGCTGCAGTGAAATGTGGGCTGGGCGAGAAAGGTTTTTACAGGACGCTGCTCACGGATGAGTTCGGTCCGATGGTGAGATATTGTTTTATTTTGACGGACGCAGAGCTTCCTGCCAGTGAGATGATAGCTCCTCATCTCTGTGACAACTGCGGAAAATGTGCAAAGGGATGTCCCGGAAAAGCCATCGGAGCGGATGGCAGGGTGGACGACTGGCAGTGCGCTGTTTACTATAACGGAGCAAACGGAACAAAAAATCCGTTTATGCCGCCGGAGGCGTTTGCCGATCTGGATAACCGTCTGGAAATCATTGCGGGAGAAGCCAAAGTGAGCCCGGAAACGGCGAAAAAAATTCTGGATAAGATTTACTTTTATCCGCCGGCTCAGCATGCCTATCAGTGCTCCATCTGCGGACGGGCCTGTGACATGGAATGTTATGTACATCTGGAGGAGAAGGGCGTGCTGACCAAGAAGTTTAAGACGCCTTTCCGGAAGCGGGAGCCCTGGCAGTTTGACGTGAAGGATTTTGAATAGGCATCGAATGGCAAAGAAGTCGCAGGCGGAACAGCGTTCAAAGGAGAGTGTGAAATGATCGCAGCAGACAGAGAACAGAAAAGGTGCACAATTCCTCATATCCTGTGCAGGGAAAAAAGACATTGGACAATTTCTGTGGATAAACATCAAGATTTTACCGATATCAGTCTTCTGGAAATGGAGGGCTTGGAGAATGTGGCCGGAGTGGAGGATGAAGGCTATATCGTGATTCCCAGAGCGCTGGGAAGTGATGATTACGGTCTTTGCCGGTTTGACAAGCATCCGGAGGAATTTGAGGTTACCCTGCGGGAACTGAATATGCCAATTTTTGGATTAAAAACAAAGGATCGATGCTTTTTGGCAGTAGCCAGCGGCATGACCTGGGATTTTTATCTGAGAATCCAGCAAAAGGGCGGACGCTACAGCATTTATCCGGGATTTTATGTGAACGAAGAGCAGCCGGAGGAGGATTTTAAGCTGGAGTTCTTTGAACTCACCGGTGAGGACGCAAATTACTCCGGAATGGCCAGAAAATATCGGAAATACCGTATGGATCGCGGCGAGTTAACTCCGCTGGCGGACCGCATGGCGAGTAACCCTTACCTGGATTATTCCGTCAACTCCGCGATGATCCGCATTCGCTGCGGTTGGAAACCGGCGCCGCCTGAGGTGCTTCACCAGAGTGTGGAAAATGAGCCGCCCATGTATGTGGCCTGTGATTTCGACCGGGTGAGTGACCTTTTGGACGAGTTAAAGTTCCAGGGTGTGGATAAAGCGGAAGTTTGTCTGGTGGGCTGGAATGTGAAAGGACATGATGGAAGATGGCCTCAGGCGTTCCCCGTGTGTGAAGAACTGGGTGGTGAGGCGAAACTCAGAGCGCTGATCCAAAAAGCACAGGGGATGGGTTATCAGATCATCTGTCATACGAACAGTACAGACCAGTATGAGATAGCAGATTGTTATGATGAGGAAAATACACGCCGAAATAAAGCAATGGAGCCCATCAGCAACGCGTTTTGGAGTGGCGGGCAGATGTATGAGCTTTGTCCTCAGATCGGTTACGAGCAGGCACAGAAAATGCTCCCGGAGGTGGCATCTCTTGGGTTTAAAGGATCACACTATATCGATGTGATCGGAGTAATTTATCCCAGACGATGCTACCATGAAAAGCACCCGGTTTCCTTTCGCCAGTCCGTGGAGTATGCAAAGAAAATCTGCGCCATTGCGAGGGATGAGTTTGGAGGTATCTCCTCCGAGGGCGCTTACGATTACCTGGCACCGGACCTGGACTACGGACTGTATATCAGCTTTAAACAGGGAGGCGAGGGCATATGTGATAAACCGATTCCGTTCTGGCAGATGGTTTACCATGGCATCGTGCTGAGTAATCCTTATGCCATGACAGTCAATGCCACATTTAAGGAGCCGGACAGCCTGTTGAAAATGCTGGAATATGGCGGACGCCCCACCTATTATTACTATTCGGCATTCATGGGCAACGGTAAAAACTGGATGGGCAGTATAGATGCCCGCTGTGATGACGATAAGGAATTGAAGGAGTCGGTAGAAAAGATAAAGAAAGGCTATGATATCTACCGCTCCATGACTTCACTGCACACTGCCTATATGGAAAAGCATGAAGAGGTGGAAGAAAACGTCTTCGAGGTCACCTATTCCAACGGTGCCGTGGTGCGGGTGGACTATAATAAAAAAAACTATGAGATAAAAGGGGAATGAAAGTGATTTTTTTGTGGTGCGCTCAAATCGTACAAATACTGGAATGTTTTGTCAGTGTTCAAGCTGACGTTGAGGTGCTATGATTAGTACGCAGAATGTGTTGGAGAAGAGGATGGATGCCCCTGCGTGATAATATTGTGCACATTTGTGTAAATATTATCTATTTACGGTTGGGGCATATTAAGTCTACAATTTATCTAGAATTTTTGGGTTGAACGTGGATCAACATATCAAGAATGTTAAAATATGGTAAAACACATTAGATTTTTTGTTGATATTGATCAAAAAGACGGAAAAATTCGGGAGCGATAGGGTTGACTTCTGATGTTGTGCGATGCACAGCGCTGAAAATAAAGACATGGAGGTTTAAGGAGGAAGATGAAACAGAAACAAAATAGGTTTGTCACGCTGCTTCGGGAGATTTGGAAGGCGAAGTATCTATATCTTTTGCTGATCCCTTTTCTTGCCTGGCTGATCATGTTTTCCTATGTGCCCATGAGCGGTGTCGTCCTTGCGTTCAAAAAGTTTAATGCAAGGCTTGGCATTTGGGGAAGTGAGTGGATCGGTTTGAAGCATTTCCAGCGCATTTTTATCACTCCGGCGGCGGTTGAGGCCATAAAAAATACGATCACTCTGAGTTTGCAGCGTATTTTCTGGGAGTTCCCGGCACCTATCCTGATGGCACTCCTGATCACGGAGCTGAGAGGAGACAGACTGAAGAAGGTTTATCAGACCATCTTTACCTTCCCTCACTTTATTTCTTGGGTTGTGGTATCACAGCTTTTGACGGTTCTGTTCTCAGATGCAGGTGGCGTAAATATGCTGCTTTCGTCGCTGGGGTTTGACAAGATTGCTTTCTTGGCTGACGGAGAGTTTTTTAAGAGCATGTTGTTTATCACAGCCAACTGGAAAGAGATGGGATGGGCGGCTATCGTGTATATGGCGGCCATCGCAGGTATCGATCCTACCCTTTATGAGGCGGCCAGCATCGACGGTGCCACCAGATTAAAACAGATTTGGCACATCACTCTGTCCTCCTTAAAGCCGATTATCGCTATTCAGTTTATCTTAAAAGTGGGCGGCATTATGAACGCAGGCTTCAGCCAGATCTTTAATATGCGTAATGCTGCAGTTAAAAGTGCGGTACAGATCATTGACTCCTATATCTATGACATTACCTTTGGTGCAAAACCAGATTACGGATTCTCCACTGCGGTCGGCTTGTTTAAATCGTTGATCAACTTCGCATTGTTGTTGTTTGCCAATTGGCTGGTGGGCCGTATGACCGGAGAGAAGATGTTCTCCTTTAAGAAAGAAAAGGTAAAGAAGGAGGTCATGAAGTAATGAGAAATCATCTGCAACCTAGAGTAAAAAACAAACATAAAAAGTGGACAGGCCTTGATCTTTTTACCTTTGTGGTGCTTACACTGGTGGTGATTGCTGTTTTGATTCCCTTCTGGAATGCCATCGTGATTTCCTTTACCACCAACAGTGCTTACGTTGATCAGCCGTTTTCTTTCTGGCCGAAGGAGTTTACCTGGGCTAACTATATCTTGTTGTTGGAAAATGCAGGGGGACTTCTGATTGGATATAAGAACACCATTATCATCTCTGTTATCGGTACGGTGGCAGGTATGCTGGTGATGGTTATGGCAGCCTATGTTTTTTCCAGAGAGTTCCCCGGAAAGCGGTTTTTCTTCCTGGCAACCATCTTTACCATGTATTTTGGCGGTGGATTGATCCCAACTTATCTTAACCTGAAAAGTTTGGATCTGTTAAATACCCATGCAGGTGTGATCCTGCTTACCCTGTGCTCTGTTTACCATATCATTATTATGAAAAACGGCTTTGAGAGCACACCGAAGGATCTACAGGAGGCGGCCATGATTGATGGCGCCACTGACATGACCATCTTCTGGAAGGTGATGCTTCCCCTGCAGAAGCCGTTGATCGCTACCTTCTCCCTGTTCACCTTTGTGGATCTGTGGAATGACTGGTACTGGCCTATGCTGATTTTGACGGACAATAAGAAGGTGGTTCTTCAGCTGTATCTCCGTACCATTATCAATTCAGTAAATTCAATGTTGGAAGGTATTAGCGTATCAGAGGATGCAGCTGCACTGGATGCCTTTGGCGCTGGTATGCAGATGGCAGCGCTGCTGGTTGTTATTCTTCCGGTTATGTGTGTATATCCTTTCCTGCAGAAGTATTTTGTAAAGGGTATTATGGTTGGTAGTGTAAAAATGTGATTGTTCACCGTAGAGCCACACAGACGGCTGGTACGGTTTGGATGATAAAAAGGGTATTATGAAAGGAGAAGTTTTAACATGAAGAAACTTTTAGCAATGCTTCTGGCACTGGTGATGGTTCTTTCTCTGGCTGCTTGTGGCGAGAAGACCACATCCACCGATGTACCTACTGATGCTCCCAAGCAGACCGAAGCCGACAAGGCGACGGATGCACCTCAGGAGACCGAGGCTCCCACCGAGGCTGACCCTTACGAGGAGCATATTGACTTTACAATGACTAATTTCTACAGTGTGTCTCAGGCAGCAAAAGGACACGATCTGGATGCGGATCCTGTTATCCAGTGGGTAGAGGATAAGTTCAACGTAACCATCGATGCATGGATGTGTGCTACCGACACCAGCCAGACAGTACGTTTGTGGTGTAACAGTGGAACCATGCCTGATGTAATGGTTTGGTATGACTTGAAGCTCAATGAGCTTTATGACTATGCTGATCAGGGGCTGATTCAGGGCCTCCCTGAGGACTGGGAAACCAGATGGCCCAATCTGGCGAAGATGGTTGCTGTGTCCGGCTATGCGGATATGGTTAAGGTTGACGGTATCACCTATGCTATTCCCCATGCTGCATTGGGTAATAATCTTCAGTTGGATGTGTCGGTTGCTCATGGTTCCCTTCACTTCAGAAAAGACTGGGCTAAGCAGGTTGGCATGGAAGATTTCGGTGCTGACGGCAGTGTATCTCTGTCCGAGTTGAAGGAGTATCTGGACAAGACAGAGGCGGCAGGTCTCAGTAACGGTCAGCTGGGTGCGAATGCTTCTCTTGCATCTAATGCATTCTTGATTGCAAGTGGACTTGGAACCGAGAAATTTGTAAAGGGTGATAATGGATTTGAATATCTGCCTGCATCTGAAGAATATGCAAATGTGGTTAAGATGCTTCAGGAGTGGGCTCAGGGCGGATATATGGATCCTGATTTTTATACCTTGGAAAAGAAGGACATCAAGACCGCTTACTACAACGGGAACTATGCAGCAATGTATATGGATGGTGGTATCGGAAATTATCAGGATGTGTTTGATAACGTTCTGACTATCAATGGCTTTGAAAAGAACAACATGGAAGAGAGAGAGAAGCTGTATGATGTTTATGGCATTGCAGCTTGGGCGTCTGAGGATGGAGTAACACAGAGCCAGCAGAACTATAACTATTGGACCATGCACACCTTTGCTCCCGAGTGTGACGAGGCGACCATGATTCGTATTCTGGACATGATAGATTACTTCTGCACCAAGGAAGGACAGACTTTGGAGCGTGCCGGTATCCCCGGACAGGACTGGGAGTTTGATGCAGAGGGAAAAGTTATTTACCTGAACGAGGATATTGTTTCCGGCGAATATCAGGTATCTCCTTCCCGTATGTTCAACGTTTGGGGTTACTGCGGAGATGACCTTGCGTATGTACCCGGTATCATCGGAAGATATGAGGCGGAGCAGGAAATGATCAAGTCCATCTATGCAGTTCGTATGGAAGGTAACATTATCCCTGTTTACGATGAGGTAAAGATGCTGAATACCGAATCGATGGCAAACTATTCGGTTGATTTGGATTCCAAGGTGGCTGAGATCATGACCAGTAATGTAGACGCTGTGGCTGAGTGGAACAAGTTCATCGAGGATAACAAGGCCCTGTGGCAGCCTGTTGTTGATGATCTGAATAAGTAATGTTAGCTACATATTCTGTGTTCTGAATTAACAGGATAAACAGAAGGGGCAAAGGGTGTCTGTGGCCTTTGCCCCTTTTAAAAATATCTGAGAAAAAAGGAAGAGGGGGAGTCGGAGAATGGGTAAGAAATTAAGGTTGATGGCAATCCTGCTGGCGGTGTTCTTGTGTGCGGCCTGCGATAAAATGACAACAACCGGGGCAGAGGAGACGGTGGCAGAAACATCCACCGAAGAGGTGACGGAAGCACCCACCGGGGAAACGGTGAGAGAAAACTGGAAGCTGGACGGACTGCCTGCTTACGAAGGCGACAATGTTCTGGGAAAAAATGTGTATAGCTGTGGTACGCTGCTCACCGAAACCGGCCAGAGAAATCCCGATGGCTGTAAGATGCAGGTAGTGACGGAGACCGATGAGGAGGAAGTGGCGGCTTACGCCGCACTGCTTCAGGAGAACGGTTTTGAGCTGTTTAGCGATGAAATACAGGAAGAAAATCATTTTTACCGTTTTACATTTGGAGAGAAAAAAATATATCTGAGTTATATTGGCGCAAAGGAACGAGTGAATATTATCGTCGATGAGACCGGATTATTCCCGGAGGATATTTCCTATACATATGAACCGGCGGAGGGAGAGCGGACAGAGTTTTACTGTTACGGGATCAAGATGGATCCGGACGGCCTGGCCACCGGAAAAAATCCGGACAATCCGGACAATTACCCAAATAACGGCCAACTGATGGTGATTAAATGTGCGGATAACAGTGTGATCATCGTGGACGGAGCTAACGGTGTCCAGATGGAAGAGTTGGAACAGGAGGAATTTGATCAGTTTCTCCATCAGATTACCGGTACCGCAGAGGGGGAGAAAGTGCGGATATCAGCCTGGTATTTTACCCATTTTCATGCGGATCACTTTCACGGTGTGATGAAATTTTTGAAGAGCTACGGAGATTGTTATCAGGTGGAGCGGGTGATCTGCAATAAGCCGGATTACATAAACTGGAGTTTGAAGGAAACGAATCCCTTGAATTTGGCGGTTTTTTTTGCTTCCCTATACCCGGAGTGCCAGGAAATCAAAATACATACCGGAGAGAAGGTGCAGATTGCCGATGTCACCCTCCATGTTCTGTATTGCCATGAGGACAATACCAGCAAAACTGCCAAAACATCTATTGCAGATTTTAACGATACATCCACGGTTGTCCGTGTGAGCGATGCGAGTGGTATGAGTATGTTGATTCTGGGTGACATTAATATCAGCGGTGAGAAGATACTCTGCGCCCAATACTCGGAGAGCACATTAAAGAGTGACATCGTTCAGCAGGCACATCACAACTATAACTATCTGACCACCGTATATGATTATTCCGCGTCGACCTATGCCGTATTTACCCAGTCGGAGGGCGGTCTGGTCAAAAACATATCCAGCAAAAGGAATTCTGATTATGTGAAAGAGCGGTGCAAAGAGTGGTTCTGCTTAGGAAATGAGACGGTGGGCTTTGCTATGGCAGACGGGGGAGTAAAGGTGATTTATCAGGAAGACCTGATTTTTGATCCCCGAGTGTCAGAAAACGTGAAATAATCAGAGTGACACAGGAGTGAGATGGGAATGGACAGTCTATTATTTTGCAGTCAGCTATATACAGATACGGAGGAACTTCAGTGCCGTCACGGGGCGCGGCTTTTGCTGATCCGTGATGAGGAAGCTTCCGCGTTTTATGATCTTGGAAGGAAATTTTGTGATCTGGGGTATCAGTGTTTCGCTGAGCATCGTGAGGGCGATGTGCTGTTTGCTACCTATGTCATGGATGAGGAAACGCTGAATATTTCCTACACGCCCTTTGAACAGATGATCCGAGTGATCCGTGATGAGGGAACTGCACTGCCGCCTGACAGACAGATGGACAGTGGAAATTACAAGACCACTGACGCTATCGATGACGGTGTGAAGGTTGTCCCTCTGGTTACCCAGATTCACCAGCGCTACTGGGAGCACGACTGCGGAATGACCTATCTGATCCGTCTGGGAGACGGACGGTTTGCGATCATTGACGGCGGTATGGCGGAAACGGGGGAAACGGAGCATTTGCTCAGTCTGTTGAGAGAGCAGAATGTGCTGGGCGGTGTGCCACGGATCGCGGTCTGGTTTTTTACCCACGCCCATATCGATCACTTTAATGGTTTTGTAAAGCTGATGGAGTTGTACAGGGCAGAGGTAGAGTTAGAGAGTATCTGTTACTCCTGGCTGAATCCGGAGAAATCCAAGGGCTTCAGCAGGATGGAGACGTTTGAAGAAACAGTATCACGGCTCATGGAGGAAGAAAATCCGCCGAAGCTTATCCGGCCGAGGTCCGGACAGCGGTTCATTTATCCGGGAGTAGTGTTTGACGTGCTGTTTACCTGTGAGGATTTGTATCCGGCAGACGTTCCCAATTTGAACGACAGTTCCCTGGTAATGCGTATGACTGCCGGAGAACACCGTGTTTTCTGGGCGGCGGATATGCAGGGACAGGCCGCGGCATACATGGCCCAGAAATATCCGAAGGAGGTTTTGCAGTGCGATATTCTGCAGGTCCCGCACCACGGGTACTGGGGAGCTTCGGATGAGCTGTATGAGATGATCAATCCGGAGATACTTTTATGGCCCTGTCCGGGATTTCGCTATCCGGAGATTTTGTACTGGGACTGCAATCACTTTTTCAGGGAGTCGCCAAATGTATGCTGTACTTATGTGGCGGGGATCGAGGAGACAACGCTGGATATGACAAGGCCTGTACCGGTGATCCTGCATTTTGAACAAAAGGGAGATATCCTCTACGAGGAGGATTTTCACGATACGGATGCCTATCGGGTGTTCTGGGATTGTATCCGGGGAAGAAGTCAGGTTTATTATAAATCCTATGCTCTCTCTTTTCCTGCTGATGGCGGCTGCCGGCTGAGCGCCGGGGAAGATATTTGTGTCTGTGAATGGGCCCATACCCTGCGTATGGAGAATGCGCCGGACTATCGGTTGGTGTTCAGTGGAACTGCGGAAGGTACCTGTGAGAAAGTGGGGCTTTTCTGGAATTATGAGACACCCAGAATCTGGGATGAGGAAAAGCTGTTGCGGATTCCGATGACAGAGGGGATATTTCAGGTGGAACTGATTGCTGATTCCAAAGCGGGGAAAGCATGGCTTTTCTATAACGGCGAGCCGGCAGCGGAAGTGGAATATGTGCCGGAGAGGTGGCGAAGCATCTGCCTGGTCATGCAGAATGGGTCCATTGTAGTGGATCATATTTTAATCACGAAACGTTAAGGACAGCATAGTTGAGATAAATGTGACAGTCATGTTGTCAGGAAGGAAAACAATGCGCTATTTAATATCACCGAATAAAAAGCAGTATAAGGCAAATTTGCATTGCCACAGTACCCTGTCCGATGGTCGGAAGACCCCGCAGGAGTTAAAGGAGCTTTATTATGGCCATGGGTTTCAGATTTTAGCGATCACCGATCATGAATATGTAAAAAATCACAGTTCGATGAGTGAACCGGATTTTTTGATGCTTACCGGGTATGAAGCTCATGTTCGTCCGAATAGTGTGTTTGACCGCTTTGCTCCGGAGGTTCATTTGAATTTATTTGCCAGAAAGCCGGAGAACGAGACCCATATTTTAATTGACAGAAAATATGCAAAGTTCTATTCAGAAGAGGAGAGGGCTGCCGTTAAAACCTACGGTCCACTGAAAGAACGTGTATATAGCATCGAGTATGTCAATGAACTGATTCAGCTGGCGAAGGAGGCTGGATATCTGGTTAGTTACAACCATCCTTACTGGTCGATGGAATCCGAGGATACGATACTCTCTTATGATGGTTATTTCAGTATGGAGATATGCAATTTCAGTTCCTGGGTCAGCAGTCATCAGGAGTATAATGGCCAGCTTTATGACAAGATGCTCCGTGCGGGAAAAAGAGTTTTCTGCCATGCCGCTGATGATGCTCATGGCATCAATCCCGTAGAGCATCCCAAAAACAAATTCTTTGGTGGTTTTACGATGATTCTGGCGGAGAAACTCACCTATGACAGTGTCATTGCAGCGATGGAAATGGGAGAAATGTATGCCTCTACAGGGCCGCTCTTTCATGAGATCTCGCTGGATGGCACAAAGCTTCACATCGAGTGTTCACCGGTGCGGTCGGTCCATGTGTATTTCGGCAGTAAGAACCCCAGGTATGAAATCGCAGAGCCTGGGCAGGCGCTGACCTGTGTGGATTTGGAAATTGATGAAAAAGCGCCCTATATCCGGGTTTCCATTTTTGATGAAGACGGAAAATCCGCCGATACCCGGGGATATTTCCGGGATGAGCTGGGACTTTAGTCTGGCATCACTGTTCCCGGTGCCACATGATAAAATTTCTGAAACAATCGATAAAAATAGCATAAATCCGGAATGTTGACCGAGGCTGAGGCCTCGGTCACATTGTATTCTCCGCTCTCCAGCAGCTCCTTGGCCTTTTTGATCCGCAGAAAGTTGCGGTAGGTGATGGGAGACATATTTTTGTATTCCTTGAAGTATATCCGGAAACGGCTTTCGCTTAAGTGGCAGAGTGAGGCTGCATAGCCCACATCAATTTCATCTAAATAATTGTTTTCAATGTATAAGATACCTTTGTAGATGTTCCGATAACTGCTTTTCATCTGGGCAGTGGTGGAGTCAATGAAAAGCTTATGGAGTATTTTGTATAAATAGGACAGTGCATCCAGCTTGTAGCCGATGGCACCCCCGTTCCAGATCTGCAGAGCTTTTGAAAACAGCTCCAGATAGGAACCGTCGCCATCATATGCAGCGATGCAGATGCAGTTGGGCAGCGTCAGATAAAAATCATTGGGCATGAAAGTAAAGTTAATGTAGAGACCTTCCACGCCGGGGATCCATTCTGAAACATAGTCCACATCCTCGGGGAGGAAGACGATGGTTCCGGCAGTTGCGGTCACTTCGGTGGGCAGACCCTTGTCAAAAATCGTCTCGCCGGCGACCACATAAAAGAGTCGGCAATAAAGGCGGCTGCCGGCAGGACAGTGAAAATAGGACGGAGGAGTCACGGTATGGGAATAGACGCCAAAGGTACGGCTGTTCATTTCGTGAAATTCATTTAATTCAATGGAAAAAAGGTTATCCATATCAATTCCTCCTTAGTAGCTATGTTCATAGACAATCATATTGTACAAGAAATAAAATGTTTTGGCAATAGAAAACCAGGACAGATAAATCTATAATGCAAGTAAAAATAGAGACTTTATCGGGGATTGAAAGATAAATCGGAAACGGAGGAAAGAGTATGAAAATCGGTATTGTCGGAATGGGTGGATTTTCGGATGATTTTGTGAAGCTATTTACCCTGCATCCGGATGTGGAGGAAGTGGTAGTTGCGGATCTGGATGAGTCCAGGCTGCATAAAGCGATGGAAAAGTATAATATCAAAAGAGGATATACGTCCTATGAAGAACTATTGGAGAATGCGGATGATGTGGACAGTATAGCGATTTTTACGCAGAGACATCTGCATGGTCCCATGATTGTTCAGGCATTGAAGGCCGGAAAGCATGTATATAGTGCGGTGCCCATCGGCTGTACGCTGGAAGAAATTGAGGAAATTGTAAAACTGTCGGGCGAGACCAGACTGATCTACATGATGGGCGAGACCTGCTATTATTATCCCTGCGCAATTTACTGCAGAGAAAAATATGCAACAGGAGCAATGGGTAAGTTCGTGTACGGTGAATCTCAGTATTACCATGATATCTGTGAAATGTACGGGGATTATCAGCGCTCCGGCGGGGAACAGTGGCGAAGGGTGGCGGGTATTCCACCGATGTTTTATCCCACACACTCCATTTCCATGCTGTTTTCCGCCATCAATGAGCATGCGGTGAAGGTTTCCTGCATGGGCTATCGGGATAATCATGAAGATGCCATTTTTGGTGAGGACAAAAACAACTGGGCAAATCCGTTCAGCAACGAGACTGCGATTTTCCAGATGTCCGGCGGCGGTGTCGCGCGCATCAACGAATTCAGACGTGTGGGCATAAACAAGCCGTCTTCCTATATTACCTGTTTTTATGGAGAAAAGGGAGCTTATGAGTGTTCTGTCACAAACCACAGCTACCAGAGAGGTGTTGCCAGCGGTGAAGAACCCTATGTGGAGGATGTAGGCCCTCTGGTGAATACCATTGATTACAACGAAGACCTGCAAAACGGTACCATGGATATGCGCAAAGATCCCATCTCCATTAAATATATCCAGGGACCGGCAAATATTCAGGATTATTCCAGATTGCCGAAATGTTTTCGGGAGACGGTCAGCCGCAACCATTACAACAGCCATCCCTTCCTGGTGGATGACTTTGTGAGAGCGGTCAGAACCGGAAAACTTCCTCCAAACAATGCATGGGAGTCTGCCAGATATATGATTCCCGGCCTGATCGCCCATGAGTCGGCACTGCAGGGCGGTGCGCTTCTGGATGTTCCTGATTTGGGAGATGCACCTGCTGATTGGGAAAGACTGACCTTTGAACCCTACGATGAGTGACAGCAGTATCAGCATAAAGATGAGGAGTAACAGGAGATGAAGATAAGTGTCTGCATTGATATGATGTATACATATTGTGATTTTTATGAGCGATTCACAGAAGCGGCAGCAGACGGCATCCAAACCATCGAATTCTGGAAATGGTCAAATAAGGATCTGGACAGGGTATGCTCACTTTTGAGGGAAAATGGACAGCAGGTCTCTATCTTTAATCTCGACAGTCATGATGAAAAGCTGTCATTTGACCTATCCCGAGGAATTTTGAATGACGGCCGAGTTGCGGAGTTTTTACAGGCATTAAAGGAGAGTATTCCGGTCTATAAAAAGCTGGACGCAAAAGCCATGATCGTGCTGATCGGTGAGCATAAACCGTATCATGAGGAGAATGTATTCAAATGTCTGGCAGCGGCAAAGCCGATTCTGGAGGCGGAAAATGTGAATCTGATCGTCGAACCATTAAATGCCACGGATCGGGTGGGCTATTGTATGCCTTATGCGAAACCTGTATTTTCGTTGATTGAGAAAATGGACAGCCCTCACATTAAGATGCTCTATGATCTTTATCATCAGAGTATGACCGAGGATTTTGATTTGGAAGATATCCACCGAAAGATCGGACTGATCGGGCATTTTCATGTGGCGGATGCTCCGGGCAGGCATGAGCCAGGTACCGGAAATGTGAATTATGTGCATATTTTAAGCGAAATCGCCGCCATGCCCTTTGAAGGGTTTGTGGGGTTGGAGTACCGCGCGACAAAGCGCGATGGAGAAACTTACGGATTTTTGAAGGAGGTAGGTTATGGCTTTTAAGGTTTGCATCATTAGCTGCGGTATGATCACTAATGCAGCCCATATCCCTGCTTATCAGCAGTTTTCAGAAGATTATGAAATCGTTGCGGTCAGCGACATTAACGAAATCGTGGCGAAGGATACGGCAGAGCGTCATGGTATTCCGCGCTATTACACGAATGCGGAAAAAATGCTCACAGAAGAAAAGCCTGATGTGGTGTCTGTCTGTGTGCCCAACGCTTTTCATAAGGAATACACGATGATGGCCCTTCGTCATGGTGCCAACGTCCTGTGTGAGAAGCCCTTGGCTTTTCATTACAGCGATGCGGTGGAGATGTTTGAGTACGCGAAGAAAAGCGGAAAAGTGCTGATGGCTTGTCAGAGCATGCGCTTTACGCCGGACCGGCTTGCTGCAAAAAAATACATTGAAGACGGTGGTATGGACAAAATCTATTACGGTGAGCTTTCGAGAATTCGTCGCCGAGGCATTCCCTACTGGGGAACCTTTCATATGAAAAAAATCAGCGGTGGCGGCGCGTTTGTGGATATCGGCGTGCATATGTTGGACGCTTTGGTCTGGCTCATGGGAAATCCGGCGGTAAAGTCTGTTTCCGGCACGACGATGGAGAATCATAAGTATGAGGTGGGATCACTGGTTGGCAGTGGAGCACTCAGTGGAGAGGTACATACAAAACGTCCCTTTGATCCGGATGAGATGGATGTGGAGGATTTTTCCTGCGGAACGATCACCTTTGAGAACGGAGCAAAGGTCAGTTTTAAAGTGGCCTGGGCTGCCAACCTTCCGGAAGCTTCTGACATCGTGTTGGTCAGCAAAAAGGCTGGAATCGATTTGCCCTCCGGCAGACTTTTGTTCGGTGAAAACGGCGAGAGTACGCTGGAAATGGAAAAATGCCCTTACGATACGCCGTTTTTCGGACATATGTATCTGACGGACAACCTGCGAAAAGTGCTAAAAGGTGAGGCGGCTCCGATTGTGACACCGGAAGAATCAATCAATGTGACGAAGATCATTGAAATGTTTTATTTGTCGGCGGCACAGGGGAAAGAGGTTTCGGCAGCAAGCTTTGGCGAATGATTGCTGCCGCCTTTTCATTTGTTCTGATGCATCCCCAGCTCAGGCTGCTGGAAGTTGACGGTACGGTTCCGATACTGGGACGGAGTCTCCCCATTTTTCTTCATGAACACTCTGGAAAAATAGTGTTGGTTGTCAAATCCCAGCTCTGCCGCGATCTCCTTGATACTGACATCCGGATGATAGAATAAGAGTTCCTTGGCGCGGGACAGCTTGAAGTTGGTGATGTAGTTTAGCGGCGTGGTGTGAAAGGCATTGTTAAAATAGCGGATCAACTGCTGTTTTGAAATGCAGCAGTGATTTGACAGGTCTTCCAGCGTGATGGGCTCGGAATAGTGCATGGTGATATAGGCAATCGCATGCCTTAGCTTGGGCGGGATTTCAGGTGCGGTAAGAGGGTTCGTGTTGGTGGTGATATCATTGATGGTCATCAGTGACAGGTGTGCCAGAAGATTGCACAGGATGGCAGACAGCTGGAGAGGACACATCAGGTGATCCTTTGAGGAAAGGGAACTGAGGGTATGTAAGCTCTCTTTGACGATCTCGCTGTCCGGCGCGGAGAAAAACGTCTGCAGATAGACGTAAATTGCCCGCGAAGCAATCTCGGTGGTGTCGCCGCGCAAAATAGCCTCGTCCAGATGTTTTTTCTGGCTTTCAATGTGACGGGACAGGTTGGCAGGGGATTCCTCGGAAACCTGATCCAGGGTGGTGAAGTGGATATAGGTCATGGTACAGAGGGTATTGTCAACGGATCTTCGTGTATAGGACTGATTGGCAGGGATGTATACAATGTCACCGGCCTCAACGATTTTCGTTTCGTTTCCAATGGTGAACTGGCAATATCCCTCGGTGATAAAAATCAGCAGATGCTCCTGCTCGGTAATCTGCCAGACAGTATTTCTGGTCACTGAATACTTTCTGGAGATTCGCGGATAATCAGTAAGCTCAAAGTAGTACAACATATTCCTGTCCCCCGTTCCAACGCACAAATTTCTTCGCGCGTTGTGTTCCTCCATATTTTATCATGTTAATATTGTGCACTGATATGAAACTATAATTTATTTATATTATAGCAGATTGAAAGTAAAATGGATAGTAGGAAAAGTGACAAAAAACCATACACAGACAGAATCACGTCAGGACAGTCAAAATGAACGATATGGAGGAGAAACAAATGAACAAGAAAGTATGGAAAGTGGCGGTGATCGGATGTGGGATGTTCGCCCATGCCCAGTATCTGCCAAATATTACCAAGGAAACAAATGCAGCATGTGTAGCGGTGGTGGATGTGGTTGCGGATAGAGCGCAGGCAGCCTGCGAGAAGTACGGTATTCCTAACTGGTATACAAGTGTCAGTGAGCTGTTGGAAAAGTGTGATTTTGATATCGCCATCGATGTGACATCAATTCAGGCGCATCACGAGGTCAATATGGCTATTTTGGCGGCAGGAAAGCATCTGATTTCCCAGAAGCCGGCGGCTCCCACCGTAGAGCAGCTGACCGAGCAGATCGAACTTGCGCATAAAATGAATGTGAAGTTTGTCTGTGTGCCGATCCATCCCATGCGCTATGATTTGAATGTGGCGAAGCAGATGATCAGAGACGGTGCCATCGGTGAGCCTTATTATGCTAAGTGTAATTTAAGTCACGGCGGTCCGGAGTATTTCCAGCACCGCGATGCGGACCCGTCCTGGTTCTTTGAACCCGGTGCAGGAGCGCTGGTGGATATGGGTGTGCATGGCCTGCAGATCGTAACCTCCATGTTCGGACCGGCAAAGGCCTTTGCCTGCATGGCAAAGGTGACCACTCCGGTCAGAGAGGTTCGCTCAGGAGCCTTTGACGGAAAAAAGATTAAGACAGATAAGATTCCCGATCACTATGTGATCACGCTGGATTACGGCGAAGGAAAGATGGCTATGGTGGAGACCGGATTTTCCGAGAAGGCATCCAGATCTCCTCAGCTGGAGATTTTCGGCGAGCGCGGTACAATCTCCTTCACAAAACCCTACATGACCAACCCCATGCCTGAAGTATATATGGATTGCCCGGAGAGAGGAATCCGCGGCTGGTTTACTCCTGACGGCTGGGTGAATCCGCCTAAGAAGCTGATCAGCCAGTGCTGTTGCCTGCGTGATATTGTGGAGGCTATCGAGAACGACACCACACCGGTGCTTTCCCCTGAACATGCCCGACATGTGCTGGAGATTATGTGCAAGATTCCGGAAGCAATTGAGAGTGGTTCGACTGTTCAGCTGGAGACCGCGTTTTAAGTAACAGCTTTCAAATGCGTGGATGAACGGTTACTGATTTATACGATTATACATGGAGGAGATTGACATGAAGAAATTGCGCATTGCACTGATCGGTCTGGAGCACGTACATACCCACGGACTTACCAACGATTTCCTGCGCTACCCTGAGCTTGTGGAGTTTGTGGGAATGGCTGAGGTGCCGCCCTACACGGAAGCAGAGCTTGAAAAACGCCTGGAGGTGCATCGCCCCAAAAAGATCGACTTGAAGCTCTGGGATGATTACAAAGAACTGTTAAAGCAGGATATCGACATCGCACTGATTTGCACCAGTATCGGCAAGCATGCGTCCATCGTGGAGGAGACGCTGGCACTGGGGATTCATACGGTAGTGGAAAAGCCGATGGCGCTGAAGATGGAGGATGCCCGACGGATGTATCGGGCTTACAAGAAGAGCACGGCTCAGCTGATCATCAACTGGCCGATTGCATGGTTCCCGGGTTTTCGCAAGGTAAAAGAACTGGCGGACAGCGGTGCGGTGGGTGAGATTCACAGAGTGCAGTACAGAAGCCCTTCTACCAGAGGGCCGTACCCGCTGAATCGCTTTACTCCTGAGGAAATGTCTCAGATGTGGTGGTACAAGCGCGAGGAGGGTGGCGGTTCCATCGGTGACTATGCCGGATATGGCTGCGCACTGACCGCATGGATCACCGGCAAAAAGGCAAAGCGCGTTGGCGGCTTTAGTAAGAACTTTTTCCTGCCTTTCTCCGATGTGGAGGACTACTCCGTATTCACCATTGATTTTGGCGACAGCATCGGTCTGATCGAAGGCTCCTGGTCCACCATGAGCAACGGACAGATTCCTACCGGTCCGGTGGTATACGGCTCCGAGGGCGTTATTGTGGCAGACCGATTCAATCCTGCGGTGAAGGTATATAAGACCTATATTCCCTATGTACCCACGCCCGATCCGGAGGAGGTGTATGAAACGACTCCCATAGAGGACAACATCGGCTTAAACGTGCTCAACTTTTTGTTGAAGGGTGAACCGCTGTATGAAGTGGTGACCCCCGAATTTAATATGCGTGTTGCGGCCATTATGGATGCGGGCAGACGTTCCTGCGAGTCCGGACAGATCGAGAACGTGGAAGAACCCTTCCAGATGTATTGACAGAGGTAGAGGAAACTCGGATGGAGAAGGTATACGGAGTAGTGCTGGTCGGATGCGGATATATCGGTGAGGAGCATTTGTCAGATATCTACTATCAGGATAACGTGCGTGTCGTGGCGGTTGTGGACCTGAATGAAAACCGGGCGAGGCTGATGGCCAGAAAGTACGGTGCGCAGGAGTTTGGTACAGACTATAAGATTTATCTGCAGCGGGGTGATGTGGACATCGTTATCATTGCCACCTATGTGGATACTCATCTTTCCATTATGAAGGACTGTGTGGCGGCAGGGAAGCATGTGCTGTGTGAGAAGCCGGTGGCGGTGAGCCGCGAGGACGGCGAGGAGTTCTTTCGGGTGGCACAGGCAGCAGAGCCCCAGGTTCATGTGCTGGTTGGTCACATCCTGAGATATAACGGTTCCTACCAGAGGATCAGAGAGATGATCCAGAGCGGTGTGATCGGACCACTTCGCTTCATTCACTTCGTGCAGAATCATCACGCGATCAACTGGCCCAGATACAGACGGCTTCTGGAGGATTGTCCTCCGGTGCTGGACTGCGGTGTGCACTATCTGGACGCGATGCAGTGGATCTCCGGACAGAAGATCGTACAGGTAAAGGGCGGCAGCTTCCTGATTGACAGCGACGCGCCTCGGGACAATTACAGTATTGTAAATGTTCAGCTTTCCGGAGAGTGCTTTGGCTGCTATGAGTCGGGCTGGAGCCGGAATCTTCACTATTATAACTGCAAAGAGTTCATGGGCGATAAGGGTTATATCAAGCTTACCCTTCAGGCTGACCGCTTTGCGGACAAGGAGGAGGGGGACCTGATCGAGGTGTACCACAGTGACACCGGTGAGCACGAGACAATCAGCCAGATTGCGAAGTATAAGGACATGAATGGCCAGTTTCAGGAGCTGATTGCCCGCATTGAGGGTCGTCCGACCAACAGCTTTACGTTGGAGGATGCGAAGGAGGCCTTTATGGCAGCCATGGATGCAGTGGAGGATGGCAGTGCATTCAAAATGAGTTCTATCGACTAAATATCTGTTTTGAGACCGGAAGGCTCATAAAATATGGAGGATATGATCATGAGTAAATTGAGAGTTGCGATTATTGGTACGGGTATGATTGCCAACAGTGCACATTTCCCGGCGCTGAACATTCTGAGAGAGGAAGGTCTGGTGGAAGTTGTTGGTGTAGCTGATATCAGAGAAGAGGTGGCTGCGGAGACCGCAAAGAGACACAATGTACCTCATTATTATCAGGACCCTCAGCAGATGCTGGACGAGTTAAAGCCTGATTTCGTGGCGGTATGTACGCCAAATGTATATCACAAGGAGTGGACCATCAAGGCACTTAAGGCCGGAGCTCATGTTGCCTGCGAAAAACCTATGGCGCTTACCGTGGCTGATGCGGAGGAAATCTGGAAAACCGCGGAGGAATGCGGAAAAATGCTGTTCCCCTGCCAGTGCATGAGATGGAGAAACTATATGCAGCATTCCAAAAAGCTGATCGAGTCCGGGGAGTTGGGAGATATTTATTTTTCTGACATTGAGTTTATCCGACGGATCGGCATTCCCACCTGGGGTATGTTCCATATGAAGGAGCACAATTACGGAGGCCCCTTCTGTGATCTGGGTGTGCATCTGATCGATTCTCTTCTATGGCTGGTGGGCGACAAGAAAGTGAAGGCTGTTTCCGGTGCTACCTATACTAAGATTGCCAATCAGGGCGAGGATATTCATTTGAGTCTTGCGGAGAGTGGAGCTTACAGCGGTGCATTCACTCCGCGTCCCTATGACTATAAGGAATTTAATGTGGAGGAGTTTGCCACCGGATTCATTCGTCTGGAGGACGGTATGAGTGTGAACTTCAAGTTCTCCTGGGCGATCAATCTGCCCACCACCAATCTGGATATGGTGATCTGCGGTGACAAGGGAGGTCTGTCCGTAAACAAGGAAAGACTTTACAAGAACATCGGCAGATACCAGAGCGAATGTGACATGAAGTGGTTTGACAATGGCGAGTACAAGGGAGTTCCCTTTGAGCAGCACAGATATATGTATAGAAACATCATCAATACGCTGGCAGGCAAGGAAGAATATCTGATCAAAAAGCATCAGAACCTGGAGGTGACCAAGGTCATTGAGTGCTTCTATAAGTCTGCAGAGCTTGGAAGAGAAGTGAGCGTGGAGGAATTATGATCAAAGCGGTAATTATCGGGTTTGCCCATATGCATGTGAATGAGATCGCGCTGTATCTTTCGGAACAGCCGGATTTCGAACTGGCAGCCATCGCCGATGTGGATTCTGGCGTGGAAAAGGTGGAGGATTATCGCTACACCGGCCAGTGGAATGTAAAGAACGTGAAGGAAAACTACTGCGGCAAGGAGTATGAAGACTATACGCAGATGCTGGAAGTGGAAAAACCGGATCTTGCTTTTATCCTCACCGAGAACAGCATGAAGCCTGCGGTGGTGGAGGAGTGCGCAAAGCGCGGCGTGAACGTCTGCATCGAAAAGCCTATGGCGGCGAGTCTCGAAGAGGCGAAGAAGATTCAGGAAACTGTGCGGACCTATGGCATCGAGGCAGTGGTGAACTGGCCGGTGGCATGGAGGCCCTATCTGCACAAGATGAAGGCTGCGTTGGACAAAAAAATCGTCGGTGAGCCCATTAAGCTGCGCTATATCAACGGCCATACCGGTCCTCTGGGCAAGGGCGCGAAGCACCGCGGCGTGACCGAGAACGCACAGGAGATGTCAGATGAAATCAGGGCGAAAACCTGGTGGCATCAGGAGCGGTTCGGCGGTGGCGTGTTCCTGGACATCAGTTGCTACGGATGTCTGTTCACCAAGTGGTTGATGGGAGACGGTGAAAAGAGTGTGCTTTCCTACGGTGCGAATTTGAATACGCCTTTCGGGGATACGGAAGACAATTTTGCCGCGATCGTAAAATATGATGACAAAATGTCCGTGCTCGAAGGAACATGGACCACGCCCAGAGCGGTGATTCCCTCCGGCCCGATGGTGCAGTGTACAGAAGGTGTTGTGATGTGTACCGGCGGCGCGGAAAATGCGCCCGATGTGAAGGCTTACGACATTTACGGAAACGAAGTCGATCTCCCCGAGGTTGAAATGGATGATAGCTTGAAAAATATGCCCTGGCACTATGCAAACCATGTGAATACGGGGGCGGAGATTCTGGACATCCTGACGCTGGACAAAAACGTGGAGATCATGGCGATACTGGATGCGGTTGTGAAGGCATCCGCCAGTGGGAAAGAGGAAAAAATAAGTGACTAAAGGAATGGTTGCGGATATTCAGCGGGCCAGTGTGCACGACGGGCCGGGGATCAGAACTACTGTGTTTTTAAAGGGCTGTCCTCTGCACTGTGCATGGTGTCATAATCCGGAATGCATCGAATTTGGGCCGCAGACGATGTATTATCCTGAAAAATGCATTGGCTGCGGCCTTTGCCATCAAGGCTGCTTTTCCGGCGCAAAGGTGGTCTGCGGCAAGGAGATGAGTGTGGAGGATGTGCTGAGACAGGTGCTTTTGGACCGGGATTATTACGGCGAAGAGGGCGGTGTCACTATATCCGGCGGAGAACCCTTTGCCCAAAAGGCATTTTTGAATGACTTGATCGATGCCTGCAAAGCGGAGGAGATTCATTGCGCGGTGGAAACCTCCATGATAGTTTATGATGAAGAGATTTTAAAAAAGCTGGATCTGGTCATGGCAGATTTGAAGATCTGGGACAATGATCTGCATCGGAAATACACGGGAGTGGAAAATACCAAAATCAAGGAACATATTGAGCGTTTAAATCAGCTGGGGATTCCGATGATCGTCAGAACACCGGTGATTCCCGAGATTGATCAGCAGATTGATCAGATATCCTCTTTTTTGAGCGGTTTGAAGAACGTGAAACAATATGAGCTGCTTCCCTATCACCCACTGGGTGAAGCCAAGAGGGAGGCACTGAGACTGGCTGCAGAAAGCTTTACGATACCTTCTGCAGAGTATATGAGGGAGATGGAAAAGTATGTATTCATACGCTGAGAGATTACAGGCGATGAGGGAGACCAAAATCCGCCATACGCTTGAAAAGAGAAAACAGAATGGTCATACGGATCTGGATGATTTCGGAACCGTGCCGATTTCCGAGGGCTACTGTGTGGAGCCCTGGTACAACAGTACCAACGGCAGCTTTTACGGTTATGATGGGATGTGCGAGAATTTCTGCCGTGTCATTGACGCGCATGAACCCTACATCGATAAGAATGAAATGCTGTGTGGCCGCTGGCGTGACATGCTGGTGAACTACAGGGGGGATCTGCACTACATGCCGGACTGGCTGAAAAACAACTTAAAGAACCTGGAGTTTATCAAAAACGGCGCAACTAACCAGTGGAGCAAGCGCTGGGACGAACAGCGTTTCCCTTACGATCACTTAAAGCCTCTGCAGGCTAAATACAACATCACTACTGGAATCGACGGCGACGCGCATTTTGCCTGTGATTACCGGATCGGTTTTGAACTGGGCTTCGGCGGTTTCTTAAAGAAGATTGAGGCGTACCGTGCAGTCAATCCCGATAAAAAAGCCTTTTACGATGCGGAGGAGCGCTGTGTCAAGGCGATTATCGCGTTTATCCAGAGACACATCGACCGGCTGACCCTTCTGATCGAAGAGGAGCCGGATGAGGCGGTGCGGCAGAACCTTCTCACCATGAAGCAAACCTGCGAAAATGTGCGGTACAATCCGCCCGCAACTTTTCGTGAAGTCTGCCAGTGGACTGCCTTTTTTAACTGTGCCTCCCGCATTTATACCAGAGACGGTGCAGGGTTCCAGCTGGACGGTCTTTTATATCCCTACTATGAAAAGGACGTGAGGGATGGCGTGCTGGATGATGAGACGGCAAAATTCCTGATTGCCAATCTGCTGTTGATCGATCCGCACTATTACCAGATTTCCGGCGTGGATGAAAACGATCAGGATATGACCAATCATCTGTCCTATCTGATTCTGGAGGCGGCGGATTCCATCAATATCGCCTGCAACTTAACGGTCAGAGTTCATGAGAATTGTGACAGGGAGTTCCAGAAAAAAGCGGTTTATTATCTGCTGAAAAATAAAAACGGCTGGCCCCGCTTTGCCAACGACAGAGCACTGGCAGAAGGGTATATGAGAAACGGCATCGACAAAAAGACCGCCCGTGAGCGCATCGCGGTGGGCTGCAACTGGATGTGTGTGCCCGGCAAAGAATATCCCATGAACGACCTGGTGAAGATCAACGTGGCTAAGGTACTGGAGGAGGCGTTAAAGGATCTCCGTGTGGAAATGGAAGGGGGAGAGCCCTGTTCTACCGAGCGGCTGTTTGCCCTCTATGAGAAGCATCTGATCTGTGCAGTACAGGTAACGGCGGACGGAATCAACCATCATCTGGATCACGCCTGGGAAGTGACGCCGGAGCTGATCATGAACCTGATGATGCACAATACGCTGGAGCGGGGCGAGGACATCACCCAGTGTGCCGAACTCTACACGGTGGGCATTGACGGTGCAGGCCTGGCGGTGGTGGCAGACTCTTTTGGCGCACTGCAGGCCCGCATCGAGCAGGAAGGCTTGCTCACCTGGGAAGAGATGTTTGAAGCGCTGGACAATGATTTTGCGGACGAGCGTACCAGACTGATCATGAATACTGCCCCCAGATACTGTCAGGGCGGTACGGTTTCCGATGCCTGGGCGAAGCGTATGACGGAAAGCTGGGTGAGAATCGTGAAAGCTCAGCCCATGCCGGAAGGCAGGCAGTTGATACCCGGCTGGTTTTCCTGGTCCAGAACCATTGAATACGGTTCCAAGGTGGGAGCGACGCCCAACGGCAGACGGGCAGGAGAGCCCATTTCCCACGGAGCAAATCCAAATCCTCACTTCCGCACCGACGGTGCACCTACCGCACAGGCAAACGGTATCGCCTCGGTACAGTGTGGATACGGCAACACGGCACCTCTGCAGCTTGAATTCGATCCCAAACTGGCTGCGGATGAAAAGGGTGTGGAGACCATATTGACGCTGATTGAGTCCCACTTCAAACAGGGAGGCACGCTGATCAACATCAATGTGCTGGACGGCGAAAAGCTTTTGGCGGCCAACGAGAATCCTGATCTCTATCCCGATCTGGTGGTGCGGGTGACCGGCTTTACCGCATATTTCGCGAGCCTGTCTCCTAAGTTCAGACAGCTTGTGGTGGACAGATTTTTGTACGGTGTGTGAAAATACAGTTAACGAAGCAGGGAGGACAATATGGAAATGCAGGTAAAAGAGAACGGAGCAGTCTGCACGGAGAATGAAGTAGAGATCCGATTCTACGAGGGTAAAGGATATAAACCCATGATTTTCTACGAGGGCTGGAAAGTAGCATATTTAAAGTATGAGGATCGATTTGATCCGGACAAGGTGGACAAGATGGAGCGCCATCTGCTGACGGACGAAGTGTTTGTACTTCTGGAGGGGGAAGGTTTTCTGATCATCGGCGAGGATGACAAGGTATGCCCCATGGAAAAGAATAAGCTTTACAATGTGAAAAAGGATGTATGGCATGCGATCTGTGTGACGAAAGATGCGCTGGTGCTGATTGTTGAAAATGCAGAGACCGGACTTCCCAACACAGAGTATCGCGAGCTGTCTCCAGAGTGGAAAAAACAGCTGCGGTGAAAAACGTCGCAGTGAAAAAAGCTGGAGTGAAAAAGCTGCAGGGAAAGCAGCTTGGCAGTGAGGAAAAGAGAACCTGTCGATGAGGAGGAGAAAGTCATGGATATGAGGGGAAACGATCCCACGAACAAGGGACGCTATGACGTTATTGTAGTGGGCGGTGGAATCGCCGGTGTGGCGGCAGCTGTGTCTTCTGCCCGGGCAGGAGCAAAGACGCTTCTGATTGAAAAGTGTGTGAATCTGGGCGGTCTTGCCACCACCGGACTGATTTCCTGGTATGAGCCCCTCTGTGACGGTCAGGGAAAACAGATGATTGGAGGTATCGCAGAGGAGCTGATAAAGCTTTCTGTGGAATATGGGTTGGACAGTCTGCCCGAGCGCTGGGGTGGAAACAGGCCTGATCGGAAGGAAAATGAAAGATACGCCACTCATTTTTCTCCAACCATTTTTTCGGTGGCACTGGATGACTATGTGTTAAAAAGCGGTGCACAGCTTCGCTTTGACACCTGGGCGACCTATCCTGTCATGGACGGCAGCAAGTGTCTCGGCGTGGTGACGGAGAGCGTAAACGGCAGAGAATTTTTCGAAGCAGGTGCGGTGGTGGATGCTTCGGGAGATGCTTCTGTGATGGACAGAGCCGGTGTCCCCTGCGTGTTGGGCAAAAATTACATGTCCTACATCGCGCATTATTATGACACCGCAGACGCACAGAAGCTGATGGAGACAAAAGATACCCGGGTGTTTCGCAAATGGATGGGCGTAGGCTCTGACATGGAGGGAAACGGTCACCCGGAAGGAATGAAGCTGTTTGATGAAGCCACCGCCGAGGAATTGACCCGGTTCATGGTCGTCGGAAAGCAGAAATTGTTGGAGCGGATCAAACAAAAGGGAAAGAACAATTTCGATATCACCACGCTGCCTTATATGCCACAGTTTCGGACCATCCGTCGGATCGTGGGCAAGTGTGACTTCCCAGCTATCGACGGTATGACCTGTGAGGATTCCATCGGGTGGTGCGGCGATTTCAGGCCCAAGGGCATCGGTAAGCATTATCAGCTTCCTTTTGGCGCGCTCTATAGCGAGGGATTTGATAATCTGATCGCAGCCGGAAGGATCATTTCTGCGCCGCAGGGCGATGGCTGGGAGGTTTCCAGAGTCATTCCCGTCTGTGCGCTGACCGGAGAGGCGGCAGGGCGTGCGGCAGCCATCAGTGCTCTTAAAGGTGCCACGATGGACGAGGTGAGAGAGCGGTATATGGAGCAGGTGCGAGTGCAGGCTGAGTAAAGCTTTCTTGTATCGGATTTTGCCGTGAAGGTGGTCAATTAATTAACATAAGTGAGGTATGTGAGGAGGAATTATCATTATGAAGCGTTCAGAAATCAATAAAGCGTTAAAGGAATTGGAGGCAATGTGCGAGAAGTATCATTGCTATTTGCCTCCGTTTTGTCATTTTACTCCCGAGCAGTGGCAGGAAATCGGTCACGAGTATGACGAGGTTCGTGAATGTATGCTGGGCTGGGACATCACCGACTATGGAATGGGAGACTTTGACAAGATGGGATTCTCTCTGATTACGATCCGCAACGGTAATCGCGCGATGGCGGACAAGTACCCGAAGGTCTACGCAGAGAAGCTTTTGTATCTCAGAGAGGGGCAGTACGCGCCCAACCATTTCCACTGGTTTAAGACCGAGGACATCATCAATCGCGGCGGAGGAAATGTGCTGATCCGCGTGTATAATTCACTGGAGAATGAGGAAATCGATTACGAGTCCGAGGTGACGGTACATACCGATGGCCGTACCTATACCGTACCCGCAGGAACCCAGATCCGCCTGACACCCGGTGAGAGTATCCATGTGCAGCAGTATCTGTACCATGATTTTTCCGTGGAGGAGGGAACCGGTCCTGTGTTGCTGGGTGAGGTGAGCCAGTGCAACGATGATAATACAGATAACCGTTTTATGCCTCCCATGGGCAGATTTCCGGAGATCGAGGAGGATGAGGAGCCCTATCGTCTGCTGTGCAATGAGTATCCTGTAGCCAGGTAACTTTTCGTAAAGTGTATCTTGAATCCAGATAAAGCAAAATGAGTAATTTGACAGCCCTGCTCCGTATGTGGCCTTTGGTAATCAATTGATTTGGACGGAACAGGGCTATTTTTGAAAGGTGGTTCACAGGATGAATAAAAAATATGATGTAGTAGCGCTAGGGGAATTGTTGATCGATTTTATCCAGAATGACACCAGTGTCCAAGGCAATCCCTTGTTTGAGGCTAATCCCGGAGGAGCTCCCTGTAATGTGCTTGCTATGCTGAACAAATTGGGTCATAAAACAGCGTTTATTGGAAAAGTCGGAAAAGATATCTTTGGACAGCAATTGAAGGCTGTGCTTGAGGAACTTGAGATTGATACAACGAATCTGCTGATGGATGAGACAGTGAGAACAACCCTTGCTTTTGTTGCAAATGATGCGACCGGGGAGCGGAGCTTTTCCTTTTATCGGTCACCCGGCGCGGATATGATGCTGACAGCGGATGAGGTGCAGGAAAGCATGATTACTTCTGCACGGGTATTCCACTTTGGAACGCTTTCCATGACCCATGAAGGCGTGCGAGAAGCGACCAGGCGTGCCTTGAGAATAGCAAAGGAGAACAATCTGTTGATTTCCTTTGATCCCAATTTGAGAGAGTCACTGTGGGATTCCCTGGAGAATGCGAAGAAACAGGTGGATTACGGTCTGCGCTATTGTGATGTCCTCAAAATATCAGACAACGAAATTCAGTGGTTCACCGGCAAGGAGGACTTTGATGAGGGGGTTAACATCCTTCAGGAGAAGTACCATATTCCGTTGATCTTGTTGTCCATGGGACGGGACGGAAGCCGGGCATATTATGATGGAATGAAGGTGGAGGTGCCTGGATTTATTCAGAAAAACACCATTGAGACCACCGGCGCCGGAGATACTTTTATGGGCAGCTGCCTGCATTTCATTTTGGAGAAAGGTATGGATAGCTTGACAGGAGATGAAAATGGGTGGACGGAAAGTGAACTGAGAGAAATGCTCACTTTTGCCAATGCAGCAGCCTCTATCATTACCACGAGAAAGGGCGCACTGAAGGTGATGCCCGAAAAAGAGGCGGTGGAGGGCTTAAGCGACGAGATGTGGTGATGTCATCCTATTTTCACAAATAAAACTTGTGGTTTCATAATCGATATGATAAAATATTCCTCAAAATAATCCCATAGCGGAGGGTATCATCAATGGAAAATTATATCAATGTTGATCAGAATATGCTGGTGAGTGCATCAATAGAGGGCGTACAGGTGGAGTGGCACGATGTACGGAAAGCACCGTTTGTGATTTATGGCCTTTATGAGCCGGAGACGGAACCGTTTTTCCACCGCCTGCCCATGGACATCGGAGAGGCGACCAGCCCGGGCGTGGATAAGCTGCAGCGGGAGTGTGCCGGAGGGCGAGTACGATTTTCTACGGATTCTCCGTACATTGCAGTGCGGGCGAAGTACCGTGCGGTAGGGCGTTCCTCACACCTGACCCTGGTATCCACCTCCGGTTTTGATTTATATATCGATGGGGAGTATGGCAGCCGCTACGTGAAGGAATTCCGGATGCCTTATGACATGGTGGACAGCTATGAGCAGATCGTTCATCTGGACACGGAGGTTTTCCGCTCATTCACGATAAATATGCCGGTGCATGCGTGCGTGGAGTCAATGGAGATCGGTCTGAAACCCGGCGCAAAACTGAGCGAAGGACAGAAATATCGCGATATTGAGCCGGTGGTGATCTACGGCTCATCCATCGTTCACGGAACTGCAGCCAGCCGCCCGGGCAATATTTATCCGTCGGTGCTTACGCGGATGCTGAATGTGGATGTCAAAAATCTGGGCTTTTCCGGGAAGGCACTGGGAGAGACAGTTCTGGTTCAGTGGATGGCGGAGCAGCCCATGAGTGTGTTTGTCTGCGACTATGATCACAATGCGCCGACAGTGGAGCATCTGGAGGCGACCCACTATCCGATGTACGAGATCATCCGCGAGAAAAATCCCGATATCCCTTACATCATGATCACCCGCCCTAATTATTGGACGTCCCCCCGCATTCAGCCGGAGGTGCTGAAGCGCCGTGACGTAGTGATGGCCTCCTATCTGAAGGCGCGCCAGGCGGGAGATGAGAATGTGTATTTTATTGATGGAATGAGCTTCTTCAACGGTGAGCATCAGTATGAATACACGCTGGACGGTGTTCATCCCAACGATGCCGGTTTCCTTCGCATGGCAGACAGTATCGGAATGGTGATCCGCCATGTGCTGGAGAAGGCTGGAGAAAAAAAGTAAATCTGATCGGGAGTTGAACGGATAATTTCAGAAGATGACCGATCATTTCCGGGTTGCATCGCAGTGAGAAATGTGATATAGTAAACTTACCGGGAAGCCAGAGCGGCTACCCCGGTGTTACCTGTAGTAACACAGTAACAGCATTTAGCCGTCACTAGTGGTGGTAGTGGCGGCTGTTACTTTTTCTCCCGAAAGATCTTATAGCAAAGACTTACGAGAGCAACAATGAAGAGACAAAACTGAAACAGGTCAGGATATGTAACGTTCATTGGCATCCCTCCTTTCTTTCGTCTGGAGGGACAAGTATCCCTCCGCAAAAGAGGGGGAGCCGCCTGGCTCCGGTTTCCCGGACCTAAATCATAGCACAGTTAAGTATTATTTACAACCTGCAAAAATGATCCCCCCAAAATCCACACGGATAGTGTGAGTCTGGGGGGATTATTGTTCAAATAGTGTGGGTTTTGCGAGTGCATAATGAGTCATGATTCCTCAAATTGAAAGAGTTCTTCAACTTGGACAGAAGATATCCGTACCTGACACCCCTTGGTTTACAAGCGAGAAAAGTTGTGATATGATATTCTGGAAACAATAAGCAGAACAGAAACGAGAGTTACACTGCGAAATTAATGAATATATACAGGAGGTTTTTCATGACCAAACAGGAACTTGCCCTGGAAACCATAAAACGATTGAAAGCAGAATACCCCGATACCGACTGTACGCTGGAATATGACCAGGCCTGGAAGCTGTTGGTCAGTGTGCGACTGGCCGCGCAGTGCACCGACGCGCGGGTGAATGTGGTGGTGGAGAAGCTGTTTGCCGACTATCCCAGCATCGAGGCGCTGGCGGCAGCGGAGCCGGAGGAAATCGAGCGGTATGTGCGCCCCTGCGGTCTGGGAAACAGCAAGGCCAGAGATATCAGTGCCTGCATGCGGATGCTGCGGGATGTGTACGACGGTAAGGTTCCTGACAGCTTTGATGAGCTGATGAAGCTGCCCGGCGTTGGCCGCAAGAGTGCGAACCTGATTATGGGCGACGTATTCGGAAAGCCCGCCATCGTGACCGATACCCACTGTATCCGTCTGGTGAACCGCATCGGTCTGGTGGATGATGTGAAGGACCCGAAGAAAGTGGAGATGGCCCTGTGGAAGCTGATTCCGCCGGAGGAGGGCAACGACTTCTGCCACCGTCTGGTGGATCACGGGCGCGCGGTGTGCACGGCGCGGACGAAGCCCTATTGCGACAAGTGCTGTCTGGCGGATATCTGCCGGATGAATGCGCAGGAAAAGTAAAATAAATAGAGCTGTGAGCATCGGATAGTGAGTGCAGCGGTGACAACAGCGGAATGGGAGATAAAGATTATGGTAAAGTTTTCAGAGATGAAGTACACGCGCCCCGACGTGGAGGCGTTCAAGGCAGCGCTCAGTGAGCTGGCTGACCAGCTGGTGGCTGCGAAGTCCTTCGAGGAGGCCGAGGCAGCTTTTCTCAAGTCCGAGGAGTTGAGTGCGGAGTTTGATACTATGAGTACCATTGCCAACATTCGCCACGATATCAATACCAACGACGAATTTTACAAGGCGGAGGTGGAGTTCTGGGATGCGGCAGGTCCCGAGTGCAGTGAAGTGGGGCAGAAGTTTGCACAGGCCCTGTTCAACACCCCTTTCCGGGCAGAATTTTCCGAGAAGTATTCTCCGCTTTTGTTCACCAACACCGAGATCGAGCTGCGCACCTTCAAGCCGGAGATGGTTGAGGATCTGAAGCGGGAGAATGAGCTGTCCACCGAGTACAGCCAGCTGAAGGCCTCCGCACAGATCGAGTTCGACGGCGAACTGCGCACCCTCTCCCAGATGACCCCTTACACCTCCTCCGCCGATGACGAGGTGAGACTGGCGGCGTGGAAGGCGGTGGATGCGTTTTACACAAGCCACGCCGAGGATTGGGATCGGATTTATGATGAGCTGACCGGGCTTCGCACCAAGCTGGGAAGGATTTTAGGCTATGACAACTATGTGCCCCTGGGCTATGACCGCATGGGCAGAAACTGCTACACCAAGGACGATGTGGAGGGCTTCCGCCAGGCAGTCGTGAAGTATGTGGTTCCACTGGCTGACCGTCTGCGCCGCGCACAGGCGAAGCGTCTCGGCGTGGAGTATCCCATGAGCTACGCCGATGAGGCGCTGGCATTCCGCAGCGGCAATCCCCGCCCTCAGGGAAGCGCGCAGGATATTCTGGATCACGGCCGCAAGATGTATCACGAGATGTCCCCGGAGACCGCGGAGTTTATCGATGTCATGATGGACAATGGACTGATGGACGTGCTGTCCACCAAGGGCAAGGCCGGCGGCGGATATTGTACCTCCCTGCCCACCTACAAGGTGCCCTTTATCTTTGCAAACTTCAACGGAACCCAGGGCGACGTGGAGGTCATCACCCACGAGGCCGGTCATGCGTTCCAGAACTATTGCTGCAGAGATATCATTCCCGGCAGCATGCAGTGGCCGTCCATGGAGTCCTGCGAGATCCATTCCATGAGCATGGAGTTCTTCGCATGGCCCTGGTCGGAGGGCTTCTTCGGACCGGACACCGACAAGTTCCTGTACTCCCATCTGGCAGGTGCGCTGACCTTCATTCCTTACGGAACCATGGTCGACCACTTCCAGCATGTTGTATTTGAAAATCCGGATCTGACTCCCGCTGAGCGTAATGAGGAGTGGGCGAAGCTGTCAAAGATCTACATGCCCTGGCTGCGTCTGGACGGCGAGCTGCCCTTCTACGGCGGCGGACGCGCATGGCAGCGTCAGAGCCACATTTATCAGTCACCGTTCTATTATATTGACTATTGTCTGGCACAGACCGTGGCGCTCCAGTTCTGGTCCTACATGCAGAAGGACAGACAGGCGGCGTGGGATGCCTATATGAAGCTGGTTTATCCCGGCGGAACCAAGACCTTCCGCGGACTGTTGGAGGCTGCCGGTATGAAGGCGCCTTTCGATGAGGAAGTGCTGAGGGAAGTGTGCGAGACGGCTGCGAAGTGGCTGGATGAGTTTGATGAGGGGAAGTTGGTATAAAAAGATTGAGCAGGGGATGTTGAGAGGCATCCCCTGTTTGGGTATGAAGGGATAGAGTAAAGCCTGATAATGGGAAAATGGCATATAAACTGATAAATAGCATTGATGTTGTTGCTGGGTACGTGATATAATGTAATTGAGTTAACATGATCGAATGCGTAAAATGATTTCAGAATCAGGTATTAAAGCATGGAAACGAGGTGTGGTTATGTCAACGGAAAAGAACTGGCAATTTGAGCTTGGAGAATATATCAAACAGGGTGAACCCGGACAAATTGAAAAGAGTGAAGCATGGCAGACTGCAATCGGCCTGCAAGAGGTAGATGGTTTGAAAACCTCTGCATATTTGCTTGATACTGCCAAGGAGCATATTGAGGGAAAAATCAGCATTGATGAAGCGCAGAAGCGTATTCAGTGCTACTATGAGCAGCGTACTGATCGTACTGGAATAGAGAATGATACCAAGGAAGCGGATATTGTATCGACAAGAATTGCAAAATTGTTAGGCGAGAAAACATTCCAGTTTTCGCCGGTAGAATGGATGAACATTCACCGCAGATTATTTGAAGGTGTGTTTGAACATGCTGGTCAGATTCGACAGTACAATATCACAAAGAAAGAATGGGTGCTGAAAGGCGATACCGTCACCTATGCGGCATGGAACAGTATCAGAGATACACTTGATTACGATTTTGCGACAGAAAAACAGTTTTCTTATGAGGGGTTGTCTGTGGAGGCGGCCGTAAAGCATCTGACAAAGTTTGCGTCTGATATCTGGCAGATTCACCCTTTTTGCGAAGGCAATACCAGGGCAACTGCAGTGTTTTTGATTAAGTACATCAAAACATTCGGTTTCCGTGTGAATAATGATGCTTTTGAGAAGAACTCCTGGTACTTCCGCAATGCATTGGTGAGAGCAAACTACTATGATCTGCAAAACGGTGTTCTTGCTACAACGAAGTATTTGGAAATGTTCTTCAGCAATCTGATTTTAGGGACAGATTATGAGTTGAAGAATAGATATATGCACGTGGATTATATGGCTGATAATTCTCAAAGTGTCAATCCTAAAGTTCCAAAGTCTCAATTTGACACTTTGGAATGCACTTTAGAGGAACTGGCGATTTTGGAGCTGATTTCAAAGAATCCATTCATCAAACAGAAGGAATTGGTCAAAGAAACTGGAAAATCTCTCAGCACTGTAAAGCGAATCATGGAATCTTTACAGAAAAAAGAATATATCCGAAGAGTGGACGGAAAGAGATACGGTAAGTGGGAGGTATTAATTTAATCTATAAATACAGATGACAATGAATCAGGAAACGGAGCAAAAAACTATGCAAAAACACTGGTGGCAAAACGGCATCGTCTATCAGATCTACCCCCGCTCTTTCTGTGACAGTAACGGGGACGGTATCGGCGATATTCCCGGCATTATTTCCAAACTTGATTACCTGAAAGATTTGGGTGTGGATATTCTCTGGCTCAGCCCCGTCTATCCCAGCCCCAACTGCGACAACGGCTACGATATCTCCGATTACTGCGGTATTCACCCGGATTTCGGCACCATGGAGGACATGGATCGGCTGATCGCCGAGGCGAAGACCCGCGGCATCCGCATTATCATGGACCTGGTCATCAATCACACCTCCGACGAGCACCCCTGGTTTCAGAAGGCACTGGCAGGAGATGAGACCTACCGGGACTACTATTATTTCCGCAAGGGCAGGGATGGAAAGGCGCCCAGCAACTGGGGATCCTTTTTTGCCGGGGATGTATGGGAGCCGGTGGGCGACGACGAGTACTACCTCCACCTGTTCGCGAAAAAACAGCCGGATCTGAACTGGCACAATCCGAAGGTCTACGACGAGGTCTGCGATATTCTTCGGTTCTGGCTGGACAAGGGCATCGCCGGATTCCGCTGTGATGTCATCAATATTATTTACAAGAATACCCTGGAGGACGGAAAAAAGCAGCTGGCGCTGACCGGCATCGAGCACTATCTGTCCACCGAGGGTAACCATGATATTCTGCGCAGACTGAGAAGGGATGTGCTGAGTAAGTATGATTGCTTCACCGTGGGTGAGACCGTCATGGTGGACACCCAGATGGCCCGCGACCTCTGCAACCGCGACCGCGGCGAGCTGGATATGGTGTTTGGCTTTGAGCACATGGAGTGCGACCAGATCGGCGTGAAATGGTTCAAGGTGCCTTACCGCCCGGAGAAGCTGATCGAGCGTCTGGATCGATGGCAGCGGGAGATCGAGTGGACGGCCAATTATCTCGAGAACCACGATCAGCCCCGCTCTGTCAGCCGTTTTGGCGACGAGGGCGAGCTCCGCGAGGCCAGTGCCAAGATGCTGGGCGGACTGAATCTCTGCCTGCGCGGAACGGCATATATCTATGAGGGGCAGGAGATCGGTATGACCAACTATCCTTTCCGGAGTCTTGACGATATCGAGGATGTGGAGAGCCATACGGTCAATGAGACCGCCAAGAAAATGGGGCTCTGGTCCAGCCTTCGCTGGAGTCTGATCCGAAAGACCAGCCGCGATCATGCCAGAACACCCATGCAGTGGACCGGCGGTGAGCATGGAGGCTTCACCACAGGAAAGCCCTGGCTGGCGGCAAATCCCAACTGCAAGACCATCAATGTGGCTGCAGAGGAGAAAAACTCAGACGGCATTTTGGCGTTTTATAAAGAAATGATTCGCATAAGAAAGTCGAACGATGCACTTCAGTGGGGAGATTACAGAAAAATTTCCTCGCCGAAGGACGTGTACATATTTGAGCGTGAGACGGAGAATGAGAAAGTCACCGTGATCTGCAACATGGGAAAGAAGGAGCGGAAGATCCAGCCGGTGGACGGAAAGGTGCTGATCGGAAACTATGGCGCATGTGGAGCTGTGAATGGGCAGACGCTGAAGCCGTATGAGTTCCGGGTGGTGAGAAATTCCGGAAGATAATAAAGTATCGAACTGAAAGTGCAGTTGAACTAAAAGTGCCATTGAACGGGCTGAGGCTTTTCTCGTGAGTGATCTCAGCGGCGAAAGTTCGGAAAACCAATGGATGCACAAAACAGGAAGTATTTATTAAAAGAGAGGAACAGAGAGAAAATGAAAACAGACAGGCAGGTTATCAAAAATCGCTACTGCTTCGGCCTTGGTACCATCGGACGGGACATGCTCTACAGTCTGGTCAGCATGTACCTGATCAATTACATCACCGGTGTGATCGGTGTGTCCAACAAGGGCCTGGGTATTATCACCGCGCTGATGATGGTGTTCCGCGTGTTTGACGCGCTGAATGACCCGGTCATGGGCACCATCGTGGACAACACAAAGACCCGCTGGGGCAAGTTTAAACCCTGGATTTTGTTCGGCATGATCGCCTCCGGTATTCTGACGATTCTGCTGTTCACCGATTTCGGACTGGCGGAGGGACAGTATATCGCCCTGTTTGCGGTGGTCTACCTCTGCTGGGGTATGGCGTTCACCACCAACGATATTTCCTACTGGTCCATCATGCCAGCCCTGACCAAGGATCAGAACGAGCGCGAGCGCATCGGTTCCTTCGCCCGCATCTGTGCAAGTATCGGCATGTTCTCCGTGGTTATCCTCTACACCCAGATTCCCACGATCCTGGCACCTTTCGGCGACAAGTGCTATCTGGTATTCACTCTGATCGTGGTGGCGATTCTCTGGATTTTCCAGCTGTTCACCCTGCTCGGCGTGAAGGAGGACCGCTCCGGGCTGGCGAAGCAGGAGCACACTTCTCTGGGCGATATGGTGAAGGTGCTGTTTAAGAATGACCAGCTGATGGTGACGGCCATTGCCATGGCGCTGTTCATGATCGGCTACTGTACCACCACCTCCTTCGGTGTGTACTATTTCCGCTACGCATATCAGGACGAGAATATGTACATGGTGTTTGCCGCGGTGCTGGCGGTGGCTCAGCTGACGGCGCTCAGCCTGTTCCCGAAATTCTCCGCCAAGTGGACCCGCAAGCAGCTGTATTTCGGAGCGATGGTGGCAGTCTGTGTGGCCTACATTGTATTCTTTATCGCGCCCTTCCAGAACATGGCGCTGATTGCGGTCTCCGGACTGATCCTGTTCTTTGCCCAGGCATTCATCCAGACCCTGATGCTGGTGTTCCTGGCGGATACCGTGGAGTACGGCCACTGGAAGCTGGGCAAGCGCAATGAGTCCGTGACTTTTGCGGTACAGCCCTTCATCAACAAGCTGGGCGGAGCAGTGGGCTCCGGCGTGGTCGGTCTGACCCTGATCCTTTCCGGCATCAATGACATTGAGCAGCAGTACGCTGCGGCAGTCACCACCGAGGCGAAGCTGGCAGCGGCAGCGACGGTGCAGACCTCCTCCCTGTGGATGATGAAGGTGGCCATGCTGATCTTCCCGCTGATCTGTATCGTGGTGGGATTTGTCCTGTATCAGAAAAAGTACGTGATCGATAAAGAGATGTATGATAAGATCGTGGAGGAACTGAAAGAAAGAGAGTAGATCCGACACACTGACTCTCATGTAAATGCAGTATAAGTGAGTTAAGTGTCACTGACTATAAGTAAATAGTGAAAACTGCCACCGGGTAGTTGAATGCAGGAGCATTCGTGAGCGCATCGTTAGGTCTTGGAAGATGCGCTTGCGGATGCTTTTTTCGGAGGTTATCATGAATAAGATCAAAACATTATGGAACTATTTTTCAGGACTTGAGCGGACGCTGTGGTATTTATCGGTACTGTTGATCCTGTCGGCCTTTGTCATTTTTGACCGGGAGAATTATCTGACGCTGGCTGCGTCCCTGGTCGGCGTGACTTCATTAATCTTCAGCGCCAAGGGGAACCCTTTCGGCCAGCTGCTGATGGTGATTTTCAGTCTGCTGTACGGGATCATCTCTTATACCTTTTCCTACTACGGGGAGATGATCACCTATCTGGGAATGACCATGCCCATGGCGGTCTTTGCGTTGATTTCATGGCTGAAAAATCCCTACAATGGAAACAAATCGGAGGTGAGAGTGAATCGCATCGGCAGAAAAGAGAATATTTTCATGTGGATCATGGCGGGAATCGTAACGGTTCTGTTTTACTTTATTCTGAAGTGGTTTGACACGGCCAACCTTCTCCCCAGCACCCTCTCGGTCACGACCAGTTTTCTGGCGGTGTACCTGACCTTTCGGCGCAATGCCGGTTTTGCCATCGCCTACGCGGCCAATGATATTGTGCTCATCATTCTGTGGGTCCTGGCCAGCATGGAGGACGTGCGGTATTTGTCGGTAGTAGTCTGTTTTGCGGCATTTTTTGTTAATGACGTCTATGGATTCCTGAGTTGGAGACGGATGGAACGGCGACAGGCAGAGAGTATGGACAGTGGAAAATGATTTTAGATGGTGGAATACTGCTGAGAAAAAAATTTCAGAAGAATGAAAAAAGGGATTGACAATACACTATAGTGATATTAAAATGATATCATAAAAATATCACATATGAATCTTACATCATCTCAGTGTGATAGAGGGAGGATAGTTATGAGTGACACAAATAGTAAGAGCGTTTATCTCAATGTGGAAGAAAAGGAGATCGTTCCGTTAAACGGTATCCTGATGCTGTTTGCCATTATCGGCATGCTGATATTGTCGGTGGGTGCGATGGTCGGCAGCGGATTTCTCATCGAAGGAGGCCGGATTGCCTTGGGTGTGATCGGTCTGATTCTGTCCATTGTCTGGTTTATTGTCTGCTGTATCTGTTTCGGCGGATTTCATGTGATCAACCCCAATGAGGCGCTGGTCATGACCCTGTTCGGTCAGTATTATGGAACTATCCGCAAGCCCGGTTTTTACTTTACCAACCCCTTTGCAGGCGGTTATAATCCCACCGTGCTGGGACAGGGTGTAAGTGTGCAGATGACGACCAACGGAACTCAGGTCGGTACAGCCCCCACCTTCAGCAAAAAAGTATCCACCAAGGTTTCTACCCTGAACAATGAAAAGCAGAAAGTAAACGATGCCCTTGGTAATCCCATTATCATCGGTACGGTAGTGATCTGGCGGGTGGCCAGTCCTACCAAAGCGGTCTTCAATGTAGATAACTACAAGAAGTTCCTGTCCATCCAGTGTGATTCCACCGTCCGCAATGTGGCGAGACTTTACCCTTATGACACGATGGAGGATGACACGGACGAGCTGACTCTCCGCGGCTCCAGCATGGCCATTGCCGAGAGCATGAAGGAGGAACTGCAGAAGCGTGTGGCTGAGGCAGGTCTGGAGATCCAGGAAGTTCGGATTAATCACCTGGCATACTCCGACGAGATCGCGTCTGCGATGCTCCAGAGACAGCAGGCCGTTGCGATCATCGCTGCCCGCCAGAAGATCGTTGAGGGCGCAGTCAGCATGGTGAAGATGGCCATCGATCAGCTGGGCGAGGAGGAGATCGTTGTCCTTGACGAGGAGAGAAAGGCTGCCATGGTCAGCAATCTGCTGGTAGTACTCTGTGGAAACAAGGACGCACAGCCGATTGTGAACAGCGGATCCATCTATTGACGAAACACGGCCAAATGACTATGCAGGTGACGAGCCTGTCTGGACACCTACATGGGTATTTGGCAGTCGAACAGGATGAACATAAAATTATGTCACAGAAAGGAGCCAGCCGATGACAACTCCAATGTCAGATTCCCAGGGGGACGGGACGATAGCGGACAGCCGACAGAGGCTGGAGGAGAGAGAGTTACAGCTAAAACAGCAGCTTGATCGCTTGCAGGAGCTGGAGAGACAGCTTCAGAGCAAGGAGGCTGCACTGCTGGACAAGGAGCAGCAGGTTCGGGCCAGAGAGAAGTCCATGAAGGAGAAGGAAAAGGCGAAAAAGCAGATATTGCTCCGGCTTTCTCCGGCTCTGTGGGAGGAACTGGCAGCCTGGGCGGAGGACGATTTCCGCTCCATCAACAGCCAGATCGAGTACCTTCTGGCGGCCTGTGTGCGAGAACGCAGGAAAACAAAATAAATTGCGTGCAATTTTTATATAAAGTTTATAAAAAGTAAATTGACTGCCGGCAGAGCTGGGGAATATAATAGATAGGCATCCCCAGCCTGTTGGCTGTTTTTTTACGTGAAAGCTCCGGATGACAGATGCCGTGAGCGTGTGAAAAACACACAGCAATCAGCTTTCACAGAGTAGAGTTAGAAAGGGAAAAAATATGTTACCTCGTTTTAGTGTGAAAAAGTCGATTACGGTCTATGTGGCGGTGGTGATCATCATCGTGTTGGGCATCGTGTCCTATACCAAGATGACTCCTGACCTGCTGCCCAATATGGACCTGCCCTACATCATGATCATGACCACATACCCGGGTGCGACGCCGGAGGAGGTGGAGACCACGGTGACCAAGCCGCTGGAGCAGTCCATGGCGACCCTGGAGAATATTTCCAATATCTCCTCCAGTTCCAGTGAAAACTATTCCATGATCATGCTGGAGTTTACGGAGGACGCCAATCTCGATACCGTTGCCGTGGATATCCTGCAGCAGATCAGCCTCTTGGAGAGCGCGTGGGGCGATATGGTGGGAACGCCCTACATTCTGAAGCTGAATCCCAGTATGCTGCCGGTGCGCACCGCCGCGGTGGATATGGAGGGCATGGAGGTGGCGGAGCTGTCCGCATTTGTGGACGAGGTATTGATGAATAAGCTGGAGGGCATTGATGGCGTGGCCAGCATCTCCGCCAGCGGTATGCTGGAGCAGGTCATGCATGTGGACCTGAACCAGGACAAGATCGATGTGCTCAATGACAAGATTGCCGAACTGATCGACGAGCAGTTTGCGGAAGCGGAGGAAGAACTGAATAAGGCCTTGGCCGAGGTGGAGAATGGTCTGGCCGAACTGGAGGCCGGAAAAGCTGAGTTGGAAAACGGCAAGGCTCAGCTGGCGGCGGAGCTGGCGAAGGCGACGGCGGAGATGGATGCCGGACAGATGGAACTGATCTCCACAAAGATGGGACTGCTGGACACCAAAATACAGTTGAACAGTGCGCTGGAGGATATTGCGACCACCGAAAAGACGCTGCTGGAACTGAAAAATTTACTGGCGAAATTCAAAGCGGCTGAGGCGGAGCTGAAGGCGCAGGTGGATACATTGACGGAGCTGGTGAAAAACTCCGAGGAGCTGAATGCCCTGAAAGTGGCCTATGAGGCGGCCATTCAGGAGATTAAGGACCGGGTGGATTTGACCGAGGAAGAGCGGGAAGCGCTGATCAAACGGATCACCGAGTCGGAAGAGTATCAGCAGATGCTGAAGGGACTGGCGCTTTTAGCGGAGAGACTGGAGGAGCTGGGACTGACGGAGGAATCCCTGAAAGAAGTTTACAATCAGTTAAAAACCAGCTATGACCAGACGAAGGCCGAGATTGAGAAGATCAAAGAATCGCTGAGCTCCATGGGATACAGTGAGGCTGACCTGGATGCTGCACTGACTGAGATCAGCGCCGGAAAGAACCAGATCAATTCCGGCATTTCTCAGATCGATCAGGCTATGGGAGGTTTGGCGGACGGAACTACCCAGCTGAAAGAGGCCAAAGCTGTTCTGGAACAGAAAAAGATTGAGAGTATTTTCCAGATGAGTGATGCCTCCACCCAGCTGATCCTGGCGGAAAGCCAGTTAAATACCGCGTTGGAGGAGATTAAGGCCGGACTGGAGCAGATGGAGCAGACCAAGTCCGATGCCCTGGAAAAAGCGAATCTTTCCAATACGATCACCATGGATATGGTATCGCAGATCCTGACCGCCCAGAACTTCTCCATGCCTGCAGGCTATGTGGAGGATGAGGACGGAGTGTCCTATGTGGTCAGTGTGGGTGACACCTTAAATTCCCGGGAGGAGCTGGAAAATCTGCTCCTGTTTGATATGGGGATGGAGGGAATGGACCCGATCTATCTCACTGACGTGGCAGATGTATATATGACCGACAATTCCGGCGAGATCTACGCGAAGACCAACGGAAATAACAGTGTCATGCTGTCCTTCTCCAAGCAGTCCACCTACGCGACGGCGACGGTCAGCGACAACATTACCGAGAAGTTTGAGGAACTGGAGGCAGAGTACCCCGGATTGTCCTTCACCGATATGATGGATCAGGGTGACTATATTTATATCATTATCAATTCGATTACTGACAGCTTGCTGTGGGGAGCGGTGTTTGCGATCATTATCCTGTTTGTATTCCTGAAGGATATCCGCCCCACCTTTATCACCCTGTGCAGTATCCCGATCAGTGTACTGTTTGCGCTGGCACTGATGTATTTCTCCGGCGTGACCCTGAACATGATCTCCCTGTCCGGTCTGGCCGTGGCGGTAGGTATGCTGGTAGACAATGCTGTCGTTGTTATTGAGAACACTTACCGATTGAGAAATAAGGGCGAGTCGGCCGTCAAGGCGGCAGTTTCCGGAGCGGCGCAGGTATCAGGAGCGATTGCCTCCTCCACATTGACGACAGTCTGCGTATTCCTCCCCATCGTGTTTGTGGAGGGCCTGACCAGACAGCTGTTTGTGGATATGGCACTGACCATCGGCTATTCGCTGATCGCCAGCTTGATCATTGCCCTGACGCTGGTGCCGGCCATGGCAAAGAGCATGCTGAAAAATACCAAGCCCCACAAGAGTCCCATCATGGACCGGATGCTGGGCGGCTATCAGAAACTGCTGGTGTTCTGTCTGAACCATAAGTTCGTTGTGCTGCTGCTTTCTGCGGCGATCCTGGTGGGCTCCGCGGTGGCACTGATCAATAAAGGCTTCACCTACATGCCGGATATGGAGATGGATCAGCTGTCCGGTACGCTGACCATGCCGGAGGGAAGTACCCTCGCTGACACCGCGGCGATGGCGGATGAGGTTGCATCCAGAATCCAGGGTGTCGAGGGAGTTGGAACGGTGGGAGCCCAGGTTTCCGGCTCATCCATCTTAAGCGGCTCCGCCGATGTGGATACCACGACGGTATCCCTCTACGTGTTGTACGACGAATCCTCCAAGCGTACCGGCGATGAGATCGTGGCTGATCTGGAGGGCATGTTTGACGATCTGGACTGTGAGGTGACCCTCTCCAGTACCTCCAGTATGAATTTGTCCGCACTGGGCGGTTCCGGTGTAAGCATCAATCTCTACGGGGAGGATATGGAGCAACTGCAGGAGACGGCGAAGGAGATGGCGGCGATCCTGGGGACTGTGGAAGGAATCGCAGAGGTCTCCGACGGTATGGAGGAAGCGGACCCGGCGATCCGTATCGTGGTGGATAAGGAAAAGGCCATGAAGCATGGACTCACCGTCGCGCAGGTGTATATGGAGATCGCCGGCGCACTGCAGACCGAGACCACATCCACCAATGTGACCTGGGACGGCTATAAATATGACATCATGGTGGGAAGCGGCGAGAGCGGCAGGACACCGGATGATATCCATAACTATGTATTTACGGTAACGAAGCAGGACGGCACCGAGGAGGACGTCGCCCTCGCGGATATCGCGGAGATCAAAGACACAGAAACCTTGAGCACCATCTCCCGCCAGAACCAGCGCAGATATTTGACCATCACCGGCGGAATTACAGAAGGATACAATGTAACCAACGTGACTTCCGATGTGCAGGAGGCGCTGGCCTCCTATGAGCTGCCGAAGGGCATGTCCATCGAATACACCGGCGAGAATGAGACCATCATGGAGGCCTTCGGGCAGCTGGGTCTGATGCTCCTGCTGGGCGTATTGCTGGTATACCTGATCATGGCAGCCCAGTTCCAGTCCCTGAAATCGCCGTTCATCGTCATGTTCACCATCCCGCTGGCGTTCACCGGAGGCTTCCTGGCCCTGCTGATCACCGGCATGGAGCTCAGCGTAATCTCCCTGATCGGATTTGTCATGCTGTGCGGTATCATCGTAAACAACGGTATCGTGCTGGTTGACTATATCAATCAGTCCCGGCTGGACGGTATGGAGAAGCGGGAGGCGATCGTGGATGCCGGTGTGACCCGCATGCGCCCGATCTTGATGACCTCCATCACCACCATCCTCGGTCTGGTCGTCATGGCCATGGGTGTGGGAACCGGTTCGGAGATGATGCAGCCCATCGCCATCGTCTGCATCGGCGGTCTGACCTACGCGACGCTGATGACCCTGTTCGTGGTGCCGGTGCTCTATGAGATGATGAACCGAAAGGATATGATCAAGATCAGTGACGAGGAGCTGGAGATCAGCTCGCTGTAAGTTAATAAATGGGGCGGCTTCAAAATAGCGGTTCAGTTTGATTGCAAAAGATCGTGCCGTTTTGAAGCCGCCTCATTCTTAATTTTTATCTGCCGTAGTGAAACAAGATTGCACTTCCGACAATATTCGTGTATAATTATTTCCATCCAGGTTGTTGCAAAAGGCAAAGATTCGTGAAGGTTCCATTTTGCAATGTCCATGCAGGGGGAAGCCATGAATATTGTCTTGTTTATCGTGTTCATCATCATATTTGCCGGAAATAAGAAGGACCGCAAGAACAGTGATCTGTTCAAGTGGCTGTTAAAATTATATATCGGTGTCACGATCCTGGGCGCGGTTATCCCGTCACCGATTTTCTGGATCATTGCGATTGCCATGATTGCTATTATCGTGATGAAGAAAAACGAGGATAAAAAGGCGCAGAGCAGCCATCAGAAAGGCGAGGCGAAGAAGACTCAGAGCAGCTATCAGAAAGCTGATTATGACCGCATGAGGCGGGAATGGGAGCAGAGAAATCGACCGGGCAGTGGACAAGCGACGAGTAAGACTGAGACAAAAAATGCTGGAAACGCCACTGGCAGTGCACAGAATACTGGCAGCTACAGCAGCATTCAGACGAACTACAGTACCCAGGGCAGCTACACCCCCTACACCGCCAGCAAGATCCTTCCCAAGCCTCTGGGCAGGAGAAATAAGATCATCAGTGCGTTTAATGATCGGTATGACCTGAGCCTCACTGAGGCGGAGATCCACCGTATCGCGGAGGCTTCCTATGTGTCGGAGGCCTGGAAGCGCGAGGTGGAGTCCATGACTGCCAAGTATGAGACGGAGGGGCAGTGGTTTGCCGGCCCCACCGACTGGCTGCGCGTGTATATTTACGCATTTTATAATCAAAATATTTCTTCGGATTTCTCCCTGCAGGAGCAGATCTGCTTTGAGACGCTGGACGAGGTCATGGCTTACGCCTGCGCGATCCCGGATGCGACTATTGAGGAGCGCATTCAGCGGATCAATGATCGTTACTTTACTCGTTTCAATGAGATGTCCTTCATGATCGCCTACCGTTTCCTGCAGCGAAAGGGACGCAATTATGATCTGTCCAGACCTGATCTGGTGAAAAATGTGGATCAGGAGCTGGAGGAAGCGCTGAAGAAATACCAGACTGCCGGAGGAAGATAGAGAAGTCCGGGAAGATGGATGTGGTGAAACCGGATAGGGGAAATGCCCGGAGCAGAATGTGAAGAGATTGCAGTCCTGGCGCGAAGGAGGGGATGGTATGCTGCTGAAATTATTGAGTATCTGGCTGATCGTCATCAATCTGGTGGGATTTATTCAGATGTACGTGGACAAGCGCAGAGCAAAGAAAGATAAGTGGCGTATACCGGAAAAGCAGCTGTTTCTGGTGGCCCTCATCGGCGGAAGTGTCGGATCAATCCTGGGAATGCAGATGTTCAGACATAAGACAAAGCACAAAAGCTTTGTGATCGGGATGCCGGCGATATTGATTCTGCAGATAGTGGTTGTGGCTGTGATTCGGTACAGTTTGTATTGACTAGCTGACAAATAATCAGATTTGGAAAGTGAAATGATCATATCAGATCGGATTTTAACGACAGACGAGTATAGAAAAATCGAGGGCCATTTCAGCCCTCGATTTTTTCGCGCTGTGCCTTCTCGGAAAGATAGGAAATCACACCCTTTCGGGTCAGGATGCCGCAGAGCACGTTGCGGCAGTCGACAATCGGCACAAAGTTCTGATTCAGGATCGCCGCCAGCACAGTCTGGTCATCGGAGTCCATGGACAGGGCCGGACAGAAATCTCTTCGCAAAATGTCTTTGATCCGGTAGTGCTCCAGCTCCCGCCGGTCTGTGGTCTCCAGCACCAGCAGGTGGCGAAGAAAGTCACCCTCGGTGATGCTGCCTACATAGTGCTGGTTGGCATCCAGTACCGGGATCGCTGTGTACCCGTGTCGGGTCATGATTTCCAGTCCCTGGCGGACGGTGTCGTTCTCGTGCAGAAATGCGGTGAACACCTTCGGTGTCATGATCTTTGCAATATTCATATGATTCCTCCTTGGTGGAAGTAGTTGGATCGGACGTTGATTGATATTTAAATTATAACACAGATGGGAGGAAAAAGAAGAAACGAAGTATGAATTTAGTATTAAGCTTGTATTACAATTCTGACGAAATTGTTACAAATTGGGCAATACAGAAGACCGGTTCCAGCTGATCATGAAAAGGACCCTCAGAAATAAGTCTGGGGGTCTTTCGCTAAAATGGGTTTGCAGCCGTCTCGCAACAGCATCAAAATATTTACTCGCAGCGGAACACGCCGATACCCACCAGGCCGGGGCCGGTGTGGATCGCCAGACTGGCCGCAATCTGACCGCTGGTGATGATCGTTCCGTTCGGAACAGATTCCATGAGGGTCGTGCGAATGTTTTCTGCCTCCTCGGGGGCGCCACCGTTCATCAGGGCCAGCCAGACTTTCTCGCCCTTGGCCTTGGAGACCGCGGTGGTGAGCAGCTTTTTCAGACCGTTCTTCCGACCGCGGATCATGGAAACCGGATAATAAATGCCATCGTTGTTGCAGGAGATGATCGGTTTCAAATTCAGGGCTTCGCCGACAATGCCAACCACCTTGCCGATACGTCCTCCTGCCCGCAGATAGTTGAGGGTATCCATATAAAAGAATACATGGGAATCATACAGACGGTCTTCCAGTCCAGTCAGTACGTCAGCCAGAGGCATACCCTTCTGAAGCTTTTCTGCAGCCCAGATAGCAAAGAAGCCTGCGCCGACGGAGATATCCTTAGTATCAAACACATGAGCCTCCATATCGGCCACATCTTCCAGAGCAAGATGAATGTTATTGTTGGTGGAGCTCAAGCCACTGGATATGGTGATAAATAAAAGCTTTTCATAGCCCTCAGTGCGCAGCTGATTGATCAAATCCAGTGCCTCTCCAACATTCGGGGTGGAGGTGGTGGGCAGCTTGTCCGGGTAGCTGCCGTAAATATCGGACAAGGGGATGTCGTACCCGTCATTGCAGACACGGTCACTAAAGATAACTTTCAGTGGAAGAATGCGAATATCCAGCTTTGCGGCCAGCTCCGGGGAGACATCACAGCCGGTATCGGCGATCACGGCAACTTTCTGACTGTTCATGGAAATCCTCCTGATATAGTTGCAGTACAAGGTTGGCTGAAAAAAGGCACAGCTGCCGACCTTGTGGGGCAAGTGAATTGTTTGATGTAATAATCAATACTATGTAATATAGTATACCAAATATATCCCGTTGTCAATGTGTCAACCGCACATTCAACTGTTTTTTCACAAATTAAACGGGAGCCGGGTAAGATAAACATACTGCTGTCGGCAGATGAAAAAAATGCGAAAAAGTATCGCCAACAAAGAAATATCGTGGTATACTGTTAGCAATCATACCTAAACCTACTACATAAGGAGTAATTAAGATGAAACAGTGGAGACGTGAGACTAATTGTATTCAGGGCGGATATGTGCCGGGCAACGGCGAGCCCCGTATGATTCCGATCATTCAGAGTACGACATTCAAATATGACACCGGCGAGCAGATGGGAGCGCTGTTCGATCTGGAGGCTGAAGGGTACTTCTACACCCGTCTGCAGAACCCCACCAACGACATGGTGGCTGCAAAGATCTGTGAGCTGGAGGGCGGCAGCGCAGCGATGCTGACCGCATCCGGCATGTCCGCAGTATTTTTCTCCGTATTTAATATCTGCTCCGCGGGAGACCATGTGATCTCCTCCGCAGCGATCTACGGCGGCAGCTTTAACCTGTTCTCCGTAACCATGAAGAAGATGGGCATCGAGTTCACCTTCCTTGATCCCGACTGCACTGACGAGGAGCTGGAGGCGGCATTCCGTCCCAACACTAAGGCGGTTTACGGCGAGACCATCGCTAACCCCGCGCTGAAGGTACTGGACATCGAGCGCTGGGCAAACGCGGCTCACGCACACGGCGTTCCGTTGATCATTGACAATACCTTTGCGACCCCCATCAACTGCAGACCTTTCGAGTGGGGCGCAGATATCGTGGTACATTCCACCACCAAGTACATGGACGGCCACGACGCGACGGTGGGCGGCTGTATCGTGGACTCCGGCAACTTTGACTGGATGGCTCACGCGGACAAGTTCCCCGGACTGACCACCCCCGACGATTCCTACCACGGTATCACCTACGCAGAGCGCTTCGGCAAGGGCGGCGCGTACATCACCAAGGCTACCGCGCAGATGATGCGTGACCTGGGTGCTACCCCCTCCCCGATGAATTCCTACATCCTGAATATCGGTCTGGAGTCCCTCCATGTGCGCATGGAGCGCCACTGTGCAAACGCGCAGAAGGTGGCTGAGTACCTGCAGGCACACGATAAGATCGCGTGGGTTAAGTTCGCAGGACTGCCCGGCGATCAGTATTACGAGAGAGCGCAGAAGTACATGCCGAATGGCACCTGCGGCGTTATTTCCTTCGGCGTAAAGGGCGGCAGAGCAGCGGCAGAGAAGTTCATGGCAGGCCTTAAGGTGGCGATGATCGCGACCCATGTGGCAGACGCACACACCTGCGTATTGCACCCCGCATCTACCACTCATCGCCAGATGAACGATGAGGATCTGATTGCAGCAGGCGTAGGACCGGATATGGTTCGTATGTCCGTGGGTATCGAGCATATCGATGATATCCTTGCGGATATTGCGAGCGCGCTGGAGGCAGTGTGAGAAATAAAGAGTGAAAAATGATAAATCCCGGCAGAAACCTGCCGGGATTTGCTGATGGTTAAAACAATTGCTGTGTAATTTATGGTTTACAGATCAACTTCCTTCAATCCATCCCCCGTAATCACCATCGCCGTCTCAAATCCACAATCTTTCGCCAGCTGCGTCGCCATCTCGTACCCGCACAGCAGTCCGTCACAGGCGTGAGTGTCGCCGGAGAGGATGATCTTTCCGCCCAGATCGTGGAGCTCCTTTAAGATAAAGGGAGCAGGGTAGGGGGTGACCCGGTAGCCTCTGCTGATGGCACCGGTGTTGATCTCAAAAGGCTTTCCGGCCTTGACCAGTTCATGGAGAGCGCCCAGTGCCGCTTTTTGGTAGCGTGGATGGGACTCGTCGAAGTATTTGCCGCCCTCATTAAACTTGGTCACCAGATCAAAATGGGCGATAAACGTCGGGTCGTATTTCAGCACGGTGTCGGTCAGCACCTGGTAATAGTGCTCCGCATAGGCGTAGTAATCGCCGCCGTAGTAGGTTTCCACATTCCGAACCATATCTGCCGCGGAATGGTCCACGCAGATGTAGTGCCCGTCCTTGAAGAATGCATGGACTGCACCGATCAGATACTCGTAATCGTAGTCCGGTGCGGCACACAGAGAGTCCTGCTCTATTCCCAGATAGATTTCAATCTGTCCGATGTATTTCTCCTTCAGACGGAGGACTTCCCGGCGGTATTCTGCACAGGCCTCGGGGTTCATGCCGTAGGTCTCGGTCACACTGTAGGAGTGCCCGGAAAAGCCGATGGCAGTCATGCCTAGCTCGATGGCAGCCTGCACCATCTCCTCGGGGCTGTTTTTTCCATCACAGTATACGGTGTGTGTGTGGAAATTAGCTTTTATCATTTCGTCATTTTCTCCTGTTTCACTTTGTGGTCGATGATGTGACGGGAAGCCAGCTCGTCGCGAACCTCGTCCAGAGAGATGCCCATCTCAGTCATCAGTACCATGACATGATACGTCAAATCTGCGATTTCGTAAATCGTTTCCGCCTTATCATTTGCTTTTCCGGCAATAATAACCTCGGTACATTCCTCGCCGACCTTTTTTAAGATCTTGTCGATGCCCTTCTCGAAGAGGTAGGTGGTGTAGGAGCCGGCGGGCTTGTCCTTTTTGCGGCCCTCCAGCAGATCCATCAGTCCGCCCAGAGAGAAGGAGTGAAGTTCATCGCTGACGAATACCTCGTTGGTAAAGCAGGAATCGGTGCCCAGATGGCAGGCGGGGCCGTCCTTCTCCACCAGCACGGTCAGCGCGTCCTTGTCACAGTCGGCGGTGATGCTCACAATGTGCTGGTAGTTGCCGGAGGTCTCGCCCTTGCGCCACAGCTCCTTGCGGGAACGGGACCAGAAGCAGGTCTTTTTCTCCGCGATACTGATGGCAAGGCTCTCCTTATTCATGTAGGCCAGTGTCAGGACCTCCTTGGTCTTGGCATCCACCACGATGGCGGGGATCAGGCCGTTCTCATCGAATTTCAGGTCGTTTATGTTCAGCATGGCAGGTCTCTCCTTGTTTTGTTTTCTTTTGAAATGGTTATTAGGTAAATTGGAATTTATGGGGATGATGTTGTTGCAGCAGTACCATGTGTTTTCAGATATTCGACTAAATTGTATATTGTCTCATGGTTTGTAGGATGGTAAACGTGGAACCCCGATTCTCCACCCACAAAAACGGTTATGATGCTGTTGCTCAAAAAGGTGATGTTGACAAATTCATCCGGTTCGTCTCCCCGGAAAAAGCGCAGGCTTACCGTGTTGCCATCAAAATTTTTGTCGGGATGTACAGTGTCCACATCACCGGGCAATAAGTTACGGTAATCCTGCTGATAGCTGGATGTGCCCAGAATTTCAAGAATTTCTTCAGGATTACTGTTTTGCGGTTGGGTTATATCCTCCATGCGATAATAAGTATCCGTGTAGGATTGTTCGTTTGCGTAATGTCTGACCATTGCGTAGGCTGAAAAGCTGGAGACAGAAGCCTTGTCAAAAGGAAGTAAATCAGAAAAGGTATGCGGCCATACGCGCCAAATCAGACAACAAACAAAGATTGTAGTTGTGGTGATAATGGCAATTAACCTGATTCGTTTTTTCACATTCATTTCCTCCATTATATTCAAATTTGTATAGCACATATATTCAAATTTGTGAATCACAGCCGCATGATGATCCCTTCGTCTGCCAGTGTCCGCTTCAGATTCAGGATATCCACCTCACCAAAGTGGAAGATGGAGGCTGCCAGCCCGGCGTCCACTTTAGGCAGTGTCTTAAACAGGGTGATGAAATCCTCGGCCTTTCCTGCACCGCCGGAGGCAATGACCGGCACATTCACCGCATCGCAGATTGCCTCTAACATTTCCAGATCAAACCCGTTTTTCACACCGTCAGTGTCAATACTGTTCAGCACGATCTCACCGGCACCGTTCGCCACACCGGCCTTCGCCCATTCCACCGCGTCGATGCCGGTGTTTTCACGGCCACCCTTTGCGTACACGCAGAAATGACCGTCGGCCCGCTTGGCGTCGATGGAGAGAACCACGCACTGGTCGCCGTATTTCTGAGCTGCTTCATGGATCAGCTTCGGATTGCGGATGGCACCGGAGTTCACACTGACCTTGTCAGCACCGCATTTTAAGACACGGTCGAAATCGTCCACCGTGTTGATGCCGCCACCCACCGTCAGCGGAATAAAGACTGAGCGGGCAGTCTCGGTCAGAATCTCAGTGAACAGCTTTCGCCCCTCGAAGGAGGCGGTGATATCGTAAAAGACCAGCTCGTCGGCACCGTGGCTGCTGTAATACTTGGCCAGTTCCACAGGGGAACTGACATCGCGGATGCCTTCAAACTGTACGCCCTTCACCACGCGCCCGTCGCGGACATCGAGGCAGGGGATAATTCGTTTCGTGATCATTTGATTATCTCCATTCCGTCGCTGAAGACAGCGGCAAAATTGTGGGTAAAATAAGCAACCGGTCAGTTCTGAGCGCCGCACAGCTTGACTGCCTCGGCCAGATCAATGTTTCCGGTGTACAGTGCCTTTCCAAGAATCGCGCCGTACAGATTCATTGCCTTCAATGCTCGCACGTCATCCAGACTGGACACGCCGCCTGAAGCCACAATGTTCATGGAAAATTCCTCGGAGAGCTGTCGGTAGAGCGGGAGATTGGTGCCGCTTAAGCATCCGTCCTTGGAAATATCGGTGCAGATAATCGTTTTCACGCCGATTTCGCTTAAGCCTTTACAGAACTCACGGCAACTGAGGGCGGAGGTTTCGGTCCAGCCCTTGATGGCCACGAATCCGTCGCGGATATCCACGCCCACGGCGATCTGCTCGCCGTATTTGGCAACCATCGCCTTCGCAAACTCAGGCTCAGTCACGGCGACGGTGCCGAGGATCACGCGGAACACACCGGCATTTAAGTATGTACGGATGACCTCCTCACTGCGGATGCCGCCGCCCACCTCCACCTTCAGAGAGGTGTTTGCGGTGATGGCGCGGATGGTTTCCAGATTGGGGGTGGTGCCGTCCTTTGCTCCGGCCAGATCCACCACGTGGAGGTATTCGGCACCGGCGGCCTCAAACTGTTTGGCCACCGAGACCGGATCGTTGCTGTAGATCTGCATCTGCTGGTAGTCACCCTTTACCAGGCGGACTGCACAGCCGTCATATAAATCAATCGCGGGGAAGATATTCATGGGGAACTCCTTGTCCTATTCTGGGTATATTTAACCGTTCAGCATTCTATCCACTTGGCAGGCAGGAAGTCCAGAAAGGATTTCTGTGCAATGATAGGAAAACTTTCTGAGACAACTGCCTTAATTTGTTGCAGGCTGAACGGTTTTCCATATTTACTGTCACAATTCGCAGAATGCCTTCAAAATCTTTAATCCCACCTCACCGCTCTTCTCCGGATGGAATTGGCAGCCGAACACATTGTCCCTGCCCACGGCGGCGGTCAGCTCCGCGCCGTACTCGGTGGTGGCAATGACGGAATCCGCGCAGTTGCATCCGCTGTAGGAGTGAACAAAATAGACATGGTCACCCTCCTTGATGTGGCGGAAGATGGGGCTCACCGGTTTACCTTTAGGGAAATGCAGCGCATTCCAGCCGATGTGAGGGACTTTATAGTCGGCGGGGATCTTGGGCGCGATGGGCTCCACGGAGCCGGGAATCAGGCCAAGACCTTCGTGCTCGCCGTATTCATAGCTTTTTTCCAACAAAAGCTGCATGCCGAGGCAGATGCCTAAGGTAGGCTTGCCCTTGGCAGCTTCGTCGCGGAGAAGATCTACCAGCCCGCAGGCGCGCAGCTTGTCCGCCGCGTCACCGAAAGCGCCGACGCCAGGCAGAATGATCTTATCCCACGAGCGAATCTTGTCAGGATCGCCGCTGACCTCGGTCTCGATCTCGAGGGCGGCGAACGAACTTTTCAGGGAAAACAGATTTCCCACACCGTAATCTACACTACCGATCATCACAGAACTCCTTTGGTGGAAGGGATCTCATCCTTGCGGGACTCGTCGATGGCTACCGCCTGACGGAGCGCCCGAGCCACGGACTTGAAACATCCCTCAATGATGTGGTGGGAGTTGGTGCCCGCTATCTGGCGAATGTGGAGAGTCATCTCTGCCTTGCGGGTAAAGCCAAGGAAAAATTCTTCCACCAGCTCAGTATCGAAGGAGCCAACCTTTTCGGTGGGGATATCCAGACCGTAGGCCAGATAGGATCTGCCGGAGATATCCACCGCGGTGAGGATCAGCGCCTCGTCCATGGGCAGGATCATCTGCCCGTAGCGGTAAATCCCTTTCTTATCGCCCAGCGCCTGCCGGAATGCCTCGCCCAGGCAGATGCCGATGTCCTCTACCGTGTGGTGATCGTCCACATCGGTGTCGCCTTTGCAGGTCACATTCAGATCGAAGCGGCCGTGGGAGGCGAACAGAGTGAGCATATGATTTAAGAAACCGCAGCCGGTGTCGATGGAACTTTTGCCGGTTCCGTCAAGACATAAGGAGAGAGCGATATCCGTCTCTGCGGTGGTGCGGGTAATTTCGTAAGTACGCATGTGGGACCTCCTTAATGTTTGATTTGCGCGCTCAGCCTGCAAAAATCTGCCTATCGTCTGCTTGCAGAAAATTGCCGAATGCTTGGCAAAAGAGATGTGCGCAAATTTTAAATTATGTTGTGATAAAGCTACTGGTTTCTTGTTTCAAGTATCTCGGCCACCGCCGCGATAAACTTCTCCATCTGTTCCATGGTTCCAACCGTGATGCGGTTGAAATCCTTGATTCTCTCCTTGGAGAAGTGACGGACCAGTATGCCTCGTTTCTTCAGCTCCAGATACAGTTCCTCGCCGCCGATCAGGTCGCTCTTTGCGAAAAGGAAATTGGCCTTGGAGTCGGTGACGGCGAAGCCTAAGCGTCGCAGTTCGGCAGCGGCGTATTCTCTGGCCTCGATAATCTTTTTACTATTATCCACGAAATAATCGTTGCTGTCAATGGCCGCTTCGCCTGCGATCAGGGTCAGTCGGTTGATGTTGTAAGGGTTGGTGGAATATTTGATCAGATTCAGGTCGGCGATCAGCTCGGGGGAGCCGAAGGCGAAGCCCAGTCTGGCTCCGGCCATAGAGCGGGACTTGGAATAGGTCTGAACCACCAGCAGGTTGTCGTACTCGTTGATCAGCGGGCAGACCGACCGGCCGCCGAAGTCCACATAGGCTTCATCGATCAGCACCACATTGTCCGGGTTGGACTCCAGAATGCCGCGGATGTCCGCCTCGGAGATGGACAGTCCGGTGGGGGCATTGGGGTTGGCGATGACCACCATGCGGCCGAGACCATGGTAATCCATGGGATCCAGCGTGAAATCCTCCTTCAGGGGAATCACCTTACAGTCAATGCCGTACAGATCGCCGTAGACCGGATAGAAGCCGTAGGTAATATCCGCGAAAGCGGCGCCGTGCTCCTTGTCACAGAAGGCCATAAAGGCAAAATTCAGAATATCATCTGAGCCATTGGAGACGAACACATTCTCTGGCTTCACACCGTAGAGACCGGCCAGCTTGCCGCGAAGCGCGGTAGCCTCCGGGTCGGGGTAGAGATTCAGACGGCTCACCTCCGCCTCGGACACCTTCTGTAGAACCAGAGGGGAGGGCGGGAAGGGAGACTCGTTGGTATTCAACTTAATGTACTGCATATCACGGGGCTGTTCGCCGGGGGTGTATGCGTCGAGGGCAGCCAGGCGGCTGCTGAGATATCTGCTCATGGTTATTCTCCTTTAAACCGTACCGTCGCTGACCTTGCGTGAGCGCTCAGGCCTTCCTCCTCCGCGAACGCCGCGATGTCCTTATAAACCTTCTCCAGCGCATCCTTTGTGTAGTAGGTGAAGGAAGATTTTTTTACGAAATCGTCCACGGACAGCGGGCTGGAGAACCGTGCGGTGCCGCTGGTGGGCAAGGTGTGGTTGGGGCCTGCGAAGTAGTCGCCCAGCGCCTCGGGACAATACTTGCCGAGGAAGATGGAGCCCGCATTTTTGATCTTGCTCAGATAATCGAAGGGATTGTCCACGCAGATCTCCAGGTGCTCGGGCGCGATTTTGTTGGAGATATCAATGGCGGCATTCAGATCGGCGGTCAGCACGATCATGCCGTTATTTTCAATGGAGGTTCTGGCGATGTCCTCCCGGGGAAGTACCGAGAGCTGCTTTTCCAACTCAGCCTGTACGCTTTTTGCCAGCTCGGCGCTGTCGGTGACCAGCACTGCGCTCGCCAGACGGTCGTGCTCTGCCTGGGAGAGCATATCTGCCGCCACAAAGGCCGGATTACAGGTACCGTCCGCCAGGATCAGGATTTCGCTGGGACCTGCGATCATATCGATGGCCACCTGACCGAATACCTGGCGCTTGGCCTCCGCCACGAAGGCATTGCCGGGGCCGACGATCTTATCCACGGGGGGAATGGTCTCGGTGCCGTAGGCCAGTGCTGCGATGGCCTGTGCACCGCCGGTCTTGAAGATACGGTCGACGCCCGCGATTTTTGCGGCCACAAGGATCAATGGATTCAGCTGGCCGTTCTTGGCGGGGGTGGTCATGAAGATCTCGCCCACACCCGCAATCTTTGCGGGGATCGCGTTCATCAGAACGGAGGAGGGATAGCAGGCGGTGCCGCCGGGAATGTAGAGGCCCACGCGGGCGAGGGGCATCACCTTCTGGCCCAGGATCACGCCTTCCTGCTCGTTGATCACGAAGCTGTTGCGGACCTGGTGGCGATGGAAAGCGGAGATATTGGCGGCGGCTTTCTTTAACACCTCGATCATATGAGGGTCAGCAGCCTGAAATGCTGCCTGAATCTCCTGGTCGGAGACTTCCAGACAGTCGGGAGCAGCGCCGTCAAAGCGGGCTGAGAAGCGCTTCAGGGCCTCGTCGCCGTCCGCGCGGACTTCCTTAATAATATCTCTTACTATGTCACCAACGCCGGAATCGTCCGGGTTGCGCTTAAATAGTTCATCATCATTTATGGTGTTTAACTCTACGATCCGAATCATAGGATACCTCGCAATCTGTAGCGGTCCAAAGCTATGCGGCTCCGGCCGATTACTTCAATTTTTCACAGAGCTCTGTGATCTGCTCATATTGGAATTTGTAGCTGACTTTGTTTGCAATCAGTCTGGCGCTGATGGGGACAATGTCCTCGAAGGGCTTCATGTTGTTGTCCCGGAGAGTTTTGCCGGTCTCCACGATATCGACGATCACGTCGGACAGGCCCAGAATCGGAGCCAGCTCGATGGAGCCGTTCAGCTTGATGATGTCGATCTCTCTGCCCTTTCCCCGGTAATAATTCCGGGCAATGTTGGGGAATTTGGTGGCCACCCGCAGGGTGCGCTCGGTGTCGTCCGAGAAGTCGCAGCAGCTGGCAACTGCCATGCGGCAGACGCCAAGGCCAAGATCCAGAAGCTCGTAAACGTCGGGCTCATATTCCAGCAGGATGTCCTTGCCCACCACGCCGATATCGGCGGCGCCGCGCTCAACGTAGATGGAAACGTCGGAGGGCTTTACCCAGAAGTAGCGGACACCGCATTCTTCATTTTCAAAGATCAGCTTTCGGTTTTGCTCGCGGATGGAGGGGCAGCCGTAGCCGATGGCCTCGAAGCGGTCATAGACCTTTTCGCCCAATCTTCCTTTGGGGAGCGCGATATTAATCATTTTCTTCAAGAGTAACCGGACCTCCTTCCGTCAGTTTGAGAAGCTTTCTGTATCGAAGATTCTGCGGGATCGCCTGCTGTACCTGCAGGGTCAGCCCTTCCTCCGTCAGCTCACGGACCGCTGCGGCCAGTTTTGTGGGAGCGGTGTCCGGAGAGTAGAGGAGCAGTGCGTCTACATCGTAGGGGGAGCGGCGGGGGGCCAGGCTCTCCAGTGCGGAAAGGTAGATGGCGAAGCCGACAGCGCCGGCATCCTTGCCAAATTTTTTCATCAGGTTATCGTAGCGTCCGCCGGACAGCACCGGGGTCGGAATGCCCTCGATATATCCCTGGAAGATGATGCTGTTATAGTAACTCATATCATTGACGATGGAGAAGTCCAGATTGATTCGTTCGCCACAGCCTGCCGCTTCCAGCATCTGACAAACGGCTTCCAGCTCGGCGATGGCCTCGTCCGCCTGGGCGTTGGGACTTAAGTCTTTCAGCTTTGGCAGAATGGAGAGCGCCGGACCGTAGAGGGCGGTGAGGGCGGAAAGCCTGTCCACAAATTCATCGGTAAGACCAAAGGCACTGCAGCACTCGTGGATGCCGGGGACATTCTTGGCACTTAAGGCATCCAGAAGCCGGGACTGTTCTGCACTGGAGAGGTCAGCTTCCTCCAGCATGGCGGTGATCACACCCATGTGGGAGAGATCCAGCAGATAGTCGGGGCTGATGGTCTTTAGACTGCCTGCTGCCAGCATCACGGCCTCGCCGGTGGCGTAGAGGTCAATATTTCCGATGGACTCCAGGCCGATCTGCATGATCTCACGGTATTCGTGGGAGCCCCGCTCCGCACGGTAAACATTTTCATGATAATATAACTTTTGAGCGGTGGAAGTGTCGACGGAAGCATTCTTTGCGATGGACAGGGTCACATCCGGCTTCAGCGCCCGAAGATGGCCGTCCAGATCAGTGAAGGTGATGACATTGTCACTGACCAGAAAACGCTTATTTTCCACATAGAGGTCGTACTCCTCAAACTTGCTCATTTTATACTGGCGGTAGCCATACTGTCTGAACAGTCGGCGAAGGTCGGAGACGATGGTCTCCTCGCTCTTGGTTAAAATCTCAGGCTGGGTCATGAATCAATCCTCCCGGATATTGTTTATTGAAAATGAATGTTATGTGGCCTGTAAAGTAACATTAAACACCGTTTTGTGATGCAGTAAGAATACCACACCGCGACACTTTAGTCAAGTAGCATGATAAAATATGAAAGCGTTTTGTGAAAGCACATAAAGATTATATCATAATTCGATAGAAAATTGGATATTTTCTGGTATAATGAAAGAAAAAATGTGTCTGCAACCAAAAGTTGTATAACAATTAAACCGCCTAACCCGTTGAAAATGCTGGAAATAGGCGGTTTTTGTGTGATTGGATATGGCGGTTTTCCCTTTACAGATTCAGTACGTTTTTTGTGAAGTTGTCCATCCTAGCGGCGCTGTCCTGTTTCATGCGTTCTGTGAAGTGCCCATACCGATCAAGGGTGAAGGCAGCAGAAGCGTGGCCGAGGTTTCCTTGTAGGGTTTTGATATCGTCACCGGCGCGGATGGCGTTGACGGCATATGTGTGGCGCAGATCATGAAAGCGGACGTTTTCAATGCCGGCAGCAGTCAGCAGGTCCTTAAACTCCCGCTGGACACGCCAGCGATCAACAAGACTGCCATCCTCCAGCGTGAACACAAGATTATGCGGATTATTCCAAATCTGGCCAGCTTTAAGCCTCATTTCGATTTGTCTGCGTCGCTGAGCTTTCAGGGCGAGAATGACGGAGGTGGCAACAGTAAGTGTTCTGGTTTTGTTATTTTTCGGAAGCATAAAGATATCGTCATCATCTCGATCAAGATCAGCAAGCTGTTTGCTAACGAATATGGTGCCTTTATTCAGATTTGCGCTATCCCAGGTTAATCCGAGCAATTCCCCCAGACGCAGGCCGGTAAATAAAGCCACTACGATCAAATGTTCATAAGGGTTACCCTTAGCGGTTCGCAGTAAAGCTGTTATTTCTTCGTCGGTGAGAGGGTGCATCTCAGGTTGATTAACCTTGGGTAGTGCACAGCCTACCGCCGGATTACGTGGGATATATTCGTTCTGTACTGCTTTTTCCAGCGCCATGCGGAGAACTTTGTAGGCGAGATGGATAGAAGCTGCGGAAAGCTCATCCAGACCGTTTACAAAGAATTGCACATCGTGTGGCCGAAGATCTGACAGCTTTATTGCTCCCAGAGCTGGCTTAATATGCTTCCTGATATTTGATTGGTATATGCGTACAGTGTTTTTCTTTCGATTGCCCAGATATTCCGCTGCCCAGGTATCGAGCCACTGGCCAACGGTCATTTTCTGGGGTGGGATATAGATGCCGGTATTCACGGCAACTGCTGCCGCCTGCATTTTCTCCCGGACTTCCTTTTGGGTCTTGCCGGTAAATGACTGTTGGATCTGTTTGCCGGTTCCTGGATCACGACCGGTGGTGATTCGCGCCTCCCAGTATATGTACTGTTTGCCTTTCCGGGTAACGGTTTTCTTCCGGATGGTACCGGAGCCTTGCGCTGCTCTTTTTGCCATGGCGTACTCCTTTCGTTTGACACCATCGCCTAAATGTGGTAGTATAAAAGGGCGCAGTGGTGCCTTGTTTGGTAGACTGGTATTGTTGTGCATCCTCTCCTCCGGTGTTGGTAGCGCCGGGGGAGATTTTCTATGTCCATCAGGACAGGGCTATTTGCCCCGCTGGTGGATTTTTTGTTGTTGGTAGAGATTTCCTCCGCCAAAGCAGAAAATGGCGGCATCTTTTCACCAAATCGGGCGAAAAGCCAGAACCTAACTCAGTAACGTTTCGTTATCGAGCTTCTTCCTTCTGATGGTCTGTACCTTGGGGTACGGTGCGCTCTGAACTTATGGAGTAACACTTTGTTACTCCGTTTGCTGATCATCGGGATCAGTGTCTTTCTTTGTGTAACCTGGAATAAGGGTTAGATCCTTCACGTATTCTCTAGCCTTGCTCTTGCCGCTCTTATTTAGTTTCAAGTAGTCGGAAACCAACTCTTGTTCGTCAGTTTCGATTATTCGAACCTTTCCGCTTTTTATATGCGAGTCCATTACTGCATCAACTTCTTTACTAATTAGCTTCTGAAAATCTGCAGCATCGACAATATCTACTAACCTCACGTTTAGGGCGGATGCTATTTTTTGAATGGTTTCTATTCTAGGCTCCCGCTTATTGTTTTCGTACTGACGCAGAGTGATTTCTGCAACGCCTATTTTCTGAGCCAGTTCTTTTTGGGTAAGTCCCCTCAGCTTACGAAAATTTTTAATATTCTGTCCTGTATTCATATTGCCACCTCCTGCGAGAAGTATAGCATAAATTACACACAAAAGATAGATTCAAAATGAATAAATTTTATTGTTGACAGATACGTAATGAATATGCTATGATTATATCAGATTCAAAACGAATCTGTCAAGTTTAAAAGAAAAGAGGTGTATAAATGAAGCTGAACAGAAAAAAACTGGAACTGGCAATGGCTCGCGCGTGTATGAACACTGAGGACTTGCAGAAGGCCACGCAAATCCCGCGTCCTACCATCACAGGAGCAATCACGGGCAGAGGAATCCGCACAGCCACCGCAGGCCGAATTGCAAAGGCTCTTGGGGTGGATGTAACCGAAATCTTGGAGGATGAGTAGTTACGCCGGCGCAATTTGTGCGACGTCGCACAGAAAGGAGGAACACACATGAATAGTAGCACAGCAACCTTGACGATGAGCGTAGAGGAAGCAGCAAAGGAGCTGGGGATCTGCGTAAAGATCGCCTATGACCTTACCCACCGGCAGGACTTCCCGACAATCAAGATCGGACGGCGCACCCGCATTTCTCGTGAAGGGTTGAGAGAATGGGTGCGGCAGCAGGAGCAGAGCAGAAAGGAGACAACGATATGAGAAACACATTTACCATTGAGGCGAGAAGATTTCCGGTATCAATCAAGGATATGCGTACCGGCGAAGTGAGAAACGATATTATCATTCTGAGCAAGCAGGAGCTGCAGGCGGCTCAGATCGTGGGCCAGTCCTCCAAGGAGTTGATCTGGCGCATGTACAACAGAAGGGGATTCCACGTTCTGGACATCGGAACGCCAGAGAAGCAGACTTTATTTGCTGATCTGGAGGAATTGTGGGTGATGAGTGAATGACAGCAGAAGAAGCCCACAGAGAGGCCGCAGAGCTTGCGGAAATGGCCAAGGATAGAAGCTTGTGGGGTCCAGAGCTATTTGACCGTGTAGCGGCAAATCCGGCCCTTAGCCCGTGCGTATTCAACCGGATACGGCAGGCGTTAGGCCCGGAGGAGTGGAAAGAATTTGATCATGCATATTGCGGGTATAAAAGGCCGCAAGATAAAGAGCTGGTGGACTGGATCGAAAGAAAGGCAGGTGAGGAAGCATGGGAAAGAAGCCTACAGCAGATGAGCAGCAGCGAGTTGATCAGATTATTGGAGAACTTGGCAAACGGGGATTCTCTACAACAAAAAACGGCGTAATCGTGCCGACAGAGCGACCAATACCAAAAATTGTTTCAGCTGCAGAACTTCAGAAAATTGATATTCCACCAATTGAATGGCTGGTTAACAATATTCTTCCAACTGGTTTATCGATGATAGGCGCACCGAGTAAGTATTTCAAAAGCTATATGATGCTAGGCCTATGCGTTGCTATCTGCACAGGCGGAAAGTTCTTAGGTTTTGATTGCACTAAACACGCCTGTTTGTATCTGGATCTTGAGAGTACGAAGCGAAGACCGCAAAACCGTTTAAAGCAAATTATGGGGCGCGGGCCGTGGCCGGACAATCTTTATATCCTCACAAATGAAACGGGTGTTGGGCGAATAGGGAATGGCTTCGAGGCGGCGGTAACTGCATTACTGGAACAGCATTCAGATATTAAACTGATGGTTGTGGATGTATTCCAGATGATTCGTCAGCCTGCAAAGAGAAATCAAACAGGTTATGATCGAGACTATGAAGACTTTAGCGTGTTAAAACAGATTGCGGACAAGTATAGTATCGGATTGATGTTGGTGCATCATACTCGAAAAATGAAAGATCCGAATGATGTATTTAACGAGCTGTCTGGTTCGGTTGGCGTGATGGGTGCGCTCGATTGTGCATGGGTAATCACAAAAGAGGATAGGGATTCAACGGAGGCGGTTCTGCATATTACTGGCCGAGACATGGAAAGTGTCAATTTGAAAATCTGTTTTAATAAGCGTACATTTCAATGGGAACTAATTGGCGAGGAGGATGCAGTCAATAAGCAACGCGAGTTGTTCTCCTACGGTCGAAATCCTGTTGCCAACACCATTAAAGCATTGGTGAAGCAGGGTGACGGACACTGGGAAGGCAGTGCAAGCGATCTGATTGATGTGAGTAAATATCTTTCTGGCGGAAGAAACCGGATACACTGGGATGCGGCGAAGGTTGGAAAAGAGATCAACAGAATAAAGGCGTTTTTGTTGGATGATGGGATCTGTTTCGAGTATGATCCGAACTCGACCAGAGGAAAAAGGAAGTATATTTTTACTGTTGTTCGTGATGATGCTGTTGAATCCGTTTCACCTGTTGAAGCTGTTGAAGCAGAACAATATCAACTGGAATTTATCCGGCAGAACAATAATATCAACACAGTCAACAGTTGCAACAGTGCAACAGATGGTTTTACACCAGCACAAAAGTCGCCATTTGATAATACTGGAAGGGAGTAAGGGTATGAGTGAAATCACAGAAATATTGGAACGTATACACGATGCGAAAAGCAGACTTAATGAACATCAGGAGATCGTGAGGGTCTGCACGGAATGCAATTCTGTGCGGGTGTCAATATGCATTTCGTGGCCGGAAGCCGACGCAAGGCGCCAGGAAATGCGACTTCAGACGCGCGAGTTACGCCCCGCAAAAGGACTGACAAAGGCTCTGATAGGTGTCCTGGTGAAGGGCTATGAACATCAGATTGGAGAATTAAACAAGGAGTTGGATGATGCAATCGCTGATCTTGTAGAGCTGCGGAGTGCGAGAAAGGAGCAACCATGAAAATCTTAACCCAAGGTAGAACCGCAATGGTCGAGCTGCCAAAAGAAATCTGGGCAACAAGTTACGGCACCGAAGGTCGCGCCGGTGTACTTAGCTCCAGCTACATATCGCCGTGTCTGGGTGATTATGACAGCATTGGCAGAGCAAAGGCGGTTGTGAAAGAGCTCTTCGATTATCACCGGAACGGCAAAAACAGCTATATCATGCCGGAGCAGTAAAAGAAAAAAAGCCCTCAGGAAGCTGCAACTTCGAGAGGGCCAAGCAGCCGGAGCTGCTACCAAATGGCAATTATAGGGTAACACATTCTCCGGGGAAATGTAAAGGACTTTTCGCTAAAAAATAAGCGAAACCCTAAGAGGAGGATTAGAAATGCAGAGAATCAGAGAACTCATGAAGGAACTGATCCGGGAGCTACTCTTGATGGATATTGAGACAATCGAGAGGATAAGCGGCAAATGGACGGAAGGAATGCGAAAAGAAGGTATTCCGGATAACTTGATTGCGTTTTGCAATAAACTCGCAGAGGCAGTGATCCAGCGGAAGAAAGAGAGGTCATGTGTATGAGGGATAATAAAGAACTACTTGCCAAGCTGATCAACATGACCGGAAGTATAGATGGGGACATTGTTTTTATGCCGATGATCAGTAAATGCAAGGGATTGATGGTAGGTGAACAGGTGGAGTATACGCCAGAAGAGATGGAACGGCTTATGTACATAGCGGAGCAACAGGGGATAAAGGTTAGATTTAAGTCGTTTGAGGCTTTTGATGGAAGGATGGCGGTTGTCAAGGATGAGGTCCGTATAGGAATCAGAGCGGGAATGAGTTTTGACGAATATGTGTACACCCTTGCACATGAGCTTGCGCACTGGTTTTTGCATTTCGATAAGGGCGATACAATAACCAGTGACAACCACCAGGAATATGAGGAGCAGGCAGACAGGGCGGCGAAAATGCTATTGCTGGCTTTGTCCGCATAAATAACGGCACCTATGGGCCGGGGAATGGTGTTGGCGCACCGGAACCCGGCTGCACACGGGCCGAGGAATAGTGAGATGGACGGATGTTATTAAATGTTATGGTTATGAATTTGTTGACGCGATAACGCGCGAAGGGAGGTGTCTTATGATCAAGCTCACCGTACACTATGACCATCCGGAGCAACTGCAGATGCTGATCCAGCTCCTGGGTGATCGGGTGTTGAGCTGCCGGAGAGCAAAACAACAGACCGGATCACATAAGAGGGCATATATTGTTTTACGTGATTAAGACACACTAAAGGAGCAATGGCCCAACCCAAAGGGGGGTCAGGTATCGCTCCTTTAGTGAAGCCATTCTCCTCCCAACCCAAAAGGATCACGAGGGAAAAGGATGGTTCTCATTCGGATTATACAATAAGGCGCACAGAAAAGCAAGGGCGGTTTATCATGTAATTGATAGGCTTGCCCTGTTTCTGGGTTGTGGGCTATATTCCTTTAGTTCAGTCCTGATCAGGAAGGTATTCCAGAAAGTCTCCTGGCTGACACCTTAGTAATTCGCAGACTGTAGAGATATTTTCCCATGAGACCAGCTCGTTATTTCGAAATTTTTGTATTGTGGCTTCTCCGAATAACCTTTCTTTTCTTAGGCGGTACGTTGAGTAACCGGCATCTTTGAGCGCAGAAACAATATTGATTTTGTATTGAATTGGCATGGATTGCACTTCCTTTCTGTGGGAAATAAATAGGACAGTTAAAATTGTGAATACCTCTTCCATTATAAGCATTATATCGCAGATATGCACAAAAAAACAAGTGTATAAAATCGCCAAAATATACACTGTAAGTTTGTGCATAATGTCAATGGACATACACTAGTATCTGGTGTATAATGTGGTCATAAGATAACAGAGAGGGACAGCCGGAAAAAGCGGTGAAAGGCCGTAAATGCCGAAAGCGTCCGATACCGAAAACCATATCCCTGTGAGAGGTAGAAAGCCTCAATAGGCAGGAAGATGATTCCGGGGCGGTTCCTCTCCACAATGAAAAGGAGATAGAAAACATGACAGAGAGACAGATTGAAAATCGCATCAAAAAGCTGCAGGCCATTGAGGTGCAGCAGAAAGAGCTGGAGGCGCAGGCTGAATTGTTGAGAGCTGAGTTGAAAGCAGACCTGGAAGACAAGGGGCTGGACGAGCTGAAGACATCGAATTTTATTATCCGTTGGAAAGAGATCGTCAGTGAACGGCTGGATGGAAAGGCGCTGAAAACGGCATTACCAGAGATATACCGTCAGTATTGCCGGCAGGCGAGCAACAAAAGATTTACGATTGCATAAAGAAAATGCCCTTGCCAGAGCTGCAACTCTGACAGGGGCAAGCAACCCGACAACCTGTTAAAATTGGGGTATGAACGGAGTATATCACACCTGCTGCCTTGTTGTAAAGGTAATGTCGCAATTCCAGGAGCGGTGCAAGTATCTGCTTTCGGCAAGCGATTTGAGCCGGGACTGGTACAATAAAAATATTGCGACATCGCAGAAGAATGTAAACATTGTACTCTCCTGTTCCACTTCTGAATTAGTGATGAAGTGTAGGAAATGAAGCAAAAGGAAGGGAGGAAAACCTGACAAAACTTGAAATGCTCGCACGTATAGGCCGGGCGATCAATTTTCTTAAAACCTTTGAAGTGGTGTCGAAAGCAGATATTCTTCTCCGGATAGTGTACCTTGCAATAATGTGGTCAGGGATAGCAGTTCTCTTTTGCGTACGGAGGGTTGAAAAATAGCAATTAATGGGGTATGATAGAAGAAAAAATGGAGGTTTTTTTGTGATGGGAGACGTGAATTTGATACTTAGAGGTGCGCGTGGTGGTGCACATGCTTATCGGATATTATCGGAGAAATTCGAGCAGGCAAGAGAATGCATGATGAACCGTGAAGCATTCCAAATGGAAGACATTGAGTTGGCATTCCCAGTAGTAATGACACAAACATTTTCTTGCGAGCTTTATCTCAAGGCGTTGTTGACTAAGAATAATATTAGTTACAGGCGCACACATGATTTGTATGAACTGTTCAACTGTTTGGACGAAAACACACGGGCTAAAATTCTTCATTACTATAAAGAAATATGCGGTACAGACAATGATTTTCTTGTAAGGCTCCAAGAAAATAATATAGAGTTTTCAAAGTGGCGATATTATTTTGAAATTGACCTAAATAAGGAACCGGGCGGATTTCATGTCGTGGATGTTCCTTTTTTAGATGATTTTCTTGTGAGTCTGGAAAAAACCATCTTGGAAATACTATGATGGTGCGGAGGTACTTCGGTGCCTCTTTTTCTGTACCCAAATTTGCCAGAAAGTGAGGTGAGTCTGATGGCGAAAGGGAAATATGAACATTGGTTAACGCCAGAAGGCTTACTGAAGATTGAGGGTTGGGCAAGAGATGGCCTTACAGACGAATAGCTTGCAAAAAATATGGGAATCGGCAGCAGAACTCTCTACGAATGGAAAGAGAAGTATCCGCAGATTTCGCAGTCCCTAAAAAAGGTAAGGATATTGCGGGTGGGTGAGGTTATATAACTTATAAGAAGCGAGTTCGCTCAGTTTCGAAGCGGCGAGGAAGCGGCGAGAAACGTCAATATTTCGATACTGCGCAGCAACCCAAATTTTACATCGAACAGCGAGGGAACAGCGAGAAAGCTCATCGAACAACGGGCGAACTACGGGAAAATTGGATATTGAAGCACGAAGGAAGCCCGAGAAATGGTTTGCGCTCCTTGCGTATTCGAGGAAACTGCGGTACAATATTCTCAGAGCAAACAGAATACAGAAGTACCCCAGGCAGAAGGAAACTCTGCTTCTTGCATGGAAGCTTTTGTGTATGATGGCGCGGGAATAGGATGATCCAGAAATGGATCTTCTTATTTCTGCGTTTTTTATTTGAGATAATGCGAGCGCTCCAAAACTACGAATATCATGTGAACGCTCGCATAATCCGAACGTTCCAAAACCGACGAATAGGAGTTGACACCATGACCAACGAGCAACTTGCAGCCAGCATTCAAACTGGAGAATATCCGTCCGGCAATATGCTTCTTCTGTATGAGCAGATGAAAGGATTTATTTTTCATCACGCCAAGAATTACCAGGGTTATGCAGAGTATGCTGATCTTCTACAGGAGGGATTCCTGGCGCTGTATGATGCGGTAGCCGGTTATGATCCAGAGAAGGGCAGCTTCTCCACGTATGCCGGTTGGTGGATCAAAAATCGCCTGAGGCGGTACGTGTTCGGGGATAATGCAGCTATCCGGGTACCGGAGCACATGCATGCCCGTATCATGGAATACAAGCGGTTCGTGGAGAATTTCAGCCAGAAGCATGACCGGGAGCCGTCTGATCAGGAAGCTATGAGGGCGTTAGATCTGAGTGGTCGCCAGCTGGAGGAGATCAAGCGCGCCTGCTGCCTGATTACGATATCGAGTCTGGACAGGCCTATCCTGGAAGATGGTAACAAGGCTATATCTCTGTTGGACAGCATAGCAGATGAGCATAACAACATCGAGGCAGCGGAGGAGCGAATCTATCTGGAGGAGCGTAGCCGGGCAGTGTGGGCAGCAGTTGACAGTCTGGATCCTGATCATGCGGAGGTGATCCGGGAGCGGTACGCGGAGGGAATGACTCTGACAGAGATTGCGAATTGTCGTGGTTGCTCGTTCCAAAATGTCCGGAGCATGGAACACCAGGCGCTGCGTCGGTTAAGGACGGGAAAACTCCGGAAGATGCTAAAGCCATTTGCGGAGGATCTGATCTATAGCATGGGACTGCGGAGCGGAGGCGTTGGCCAATTTAACCGGACTCTTACCAGTTCCACGGAATGGGCAGTGTTGACCATGGAAGAACGTCGGGAACGTGAATGGCAGTTGTTCATGGAGAAGGAGTTGGAACAGTATAAAATAATGGGATATGAGACATAAAAAAGTTTTTCCTTATGCCAGGAAGTTTTCCCTTTAATTTTCCCTTTAGAAATTGCAGAACAGTGATAAGACATTCCATGAAATACCGTAAAACCTTGCAAAATCGGTGTGTTTACGGTACAATCAAATCGGATTCTATGGGATGAAAAATAGACTCCGCAACCAAAAGTTGCGCGATATTTGGTGGTGGCAACCGGGGAGAGTAGAGTAAGCTGTTTCTATCAAAATATGGAGGTGCCAATGTGAATATGATTTTGGCCGTTTTAGATGTTTACGTCACAAAAGGAAATGATGGTACTGTTGCACAAGGTGGTTTTGGCTGGTTGGGAGCACTGTTGTGGATACTGATTTTGTTTGTGATTTATTTTGGCTTGATTGCCGGAGCCATCTATTTATTTGTTTTGATAGTCAAGGCACTGCGAAAGTATCTCAACTCTGGGGAAGTGCGCAAGGAGAAAAATGAAATTGCAAAGACCTTAGGTGAGTCTCTACGCGAACACCGGCTGCGCTGTCAGATGACGCAGGAGTTTGTGGCGGAGCGCCTGGGGGTCAGCCGACAGGCGGTGTCCAAGTGGGAGAACGGGACCTCCGACCCCAGCACATCCAATCTGCTGGCGCTGGCAAAGCTTTACGGGGTGTCGGCGGAGGAACTGCTGCGGGCGGTTGAAGTGTGAGATAATAGATTTAACGGAGAAAACGTATGATTACGACCTTAACCTTAAACCCCTGTATCGACCATACCATCGAGATCGGTGGGTTGGAGATCGGAGGGACCAACCGGATCAAAAAAGTAAAGAAGAATGTGGGAGGCAAGGGCATCAATGTGTGTACCGCCCTGACACAGCTTGGCTATGAGACCGCCGGGCTGATCTTTTCCTATGAGCGGGAGGCGGTTCCACTGGCGGAGCATCTGACTGCCAGAGGGAGCGGGTGCAGAGCGATCTCCGTTCCGGGAGAGCTTCGCACCAACATCAAGGTCTTTGACACGGTCAGCCGGGAGATGACGGAATTCAATGAGAGCGGCTGCCCGGTGCCGGAGTCGGCGGCGGAGGAGATGCTTTCCTTAATTAAAGAGCAGTTGCCCGAGACAGAGATTCTGGTGGTGACCGGCAGTGTGCCGCCGGGAGTTCCGGCAGACTTTTATCGCCGTGCTATCACACTGGCTAAGAAAGTCGGTGTGATGACCATTCTGGATGCGGACGGCGAATTGTTCAGGGAGGGGCTGAAAGCAAAGCCCACTATGATCAAGCCAAACCTCGGTGAGTTGCAGCGCTATCTGGGGAAAACATTGAACTCTGAACAGGAGATTATCGATGCAGCCGAGGAGCTGGTGCGGAGTGGCATTGAGTATGTCTGTGTATCTGTGGGAGCGGACGGTGCCTATCTGGTCTGCAGGGATGGCGCTTACCACACAAAAGGTGCCCAAATCGAAGTGAAGGGCGTACAGGGGGCAGGGGATTCCCTGGTGGCCGGGTTTTCTATCGGATTACTGGAGCAGAAATGTCCGGGGGAGATGCTTAAACTTGCGGTAGCCTGTGCAGACGGTTCTCTGATTCATGAGGGAACGGAGATGTGCACAAAAATGGATGTGGATCGGCTGATCGGGGAGATCAAGCTTCGATCGATCGAAAAGTCGTAAAATTTTACGGGGATCGGTGATGAAGAATCGAAAGTTACAGTGAATCTGGCATATTTTTAAAATTGCTGATTGACAGCGGACCGAATTTGTGATATAACTATCTGCAGGTCGTGTGCGACCTGTATGTAGGGGTGTAGTTCAGTCGGTAGAACGTTGGTCTCCAAAACCAAATGTCGAGGGTTCGAGTCCTTCCGCCCCTGTCATGAGCAACCGCAACTTGGTATAAGTTGCGGTTGTTTTCTTTTTATGGTACAATACCCATATGGAGGTGAAGCATGTGAAAATACATAGTGTCGTGCGATCATGGTCTCATCCGTTCTTTGTAAAGTATAGGACCCATTATTGTCCAGACTGTAAGGAGAAACTAAAGAAAATAAACATTTCCAAGGTCGTCAATTCAAGGTCAAAAGAAGCAAAGGAGCATGACTTTGAATTCCCGAGTGGAGATGGATATATGATTGGGAATGTTAAATTTATCTGCACAGAGTTTCACTGTCCGAATTGCGAGAAAAATTACTCAGTTGACTACCTATACAAAATTGCCAGGGGTGAAAAATAGCCGAAAGTCCAAGAGGAGAAAAGGTGAGAGTATGATAAAAGCAATGAAGATTTCGTTTGCCTTACAGCTGCTCTATTGTATTGGATGTGGGATTGTACTGGTATGTATGCCTCTTTACACATTATTTTATCCGACGGCATTTTCCGGAATATGTTTTAAAGTTGGCGCGACAATGACGTTTGTTTCAGCCTTGAATCCGGTGGGGATTGTTTGTGGAATTATCAATATTGTCAGCTATATATCAGAGCGACAGATGGCGAATAATGATCAGCAAATAAAGAAAATGTCTCTTGTTTGGGTGATAATGGGACCAATTCTTACCACATTGTGTTGGCTATTGGCAATATTGTCATTTGTTTTTCATAGTGGTGGCGTTTGAGGCGAAATTGACAAGCCGAAAATAGTATATTACATACGAAACGATGAGCGGAAATTGAATAAGCAATGGTTATAGTATCATGGAGTGTCAGGAAATGTGTAGAAGCAATGAGCTATATTTTAAAATAGAAACGGAACAGGATGTTTGTCGTTTTATTGAAAACACTAACGGCTTACACGATGGTTATATTATCTCGGTTCAGTATGAGCATAGAGGTCATGTTAAAGGCAACCCGCATTGGATTAATCCGGCATTATCAGAACTTAGGATTCAGATTCTGGTGACGAGCATAAAGAATACGATCGTAGAGTTGGTATTTACTGATTTGGTTAAGTGGCAATTGATGGACAATGGTTTTGATATAGTGAACACAGCAATTTCATTTGACCAGTCTGGTTATGTAATGTGGGCAGATGATGACGCTCCTGATGTGGAGGAGCGAAAGAAAGGCTCTTATGTAATTGCCGGAAACATGAGATGGCGAATTGAGTGATTTAAGATTTTTCAGGGCATCTTTATCATACTTTATTGATTTTATATGAGAATTAGCGTATAAAATACTTAAGAATATTCGGAGGTAACCTTCCATGTACGATTCACATATGCACAGCAAAAACTCCCACGACGGCAAGGAGACGCTGGACGCGCTTTGCCAGACTGCCATTGAGAAGGGCGTGAAGGGCATTGCGGTGACGGACCACATCGATATGCATTCTTATGTCCGGAGAAACGCCTGGGTGACGCTTAAGCAGTCTATTGCGGACATCCGAGAGGCCAGGGAAAAGTATAAAGGTCAGTTGGAAGTGTTCTGTGGTGTCGAGCTGGGAGGATTTCCCTATGATCGTGAGATGGGAGAAAAGGTGCTGGCATTGACCGACTACGATGTGATCATCGGAACGGCCCATTATATCAGCCGGGGCAGATTTGCGGAGGCCTATTCCAAGGAAAAATATGATCGGGAGTCCATTTCTGACGAGGAAATTATTGCATTTTTAGGGGACTATTTTGATGAGATGCTGGATATTGTGGAGTCATTTCACTTTCATACCCTGGCCCATTTGACCTGCCCTCTGCGTTACATCAACGGGATATATCATCGTGGGATCGACGTGATGATTTATGAGGATAAGATTCGCCTGGTTCTGCAGAAAATGATCGAGAAGGGGATTGCTTTGGAGGTGAATACGTCCGGTTATTCGGAAAAATATGGCTATATGTTTTATCCTGACCGGGAGGTGCTTCAGCTGTATAAGAAACTGGGTGGGGAATTGATTACCTTAGGAAGTGATGCCCATGTATGTAAAAATATAGGAATGGGATTTGATGCGGCGAAGAAGCTGCTGAAATCCATCGGTTTTGATGAGTACTGCTATTTTGAAAAGGGACAGGCAAAGCGAGTGGCAATTACCGAATAGACAGGAGGTACGAAAATGAGAGAGAAAAAGTTTTGTGCGCACCGCGGTTTATCCGCACTGACACCGGAAAATACATTGCCGGCATTTGCGGCAGCACTGGCGCTTGGCGCCGATGAGATCGAATTTGACGTGCGTCTGACGAAGGATAATCGTCTGATCGTCTCCCATGACAATACGCTGGAGCGCATTTCCGACGGAGAGGGAATGCTCTGTGACCATACACTGGACGAGTTAAAGAAACTGAATATCGGCGGCAAGCAGGGGTGGGTGGTTCCTTTCTGCGAGCCGGAGGAAGTGTTTGAGCAGTTCGCAAATCGGATGACCTTTAACATTCATCTGAAAGAGCACGGGGAGGACGGCTACCTGATCCGCGAACTGGTGAAGATCGCAGAAAAGTATGATGCCTGTGAACATATTTATTTTGCCGGCTCACCCAGTGAGCTGGAGTGGATGCAGAAGATCGCGCCGCAGATTCCGAGAACTGCGATCCAGCTGCGCCGGGACACCATCGGCATCTATGAAATGGCTAAAAAGTATGACTGCTCAGGCGTTCAGTTCTGGCTGGGCATGTTTGATCAGGAGCTGATCGACCGGCTCCATGAGGAAAATATCCGCTGTAACCTGTACTTTGCGGATACATACGAGGACTATGATAAGTATTTTGCCATGGGCATTGATACCCTGCTGACGAATCGGATGGATCTGGCCGCGGCTTACCGGCGATGGGGTCATATGGACAAATGAGTGGTTTCGGGAGCGGCATCAGACCGACAAAAGGAGGAAGTTCTTGTTTAAGATATTAATTGCAGAGGATGATAAGGAACTGCGGATGATGTATCAGCGGGTTCTGGTGAAAAACGGATATGCAGTCAGGGGTGTGGGCAACGGAAAAGAGGCACTGGAGGTCATGGATCAGGAGTATATCGATCTGATTATTTCTGATATTATGATGCCGGTGATGGACGGCTATGAGTTTGTTCGGACCCTGCGTGAATCGGGAAATACCACGCCGGTGCTGATGATCACCGCAAAGGGGGCTTTTGATGATATGCGGCAGGGCTTTTTGTCCGGCACCGATGATTATATGGTCAAGGCGGTCAATGTCAATGAGATGGTGCTGCGGGTTGGTGCCCTTCTTCGCCGCGCCCAGATGATCAATGAGCGGCGGCAGGTGATCGGAAATACGGAGATGGAGTACGATTCCATGACGGTCATCACCCCCGAAGGGCGAACTGTACTCCCCCAGAAGGAGTTTATGATCCTGTACAAGCTGGCCTCCTATCCGGGGCGCATTTTTACCAAGCAGCAGATCATGGATGATATCTGGGGCTATGATACGGAGACCGATCCGCACACGGTGGATGTACATATCGGACGTCTCAGGGAACGATTCCGGGATAATCAAGATTTCCAGATCGTGACTATGCGGGGATTGGGCTATAAAGTAGTGAAGAAATCATAACGGGGAAAAAATGGGAAGAAAAAGCACGATTAAGAGACAGAAAAACTACATTCACATGCGGCCCTATTTCATTTTTCTGGTGTTTTTGATTCTGGGGATCGCTATCGTGGGAGAGTCCGTGGTGGAAACCATCCTGGCCAGACATTTCCAGATCCGTGAGCTTCCGACGATTTTATGGCTGTTGGGCGTGGTGCTGATCATCGGAGTCGGCATCAGTTTCTGCGTACATCGCCTCTTTCTGCGCCATATCAGTAAGCTGGGCCGGGCGATGAACCGGATCATGGCCGGTGATTTTGATACGCGCATCGAAATCAACAGCAACGTACAGGAGATCCGCGACATTTATAATAACTTTAACCTGATGGCCAAAGGCCTGGGGACCATGGAGATGCTTCAGAATGATTTTGTGTCCAACGTCTCCCATGAGTTTAAGACTCCGCTGAATGCCATCGAGGGGTATGTGACCCTGCTGGAGGATCGCAGCCTGTCGCCGGAGGAGCAGGAGGAGTATGTGGAGAAAATTCTTCTGAACACTCACCGACTGTCGGAGCTGGTGGGAAATATTCTTCTGCTGTCCAAGGTGGAGCATCAGGCGATCCAGGAAAAGAAGAGTCAGTATCGTCTGGATGAGCAGATCCGTCAGGCCATCTTGAGTCTGGAGCCTAAATGGATAGAGCAGGAGATTGAGTTTGACGTGGAGATGGATGAAGTTCTCTATTATGGCAATGAGAGCATGATGATGCACGTCTGGACAAACCTGATCGGCAATGCCATTAAGTTCAGCCGGGTAGGCGGCGGTGTGACCATACGGCTCAGTCAGTTTGGCGAGGAGATTCGGTTTTCGGTTTCAGACACCGGTGTAGGCATGTCCGCGGAGGAGAAAAAACATATCTTTGATAAGTTTTATCAGGGGGATACCTCCCGCAAATCGGAGGGAAACGGTCTTGGCCTTGCGCTGGTGATGCGTATTTTGCGGATGTCCGGCGGCCGAATCAGTGTGCAGAGTGAGCCCGGAAAGGGCAGCTGCTTTTCCGTTTTTCTGCTGAAAAAATAATGGTAATATCTTATCCATAAAATTCAACTGCCGTTGAAGTTCAGTTGAAGTTCGCTTGCTTTTTGTATCGTAAATTGGGTATACCGATACATATACTGTTTGGAGAGACAGTGGGCAGATGAACTGAGAGGAGACGAGGACGGATGAGAGAGTTGCTTCGATGTATCGGATACCTGGCGGTGACAGGTATCCTTTCTTTTATTATAGGCCGTTTGTTGCCGAAAAAGTGGTTTGACTGGGAGGCGGCCTTCTTTCAGTGCAGGCAGTCTGAGAACGGAGGCAGGATTTATGAGCGCTACCATATCCGAAAATGGAAGGATATCGTTCCGGACATGAATAAGATCCTTCCGGCCCTGATGCCCGGACGGGCACCGAAAGCCCTGCACAGTTCCAGAGAAGAGGTGGAGGGGCTGCTGCAGGAGACCTGCGTGGCGGAGGTGATTCATCTGGCACTTGCCGTAGCGGGACTTTGGTGTGTACATATCTGGCCTGAGTTTCCCGGCCTGGTGCTCGCGCTGCTGAATGTGGTGGGGAATCTTCCGTTTATCATGATTCAGCGTTATAACCGTCCGAGATTCTGTAAAATTTACCGCAGATTTGCTGTGGAGGAAAAGTGTGGGGGACAGGTATCAAGCTACGAGGGGGAGACAGCATGAAGGTTTTGATTTTGACTTGCAATACAGGCGGCGGCCACAATACCGCTGCAGCTTCTGTGCAGGAGGCGTTTGTGAAGGCAGGCTGGTCCTGCGACATTGCGGATGCGCTGGCGTTTATTTCCAAGCGTGTTCCGAAGATCATGGGCAGCGGGCACAACTGGATTTATCGCCACGCGCCGGCATTATTTAATTTTGGTTATCAGTTTTCCGAACAGCATCCGGATTTATTTCAGGAGGAGTCGGGACTCTATAAATTTCTCTCTGTTGGAACCGGAAAGATGAAGGCCTGCATCGAGGAAAACGGGTATGATATGGTTATCTGCACTCACGCGTTTGCGGCGCTGATGCTGACCGGCGTATTAAAGGATGAGGGATTGGAGATACGCACCGGTTTTATCTCCACCGATTATACCTGCTATCCCAGCATCGAGGAGAGTGAGCTGGACTGGTATTTTATCTCTGATGAGTCATCGGTAGAGGATTTTGTGGCCAAAGGACTGCCGAGAGAAAAACTGGTGAGGACCGGCATTCCGGTCAGTGCAAAGTTCTGTCATCGCAGACCTCTTGAGGAGGCTAAGCGCCTTCTGGGAATCAGACCTGAGCAGAAGCACCTGCTGGTGATGTGCGGAAGCATGGGCTGCGGTCCCATACGGGATGTGGCGGAGGAACTGGCAGAGCGGCTTCCCAGGGATGCGGTGATGACTGTCATCTGCGGAAGTAACGAGTCTCTGTATCGCAAGCTGACACAGAAACTGGGCGATGATGAGCGGGTTCGGATCCTGGGCTTTACCGACCAGGTATCACAGCTGATGGACAGCGCGGATCTGTATCTGACTAAGGCCGGGGGCTTAAGCACCACTGAGGCGCTGAATAAGCATCTGCCTATGTGTCTCATCGATGCGATCGCCGGATGTGAGGAGTATAATGCAGGCTACTTTGTCAGTCGGGGGATGGCAGCGATGGCAGAGGGTGAGGATGCGCTGGCAGACCTCTGTATCGACCTGCTGAATGACGATGAACAGCTTGCAAAAATGAGAGCGCAGATGGAGAAACATTCTCCCGGCAATGCGGCGGAAAATATTGTTAAATTTATTGTAAATGGGGTAAACTGAGTGATGAAATTAGAAATTGTGGACTATCGCAAGCTGCGCCCGAATAATTTGAATTCGGAGCAGTTCAGACATCTTTGGCTGTTGATATTTTGGCCGATTTTTGGTATCTTATTTATGGGAGTAGAGAGGCTGGGCTTTAACAGTGGTTATGTGCCGGTGTACAGCCCGCTGGATGATCTGATTCCGTTCAATGAGCTGTTCGTGATCCCCTACCTGTTCTGGTTTGTGTATCTGACCGGAGTGGTGGTGTTTACCGGATTTTTTGATGTGAGAGCCTTTAAGCGGGTGATGCATTTTATTATTGTCAGCTATACGATCACCATTCTGATTTATCTGATCTATCCGACCTGTCAGGAGCTGCGTCCGCTGGAGTTTGAGCGGGATAATATTCTTACCCGGTTTATGGCGGGCTTTTATGAGTTTGATACCAATACCAACGTGTTTCCGTCATTGCATGTGATCGGTGCGGCGGCAGGCATGTTTGGCTTCTGTGATACGAAATATTTCCGGAGTATCGGCTGGAAACTAGCAAATGTGATCGTGACGGTGTTGATTTCCATGTCCACGGTATTTTTAAAGCAGCATTCCATTCTGGATGTGTTTGGGGCAATTCCCGTATGTCTGGTGGCATGGTATGCGGCATACGGTCCCGGAAATGTGATGGAAAAGGTGTTTTGCCGCCGTACATGGCAGCGCCAGAAGGCGTGAGCGATGAGACGGGCAGAGAAAGTAAATGAGGTTGTCCGGTATGAAAGCATTGATTGTGTCCTGCGAGGCAGGAGGGGGATGCACTGACATTTCGGTGGCGGTGAAGGAAAAGCTGGAAGACCACGGACATGAGGTGACGCTGTTTGATCTGTACCGGGATAAAGGAGAGACAACCGGTAGTATTTTTCGAAAAAAAGCAAAGCGCGGAGCGGGCAGTCAGAGTGATCTGATGCGGCAGTATCTGGAGGAAAATCCCTACGATGTGATCATTGCAGCGGATGTGTTGTCAGCCATCCTGCTGTCGGTACTGCGCAGCAGTCTGATATCCCTGCCGAAGGTGATTTATGTTGCTTCGGATTACACCTGCGCACCGTTTACTGAGGACACATGGTGCGATCATTACGTAATCCCGTCGCAGAAACTGACGGCAGAGTTCTGCCGCCGAGGGATTCCGAAGGAAAAGGTGATTCCTCTGGGGATGCCGGTGAGAAAGATGTTTCTGACTGGCATCGGAAAAGCCGACGCGGGAGCGGAGATCGGATTAGCTGAGGATAGATATAATATATTGATGTCAGCAGTGGGGCTCAGCGGACGTAAGCTATTCCGCACGGTGAGAATGCTGCAGACTTATCTTGACCGGAATCGGCGCGCACGGCTGATTGTTTTTGGTGTGAACCAGAAGGTTGGCCGACGTCTGCAAACAAGAATCGAAAACGATGGGCGGATCACGCTGATGCAGGAATTATCGACACCGGCTATGTATATGAGAGCCTGCGATGTGATGATTGCCGGTGCCCAGGGTTCGGTGTCCACTGAGGCTGCAGTTCTCGGCACGGCACTGATTCAGTATATGCCGTCATCAGCCTACGAGCGGCATAATGCGGAGTTCTTCTCAAGATACGGCATGAGCCTGGTGGTAAAAAGACCTGGAACGGGATTGCTTCGTGCATTGAAGGTTCTTGAGGATGAGGCAGTCCGAAGGGATATGATCAAGGCACAGCGGTTCCATATCAGTCAGCTGGCGACGGCGGAGATCTGTAATTTGGCGGAGACTCCGGCGCTCTCTGTGGAGACCGGCAGTGCAGGCGTGCTGATCTGAACCGGTTTGGGCAGCGGCCGCTGACCTGAATTATGATTGCAGGAAGGAGGGATTGAGAGTGAACATAACGACAATTAACAAGACACTTTCCATGATTGGGCAGATTCTTGATCCCAGAAACAATACGAAACCGATGATTGAGATACCATCGGATAAGCCTTCCTTTCAGCGGAGACCCATCGAACAGCCGCTGCAGCGGACGACGCCGGAGGCGGCAGGTGTGCCCTCTGCGCATATTGAGGCCTTTGTGCGGGAACTGATGGAGGATAAGACCCTGCGGATGCACAATCTGATGATTCTCCGGGGCGGCAAGGTGATTTTTGAGACCAGCTTCGGCGGTCAGGATATCAGTATCTGGAAGTATACCTTTTCCGCCTGCAAGAGCATCACTTCTCTGGCCATCGGTATGCTGATCGACGAGGGAAGACTGCGGCTGGATGACAAGCTGATCGACCTGTTTCCGGAACAGGTCAACACCGTCAACCGCCTTTTGTTGAAGGATATCCGGGTACGCCATCTGCTGAGCATGTCCAGCACCGTGCTGTTCAATGAGGCGGAGAGCATCACGGAGGTGGACTGGGTGAGAGGCTTTTTCAGCTCGGCGATTGCCGGGGAGCCGGGAAAGACGTTTAACTATAACAGCCTGAATACCTATATGTTGTCGGCCATCGTCTGCAGAGTGTCCGGGGAGAGTATGAGCAGTTACCTGGAGCGCAAGCTGTTTGCGCCGTTGGGTATCACTGAGTATTACTGGGAGACCTGCCCCAGCGGGATCGAAAAAGGCGGATGGGGACTGTACATTCGCCCCGAGGATATCGCAAAGATCGCTCAGCTGGTGATGCAGAAGGGCAAATGGAAAAAACGTCGGATCATTTCCGAGGAGTGGATTACCATGGCGACCACGGCTCATATAACCGCGCCGGAGGAATTGGGTGAATTTAATTACGGATACCAGATCTGGGTGGGCAGGGAGCTTAAGACTTTTTTGTTCAACGGTATGCTGGGTCAGAATGTGCTCGGCTTCTGGGATAACGGGATTATCGTGGTGACAAATGCGGGAAACACGGATATGTTTCAGCAGAGCAGCTATTTTAAGATCGTACAGAAGTATTTCAGCCTGCCCTTTGAGCGTGGCCTGCCTGAAGATCAGGGAGCACTGGATGCCCTGAATCGGCTGAAATATGCAGGCGGAGAGACCAGGGCGCTGCCTATCGAGTGTGACTGGCTGTGCGGTTTTCGCATGTATCCTTCATCTGATCTGGCGTTGTCCGCCAGTGTGGTGCCATTGATCTGGCAGGTGGCACAGAATCGCTACACCGAGGGTCTGGAAGGCATTGAGTTTTCCAAGGAAAAAGGTAAGCTGGTCATGAGCTATGCGGAACACGGGATAACCTACCGCATTCCCATCGGATTCGGAAAAGGTGAGGTCAGCGAGGTTTTATTAGGTGGAGTGCCATTCCTGGTCAGTGCGGTGGGCAGATTTTCCACCGACGAGGACGATCATCCGGTATTTCAGACCACCATTGATTTTCTGGAGACGCCCTGCAGCCGAAAGATAAAACTGTATTTTATGGATAAGGATACGGTCCTGCTGAAGCAGGAGGAGATGCCCGGCGGCGGATTTTTGCACAATCTGATCGGAGAGATGCTGGAGAGCTTTGAGAAACGTCCGGTGATCGGCGCGGCGGTAAATAAGTTGGATCACGATCTGATCGACTATAAAATCGATAAGATATTTGTTCCGATGATGGAGCTGAACATACAGGAAAAGACTGCGCAGGTAAACGGTGTGCAGGAAAAAAACATACAGGAAAATGTTGTACAGGAAAAAATCGTACAGACGGAAAGGTAAGTACGAATATCAAATCAAACGGAGGGGCAGATCGTCAGGTCTGCCCCTCCTCGATATAGTGCATGTCTTTGTATTCCCGCGGCGAGATGCCATACTCTTTTTTGAATGCCCGGAAAAAGCTGGAATAGTCTCCGAAGCCGAAGGCCTGGTATGCCTCAGTGATACTCATATCGCCCTGAATCGCCTGTTGACACAGAGACAGCCGTTTTTTAGTGATGTACTGATGGATGGAAATCCCCAGGTTATCCTTGAACATGTGGGCAATGTGGTATTTGCTGACGAAAAACTCGCTGCTCAGACGGTCGAGAGAGAGGTCCTCCTCAATGTGGGTCTCAATAAAATTACAGATGGTTTGGTAGAGGGCAGCGGTCTCCGGCTGGCGGACCGGGTGATTGCGCTCGTAGGCAGTGCGGTTCAAATGCAGGATCAGATCATTGACGCAGAGGGAAATCTGGGCTTCGCGGCAAAAATGGTCGCCCTGCATCTCCTCCAGCAGTCGGATCAGCTTGGACTGGAGGGTGTTAAAGCTAATCTGATCGTGGTGTGTGATGTAACGCTTTTTGGAGCAGGCATGCTGAATCATGTAACCGTAGTCAGGGGAGATCTCCAACAGCTGCTCATAAAACTCCTGGCTGATCCAGAAGACGAAACGACGGTAAGGGGTCTCGCAATCATGGATGATGGAGTGATGGGGAAGCCCGGGAGGAATCAGCAGCACGTCGCCATGAGTCAGTGGATATTGTTTTTCGTTGATCTGCATGGTCACATTTCCCTCAAGGAAAAAGCAGAATTCATAATAATTATGGCTGTGACTGGCCACATGCTTGAGGTCAGTATCGTTATAATAGTAAAGCTCAAAGCTGGGGGAGACCATATATTGTCTGGCGCTGAACGGGGTGAGTAGATTTTTCTTCATGAGTGACTCCTTATGAGAGTTTCGCAGTGCGTATTCGCACCTGCTTCGCAGCTGCTCATCACGGACATTCGTCCTATGTATCCGCCGCCAAAGGCATCTGTTTGTGAGCAAGCTCCCACAGGTGCTTCGTCTGCGGATACGCACTGCTCATTGTTTTCGCGTATATTATAATACAAAACAGCAATTTTTGCAATATATACAACAAGCCAGTCAATGTTATTTTTTCGAGATTTTATCTATAATATATGTTAGATTTATACGAAAAAAATCCCAGAAAGGAAGAAAAGTTTTATGGAAATGACATTGAGATGGTACGGTTCCAAGTTTGACACCGTAACGTTGCAGCAGATCAGACAGATTCCCGGAGTGACAGGAGTGATCACTACCCTGTATGATACCCAGCCCGGAGAGGTATGGTCCAGAGAGCGCATCCGTGCGATGAAGGACGAGGTTGAGGCTGCAGGCCTTCACCTGGCAGGTATCGAGAGCGTAAACGTACATGATGCGATCAAGACCGGTGCGGCAGACCGTGATATGTACATTGACAATTATATTGAGACTTTGAAGAATCTGGGTGAGGAAGATATCCATCTGGTATGCTACAACTTCATGCCCGTATTTGACTGGACCAGAACTGAGATGGCGAGAAAGAGAGAGGACGGCTCCACTGTTCTGGCTTACACTCAGGAGGCAGTAGATGCTCTTGATCCCGAGAAGATGTTTGAGTCCATCGCAGGCGATATGAACGGCACCATCATGCCCGGCTGGGAGCCTGAGCGTATGGAGAGAGTAAAAGAACTGTTCGAGATGTACAAGGACATCGACGATGAGAAGCTGTTCGCAAACCTGGTTTACTTCCTGGAGCGCATCATGCCCGTTTGTGATGAGTACGACATCAACATGGCTATCCATCCCGATGATCCCGCATGGAGCGTATTCGGACTTCCCCGTATTATCATCAACAAGGAAAATATCGTTCGCCTGATGAAGGCAGTGGACAACCGTCACAACGGCGTTACCTTCTGCTCCGGTTCCTACGGCACCAACTTGAAGAACGATCTGCCCGGTATGATCCGCGCACTGGAGGGTCGTATCCACTTTGCACATGTTCGTAACCTGAAGTTCCATACTCCCACCAACTTTGAGGAGTCTGCACACCTGTCCTCCGACGGTACCTTCGATATGTACGAGATCATGAAGGCACTGTACGAGACCGGCTTCACTGGCCCTATTCGTCCCGACCACGGACGCATGATCTGGGGTGAGGTGGCAATGCCCGGCTACGGTCTGTACGACAGAGCACTGGGTGCAAGCTATCTGTGCGGCCTCTGGGAGGCAATCGTGAAGGGAGCAGAGAGAAAATGAGATTGACGGCTGAAGGTCTGAAGGATCGCGAGGCGTGGCTGGCAGCTGGTTATCAGCTTCCCCAGTTTGACCGCGAGGCGATGATTGCCGCAACGAAGAAGGCTCCCGTGTGGGCACACTTTGGTTCCGGAAATATCTGTAAGGCATTCCTGGCAAACGCTGCACAGCGGATGCTGAATGAGGGTCACACCGACAAGGGTCTTGTTCTGGTTGACCGCGAGATCGTTGAAAAGCTCAATCGCAAGCATGACGATTATCATATTTTAGTTACCCTGAAGGCTGACGGAAACGTGGAAAAGACCGTTGTCGGCAGTGTATCCGAGTCCTGCATGCTGGATTCCAGAAGTGCAGTGGAGTTCGGAAGACTGAAGGAGATTTTCGCCAACGAGTCCCTGCAGATGGTAAGCTTTACCATCACCGAGAAGGGCTACAGCCTGGTGAACGCTCAGGGCGAGTATCTTCCCGAGGTGGAGGATGACTTTGTTGCAGGTCCCGAGGCTCCCGTGAGTTACATGGGTAAGGTGACCGCGCTTCTGTATGCACGCTTCCTGGCAGGTGAGAAGCCTCTGGCCATGGTGAGCATGGACAACTGCTCCCACAACGGAGACAAGCTGGCAGCAGCGATCCACGCATTCGCAGAGAAGTGGGAGGCAGCATGCCTGGTTGAGCCCGGTTTCACCGCATATGTAAAGAATCCTGCGAAGGTTTCCTTCCCCTGGACCATGATCGACAAGATTACCCCTCGTCCCGACGCATCCGTGGAGAAGATTCTCCGCGAGGATGGTGTTGAGGACCTGGATTATGTGGTTACCAAGAGAGGTACCCACGTTGCTCCCTTCGTAAACGCGGAGGAATGCGAGTATCTGGTGATCGAGGACAGCTTCCCTAACGGACGTCCCGCACTGGAGAAGGCCGGTCTGATTTTTGCTGAGCGCGAGACTGTGGAGCGTGTGGAGAAGATGAAGGTTTGTACCTGTCTGAATCCTCTGCACACCGCGCTGGCCGTGTTCGGCTGTCTGTTGGGCTATGAGAAGATCTCCGAGGAGATGAAGGACGCTGAGCTGAAAAAGCTGGTTGAGATCATCGGCTACACCGAGGGACTTCCCGTTGTAGTAGACCCCGGCATTCTTGATCCCAGAGAGTTTATCGATACCGTACTGAATGTACGTATTCCCAATCCTTTCATGCCGGATACCCCTCAGCGTATCGCCTGTGACACTTCCCAGAAGCTGTCCGTGCGTTTCGGTGAGACCATCAAGGCATACGCAAAGCGTGAGGACCTGGATGTGCAGGATCTGAAGCTGATCCCTGTGGTATTCGCAGGCTGGCTGCGGTACCTCACCGGCATCGACAATGAGGGCAATGCGTTTGATGTGAGCCCCGATCCCATGCTGGAGGTCGTTCGTCCTTACGTGGCAGACCTTAAGCTTGGCAGCACCGCTGATATCGAGGCACTGTGCCCTGTACTGGAAAATGATCGGATCTTCGGCGTAAACCTGTTCAAGGTTGGTCTGGCGGAGAAGGTTGTTGGTTATTTGAATGAAATGTTGGTTGGCCCCGGAGCTGTTCGGGCAACCCTGAAAAAATATACTGGAGGACAGGCATAATGAATGAAGTATTAGCTAAGATTCAGGAAATTGGTATTATCCCCGTAGTTGTTCTTGACCGTGTGGAGGACGCGATTCCCCTTGGAAAGGCCCTGGTTGAGGGCGGCCTTCCCTGCGCAGAGGTTACCTTCCGTACTGAGGCTGCTGAGGAGTCTATCCGCGTGATGAGTGAGACTTTCCCCGACCTGCTGGTAGGTGCAGGTACCGTTCTGACCACCGATCAGGTTGATCGTGCAGTGGCAGCAGGTGCTAAGTTTATCGTCAGCCCCGGACTGAATCCCCGCATCGTAAAGTACTGTGTTGAGAAGGGTATCGTGATCGTTCCCGGCTGCGCAAACCCCAGCGATATCGAGCAGGCTCTGGAAAATGGTCTTGAGGTAGTTAAGTTCTTCCCCGCAGAGGCGATCGGCGGACTGAAGCTGATCAAGGCGATGGCAGCACCCTACGGCGGCGTGAAGTTCATGCCCACCGGCGGCATCAATGCAAACAATGTTCGTGAGTATCTGGCATATGACCGTATCGTAGCTTGCGGCGGCAGCTGGATGGTAAGCGGAAAGATGATCAAGGAAGGCAAGTTTGACGAGATCACCGCTCTGGTTAAGGAAGCAGCTGAGATCGTTAAGGAGTGCAGAGCATAAATATTATGTGTGCCGCAAAAAACGCGGCGGAATGGAGATAAGTATGGCAAAGAGAATTATTACATTTGGTGAGATCATGTTGAGACTGGCTCCCGAGGGATACTATCGTTTTGTGCAGGCTGAGACCTACGGTGCAACCTACGGCGGAGGCGAGGCTAACGTGGCAGTCTCCCTCGCAAACTACGGCTTTGACGCAGCATTTGTTACCAAGCTGCCCAAGCATGAGATCGGACAGGCAGGCGTAAACTCCCTGCGCCGCTACGGTGTTGATACTTCCCTCATCGTAAGAGGCGGAGACAGAGTAGGTATCTACTTCCTGGAGAAGGGTGCTTCCCAGCGTCCCTCCAAGGTTATCTATGACCGTGCAGGCTCTGCCATCGCTACGGCTACCACCGCAGATTTTGATTGGGACAAGATTTTCGATGGCGCTGACTGGTTCCACTGGACCGGCATCACCCCCGCACTGGGTGACAATGTAGCTGAGATCTGCCTTGAGGCTTGTAAGGCAGCGAAGGAGCGCGGCATCACCGTATCCTGTGACTTAAACTACCGCAAGAAGCTGTGGACCCGCGAGAAGGCCGGTCAGGTGATGGGCGAGCTCTGCAAGTACGTTGACGTTTGCATCGCTAACGAGGAGGATGCAGCTGACGTATTCGGTATCCACGCAGCAAACACCGATGTAACTGCAGGAGAGGTAAACCATGAGGGTTACAAGGATGTGGCTAAGCAGCTGGCTGACCGTTTCGGTATGTCCAAGGTGGCAATCACCCTGCGCGAGTCCATCTCCGCAAACGATAACAACTGGTCCGCAATGCTGTATGACGGCGAGGGCTATTACTTCAGCAAGAAGTACAAGATGCACATCGTTGACCGTGTGGGCGGCGGCGACAGCTTCGGCGGCGGTCTGATCGCAGCTACCTTAAGTGGCTACGATTCTCAGGCAACCATCGAGTTCGCAGTGGCAGCTTCCTGTCTGAAGCACTCCATCGAGGGCGACTACAACATGGTATCCATGGATGAGGTTGCTTCCCTGGCAGGTGGAAATGCTTCCGGTAGAGTACAGCGGTAAGGAGCAGCTATGAAAAAGTTTATGGATGCAGATTTTCTGCTGACTACCGATACGGCAAAGAAGCTGTATCACGAGTATGCAGAGACTCAGCCGATCATCGACTATCATTGCCATATCGTTCCTCAGGAAATTTATGAGGACCGCAAGTTTGATAATATCACCCAGGTTTGGCTGGGTGCTGACCACTACAAGTGGCGTCAGATGCGCTCCAACGGTGTGGAGGAGCGTTACATCACCGGCGATGCCTCCGACCGCGAGAAGTTCCAGAAATGGGCGGAGACGCTGGAGGTAGCTATCGGAAATCCCCTGTATCACTGGAGCCATCTGGAGCTGCAGCGTTACTTCGGATACGAGGGCTGGCTGAACGGTGAGACCGCGGAGGAGGTCTGGAATCTCTGTAATGAGAAGCTGCAGAATGGCCTGAGTGCCAGAAAGCTGATCGAGATGTCTAATGTTGAGATCCTGTGTACCACCGACGATCCCGCAGACACCCTGGAGTGGCACAAAAAGATCGCGGAGGATGAGTCCTTCTCCGTGAAGGTATTGCCCGCATGGAGACCTGACAAGGCCATGAGCCTTGAGAAGGCCGACTACCTGGCATACCTTGAGAAGCTGTCAAACGCTTCCGGCGTGAAGATCGACAGCTTTGCCGCGCTGATCGAGGCACTGAAGAACCGTATGGATTTCTTTGCTTCCATGGGCTGCAGCGTTTCCGACCACGGTCTGGCTTATGTGATGTGTGCACCTGCTTCCACTGAGGCTGTTGAGGCGATCTTTGCGAAGCGTCTGGCCGGCGAGGTGGTTACCGTTGAGGAGGAGCGCCAGTTCAAGACCGCATTCCTGGTGGAGATGGGCCGCGAGTACCACAAGAAGAACTGGGTAATGCAGCTGCATTATGGTGTAAAGCGCGACAATAATGGTCTGATCTTCGGAAAACTCGGTCCCGACGCAGGTATCGATTGCATCAGCAACTACACTCCCTCCGCGGAGCTGGCTGACTATCTGAATCTGCTGGCAGTGAACGATGAGCTTCCTAAGACCATTATCTACTCCCTGAATCCCATCGACAATGCGGCCATCGGCACCATTATCGGTTGCTTCCAGGACAGCAGTGCGGTGGGCAAGATCCAGCAGGGCAGCGCTTGGTGGTTCAATGATAATAAGACCGGTATGATCGACCAGATGACCTCCCTGGCAAATCTGGGATTGCTCGGAAACTTCATCGGCATGTTGACCGACTCCAGAAGCTTCCTGTCCTACACCAGACATGAGTACTTCCGCAGAATCATGTGTGAGCTCATCGGCGGATGGGTGGAGAACGGAGAGTATCCGGCAGATTACCGTGCGTTGGAAAGAATTGTCAGCGGTATTTCCTATAAGAATACCAAGCGGTATTTTGGATGGGATAAATAAGTATATATCTTGGATAAAAAAGAGAAAGCTACCAGTTATTTTCATGGTAGCTTTCTTTTATCTATAAAGATTTTTAACGGGTCATGCGATTGAGCAATCCAAGAATGGCAATTAAATCGTCCTCTTCTAATTCTTTTATTTTTTCGTATACAGTCTGCAAAAGCACTGGATCTTCAATAGAATCATCAAAAAAATCCCGTGGAGTGATTCCAAAATAGTCACAGATATATAGAAATTCTGACAATGAGGGCAATATTCTGCCCGAAGAAATTCCTTGCATATAGCTTCGGCTATGACCAAGGTCGAGGCTCATTTTGTATTCAGATATTCCCTTTTGGGTGCGAAGTTTGGTAATTCGGTTTCTGATAAACTGTTCATCCATGGTTATTATGCCTCCTTGGATGTTATTTTATATGCTATTATGTGTGAAAATTAATACTAAAAATATTAATATTTATTGACTTAGCATATTCTGAGTGGTATATTTATGGAAAAACAGAAAATTTACAGTGGAGGTATATTATGATAAAATTTCTTAAAAAGTGTAGAAATGTGATAATTAGTCCCATCTGCCAGAAACTGGATGAACAGAAGGTTCAAAATGAAAGAATTTTGAGATTACTGGTGAACGACGAGCAGAGTTGGAATAATGTTTCTGAGAATGGATTTATTTCTGAAAATGAGGTCAAATGTGCATATAAAATGTTACTTAAACGTGAGCCAGAGCAGGAAGCGATTGTTGCGTGGCAGTTCAGTAATAGAACAATCACAGATTTGAGAGAAGAAATCTGGAAGTCAGAAGAATTTCAGATAATGATAAAAAAACATTTGGCATCAACTTCATCGGGTAATATATGGAGAATTGTTGATTATCCTAATAGAGATGGGTTTAAATGGGTCCTACGCGACTTGGCATGGGATCCGATTTCACAGCGGATTTTTTCTTGTCAACCTTTCGAGGAAGCGGATATGTTAATAAAGTTTCTTTCAGATTTGGAGCCTGAGGCTGAGATTCTGGATATTGGGGCGAATCTAGGAGTATTTACTTTCCACTTGGCGCAAAAAGGGCACAAAGTATATAGCATTGAGGCATCAGCTAATAATGCCGAATGCTTGAGGATGACAAGCCGACTTAATGATTTTGATGTAACAGTGTGCGAGTGGGGAGCTTTTGAGCGTACAGGAAGTATTTATTTCGTACAGAGAGGTCCATGGGGGGAAATTCATCTCAATAAAACAGAGGATAGCGAAGAGATTAAATGTTTTGCGCTTGATGATTATGAACAGACAGATCTTCGAAACGCAAAAATCAAGTTTATTAAAATGGATATTGAAGGATCGGAAGCTACTGTAATTAGAGGGGCAAAGAAATTTCTTGCAGATATGAAGTATCCTCCTATTTTCAGTGAACGAAATAATCTTTCGCTTTTGAGCCATGGTGATACACGAGAGTCATATTTTGCGGCCTTTTTAGCAGCAGGATATAAACCATATGTTCTTGAGGATAATGTGTTGCTTCGATTCAATCCGGATATATTATCAGAGAAATTGAGTTGCGATTATATTTTTTTGAACGATAACAATCCGTTTCTTCATGACAGAGTTGCAGGTGATTACAAACCGAAACGTATGGAAAAAGAGATAATTGACGCAATTATTGCTCATGATATCGGCGATATTGAATATGTGCTTGGGCAGACAGCAAATCTTAAAGACTCCAAGTATTTCGAATATCCAGAAGTGAGAGCCTGGAATGATAAGGTGAAGGAATATTATAAAGATAGCGATGATTATCACGTAAAATATTTGTATAAGTAAAATTATGGCATTTCCATTTTTTAATAGTGAAGAATGGAAATGCCATTTTTATTATTAATGATTCTTGCCAGGTATGCAGCTCTCACACGGCACTCCGGTCTGACACAATCCACAGACCGAATATCCGTCGTAGCCGTAACGCTCGTGGTTGATCGTTTTGATCAATCCGTCGTGATAAGCCATACATTTGCGCTTGTCGTGGCCCTTTTCGGTGATGGCACCCACAGGGCAGCGCTTGATGCAGGCAGTACAGCCGTTTTTCGCCATGCAGTATTCATTGTACGCGGTATAGTTGCGCTCGGTCGGCTCCAGGGGGAGATTGACAATGACAGAACCGTAGCGGCCGGCCTTACCCTTGGCGGAGATCAGTCCGTCGCACAGACCGAAGGTGCCGAGACCGGAGATGAAGGCGGTGTGACGCTCGGACCAGTTGGATTTTTTGACAAAACGCTGGCTGTCACCCCAGGTGAACTGATCGGAGCACATGGGAGCAACCGCCTCGTAACCAAGCTCCATCAGGTGCTGTTCCAGCGCTTTAGCCAGTCTGCGGTTACAGTCCTCGCCGTGGACGCGGACCATGGTCCACTCCAGAGGAGGGCAGTCATTTACCGCTCGGCTCTTCTGCTTGGTATCGGCGGTGTGGGGCAGGAACCAACTGATGATGCTGACATTCGCCGGATCGAAGGGATGACCGTGAACGGCCTCCAGCCACTCAGAGGGCAGGCGGTAAAAATCGGAGCCGATATGTTCTTTGTAAAATGCGTACCACTGGTCATCGCCGCGGCTGAAGCCAACGATGGGTTCGTCGAAGGAAAATCCGGGAAGCTCCTTCATGTTATTATTCTCCAGCATAGACATGTGGGATTTGATCCATTGCTCCAGATAGGTGTTGTTCAGTTCCATGGTTCATACCTTCCTTTATCAGAGTGTGGCGGAAACATTTGCTGTCGATACCGTCGGTATAATCAGTATAGCACGGTTAAGAGGAAAGGACAAGAAAATTGGTTTGTAGTAGATCATAAATCATGTTAAAATGGAACAGACAAAGTATTTGGTGGAGAAGATGGGGCAATTCTCGCGTTCCGAGAGAGATTCTCGCTCTTGTGGGTGGAATTCTTTCTGACAAAATGGGAGAATATGGGCGTGCACAGGGCAAGGACGTACGCCGATAACATGCAGCCGACCCGATAAGCGATGGGATCGATATAGCACCATAAGGAATATGGTCAGGGGCGGCAGAAGGGAGAATAGTATGGAAAAGAAAACGATTGGAAAATTTATAGCGATACTTCGCCGGGCAAACGGAATGACGCAGAAGGAGCTGGGTGAGAAGCTCTACGTGTCAGATAAGACAGTGAGCCGTTGGGAGCGGGATGAATGTACACCGGAGTTATCACTGATCCCGGCCATTGCGGAGATATTTGGTATCACCACCGATGAACTGCTTCGTGGAGAGCGAAACAGCGGGAATGCAGGGGATTGTCATGAGGATGAGAACCTGCTTGCAAAGCGCCGGGCAAAGGGCGATAAGCAATTCAGAACGATGCTGTATAATCGACAGATCCGACATCGGAATCAGAGCCTGATCTCGATGGGGATTTCTGGCGCCGGACTGATCGGCGCCATGATCTGTAATCTTGGCTTTACCCGCGGGTTAATCGGATTTTGTGTGACATTGATCTTTCTGTTGGCCGGTGTGATCTGCCAGCTGTGCTTTACCTCCGGAGCGATGATTCGCAGGGACGAGGAGGATGACCGCTATGACGAGGAGATACGGAAGGCAAACACGGTCATGATCGCTATGACGAGGAAGGTGATGACCGGAAATATTGCATTGCTGGCATTTGTCATACCTCTGGCGGTTTTTTCGCCGGGAGCTTACAGTGGTCTCGAGTTTGGAACATGGGTGATCTTCGGTATGGTATTTGTCCTGATGGCTCTGGTGGCGGTCAGCGTGTTGGATATCCTATGGTTGAGAGGAAAATTGATTCGGCAAGAAAACTTGTATTATGAAGAAAAAGAAGCGGGGTGGAACAGACTGGATCGTCGGCTGTTGAAACGGTTGCTGGTCATCTCGCTGGCAATTATTCTGGCACTTTGCCCGATCTATGAGTATCTGAAATCTTATGAAGCAGAGCTGCGTTTTACCAAGGCTGAAGTGTTTGACAACTATGCCGATTTTGTGGAATACATGGAGCTGCATGCCGATGATGAGCGACCGGACAGCGCAACCGCAATGGAACCCAGTTCCGGAATTGTCAGCTCTGATCAGGAGGAGGTTTTTGTACCGAATATCGATTCCTACGAGAGACAACAGATTTTGGATGTCAATGGAAATGTGGTGTGCGAGTATATCATCAATCTGGATTTTGTCTGGTCGGTTCAATTAACGCCGAATGAGAGTGGAGAGCATGGACTTCCGGTGAAGGTGTATACCCGTGCAGCGATGATGGAAGCATATTCCGCACTGGCAAAGCTGAGAGTGGCTGTGTTGGGGCTGATGGTGCTGGATGTGGTGATTTGCGCCGGCGTGTATGTGGTGTGCGCGAAGAGAAGAAGAAAATAAAGATAACTGTGGTCGGGGATGTGAAGAAATAAACCAGACCGCCGATGTGTACAAAGTAGTATACGTTGGCGGTCTTTCTGGTTTTTATAGATTGTCGAAGATATGTGATATCAGCGGGAAGTCAGTCGATATAGTACACCCGGTTTTCTTTTCGCTCAGCAGCCTTCGGCAATTCCATATCCGGGTAACCGAGAATACAGTGGCCGATGCCCTCGTATTCGCCTTCGATACCCAGATCAACAAGCAACTGCTTGTATTCCTCGGTCTCAAATTCCTGCTTTGCCCGGTGAATCCAGCAGCTGCCGAGGCCAAGAGAATGAGCCGCCAGCATCATATTTCCGATTACCAGACTGCCGTCATAGAGATAGGTGGACCAGTCTTTCCGGGAGAGGACGATCAGCACCACCGGCGCGCCGTAGAAGGGGTCATGTCCCTCGGGCATCCCCATCACCTGACCGTTCAGCGCGGAGAGTTTGTCGCGTGTCTCCTTGTTGGTCACAGCGACGATGATCGCAGGTTGGCCATTTCTGCCGCTGGCTGCGTAGAGACCGGCCTCAATGACCTGATCGATCAGTTCCTTGGAAACCATGTCAGGTTTATATTTGCGGATGCTGCGGCGTTCCTTGATGGCGGTTAATAGTTCATTCATGGGGGATCCTCCTTTACCGTTAGCGTGATTTGATATCGTGGTATGGTTCTATTATTCGCCATTTGGCGGGGAATGTCAACGCTTTTTTATGAAGAACACGGCGAATGCTTTCTGATATGATTAGTCGGAGTCTGGGATGACGATGAAATATCTAAAATATATAGGTGAAATGATAAAATACATTCTAAAATGTACAAAAGAGACAAAATGTACTTGTGAATAATGCTGTTTGATGCTATACTAATCATATCAGCTCGAAATGGTCGAACAATAAAGGAGGAATGTTCAATTATGTGGACGAAAGAAATGTTTGGAGTGGAAAAGCCGATTATCTCTATGGTGCATCTGCGTGCGCTTCCCGGAGATCCTGACTTCTGCGGAGATCTTGAGGCGGTAATCAAGCAGGCACGTGCGGACATTCATGCGTTGCAGGACGGCGGCGTGGATGGTCTGTTCTTTGCCAATGAGTTCAGCCTTCCCTATCAGCCCAAGGCAGACTATGTGACCGTGGCAGCGATCGCTTACATTGTAGGCCAGTTAAAGAAGGAAATCCGTATTCCTTACGGTGTGAACGTAGTCTTGAACCCGATGGCCAGCCTGGAACTGGCAGCAGCTACTGATGCGATGTTTATCCGCAGTTCCTTCACCGGAGCTTACATGGGCGAGCAGGGTCTGACCAATACCGACGGAGCTGCAGTTGTTCGCAGAAAGAAAGCGCTGGGTCTGGATCATGTGAAGATGCTGTACAAGGTAAATCCTGAGTCCGAGGCATATCTGGTTGAGCGTGATATTAAGGTGATCACCAAGTCCCTGCTGTTCGGCTATGCTCCGGATGCACTCTGTGTATCAGGCGCAAGTGCAGGCAGCGAGACCAGCACGGACATCATCAGCGAGGTAAAGAGCGTGGCAGGCAGTGTTCCCGTATTCTGCAATACCGGATTCAATGCAGCTACCGTAAAGGAGAAGCTGGATGTGAGCGATGGCGCATGTGTAGGTACCGCATTCAAGGAGAACGGCAAGTTCGAGAACAATGTTGATCCCGAGCGTGTAGTGGAGATCATGAATCTGGTAAAGGCTTACCGCGCAAACATGTGACGGCTGTGATGCAGATTGGGGAACACCATGAAAAAAACGATTCGAACGCCGTTTTTTAACATCAACCTGAAATCATATATCTACGGTCAGGAAGCGCTGGATCTGGCGAAGGTCTGCGATGAACTGGCAGAAGCGTATGATATCGATTTCTTTTACGATGTGCAGCACGTGGATCTCCGCCTGATCGCAGAGAACACGAAGCACATCATCGTGACGGCACAGCACCTCGACGGGATCATGCCCGGCCGTGGCACCGGCCACATGCTTCCCGAGGCCGTGAAGGACGCCGGGGCGAGGGCGGTACTGCTGAACCATGCGGAGGACCCGCTGGAGTCGGAAGAACTGGAGCGGGCCATAGAGCGGGCCAACGAGATGGAGCTGTATACCCTGGTCTGCTGTGATACGGTGGAGGATGCCCGGCGGATAGCGGCACTTAAGCCGGATATTATCATCTGTGAGCCTACCAGCCTGATTGGAACCGGACAGACCAGCAGTGACGAATATATCCGGGAGACCAATGCGGTGATCCGATCGATCAGCGAGCACACGCTGATCCTGCAGGCGGCAAGCATTTCCACCGGTGAGGATGTGTACAGAGTGATGATGAAAGGTGCAGACGGGAGCGGAGCGACCAGCGGCATCCTGAATGCGACCGACAGAAGAGAAAAGATTGCTGAGATGTTGGAAGCATTGAAACGAACGACATAATTCGGTCTCTTTGTCAAGAGTTGGGGTGAAATATTCGAGCGCAAAATGAGAAAACCCTCAGGGATCAAGCGAATTGCTTGTTTCCCTGAGGGTTTTCTCACTTACAGTCAATGATTACTTTGCATGCTCCAGTGCAAGGGTCTTAGTGGTAGCATCACAAACCTCAGCAGGTCCGTAGTACTGGATAGCACCGGGATATACGAAAGAGGTTTCGACTGCCCACTCATCACGGTGAGCCTCGAAGTACTTGAAGGGAGCGCCGTCAAGCTCAACCAGAGCCTTCTTGATAACGGGCTTGTCCTCGCCGTGTCTTCTCTCGATGTTCATCATCTTGGTGATGGGCATACCGCCTGCAACCCACTCATTTGCGGGAGCGGACAGGTTGGAAACCTTGGACAGGTATCCGTTGTAGCCGTACTGGATCAGCATGAATGCGTTGTATCCCAGAGAGTAGCAGTAGTCGGAGTCAAAGTTGGAAGGGAATGCACATCTTCCCTCGTAGCCGAGGAAGTGATGAAGTGCGCTGAACTTGCCCTTGTAGGTGCCGGCTGCCTTTCTCGCTGCCAGGTTCTCCTTAACCATAGCGGAGAACAGCTTCTCGGACTCGATCAGGGAAACCTGTACGTTTCCGTGGGGATCTCTGTCCAGGAACAGCTGCTGCTGGATCGCCTGGGGAAGAATAGCGAATACATCCATGGACTCCTTGGTCAGACCGTTCTGGATGAATGCATACTTTGCCTCCCAGGAAGGAAGAGCGTTGAACTCGTCTGCCTTGCTGCCGGCAAGGAGCTCATTGATCTCATGGATCAGTACAGAGAACTCGGGAACGAACTCAACAACGCCCTCGGGGATCACTGCGATACCGAAGTTCATGCCCTTGGCAGCTCTCTTTTCCACTGCGTCTGCGATATAGTTGGTGATGTCAGCCAGGGACATCTTCTTCTCAGCAACCTCCTCAGAAACCAGACAGATGTTGGGCTGGGTCTGAAGTGCGCACTCCAGAGCAACGTGGGAAGCGGAACGTCCCATAACCTTGATGAAGTGCCAGTATTTCTTAGCGGAGTTAGCATCTCTTGCGATATTTCCGATGATCTCGCTGTAGGTCTTGGTAGCGGTGTCGAAACCGAAGGAGCACTCGATGTCCTCGTTCTTTAAGTCGCCGTCGATGGTCTTGGGGCATCCGATTACCTGAACGCCGGTGTTATGTGCTGCGAAGTACTCTGCCAGAACACCTGCGTTGGTGTTGGAATCGTCACCGCCGATGATTACGATAGCGGTGATGCCGTGCTTCTTGCAAACCTCAGCAACGACAGCAAACTGCTCGTTGGTCTCCAGCTTGGTTCTGCCGGAACCGATGATATCGAAACCGCCGGTGTTTCTGTACTGGTTGATGTACTCGTCGTCGAAGATCAGGTAATCATCCTCGATCAGACCGCTGGGGCCGCCCTTGAAGCCGTAAAGCTCGTTGTCCTTGTTGGTCGCCTTCAGCGCGTCGTACAGACCACAGATAACATTGTGTCCGCCGGGAGCCTGTCCACCGGAGAGGATAACACCTACCACCTGCTTCTTAGCCTCGGAGGTGTTCTGTCCCTTCTGGAAAGTAATTTCCTTCTTACCATAAGTATTCGGGAAGAGGGCCTTGATCTTTTCCTGATCAGCTACGCTCTGAGTCTCTGCGCCTTCTTTAACGCAGATATCTGCAATGCCGTTTCTCAGCATTCCGGGAAGCTTCGGAGTATACTCATATCTTGCCTTCTGTAATGATGAAATTGTCATAACTACATCTCCTCAAAATGTTTAGTGGGCGAAAATCGCCTAATCAAAATCAATCTTATAACATTGTGAAACTTTTTTCAAGTCCTAACGGTAAAAAAGTTTGAAGAGTTTTTAAAAGCGTTTTTAAAATAAGCAAAAAGACGAAAAAGCTCAGATATCAAATGCCTTCCGAATAGCTTCCACTTCCTCTACGGTGCAGTTGCACAACTCGGCAATCGACTGATTGTCCGAGGTTCCTGACCGGATGGTGCGGAAGATGGCGGCGCTTAAATCAATGCCTTGACTGATGCCTTGGCTAATGCCTTGACTGATACCTTGCTCAATGCCCTGGCTGATGCCTGCGTTGAGTCCATCATTCCATCCATCGTTCCACAGTTCTCTGATCGCCTGACACATGTTATATTTTCCCTCCTCCTGATATTGCTCTTTGTTCTCCATAAATGTTTCCACTCCCATTATCCCGCTGATTACTTCGGCGGTTTCTTCATCTAAGTGTTTGTACTCTTCGTGGTTTTCGAGGAACTTCATCATTCCTTTTTTATCTTTGCGGTAAGCCATCAAGGCAAATAATTCTTTCAGTCCGGTGCTGAATTTGGAAAAATCTTCCAGCTCATTGACGCAGATCAGGTGCATCGGATAATCGGAAAAGCAGTTTTCCAGGACCGGGCTGGCGTGGTCATGACCGAAGTTCATCATATCCTTCAGGCTCTTAGGACCGTCCCACTGTTCGGAGCCATGGTACAGGCAGACGGTATAGATTGGATCCAGCCGGTCAGTCCGGGTGAAACGGCAGAGCTTTTCATTTTCGTCTGTGTAGGGGTGGCATTCCTCGTTTTTCTTTTGGATGTTTCGCACCTGTCTGCTGTATTCCAGCGAGTCATAATTCATACACCGCCAGGGCATGGTGTAATCGATGTGGCTTTGCTCCTCGATGGCAAGGATGCGAAGCGCAGCGCCGGTTCCGAGGCGTTTTTTGAGGTCTCTGGATCTGGGGACGGTTTGGTTTTTCTTCTTGGCGTGGGCCTTGCCGATAGCCGTTGCAGAAGTGATTTCTCTTTTGTATTCGGTGTAGTTTTCGCTGCCCTCCTGCAGATCGGCAGCGTTTATGATGGTTTCTCCGCCAAACAGACCGCCGTTAAACAGGTCGGCGAACCGTCGATTATCCCGCAGATAATCCAGCATCAAATCATTTTCTTTTCCCATGTGCATTCCTCCCATCGTAAGCAGAAGCTGCCCATGGAAATGCCGCCTCTGCCATATCAATATTTC
>JAFTXG010000019.1 GCA_017461725.1 Lachnospiraceae bacterium
ATGTAGCTGTTTAATGGTTTCTGCACACGAAATTTTCTATGATGCTAATGGAAATGGCATCGAATTACGATGGGCGAATCTTCAAAATGGTCTTCCTCATTTAAAAATTAATGGAGACGAATTGAGTGATGAATATTACCAGTATTATGATAGTGCTGTTGATGCATGGGATAGCGCATCTTCTCGAGTTACCACGGTAGCCACATCTTCAATAAATGCAAACGTTCACATGATCACACCGAGTCAAGATTACTGGCAAAGCAGACATGGCTGGGACTGGGCTGATGTAGTAGGGTGTACAGATAACAGAGATTCCGCAGGAAACTATATCACATCTGTTTCTGCAGCAATTAATTCAACTGGCGCTATTGTGGGATCAACTATATATTTAACACCTTTTACTGACAGTAGCTATGATGAGGATTTTCCAGGTGTACATATGGAAAAAACTATGGTGCATGAATTAGGACATGCATTGGGATTGGGACACCCAGACGGTGATTATTATCCTATACCGAGCTACACAACTTCAATTATGAGAAGGGGGTTTGAGGGATATTGTTATCCACAACCACACGATTATACTGATTTAAGTAGTATGTATTAATCAAGCATGTTTTTTTGAAGGAGGGTGTAAGTATGATGAAAAAATATGTACTGTCTGCCGTTGCAATTACTGTGATATGTATTACCGTGTTGGCAGTAACTAGAAATAGTTCTATGGACAGGTTATCGAATCGAGAAATACGCATACTTAGAGAGGAATATTCGATCAATGACAATCAGCCAGAATTCCTAGATATGCGTATATCGTCTTTGGAAGAATGTGTTGCCCGTTGTGATGTTTATGCCGAAATTGAAATTATAGGAAAACCCGTGGAATATATTAGGACAGTAAAAATAGATCCAAATACTCCGGAGGGAAGAATAAATCAAATAACGGGCATTGTTACAGAATTCCCCTTTATTAAATATGAGGCTCGTATTATTAATGATGCCTTTAATGATATTGAGGGAACCTGCGAGATTTCGTATAGCAGCGAGTTTGGTGATTGTATGCCCATATTGGAGCCAGGGAAAAGATACATCGTTGGAGGGTCGTACAATAGTGATTATGGTACCATAGACATTGGATGCAAGACAGTATTCTATGTAACCGAAGATGGTTATGTTTTGTCAGTGCAATCTGAAATCTCGAGAAATCGTCATACAGGGAAAAAAGTTGATGATTTATTGAGTTACTTGAACGTGGTTAAAGCGGAAACGGAAGAAATAAGTGTTGAAATTAAATAGAGGATTGAGCTCTGGGTTTTAAATAATTATAAAACATCTACTTGTCAAGTTGTAGACCAGAAAAATGGTGGTGTTGCAGAATGACCTAAAATCGGAATGACTGGATGCGTTTTTTTACTGTAAATGATCTTCTATAATAATGAATGATGGGCTGGACGGCGGTTTTGTGTCGTCCAGCTCTTGTCCGTCAAATAAGTCGGTGGCTTCCTTCTCCTTAGCGGCTGTTTTTATGGAAAATTTATAAAGTTTTTTTCGGTTATACATGGAAAAAAAACGGTGTCTGGTGTACACTAGAAGTACGATGAGAGATCTGTGGCACAGGATATGTCCGCAGAGACAGCGGGAGACAGAAGTTATGAGATTCCGATCAAAACTGTTAATTATGTGTCTGGTGCTGACCCTGCTTCCCATGGCGCTGGCCTATCTGGGGCTGGTGCTGTTTGGCAGTATTCAGTTCAGCGCACTTCAAAATAATACCGATAAAAACCTGATCATTGACGTCTTTTCCACAGCAGCGATCCAGATTTTTGATGATGTGACGGCGGACACACAGGCTGAGATCAGCCAGATGGTGATAAAGGATCCGGTTCAGTTTATGGAAACGGAGACTCTGGATCGGCTGAACAGCAGGCTGGCTGCCAACTATTCCTATCTGGTGGTGACGAAGAACGACCAGCCGGTGTACTGCGGAAATCCGCTGGATGATCTGTCCTGGCTGAATCAGTCGGCGGTGGGGGAGATCGAGGAAGGAAATAATGTGGATCTGATGTTCTTTGAGCATATGCTGGTCAAAGAACAGAACATTCGGTTTCCGGACGGGCAGAGAGGTCATGTCTATATTGTTACAGCGACCAGGACGTTAGCGCAGTCCATCCGCTCGGTGTTCGCCGAAATTGGTCTGTTGATCGTCGTGGTGCTGGGCCTGATTGCACTGATCACCAGTGCATGGATTTACGGAACCATGGTCCAGCCGATCCATATGCTGCAGAAGGCGGCTAAGGAGATCAAGGACGGAAATCTGGATTTCGAGGTGGATACCTCTGACAAAGGGGAGATCGGCGATCTCTGCCGGGATTTCGAGGAGATGAGAAAGCGCCTTAAGGATACCTCCGAAGAAAAAATTCAGTTTGACGCGGAGAGTAAGACGCTGATCAGCAATATCTCCCACGATCTGAAGACCCCGGTGACGACCATCAAGGGCTATGCCGAGGGCATACTGGACGGTGTGGCTTCCTCGCCGGAGAAGATGGAAAAGTACATTCGTACCATATATAATAAGGCTAACGACATGGACCGGCTCATCGATGAGCTTACTCTGTACAGCAAGATCGACACCAACCGCATTCCCTACACCTTCGCGAAGATCAATATCGCCGATTATTTCCGGGATTGTGTGGAGGAGATGACCATCGAGCTGGAGGCGCGGAATATTGACCTCAGCTTTTTCAACTATCTGGATGACGATGTGATCGTCATCGCCGATGTGGAGCAGCTTCGCCGGGTGGTAAACAATATCATCGGCAACTCCGCAAAATATATGGACAAGAAAAAGGGCATTATCAATATCCGTCTGAAGGATGTGGGTGATTTTGTCCAGATCGAGATCGAGGATAACGGAAAGGGCATTGCGGCCAAAGACCTGCCCTATATCTTCGACCGTTTCTACCGCACCGACTCGTCGCGGACCTCGTCCACCGGCGGCAGCGGTATCGGCCTTTCCATCGTCCGCAAGATCATTGAGGATCATGGCGGAAAGATCTGGGCCACCAGTAAAGAGAGCACCGGCACTGTGATGTGCTTTGTATTACGCAAATATCAGGAGGTTATCAATGAGTAGAATACTGATCGTAGAAGATGAAGAGAGCATTGCCGAGCTGGAGCGTGACTATCTGGAGCTCAGCGGCTTTGACGTGGAGATTGAGGCTTCGGGTAAGGTGGGCCTGGAGCGAGCCCTGAAGGAGAAGTTTGATCTGCTGATCCTGGATCTGATGCTGCCCGAGGTGGACGGCTTTGAGATCTGCAAGCAGGTCCGCAAGGAAAAAAATACGCCCATCCTGATGGTGTCCGCGAAGAAAGATGACATCGACAAGATCCGTGGTCTTGGCCTCGGCGCGGACGATTATATCACCAAGCCCTTCAGCCCCAGTGAGCTGGTGGCCCGCGTGAAGGCACATCTGGCCCGCTACGAGCGACTGATCGGCAGCAATGTGCAGGAAAATGAGATCATCGAGATCCGGGGCTTAAAGATTGACAAGACTGCCCGCCGTGTCTACATCAACGGCGAGGAGAAAAACTTTACTACCAAGGAGTTTGACCTCCTGACCTTCCTGGCGCAGAACCCCAACCGTGTGTTCCGCAAGGAGGAGCTGTTCTCCAAGATCTGGGATATGGAGTCTATCGGCGATATCGCGACGGTGACGGTGCATATCAAAAAGATCAGGGAGAAAATCGAGCTGGATACCCAGAAACCGCAGTATATCGAGACAATCTGGGGCGTGGGGTACCGGTTTAAGATGTGATTGATATCATAGGAGGAGAAGGGCGCAGACAGCGCTCTTCTCTTTTTTTCTTGACAAATCCACCCATTCTGCGTAAAATGATTAAGCACTTAATTATCACTTGATTATATGGAGGCGTTTTCATGACCAGAAAACAGACGTTAATGCGTGCTATCGCGAAGGCACGACATGCGTGGAACTACCATGTGCGGGAAATTACCCTGGCAGAAGGTATTCCGGATTCTTATCGGACGGTGCTGCTGTTTCTCCTCAGAAATCCCGGATCCAGCCAGCGCAATATCGCCGAGTTTGCAGGTGTCACCACGTCGGCGGTCAATCAGGTGGTAAAGATTATGCTGGAGGAAAACTATCTGCGCAAGGAAATAAACACATCGGATAAACGCAATTCCAGTTTGTATTTGACGGAAAAAGGCATATCTGTGGCGGTCAGGCTCCGCGAAAAGCTGGACGCCTCGGATGATGCCATCACAGAGAGAATCGGCGCTGAGAAGGAAGCTGAACTGATTGTGTTTCTGGAACAACTGGCAGACTACATAAGAAAGGACTTGACCTGATGCTGAAATATTTAAAAAAATACTGGTTTTTCTGCCTGCTTGCACCGCTGTTCATGGTGGGCGAGGTGTCAATGGATCTGATTCAGCCGGATATGATGGCGGATATCGTGGATAACGGTGTTCTGAAAAGTGATATCGCTTTGATCGTGACGGTGGGCATACGGATGATTCTGACGGTGATCGTGGGAGGTCTCTGCGGCGTTCTGTGCGGCGTATTTGCCAACCTTGCGGCCCAAAGCTTCGGAAATGATCTGCGCAAGGATCTGTTTGCGAAGATCATGCACCTGTCCTTTCAGCAGACGGACAAGATTTCCACCGGATCTCTGGTGACACGTTTGACCAACGATGTGACCCAGGTGCAGAACGTGGTGATGATGGCAGTGCGGGGCTTTGTGCGAAACACGGTTATGTTTGTCGGCGGTGTCTTTATGCTGTACCGCCAATCGCCGAAATTCGCACTGGTGGCAGCCTGCGGCCTGCCCTTTGTGGTGGTTATCGTGACTTTCTTTCTGAAAAAGACAGCGCCGCTTTTCGCTGTGGTTCAGAAGAAGCTGGACGGCATTAACCACATCATGCAGGAGACCGTGGCCGGAGCCAGAGTGGTGAAGGCTTATGTAAAAGAGGAATATGAGCTGGGACGCTTTGACGAGGCCAATGATGTGCTGTGTGAGGAAAATCTTCGCGTGCAGAGCCTGTTGGCATTTATGAGTCCCTGTATGAATATTGTGCTGAACCTTTGCGTGGTGGCAGTCATTATGGTCGGCGGCCATACGGTAAAGGCGGGCGGTACGATCACGCCGGGAAATACCATGGCGGCGATCACCTACCTCGCCCAGATTCTCCACGGCATCTCGTTTATGGCAAATATTTTTCAGACGTTCAGCCGTGCCAAGGCCTCGGCTGACCGAATCAACGAGGTTCTGCACAGCCCGGATATCATCACGGATGGCGCATTTGCGCGGGAAACGGAAATCAGGGGAGCCGTTGAATTCAAAAACGTCAGCTTTGCCTATCCGGGAAGTGATGACCATCATGTGCTGGAGAATATCTCCTTTCAGGTACAGCCGGGAGAAACCTTCGCCATTATCGGAGCCACCGGCAGCGGCAAGAGCTCTCTGGTGCATCTGATTCCCCGATTTTACGATGTCACCGAAGGCGAAGTTCTGGTGGACGGCATCAATGTCAAGGATTACGAACTGACAGCATTGCGGGATAAAATCGCCATCGTGCTACAGAAGGCGGAGCTGTATTCCCGAAGCATCGGAGAGAATATCCGCTGGTCCAGAAAGGATGCCGGTCCTTGGAAAATCAAAAACGCGGCTCAGATCGCCCACGCGGACGAGTTTATCTGCGGCAAGAGTTATGGCTATCACACACCGGTGACGGAGGGCGGCCATTCGCTGTCCGGCGGACAGAAGCAGCGCATTTCCATCGCCAGAGCGATACTCAAAAAGCATGAGATCCTGATCCTCGATGATTCCACCAGCGCACTGGATCTGAAGACAGAGGCTTCCCTGTACCGTGCGCTGCAGAAAGAATGCCCCGATGTGACCAAGATTATGATCGCCCAGCGAATCTCTTCCATTCAGGGCGCGGACCGTATTCTGGTACTGGACAACGGCGGTGTTTCCGCCATCGGAACCCATGCGGAGTTGATGGAACGGTCTGAAATTTACCGGGATATCTACAATTCCCAGATGAAGGAAGGGGGCGAAGCCAGATGAATCAGATCCAAAACCTCCCCGAAGGATTTGAAAAGAGACCTGAGCAGGGCGGAAATGTATATAAGACCGACGCCCCGAAGCAAAATGCGCCCATCACGGTGAATTTCCGCGGAAGGCCCGGCGGACCCGGCAGGGGCATGGGACAAACGGTGGAGCACGCGGAAAATGTGAGCGGTACGCTGGCGCGACTGCTGCAGTATTTTAAACATGCCAAGAAGCTGCTGGTTATGCTGCTTGTCTCGGTGGTCTGTGTCACGCTGGCGGGCTTGCTGGCGCCTGCCCTTCAGGGCGGTGCCATTGATGCCATCAAGGACAAAGCCTGGGAGACTCTGTCCACCTGTGTGATCACCTTGCTGGCGGTGTATCTGGTCAATGTGCTGTTCACCTTGGGCCAGTCCCTGTTTGCGGCAAGGCTCAGCCAGAGCATCGTAAGGCAGATGCGCCATGATCTGTTCAAAAAGATTGATAATTTGTCCATAAAGTATCTGGACACCCATTCCAACGGCGATATCATGAGCCGTATGACCAACGATGTGGAGAATGTGTCCAGCACGACCTCCCAGAGTCTGGGTTCCCTGGTGTCGGGTGTGTTGACGGTTATCGGCACTGTGGCGATCATGTTTGCCTACTGCTGGCAGCTCACATTGATCACCATGGTTACCGTGATCCTTACAGTCATCGTGACCAAAAAGATGTCCCGCGCCATGCGCAAGGTATACCGGAAACGCTCCGCCATCTTGGGCCAGCTGAACGGGCATTCCGAGGAAATGATCACGGGCTATAAGTCTATCGTGGCCTATAACAAGCAGGAGGATGTGGTCGAAGAGTTTTGCAGCACTTCCGATGAGCTGCGAAAGGTGAGCATCAAGGCGGAAATCCTGGGCGGTTCCATGGGACCGATCATGAACTGTATTTCCAATATCAGCTTCGTGATCGTGGCGGCCTTCGGAGGCTACTTCGCCTATACCGGCCTGATCACCATCGGTACGGTCTCGGCGTTTATTATTTATGCGAAGCAGTTTTCCCGCCCCATCAACGAGATTGCCCAGCTGTACGGAACCATTCAGACCGCGGTGGCAGGTGCGGAGCGCGTGTTTGCCCTGCTGGATGAGCCGGACGAGGACAACAGCGGCGAGCAGGTGCTGGAGAATATTACCGGAAAGATTTCCTTTCGGGAAGTGGATTTTTCCTATGTGCCGGGCAAGCAGGTGCTGTACGGCTTCAATCTGGATGTGGAGCCTGGACAGAAGATCGCCCTGGTCGGTTCCACCGGCAGCGGAAAGACCACAGTGGTCAATCTGTTGATGCGTTTTTATCCCGTGGACAAGGGCGAGATTCTGGTGGACGGTGTGAATATTCAGGATATCAACCGGGATTTCCTCCGGAAGAATATCGCCATCGTACTGCAGGATACGGTGCTGTTCTCCAACACCATTGAAAACAATATCAAATATGCAAATCTGGAAGCGACGGATGAAGAGATGGTAAATGCTGCCCAGATGAGTCATATTCGCCGCTACATCGAACGACAGCCGCAAAAATACAAAACTTTCCTGAAGCAGGCAGGTGCAAGTCTCTCCCATGGACAGCGACAGCTGATGGCCATCGCGAGAGCGGTGCTTGCCAACCCCAAGATCCTGATTCTGGACGAGGCCACCTCATCTGTGGACACCCGAACAGAAAAGAATATCCAGGATGCCATGGTCAGACTTATGAAAAACAGGACCAGCTTGATCATCGCTCACCGTCTGTCCACCATCCGGGACGCGGACAAGATCGTAGTCATGGACCGGGGCAGAGTGGTGGAGATCGGCAATCACGATGAGCTGCTTGCAAAGCAGGGCAAATATTATGAGCTGTATATGACACAGTTTGCGGGAAATAAAACCTGAGGGACAGTATAATTTTCCCCTCTTCTGCTCACACTATCCTCATCAGCGGTCCTGCCGCTGAAATATACGGATAAGGTACGTAGGACAATTCCATGGATGAGGTACGTGTGAGGAAACAAAAGAGAATATTACGTTTGACCGGAATCACCATCGGGGTGTATCTGATTTTTCGATACCTTCTCCCGGTGGTGATTCCATTTTTGTTGGCGGCAGTGCTGGCCTATTTTCTGAAGAAGCCCTACGGCTGGCTTCACAAAAAGGCGCGCTTGCCCAAAAGTGTGGCGGCGACTCTGGTCACGGCGCTTTTTGCGGCACTGATTTCTGCCGGACTTATTTTTCTGGTGAGGGAGATCATCTATCAGGCGGGCAGTCTGGTGGAAAATATTCCCGGCTACGCGGAGCAGGCGGGCACCTGGATGCGGGAATTTTGCGAGGAATGTGAGAAAACCTTGAAGCTGGAGGACGGAGAAATATTTGACTGGCTGGATGCCCAGTGGAACAGCGGTCTGGCGGAGATCGGCAGCCAGTTGATGGCCGGTCTGGTGGGCAATAGTGTGGCGCTGGTCAGTTGGACGGTAACCCTGGGAGCCGGTGTGGTGGTCGTCTTTCTGGCGACGGTTTTGTTTTTAATGTCCTGGGACAAGATTGGTCAGGCAGCCGCCAGATCGGTGTTTAAGGAAGAAATCTATGCGCTCAAGGACAAGCTGGTCCATGCGGGGACTGCATACATTAAGTCCCAGCTGATTATTATGACCCTGACGGCGGTAATCTGCTGCATCGGTCTGTCATTGATGGGCAATCCCTACAGCATCATCACCGGAATCGGAATCGGTCTGCTGGATGCGCTGCCGCTGTTCGGTACCGGCACGGTGTTTATTCCCTGGGTTGTCATTGAGCTGGTCAGGAAAAAGTGGATGCGGGCAATTGCGCTGGCGGTAATCTATCTGGCCACCTATTTCCTGAGGGAGATCATGGAGACGAAAATCATGGGCAATTCCATGGGACTTAGTCCGCTGGAATCCCTGGCGGCGATCTATGTGGGACTGAAGCTGTTCGGCATCATCGGAGTGGTGCTGGGGCCCTTTGGATTGATTGCGATACAGGAGCTTTCAAGGTTTGACGAAAGCGGTTAAAGATGGTATACTTTATAGCGTGTGGCCGGGCCGGCTGATCAACAAATGTGCCGGGAGATTATTTCCTGTATTTCGGCACGGCGGCTGAACGGAGCGCACGGAAAGGAAGTATATGACAAAGCTGGATTTTTTGAAAACTCTTCCCAAAAGGGAGCTTATATATATTATTTATTCCAGGCTGACCAATCTGCCTTACGCAGAGTGCAACGGTGAGTCTTTTGAGGATGAGGTGTTTTTATTTACCGAAGAGGCGGACGCGCTGGAGCGGGCCAAGGCCCTCACTCAGGCCAAGTGTCCGGCGGTGGCGGTGAAGGCGGAGCAGAAGGATATGCTGAAGCTGTTCGCGGATCTCTATGTGTACGGCGTGACCGGACTGGTGGTGGCAGTGGGCAAAGACTTGCTGCGGATTCCGCTCTCCGAGATCGTGCGCAGACCGAAAATATCAAATCTGCCGGAGAATGCGCGCCCGCTGGAAAATCCCGCGCTGCAGCTCAGCATGATGTACTATCTGCAGGAGGCCAGAAAGCCCAGCGGGATCGAGGCGGAGAATGCGGATAAGGCTGCCGAGTTGGAGGAGGAGATGGCAGTCAATCTGATCCGTGCCAGATATCTGCTGCCGATCAAAGAGGTGGAGCTGGACGGAAAGAAGGCTACACAGCTTTTGATGATGCGCACCAAGGCCGGTGAGGTGATGGTACCGATCTTTTCTGATGGGGTCGAGTACGGGCGGTTTAAGAGAGATCAGGAGCTGAAAGCCGCAGTCACTGATTTTGAGAAGCTGGCAGGGATGCCGCTTCCCGATGAGGTGAAGGGTTTTATGTTAAATCCCGGCGGTGCGGGTCTGGTGCTGACGAAGGAGTATCTGCGGAAGGAACTGCAGCTGAACCGGTGAGGTGCTGTGAAAAATCACTTTTGGGCTTGTACAAGCAGCCAAAATCAATGGATCGTAAAGGATTGCAGATGTAAATGCCGCCCGTGAGCGCGGCAGAAATGGAGAGAACGATGAAAAAAATCAGATGGAACAAAGGATTGTCACTGTTGCTTGCGCTGGCGATGATTGGTATGTTGGGCGGATGCGCGGCACCGGGAAATGTGGCGGAGACTACATCCGCGCCTGCGGTTACCGAGGCTCCTGCGGATGCGCCGACCAAAGCACCGGAGGAAACGGAGGCTCCCACCGAGGCACCTACCGAAGCTCCCACCGAAGCTCCCACTGAGCCGGAGGTCAACGAAAACGGACTGGTATTTACCCAGAAGGAGAACAACGGCGTCTGCACACACGCGGATTCCTCAGGATATCGGAATTTTAAGGCGTACATGAAGGTGGCGGAGGCATATATTCTGACCCCCGGTCTGAGCGAGCATCTGGTTCCCCAGGGCATGGACCAGCACGATGCCACCGGAAATATCTATATGTCGGGCTACATAAAAAAGGGTGAGTTCAATGTGTTTGATGACAGCAACCCTTCGGCAGTTGTGATGATGGATGCGGCCGGTGAGCTTAAGGCTGAGTATGTCATGTACTATGCTGACGGTACCGGGTTTGACAGCCATATGGGCGGCGTGGCGGTCAGCGACGACACCCTGTATGTTTCCGCATCAAAGGGAAAAGATGCGGCAGGCAATGTTACCTATTGGATCGCAGCAGTCCCGCTGGCAGATCTGGTGACCGAGGGACATCAGGATGTATATCTGGAGACCTTTTATCAGGTTCCGGTGCAGCCCTCCTGGCTGAACTATTCCAACGGTATTCTTTGGGTGGGCAATTTCTATCTGGCAGGTAATGAGTCCTATGTGGCGCCTGTAACCATCGGAACCACCAAGGCCGCAAAGGACAATGAGACCATGGGAAGCTATATTCTGGGCTATGACCTGACCGAGAAGGGGGCGGCGCGCATGGAGTCGGCGGAAGGTGAGCCTGCGATGCCCGATGCGGACAAGGTGTACTGTACCACAGACCGCATTCAGGGTATGACACAGCTGCGCGACGGCCGTATCGTGCTGAGCCAGTCCTATGGCCGCGGAAATAACTCTCAGCTGATGGTATATGATCCTTCCCTGGCGGAGACACAGACAATTTCGATTGCCGGAAACGAATATACCTGTATCATGCTGGAAAAGAAAGTCTGCCGCGATGAGCTGTATGTGAACATGCCCATGTCGGAGGGTATTGCGATGAAGGACGATGGAAACGGGCTGGAGGTTCTGGTTCTGTATGAGTCCGGAGCGATTCTCTACAGCGGTGATGGCACCTATGATCGAAACGCAGGCAAGTTCCGCACGGATTATATCTGGAAGGTTGCGATACCGGAAAAATAAAGAACAGTAAAAGGCCACCGATTTGGTGGCTTTTACGGTTTAAAAACCTTGACATTTTTCGATACACACGATATTATTATTTCTGATATGGCGTTGAAGAGGGTTAGTAGCCGTTTGATTCCGTCCCAGAGAGAGTGCGTTTGGTGTGAGCACTCACGGATAGATCAGTGAACCTGCCTCGGAGCTCCGCAGAAAACTGCGGCGCAGACCTGCGTTACGGGCGTGAGAGTGAACCGAAACGGTTAATATGGGTGGTACCGCCGACGAAAGTTGGTCCCTTGCTAGGATTAGTGAGGGACTTTTTTGATTTTCGGCGAGCCCTTAATTTATTTTTGTCGGCAGAGCGCGAAATATGTTTCTGCAAGCAGACGATAGGAAGATTTTTGCATGCGACGCGAGCATACTTATTGTCATTTTGTCCGACCCGGTTTGATGGAGGCAAAATGACGATTAATCAAGGGCGCAGCGGAGCGTAAAAATCAACGTGTCTGCGGCAGAAACGCATATTTCTTGAATGCCGCAGCAAGAAAGTGAGGAAAGTATGGCGAAAGACAAAAAACTAGTTGAGTCCATTACCTCCATGAGCGAGGATTTCGCTCAGTGGTATACGGACGTTGTGAAGAAGGCCGAGCTGGTAGAGTATTCCAGTGTTAAGGGATGTATGATTATCCGTCCCACCGGCTATGCTATCTGGGAAAATATCCAGAAGGAGCTGGATGCGCGCTTCAAGGAGACCGGCGTGGAGAATGTTTACATGCCCATGTTCATCCCTGAGAGCCTGCTCCAGAAGGAGAAGGATCATGTGGAGGGATTTGCGCCCGAGGTTGCGTGGGTGACCCACGGCGGCAATGAGAAGCTGCAGGAGCGTCTGTGTGTGCGCCCTACCTCCGAGACACTGTTCTGCGATTTCTTCTCCAAGATCGTTCAGTCCCACCGCGATCTGCCCAAGGTGTACAATCAGTGGTGCTCCGTGGTTCGCTGGGAGAAGACCACCCGTCCTTTCCTGCGCTCCGCAGAGTTTCTGTGGCAGGAGGGTCACACCATTCACGCCACCGCACAGGAGGCAATCGACCGCACCGAGCAGATGCTGAATGTATACGCGGACTTCTTTGAGGAAGTTCTGGCGATCCCGGTTGTGAAGGGTAAAAAGACCGACAAGGAAAAGTTCGCAGGCGCTGAGGCAACCTACACCATCGAGGCGCTGATGCACGACGGCAAGGCTCTGCAGTCCGGTACCAGCCACTATTTCGGCGACGGATTCGCAAAGGCGTTTGATATCCAGTTCTCCGACAGCAACAACCAGCTGCAGTATGTACACGAGACCTCCTGGGGCGTGTCCACCCGTATGATCGGCGCGATCATCATGGTTCACGGCGATGACAGCGGTCTGGTGCTGCCTCCCCGCATTGCGCCCACTCAGGTTGTGGTTATCCCCATCGCACAGCGCAAGGAAGGCGTTCTGGAGAAGTGTGCGGAGGTTACCGATGTACTGAAAAAGGCTGGTATCCGCGTGAAGCTGGATGGCTCCGACAAGAGCCCCGGATGGAAGTTCTCCGAGCATGAGATGCGCGGCGTGCCTCTCCGCGTGGAGCTGGGACCGAAGGATATCGAGGCAAACCAGGCAGTGATCGTTCGCCGCGACACCCGCGAGAAGATCGTGGTATCCCTGGACGAGCTGGCGGTGAAGGTAAATGAGGAGCTGGTGAAGATGCAGGCGGATATGCTGGCAAGGGCGAAGGCTCATCTGGCAGAAAATATCCACACCGCAACCGACTACGAGACCTTCAAGGATATCGTTGCAAACAAGACTGGTTTCGTGCGTACCATGTGGTGCGGCGACCAGGAGTGTGAGCTCAAGATCAAGGAGGACACCGGCGCGACCAGCCGCTGCATGCCTTTTGAGCAGGAGCAGCTGTCCGATGTGTGCCCTGTCTGCGGAAAGCCCGCCAAGGCGATGGTATATTGGGGAAAAGCGTACTGACGCGAAGACTACAAGCAGTGCACATCTAAGCCAAATCGGCTGCGTGAGCTTGCTCACAGGCAGACGAATTTGCGCTTAGATGTATAGGGCGCCAGCCCGCGCGCTTGACGGGCACGAAGTGAACGTCAAGAGACGCACTGCGCAAGGTTGGAGAGAAATGCCAGCCCGCGCGCTTGACGGGCACGGAGTGAACGTCAAGAGACGCGCACTGCTTGAAATTGATAATAAATATAATATTTTCAAGGAGAAATAAAATGGCAAACAAAGTAACCAAAGAGATGATTATCGGGGATCTGCTTCAGCTGGACCCCAGTATTGCAGCAATTTTGATGGCTTCCGGAATGCACTGTGTATTCTGCCCCTCCGCAGCAGGCGAGAGCCTTGAGGAGGCTGCTATGGTTCACGGTCTGGATGTAAACTTCCTGGTGAACGGCATCAACGCTTACCTGATGGCTAAGGAAGGCAAGGATGAAGCCATGGAAGCGGCTATGGACGAGGAGTAATTGTTCGCTGCCGGCAGAAAAAAGATCATAGACACTGCACATGAACCGAAACCGCTATGGTTAGGCCCTTGTGTGGTGTCTTTTTCGTTTTGCCTTGTCGAATGAACTTTATTTGACGGTGTAAAACTATATTTGTAACAGATATTTAATAAAAAGATGCAGATTAGACCTCGAAATTTCTTCTGTAGTGTGTTATAATAAAGTGATTTAATCTGTCTGAGCAACATTTATCGGAGGTATCTATGGTAAATCAGGAAAAGGTACGCTTGATGGCGCAGGCTGAGTGGTACAGACAGCGGGAGAAAAGAGGGGCTTTGCTGGTGAATCGATACAGCAAAGGCGCGTATGTCTCTATGCAGATAGTAAAGTCGATGATCATCGCCACTTTAGGCGTGTTGGTCGTGCTATTGGTTTGGGCATTGCACACGGGAGAGCAATTGCTCGCAGTCAGCGATTTTTCCGTGCTGATTGATCTCGGGATGCGGATCGCAGTAATCTACGGTGCGATTCTGGTGATGGCGGTGGTGATCGCCTGGAGGACATATTCGCGCAGGTATACGAGATCCCGCAGCAGTGTAAAAAAGTATTATAATCTTCTCAGAAGGATAAATTACTGGAACGAAAAGGACAAGCGCAGACTGACGGGGCAGATCCCGCAGGTGAGAAGGGAAGGTGAAGCCGAATGATGGAAAAGCTTTTGCTTGTGCGTGAACGCCTGAGTGGTATTTATGGGCGCTACTCGATGTTGATACAGCCGCTGACGAGATTTGTGGTGATGTTTGGGGCTCTGCTTGTGATGGGAGAGTTTATCGGTTTCGGCGGGCTCGTGGGAAGTCCGGTCGTGTTCGCCGCAGTGAGCCTGATCGGGGCCTGGCTTCCGTTCGGACTGAGACTGATGATCGTTGCAGTGCTTGTACTTTGCAATCTGTACAGCCTTTCCCTCGAGGCGATGGCGGCGGTGGCAGCGGTCATGATCGTTATGTTTTGTGTTAATTACATTTTCCGGCCGGAGCGAAATGTTTTGCTGTTGCTGATGCCGGTATGCTACTTTTTGGGCATTCCCTATGCGCCTGTATTGCTGGTGGGACTGACCGGTTCACTGCTGGAGGTGATTCCGGTGGCGTTTTCCACGATTCTCTACTATATGGTGGTCTATATTGGAAATAACGCCAGCTTACTTTCCTCTGCCAGCTCGCTGACGATGCTGGAGAAGGTTATGCAGCTGGTATCCGGTCTGGTAAATAACCAGGAAATGTGGCTGATGTGTATTGCGCTCTGCGCGATGCTGGTGATCACCTGGCTGGTTGGCCGGATGAGGCACGATTACTCCCGGTATATCGGCATGGGGATGGGGATGGCGACCGGGATTATGGTATTGCTGGTAGGCATTTTTGCTCTGGATATCCGGCTTTCTGTGGTGTTGATGATTGTCGGTTTTGTGCTTTCCGCAGTGATTGCGTTCGCGGTAGAGTTTTTCATGTTGCCGCTCAGTTATCTGCAGACAGAGTATGTTCAGTTTGAGGATGACGATTATTATTATTATGTCAAGGCCGTGCCGAAGATGGCGATCAGCCGCCCCGAGGTGCAGGTCAAGAAGCTGAATATCCGCAAGGAGCTGGAAAATACGTCGGCGATCCCGGATGTTTCAGGTATGGAGGCAACAAATGAATTGCCGGACGTAAAGGACCGGTAATGGGGAGGACATAAATGGATCAGCTCAAGGGGTTTTTTGATAAGTATCTGAATGTATCCCTGTCGGACATTTGGATAACCGACATCGTGGAGATGGCGATCATTGCATTTCTCATCTATGAGATCATGCTTTGGATCAAAAACAGCAGGGCGTGGACATTGCTGAAGGGCTTTCTGGTGTTGTTTGCATTTGTTGCGATCGCGGCGATTTTCGAGATGGATACGATCCTCTGGATCGCCGGAAAGGTGTTCGATATCGGAGTCCTGGCGCTGGTAATCATTTTCCAGCCGGAGCTGCGTAAGGCACTGGAGCAGCTGGGGCAGAACAATATGTTCTCGCATCTGCTGCTGACAAATTCGACGAAGAAACAGGATAATACAGGCGAGCAGGTGATCGATGAGATCGTGAAAGCGGCATTCGAGATGGGCAAGGCCAGGACCGGTGCGCTGATCGTTATGGAAAAGGAAGTTCCGCTGAACGAATATATCGCCACCGGAATCAAGATCGACGGTGTGCTGACCAGTCAGCTGCTTCTTAATATTTTTGAGCACAATACCCCTCTCCATGACGGAGCGGTGATCGTGCGGGGGAACCGGGTGGTATCGGCGACATGCTATCTGCCGTTGTCGGACAGCATGCGGATCAGTAAGGCGTTGGGAACCAGACATCGCGCGGGGCTTGGGATCAGTGAGGTCACAGACAGTGTGACGGTCATCGTATCCGAGGAGACCGGCTATGTGTCGGTGGCGCAGGATGGCAGACTGATCCGTCATATGAACGCCGAGGGACTGAAGACTCTTCTGATGTCCTGTTTTGCGGAGCATGAGGAGGAGACGCCTCGCCGCAAGCTGTTGAAAGGAAGACCGAAGCATGAAAGAAAAGCTGACAAATAATCTGGCGTTAAAACTGATTGCGGCCATAACGGCGGTATTGCTCTGGCTGCTGATCATGAACAATAATGATCCGGTGACCACATTTACTGTCACCGGCATTCCCGTTGAGCTCGTCAACGCGGAGGTGTTGGAGCAAAATAGTCTTGTATATGAGGTGGTGGGCAGCAAAACCGTTTCGGTCAGTGTGACTACCAGAACGAAGGATAAGCGCAAGATTACGTCCAAGGATTTTAAGGCGACGGCAGATCTGGCAAATATTTACGATGTCACCTCCAATGTGGAGGTCAAGGTGGAGCTGGTCGGAGAGGATGCTTCGCTGGTGCGCAACTGGCTGCAGATTGATTACGGTGTGAGTATCGCGACGGAAGAGATTGTCACCAGACTGTTTAAGATCGAGGTTGTACAGGAGGGGCAGGTCGAGGATGGCTACGATTATCGGCAGTGCACGCTCTCCAGTGAGATGGTTGCGTTGACCGGAGCTGTTTCCAAGCTCAATGATGTCAGCGCCGTAAAGGCGTTTGTCGATGTGTCGGAGAGCGCGGAGAGCGAGACGATGACGGTCCCGCTGGAGTTTTATAATGCTTCAGGCCGTGAAATCCGGAGTCTGAACGATATGGGCATTCAGGCGGAGATGCGGGAAGTGGAAGTGGACGTTGTGGTGCAGAAAACCAGTCCGGTGAGCCTGGATGTGGTGGTAAATAACAAAGAGAAGGTGGCAGCGGGATACCGATATATCACATACCGTATCAGTCAGCAGTCCATCTCTGTGATCGGTACGATGCAGTCGATTGCCGGTCTGGACAAGATTCAGATCGAGATAGATGCGGAGGGTGCGTCCGGTGAGCTGACCAGGCAGATTGATATTCAGGAATATCTTCCCGATAATGTGACGGTCGCAGGAGGAAATACACTGATTACGGTCAGTCTGGTAGTAGAGCCGGAAGGGACTGTCGAGCTAGAGGTTCCGTCCAGAAATATCAGCTTTGAGGGACAGGAAGGTCCCTGGGCATATTATATTCATCAGCCGTTGATCACCGTCAGTGTGTTCGGCCTGGAGAGTGATTGGGAAAAGCTGACCGGCGAAGATATTTATCTGATCGCAAACGTGAGCGGTATGGGAGTCGGAGATCATATTCTGACACTGAGTGCAGTGCCTATAGAGGGCCTGGAAATCACGGTTCCCGGCGAGGTAAACCTGTCTGTGGTAGATCATGAGGCGGAGGATGAGACCGGAGAGTCAGATTCAGTGATCGGTACTGAGGATGAATCGCCGGATGAGACCAAAGAGGAATCAGTCGGAGGCGCAGACGCCGAAGAAAGCACTGAGGAAGCAGCGCAGGTTGGAGGAACCGAGGCGGAGGAAACGAAAGAGTCAGCGGGAGCTGGCAGCAGAGCCAGGGGTCGCTGAGATTCGGCCTCGGACAGAAAAGGAAAGATAGTATGGTAAAGGGATTGGTAAAGGTAAATTGTCCGGCCGGACTGCATATGCGTCCGGTGGGGACCCTGTGTAAGCAGGCGATGGTGTATGATTCCAGAGTGGAGTTTAATTATAAGGCATCGTTCTACAATGTGAAAAGCGTGCTGAGTGTATTGGGAGCGTGCATCTGTGCTGATGAAGAGGTGGAGCTGGTGTGCACTGGCCCCGATGAGCAGAAGGCCTTCGACGAATTGAAGGATCTGATCGAAAATCATCTGGAAGGCTGAGGCACAGTCATGATGGCATCCATTCGGAGAGTGGATTTCCAAAACGACGGCGAAAAACAAACCAGGAGTAAAAGAATGAGCAATTATTATGTAAATGAGGATATCAAAAACTGCTTTCGCATTTTTTCCGAGGAAGGCAGAAGTGCGTATCTTCGCATGGATATGAACGAAAACCCGGAGGGCCTCCCGGGGGATTTTGTGGACAGTGTGCTGGCGGAGATTACGCCTGAGTATCTGGCGACCTACCCGGAGCCGGGGCATTTCTGCCGCAAGTACGCAAAGCAGCTGGGCATCAGACCGGAGCAGGTTTGCGCCACCAGCGGCTCCGACACGGCTATCCGATATATTATGGAGACCTTTGTGGGCAGAGGGCATAAGGTGGTGACGGTTACTCCTACCTTTGAGATGTACCGTGTTTATTGTAATATGTACGGTTACGAGCATGTGGGAGTCCCCTACGACAGCAAGTTTCAGATCTCCGTGGAGGATATTCTGAATACCATCGACGAGCGCACTGATCTGGTGGCGCTCTTAAATCCGAACAATCCCATCGGGCGGGCGTTTACCGAGGATGAAGTCCGTACCATCATGGACAAGGTGACGGCGTGCGGGGCAGTGATGGTGATTGACGAGGCGTATCACTATTTCTATCCGAATACCTTCATCAAGCTGATCGACGAGTATGACAATCTGCTTTTGCTGAGAACTTTTTCCAAGATGTATTCTATCGCAGGATGCCGCTTGGGCGCGGTCATCGGCTGTGAGCAGCTGATTGAATATATTAATCATGTGCGTTCCTCTGCGGAGGTAAACACGGTGGCGCTGTTATTTGGCGAGCGTCTGATTGATCATCCGGAGGTTCTGGATGAGCTGATCCGCACTGAGCGGGAAGGTCGGAAATATCTGATTGATGAGCTGGAGAAGCATGGCTATACCTGCCATAATCAGGACGGTAATTTCCTGTTTATTGAGCCGAAGAGTGATTCTGCGCAGCTGGCGCAGCGGCTGAAGGATGACTATAAGGTGCTGATCAAGCGCTATGGAAATCCATTGCTGAGTAAGTATATTCGAATCAGCACCGGATCAAAGGCAGCGATGAGTCGGTTTCTGGAGGCGTTTTTGGCAGCTGACCGGGCGTGAGGCTCAACTGTTGTCTGGGATTGATGCCGGAACTGATGCAAGAAGGGACAGGCGATGAGTCTGCGAAAAGAAACAGCAGGTGATCTGCGATTGGAGGAACTATGAGAGCGGTATTGATGGCGGCCGGGGTCGGCAGCAGAATCAGCAGAGAGATTTCCAAACCCAAAAGTCTTCTGGATGTGGGCGGAAAGTCTCTGATCCGTCATACGGTCGAGCTGCTGATGGCGCATAATATCGATGTGACCATCGTTGTCGGCTATAAGAAGGAGTTGTTTTTTGAGGATCTGGCCGGGCTGCCGGTGGATTTTGTGATAAATCCCTTTTATCGGGTGTCCAACAGCGTGGCATCCCTCTGGTTTGCCAGAGATTATCTGAGGGAGGACACGGATTATCTGTTTGGAAACGCGGATGTGTTTTTTGAGGAGGAGATCCTGAAGCTTCTTCTGGACTGTCCGGAGGAGACCGTACTTCTGTCTGACACGAGGCGGGCGAAGGTGGGAGATTATCTGTTTGGACTCGAGGACGGATATATCCGCAAGTACGGTAAGGACATCCCCATGGAGGACCGGGACTGCGAGTATGTGGGCTTTGGCAAGGTGAAAAGCACCTACATGAAGCGATTTGTGGAGATCATGGAGGAGATGGTCGACACGGAAAATTATCAGACCTGGTGGGAAGTGATCCTCTACGATCATTGCCTGGAGCAGCAGGTGAAGGCCCTGGATGTGGCACCTTATTTCTGGTCTGAGATTGACTATATCGAGGACTATATGCGGATCGTCTCGTACACCCGTGACCAAACGGGCGCAGAGCGGCCGTGAGGTGCATTGCGAAAGCAATGAGCGGTACTGCGAAAATAAAATGCACCGCGAGATGAGCGGTGGTGCACTGCGAAAAACGATAATAATAACGAGGTTGCAGTATTATGCAATACAGACAGTACGACCCTGAGACCTTAAAACGGGTTCAGGAGATGCAGCTGGATATTTTAAAGGATATTATTCGTGTCTGCCAGATTCACGATATCCGGTATTTTGTGGCCTACGGTACGCTTCTGGGAACTGTCCGTCATCACGGACCGATTCCCTGGGATGACGACATCGATATCTGCATGGCCCGAGAGGATTACGAGAAGTTTGCAGCGGTTGCAGATGAGGCGCTGGACAGTCAGTACGAGCTGGTCAGCATGGCCAGAAATCTGGATTACCCGATGTCGCTGCCGAAGGTGCAGAAAAAAGGAACCAGGTTTATCGACAAGACCTTTATCGACGCCAAATTCAGAATGGGCGTATTTGTAGATATATTTGTGTATGATTATGTGTCCGATGACGCAGCGGAGGCCAGAAAGCAGGCGAAGAAGTGTAATCTGCTGGACAAGCTGATGATCCTCCAGATATCCAAATTTCCCAATCAGGGGAGAGAGGGGCTGATCGCCGCTCTTTTGGTGCCGGTGTATCTGGCCGGCCACTATGTGCTTCAGCTGGTTCCCAGAAAGTGGCTGTTTAGGGCCTACGTGAAGGAGTCTCAGAAGTTCAGAGCAAATCCGACGCACACCATGATCTGTCTGGACGAGCTTCTGGGTGACCGGACCAGGGCCACGGTGGACGAACTGTTCCCCACAGTGCCTCTGGATTATTCCGGGATTACGGTGCAGGCACCGAGGGAGTATGACCGGCTGCTGACCCGCCAGTTTGGCGACTATATGCAGCTGCCGCCGGTGGAGAAGCGGGTAAATCATTGTCCGGATATTCTTGATCTGGGACAGTGAGGTGCGGAGTGTAGTTTGTAAATGAGCGCGGTTGCCGGAGATAGCGGTTGGGTGAGGGCAGCCGGAAATATCAGTCTGATAAGGAAATACCAAGTGCCGAAAAGACACTTGGGATGGGGTGTGAAATGGTAGCAGCTTATGCGTCCAATGACGGCTACGCCAGACATCTGGCGGCCAGCATGTGTTCGCTGTTTGATAACAATCAATCAGAGGAAATGATCAGGGTATATATTTTGTCCAATCGGCTTTCGGAGGAAAACATCGGAAGGCTGAAGAGTATCGCAGATAAGTATGGCAGAGAGATGGTTGTGGTGGAACTGGGGGATGTTCGCAGCCGTTTTCCCTACGAGATCGACACCCGCGGGTTCGATGTCAGCGCGCTGAGCCGCTTTTTCATGGCGGAGATGATCCCGGCCCATGAGGAGCGCATTCTCTATCTGGACTGCGACACCATCGTGAAGGATTCGCTGACCCCGCTGTGGGAGCTTCCCCTGGAGGGATATGCGCTGGCGGCGGCCATGGAGCCGACGGTGGGGATGAATATCAAGGGACAGATTGATCTGACCAGGGAGGATGCCTACTATAATTCCGGCGTGCTGCTGATCAATCTGGCTTACTGGCGCCGGGAAAAGGTCCAGGAAAAATTGCTCGATTTCTACCGGGAGAGGGATGGCAGGCTGTTCGCCTGTGATCAGGACACCATCAACGGTGCGCTGAGAGGAAAAATCAGACTGCTGGATCCGCGATATAACTTTTTTACCAATTTAAAATACTTCCCCTATTCGTCGCTGGTGGTCAGAACCGCTGAGTATGCGGCGGTGACGAAGGAGCAGCTGACAGCGGCGAAGAAGAATCCTGCCGTGCTTCATTATCTGGGCGACGAGCGTCCGTGGAAGAGAGGCAATTTAAATCCCTATCGCAAATATTATACAAAATATCTGGCGATGACGCCCTATGCCGGAACGAAAAAAGAAACCGGGATGGAGTTGTATCTGTTGATCTATCACTTGATGGAGTGGATGACATTAGTGTTCCCGGAGGTCAGATTTGCCATCAATGACACCATGGGGATGTGGGTGATTGACCGGCGCAGCAGAAAAAGTCGAAAAACGTCGTAATCGGTTGATGGACGTAAAAAGACGTGCAATAAAGGGATAAATATGTCGGAAACAGGCGGCTTGAAAACGGGCTGGTGAAAAAAGAGAGTAAAAGAGAGACCAGGTAACATGAGCAACCGTAACAAATTATTGATTTATTCCACCGGAATGGTGTTTTATCTGGCCTGCCAATGGCTGACCATCATTCTGGTGTCCAACCTTTCCGGCAATACCGGTGCCGGGATTTACAATCTGGCCATCAGTATTTCCAATCCGTTTTCGGCGATTGCCCTCTACGGCATCCGGCCCTATCAGGTGTCGGATATCAATGACCGGTTTTCCAGCCGGATCTATGTGTCCTCCCGCGTGGTGACGGCGGGGCTGGCTTTCCTGCTCTGTGCGGGGCGCGTGATTCTGGGCGGCTATACCGGGGAGGCGGCTGTCTGTATCTTGCTGTACATGCTTCTGCGCATCGCCGAGGCTGCCGTGGATGTGTTCCAGGGCATTGAACAGAAGGGTGACCGGATGGACGCGGTGGGCGTGTCCTTCTATCTGAGAGCGGTGGTCACCATCGTGGCTTTTGTGGCCGGGCAGCTGTTGTTTGACAATCTGATGCTTTCCATGCTGGCGATGCCGCTGGCCTCCTTCGTGGTGATCTGGATATATGACGGACGGCTGTCGAGAAAGCTGGCAGATATCCGTCCGCAGTTTGACTGGAGGGCCATCGGACAGCTGCTTTGGATCTGTCTGCCGCTGACATTGAACACCTATATGGTGTCTGAGCTGGCGACCATTCCCAAGACCGTGCTGGAGAGCAGCTGGGGAAGTGACATGTTGGGCATTTATGGTTCCATCGCCGCGCCGAGCATTATCGTGCAGACAGCGGGGTCCTTCCTGTTCAACCCGGTGATCCCTGCGCTGGCGGAGGATCTGCAGCAGGGTGAGCGAAAGCGGTTTTTTGCCCGCGGCTTGAAATATACAGCCCTGATCAGCGCCATGACAGTGGTCTGCGTGGTCGGTGCCGCGATTTTTGGGCGGTTCGGACTGCGGATTCTGTTTGCCGGAAATTTGAGTGTGCTGGATTATGCGGATATGCTGATTCCCACCATTGTCTGTTCCGGGCTGGTGACAGTCGCGTGGCTGTTTGCGACGCTGCTGATTGTTATGAGAGATTTTAAGAGTCTGATTGTGGGCGATGTGCTGGCCATCGGTGTGTGCCATCTGGCATCGAGACTGCTGATCCCTGAGATGGGGATGGGCGGAGTGACACTCAGCTGGGGCATTGCATTGATGCTGCAGGCGCTGGTGTTTGTGGCGGCGTGTCTGTGGAGGATGAAGCGGCAGTCGAGCTAAGTGGATCGTGAGTATCTGGAGAAATATGTAGAAACGAATATAGAAGAGATTTTTGAGTGATTTATATCGTACAGGAAATTAGAAGCAAGCGGGGAAGCCATGGTGTCAGTGGATGTGATCATCCCGGTATATAAGCCGGACGAAAAACTGAATAAATTGCTGACGGCTCTGGAAACTCAGACGGTGAAGCCGGAGCGGATCATCATCGTGCACACGGGAGAGGTGTTATCGGGAGAGCCGGATTATCTGGCGAAAAATATCTGTTTCCGCAAAATCGAAAAAGGACACTTCGACCACGGCGGCAGCCGCAATCTGGGTGCATCCCTGTCAACCGCTGATGTGATGGTGTTTATGACGCAGGACGCGGTGCCGGCGAATGAGTATCTGCTGGAAAAGCTGGTGGCTGCGTTGGGGATGAGTGAGTGTTTCGGAATGGCAGCTGTCTATGCCCGCCAGCTTCCCTATGAGGACTGCAGGGCGGTGGAGCGCTACATCCGCGAGTTTAATTATCCGGCAAAGAGTGAGATTCGCACGAAGGCAGACATCCCTGCACGGGGAATTAAGACCTTCTGTCTTTCCAACGTCTGTGCAGCCTACCGAAGGGAAGTATTTGATCAGTTGGGCGGATTTGTGGAGCAGACCATCTTTAATGAAGATATGCTGTTCGGAGCAAAGGCGATCAATGCCGGTTACGGTGTGGTTTACGCGGCGGAGGCTACTGTTTATCATTCCCATAATCTGGGCCTTTGCGATCAGTTCCACCGAAATTTTGACAATGCAGTGTCCCAGGCGGATCACCCGAAGGTCTTTGCGGAGGTCTCCTCGGAAAAAGAGGGGATGAAGCTGGTGAGATATTGTATTTCCCGGATGAAAGCAGACGGAAAGCTGTATCTGGTGCCCTATTTTGTATTGAACTGTGCCTGTCGGTACGCGGGATTTTTCCTGGGCAAGCGGTATCGAAAATTGCCCATGTGGCTGGTGAGAGCCTGCAGTTTAAATAAGCGGTATTGGGATTAATATTTGGCTGTGTGATTTGAAAAATGAGTTCTGATGATTCGAATTAGGTATCACATGGCAGAAATTTGTTAAGAGGTAAGAGATACTATGGCTATCCCTCAGATCAGTGTATGCATCCCCGCGTACAATAACGAGGCCTATATATTAGATACGATCAATGCTGTCCTGGCTCAGACCTTCACGGAATTTGAGCTGGTGGTCATCGACGACTGCTCGAAGGACGGCACCGCCGCGGTGGTGGAGGCGGTCACGGATCCCCGTGTCCGGCTGGTGAGAAACGAGAAAAATCTGGGTATGGCGGGTAACTGGAACCGCTGTATTGAGGAGGCGAAGGCTCCTCTGGTGAAGGTGCTCTGTGCGGATGACATTCTTTACCCGGACAGCCTGAAGCTGGAGGCTCAGGCGCTGCTGGACAACCCGGATATCAATCTGGTGTCCAGCGATACCGCATTGATTAACATGAAGGGTGAACAGGTGGGCAGCTTTAAGCGTTGGCCGGTCAATGGCCGCATGAGCGGAAAGAAGCTGGCGAGGATTTCTCTGCTGTTCAACAACTTTTTCGGCGCGCCCTGTAACAATATGTTCCGCAGAGAGACGGCGCTGGCAGTGGGGGGATTTGACAAAAATTTTCCTTATATATTGGATTTTGACCTGTGGCTGAGACTGGCCTGCACCGGGGATGTCTATATTATCCATGAGACCCTCAATGGTTTCCGCCTGCGGAACGATTCCAACACCGGCGAGGTGATGGGCACCGGCGAGAAGGGCGATGTGTATGTGGCGGAGCACGGCCGGCTGGTGGACAAGCACCGTGCTGCACTGGGGCTGGGCAGGTTTGGATGCGGCTTCAGCAAGTGGTGGCGTGGAGCCAGAAGTAAGATTATTCATTTGTATCTGAAGCTGAAGGGCTGATGGCGATCACGGGAAAGGTGCAGAGAGGGAGATTGACTGTGCACGCAGATGCAAACGTGGCGGAGAAATCAGCAGCATACAGAACTGACGCTATCAGCGGACAGATGTGAAAATGTATGACGAAAATGATCTCGCCGAGAGATCGGCGAATTGGAGTTTACAATGAAAAAGATTGCAATTATACCGGCGTATAATGAGGAAAAAAGTATCGTGCAGGTGGTAAGGGACATTCAGGAGAATGCTCCCGGCTTTGATTATGTGGTGATTAATGACTGTTCCACCGACGGCACGAGGGAGGTATGTCGGGAAAATGGACTGAATTTTGTGGATCTTCCGGTGAATCTGGGGATCGGCGGTGCGGTGCAGACCGGCTATCGCTATGCGCAGGAGAGAGGATATGACATTGCCGTACAGTTTGACGGCGATGGACAGCATGACGCAGCGTACCTCAATGAGATGGCTGATTATCTGGTGAAAAACCAGTGTGATATGGTGATCGGTTCCCGGTTTATCAAGAAAGAGGGATTTCAGTCCTCCTACATGAGACAGGTGGGCATCAAGTATTTCAGCTGGCTGATCAGGCTGCTGACCGGACAGATGATCACCGATGCGACTTCCGGCATGCGCATGGTGGGCCGTGACCTGATCGATGCGTTTGCAGCGGATTACCCCAGAGATTACCCTGAGCCGGAGAGCACAGCGACGATGCTGCTGAAGAAGAAAAAAATTGAGGAATATCCGGTGAAAATGCGGGCCAGAACCGAGGGTGTGTCCTCCATCTCGCCGTTGAAATCGGTGTATTATATGATCAAGGTGTCCATGGCGATCATTTTGGTGTGGACGAGACGATAGAGCGCTGGCTCCGTGGGAGGCGCAGGGCACTAGTCGCGGCGGTGATTATGGATGTGCAGGGCACGGGATCATCGGAAAGAATTATATCAGGAGGAAGTTATGACTCTCAGATTACAGATCATTATCGGGATTATGCTGGCGGCGCTGCTTTTGCTGATCGCCGGAGCGGTGCGGGCGAAGCGGTTGGAGTTTCGGTTTTCATTGCCTTGGCTTTTTCTGCTGGTGGCGCTGCTGATGATGGATATTTTTCCGGGAATCGTAGATTGGCTCACAAAGCTTTTGGGCATTGAGCTGCCGATCAATATGCTGACCTTCTGCGGACTGGCCTTCTCCTTTGTGCTGATTTTTAGCCTGACCACATCCATCTCCCGTCTGAATGAGCGTCAGAAAAAGCTGGTGCAGGAGATCGCGCTGCTGAAAAAGCAGCTGGAAGAATATGAAAAGAGTGAAGACGACTGATGGTTGACAGAAGGCAGTGAATGGCAGAAGTCGAATATGTCGGGAGATAGAGATAAATGTCGAATGAATTTGCAGTAAAATTAAAACAGGGTGTTGGCAAACTGAAAACTATTCCCATGGGCTGGGTGGCAGCTGTGATGGTTGTTCTGGTAGTCGCGTTTCGCTGGGGAAAGAAAGTTTCCGGCCTTGAACTTTTGGGGTTGCCTGCAGACTATGACCAGATCGAGCCTATGGCCATCGGTATTGCCCTTTTTTCTGTGATAGCGCTTTGCAGGATCTTTGCCTATGTGCTGCGGAAAAAGGAATTCTGCCTTCATAAGATGTATCTGTTGTGCGGCCTGTATCTGGGCACCTTGTATATGGTGGTCCTGCCGCCGCTTACTGCCCCCGATGAGTGGGCGCATTACGCGACTGCCTACAAGATTTCCAACTACTTGGTCGGTGAGGAAGCGGTCGATGAGGACGGCTATATCATGGTGCAGCTGGAGGAGATGTCCGGAAATGCACAGGCCCGCCCCGATGCGGGAGAGTATCAGTATTACTGGGAGAATTATTTCGGCAAAGAGACTTACGACGAGATGATCCCCAGCAATCAGCGGGGGAATCAGACTTTCCTTGCGTCCTATGTGCCTCAGGCGCTGGGAATCACGCTGGCACGACTGTTCAACCTGAATTTTGCCAGCCGTATTCTCTTTGGCCGTATTTTTAATTTGATCTGGTCGGTGTTTGCGGTATCGCTGGCCATTAAGTTGATGCCCTTTGGCAAAAAAATGATGTTTGCGGTGGCTATGCTGCCTATGACCCTCCATGAGCTGGCATCCAATTCCTATGACGCGTGGATCATCGGTTTCAGCATGCTGTTCATTGCCTACTGCATGAAGCTGGCCTATGAAAAAGAGAAGGTGGATAACCGGGATGTGGCGATTCTGGCCTGCCTGATCGGCCTTTTGGCACCCTGTAAGATCGTGTATGCGCCGATTATTGGTCTGTGTCTGTTGATTCCGAGGGAAAAATTTGGTAATATAAAGAGATGGATGATCTCAGCAGGGATCGTGCTGGGCGCGCTGATCGTGATGATGCTCATCGTCAATGGCCAGACCCTGAGCTGGTACGCAGAGGCAGATGTGACAGATAATTACGTTTCCCACGCTGGGGAGCAGGGATATACCTTCACCTATTTTCTGGAGCATCCTGTGGAACTGCCGATGATTATGCTGAATACACTGAAGGTCAGCGGGATGCTTTATCTGAAGACCATGCTGGGCTGGCGTCTGGGACAACTGGATCTGAATCTGCAGATCTCCGATCTGTACTTTATGGTGCTGGTCATTCTGGTGATTGTATTCTTTATTCCCAGGGTGGATGAGCCGAGCGTGTTCCGCAAGGGCAATAAAGCCTGGATGATCGTGCTGATCGGTGCGGTGGCATTCCTCACCATGTTCTCCATGCTGGTGGCATGGACGGCGATCAGCTCCGATGTGATCACCGGAGTGCAGGGCCGCTACTTCCTGCCGGTGCTGCCGCTGGGTGCGCTGGTGCTGTTCCGGGATGGAAATCTGGTAGTGAAGCGCGATCATGAAAAGCTGCTCAGTGCGACCTTCGCAGTGTACCATATATTCCTGCTGGCGGAGCTGTTTGGACAGGTGCTGATGGTGCAGGGGTGATGGAAAGGAGGCGAAATTACCGTGAATACCGGGATTCGGGATGTTGTGCTTGAAGAAATTCGAGATCTGGCCAGAAAATGCCGGGTGAAGCAGGTGATTTTGTTTGGTTCCAGAGCCAGAGGTGATCATCGACAGACCAGTGATATCGATTTGGCCGTTACCGGAGGGAATATTGTACAGTTTACGTTGGATGTAGATGAGTTTACCTCCACATTGCTGAAATATGATGTAGTAAATCTGGACGGAGCGGTTGAAGAAGAACTGCTTGAGGCTATCCGACAGGAGGGCAAGGTGATTTATGAAGAAGGTTGACAATTTTTGTGCGGCATTAATTAATCTTAAGGACATATATGAATATGAGGCACCATATTCGAACGTTGTGCTGACGGGCCTGGTAGCCTTGTACGAGATCTGTTTTGAGCAATCCTGGAAGGCTATGAAAGAAATTCTGGAGTATAATGGTTTTGCAGAGGGGCAAACCGGTTCGCCCAGACAGATATTGAAAACAGCATATCACGCAGGGCTCATCAAAGATGAGGAGCTTTGGTTGAAAGCGCTTGTGGCGAGAAACAATGTGGCACATGCCTATAACAGGGCAGTAGCATTGGATATTGTAGAGCAGGCACGGGAGTTGTTTTGCCCGATGTTTGTGAAGCTCAAAGAGGAAATTGAGCTGAACTGGAGATCGTAAGGCATAGTAATGGATATGTGAGGCATGGTTGTCTGAAATTCTCAGCATCCTAACGGTAAAGATAAAATGGGATAAAATCAAATAATATATAAGATAGACGAAGGTGTTCAGGAGGATAGTAAAATGGGAAAGATCAAAGTGACCAGATGTGAGATCGAAGGACTCTGCGTGGTGGAGCCCACCGTGTTCGGTGACGACAGAGGATATTTTGTGGAGACCTACAATTACAATGATTTCAAGGCTGAGGGTCTGGATATGCTTTTCGTGCAGGATAATCAGTCCATGTCCGTGAAGGGAGTGCTGAGAGGTCTGCATTATCAGAAGCAGTTCCCTCAGGGCAAGCTGGTCCGCGTGGTCAGCGGAAAGGTGTTTGACGTGGCAGTGGATCTGCGCACCGGTTCCGAGACCTACGGAAAGTGGTTCGGCGTGGAGCTGTCCGGCGAAAATAAAAAGATGTTCTACATCCCCGAGGGCTTTGCCCATGGTTTTGTGGTACTGTCCGATGAGGCAGTGTTTGCATACAAGTGTACCGATTTTTATCATCCCGGCGACGAGGGCGGTATTATCTGGAATGACCCCGAGATCGGCGTGGAGTGGCCTATCCCAGAGGATATGAAGCTGATCATGTCCGACAAGGATGTAAAATGGGGCGGACTGAAGGACGCATTTAAGTTTTAATTAAAGTAAGCCATGCAGACGCGTGTGCGTCATGCTTGCATGTAAGCAAACGCGGATATATGGCGTCTGACCCAAATGAGCAAGTAGGGCGATAGCCTGGATTGCGAATTGGGGCAGTTGATTGCGAGAACTGCGGCAGCAGTGGAGCAATCAGCTTTAAGGTATTGTCGACGGAGGATATTGTATGCCGGATCAGAAGGATTTCAAGTTCAAATGCAGACTGATTTTCGAGCTTGCCAAGGCAGATTTTAAGAAGCGCCTGGCAGGGTCTTATTTCGGCATGCTCTGGATGTTTGTCCAGCCTATTGTCACTGTCGTGATTTACTATATGGTGTTTACAGTCATCGGCGGCCGCGGTCAGCAGCCGTTCATGGACGGCGTTCCCTATCTGCTGTGGATGATCTGCGGTCTGGTGCCCTGGTTTTATTTCAGCGAAGCCCTAAGCGGAGGCACGTCCTGTCTTCTGGAGTACAATTATCTGGTCAAGAAAGTGGTGTTCCAGATCGATATTCTGCCCACGGTGAAGGTGGGCTCGGCTCTGGTGGTCCACGGTATTTTTGCGGCGATTCTGCTGGCGGTCAGCCTGTTCTGCGGCAATCTTCCTCAGTTGTCATGGATCCAGATAGTTTATTACACCGGTTGCACAGCAGTGCTGGCGCTGGGTATCGTCAAGTTTACCTCCGCGGCGGTGGTGTTTTTCCGGGATATGAGCCAGCTGGTGGCCATCGCGATCCAGTTCGGCGTGTGGCTCACGCCGGTCATGTACAGCAATGACCAGATTCCTTGGGGATGGGTGGCCTTTATTCTGCGCCTGAATCCCATGTACTATGTGGCTGAGGGCTACCGGGATTCCATCATCCGCGGTGTGTGGTTCTGGGAGAAGTCGGAGACGATTTATTTCTGGGCGGTGACTCTGCTGCTCTATTGGTTTGGAAATCATATGTTTAAGAAATTGCGCCCGCACTTTGCGGATGTATTGTAGGAGAGCGGCTGATGAAAGTCAGGATGTATTGCAGGAGGGCGCCAATGAAGGACAGAATGGATTGGAGGAGGGACAGTCGATGAATGCCATCGAAGTGCGTGATGTGACAAAAGTATATCGGCTGTACAATAAGCCTGTGGATCGGTTGCTGGAGGCACTTGGCCCCAAGAGCAAATCCCGCCATCGGGATTTCTATGCCCTGAAAGGTGTCTCCTTCAATGTGGAGAAGGGAACCACAGTGGGTGTCATCGGAACCAACGGCTCCGGTAAGTCCACGATTTTGAAGATCATCACCGGCGTGCTCACGCCCACCACCGGAAGCGTGGAGGTGAAGGGCACGGTCTCTGCCCTGCTTGAGTTGGGTGCCGGTTTCAATATGGAATACACCGGAATAGAAAATATTTACATGAATGGCACGATGATGGGTTATTCAAGGCAGGAGATGGAGGAAAAGATTCCTGAAATTCTCAGCTTTGCCGACATCGGAGATTTCGTGAATCAGCCGGTAAAAAGCTATTCCAGCGGTATGTTCGTCCGTCTGGCCTTTGCGCTGGCCATCAATGTGGAGCCGGATATCCTGATCGTGGATGAGGCATTGTCTGTGGGAGATGTATTTTTCCAGGCAAAGTGCTACCACAAGATGGAGGAGATTCGAAAAAAAGGCACCACCATCGTGATGGTTACCCACGACATGAGCTCCATCATCAAGTACTGTGATAAGGTCGTGCTCTTAAACCGCGGCGATTTCGTGGCGGAGGGCGCACCTGGCAAGATGGTGGATTTATATAAGAAGATTCTGGTCGGCCTGGATCCCATGCAGGGCGAGCAGGCCGGAGATTTGATAGAGAAGAAGCTGGCGAAAGCCGGTGGACAGGCCGGCAAGAGCGGCGCAGCCCGAGCGGATGCAAGCGGTGTGGGAGGAAAAGGGACCGACGGATCTGCAGATGCTGCAGGCCAGGGGACGGACAGAGCAAGTCACGGAAGCGGCGGTGAAAGTGCCGAATCAATGATTTCGGCCCGCTGGCTCGACAGCCTTGTTGTCAATCCGAACTCCCTTAATTACGGTGATGGCAGCGCAGAGATCATCGATGTGGGCGTGTTTGATGATCAGGGACGTCTGACGAACCAGATTTTCAAGGGCAGTGAGATGACCATCCGCATGAAGGTGCGGTTTGCCAAGGCGGCATCCATGCCGATTTTCGCATTTACCTTTAAAGATAAAAAGGGTTTTGAGCTGACCGGCACCAACACCATGTACGAGGACGTGCAGATGGAGCCCGCGGCTGAGGGGGATGTGTATTCCATCAGTTTTAAGCAGCGGATGAATCTGCAGGGCGGCGACTATCTGCTGTCCATGGGCTGCACCAGCTTTGAGAATGGTGAGTTCGTGGTGTACAACCGTCTGTATGATGTGGTAAATATCACCGTGATCTCATCCAAGAACACGGTGGGTGTGTATGATATGGAGTCTGAGGTAGTGGTGAAGAAAGAAGTGTTTGTATCTGAGAAGTAGATACGGCGCATGAAAATCGGTTGATGTTTGGAAATATTATGTTCCGAGGCTGATGAAGGCGACTTGAAGGAATCGGAGCAGCGATAATCTATCGGAGAAATTAGATGAACGATATTCTTGATTTGACCTATTACCCGGGGCAGGATTTTTACTGTGACGGAGAAATCGAAGACAGATTGCTGGAACTGGTACAGTCCGGCCGGGATGTGGAGGAGATCCTGCGGGAAAATAACGAGTGGCCCATTCTCTACCATCTCTCCGACATGCGGGAGAATGTGCTGGACTGGTACGATTTTGATCCGGAAGGGACACTGCTGGAAATCGGTGCCGGCTGCGGCGCGGTGACCGGTCTGTTTTGCCGAAAGACCAGGCAGGTGACGGCAGTGGATCTGTCCAAAAAGCGCTCGACCATTAATGCTACCCGCAACGGCGGCAGAGGAAACCTGAAGATCATGGTGGGCAACTTCGAGGATATCGTCATCCGGGAGAAGTTTGATTATGTGACGCTGATCGGTGTGCTGGAGTACTCGGCCAGCTACATCAGTAAAGGAAAGAATCCTAACTTGGAGATGCTTAAACGTGCCCGCGGATTTCTAAAGCCCGGCGGAAAGCTCCTGATCGCTATTGAGAATAAGCTGGGGATGAAATATTTTGCCGGGGCCGGTGAGGATCACACCGGAAGGCCTTTTGACGGTATCGAGGGCTACCGCGGTGTGAATAATGTATACACCTTCTCCAGACCGGAGATCGAGAAGCTGCTCCGGGAGGCAGGCTTCGCCGATAATCAGTTCTATTATCCCATGCCCGACTATAAGCTGCCCAGCGTGATTTATTCGGATGCATATCTGCCCGCACCGGGAGCCTTTGCCCGGGAGGTGGAGTGTTACGACCGCCCCAGATACGCATTTTTTGATGAGAACGCAGCATATGATCAGGTGATTCGAGACGGGCAGTTTCCTTATTTTGCAAATTCATTTTTGATTATTGCGGGGGAGTGAGATGGCACAGGTAATCTACACAAAATACAATAAACTGCGCCGGAAAGAATTCCGGGTTCAGACCTCCATCTACGAAGAGAATGGCAGACGATTCGTGGTTAAGCGTGCGGTTTGTCCGGAATCGGAGCCGCATGTAGACCGGATGCTCGACCGAAAGCTCCGCTTGAAAGCAATCTACAGGGATATGGATTTTGTGGACGCGGAAAAAACAGAGGATGGAGTGCGGTTTGAGTATCTTGCGGGGGAAAGTGTTGATGGTGTTTTGGCTTGCAATCCGGGCGAAGAGAGGGATCTGAAGCAGACCTTTGGCGCGATCCTCCATCGCGTTCTGCCGGATGAAGAGGTGTGTGAGCCGTTTAAAATGACTCCGGAATTCAAAACCGTATTTGGCGATGTGAAGGGGCTGGAAGGCCGTGCGGCCGCGCCGCTGGCAAATATCGACTGTATTCTTGAAAATATTATTATGAATGGGGAGTATCTGACCTGTCTTGATTATGAATGGGTATTTGATTTCCCGGTTCCTATTGACTTTATGCGGTATCGAGTGGTACATTATTTTTATAAAGCACATCCTGAGGTGGAACGGATCGTCAGCGAAAGAGAGATGCTGGATTCGTTCAGTCTCAGTGAGTTTGAATGTGCGCTGTTTGAGGCGATGGAAAGTGCGTTCCAGCATTATGTGTTCGGCGGTGAGCAGGATTGCCGCTACACAGAGAATTATCGTCAGCCGGTGACCACCTATGATCAGATGATCGCAGAAAAGCAGCGAAATCTCCACGAGATCGATGAACTGCGGAAGGTGGTCGGTCACTATGAGGGCGTGGAGCGCAAGCTTCGTAAGATCGGTCTGTGGCAGGCGCTGCAGGGAGCTCAGAAGGTGGGCCGCAAGGTGAAGGGTGTAATTGCAGGTGAGAGATAAATTGTTATCTGAGTGTCACAGCCGATGAACAAGGGTATAAAAAGGAAATAGCAATGGAGCTAAGCTATCAAAATTTAGTGATCAGAAATGCGACGGCCGAAGACAGTGTGCAGTTAGCGAACTGGTGGAATGATGGAAAGGTCATGGCCCATGCAGGATTTCCGAATGGATTGGGGACAACGCCTGAAAAGATAACTGACAGTATCAGGAAGGATTCGGATGAGGCGGGACGACGCCTGATTATTGAGGAGAGCGGTGTGCCCATAGGAGAGATGTCATATCGAACGGTTTGCAGTAAGACAGCTGAAATCGGGATAAAAATATGTGAGTTTTCCAAGCAGGAAAAAGGTTATGGCAAAATACTTTTAAGCATGCGTGGATTACGAATTGTTTAAGGGGCAGTTAAACAGTTTTATCATTTAAAACGATTTGGTATAGTAAAAATACAGATAAGCACAGGTTAATAAAGGAGGGCTTTCCCATGAAAACTTACGGCGTGATTATGGCAGGAGGCGGCGGCACCAGATTCTGGCCCATGAGCCGTCAGCTGACCCCCAAGCAGCTGCTCAATTTGAGCGGACGCGATCTGATGATCAACGAGACTATTGACCGTATCGCGCAGATCGTCGACAATAAGGACATTTTTATTGTGACCAATGTGACTCAGGGCCCCGGCATGAAGATGGCAGTGGACGGCAGGGTTGCAGATGATCACATTTTGCTGGAGCCGGCAGCCCGCAACACTGCGGCGTGCATCGGCTATGCGGCTATGGAGATCATCAAAAAGTACGGCGACGGCGTGATGTGCGTGTTCCCCGCCGACCACTGTATTCAGAATCTGAAAAAGTTCGCAGAGGTATTCCAGCTGGCGGCAGAGGTTGCCGACAAGGAAAACAAGCTGGTCACCGTGGGTATCACCCCCACCTTCCCTTCCACCGGATACGGCTACATCCGCTACGACAAGGATATGGAGGGTGAGGTCCTTCCTGTGAAGGAGTTCGTGGAGAAGCCCAACTATGAGACCGCAGTGAGCTATCTGGATGCAGGCTGCTACGCATGGAACAGCGGTATGTTCGTATGGAAGGCCAGCGTGATCCTGGACAAATTTAAAGAGCTGCTTCCCGACATCTACGCGTGCATCGAGAAAATCGGAGCAGCCATGGGAACCGACTGGGAGCAGGAGATGATCGATGAGGTTTACCCTGTGATTCCCAAGATCTCTGTGGACTACGGTATCATGGAGAGAGCGGACAATGTAGTGGTGATCCCCGCCGAGATGGGCTGGGACGATGTGGGCAGCTGGGAGACCCTGGGCGTGCTCTACGACAAGGACGAGCAGGGCAATATCCTGCGCGGCGAGCAGGTGAATATCGACACCAAGGATTGTATCTCCTACGCAAAGAACGGTCTGATCGCCACCATCGGCGTGGAGAATCTGATTATCGTTCAGACCGAGGACGCTGTTCTGGTCTGCTCCAAGGACAGAGCACAGGATGTCAAGCAGGTGGTTGATATTCTGAAGGAGCAGGGCAAGAAGGAGTACCTGTAGGTGATGTTCGGTATGAATGTCGTATCAGATGTGAAAGCTGTGCTGGACGGGCTGGTTTTGTAGACAGCAAACGCAGCATGGAGAAAATGAATATCAATTGAGAGATCCCCTGACGCCGGAAACCATACATCACAGTCAGACCATTATTCGATAAGTCCGGCATCAGTCAGGATAAAATAAATGAATTTCAGGAGGGTAAACCAATGGGCTATCAGGAAAAATATCAGTTATGGTGCACAGACGAGACCTTCGATGAGGCAACTCGCGCTGAATTAAAGGCACTGGAAGGCAATGAGAAGGAGATCGAGGACAGATTTTACCGCGATCTGGAGTTCGGTACCGGCGGTCTGCGCGGCGTGATCGGCGCGGGCACCAACCGCATGAACATCTACACTGTACGCAAGGCTTCTCAGGGTCTGGCAAATTACATCAAGCAGCAGCATGGAGAGGACAAGGGCGTTGCGATCGCATTCGATTCCCGCCGCATGTCCCCCGAGTTTTCCGAGGAGGCAGCACTCTGCCTCAATGCAAACGGTATCAAGACCTACCGTTTTGAGACTCTTCGTCCTACCCCCGAGCTTTCTTTCGCACTGCGCACTCTGGGCTGCGTGGCAGGTATCGTTGTTACCGCAAGCCACAATCCGCCCGAGTACAACGGCTACAAGGTTTACTGGGAGGACGGCGCACAGGTTACTTCCCCCGCTGACAAGGAGATCATCGGCCTGGTAAACAGCATCACCGATTACTCTACCTTGAAGACCATGAAGAAGGAAGACGCTATCGCAGCAGGCCTGTACAACGTAATCGGCGAGGAGATCGACGACAAGTATATTGCAGAGCTGAAGAAGCTGGTTCTGGACTGGGATGCGATCAAGGCAGTGGCTGACGATCTGAAGATCGTTTACACTCCCCTGCACGGAACCGGAAACCTGCCTGTACAGCGCATCCTGAAGGAGCTCGGATTCAAGAATGTATTCGTAGTTCCCGAGCAGGAGCTGCCTGACGGCAATTTCCCCACCGTTTCCTATCCCAACCCCGAGGCAGCGGAGGCTTTCGCTCTGGCACTGAAGTACGCGAAGGAGCAGGATGCTGATCTGGTTCTGGCTACCGACCCCGATGCAGACCGTCTGGGTATCTACGCTAAGGACTCCAAGACCGGCGAGTTTGTTCCCTTCACCGGAAATATGTCCGGTATGCTGATCTGCGAGTATCAGCTGAGCCGCAAGAAGGATCTGGGCCTGATGCCCGAGAACGGTGCGCTGGTTTCCACCATCGTTTCCACCAACATGACCCATCCGGTTGCAGAACACTATGACCTGCGCCTGATCGAGACCCTGACCGGCTTCAAGTATATCGGCGAGCAGATCAAGATCTTCGAGGAGACCGGATGCAACACCTACCTCTTCGGTTTCGAGGAGAGCTACGGCTGTCTGATCGGTACTCACGCTCGTGATAAGGACGCTATCGTGGCAGTGATGGGGCTGTGTGAGGCAGCTGCATATTACAAGACCCAGGGCAAGACGTTGTGGGATCAGATGCTTGCGATCTACGAGAAGTACGGCTACTACAAGGAGACCCAGAAGGCTCTGACCTTCAAGGGCAGCGAGGGTGCAGCAAAGATCGCATCCATCCTGGATGAGCTTCGTCAGAATCCGCCCAAGGAGCTTGGCGGATTCAAGGTGCTGGAGTCCCGCGACTACAAGATGGACACCGTTCTGGACATGGAGACCGGCAAGGTTACCCCTACCGGACTGCCTAACTCCAACGTTCTGTACTATGCACTGGAGGGCGACAACTGGTTCTGCGTGAGACCTTCCGGAACCGAGCCCAAGGTTAAGTACTACATGGGCGTTAAGGGTGACAGCTTTGAGGACGCTGAGGAGAAGCTGCAGAAGCTGTGGAATGCACTGGACTAATCAAAATTGAATAAATGAATGCAAACAGGAGGGAGAATCGATCGGTTCTTCCTCCTGCCTGTGTACTAGGGATTATATTCGATGAAGTGGAATGCCTGATTTGGGTAATGTATCGGGAGTTACTTATCTCTGCGTCTATATACGGAATAATCTCCGGTTCGATTGTAAAGCGGGTAGTTAAGGAACTCCATATAGGTGTCCAGATCAAATAACGTAAGCGTTACAATGTAATCCACATTCAGGGATTGGCAATTATAGCGCACATTTTCAAAGTGATGCCAGGTGCTTTCCGGACCTTCGAGGATCAGGGAGAGGAGGGGTTCGTAAACGGAATCAGTTTTTTTGTAGTTGATATACTCGGTTCTGGGAAGGGCAGGAACAATGGTGATATCATAGGTTAGCAGCTCCATCATAATCTGCGTGGGGGCCAAAACAACATCTCCATCAACGTGATCAGGGTCATCCTGAATAAACTGGGAGATGTCCAGGGCAGCACGGGAGATATTGAATTTATTCTCCGGTACGGATAAATTATCAGCAGTCAGATAAGAGGTTCCGCTGAATAGAATAACGGCAGAAAGGAGCAGGGCGGTCACAATCGAAACTGTTTTTGGCACGCAGGAAATGAGGTGGGGATGCTTGCTTTGTTTCGAAGCAGATCGTTTGCAGATCAACTGATACACGAAAAAAACGATTTCAGTCAGGAAGCAGGCGCTGATCGCAACCAGAGGAATACTCCAGATGAAACGGTAGTATGATGCCCCGCCATCAGCGATTGTTGCCAGATATTTGTATAAAAGTGGATTGAATACAGTCAGAAAGAAAAAAATTCCAACCAACAGGGTGGCGATTCCCTGTTTTTTATTTGTGCGAAACGCTTTGCAGATGTAGTAAGTGACAGACACCACAAAAAGAATGCCCAAAACATAATTATGACCAATATACTGGAGAAACATATCAAATACAGACGATGCGCTCATAAAACTCTCCTTTATTTCGAAATTGTGGTGGTATTACAGCTCCTCACAGTGTTCAGGATAGGTGATGCTTTGTACACCGACGTGCCATCAACGGATATAGATGGTCAGCACTCCGATGTGTTCCAGAATATACGCCCCAAGATACAGCAGATGGGGGATCAGGCATAAACAGGTTTTTCCCAGCGCGCGCCAGTTGCGGGTGAAAAGCCAGATCAGCGAACCGGCAGCGACTAAAACCGGAACGGTCAGCAGAGAGGACATGGAAACCGGAATCGAGGCAGCTGTACCTAAAAACAGTAATAACCAGTTGGCCCGCTTGTCCGGTTCCTTCCACAGGGACACGATCATATAGCCGATAAAGGGCAGAATGATATTGCTGCAATAAGCTTTGGCCTCATAGGAACGTAGCAGTAAAAAGTCCGAGGTGGAAAATACGGAGGTGTGGCTCACATGAAGAATCACTGCGAAAATAATCATAAGGCAGGCTTTCTGCCTGTTCTCATGAAAAGCCAGCAGCCCAATTCGATAAATCACAGCAAATGCCAGAATGACACAGATACAGCCGTCAGTCACATTCTGGACCAGCAGAGGATGAAGGCCGGTCAGTCGGCAGGCAATCGCACTGTTCATATAAAAGGTCGACAGGGCATAGCGAAGCGAGAGGACAGAGGTCATCTGACCGGAGGCGGCATCCAGGGTATACATAGAATCATTTTCTACTGCGTGAAGCGTGGTGCGGACATAAAAGGCTGTATCCCAGCCCATATAGGGGGCACTGATAGACAGATAAAGTACAAGCAGTATACCGAAGACTGCCACAGTAGGGAGTACCAGTGACGAAGGTGTTTTGAATGAAGATAGTAGTGCGGAAGCCATTTTTATGCTGTCAGAAACAATATTTTTAAAGCAAAATCGGATGGAAACAATAAATATCACGCAAAGTATCGGCAGCCAGATCCATATCAGCATCGTCAGCGTCTGCTGCGTCAATATACAGGGCAGAGCCACAAGACTGAAAAGCAGGTGGTAAAAAAAGAAGCCGGATAAAATGGCGAGGGAGAAGGAAAACTTCTCTCGAAGGGTGCGCAGGATAAAGGCACCGAGGGAGAGGAAAATGGTGATGTATATGAAAATTAAAAGGAAGGATTTTAATAGGTCAAGCATAGGGGCCTCCAGAGGATGGATTCTAAAGGGTATTGTAATATATATTGGCAAAATAGTCAAATTTTATTAGTGAGTGAAATGATTTAAGGAGGAAATAGCGGTTGTAAATAACGAGATTTTATGATATTATTTTTTGTGAAAAATACAGGGAGAATTTCGAAAGAAATAGTATCGATTTTATTTTTAAGCGTTTATATGCGATATGTTGAGAAAATTGTTATGAAGATACAGGGGGGATGACGAAATGAAAGTAGTTTTATTAGCTGGAGGTTTTGGTACGAGAATTTCGGAAGAATCACAATTTAAACCGAAACCGATGCTGGAAATTGGTGGTAAACCTATATTATGGCATATTATGAAAGAATATTCTTACTACGGTTTTAATGAATTTGTTGTTTGTGCTGGATATAAGCAGCATGTAATTAAGGAGTGGTTTGCAGACTACTTTTTGCATAACAGTGATATTACATTTGATTTCACTAACGGTAAAAATGATATGATTATTCACAATCAATATTGTGAACCATGGAAAGTGACAGTTGTTGATACCGGCTTACATACCATGACTGGAGGTCGAATTAAACGTATTCAGCCCTATATAGGGAAAGAGACGTTTATGATGACCTACGGTGATGGTGTGTGTGATGTGAATATTGTGAATCTGTTGGAGTTTCATAAGTCGCATGGAAAAATTGCTACTCTCACAGCTGTGATGCTGGAGCAACAGAAAGGTATTCTTGATATTGGTGGCGATAATGCAGTAAAGTCGTTTAGAGAGAAGAGTTCGTTGGACGGTGCGCCGATTAATGCCGGTTATATGGTATTGGAACCGGAGATATTTGACTATCTGGAAGGTGATGAGACTGTATTTGAAAGAGAACCATTGGAACGCTTGGCTAGAGCAGGAGAATTGATGTCGTATATGCACAGAGGTTTTTGGCAGTGTATGGATACCAAGCGAGAGATGGATATGCTGGAGAAGTACCTGAAGAAAGGTACTGCACCCTGGAAAAAGTGGATCGATTAAATGTGTTTATAATAAAACGATTTGGAGGAATGATAAAATGGCTATCTGGAAAAATGAAAGCGAAGCGCGTGAACAGATAAAGGCGTTGGTAACAGAGTATTATCATGATTTTAAGGAAAAAAAGGTTCCGTTTCAACCGGGAGATCGTATTAGCTATGCCTCCCGTGTGTTTGATGAAAAAGAAATGTGTGCATTGACAGATGCGATGTTGGATTTTTGGTTGACTACAGGCAGATTTTCTGATGAGTTTGAGAAGGAATTTGCCAAATGGCTCGGTGTTAAGTATGCACATCTGGTAAATAGCGGTTCTTCTGCGAATTTGATTGCATTTAGCGTATTAACCGCTTCTGAACTTGGAGAGAGACAGATTAAGAAGGGCGATGAGGTTATTACCGTAGCTTGCGGCTTCCCGACAACTGTGACCCCGATTATTCAGTATGGTGCTGTTCCGGTATTTGTGGATGTTACTGTACCTCAGTATAATATTGATGTTGCTCAGTTAGACGCTGCCTTATCCGAGAAGACAAAAGCGGTGATGATTGCTCATACCCTGGGAAATCCATTTGACTTGAAAGCAGTAAAGACATTTTGTGACAAGCATAATCTCTGGCTGGTAGAGGATAACTGTGATGCACTGGGAACACAGTATACGATTGATGGGGAGACTCGATTTTCTGGTACATGGGGAGATGTGGGAACCAGCAGTTTCTATCCGCCTCACCATATGACCATGGGTGAAGGTGGGTGTGTATACACCAACAATCCTAAGCTGCACAGATTGATTTTGTCTTATCGTGATTGGGGACGTGATTGTATTTGCCCGTCCGGACAGGATAATTTCTGTAAGCATCGTTTTGATGGACAGTATGGTGAACTTCCTCAGGGATATGACCATAAATATGTATATAGCCATTTTGGATATAATCTGAAAGTTACAGATATGCAGGCGGCGGTGGGCTGTGAGCAGTTAAAGAAGTTCCCTTCTTTCATAGAGCGACGTCGTCACAACTGGGAGCGTCTGCACGCAGGGCTCGAGCCGGTTGCGGATAAACTGATCCTGCCTGAACCTGCCGAAAACAGTCGCCCTTCTTGGTTTGGATTCCTCCTCTCGGTAAAACCGGAAAGTGGTTTGGATAGAAATGCTGTAACACGCTACATTGAAGCGCATAATGTTCAGACACGCTTGTTGTTCTCGGGGAACTTGATTAAACATCCATGTTTTGATCAGATTCGTGGAACCGATGCGTATCGTGTGGTAGGAGACTTGTCTGTTACGGATTATGTCATGAATAATACTTTTTGGGTGGGAGTATATCCTGGAATGACGGACGAGATGATTGATTATATGGCACTAGTGATTAGAGAAGCTGTTACAAAATAATAGAGAGGACAATAATATGAGACAGAGAGTGGCAGATTATGTAGCGGATTTTTTTGTTAATCATGGAGTGACGGATTGCTTTAGCGTGGTAGGTGGCGGAGCGATGCATTTGAATGATGCATTCGGACATAAAGAAGGCCTAAAAGTGACTTACAACCATCATGAACAGGCATGCGCAATTGCAGCAGAAGCGTATGCTCGTTTAAATAATAAGATTGCGGCGGTTTGTGTTACTACAGGGCCTGGTGGAACAAATGCAATCACTGGCGTAGTGGGTGGATGGTTAGATTCTATCCCTATGTTTGTGATATCCGGTCAGGTTCGTTATGATACTACAGCCAGATATGCAGAGAGATTTACTGAGGGATTATCATTGCGTGCAGTGGGTGATCAGGAGTATGATATTGTTAAATCTGTTGAGCCGATGACCAAGTATGCCACGATGATTGAAGATCCAAGCCAGATTCGTTATGCATTGGAGAAAGGATGGCATCTTGCAACGACAGGTCGTCCGGGACCGGTGTGGATTGATATTCCCGTCAATTTTCAGGGAGGATATATCGAAACGAACGAGTTAGTGGGCTACGATCCCACAGAAGATGATGCCAAATTACCGCCCCGAGTTTCAGATGAAACGGTGGAAACGATTATTGAGAAGATTCGTTTGGCTAAGCGTCCGGTTATATACGCTGGTGGCGGAATCAGATTGTCTGGTGGATATAATGAATTTAGGGAAATGCTTGAGAAATTAAATGTTCCGGTAGTTACGTATTGGAACAGTGTAGATTTGATTGAGGATGAGCATCCCCTTTACGTCGGCAGGGGAGGGAATATGGGTGACCGTGCCGGTAATTTTGCTGTACAGAATTCAGACTTATTATTAGCTATTGGTACGCGTATTTCAATTCGCCAGACAGGATATAGCTTTAATACATGGGCTCGTGAAGCGGAAGTTATTATGGTAGATATTGATCCTGCTGAACTCAAAAAGCATACTATCCATGTCGAAATGCCAGTATGGGCAGATGCAAAAGATTTCATGCGGGCAATGAACCGTTGTCTTGATAAAGAAAATCAAAAAGTATTCCAAGGTTTTGAGTGGGTGAAAATTTGCCAGAACTGGAAAGAAAAATACCCTGTTACTTTACAACGCCACTGGGATGCCAACGAGGGATATGTGAATGTGTTTGCATTTATCAGATATCTTAGTAGCCGACTGCCTGAAAATAGCCTCACTGCAGTCTCTAACGGAGCTTGTTGCGTAGTGGGACATCAGGATTATATGATTAAGAAGGGCACACGATTTATTATTAACAGTGCAGTGGCGAGCATGGGATATGGTTTGCCTGCAGCAATAGGTCTGTGTCTTGCCGGTGAGAAAAAAGAAACAATCTGTCTGGAAGGAGATGGTTCTATTATGATGAACCTTCAGGAATTGCAGACGATTGTGACGAACAAGCTTCCGATAAAAGTATTTTTAATTAATAATCAAGGGTATCATTCTATTCGTATTACACAGACTAATTTGTTTTCTGAGCATTGTAAAGTAGGAATTGGTCCTGAATCGGGAGACTTATCATTCCCTGAATACAAGAAGATTGCGGAAGCATTTGGTTATCCGTACTATTCTGCACACAACAATGAGGAAATGAAGAAAGTTGTTGGCGAAGTGCTTGCGCAGCCGGGATTTGTATTTTGCGAGATTTTTACCGATACAACCCAGGTGTGGGAACCTAAAAGTAGTACAAAACGCCTGCCGGATGGCACGTTAGTATCGCCACCCCTTGAGGATTTGGCGCCGTTCCTTCCGAGAGAAGAAGTGCTGAGTAATTTGTATATTAAGCCGGTTGAGGAATGCTGAATCGGTTAGGGGATAGAGAAAAAATGAAGAGAGCAATAATCACTGGGGCAACCGGAGCAGTGGGGATAGCCCTGATCCACGAGTTGATTACGAATAATATTGAGGTGTTAGTTTTTTGCCGTGAGGGATCCAAAAGAAATGAAAAGATTCCGAAACATGAACTTGTATCACTAAAAGTTTGTTCGTTGGATCAACTTTCGACGGTGAAAAATGATACTGGAAATAAATATGATTTCTTTTTTCATTTAGCATGGGCAGGAACGACGGGTAGTGAGCGAAACGACATGTACTTACAGAATCAAAACATACAATATGCTTTGGATGCGGTGGGGGCAGCGAATCGATTTGGATGTAAAGTCTTTATTGGTGCCGGTTCACAAGCAGAGTATGGACGCGTTGAAAGCAAACTAAAACCGGATACACCGACATTTCCCGAAAACGGATATGGTTATGCGAAACTGTGTGCGGGCTTGATGACAAGGACTTACGCACACCAGTTGGGTATGGAGCACATATGGGTCAGGCTTCTGAGCGTATATGGTCCCGGAGATGGAAATCAAAGTTTAGTGATGTCTGTTGTTAATTCTCTTAAGAGTGGTGAGGTTCCTCGATGTACTAAAGGTGAGCAGATATGGGATTATCTATACAGCGGGGATGCAGCCAGAGCATTTAGGTTGGCGGCAGAGAAAGGTGTCGATGGTAAAACATATGTTTTGGGAAGCGGACATGGAAGGCTGTTAGCAGAATATATTCTCGATATTCGAGATGTGGTGAACCCGGAGATGGAAATTGCTTTTGGTGATGTTCCGTATGGTCCAAATCAGGTGATGTTTTTGTGCGCTGATATATCTGAATTGGAGAAGGATACTGGTTGGATGCCCTCTATCGATTTTAAACGAGGAATTGAAACAATTGTGGAATAAAACAATGTGGCTATATCCCAAGGGATAAGGCCACATTGTTTTTTTAGTGGAAAGACCAAGACTTGTTCATAATGAAATTGAGGGAGATAACAATTAGCGATGCTTCAAAATAAAGATTTAGCTACAGAACTCACGAATCTGTCTTTCCATACAGGAAATAATGTCGCCATGATTTAAATAGCATACAGACCATTCAACGATTTTGGCCATAGCTGTTTCAATGTTCCATTTGGGACTCCATCCAAAGGTCTTTTTGAGCTTGGAACAATCCAATTTAAGAAAGTTGGCTTCGTGAGGTCCACCATCATATTGGTTGAGCCAACAGATAGGGATATTAGTCTGATGAGTCCATTCTGAACAAAACAGATCAACAAGCTTGCCTGTAGTCCAACAGTCTGTATCATCAGGCCCGACGTTATAATTGCCAGCACAATTTTTGTTTTCATACTGAGCCTTCGCAACCATTAAATACGCAACAACAGGCTCAAGAACATGCTGATAAGGACGAGTGGAATAGGGATTGCGGACAATAATATCCTTGCCGGCCTCAGCAGCACGGACACAGTCAGGGATGATTCTATCCTTTGCAAAATCTCCCCCGCCAATTACATTTCCGGCTCGACAAGTGGTGACAGCAGTATTACTATTTTGGAAAAAGGAGTTTAAGTAACTGCTGGTTACCAGTTCGGAACAGGATTTTGAATTAGAGTACGGATCGTAACCATTTAATTCTTCATATTCACGGTAGCCCCATTCCCATTCCTTATTTAAATAAACTTTGTCAGTGGTAACATTGACAAAAGATTTGACACAGGGATTTAAGCGAATACATTCTAGGATATTAACGGTCCCCATAACATTGGTTTCATAGGTATATACAGGATCCTGATAGGATTCGCGAACAAGTGGTTGTGCGGCCATATGAATTACAATTTCGGGCTGTATTTCAGTAAAAACTTTTTTTAAATGGGTTAAATCTCGAATATCACCAATAATTGAATTCATGCCAGAGGCGATGTCACAAAGTTCAAACAAACTGGGTGAAGTAGGGGGTTCTAAGGAATAGCCGGTAACTTTTGCACCTGCCATGATCAAGAGTTTGCTCATCCACGATCCCTTAAAACCGGTGTGGCCGGTAATCAATATATTTTTGTTCTGATAAAATGATAAGTCAAACATAATATTAATTCTCCTGACTTACATCAAAATTTATGCGCTCTTCTTCAACTACTAAAGGTCTGTGCATGATTCGTTTGTTCATACTAAGAATGTATTCACCGAGCAGTCCGATAAAGAATAATTGGACTGAACCCAGTATACACACAGCTAAAAGAATCGGGATAGTGCCTGCCACAAAACGATCCCAAAACATTAACTTCATAACCAGATAAAATGCCGCGATTACAATACTGATTGCGGCAAAGGAGAAGCCAATAATGGTGGAAATGCGCAGTCCTATTTTTGTGTAAGAAGTAAAACTGAGCATTGCAGCGTCATACAGGGTTCCCCAATTGTTATGAGTTTTGCCGGCTGCCCGTTTTTGCTGCTGATAAGGAATATCCTTCCGTTTAAACCCTAGTTCAGCAACAATACCGCGAAGAAACGGGGTAGAGTCATCTAACTGGCGAAGAACATCGATAAAACTTTTATCATACAGGCCGAAACCAGTAAAATGCTCAATCTGTTCCACATCGGACATCTTTTTAATCATTTTGTAATAGCAACTGCGAAGGAAACGCATGACGCGGTTCTCTTTGCTGGAGGTTTTGATTGCACAGACAATTTTATACCCATTTTCCCATTCTTTTACCAGCTCGGGAATCATGGCAATGGGATCTTGAAAATCAGCGCACATCAAGATGGTACAGTCCCCTGTTGTTTGACAAAGACCGTAGTAGGGAGAATTAAATTGACCAAAATTCTTTGCGTTAAAGATGGCTTTGATTTTTGGGTTTGTTTTGCAAAGTTCACGCAAAAGTGGACGAGTGTTATCGGAAGAACAGTTGTCGATAAAAACAAGCTCATAATCATAGGAGGGGGCAGATGCGTTTAATTCGGCAATGATGGCTTTGCTAAGAGGCACTACGTTTTCTTCCTCATTATAGCAGGGAATCAAAATACTTATTTTCTTCATAGTAAAATCCTTTTTTGTAAATTGTATTTTTCTAAGTATAGCAAAGTCTGGTTTGATTTTCAATAGTTAATTGATGGGCTTAAAAGGTGATTTAATTGAATTGATTTAATTCAATAGTGGAATTCTTTTTTCTGAAAAGCACTATAAAATATAATTGATTCGATGGATGTGTGAAAATTCTTGACTTCCCAAAGGCCTTTTGATATGATGTGTATGGTTGAAAGTGATTACTAAAATGTTATGCTATTGAAGCGAATTTAGCAAGAAAAATATAGAGCAAGAACGAAAGGAATATGAAATGAAAATTGAAGAATTACACAGCATTTTATTCGATATGATGTGTTGCATTGATGATATATGCAAAAAGGAGAATATTTCATATACTCTTAGTGGTGGGACAATGCTTGGTGCTGTCAGACATCAAGGGTTTATTCCCTGGGATGATGATGTGGATTTATGTGTGTGGTGCGAAGAGTTCCCGAGGTTGAAAGAAGCATTAAATAAATATCTGCCTAAACACTTAAGGTTGGTAGAACCTGATATAATGTCACCATATTTTTACGATTTTGTATATCGTGTACAAGACACGCGATATATGTTACATGATCCGAAAGAAGAGGATATATTGTATGGAAATTATCAAAATTATGTATCGGTTGATATTTTTTTGATTAAAGATGTGGCGAATAATAAGATACAGTTTAAATTAGAAGTATTGAAGCGCAAAATATTGTATGGACTTGCGATGGGCCATAGAGCCAGGTTGGAGCTGGAAAAATATCCGTTAATGCAGAAAGTGCAGGTAGCTTTTTTGTCATTTATAGGAAAAGCAATTCCGTTGGATATAATTTTTAGATGGCATAATAAAGCAATCGTTGGAACACAACATAAACATAAAAAGTACTGTTTGAAAATTAACGATTTGTTAAAATATATGCATTTGCCGTATGAAAGTAGTCTGTTTGAAGGAAACGTGGAAAAACTGTTTTGTGGACGAATGCTGCCGGTACAAAAAGGATATCACGAGGCAATGACGCTTCAATATGGTGATTATATGACCCCTGTGCGTGATGATACGGAATTTATTAAGCATATGGAATGTGACTAATGCAGCAATTATAGAGAATGAAGTGAGGAAAATTGTAATATGAAGCTTTCTGCAATTTTGTTAGCGGCGGGAAAAGGGACACGATATAATGAAATAAAGCAAAATGTGCTTTTTCATGATAAACCTTTGTGGCGATATGCTTACGAAACAACAGCAAATGTAGTGGGTGATGAAAATATTATAATTGTGGGAAAGGATGTTCCGGGAGGTGAAACAAGGGCCGGATCCGTGTTGAATGGATTGGTTGCATTGCCCGAGGATACAGATAGAGTGATTATTGTAGAAGCGGCAAGGCCGATGGTTACTCAACATCAAATTAAACAATTGGTGGATGATAGGCACCCGGCGGTTTCTTTTGTTAGGCCGCTAGTTAATTCTATTGTTTATAGAAATGGGCAATCTATTGATCGAGAGGAACTCTATGATGTTTTAACACCACAGGCCTTTGACTACAAATTGCTTATTAAAGCATATCTCAGTGGAAAATTTAATAATGCTACAGAAGAAACGAGAGTTATGCATGAATTTTATGGGATTAAACCATATTTTATTGAGACCGGTACAAACTTATTTAAAGTTACTTATCCGGGAGATTTGGAGATAATAGAGTCGATATATCGACAGTTAAAGAAAGAGGATTTATAATATTGTGAAAAGAAAACATACAAAAAGAATCGGTATGATGCCTCAAAGTACTTCTTCGTGGTTTATCTTTATTTCCATACTAGGTGTGGTTTTGACGTTGATATCTTTATTTGTTTCTCATGGAAGTAATTTTTCAAGGATCTTTTTTAAAGATACAATTGATGTTGGTATGGATTTTTTTCATAGTATAGAATACACGAAGGCGCGGTCGCCATATGTGTTATATGGGACACTGTATCCACCATTGGCTAATCTCCTGTTCTATTGTCTTTTGCGATTTGTGCCTGAATGGCAGCTCGAGGACTGGGCACATACGTTCTCGGATAGTGTTGCATTGAGAACGACAGAAAACGATTTGCGCGTCTGGCAATCGACGATGTTTCTGTTTATCGTTTTCTTAATTGTATCGGCAGTGCTGTTGATTCTTATGGTTCAGAAACATTTTACGGGGATGAAAGAAGGACGTAAGAATTTGATTGGAATTTGTGCACTGTTAAGTTATGGGGTGCTGTATGGATATGAAAGAGGAAACATCTTAATTTTATCTATGATATGTACGATGTTTTTTGTGTACTATAAGGATTCGAAGAACCCCTTGATGAGCGAACTTGCACTGATTATGTTGGCTATTGGCGCCGGGTTAAAGATTTATCCGGCTGTTTTTGGTGCAATGTTAATATATGATAAGCAATATGCTAAGGCGACAAGGGCGATTATATATGGCGTGCTTTTTTTTGTGTTGCCAATGTTTATTTTTCATGATCCGTGGTTGGGATTTGAGATTTTTTTTGAGAAAATTTTTAAACGTTCCACAGTATCCTCGTTTTCTGTTGATGGATACGGATTTGATAATGTTGTTAATACTTTGGTTGTGTTGATCAGCGGACTGATTGGTCGTGAAGTGAATGAGGCGCTTTGGCTTCGTATTGTTCCTCAATGGAATATTATTGTTTTGGTAGGATTGTTGATAACGGGTTTCTTTATGAAAAAAAGATGGCAGAAGACGTTATGTTGTGCCTTGGCTATGATGCTATATAGTGATCAAGGTATATATGCGACGATGTTTTTCCTTATACCGTTAATGAACTTGTTACAGGAAGAAACAGTAATAACGAAAAAAAATTTTGTACCGTTTTCAGCGTTAACTTTATCTGTGGTTTTGCTTCCGATTATGGATGCCGAGGGGGCTATTATTTCATATGAGTACGGACGATACCAGTTTTGTATGCTGCTTTTTTTGGGATATATTCTAGTACACACAGCAAAACAAATGATATCACGATATCGGAAATAATGAGGGGAAATTTCAAAGAGGTGAATGGGATAAAAAGAAAAATCAGTGGATTTTTAGTTTGCTCTGGTAAGATTGATCAAGATAGTTTTGTTTGGAATATGATGGGAAGCATGCTTATGGCATTTCAATCTACCATTATGCTTATGGTTCTGACGCGTGTTGTGGGATTAACTGATGCTGGGATATTTACTATTGCATATGCTAATGCCAATTTGTTTTTGAATATTGGAAAATATAGCATGAGAAATTATCAAGTGTCTGATGTAAAGAATAAATTTTCTTTTTGGGAGTATCGAGATGCAAAAAAGATTTCGACCTGGGCGATGGTAATTGTTTCTGTAGGGTATGTACTTGTTGCTGGCACTGCTAATGAGTATTCCATGAAAAAATCTATGGTTATTCTTTGGATGTGCCTGTTCAAGGTGGTTGATGCGATAGAGGATGTGTATCATGGATTGTATCAGCAAAGAGGAAGGTTGGACATAGCAGGAAAAGCGTTGACTATACGAATGACAATAACCATTTTTGCCTTTGCTGTATTGCTAATAGTTCTAAAGGATTTATTGAATGCGTTGATTTGGTCAACGGTACTTACTACAGCGATATTTTTTTTGCTTAATAACTGGATTTTTGACGAATTTTGCGGGTGGAAAAAAAAGAAGGGAAATAAGAGAAAAACGATTTGCCTTTTGAAGGAATGTTTGCCGTTATGTGTGGGGAGTTTTCTTGCATTTTATATTAACAACGCACCTAAATATGCGATAGATAGTTATTTGAGTGATGAGATTCAGGCGTGCTATGGATTTGTGGCGATGCCGGTGTTTGTTATTGGAGTATTGAATAGTTTTATATTCAGTCCTTTGATTTATAAAATTTCAATTTGTTGGGAAAAGAATGATAAGCGTGGATTTATTAACATCCTTTTGCGACAACTGGTTGTAGTTGTAATAATTACGCTGATATGTTTGGCGGGAGCATATGCGATAGGGATTCCTGTATTGTCTGCCATGTATAATACGGATTTGTCCTCTTATAAAGCGGAATTGCTAGTATTGTTGATTGCAGGCGGCTTTTTAGCGTTGTCTGGATTGTTGGGAACAGCCATAACGATTATAAGATGCCAAAATTATTTGCTGATAGGATATGCTTTGGTTGCAGTGATAGCGTACATTTTATCGCCTGTTTTTGTCGAGAAATATTCTATGCTTGGGGCATCGATATTGTATGCTGTGCTGACAAGTATGCTGTGTATTATTTTGGGGTTATTTTTGATTAGTAGAGTTCGGAAAAACGGCAAATAAAGCATGTGAAAAGACGAAGGAGCGTTGTTCTTGATCCGAAATTCTGATTTCAGATCATTGTACAGCACTCCTTTTGTCTACAGTCATCAGGCTTTTTGGTTTGAAGCTTTGTTTGGGGATACAAATGCATGTATAATAAGATAAACAAGTAAAACACTTATACATAGTTGAAAACGTCCGTATTTTACGGAGAGCTGCATTAATGCATCCTCACCTTCAGTAATGGGCAACACTAGTTGCGAAAACAAGAGTGCCACGTAGGGGATGATGTTTTTTCGCGAAAAAGTATGTTCTTCGGCAATCATAAATAAAAATGGGATAGTAAGGAAACTTAAAATATATACTCCTTGAGACTGATAAAGTAAAATCGTTAAGCTGCATGATAAAATTTTTTGCCATCTTTTGGGGACAAAAAAACCACATATGGCAGGAATTATCGCAAGAATATTTAATTTGGTTCCCCAGACTAATAACTGTTCTAAAACATAAAATGGAACATCCCAGTTAATGAGCTTTATAAAAATAAAGGCCACAGAGTTGATGATTTTATCAATAGAGAAACCTCGAGTGGTTAAATATAGCTCGCTTGTGTGATTGGTCAATACATCTAAAAAAATGGGCAAACCATTTATCCCTTCACGGAAAACAAAGAAAGGGAGAATAAAACAGGCAATACCGTATATTATTGTACGGATGGCCTTTTTATATTGTTTGTCATACAGGAGAAGCAATCCGAAGACAGCGGGATAAAGTTTCAGCCCCGCAGAAATTGCCAGTGTAATTAAAGCAAATTCTGCCATCCATTTATTAGTAGAATCTTTATAACAAATAAAAAATAAACAACAGATAACGCACAGAATGATAATATTACCTCTTTCTAATGAGTATAAAACACCATACGAAAGAAGAACGCACAGGCTAAGCCAATGGGAGTATGTCTCGTTTAGCGTGGCTTTTTTGACAATATAGATTAACAGTGCAGTAGTTAACATGATAAAAAGAATAAAAAGCATCATAGTAGGCTGCCATATTCTTAAGTCAGTGAAAGACCCCCGGGCAACAATTCCTTCAGAAAAAGTATCGGCCCATTGCCTTGCTTGTTCGAGAGGGACAAGACGAAATAACACATAGAACAGCAAATTTGCAAGTGGGGGATAAAGGGTATTGTATAGCTCATAAGGGGAACGACCTCTGGTATATTCGATGCTGTGAAAGAAATCCATTCCTGTATCCAGGGAATCGTGAAAAAATATTTTACTCCATAAGTCTCCGTGAGATAAAAATAATGTAATAAATGTAATAGTTAAACTGATAATAGTACACATAATAAAACAATTGCTCATATTCAATTGTGTTCTGATTTTGTTTGCTAACCGCTTCAATAATCTTCCTCCTATGACCATGACTAAATATGGGTTAATTATATGTTTTGATGTATGGTTTGTCAACGCTGGCGTGACATTTTACATGGAAATAATCAAACAGTTAAATAAACTTCGGCTTTATTTATTATGATATGTATGGTATTATGTAATTCAACAGATAAAAATAAATGCTGTTGATGAGGGCTGAAATATGAGTAATAAGAAGACGTCTGGAATTATGGAAAGAGTGAGAAGAAAGAAACTGGATATGGAACCCGTTTCTATTATGCAGCCGCCATATGACGATGTTTTGCTGAATGATGAACTGAAAGAGGTCACGCAGCATTATGAATGTAAAATGGAATATCATGTTTCACAGAGAAAATGGGTCAATTTGATAAAAAAGGTCATCATCAGATTGAACCGCTTTTTTGTAATGCCCATGGCTGAGCATCAGACGTTATGGAATGCGTCCGCAGCAAGAGCCTTTCGTGAGACAAAACGATTGCTTGATGAACAGAATCAAGTGATAAAAACGCTTTGCCGTCAGGTTGAGCAGCAGGACGCGTATATTCGTGCCTGTCAGAATGAGATTAACTATTTGCTGGCGAAAGCAGGAAATCAAATCCACATAGAAAAACAAAAAAATTCTGGAAATGTCAAAAATTATTATATTGCACTGATAACACCGATGCCGCCTCAAAAAACCGGGATTGCGAATTTTGAATCCAAATTAATTCCGTATTTGACGAAATATTTTAAAATCGATATATATGTGGATGGTGTAGATACGGGTGAAGTGGAAAAGGTTGCGGGGGTTGAGATTTATCCGTTAGGTATGTTTGAGGATAAAGCAGATGACTATGATGCAGTGATCTACGAAATTGGAAATACTGCGCTGTACCACAAGGGTATTTTTGAATGTTTAGAGCGTCACCCGAAAGGGGCAATTGTTGAATTGCATGATTATGTAACGATGGGGCTGTTTATCGGAGCGTACGCGCACGATCGTAACAGATTGGAACAGTTAGCCACATTTGCGTATGGAGAAGAGGGTAAGATCATTTGTGATCAATATTTTCGAGAAGGTCCTACGGTTGAAATGTTTCAGAAGTATCCGTTTTCGCACATTGCAACTGAGATGGCTGAGCATACCATTGTACACAATCAGTGGTCGTCTGCGATGCTTGGAAGAGGCAGAAGGAGTGTCATTTATCATCCGGCGTTTCCTAAGTTAGATATCGATGCGAGGATATTGAAGCGAGAAAAAGAAATATTACTGAACCGGTATAATCTGCAACAGCAGACTGTTATCGGTTGTTTCGGTTGGGTAAATACCAATAAGCGATGTGATGTTTTAATCCAGGCATTTCATCAGCTGAAGACGGCTGGGTATGATCGAATTAAGCTGATGTTTTGGGGGGAGAGCAATGTTGATAATTTGGATGCATTGCTGAGCAGGCTGGAACTGGAAGATCATGTATTTGTCACCGGATATCTGGACAGGGATGAGTATGAAGCCGCATTTGAATTGACGGATATTGTTGTTAATTTACGGTATCCCAGCATGGGAGAGAGTAGCGGAACATTGGCAGAGGCATTTGTCCACGGAAAACCGAGCATTGTGAGTGCTGTTGGCCAGTATATGGAGTTTCCGGATGATGTTTGCTGGAAATTGCCGGTAGATGACAATGAGACGGACAATTTAGCGGCCTATCTTAAATATTTGATTGACGATGTTCAGACACGCATCGAGTTGGGTGAGAATGGACACCGTTATGCAGAAAGCGTTCTTTCTCCCGAGAGGATTGCGGAGGAATATTACCGAACTATTGACCTCGTAGTAAACAGCAGAATGGATTGATTGAAGGTTTAATAAAGCTGATTTATCATATTGACTGGAGGCAGAAGCGATGAAAATTGCTATTGCAACCGTGCAGATTCCCTTTGTTTCCGGTGGGGCGGAGTTTCTTGCACAAAATTTGAAAACCGAGTTGGCAGCGCGGGGACACGATGCGGAAATAGTGACGATTCCTTTTGTTGATGAGCCGATGCATATGATTTCAAATCACGTGATGGCAGCTCGTATGATGGATTTGAATTATTCGTGGGCTGGCCGGGTGGATCTGTGTATTGGGTTAAAATTTCCGGCATATTGCATTCCTCACTCCAACAAGGTCAATTGGATTTTGCATCAACATCGGGGGGCCTATGATTTATTTGATACGGAGTATACAAACCTGCGGTGTGATCCGGATGGGCTCATCATGCGTCAGACTATATACAATGCAGACAATCTGTATCTGATGGAGGCAAAACGGAACTATACGATTGCTCGGAACGTGTCTGCCAGATTGAGGCGATATAATGGAATCGAGTCAACCCCGCTGTATCACCCTTGCCCGGAGATGGAAAAATTTTATTGTGAAGGTAGTGAGGATTATATTTTAATGCCCAGTCGAATTAGTTCGACAAAGCGGCAGATGCTGGCATTGAGAGCCATGTGTTTGACCAAAAGCAGGATCAAGCTTTATCTGGTGGGCAGAGCTGATTCAGAGGCAGAAAGGAATCGAGTTATTTCGTTTATTCGCGAACATAAATTAGAAGATCGGGTGAAATATTTTGATTATGTGACACAGGAGGAAAAGTTTCGGCTTTACGCAAATGCAAAAGCAGTCCTGTTTATTCCGGTTGACGAGGATTACGGATATATTACAGTGGAGGCGATGGCATCGTCAAAACCGATAATTACGGCGTTGGACAGTGGTGGCCCGTTGGAGTTTGTTCTGGATGAACAGACCGGTGAGGTCGTTGTGCCGGAAGCGGAAGAGATTGCGCGAGCGATCGATTATATGGCGTCATCAAAATATGCAGCGATTGAAATGGGTAAGCGTGGAAAACAGCACCTGATCGATATGAATATATCCTGGGATAATGTGGTAAAGGAGTTGACAAGATGATTGGAACAACGGAGTACGTGGTAAAAAATGTGATTTCGGATTTGAAAGATAAAGAAGTTTCCTTTGAAGCTGGTGAACGGGATGATTATCTGGGGGAATTGACGGTTGATGTTTTGCTGAAACGTGATACGTCCGGAATAGCAGAGCGGATTGAGGTGGATTTGAGCGGGATGGATAGCCTGAAGATTGCAGAGATGATTGAGGCCAGAAATAGAAATAATCACATCTATGAAGTGAAATCATGTCCTCCATCGGGAGCAAGTGGGTCATTTCTGGGCAAAGTAAAAAATAAAATAAAGCTGTTGATCTATAAAATGGTAGCGCCCATGCTGGATGAGGTGATACTGGAACAGAATAAGTTCAATGCCTCAGTGACGGGATCAATTAATTTGATTGCGGACAATCTGGCCACCGTTGCGGAATTCAGTCGCAGGCAGTATGAAGTGATGAATCGGGAGGTTGAGCTCCTTCGAAGTGAAGTGGATCGTTTGCGGAAAGAGACTGTTGCAGAACGCTTGGAAGTGGTGAAAGCAGAGAAGCATCATCACTGGGAAGTGGATCAACTTAAAGAGCAGATCGAGGAATTGCAAAAACAATTGAGCGGAAGATAATATCGAATGAAAACGAGAAAACAGAAAGTTGATGAACTATATGGATCAGAAAAGCAACGTGGAAGAGCATTCTGTCGAGAACATTTCCGTAGAGGCAATCATGGAAGTGATTAAACAAAAGATTGTCGCGGATCGAGAGAATGATGTTTTGGAGAATGCGGAGAGTCGGAAGGATTATATTACGAGCGAAAACGCGATAAATATTTTTGACCGAACGGTTGATGCGGCAGATATTATGCGAAAGGTGATTGATGAAGTGGGAAAAAATCACGCAAAACAACTGGAATTAGAAACGGATAAATCTGCTGTGGGGAACTTTGAACAGTTGTCTGTACAGCTTGAAGAAATTCGAGATGCAGTTATTCGGACTGAATTGGAATCGAGAGAATATAAAGAGCCGGGAAGAATCATTGGTGTAAATCCAAAACGTCCGGCTTTGCTGAATAAACTGTTGCTTCTTTATAAGCGGTTTGTGCGGAAATCCACGAGATATTTGGCGGTAGACCAGACTATGTTTAATGACAAAACGGGATACTGTATCAGTTCGCTCGGAGAGTCGTTAACATCCGTTGTAGATGCTCTTCGGTTGATGCAGGGAATAGTTCGTCATCAGGAAGATAAACAACGAGAGATGTGGCTGGAAATTGTTCGGTTGAATACGCAGATTGCTAAATATGAAACAACTCTGAAACAGCTAGTACAGCGATTGGATGATATGGAAAAGACGGAAAATTGAAATGAATATATTGATTGACGGGCAGACGTTAGAAACGCCAGAGGTAAATCGGGGAATCGGAGTATATATAAAGAATACATTGAATTATATGGTAAAGTTGTCGATTACTCATCATTGGTATATTGCAGTAAGTGATCGGTCATGTTTGTTGGCACTGGATCCATGGGTCGCTAAGCAGTTGATTCCGATTGAAAAAGATATTTTTGCTCCGACGACGGATTATTCGCTGTCGGAAGCCTATACTCGGGAACTGGAAGTGATAGTGGAAGAAAAACACATTGATGTATTTTGGTGCCCAAATCCATTGATGGTAAATGTGCTTTTTCTGACGCGAGAGCTGTCATGCAGAATGTATGCAACGCTTTATGATCTGATTCCGCTGATTATGCCGCCTCAGGATTGGAGCGATGAGGTTCGCGTAGAATATTTGCGAAGAGTTCGTTATCTGGCAGAGAGCAGAGTGGAATTATTGGCGATTTCCAGCGCGACGAAGTCAGATTTTATCCAGAGGGTACGGGCCAAATCAGGTATTCATGTAACGTTACTGGCTGCAGACAGCTGCAGATTTTATGAAGCGGTTTCAGAAAAGCGACCTGATGAAGAGGCAGTGATTGTTTTTACGGGAGGATTTGACTACCGGAAAAATATGGATGGAGCGTTGGCTGCATTCGGGAAAGCCAAAAGGGAAAATCCAGACAATAAATTGCTTCAGACGGCAAAGCTGTACCTGGTTTGCAGTGCCTCAGAAGAAAAAAAAGAAGAATTCTATGTAAAAGCAAATCATCTGGGAATCAGAGAAAATGTAGTGATTACCGGGTATATTTCGGATCGGGAGCTGGCTGATCTTTATCGTCGATGTGATCTTTTCTTTTTCCCGTCTCTTTATGAGGGGTTTGGGCTCCCGATTTTGGAGGCGATGCTCTCCGGCGCGTACGTTTTGAGCGCCGATAATTCGTCCCTGCCGGAGGTCTGCGGAGGCTATTGCATGCTCTGTCATGCGGAAGATATCGAAGATATGGCAGAAAAGCTGGTTGATGCTTTGGAGATTTCTCGCAGTGAGCCTTTGTCAGAAAAGCAGAAACGTCAGGCATATGCCATGGAATATTCATGGGAAGGGACAGCGCGCCGGACGTTGGCTGTGCTTGAACTGGAGGATACTTGCGAGAACAACGCAGCAGAATCGGGGAACAACGTTACGAGTGGCGCTTGGCAAAAACAGATAGAGAGAAAAAAGCAGTTTGCGGAATTGATTCATCATCGAGGCGAGATTCTGATTGGCTGTATGGGGTTTGGCCTGTCGGGGAGAAGAATGGATACGGTTATTCGGGCTCTCCATTGTTTGATCCATGAGGCTTATCTGGTCAAACTTGTTATGCTGGGAAAGAAGGACGAGATGTTTATTAATCGCATCTGCGAGGCGGGATTGTCAGAATATGTCTGTGAGTTACCCTGCGAAGGTGAGAAAGATGTCCTGATAGGGGCTGAGTTGACTGATATTGTACTGGATATGCAGGATTTAATTGTTGGCAAGACAACCAGCGAGGTATGTGCGTTGATGCGGACGGGTAAACCCATGATTGTGCTTGATTCGGAGCTGTATCAGAAATATCCGGACGAAGTTTGCTGGAAGGTTCCGGAGGGGGAACTTGAGGCTCAGGTGTTGACAGCACTGATAAAATATCTAATCGAACAGCCGGAAATGAGAGCAGTACTTGGTGGCAATGCGGAAACGTGTGCAGAGTGGGTTCTTTGTCCGACAGACCCCGAGCGGAGATAAATATTTTATTAAGTGATACGAAAAAGTTGAATGGGGGCAGTATGGAGAAAAAGACAATTGCACTGGTGATTCCGTGGTATGGTGATTCTATTCGCGGCGGAGCTGAAATGGAATGTAATTCACTGGCACACAGTTTGTCTGCGGCAGGATATCCGGTGGAGGTGTTTACTACCTGTGTGAAAGACGCGGCCTGTGACCGCGGAAAAAACACGATGGCTCCCGGCTTGTATATGGAAAGTGGAATCCCGGTTAGGCGTTTTCTGGTGAGAGAAGAAAGAGATGTAGAGAAATATGATCGCGCCAACCTTCGCATATACCGAAATGAACCGTTTACCTCCGAAGATGAAGAAATTTACTTCCGGGAGGATATCAATAGTGATGAAATGTATGCATATATTACGGAAAATAAAGAAAATTATCGTGCATTTATCTTTATTCCGTATATGTATGGGATAACCTATAACGGGTCGTCTTGTTGTAAGGAAAAGAGTGTTCTGATCCCTTGTCTGCACGACGAGAGCTATGCGTATATGCAGGTGTTGAAAAAGAAGATGAATGAGTTTCGCGGGATGGTGTTCAATGCTGAACCGGAACGCGAGTTGGCGAAGAAACTCTATGGTTTGGACGGAGTTTACACCGAATTGGCTGGGGTTGGGATCGATACAGATTGGCATAGAGCGGTCGACCCCGAGGCTTTTCGGAAAAAATACGGGATACAGGATGAGTTTATTCTGTATGCGGGTCGAAAGGATGCCGGAAAAAAGGCTGATGAGCTGATCAGATTCTTTTTGCAATACAAGCGCGATATGAAAAATAAGCATTTGAAATTGGTGTTGATTGGGGGAGGAGAACTTCCCGTTTTGGTCCCGGAAACATATCGGTCGGAGGTTATCGATCTGGGATTTGTTTCTGTTGAGGACAAGCACAATGCTTTCGCGGCATGTACGGTCTTTTGTAATCCCTCCTATTTTGAGAGCTTTTCTATCGTTATCATGGAGGCTTGGCTGGCGAAACGGCCTGTGCTGGTTTCGGCACACTGCGAAGTGACAACCGACTTTGCCCGAAAAACCAACGGAGGATTGTGGTATGAAAACTATTGGGAGTTCAGAGAGTGCGTGGGATACTTGCTGAGTCATCGGTCAGAAGGCAGAGAAATGGGCGAAAACGGATGCAGGTATGTGTTGGAGAATTTTGCTCATGGGAAAATCGCGGAGAAGTATCTGGCATTTGTGGAAGAATGTGGGTTGTAAAACGAAAAAACGTTAAGGAGAGAGGTTGTGAGGTAGGCAGAATGATGAAAAAACGTCCCTGGTTGTTTGCGGTGTCATTTGTTTTGATTTTATATACAATATTGAGCTTTCTAGTTGCGTGTGAAGGCTCTATTCGCTATGCGGAAATTGATTCCAATGCCCTATCTCTTATTTCCCTGCAGTATCGTTTTTCTACGATTTGCAGCATGGAAGATATTATGCAGGCGCGGATTGATTTTCCACGGTTATATTCAGGTGTTTATTCTTATGATACGCTACGCTCATCAAAGCTGATCTTTCTGTCGGAAAATGCATGGATGCCATATTATTTCCCGATTTGGCCCATGCTTTGTATCCCGATGAAAATCTTGTTGGCTGTCTTTGGACGTAATCAGGAGCGCGCGTTTGGACTTACAAATGCAGTGCTTTTGTGTTCTGCACTGTGGTGGATTCTTTTAAAACTGAAAGCGACTGACAAGCAAAAATTTTTCGTGTGCTTGTTATTAATTTGTTCACCGCTCGTCTTTTATATAAATTATATCAATTATGAGTGTTTCGTTGCGTCTTTCTTGATTTTGTCGGTTGTACAATATTTGAACCAACATAAAAAATCCTCGGCTATTTTGCTTTCGCTGGCTGGAATGGCAAATCAGACGGTAATGGCAGTTGGCATTGTCATGATCATATTTTATCTTTGCGGGATTGTTTTAGAGGAAATTAAAAAGGATGGCAGATTTCAAGTTCGACGTTTCTTTGTGACTAATGCAAAAGAAACTGTTTTGTATGCGTGTTGTTTCCTTCCGTGTTTTATTCCAAACATTTGGCGCATCGGCTATCAGGGGTCTGATCTTTTTTTGAATTCATCGCAAAGTGGTGGGATGCTTGAACGTGCGGTTGCTTATTTTTTTGATTTAAATTTAGGTGTTGCTTCTTTTGCCTTACTACAAATAGCTGCATTCGTGATTATGGTCAGTATAATAATGATAAAACGAGAGTGGAAAGAGTTATTTCTGCCTCTTGCTTTTGTTGCAACAGTGTTTGCTTACTCTTTGATGAGTCATATTTGTTGTGGGATGGAGTACTGCTCACGATATGTGGTTTGGTCATATCCGCTGGTTGCGATTTTTTTGGGGATTTATCTTTCGAAATATATTTATCGAAAGTCGTTACTTGCCGTGGTGTTTTGCGGAATGAGCGCTCTTTCAACTTTTCAAATTTGTTTTAACTGCATTAACTGGGATTTCCGGGAATATCGGTGCTTTAATCCGGTTTCAAAGGCAGTCATGAATTATCTTCCGGAATTGTACAATCCGTTAGAGAGTATTTTTTATTCCAGAGGAAATCAGATTGATGACGGAAGTCAGTATCGCTCTGAGGAGTGGAAACCGACGTATTATAGTGATACAACTGTTCAGCGTTATCAAGAGATTCGTAAAATCATGTTTCGCAGTACAGCGGAAGATATTGATCAGATATTGGGAGACCTTACCGGGACTGCGAAGGCTATGGAATGGTTGGAGAGAAAGCTTTATTCGTACCCGCTGGACGGTAAAATTCGATACATTAGTATAAATCCGCTTGCAAAGGAACAGGTTAAGTTTGCAACACCGGAGGAAAAAGGTCTTGTTAAAGAATCTGTGATTTGTTACAGCAATAGCGACTTTGGCTTGGAGGGGGCGGATGCTTTTTATACTTTTTATGCCCCGATAACAATCAAAGAGAATACAGTGTATAAAATAGAATTGGAGATAAATTCTTCGTCTGGACTAAATCATAAGCTGTGGTTTGATTTTTATGGTGAAAATTATGATTTTGGAGAACAGGAATTACACGCGTTTTTGATCCCCGAAATATCAGAATACACATTCTATATAGACTCCGGCGATTTTGCTGAAGAAGGTTTGGATGTGAGACAAGGATATTTTAGATTGATATATCCCGATGTGATAGTAGATAATTTGCAGCCAATCAAGAAACTCACCATCACTGAAATGGAGAAGACGAAGAATGTAACAAAATGAAATTTTGTCAGCCGATATCGTTAAGGTATCGGCTGGATTTTTGGTACGCCCGGCGGGCGCACGTTCTAACAGGATATTTCTTTTCTCGTGACACCTTTACACTTTGGTTTGACACTTTCCCCCGAAACACTTGCTATTTTGCCAATATTAGGTTATACTATAGTATAATATGCCATTAATATGCCCTTTCCATAGGAGGTTCATTTATGGAGAAGCGGGAACAATATAAACGCTTGATTATGTTTTTATCATCCCTCATTATTCTGGCGATCCAGACAGGGATGTTTGCCTATACCTGGTTTCATGTTTACAGCAGCGAGGAGATTCTGGGACAGGTGTTCTGGAACAGAGGCAACTGGGCGCTGATTGCCATTTACGGTGTGCAGAGCTGGCTGTTTTCCAGAGTGTATGGAGGATACCGGGTAGGTTATCTGAGGACCAGTGATGTGATGTATTCGCAGGTGCTGGCTATTTTGTGTACAAATGTGATCACCAGCTTGCTGCTGGCGCTGATCGCGCGCTGGAGCATTCATAATCTGCTGGCAAATATCACCCCTATGCTGATTCTTTCCCTGCTGGACATCGTGGCGGTGTTCTGGTGGGCACTTGCCATGCGTGGAATTTATTCGGTGGTTTATCCGCCCAGACAGCTGCTGATGATCCATGGCGATATAAATCCGTCACTGCTGATCACCAAGATGGCGTCCAGAGATGACAAGTACATTATCCGCGAGACCATCCATATAGAGGAAGGGATCGATGCGATTAAGGCGAAGATTGATGAGTACCACGCAGTCATTATCGGAGATATGCCGGTGGTGCTGCGCAATCAGTTGATTAAGTATTGCTATTCCAAGAGTATCCGCTGCTATGTGGTGCCAAAGCTGACGGATATCATGATCATGAACAATGACACCATCGATCTGTTTGATACGACGCTGATGCTGTTCAGAAACCGTGGCCTGACGGTGGAGCAGCAGGTGATGAAGCGGTTGATCGATATTGTGGGCGCGACTCTTTTGCTGGTATTATTCTCACCGATCATGTTGATTTCCGCCATTGCAATCAAATGTTATGACGGAGGCCCTGTTCTGTATAAACAGGCCAGATTGACTAAGGATAAACAGGTATTCCAGATTTATAAGTTCCGCAGTATGCGGGTGGATTCGGAGAAGAACGGAGCCAGACTGGCCAGCAAAAATGACGACCGGATCACGCCGGTGGGTAAGATACTGCGTCGGACCCATATGGACGAGCTCCCGCAGATATTAAATATTCTGGAGGGCAGTATGTCCATCGTTGGTCCCCGCCCTGAGCGCCCTGAGCTGGCAGCAAAGTACTGTGAGCGGATTCCCGAGTTTGATTACCGATTGAAGGTTAAGGCCGGACTTACCGGCTATGCCCAGGTGTTTGGTCGTTACAATACCACTCCCTATGATAAGCTTAAGCTTGATCTGACCTACATTGAGAAGTATTCGGTGCCGCTGGATATTAAGCTGATTCTGCTGACGGTGAAGATTTTCTTTAAGAAGGAGACGTCCGAGGGCATCGAGGATTGGCAGACGACGGCGCTGCGCGACGATGATGGAGACAAAAATGACCTCTGATTTTTCTGTTTTAATGTCAGTATATGACAAGGAGAAGCCCGAATGGTTTCGCGCGGCACTGGACAGCGTGCTTTCCCAGAGCTGTCAGCCAGGGGAGATTCTGATCATGCAGGATGGTCCACTGACGGCTGAGCTTGATGCCGTGTTGGATGAATATCAGGCGAAATATCCCTGTATCAGGACGATTAGGTTGAAAGAGCACGTGTATCTTGGCAGGGCGCTGGCCGCCGGTGTGGAGGCATGTCGGTATGAGCTGATCGCCCGGATGGATACCGATGACCTGGCCACGCCGGATCGGTTTGCCCTTCAAACTGCGTATATGCAGAAACATCCCGAGATTCACGCGGTTGGCGGATACATGGAGGAGTTTTTTGACGGCAGTGATTTCCGCCAGATAAAAACTATGCCTACAGAGCCCGATAAGGTGCTTAAGTTTGCCAGATACAGAAACCCGCTGAATCATATGACGGTGATGTTTCGTCGGTCTGCGGTGCTGGAGGCGGGCAATTACCGACACTTTCCTTTCCTTGAGGATTATGACCTGTGGGCAAGGATGCTGGGCAAAGGATTTGTCCTGGCAAATATCCCGGAGGTGCTGGTGGAGGCCAGGACCAGCGAAGCGCTGTATAAGCGCCGAGGCGGCTGGAGTTACTTTAAGCGTTATGTGACCCACCGGGGAAATCAGCGGAGAGAAGGATTGCTGAGCGAGAAAGAGTATGTAATCAGCCTGATCCTCTGCTGTGGGATGACCTTGCAGCCGGCCTGGCTGAGGAAACTGGCGTATCGGAAGCTGTTGCGCAAATAGGGAGAAGGATAAATATAGTGGCAGCGATGCTTGTGGGATAATGAGTCGGATGAGATGGTATTGCTGTGGCAATAAATGAGAAGAAAGGCAGATTTTATATAGATGAAACTGATTGTTGATGCGAGAGTATTGAGCAGCAGGCCCTGTGGAGTCGGAATGTACGCATACCGCTACATCCGGGAGTTGATGAAACATCCGAATATCGAGATCACTCTGCTGACTGATGTGGTGGTCAGTGAGGAAATCAAGGAATTTGAGGCTGCTGGACTTTCGATTGTACAGTACGGAAAGCCGGTTTTCCGCAGTGTGAGTGTGCTGGGATACTTTAGCTTTGTGAAAAAGGAACTGAAAAAGCGTCAGCCGGACCTGTTCTGGGAGCCCAACTGTCTGGTGCCCATCAAGCTGAAGGGCTATGAGGGCGCTTTGGCGGTGACCATCTATGATATGTTCCCGCTGACGATGCCTGAGTGTTTTGGACGGTTGTATCGGGAGTATTTCCGCCGTGGGGTTTCTTCCACGGTCATGCAGGCTGATCTGATCTGCTATGATTCTATGGAGGCAAAACACGACACCGAGCTGTATTTTCCGGCAGCCAAGGTAGGACCTTCGTTTGTGTGCTATCCGGTGGTCGAGCAGGGGATCAATGACGGTGAGGCAAACAAGGCGGGGAAAGATGCCTCCAACGAATATTTCTATTATGTCGGCAATGTGGAGCGCCGCAAAGGCGTTGATATTCTGCTGGATGCCTATCGGCTGTACCGCGAGGAGGGCGGTCAGAAAAAACTGATCGTTGCCGGAGGCCTGAAAGATGATTCGCTGAAGGAACAGCTGGAAAAAATGAAAGATGTGGAAGGCTTCTCCTATGTGGGGTATGTCAGCGAGGAGGAGAAGAAAAAGCTGTTTGCTGAGTGTGACACCTTTGTTTTTCCGTCCCGCGGAGAGGGCTTTGGGATCCCGATCCTTGAGGCCATGGCAGCCGGGAAACCGGTCATTGCCAGCAACTTAAGTATCTTCCAGGAGATCATCGGGGAAGGTATTCGATATTTCGATGTGGATGCGGGACCCGAGACCAGAGCGAGAGCGCTGAGCGAGGCCATGCTTGAGGAGCAGACACCAGATCTTCGGCTGTATGAGCTGGTGCTCAGACGCTATGATCCCGAGCAGCGAGGCCGTATTTTTGCCGAGCGGCTGCTGAAGTTGTGCGGGGAAGATTAAAGATTGCGATGAAAGTTTCGGATTGCGAATAGCGGTGGCGATTGTGAGCGTGCTTTGTACGGAGCAATCGACTTTCATTTGTGGTGGCACCGCCGTTAGGCGGCATGGAGGTTTAGATGAAAGCATTACTGATCAAAGCTGCAAAGCTGGCGAAGAAGATCATCAAGGCGATCTTTCCGGCCAGCTGGATCAAGGCAGTGATGAATACCATATACCACTGGAAAGCCAGAAAGCTGGCGGCGGTGGTAAAGGAAAAACAGCAAAAGGGCTTTAAGCCGGTATTGCCGGAGGGCGTGAACCTGATCGCCAGCATTACCGGAGACAGCGGACTGGGACAGAGCAGCCGATTGATCGCCAACGTGCTGGAGCACTCGGATATTCCTCATGTGATCTACAATTATGTGTATTCCTATTCGCTGAAGATGGAGGATACCACCTACGCAGATCGGATATCCACTGAGTTACCCTATGATATCAACCTGGTCCATATCAACCCGAGAGAACTGGGACCGGCCCTTTTTCGACTGCCGAAGAGTATCTGGAGCAGTCAGTACAATATTGCCTTCTGGCTCTGGGAACTGGAGGATTTTCCGGAGGAGTGGGCAGTCTATACCGATTTATTTGATGAAATTTGGACTCCGGCGGAGTTTGTCAGCAATGCAGTTCGCACCGCTGCCAAATGCCCTGTTCATACCTTGCCCTATCATGTGACTGCACCCACCGAGGATCAGTACGACAGGGCCTGGTTTGGTCTGCCCGAGGACAAATTCCTTTTTGCGTTTATGTACGATGCCAACAGCGTGGCTGATCGCAAGAACCCTATGGCTGTGGTGAAGGCCTTTATGAAAGCGTTTTCCCCCGAGGACACCGGAGTGGGCTTGGTGATCAAGGCAAACAACGGAAAAACAGAGGATATCGAGAAGCTTCGTCAGCAGATGAAAGGCTACGAAAACCTGTATTTTGTGACAGATAATCTGAAAAAGACGGCGGTGAACAGTCTTTTGAAATGCGTTGATGTGTTTGTCTCTCTGCACCGCGCAGAGGGCTTCGGTCTGGGCATGGCAGAGTCCATGATGGTGGGTACGCCCTCCATCGCCACCAACTGGTCGGCGAACACCGAGTTTATGAACTCGGAAGTTGGCTGTATGGTGGATTATAAGCTGATCAGGCTGGAGAGAGATATCGAGCCTTACCATAAGGGCTCCCGCTGGGCAGACGCGGATGTGGATCAGGCGGCTGAGTATATGAAAAAGCTGTACGGGGAGCCGGAGTATTATCGGGGGTTGAGCGAGAAGGGCTATGCCTATATCAATAAAAAGCTGGGCCTTGAGGAGTCGGTTGCACGGCTGGAGGCGCAGGTAAAGCGCATCGGAGATAGATAATAAACGAGGTAATGAGCATGAAACTGTTTCGTGAGATATATGAATATCGCCAGATGATCTTCGGATTGGTAAAGAGAGATCTGCGCGGCAGATATAAAGGATCTGTTCTGGGATTTTTGTGGACGTTTTTGAATCCGTTGCTGCAGCTGCTGGTATATACATTTTTGTTTTCGACGATTTTACGGAGTGATATTGATAAATATTACCTGCATTTGTTTGTGGCCTTGATTCCGTGGATGTTTTTTGCGGCATCGGTACAGGGAGGAGCCGGCTGTGTGCTGAACCAGGCGGGCATGATTACGAAGATTTATTTCCCGAGGGAGGTTCTTCCGATTGCTCATGTGACCAGCCAGTTTGTGAATATGCTGTACACCTTTGTGGTTGTTATGGCAGTCGTGCTGTTGGCAGGAGTATTTCCAAGTCTGATGGCCTTGCTACAGCTCCCGATCATCATGTTCATCGAATATTGTCTGGCGTTGGGGCTGACCATGCTGATCTCGTCGGTGACTGTATATTTCCGTGATCTGGAATACATCATGGGAATTGTTACAATGGCATGGCAGTTTTTGTGTCCGGTTGTTTACTCGATTGATCTGGTTGAAAGTATTGCGAAGAGCTATCCTTGGGCGATGAAGATCTATATGTTGAATCCGATGACACCGATAGTGCTTGCGTTCCGTGATATTTTGTATTATGGAAAACCGGCTGATTTGAGTACGCTTTGGCTGGCTGCTGTGTTGGCAGCAATCTGTCTGATTGTAGGATTTGCGGTGTTTGGAAGGCTGAAATGTCGCTTTGCTGAAGAACTGTGACTGGGAATCTGACTTGGCGAAGGCTGTACTGCAGGATATAACTGTATAGATGGAAATTGAAAATATGAGGTTGCAAAATGAGCGTAATTCGTGTTACTGATGTGTATAAAAAATTCAGAGTCTATTATGACAAGGGAGCAACCCTGAAAGAAAAAACTCTATTCAAAAATCGTAATCGCTATGAAGATCGCTGGGTATTAAAAGGGATCAGCTTTGAACTGAATAAAGGTGAAGCTATCGGTTTGATCGGTGAGAATGGCTGCGGTAAGTCTACTATGTTAAAGATGCTTACCCGTATCATGTACCCAGATCAGGGAACCATTGAGGTGAATGGCAGAGTTTCCAGCTTGATTGAGCTGGGTGCAGGATTCCATCCGGATATGAGCGGAAGAGAAAATATTTACACAAATGCTGCGATTTTCGGGTTGACCAAAAAAGAAATCGATGACCGTATGGAGGATATTATCGAGTTCTCTGAGCTGGGCGGGTATATTGATAATCCAGTGAGAACTTATTCGTCCGGTATGTATATGCGTTTGGCATTTTCTGTGGCAATCAACGTGGATGCAGATATTTTGTTGATTGATGAAATCCTCGCGGTAGGAGATACAAATTTTCAGGCGAAATGTTTTGGTCGGTTGAAAGAACTGAAAAACAACGGAGTAACCATTGTGATTGTTACCCATGATACCAATACGGTGTCATCCTTTTGTAACAAAGCGATTTGGATTGATGATGGTAAAGTAGTCGCCAGCGGAAAAGCAAAGACAGTAGTGGATGAGTATCTCCGGTTTATGAACCAGAAACTGTATGAAGCTATGGAGCGGAGACAGCGGGAGAAAGAGGAGAAAGAGAGACAGGAGGCCATTGCCAGAGGAGATAAGACAGCATTTTGCTTCACGGTAAATTCCTCTCATCTGACTACTTATGACGTGAAGTGGAAGATGGGTGATCAGTCGGGTGTATTTGAACTGCATCCAGGAATCAATCGTGTTCAAGTAGAATTCCGGCTTCAACCCGGTGAAAATCGGTGGTGCTTTGAGACGGATATGCCAATGCGTGTATTGGATACTGATCCGCGAAAGCTGTGTTTTTCTATGGCAGGCTACGAAGTTAAGAATGGGGTTTTTGTTGAAGGCATTGTTGATCTGAGTTGGGGTGTAGGAACCTATGGAGCAGAGTCCGACGAGGGCGGATATTGGAGATGGGTTCAGGATAAAGGAGAAATTGTTTTCGAATTTGCAGAGATGAATGAAGAGACGATTGCGTTGCACAAGTCGAGAAAGCTACAGAGCTACGACAGATCATCAACGCGATATGGTCTCCGAACCACTGAAATTACCGATGCCCGTTTTGTCAATTGCAAAGGGGAGTCTGTCATTGCCCTTTATCAGGGAGAGTGCGTTGATTTGGAGATATCTTACCATGTGAGTAGGCCATCTGATCAGGGGTATGTTTTTGGCATGGGCTTCTACACTATGGACTACGAATGCATCTACGGTGTGAATACTCGCCTTGATGGTCATGATATTGCATCTGTGCCCAGAGACGGAAAGGTTACGTTTAAAATTAAGGATCTTCCTCTCATGGCCGGAAAGTATATTCTTCAGGTAGCCATTGAGGATGGAAACAGCATACCGTTAGATTATGTGAAGGATTATATGCATTTTGATGTGGTGAGTAACGAAAAGGGTATGGGAACAACCTTTATCAAACACGACTGGATAATTGAGTAGGAGGTATGTGCAAATGCAGGGAACAGAACTTGAACTCGAACTGAGAGAGCGTTTGCTGATTCAGGGAAAAACCTTTTCGGTCAACCGTGACAGAAAACTGACCGAAGAGATCAATAAAAAGATTATTGCGGAGATGGCGGAAAAGTCGCCCTTTGCATCTATGGCAACGGTTGGTACTGATTTTGCGAGAAAAGGTCCTCGCAGAAGAAGACGTACCAAATTGTCCAACTACGCATATTATCTGCAGGTGATGGAGGAAAACAAATTCCCCCTGGAGATGCTTCCGGAGAATACCCGATTCAGAAAGGTCAAGGAGATCGGTGTGCGCATGATGCGTCTGGTTTTCCAGTGGCAGCAGCATTTCAACAAGGCCACAGAGGATGTGCTGATCATGGTCACCAAGGACATGAAGAGCATGGATATGCGTCAGCAGGGGCTGGAGGAAAAGCTGGATACCCGTTTTGCGGCAATGCTGGAGATGCAGAGTCAGGAAATTCAGCGTCTGAAAGCGGCGGTTGAGGAACTGACCCAAAATCAGCGGGAGCTTTTGGAAAAACTGGAGCAGCAGAAGTCAGATCGTGTTGATACAGGAAAGGATGCATAATGAAGATAATACAGTTTGCTGACGTACTTGATTATGGCGACGGAATTGCCAACGACATTTGGAGTAAACATGAATTTTTTCAGGAACTGGGATACCAGAGCGTTGTCTGTGCCATCGTTGTGGACAAACGATTGAAAGACAGAGCAAGTCTGTTTAAGGATGTAAAAGTAAAGCCGGGCGATATTTTCCTGCACCATTATTCCGGATTTTGTTCGGTCATGGACAAAATCCGCGAAATGAAGTGCACGAAGGTAATGATCTACCACAACGTAACGCCGCCGGAGTTCATGGACGGAAAGACCAGAGATCACTGTCTGCTGGGCATTGAGCAGCTGAAGACTCTGGGCGATTGTTTTGATTATTTTGCAGGCGATTCACAGTTCAATGTGGATTGTCTGGCGGAGATGGGCGTATCCAACAAGGGAGATGTTCTGCCCATCGCAGTGGAGTTCGAGGATAAAAAGCTGGAGCGCAGAGAAAAGCCTGCCGAGGATGGAAAGCTGTTTCTGTTTGTGGGACGTATTGCACAGAATAAGAAAATCGAAAACGTGATCCGTGTATTTGATTATTATCACAACCATATTGACAGCAACAGTAAGCTCTGCATTCCGGGAAACACTAAGGTCTCCGAAGAATATACCCAGAGCCTTCTGGATCTGATCGACTGCTTGCCCTCCGGAAACAGTATCTCGCTGATGGGAAAGGTTTCTGATGAAGAGCTGTTGACGCTGTTCTCCGAGGCGGATGTTTACTTGAGTATGAGTGAGCATGAGGGCTTCGGTATTCCGCTGTTGGAGGCGATGAATTACCGGGTGCCGGTGGTTGCCTATGACACTGCGGCTGTCGGGGAGACCATGGGCAATGCAGGTGTGTTGCTGAAGACCAATATTCCTTCTGTGGCTGCCCGCGTGATCCATCAGGTTCTGGAGAGCAAGGAGATTCAGGAAAAGATTATCGAGGCCCAGCTGAAGAATCTGAATCGATTCAAGAAAAATGTGGTGAAGGAGCGTATTGCTCTGCTGTTGAAGAAGTGGCAGGGACAGCCGGTTCAGGTTGAACCCCTGTTTGTGGAGGAGGCGGAGGAGGAGCCTGCATTCAAGACTATTCAGATGCAGGGACCTTTTGAGACGTCCTATAGTTTGGCTATCGTTAACCGCAAGCTGATCGAGGCGATCCACCGAACCGGAGTGGGCGATGCGTCCATTTTCTGTATGGAAGGAACCGGCGCGTACACACCGGATCCGATGAATCTGGAGGACAAGCCGCTGGCGGCGGAGCTCTGGGAGAAGGGTAAGCGTATTCTGATGCCCGATGTTGCGCTTCGCAATATGTATCCGCCCACCGACCAGCCCTTGAACGGAAAATATAACTTCCAGTCCTTTGCCTGGGAGGAGGACCGCGTCCCGGAAAAATTTGTAAAAGATTTCAACGCTACCCTGGATGGCATCGGAACTACCTCAAGCTTCGTTACGGAGACGCTGAAAGCCTGTGGTGTGACCATCCCCGTGGAGACCATGGGAAATGGTGTGGAGCTTCCGGCGGGATATGAGGATTTTGCCCCCTATCCTCTGGATACAGAGAAGGGGACCAGATTCCTGCACATCAGCTCCTGCTTCCCCAGAAAGGGTGTAGATGTGCTGCTGAAGGTTTATTTTGAGACCTTCACCAAGGTGGATGATGTGTGTCTTGTGATCAAGACCTTCCCTAACCCTCACAATACCGTGCCGGAGCAAGTCGAGAAGCTTCAGAAGAAGTATCCCGACGGCCCCCAGGTGATTCTGATTAACCGTGACCTGCCCGAGGAGGAGCTGTTCGGACTTTACAAGTCCTGTACCTGCTATGTGCAGTCTGCCCGCGGGGAGGGCTTTGGTCTGCCGGTGGCGGAGGCGATGCTGGCGAAGATCCCTACCATCGTCTGCAACAATACTGGTATGGCTGACTTCAGCACCGAGGAGACCTGTATCACGGTCGGCTTCCATATGGAAAAGGCCGCCAGCCATGTGACGGAAAACTCACGCTGGGCGGAGCCTGACGCTGCAGAGCTGGCGCAGAAGATGAAGCGGTTTGCTGAGAAGGACCCCACTCTTAAGGTGGAGGAGAAAATTGAAAAGGCCTACGAGCTGATCTCCACCTACTATACCTGGGATGCGGTGGCTAAGCGCTGGGAGGCATTTATCCAGAAGACGATCAAGGAGAAGAAACGTCCTCAGGTCGATCTGGTGACCACCTGGAATTCCAAGTGTGGTATTGCCGAGTTTATGTCCTACTATGTCAATGCGTCCAGGCATCTGGCGGATTATCATATCTACCCCGATCGCGTGAGACAGAAAATTGGACGTGATCAGACCTACGTTGAGGCAAGAACCTGGGAGCAGTATGACAAAAATATGGACGGCTTGCTGGAGGCACTGCTGAAGTCTGAGAACGAGATCGTTCATATCCAGTTCAACTTCAGTTTCTTCTCCGTGGACAGCCTTGCGCGGGTGACGGAGACGTTGGCTGCCAACAAGAAGCGTGTGATCATTCATCTTCACGCGGCGAAATATTTTGACGATCATATCAATAAGAACAATAAAAAAGCAGTGATCCATGGGCTGAATGCGGCTTACGCGGTCATTGTGCATCAGCCTCAGGAAGTGGAACTGCTGACTAAACACGGTGTGAAGAAGTCGGTGATCCGCGTGCTTCCCCACGGCTTAAAGACCTTCCCCGAGGTTACTCTTGAGGAGGCTCGGGAGAAGCTGGGCTTAAGAAACAGCCCGATCATTGCAAGCTATGGATTCTTGCTCCCCCATAAGGGTATCGAGAAGACGATCCGCGCGATCGGAATACTGAGGGAGACATATCCGAACATCCTGTATATTGCATCCTGTTCACTGTACGACATCGATGTTTCTCACGAGTACTATGAGACCTGCCGGAACACGATTACCGAGCTGGGGCTGGAAAACAATGTACTGTTGATCACCGATTTCCTGGAGAACGAGGAGTCCATGCAGATCCTGCAGTCCGCCGACTGCTGTGTGATGGCCTATGACCGCACCGGCGAGTCTGCCAGCGGCGCTGTGCGCTTCTGTATAGCTGCAGTGCGCCCTCTGATCACAACAAACCAGAACATTTTCAAGGAGTTTGCGGAGTGTTCCTATCAGATTGAGGACAATTCTCCTGAGGAGATCGCTGACGGAATCGAGGCGGTATTGACCGGAGGTCAGCAGGAGTACTATCAGGAGAAGATGCGGGAGAGTATTCGTGAAATGAGTTGGGATACGGTCAGCGAGATGTTTGCGGAACTCTACCGTTAAGATGAAAGGTATTTAGTTAGTTATGAGAGAAAAGCTGAAACAATTGAACACGACAAAGGGCTGGCTCTGGTGTGCGATCGTTCTGTCTTTCCTGATCAACATTATGTTTATCGGGGAGAGTTATATGATCTATCTGTCCACCGATGAGCAGGGACCGATGGCGGTGGCTGCACTGATCAACGGTGTGGATTGGGCGGATACGACCAGAAATCTGCCGTATTATTCTTATGGATATGCGCTTATTCTGGCACCGATCTTCTGGCTGACCAACAGTGCAAGGGCTATGTATCAGGGAGCGATCGTCGTAAACGCGCTGATGGCGACGGCTATCGTGCCGATTGCATACTCCATCGGAAGACGGCTGAATAAGGAGCTTCCGGAGAAACTGATGGTGGCGGTGGCGTTCTGTCTGGGGCACTATTGCTGCATTATCGTGCGAAGTCATCTGGCACTCTGTGAGATGACGCTGATTTTCATCATGTGGATGGCAACATGGCTGTGTTTTTCTATTGAGGACAAGCCAAAGCTTTGGAAATATCTGCTGTTTGCTGGTTTGTTGCTCTATTCATATACGATCCATCAGCGTATGCTGGCGGTGGTACTGGCCGGAGGTATCGCATTGGTGGTGTATCTGTTCAAACAGTTTACCGCCAAAAATGATGGCAAAGAGGTGAGACGGACGCTGCTCATCCTGACTGTGGCGGCAATCGGTGTTGCTGTGACACTCTTTATCCTGCATGGCAGTCTTAAGGATACGATTAAGACCGCGCTCTGGGAAGGTGGTTCTAAAGCTGATCTCAATGATATTAATGATATGGAAGATCGTATCACCAGATATCTCAACTGGTCCGGCGTCAAGACGCTGGTCAAGGCGATCTGCGGACACCTGTATTATATGGGTGTGGCAACGTTGCTGTTCGGATTTGTTGGAGTATTCTGCCTGTTCCGGGAAAATTGGAAGAATCTGCTGGCGCTGTTCTCCAGGAAGAGAGAATTGTCCGCATATCCCATGAGCCATCTGTTTATTCTGGGCGCTTTCGTGATTTCATTGGCCGTCAGCATCTTTTACATTGGCGGGGGTACAGGCCGTGCTGACTATCTGGTATACGGCAGATATGTGGAGATGACCTTCGGACCGATTCTGTTAATTGCATTGCTGTATATGCTTTCAAAGAAAGAAAAGCCGATGGTATTTAGCCTGCTGTCTGTGCTTGGCCTGATCATTTGCACATTGATCACAGACTATGCTTATGGAAACGTCCGCTATGTGGAGTTTATGGGTGTAAACTGTATCGGTATCAATATTTTTCGGTACGATGGATATGTTCATGTATACACCGGTTTGATCACTGCATTACTGTGTTTTGCCCTTGTCGGCTATATTATGCGCAAAAAGGCATTCAAATGGCAGGTGATTATCCTGACGGCGATGGCGGTTTACTGGACTTATTGCGGCATTAATCTGCTGTGGAATGTGATCCTCCCCGCTGAAAAATGTACCTACGAATATTCCTGGCTGTTGGATGCCCGTGAGGAGGGGACCGAAGACTGGCCGGTATACTATTCCGGACCCAGCGGACTGACCTATGAGGCTCCGTTTATCCAGTATCTGTTGAAGGACAGTACATTACATTATCTTGATACCGCGGATATCCATAGTATCGAGGGAGATCATTATGTGGTCAACAAGCACAGTCCTGTTGAGATGCAGGAAGGCTATACGCTGATGGGCTGCAGCAATGAGGTATTTATCTATAAATATGACGGAAGTGAAATGGATAATGTAATTGAACTGCCGGTAGACATGTTCCAGACGCTTACCGGAACCTTCACGGAGAATGGTCTGGTCAATGCAGAGCCCGGATTCCTGATGTATGGTCCCTATTTGACGCTGATCGCAGGGTCCTACCATATAGAGATACAGTATGAGATGATGTCCGAGGGTGGTGAAGGTCATTTTGATGTGACAGCCGGGGACGTGACCCATGCAGTCAATTACTTCTCGGAAAACACCTGCGATGAAAATGGAGTGTACACCGCAAATCTGGATTTCAGTCTCATCGAAACCTGGGGACGCGAGGAGATCCGCTGCTATGTGAACTCGGGTCAGTTCCGAATTTTGGGAGCAACCTTGACCTATACCAGAGATATGATTGACGTGCCGCTGTCGCTTTACACCACTGAACTGGGTGTTGAGGACGAGGATGGTGTGATCAATACCGCTCCCGGAAGACTGTTTGCAGGTCCTTACAATCATTGGTATCTGGGTGAATATGAGATTCAGATCGACTATGAGGTATTGTCCGACGACCTGACCGGATATTTCGCGATCTTTGAAAACGGTTATCCTCTGGATCTGGTGGATATTGATACGGAGAAAAATCAGGCGATCCTTCATGTGTCAGTCGGTGATACACGAAGAGAGAATATGGATTTGGCTTGTGAGGTACAGTCCGGCCAGATCCGCATTACCAATGTGACGATTCTCAGAGAGATGGAGGAATAAATTACCATGAAATTAATTATTCAGATCCCTTGTTATAACGAGGCGGAGACGTTGACCATTGCGCTCAATGATCTGCCGAAGCATATTGACGGCATTGATGAGATCGAGTATCTGATCATCAACGACGGCAGCAAGGATGACACGGTAAAAGTTGCCAAGGAGTGGGGCGTTAATTATGTGGTAAACTTTAAGTGTAACCGCGGCCTGGCAAAGGGCTTTATGGCGGGACTGGATGCCTGCCTGAGAAACGGCGCAGATATTATTGTTAACACTGACGCAGATAATCAGTACTGCGGCGAAGATATCGAGAAGCTGGTGCGCCCGATCCTGGAGGGGAAGGCAGATATGGTTATCGGTGAGAGACCCATCGACGATACCGCACATTTCTCACCCCTGAAAAAGAAACTGCAGCACTTCGGCAGCTGGGTAGTGAGAAAGGCTTCCAAGACCGATATTCCCGACGCGCCCAGCGGATTCCGCGCATACAGCCGCGACGCCGCAATGCGCCTGAATGTAGTAAACGAATACACCTACACTTTGGAGACCATCGTGCAGGCCGGACGTAATCGCATGTCCATCACCTCGGTGCCGATCCGTACCAACGCGGAGCTGAGACCGTCCAGACTGTTCAAGAGTATGTTTGGCTATGTGAAGCGCTCTATGGTGACGATTTTGCGGGCATTTTTGATGTATCGTCCGTTGATGAGCTTCAGTATCATTGCGGCGGTATTGTTTGGCCTTGGTATGCTGCTCGGCGTGAGATTCCTGGTGTTTGTGTTTGCCGGCAATGGCGGCGGACATGTTCAGTCTCTCATTTTGGCCAGCACACTGATGTTGTCCGGAGTGATGACCTTTATCGTAGGTCTGCAGGCAGATATTATCGCGGCCAACCGCAAGATTCTGGAAGATATCCAGTATCATGTGCGCAAGCTGGACTATGAGCATGATACGGAGAAGAATTGCTGCAAGGGCGAGTGCCAGTGCACAGAGGATGATGAGTAAAGCTTGTAGTTTCTTTTTGTGAAAGATAGAGACAGCTGTTAAAAACATCGGTGAGCAAAAAACGTCGAACAAAACACCGGTGAAAAACCAACACTGTGTGAAACGTCGGGCGGTAAACGAGAATTAAGGGATATAGTATGTTATAGAAACAGGGAGGCAGTGCATATGGATGAAAAAAAGAAAATCGTGCTGGTGGGTCCGGTATACCCCTATAAGGGCGGGATTTCCCACTACACCGGTATGCTTTACCGTGCGCTGGCAAAAAAGCATGATGTGACCATGGTGTCCTACAAGATGCAGTATCCCAAGTTTCTGTTCAAGAAGGAGCAGCGGGACTACAGCAATGACAGCTTTAAGGTTGAGGATACCAATTACTGGCTGAACACCGCAAATCCGTTCAATATCATTGCGACAGCGCTGAAAATTCGCGCGCTGAAGCCGGATATGGTGGTGATCCAGTGGTGGCACCCCTATTTTGCCCCCTGCTATATGATCCTGACCTGGCTCTTAAAGGGGATCAAGGTGGCCTATGTGTGCCACAATGTGTTCCCCCACGAGCGCTTCCCCATGGATAAGCTGCTCACCCGTCTGACCTTAAAGAGCGGAGATCATTACACGGTGCAGTCCGCGCTGGATGCCAGAGATCTGCTGAGCATTAAGCCGGATGCAAAGTTCTGCCAGACTCAGCTGCCCACCTTTAATGCCTTTAAGTTTAAGGATATGAGCAAGGAGGAGGCCAGAGAGATCCTGCAGATTCCGGCGGATCAGAAGGTGCTTTTGTTCTTTGGCTTTGTCCGCGAGTATAAAGGTCTCAAGTATCTGATTCAGGCGATGCCGGGGATCAAGAAGAAGCTGGGCAATGTGAAGCTTTTAGTGGTCGGCGATTTCGGCGACGACAAGGATCAGTATATGGAGCTGATCGAGAAGTGCGGTGTCGGCGATGTGGTGGAGACCGTCGGCGGATATATTCCGGACCGTGAGGTGGAGAAATATTTTGCCGCCAGCGATCTGGTGGTATTGCCCTACATTTCTGCGACCCAGAGTGCTGTGGTACAGATTGCCTACGGCTTTACCAAGCCGGTTATTGTCACCGACGTGGGAGGCCTCCCGGAGGTGGTTAATGACGGTGAGACCGGATATGTGGTGAAGAGTGAGTCTGCTGCGGAGCTGGCCAAGGCGACGGTGAAGTTCTTTGACGAGGAAAAGGCGGAGGAGTTTGCCGTACATATCAAAGAGGAAGAGTACAAGTTTTCCTGGGACCGTATCGTCGAGGTCATGGAGGGATTCCTTCAGTCGTGAGCATCCTGCTGCCTACGGTGCAGCAGTTGAGAAGAATCAGAAGCAGGCGGTGAGAAAATGCGTTTTGTCACGTTGTTTACACGAACCGAAAATATACATTTGTTGAAGGATGTGGGGCTAATCCCCTACTATCTTCATCGTTGCTGTGGCGTGGATACCTCCATTGCCACCTATAAAAACAGCGACAGCTACCCCTATCTGAACAACGAGGTGCGGGGGCTGAAGCTGGAGTTCTTTCCTAAGTCAAGACTGGGAAAGATCTGGGACGGCCTGCGGTATTTGGCAAAAGAAGGAAAGAAGATTGATGTGCTGAATCTGTATCATCTGAATCTGTCCTCCTTCATCTGGTCCATCTATTTCCGGCTGTTCTGTTCCAAGGGAAAGATTTTTCTGAAGCTGGATATGGATCATTTTGATCTGGAAAAGCTCCAAAAGCCCGGCCCGGTGTGCTGGGTGAAGAAGCGGACGGTGGATATGGCTCATCTGGTGACGGTGGAGTCCACCTGGATGCAGGAGCAGCTCAAACCGCTGTTGAAGAAAAAAATCGTTTATCTGCCCAACGGAGCGTGGCAGCCACCCAAGGCGGACAGCTTTGAAAAAGAAAAGATTATTCTCACCGTGGGGCGACTGGGAACTGAACAGAAGGCTACGGAGATTTTGTTGGAGGCATTTGCGCAGGCAGACCTTGATGAGGAATGGAAGCTTGTTCTGGCGGGAAGTATTGAGCCGGAGTTTGAGGAGAAAAAAGATCAGTTTCTGAGGGATCATCCGGAGTTGGCTGACCGGATCACCTTCACCGGTGTGGTTGGAAAGGCTGAGCTGGAAACGCTGTACCATAAGGCGGCAATCTTTGCGCTGCCGTCTCGGTGGGAGAGTTTTGGCATTGTGTTGGCGGAGGCTCTGTTTGAGGGTTGCTATTTGATTGGCAGTGATTGTATCCCGCCCCTTAATGACCTGATTGATGGAGGTCGCTTTGGCTGTGCGGTAAGGACCGGGGATGTGACTGATCTGGCGGCGGCGCTTGAACGGTGTTGCACTGATGAACATCTTTTGGAGAGTGATCTGGCGGCGGAGGCGGTTGCCTACGCGGAGCAGCACTTTGAGTGGGAGAGTATTATTGAGCAGTTTTATCGGGAACTGAGGAGAGTTGTGGGAGACTGATGAGTCCGATGACATTCGCGGGGGGTGATTGTTTCCGTGAATGATTTTGGCAGAATGGCTGAGTGTGAAACAGAGTAAGATTGTCGGTGACCGGCGACAGGACGGAGTAAAGAGATGGCAAAGACAGCGTTGATCATATTGAATTATAATGACGCAGATACGACGGAAAAGCTGATCCGTCTGGTGAAGGATTATTCTGCGCTGGATCACATCGTGGTGGTGGACAATTGCTCCATTGACGACTCTTTTGAGCGTCTGAAGGTCTACGCTTCAGACAAGATTGATGTACTTCAGGCAGAAGCAAATAAGGGCTACGCCACCGGCAATAATTTCGGCGCGTTTTACGCCCTGGAGAAGTATCAGCCTGATTATCTGCTGATCGCGAACCCCGATGTGGAGTTTTCTGAGTCGGTTGTGGTCAAACTGGTGGAGACACTGGCGGCGTCCGAAAAGGCAGCCGTGGCAGCACCTATCGTCAATCAGGGCTATAATGTGTGGAGTCTGCCCACCTACTGGGGGATCATCGAGGCCCTTTTTCTCGTGTGGTTCAATCTGGATAAGCGCAGCCAGAAGAAAAAGCTGATCGCCAAAGGCGGTGTACAACCTGTCGGCGTGGTGGAGGGCTCATTTTTTTGTGTGAAGGCAGAGGTGTTTGAACAGATCGGTGGTTTGGATGAGCGCACCTTCCTCTACTGCGAGGAAAATATTCTGGCGAAGCGTGTGGATAACATCGGGATGCAGGTGCTGGCACTGGCGGATGAGCGGTACGACCACTTCCACAGCCAGAGCATTAAAAAGCATTATCGCTCCAAAGCGAAGGCGTTTCACAATTTCTATCCCAGCTTTGAGCTGTATCTGAAGGAATACCTGCACATCGGACCGGCGGCACATGGATTTTACAAATTCTGCTTTAAACTGGCTTATCTGGAGCGGGTGTTCTACGATGTGGTGGTGAAGGCGAAGAGTAAGCTGGCGAGATGAGTCAGTGTGAGTGAAGAATACACTGAGGGAATGCGCCGGTGTAGGGTGAGCTGGTCGGCTGGTCGACAGTAGAGATTAGAGAGTGGTAAGGTGTCGGTGAGGAGGAATTGCCGGACAGGAGGATTGGAGCAGTGAGATACGCGTTTATTATACTACATTATAAAGCCTTTGAGATCACGGCGGCCTGTGTGGATTCCATCCTGGCGCTGGAGAACAGCGATCAGGCGGCAGTCATCGTGGTGGACAATGCCTCCGGCAACGGTTCCGGTGAGGCGTTGCTGGAAAAGTATAAGGCGGTAGCTAATGTTAAGGTGCTGCTTCGTGATTCCAACGACGGCTATTCCAGAGCAAACAATGAGGGCTACGCACTGGCGAGGAAGCTTTATGATCCCGACTTTGTGATCGTGGCGAACAATGATGTGGAGTTTCCCCAGAAGGATTTTTTGGCAAGAATAGAAAGAATATATGCAGAGCATGACTATGCGGTTTTGGGGCCGGATACGCTGAAAACAGCCACCGGTGAGCATCAGAACCCTGTCCGCAGACAGCCCATGAGCCTGGAGCGCATTGAGGCTGAACTGGAAAAAGACAGTAAGAAGCTGAAAAATCTGACGGCGCTTTGCCTGGCAAAACAGGTAAAAAATGCGATTATCGGCGAAAAACTCAATGAAGTGATCAAACAGTATGTTCACCGCAAGTCCAGGGGAGATTTTGATCCGGCAGAGGTTTATGAGAATGTGTGTATTTTCGGTGCATGCCAGATTTTTTCGCGAAATTATATGAATCTGCGGGAAAAGCTGTATTACCCCGAGACCTTCTTCTACTATGAGGAGGATATCATGGCCAGATATTGTCTGGACCATGGGCTGAAGGTGATGTATCATCCCGGCGTTCAGGTTTATCATCTGGAGAGCGCCAGCACAGCGGTGGCGCACAGTAAGCTGAAGCAGAACATGAAGTTTAAGCTGGAAAATAAAGTGGCCGGCGGCAGCGTGTATCGGGATATGCTGAAATCGTTGAAAGATGAAGGATGACTGCTTGTCAGAACGTATATGGTTTGTAAACGGAAAGCGGCTTACAGAAGTGAATTTACAAAAGAAAGATAAGGAAATTGGAGAGCAAACATGATCAGTATCTTAATGGCGACCTATAACGGTGAAAAATATCTTCGGGAGCAGCTGGATTCGATTCTGACACAGACAGAGCAGAACCGGATTTTGTATGTCCGTGACGACGGTTCGACGGACAAGACACTGGAGATCATCCACGAATATGCGATGAAGTATCCCGGAATGATCATCCCTGTGCATGATGATCTGGGCAGCCAGGGCTGTATCCGCAATTTTATGGCGATGTTGAACTATGCGCAGAGCGATTATTATATGTTCTGCGATCAGGATGATATCTGGATGCCGGATAAGGTGGAGAGGACTCTGAAGGCGATGAAGGCGGCGGAGACTGAGTGTGGGGCTGCCAGTGCTGTGAAGAATAAAGCATGCAAAGATGTACTTCCGGTATGTGTGCATACTGATCTGCAAGTCGTGGACGAGAGTGGTGCTCAGGTCCATCCCTCCTTCGTGGAAAAGCTGGGACTGGATGCAGAGGGAGCGACCTTTGCCAGCCTGATCTACTCTAATGCGGTGACCGGCTGTACCATGATGATCAATCAGGCTATGAAAAAATTGCTTGATGAGGTTCCCGAATCCTGTATGATGCATGATCAGTGGATCGGCCTGCTGGCTGAGGGCTGTGGAAAGCGTGTGTATCTGCCGGAGACAACCATTTGCTATCGCCAGCATGGCGATAACGTAATGGGGGCAAAGGGTCGCTCTTTTGTGGATAAACTGGGCAAAATCTTAAATATCGGTGGATATCTGAAAGGAATTGAGCGCACCAGAGCGCTTCGTGAGAGGCAGTATCGTCAGCTTGAGGATCTGTACGAGCTGCACAGGGAAAGTTTGAAGCCGGAGGCGAAAAAGACAGCGGCAAATCTGCTGAATATCAAACGGCTTTCCGGAAGTGAGAGGGTGAAGCTTCTGGAGGAAGGTGGTTATCTGCCCAAGGATAACTATGAGGCACGGACTGTGAAGATGTATTATCGGTGGTGGTTGAAGTAAGCTTCTGAGAGAAGAGATTAAATGCTTCCGGGCATCGATATGGAAAAAATTGATGATTAAAGTTAATGGAGGGGACCGGGCGGAGAAAAAGTCTCTGCCGGGATGGAGACATAAAGTGGAAAGTAAATGTGTAATGGCAAAAGTGAAATGTAATCCTGTGATGGACAAGATATGGCGGCAGAGAAATCTGATTTTGGGAGCACTGATCGGCGCGGTATGCTTTGTCTATCTTTATGGCACAAAAATTTTGGATCCCACCTATGATGACTGGCTTTTGGTCAGCCACGGGGATTTGACTCAGCATTACCAGGGATGGCAGTTTTTTCGAAACAGTGAGTGGAAGTTTCCGTTAGGACTGTTTAATACGCTGTCTTATCCCATTGATACGACGATCATTTATATGGATTCCATCCCCTTGGTGGCAGTTTTCTTCAAGCTTCTGTCACCGATCTTGCCGTCTGCCTTTCAGTATTTTGGCTGGTGGGGTATGCTTTGTTTTATGCTTCAGGGAGCTTTTTCGGCAAAAATTCTGGAGAAATACTTAAAAAGCACACCTGCAGTTTGTATGGGAGTGTTCTTCTTTACGACAGCTGCGATTGTACTGTTTCGCATGTATATGCACACCTCGCTGGCATCCCAGTGGCTGATTCTGCTGGGCATTCTGTTTTTGGTGTATTACGAAGAGTATTTTAAGCACTACAAGCATGCGCTGATCGGTTGGGGAATTCTGGGCTTTTTGTGCGGCGCGATACATCCCTATTTTCTGGCTCTCTGCGGAATTGTGCTGCTCGGATTTGTGTGTCGCGATTTTATTGAGAACAGGAAATTTAAGCGGGCTGTCGGTCTTCTTGCATCGTTTATCGGATGTGCCGCAGTGGCCGTATATCTTATGGGCGGTTTTTCCGGCAGTGCGACTGCCGGTGGAACGGGACTGGGAACATACAGTTTCAACCTGACCGGTTTCTTTAATCCCGCTGGATGGTCTTCGCTGCTGCCGACGCTGGGCACTGTGGGAGGCGGACAGATAGAGGGGTATGCGTACCTTGGTGCCGGAGTATTGGCCATGCTTCCCGTTTCACTGATTTTGTTTTTGTGGAATAATCGAAAATCGCTGAAGGATAGGCAGTGGTGGATCGGTACCCTGCTCAGGGCGATTCCCTGGATCGTCATCTGTGGAATCAGCTTTGCTGTATCCTTGTCCCCCAAGATTACCTTTAATGATAAGACTTTGTTTACGATTCCACTGCCGAATATTGTGGAATCTCTTTGGAGTATTTTCCGGGCAACCGGAAGACTGATTTGGCCGGTTGTGTATATATTGATGATTTTTGCTGTCTGTGCGGGATGTTATAAAAGCCCCTATTGGTTAAAGCAGGCGGTATTGCTGGTTTTTGTGTTGCTTCAGCTTTATGACCTTCGTCCGGTTTTATACAGCCGTCATGATAGTTATCGGCAGGAGGTTGTCTACACTCCTTCGATTACCGGTCCGGTGTGGGAGGAGATCGGCGAATCCGGAAAAATCAAACATTTGATGGTGAGGGACATTTATACCACCGGTATGGAGTACTTTTATCAGTTGGCAGAATATGCTCATCGTTATGGAATAGATCAGAACTATTATCACTATGGACATTCCATCGGAACAGAGCCGGCACAGCTTGTAGTGGAGGGGCTTGAAAATCCGAGGGATGACACCATGTATGTGTTTAACAGTAAATTCTGGTTGAGATGTGGTCAGTACGATATGCATTATTATCAGGCAGGATATTTTATTGTGGGACTGACCTGGCAGCTGGAGAATGTTGAGGAAATCGATCCCGCAACCTTAAGTTCTGTTGTATGGGAATTTGGCGATAATAAATATTTGAGTAGCGGAGAGGATATAGAGGGGATTCGTCATATCCATCCGGGCGGGTTTTCGTTCGGACCGTATTACTATCTGCCAGAAGGAAGGTATTTGGTCACTGTCGAGGGAACCGGTTTGGAGACGGCAAATCTCAGCTGTACCCATGACAATGGAACCGGAAAACTTGATACGCAGCAATTGGAGATCGATGAGGCTGGTGCTATATTTTATATAGAGGTGCCGGGAGACCTCGATGGTTTCGAGTTAGTTATCAGAAATAACGGCACTGAAGATATCTGCCTTGACAAAATCACGATTCAGGTGGTAAGAGAATGAGCGGTGATGATAAGACCGCAGGCCTGAAAAAAGGTCTGATTTATGTATTTATTGCGAATGCACTCACGTTGGTACTGAGCCTGCTGACCGGCTTTGTGCTTCCTAAGGTGCTGTCTGTTCCTACCTATGCCCGGATCAAGGACTTCTCTCTGTATACCAGCTATATCGGAGTTCTTCATCTGGGATATCTGGATGGACTGTACCTGACCTACGGAGGGAAAAAGCTGACAGACATTTCCCATCGGGAAATGAGCATCTGCCGGACAAATATCTTTCTGCTACAGACTTTGATGACGGTGGGCTTTGCAGTTGCCGGCATTTTGATGAAGGAACCTTTAGTGTTTATCTTTTCGCTCTGTCTGATTCCGGAAAATGTGGCTACGCTATATAAAAATCTGTATCAGGCGACAGGAGAGTTTGGCCGCTACAGCAGCATTCTGAATTTGAAGTCAGTGATGACGCTGATCAGTTATGTGGTGTTGTTGTTTATTGTCAAGACGGACAATTACATTCCCTACGTATTGGTATATCTGTTCTTGATGTTGATCATGTGGATCGGTCTGGAGCGAGAGATTCGTGGTCGGTTTGGCTTTAAGCTTCAGTTCAAAGCATCGTTCCAAAATCTGAAAGAGAATATTTCCTCGGGAATGGTTCTGATGCTGGGGAATTTTTCCTCTACATTGATGACAAGTCTGGACCGATGGTTTGTAAAGGCTCTGCTTCTGACCGAGGATTTTGCTTACTACTCGTTTGCGGTGAGTATGGAGTCGCTGATCAATACCTTTGTCATTCCGGTGACGACGACACTGTACAATTTCCTGTGCCAGGTTACCGATGTGGTCCGCATCAAAAAGATCAAGACGATCTGCTTGATTTTTTCGCTGTACATGGTTTCCTCGGCATTTCCGGTAAAGTTTATTCTGGAACATTTTCTGACGAAGTATCAGGCATCCACGACAGTCATGTTTATTCTGTTTTCCACGCAGATACTGTACATGATCATCAAAGGTGTGTACATTAATGTATATAAAGCAAGAAAACAGCAGGGGATGTATTTAAAACAGCTGATGATCGTCATTGCTCTGGGTGCGGTTTTTAACACACTGTTTTATCTGTGGATGGGCAATAACGAAGGCATCGCCCTGGGTACATTGTGTTCAGTTATCTGTTGGTATCTGATTTGCATGAAGAGTGTTCCTGAGCTGAACGCATCATTTGCGGAAAATCTGTTGATGGCACTGGGAATTGTCGTTTTTCTGTTCTGCGGATTCTTCCTCAATTCAATTGTAGGTTTTGCCGTATATATTATCGTGATTACTCTGCTTTGTTTGGTGTTGGACAGAGCCGCCTTTGTGGAAACTATCCGGATGGGCAAGGATATGGTGCTTAGCAAACTGAAGAAACAAAAATAAAATTAGTAAGACTGTACAGGAGAAAACGTGAGCGTGAGACAACGTGAAAAGCGCAGAAGAATAGATGTACATGCAGATGACTATGCCTTGAGCATCCATGTCTCGCAGGAGATCATTCAGTGTATTAAAGATGGGAAGATTGATAGCATCAGTGTGATGCCGAATATGTCCTGTTTTGAGCAGGCGCTCGATATGCTGAAAAAGGAGATCCCTTTTGAAAAAATGCCCAAGTATTCGGTGCACCTGAATCTGATGGAGGGGCACTGTCTGTCTGACCCGACAGATGTTCCCGATTTGGTGGACGATAGGGGATATTTCAAGGTTTCCTGGGGAAGTCTCGTGATTGACAGCTTTTGTTATGGAAGGAAAAGAAATGCTGTCAGGGAGCAGATAAAAATAGAGATGAGGCGGCAGATCGAGCGGGTGGAAAGCGCTCTGCATCCGGAATGGCCTGTCCGTATTGACAGTCACCAGCATACTCATATGATACCGGTGGTCTTTGATGCGCTGATGGATGCTGTTCGTGAAGGGAACTATAAGCTGGAGTATATCCGTGTGCCGGAAGAACCTCAGTGGCCTTTTGCCAAGGCTGTTTCGCTCTGGACAACTTATTCGCCGATAAATGCAGTAAAAAATGTGGTGTTGAATGCTTTCGCAAAGAGGAATCGCCGGGTGATTCGCGCCATGGGATTGCCCTATGATCTTCTGTGGGGATTAATGTTCAGCGGTAAGATGGATCGTCCCAGAGTGGAGAAACTGTGGCCGGATATGATGCGTTACATAGAGCGCAGGGACCGAACACTGGAGATTTTATTTCATCCGGGAAGGGCACTGCCGGAAGAAATCGGCGAGGAGTATGTAAAAGACGGATTTGTGAGGTTTCATTTATCGGAAGGAAGAGACATCGAGAAAGAAGCAGTGTATTGGATCACTGAAGAGCATGGTGTCCATTAGACCTGAAGAGGAAAACTATGCTTCGATAATGGATGTATGGGACAGCATATAGCGAAGAGCTATGCAGAGGTAAAGAAAAGCTATATATATTGTCGCTGAGACAAATGTAGATGGGCAATTGGGAGTAGATCATGAGCAGAATCAAGAAGGTCAATAAACAGACGGACAATCGGTTTGTGAATCTCTATGAACTGGAAGTTGAGCATCGGGACGGCGGTACCGGGGCTTATTTTGTTGCCTCACGGGTGAAACAGACCGAGGATTTGAAGTTGCTTTCTCACAACCATCAGGCAGATGGTGTGGCGATTTATGGAGTTTACGGTGAGAAAAAGGATCGTATTGTACTGATCCGCCAGTACAGATATCCGATCGGAGATTATATATACGAGTTTCCGGCAGGGTTGGTAGAGCCGGGAGAGGGGCTCGAGGAGACTGCGATCAGGGAAATGTATGAGGAGACCGGCCTGGAGTTTGTTCCCCGGAAAGCAAGTGAAGCGTTTACCCGTCCATTTTACACTACGGTGGGAATGACCGACGAGTGTTGCGGTACGGTGTACGGTTATTGTTCCGGCGTTCCCAGTAACAGTCATCAGGAGGCATCAGAGGATATCCAGGTGGTTTTGGCGGACAGAGAAGAGTGCAAGCGTATTCTGCGGGAAGAAAATGTGGCACTGCTGTGTGCTTATATGCTGATGCATTTTATTCACAGTGAGGGAGATCCGCTGGATTTTTTGGGGGAAATATAGTGTAAAGAGAGATTACACGCAGTGATGAAAAAGGAGTGATTTGAATGAAAAAGAAGCATTACTATGAACTGGATTTTATTCGGGCAGTGTGTGCGCTCATTGTAGTGTGTTATCATTTTACCTGTGCATGTGATATTTTTGAACTGCAGGGGTTCAGGAATATATTCTATCTCTATCCGAATGGAAAATGGGGAGAGATGGCAGTCAGTGTGTTCTTTATGCTGTCGGGAGCAGTGATCATATATAACTATGAGGGGAAACGGCTTAAAATGGCGGAGTTTTACAAAAAGCGCTGGCTCAGCCTGTTTCCGATGTTTTATGTGATCTGGCTGACATTGTATTTGCGCGAAGTGATCCTAAACGGAGGCAACTGGTTCTGGAACGGGGAGCCTGAGCTTTTGTTGCTGTCCCTGTTTGGAATGGATGGCTATTTTTATTATCTGCGACGCAATTACTATTTTATCGGGGAGTGGTTTTTGGGAGCAATCATATTCCTCTATCTGCTGTTCCCTCTGCTGAAGAAATTGTTTGAACGGTTCAGATGGCAGACATCAGCAGCTTTGCTGGTAGCCTGGGCAATGATCTTTCTGGTGGATTGGTTTAAGATTGAACCTTTTCGGAATCTGATCACCTGCGTCTGCAGTTTTTGGATCGGTATGCTTTTAATGGAATACAGGGATTTGTGCAGGAAGTATTGGTATTGTTTCCTGGCCGGAGCAGTTGTCATGTTTACATGGAAGATCACGGTCAACACCACATTGACGATGAATCTGACGGCCGTTATGGTGTTTGTTGTGTTATTCCGCTTGGGTGGCCTGGTAATGAAATCCTCTCTGCTGAAAAAATGTATTCTTTCGGTCAGTAGGAATTCCTATGGGTTGTTTTTGACTCACCATGTGATTATTGACAACTGGGTAAAGACACAGCGATATGGTCAGATAGGATTAAAGAAGCAGCTTTTATGGATGGCGGCGGTTTTAATTCTTTCCTATATAAGCGCAGTGCTTCTGCGCATAGTGGCAGAAGCACTGCAAAAAGGTGTAAGTTCAGTTGTAAAAAGATCAGTTCAGTAATTCCCGCAGAGCCAGTGAAAGTTGATAACCCATATTCTGTGAGCTGGTTGCATCGGGGTGGATATTGTCAGTGTAAGAAACGTTCCAGATGTTGGTTTCTATGGTTACACACCAGTCTTTTCCCGCAACACAATTTCGAATGTCGTCTGCATGAGTCTGTGAGACAGGAATCATGCAGGCGATTTTTGTATTCGGATAGGTAGAATGCAGTAAATCCAAAACCTGATTGTAAGCTGCACTGAAGGTTGCACCGTCGGCACCGACATCGTTGGTTCCATGGCTGAGAACTATGACGGAAGGATTAAAACCTGCCGCACCTCGCCCCGCGGACAAGTTGGTGATTGCGTTGATACAGGTATTAAAGGTTCCTGCGGTGGTAAGACCCGATCCAGGGAAACCGCATACGATCGGAAGTGCGCTCAATGCCTGACTGCACGACCAGGTGTATGAGGAAATATAGCTGTGTGCACTGGAGGAAAGTGTGCGGATGCCTTCCGTGATACTGTCTCCGTAGAACGCGATTACTGTATTGCTGTATTTCCAGGAAGATAAGGAGCCGCCGTTGAATGCGATGCCATCAATGCCGATACCGACACTTTCGTCCCAGCGGTTCCCGGAATCGCCGATGGAGTCAATGATAATTCGCACCGTATGTGTCCCCGAGCTGCCCAAATAGATATACGGTTGGGAGATGGACTGCCTGATGGGAGTGAGTCCATCGATGCAATAGGCAAAGTAGCAATCGCCACCGTGTAAAGAGGACATGTACACAGAGATACAGTCCACGCCACTGATCTGGAAACTGATTTCGCTGCCGGCGTTTAAGGTGGTGTAATGGGTATAGCCGCTATAGTCCTTTGTAAACCAGCGACCGGTAAATGTGATGTTGGATAAGTTATTCATAAACTCTGTGTGATAACTGGGAATAACAACAACCGGCTCGGTCGGTTCCGGGGCAGCTGTTGTAGGTGGAGGAGGAGCCTCCGTAGTCAGATATGCGGAAGCTACATAACACTCCTGACCGTTATGGATAATCTTGCTCCATTCCTCGTGATAGCCGATTCTGGTCACCGCATTATCAGGGCCGAGAACAGTAACGATATTGGCATCAAGCGAGTAGTCATCGCGAACATTGACGAAATCCGTGGCATATACCGTTTCTTCCACCGGGGTGAAAGAAAGAACCTCGCGGGTGGTTTCCTCGGGAGTGGTTTCCTCCGATGAAGGGGCGGTAGTGTCTGTCATGGGATCAGACTCGGAAGAACTCTCTTCACCAGTGGATTCATTCACATCGGAAGAGGATTCAGCGGAAGAACCCTCGGGCTCGGTAGAAGAATCTTCTGTGGGAATCGTGTCTGCTTTCGTAGAATCTTCTTCCGTAGGGATATCTTCGGTCATATCGGGAGAAGGATCGGTTGAAGCAGCTGTACTCTGCGGAACATTGGGCGCAAATTGAATACTTGACTCCTCTGTTGTGGTGTCAGCAGGTTGTGGTGTACAGCCGGTTATAAGAATAAGGGCAGCAATAACGGCTGCGATCATGCGAAGCTGCTTGGGCATAATCCATTCTCCTTTGTAAAAAGTATCTTAAAAACTATTCTAATATAAAACAGTAGAAAAAGTCTGCAGTCTTGTTTTAGTTGAGATAAAGATATCCCGCCATCAGAGAAATGTAGGAGCACAGCCCAGTCAGAACGGTAAGCCAGAAAATGCCGGCCTTCAGGCGCTCGTTTTTGGATACATTCAGCATATACACGATAGACATAATAAATGCGGTGTACATATACATGTAGGTACGGTCACTGGAGGCCCAGATGGATGCAGAAAAACCGAGCATTACACGCGCACCAAAACCGAGAGCAATGAAGGCCACCAACAGCAGTGTATGCAGCCAGTTCTCTCTGCTGAACAGATAGAGACAGTATAGTATAGCTGCGATGGTAACTGCGTATACCAGACAGGGGAAAATAGTCGCCGGCTGTCCCGTGAACAGGGTGCCCATCCGTGTCAGAGAGGTGCGGAAGTACGCCAGATCCGGAAACCAGGAGTAGAATACACTGCTGAACATGGAAAAGCACATGGACAGCACAAAGGGTACGGCACAAAGTACTCTTTCGTGATCACATCTTGCATACTGACGGGAAACGCGCCACAGAACCAGAGTAAACAGTGCATACATGGTATTTTCAAGAAATACAAAATGATATAATCCGGAAGTAACGCCGATTTCCAGCTTGCGGATAAAACTCAGACCTTCAAATTCAGGGAACAGCAGTGCGGTCTCATCTGATAAGCGTGCAGAAATTCCGGGGCAGGTTGCAAAAAAGATTAAGGCTGCAATTGTCAGACCCCAGCAAACATATACCATAATCGGCGCTTTCTTTTTCTGAAACAGGTAATAAATAATCACCAGAAAGTAAGTGCCGAATAAAACAGCAGCCCCTTGTTCAGTGTTTGCAGGGTACAGCAGGCATAGGATGTTTAAAACGATTTCCCACCAACGCAGTTTCCGTCCGTTCAGAAGCTCCTTCAGCAAATAGACACAGACCAGAACAAAAAACAGGGGCCAGGTATAATTTACCGTAGTGATCACATAACCGGCAGAATTCATATGCATATACGGATAGGTCATCCACAGGGTACAGCAGATCAGGCGGATATAGCGGTTGGCTTCACCCAGGATCCGGCCTAACATCCATGCGATGCCGACATAAATGAGGGAGTCCACTACACGCCAGACCATAATCGGCCAGTGGGTGATCAGGGCGCCGACTGCTTCGGGGATCATTCGCCCTGCCCAGGTGAAATAGCGCTCGTAGAGGTAGTCCCAAAGGTTATATTGATCCAGAACATTTGCGTACCACAGATCATCAACAGAATGTTCGATACGCATACGTACAAGCAGTGTCATTATAAATAAAAGCACATAGATACCGTTGTTTTTTATCCATGTAAAGTTTGCTTTCTTCATTGTAAGAGTCCCTTCTTTTATTGCTTTTTTCTGGTTATAGTATCAAGTATAGCCCATGTTGTGCTGAATGTCAATTCAGTTAATTTGTGCAAATTCCTTCTCTCTCTTGAAATTAGAAGGGGGCAATGATATAATGATGACGGACTATACGCATGAGGAGCGCAAGATGACAGACAAGATAATTATAGGGGCCGGATTATATGGACTGTATGCTGCTTTGTTCAGCGCAAAGAAGGGACAGTCGGTGATTGTTCTGGAGCAGGAAGCAGCCCCCTTTGCCAGAGCTACTTATGTTAATCAGGCCAGAGTACATATGGGATATCATTATCCCAGATCCATGGCGACGGCGATGAAGTCCGCCGGCTATTTCCACAGATTTAATGAGGATTTCGGTTTTGCCATACATTCACAGTTTGATCAGATCTATGCGACCTCCAGCTGCTTCTCATGGACGGATGCGAAGGAGTTTAAGCGATTCTGTAAAAATGCGGGCATTCCCTGCAAAGAGATTCTGGCAGGTCAGTATTTTAAGGACGGAGCCTGTGACGGAGCGTTTCTCACTCAGGAGTATACCTATGACGCGTTTATTCTGCGGGATTATTTCCTTGAGGAACTGGCCAAATACCCTTCAGTCAGCATTCGATTTGGACAGAACATCCGTCGTATCGTGAAGGAAAGCGACCGTTTTTCCCTGTATGTATCTGACGTACAGCAGCCGGACAAGGTCACCAGACTGGAGTCGGACTTTGTGCTGAATGCTACTTATGCGTCGGTCAATCAGGTGCTGAATCAGGTGGAGGGACTTACGCCTGAGCTGTTCGGCCTGAAATATGAGCTGTGTGAGATTATTCTGGTCAACGCAGGGCTGGAGCTTTCGGGCATCGGCTTTACTGTGATGGACGGTCCGTTTTTCTCAATCATGCCCTTTGGAAAAACTGGGGATCATTCTCTGACCTCCGTGTGCTTCACACCCCACAAGACCTGTTACGGTACCGTTCCGGAGTTTCCCTGTACGGACGGGGAGTTCTGCACTCGGGAAAAGCTGGGCAACTGCAACCTATGTCCTAATAAGCCGAAGAGCGCCTGGGAGTATATGTCGGCGCTGGCTCACAAATATATGCGGGACGAGTACGAGTTTACCTATAAGGGATCATTGTTTTCCATGAAGCCCATCTTAAAAGCGTCGGAGATTGATGATTCCCGGCCTACTGTCATCAAGAGTGCCAGCCAGAAACCTACATTTATCAGTGTTCTTTCCGGCAAGATTAACACTATATACGATATGGATGAGTTTTTGTGATTTGGGAGTTCGCAGATTACAGAGGAAGTTATATTTAAGAGGTGACTGATGAGTACTGCAAAAGAAAAAAGCTTTGTTTCTTGTATCCTTTATCTGCATAACGACGGCAGCGAAGGCAAGGAGTTCTTCCGCCGTGTATGTCATGTGATGGACGAGAACTTTGAAAAATACGAGATGATCTGTGTCAATGACGGATGCACAGACGACACAGTTGGGCAGATCAAAGACTTTATGAAAGAGGATGGAGACACACATGTGGTTCATGTGGTCAATCTGAGTTATTATCAGGGCGTGGAGACCGCGATGAACGCCGGCCGAGATCTGGCGGTGGGTGATTTTGTGTTTGAGTTCGACAGCTGTGTCATGGACTTCTCGGAGTCTGCCATTATGGAAGTGTATCGCAGATCACTTGAGGGTTACGATATCGTGGCTGCAGCGCCGAGCCATTATGTATCCTTTTCCTCCAAGCTGTTCTATTTTGTATATAATACGGACAACCCCTACAAAGCGAAGATCAGACAGGAGCGTTTCCGTATCATCTCCCGCAGAGCAATCAACCGGGTAAATCAGCTCAACACCTACATTCCTTACCGCAAAGTATTGTATGCAAACTGTGGCCTGCGGATGGATACCATCGTCTATGACAACAAAACAGGAGCAGTTAAGCCCCGTTGTAAGCGAAACCGTCAGGAGCGGAGCAATCGAAATGATCTGGCGGTCGATGCGATTATTATCTTTACCAATCTGCTGGAAAGGCTGTCTATGATTCTGAGTGTTATTTTCGGAATCATTATGCTGTTTATGCTGGGATATATTGTCACATCCATTTTCAGCGAGACCAAGCCGGTAGAGGGCTGGGCTTCCACCATGTGTCTGATGTCCATCGGATTCGGTATGCTGTTTGTGGTACAGACACTGATTTTCAAATATTTGTCCGTCATCTTAAATATGATGTTTAAGAAACAGAGATATGTGATTGAGGGAGTGGAGAAGCTGAATCAATGAGACTGACGATTATTTTTCCGGTATTAAATGAAAAAAAACGCCTGGAGCGGGGCGTGACCAAAACGGTGGAGTATCTGCAAAGTATTGCGTTTACCGATTATGAGATCATTATTGTGGATAATGGATCTGAAGATGAGACTCCTCAGATCGGACAGATGCTCTGCGAAAAATATTCCGGCGTACGCTTTGAACGGATCAACGTGCGCGGTGTGGGCGCGGCTTTCCGGCGCGGTGTGGAACTGAGCAGCGGCGAGATCGTCGGCTATATGGATATTGATCTGTCCGCCAGCATTCACCATCTGGGAGAGTCTATGGAGATTTTTCGGGACCGTGCGGAAGTGGATTACATTAACGGAAGCCGTTTTGCCAAGGAGTCCAATACTCAGGGCAGAAAATGGTATCGCCAGATCACCTCACAGGGACTGCTCATTTTGCTGAAGTGTCTGCTTGGCATGAAGAGTACGGATGCAATCTGCGGATTTACTTTCCTGAGAAGGGAAAAGGCGTTGGAGCTGATCGAGGCGTCCAGCCAGGATAACGGATGGTTTTATATGATCGAGTTTCTGCTCCGTGCGGAGAAGCGGCAGATGAATGTGTTGGATTATCCGGTGGAGTGGCAGGAGGATTACAATACTACAGTAAAGATCTTTAAGACGATCTGCAACTATATCGTTCAGATTGCCCGGTTGTGGAAGGAATTTTATATTAAGAAAAATATCTGAGAAATATCCGGAGACAGAAAGGATTGCAGGATGGAAAAGCATATCAAGAGAATCGATCTGACCAGAGATTTCGCGAAGCACCGGGAGGATTATCTGGCGGCGATTGCCGAGGTTTGTGAAGTGACAGCCTTCTCAGGAGGAGAGTTTGCTGATCGCTTTGATGCGGAATTTGCGGAATTTGTGGGAAGTAAATATGCCTGTGGTGTAAATAACGGTACATCTGCGCTTCATTGCGCCATGATGGCATTGGGCGTAGGTCCCGGAGACGAGGTGATCGTGCCTGCCAATACTTACATCGCGACAGCCTGGGGTGTAAGCTATACCGGCGCTACACCGGTTTTTGTGGACTGTACCTCCGATACTTGGCAGCTGGATCCTGCCAAGATCGAGGAGCGCATCACTGAGCGGACCAAAGGAATTATCGGTGTTCATCTCTACGGACAGCCCTTTGACTACTCTGGCGTAAAAGAGGTTGCTGACAAGTATGGTCTGTTTATTGTTGAGGACTGTGCTCAGGCAGTAGGAGCCACTTATGAAGGAAGAAATGTGGGAACGCTGGGCGAGCTTGCCTGCTTCAGCTTTTACCCGGGCAAAAATCTCTACGCCTTCGGCGAGGGCGGCAGTGTGACCTGTGATAACGAGGCTTACTTTAAGCATATGACCAGATTGAAAAATCAGGGCTGTGACCGGAGATATTATCACGATGAAATCGGGTATAACTACCGTCTGGAGGGACTGCAGGGTGCGGTCTTAAGTGTAAGCCTTAAGCTGCTGCCGGAGTGGACGGCCAAGCGAAGAGCTATCGGAGAGCGGTATCACCGGGAAATCACAAACCCTCTGATCACACATCAGGTTCATCCGGAGAATACGGATCCGGTTTATCATTTGTTTGTGATCACGGTGCCCGACCATGATGATTTTGTCCGCTACATGGCAGAGGCGAATGTGGAGTGTAATATGCACTACCCGGTTCCCTGTCATCTGCAGGAGGCATATAAGTTTTTGGGATATCAGCCGGGTGACTGCCCCAATGCTGAGTATCTGGCAAGCCATTGTGTGACGCTTCCTCTGTTCCCGGAGATGCTGGATGAGGAAGTGGATCGGGTCATTGCACTGTGTAATGCGTATACGATGAGATAACAGGAGAGGGTATATGCTGTTGAGCACTGAATTTCTTATAGTTGTACGGAGGGAAAGATGAGCAGGAGAGTAAATCTGCAAACAGTAAACCGAATATTAACACTTCTCCTGGCCTGTCTGCTGATGCTTACCGGCTGTTCCGCCGTCATTGACAGTCCCGCAATCACGGAAGCGCCCCAGACAGAGGCAGAAACCGAGATGCCGACCTCCGCACCGACGGAGGCGCAGGTGCAGCCGACGGAGGCTGTGCCGGAGACGGAGGCCAGAGTGATCATGCCCCGAGCCTTTGCCTATCAGGTGGATATCACTCATGATGAGAGCCCGGAGCTTTTGGTGGTGGACGAAGTGATGAATGACGGTGTGGCCGGTCTGGTCGTTTCTCTGACAAAGGGTGAGGATGAGATTTGGTCAGCTAATCTGGAATTGGTGGGAGATGCGGACAGACAGGCGTATTTTTTGTGTACGGTGGGCAGTGACGATTATCTGATGTCTTATCGGACGTATTTTGAAGAAAATTCCTATCGGTATATCGTTGAAGTTTTTTATGTTACAAATGAGGGGAAGATCACTCCCGTGGATAATGAGCTTCTATACATACGGACGGATTCCTATGATCATTATCCGCTGGACAGCACCGGGATTACCAAATTTTCCAACTGGTTCAACTGGTATCTCAATCGGAGCACCCTGCTGTGCTGCAATGAGAATGGCACATACACGTACAGCATGACGGACGTTCAGCGACAGTATGTTGAGGCGTTTCCGGAGCTGTTTTCTCTGATCGAGGATTACAGCGACTGTGAGACGATAACCGATAAAGTAGAAAAGATAAATACATATCTGTATCAGCAGTGGTTTGGAGAGGTAGATCCGGAGGGGACGGGGCTGACCGTGCCTGAGGGATTCTATGATGCGGCGGATCGGATTCTTGAGGCATCCCAGTCCTATCTTTGGATGGGAGCAGCATTGAGTGCGACCCGTGATATCTGGTTTGCGGATTACCGTGGGCGTGATCTGCAGATCATCCGTACCGATGAGCCCTATACGTCACCGTTAATGTCCGATGATATTATTTTCTATCGGGCAGCTGAGGGTGAGAGCCTTCAAGCTGTGGCGAAGCACATGGTGGAGAGACTGGTGGCAGAGATGACTGTACCGTCAGAGGATCGGACATTTGTCATTACCGATTATCGTATTTTGGATCAGACGATGTATGATGTGACGAGTGGCTTGGAAGAGTGCTGGCAGTCCTATCGATGGCTGACGAGGACAGAGGAGTGGACAGTGGAGGATTATCTCTGGAGATGGCTGGGCGATGCACACGAGCAGTATGGCTTTATTCCGGTAACGGAGGATATGTGGTTTTTTACTCCAAACGGCATTTTCTCCTTTGACGGGGAGTGTGGAGAGGGGATGACCATGGAGACACTGGCATCGGATCCCCGTAATGTGGTTGGAGGGAAGGTATCGTTTGTGGTGAATGAAACTCCCAGAGCAGTGCGGTTTGTACTAATCAAGGATGGTACGGTTTATCGCATGCAGCGGGCAGAGGCCATGGAAGAACTGTATCAGGAACTGATCACGCAGCAGGCGACACCACAATAAAGGGCACTGATGGTTAGCACTTGATGTTGCAGCACAGTGGGATATGGTGCAGGCAGCAATGAATAAATGAGATCAATGAGAAATGAAACAGGGGGATGTGAAAAAACGATATCGTTTTTCACATCCCCCTGAAAATTTACGATTGTGGAATGGTAAAGTGCATTTACTGTACGGCCTTCCCCCTCCAGTAATCCAGTGTCTCCTGCAGCGTCTGACTCAACTCAATGGTTTTTTGCCATCCGGTAGTCTCGTTCAGCTTGGAAGTGTCCGCTTCGATAATCGGCACATCCACGGGACGAAGTTTCTTCGGGTCCACTTCCACCTGAATCTCTTTTTCGCTCAGGGAGAGAATCTGTCTCAGGATATCCTCAATGGCTACCGCATGACCACTGCCCACGTTATAGGTTTCTCCGGGCTGACCCTTCTGGACCAGCAGCGCGTAGGCGCGAACTACATCGCGCACATCGGTGAACTCTCTCTTTGCGGACAGATTTCCCACGCGGATAACCGGCTCCTGCAGTCCGGCTTCAATATCAGCCACCTGCTTACAGAAATCAGCCACAACAAACATGGGAGCCTGATTGGGGCCCACATGATTGAAGGCGCGGACCATCATAATGTCCAGGTCATATGCTTTCGCATAAATGGAACCGATCATATTTTGGCAGGCCTTGGTGGCCGCATAGATATTTCCGGGACGGAGCGCATTGGTCTCGGGGAGAGGTGTCTCCTCGGGGCGAATATGCCCGTACTCCTCGCCGGAACCGATCAGCAGAATGCGGGGATGGTATACATGCCAGGGCTCGGGGTGCGGATGATGATCACACTCTGCGATGTCTGCATCCCGGACTGCGCGGATCGCGTCCAGTACATTCACACTGCCCTTGATATTTACATCGATGGTCAAGCCGGGATTTCTCCAGGAGGCCGCCACAGAGCTCTGTGCAGCCAGATGGAAAATATAGTCGGGGCGGAGATGATCCAGCAGAGAAACGATAGCGTCGCGATCCAGAATATCCAGATCATACACATCCACGCCTTCATAGGAGAAGCTCTCGAAGGCCATCTTGGTGGCAGATACATTCCAACCGCAGTCATCTTTACAATGTTTAATGAGATAGCTGCCGACAAAGCCGGCAGCTCCGATAATCAATGCGTTCATTAATGATCCTCTCGTATTACAGCTGGGAAATCTTGATTTCTTTCTCAACCAGTTTCATGTCATTCTCGACCATGCGTTTTACCAGCTCGGCGAAGGGAATTTCGCGGACCCAGCCCAGCTTGGCCTCCGCCTTTGCAGGGTTTCCGAGAAGGATATCTACCTCTGCGGGACGGAAGAATTTAGGATTAACCTTAACGATGACCTTGCCGGTAGCTTTGTCGCGGCCTACCTCGTCAACGCCGGTGCCGGACCACTCAACCTCGATACCTACATGGCTGAACGCGATTTCAACAAACTCACGAACGGTGCGGGTCTCGTTGGTAGCGATAACATAATCATCAGCCTCATCCTGCTGAAGCATCAGCCACATCGCCTTAACGTAATCCTTGGAGTGACCCCAGTCACGCTTGGAGTCCATATTACCCAGCTCCAGATGCTCCTGAACACCCTGTTTGATGCGTGCAACCGCATCGGTGATCTTGCGGGTAACGAACTCTTTGCCGCGGCGCTCGCTCTCGTGGTTGAAGAGAATACCGCTGCATGCGTAGAGGCCGTAGCTCTCGCGATAGTTTTTGGTGATCCAGTGTCCATACAGCTTTGCTACGCCGTAGGGGCTGCGGGGGTAGAAAGGAGTGGTCTCGCACTGAGGGATCGCCTGAACCAGACCGAACATCTCAGAGGTGGAAGCCTGATAGAATCTGGCGGTGGGCTTTACCATGCGGATCGCCTCCAGCATATTGGTAACGCCGATAGCGTCGATGTCGGCGGTAGCCAGGGGCTGCTCCCAGCTGGTACCTACGAAAGACTGTGCTGCCAGGTTATAAACCTCATCAGCCTGAGATACCTGCATGGCATGTACAAGGCTGGTGATATCGGTCATATCTGCGTAAATGAAATGAATCTTATCCTTAATATGCTCAACATTGCCGTAGTCTACTACACTCTTTCGGCGCATGATGCCGTATACTTCGTATCCTTTTTCAAGTAATAACTCAGCAAGGTAGGAGCCGTCCTGTCCGGTCACACCGGTGATCAGTGCATGTTTCATGTAAAAATCTCCTTGAATGTAGATATTTAAAATATTATCGTGTATGCATTACCGAACAAAATGATGGACGATATGGGCACACTACATTATTTATATCATATCCGAAAAACAGGAAAATAGCAACCCTTTTCCGACGATTATTCCGGAAGAAATCGGTTGCCTGTCGCTGTGTTTTGGACTATAATAAAAACCAACAGCGACGAAAGGAGCATTTATTATGATGACAAACGGAGTATCTTCAAAGATTCTGGAGTCTGTGCTGGCAAAAGCGATGGCGACCGGCGCGGACTATGCGGAAGTGTTTTTAGAGCACACAGACGGAAAGAACATTTCCCTGATGGATGGAAAGGTTTACACCATCAGTGATCAGGTGATTTCCGGTGCCAGTGTACGTATTTATAAGGGGCTTCGCAGTGTATTTGCCAGCACCACCGATTTGACGGAGAAGGGCCTGCTGGCCTGTGCGGAGAAGGTGGCGGCAGTGCTGGGTGAGGGCAGCGCGCCGATGCATATTCGTCTGCGCGAGCGCATCTTCGGTGATATTCACCCGATCAAGATCGTGCCTTCCACCGTTGCAAATCAGGACAAGATCGATGTGCTGAAGGAGGCATGCGGTGCGGCCAAGGCATATCATGAGAGCATTTCTCAGGTCAGCGGCAGTATTTTGGATGTGGACCACAAGATTACTATTGCAAACAGCGAGGGCCTTCTGGCCAGTGACAGACAGATTCGCAGCCGTATCCGCGTGGGCGCGGTGGCGAGCCGTGGCGGAGAAAATCAGACCGGTTCCTGTGCACCCGGAAAGCGCCGCGGTTTTGAACTCTGCGAGATGATCGACCCCAAGGCGGTGGGCGTAGAGGCGGCTGAGCAGGCAGTGACCATGTTAAATGCAGGGTATTGTCCGGCAGGAAAGATGGCGGTAGCCATCGGAAACGGTTTCGGCGGCGTTATTTTCCATGAGGCCTGCGGTCACTCTCTGGAGGCGGCATCGGTGGCTTACGGTCAGTCCGAGTTTGCCGGAAAACTGGGCCAGCAGATCGCTAATCCCAAGGTTACTGCCATCGACGACGGAACCATTCCCAATGAGTGGGGCTCCATCAATATCGATGATGAGGGTACTCCCGCACAGAAAAATGTGCTGATTGAGAACGGTATCCTGAAATCTTATATGATCGACAAGTTCAACGGACGCCGCATGGGCATGGCTTCCACCGGAAATTCCAGAAGACAGAGCTATGCTTACGAGCCGGTTTCCCGTATGACAAACACCTACATTGCGCCCGGCGAGGACAGCGATGAGGAGATCATCTCCTCCATCGAGTACGGTCTGTATGCGAAGAAGATGGGCGGCGGTTCCGTAAATCCCGTGACCGGCGAGTTCAATTTCGGCGTGGCTGAGGGCTATATGGTGCGAAACGGTAAGATCTGCGAGGCCGTCCGCGGAGCCAGCCTGGTAGGAAAGGGCTCAGAGGTAATTCAGAAGATTGATATGGTAAGCCGCGATCTTGATCTGTCCGCAGGTATGTGCGGTGCATCCAGCGGAAGCGTTCCCACCAACGTGGGACAGCCCATGATCCGTGTATCTGAGATCACGGTGGGCGGACGCAGCTGATAAGGCGGTGCGCTTCAGGGGAGTGATGATTCCCGACGGCATACAGGATGAAAATGACAGGCATCAAGATCATGAGAAAAGAGGATAAACGCATGAATTATCAGGAGTTTAAGGATTTGGTTTTTGAGACGGCCAAAGCAAATGGCCTTACAGAATATGAGCTTTATTATAAGGAGTCACAGTCCACAGAGCTGGGCGCTTTCGGCGGGGAGATCAATGCATTTTCCAGTTCCGATTCCGCAGAAGCGGGTCTTCGCTGTGTATGTGGCGGTCATATCGGATATGCGTCCACCAGCCTGTTCACCGCTGAGGAGGCGGACAGTTTGGTGGAGCGTGCGATGGAAAACGCTCTTTCCATGGAGAAGGAGGAGCCGGTCCTGTTCTGCAAGGGCGGCCTGGAGTATCGGGAGGTCAATCCCAGAGTGGTGGAGGATATCCCCACCTCTCAGATGGTGGAGATCGCATTGAAGGCGCTGCAGTGCTGCCGGGAGGCAGATGAGCGAGTGACGGCATCATCCATGACCTCCGCAGTGATCCAGCACTCCACCACTTGTCTGGACAATTCCAACGGAGTACATCTGCAGAATACCACCCACGTGGGTGCTGTGATTCCTCAGGTCATCGTGACCGAGGGCGGCGAAACCTGCGATGCGCACGATTTCAAGCTTGGAAATCTGCATGAGGCAGATCTGGAGAAGCTGGCGAAGGAGACAGTACAGAAAGCACTGGATAAGATGGGCGCGGGCGTTCCCGACAGCGGCAAGTATCCGCTGGTGCTCTCCAACAGCGCTATGAGCAGTTTGCTGGGCGTGTTCTCCAGCGCATTCTCTGCGGAGAATGCACAGAACGGCCTTTCTTTGATGAAGGGTAAGGAGGGAACGCAGATTGCGGCTGAGTGCGTTACCCTGTTGGACAATCCATTCTACGAAGAGAGCTTCAGACAGAGCTCTTTCGACGCCGAGGGCACCCCTGCAAAGTGCAAGGCAGTGGTTGACAAGGGCGTATTGACTACCCTGCTTCACAATCTGGCGACTGCAGCCAAGGCGGGTGTAGAGTCCACCGGAAACGCATCCCGTGGCTCCGTGGATTCACCGATCACCGTGAGACCCACCAACTTCTACTTCCAGCCCGGCGAGTACACCGCCGAGGAGCTCTATGAGAAGGCAGGAGAAGGCGTTCTGGTCACCGGTCTGGGCGGACTCCATGCAGGAGCGGACTTTGTCACCGGAGATTTCTCCCTGCAGAGCAGCGGATTTATGATCCGCGGCGGAAAGAAGGCGGAGCCGGTGAAGTCCTTTACCATCGCCGGAAACTTCTATCAGATGCTTAAAGATATCACCGCTTTGGGCAATGATATGGAGCTGGGTCTGTCCTGTATCGGATCTCCCAGTGTGCTGGTCAGCGAGATCACGGTAGCCGGTAAATAAAGATTCCGACAGATGATCAGGCATATAGAGAGGTTTTTGTGTAAGTGTGTGACCAGAGAGGGATAGCAGGGTCGGAGGAGAAGATGATATATAAATTACTTGCTTTGGATATGGACGGTACAGTTCTGGCTCCCGACACTACCATGACGGCGGTGACGCGTGAGGCTATCACACAGGCATTGGATGCGGGGGTCACTGTGGTTTTCTGCAGTGGCCGCTGCAAGGACGAGATCCGCGAGTTTGTGGAGATATTCCCGAAGATGCGGTATGTTGTCTGTGAGAATGGCGTGTGCGTGTGGGATATCGAGACGGACAGCTATGTGGATTTTCGAGGATTGGAGCGCTCCGTGTCCGACCGGATACTGGCGACGGCGGAAGGCTATGATGTGCTGATCCAGCTGGGCATTGACGGAAAATATTATCTGCAGGATGGCTATCTGGAGCGGCTCGATGAGTTCGGTCTGGGGAAGTATTACGGACTGCTCTCCGAGACCGGCGGTATCGCGTCGGATCTGATGCAGTTTTACCATGACTATGACGGCCTTGTCAGCAAGATCAATTTTTATTGTAACAAAAAGTCAGACCGGGCGGAGATATTTGCCAAACTGGAGAAGGAAGATCTTCCGATATATCTCTTGTCCGGATTGGCGGACAATATCGAGATGAATTCCACCAGCGCCGGCAAGGATGTGGGACTGCAGGCATTGTGCGAGCATCTGGGGATCACAGCAGAGCAGGTGATCGCCATCGGCGATAATCTGAACGATATCTCCATGTTAAAATTTGCCGGGTTTTCCATCGCCATGGGCAATGCCAGACCGGAGGTCAAGGCGATCTGCAAGGCAGAGACTCTGGACAACGGTCGCGATGGTGTGGCGGCTGCAATTCATAAGTATATTTTGCACTGATTGCGAGCCAGTGGAAAGTGAGAAATGATCTTGTGGGAAAAGTCTCGGATGTTATGGAGATAAAGAGGTGTTGTAATGTTAGATAAATCACAGATGATGCCTTTCAACTTTTTGTCCTACGGCGGTGTGATCACCGGAGAACAAAAGGGGATGCGCTATCGTCTGAAGAGAGTTGGCGATAAGCCTGACTTTAAGCTGTGCGCGGAGGTCTGGCCGGGACCGTTCGGTCACGATGCGACACCGGAGGAACGGATCACGGCGCAGGAGTTCCCCTACAGTGCTGATGGAAGGGAGCAGGCCATCGATTGGATGACGGATCAGTATGATTCCAGAAGAGAAGAGTGGGATAATGTTCCCTCTATATTAAATGCGAAGTTATAATTAAGGGGCAGTTATTAGGAAAGAAATTTTGTGAACGAACGAGACCATCTAAAATAAACGATTGGGTTTATTTTAGATGGTCTCGTGTGGTTAGTGTGTTGTGCTATTTGTAACTGCCCTTCTAGTTTCGTGACGCGTTCAATGTACATCCGGGAAAACGGGTTCTTATCTATCAAATATGGGTCGCGATCAGGCGGCAGGTGCCTTCAATCTGCAGTTTGATTTGAGCTGCGGGAGCGAAGAGGCTGTCACCCTTTTTGAAATCGATCGTGCGATCACCGTACAGGATGCGGCCATGCCCCTCGAGAACGGTGAATGTCATGAAAGAGGCATCGCTCATGGAGATCGTGGTCTCGCCGTTGATCACATAGAGTGAGCTCTCAAAGTATTTGCAGCTGCCCAGCTGCTGGACAATGGCAGTGCCGGGGGCAATGCCCGAGGGAGAAATTGCCTCTCTGGTCTCGGGGATGGTGGAGCGTTTCAAGTTCATGACATCCAGAGCACGATCCAAATGGAGCTCTCTCAGATTTCCATCCTTGTCTCTGCGTTGGAAATCATAGAGACGGTAGGTTGAGTTAGAACTCTGCTGGATCTCACACACGGTAATGCCGGCGCCGATGGCATGGACTGTACCCGCCTCGATGAAATAGGTGTCTCCGGGATGAACGGGAACAGCATTGAGAACTTCCTCTATGGTGCCGTTCAGTATGCGCTCGGCGACTTCCTCCCGGGTGACATCCCGATTGAAACCGTAATAGATGAATGCCCCTTCCCGGCAACCCAGGATATGCCACATCTCATTTTTGCCATATTCATTTTCGATAGCCATGGCATAATCGTCGCCCGGGTGTACCTGAATGGAAAGACAGCTGTCGGCATCAATATATTTGACCAGAATCGGGAAATCCTGGAAAGCCTGGCTCTTCCAACCAAGACCGTCGGCACCCAGTCTCTCCAGATACTCGTTAAAAATCAGGCCGCAACAGGGGCCGCTGATAACTGTGCTGGTACCAAACGGGTGAGCGGAAAGTTCCCAGGTTTCAGCTACGATGGAGCCGGGAGTTCCCTTGCCGAAGTCTGTGTACAGGTTAGTGCCACCCCACAGGGCATCCTTGATGAATGGAGCCAGTTTGATGATCTCGTAGGGGAGCTCGGAGGTCTGGCTGAGAGTGTCCTCCTCCTGCAGAATCTTACCCATGGAGGTCTCAATGATCAGCAGGTTTTCCTCGCCGATATTGGACAGGCGGTGATATGTGCCGGGGGTGACGGACACGGTGTCTCCGTTTGTATATTCATGACTCTTGCCATCAATGATGATCCGGGCATGACCGCTGACGATGGTCCAGTGCTCGCTTCGGTGCGCATGGCGGTGCAGACGCATGGAGCGGCCCGGATAGAGGGTAACCCGCTTGATGCGGAAGGCAGGCTCCTCGCGGAGAATCTCATAGTATCCCCAGCTGCGCCACAGGACGCGGTCATGGTCGAAGAAATCTGCATACTCATCGTGGTGATCGCGGAGGATCTGCTTCATCTCATAGCCGTAGCCTTTCTTTGTGATAAACAGGCCGTCGGGAGTGTTGATGATCAGAGCATCGTCCATGCGATTAGCCACCACCAGCTGGTCGTCGCAGCGGTTGATGATCGTCGTGTTTTCACAGTTGTTTTTGATGACCTGGCTGGAGTCCTCCTCGTAGGCGTAGTCAGCCAGTGCCTCCAACTCGGCGATGTCCTTCCAGCTCATGTGCGCCTGGACACTGCGCAGAAGGTCGGTGCGCTCAAAGAGAGCGCGCTCGATGCCGATGGGAGCCAGCGCATCCAGCGGTTTTTGGGGGATCAGGCCGGGTTTACTCTTTTTGTCCTGGAAGGAAGGCAAAAAGCAATCCAGACAAGCCTGGTAAACTTCCGGGGTGTGGCGCTTTAACTCATTCAGGAAAATCTCAGAGCGGAAAATATACAGCCCGCAGTTCCACAGATAATCCCCGGAATCCACCATGGCGGTGGCGGTGGAAAGATCTGGTTTCTCCTTAAATGCGGGAAGGTCAGATTCTTTGGCATCGGTGCGTCGCAGATAGCCGTATCCTTGATGGGGAGACTCGGGAGTCACGCCGACAGCGGCCAGAAAGCCCTGCTCGGCCAGAGTCTTTGCTTCGAGGACAGCGCTGCGGTAATCTCCGCTGGAAATAATATGGTCTGCGGGGACTACATAGATCAGTTCATCAGCCGCAAAACTCATGGCAGCCAGTGCGATGGCAGGAGCGGTGCCTTTGCCCTCCTGCTCCAACAGGCATCGGCAGCGAATACCCTGGAATTCCTTGAGCTGGGCTTTTACGGTGTGTTCATAGGAGGCATTGGTCACCACCAGAAATTCGTCACAGAAAGGGATGTTGCGTGCGATGATCTCCTGGAACAGGGAACGGTTTTTGCGCACATGCATAAACTGTTTGGGTAAGGTTTTGCGGGACAGGGGCCAGAGACGGTCGCTGCTGCCGCCGGCTAAGATCACACATTTCATGGGAAAGTCTCCTTAGGGAATCGGTATTCAGATTCGTTCTTTTAGGATTTTACATCCTCCATCGTATCCAAATTGTATCATGGTACTGCAGAAAATGCAAGATGAGAAGGTTTGTTGGTAAAAATCCATGCGCGCAGGCCATCGAGATTCGCACTTTCTCAGATAATACTTGCGAATCCGAATTAAATCGGGTAGAATGTACAATAGAATATTATGACATAAGGGTCAAAAGGTCATGCGTTTCATGCTTGCATGGAAAGGCATGGCTTTGGGACCTACATCATATTATGGAGTATTGCGTCGCGAAATTTGCGGCGGAATGGAGAATGAGATGAAATACAGCATTGACAGTATCTTGATTCGTGAAAATACGATTTCCATCACCGGCTGGGCCATCGGCGATGTGCTTGCCGACGTGGTAAATTATCGGGTGGAGACGAAAAAGCATGAGCCGGTAAATTTCCAGCTGATTCCGCTGAAGCGATATGATATCACCCGCGAGATGTTTCAGGCGGACGGAGAGTACGAGTTCGGTTTTACGATCAAGTTTTTGTTTGAGCAGGGGATGAACTATCGCCTGATTTTTACCTGTGGCAGCAGAAAGCTGATCGAGCCCATCAATCCGATAAAGATCGCCAGCCAGAAGGAGCAGATTCCCACGCCCTGGACTCGCTTTAAAAAGCTGATGCGCCCGAGGACGATCCTGAACGGCTTTGCCTATCTGAAGGATTTCGGCTTCGAGAAATTCTGGGACAAGACCTTCCGCACCATCAAGGGGCAGGAGGCCGACTATATGAAGTGGCGCAGGGAGGTTCTGCCGGACGGCGAGGAGCTGGCGCGCCAGAGGAATGAACAGTTTGCGTACATGCCGAAGTTCAGTATCGTGGTGCCGGTGTTCCGCACTCCCGAGAGGGATCTGCGGGCCATGATCGACTCGGTGCGGGAGCAGACCTACGGAAACTGGGAACTGTGTCTGGCGGACGGAAGCGGCAGTGGAAGCCACACGCCCCAGATTCTGGAGTCCTACGCAAAGAGGGATCAGCGCATCCGCTACTGCGTGCTGGAGAAAAATGAGGGCATATCCGGCAATACCAACGCCGCGTTAAAGATGGCTACCGGCGACTATATTGTGCTGGCCGACCACGACGACCTGCTGACACCCGACGCGCTGTACCACTGTGCGGCGGCGGTGAACCGTGAGGTTCGTCCCGACGTAATCTACTCCGACGAGGATAAGGTGACGGCCGACGGAAAGCAGTTTACCGAGCCCCATTTTAAGTCTGACTTTAACCCGGATTATCTGAGAAATGTAAACTATATCTGCCATCTGTTCCTGTTCTCCCGCGAGATCCTTGAGCAGGTGGGCGGTTTCCGCAAGGAGTACGACGGTGCGCAGGACTACGATTTCATTTTCCGTTGCACCGAGATTGCGAAGGAGATCTACCATATCCCGAGAGTGCTCTATCACTGGCGGATCAGTGCCACCAGCACGGCGGCAGATCCGGAGAAGAAGCGCTACGCGTTCGAGGCAGGTGCCAGAGCCATCAAGGACCACTGTGCCCGCATCGGACTGGAGGTTGAGGTGGAGCCCGGCATGGTGCCCGGATATTACAAGACCACCTACGCGTTGAAGGATAAACCGCTCATCTCCGTGGTCATTCCGACCAAGGACCACAGTGAGGACCTGAAACTCTGTCTGGAGTCCATCTTCACCAAGAGCAAGTACCCTAATCTGGAGTTCATTCTGGTGGAGAACAACAGCACCGAGCCGGAGACCTTTGCCTATTATAAAGAGCTGGAAGAGCAGCATCCCAACGTCCGCGTGGTGGTTTGGGAGGACACCTTCAACTATTCCAGAATCAATAATTACGGCGCCAGCTTTGCCAAGGGCGAGTATCTGCTGCTTTTGAATAATGATGTAGAGTTGATCAACGACGACTGCATCGAGGAGATGCTGTCCTACTGTCAGCGGGACGAGGTGGGTATCGTCGGTGCCAGACTGCTGTACCCGGACAATACGATCCAGCACGCAGGCGTGGTGGTCGGATTTGGCGGCATCGCCGGTCACACCTTCATCGGCCTGTATTATCAGGACAAGAGCTATTTCCTGCGGGCCAGCTGCGCACAGGATTACAGTGCGGTGACTGCGGCCTGCATGATGGTAAAGAAGAGTGTGTTTGACGAGGTGGGCGGATTCTACGATGGCCTGGCGGTGGCCTTCAACGACGTTGATTTCTGTATGAAGGTGAGAGCAGCCGGCAAGCTGGTAGTCTACACCCCTCACGCTATGCTCCATCACTATGAGTCCAAGTCCAGAGGCCTGGAGGACACGCCGGAGAAGATCCAGAGATTCCAGGGCGAGATCGAGATGTTCAGAAAGCGCTGGCCGGAGATCCTGGAGAACGGAGATCCCTACTATAACGTGAACTTAACGTTAAGGGGGTCACACTTTGGACTCCGGGATTGGGAGAGGGAGCCCTCGCGAAAGCAATGAGCAGTGCATCAGAACAGTTACCAAACAGCCGTGGGAGCTTGCTCACAAAAGGCTGTTTGAGTAACTGTTCTGATATAGGGCGAAAGCCCGCGGGCAGACGGACGCAAAGCGGCCGGCTGACAGCACTGCTCATAAGCGGCGAGCTTGCTCACAAAAGGCTGTTTGAGTAACTGTTCTGATATAGGGCGAAAGCCCGCGGGCGTACAGCCGCTGCGAATGTAATATACAAACGATCAAAGATCTGGGGGCACGATGGACGAGAAAATTCTTAAAAAAAGTAAACGGCTGAGACGAGAACTTGGACACATGAGAATCGATGCAGATCTGGTCTACCGGGAGAACTGCACCGATGAGGAAAATGAGAAGTTTTTGCGTATGCGCAAACAGCAGAAAGAATTGCCGGAGGATGTGTACGAGGTTTATAAAACCGGAACATTTTTTCGCATTCATGAGCTGGATGTGTCGTGGGAAGAGGAGATCGAGAGTATTTTGTTGAGACAAAGCGATAGGATCCGCTCGATTGAAATGAAAGTGATTATCTTGCTGATGATCGCAATTGCACCGATTGCATTGTATCTGTTCGCCGCACTGAGCGGACCATGACAAACTGTTTTGCCTTACGGTGGAAAACGATAAAATAAGTATTTGACAAACCCTTCGTTTCACGCTATACTATTACGGCATCCCGCCTTTAAAACCGGTTGTGATGCAGCCCGCCCTCGGCGGCGTTTGAAGCTTCGGTCTCACGCAACGGAAACCATGAACCGTGTCAGGTCCGGAAGGAAGCAGCACTAAGTGGACCTTCCGTGTGATGTGAGGCAGCCGGGGCCGAGTCGTCGGAGCGGTAACGGTCACAGCCGGTTTTAAGGGCGGGATGTCTATTTTTATTCAAAAGAATATTGCAGGGGTCAGGGGACAAAGGGCTGTCTGGCAAAAGGGACCTGAACCAGTATAAAAAAGTTAAAAGGAGAATGATGAAAGGGGAATACGATGCCTACATTAACCAGAACGAAACAGATCCCGGTGATCGGGGAGTATGACGTGGTTGTCTGCGGAGGCGGTCCCGCAGGCTTTGTGTCGGCGATCGCGGCCGCGCGGTGCGGCGCGAGGACTGCGCTGATCGAGCGGTACGGTTTCCTCGGTGGGATGGCCACCGCCGGAAATGTAGCGCCGGTGACGGAGTTTATGCATCAGGGAGAACTGGTGGTAGGAGGCATCCCTCTGGAGTTTGTTCGCTGTCTGGAGGCGAAGGGACAGGGGACGATGTGTCCGCCCAGAGGAAATTTTGTCTGTCATCCGGAAGGATATAAGCTGGAGGCACAGCGGATGGTTCGGGAGGCCGGAGTATCGCTCTTTCTGCATGCCTATGTGTCCGACTGTATTGTGGAGGATGGAGTGATTACCCATGTGATCATGGAGAGCAAGAGCGGAGCGCAGGCGCTGAAGGCCGGATATGTGATCGACGCCACCGGTGACGGAGATGTGGCTGCCATGGCAGGCGTGCCCATGTTGGACTATCAGTGTCCGCTGCAGCCGTCCACCATGTACTTTATTTTGGGAAATGTAAAGACGGAGATGATCCGCGGATATTATCCCGGTCAGCCCGGCAGCAGTATGAAGCATGTTCGCGAGCGGCTGAATGAACTGAGCAAGACGCAGGATGTTCCCCAGTTCGGCGGACCCTGGTGTATGGCCGGCATGGGCGAGGGGATAGCCATTGTGAACATGAGCAGAATGGCCATGGACTGGACGGATGAGGTGCAGGCCACGGAGGCAGAGTGCCGTCTCCGTGAAGATATCGATAAATTAGTAAAACTGCTCAGAGAAAACTTTGAGGAGTTTTCCGATGCGACGTTATTGTCCACGGCGACGCAGGTGGGGATCCGCGAGACCCGCCATATAAAAGGCGTTCATGTGTTGACTGGAGATGAGTACAAGGCAGCTCATTTTTTCGAGGACTCCATTGCCAGATGTTCTCATCCCATTGATATTCACAGCGATAAGGACAACAGCCAGATCTGCATTTATCTGGACAAGGCGGCTTATTTGCCCTACCGTTCCATTATTGCGGAGGGATTCCCGAACCTTCTGGTGCCGTCCAGATGTTTCTCGGCGGATCGTGAGGCGTTCGCCTCCGCAAGAGTACAGGCCGGAGTCATGGGGCTGGGTCAGGCAGCCGGAGCGGCTGCGGCCATGTGCTGCGAGGATGGACGGAGCGTTAAAGATGCGGACATCCAAAGGCTGAGGGAGACATTGATTGCTTGGGGAGCTTATCTGGCGGAGGCAGATTGATTTGGAGAACTTTCCATTTTCTAATTGAAATTCCTTGAACTGCCATTGACTAGCTGGACTGCATCGAAATGTCTTCCCGTGCAAAATGCCGATTCCCGATTGTCCCGTTAAGAACAGCCCGCGGGTGTTTAGGGACTAGTTCGGGTCGGCTTTTGATAGGGAACCATTTCGATGCAGTCCCCTAACTATTTCAGTGGGAAATTCATTTTATAATTATTTTATGGTTTTTTATTTGCAGTTAATTGATAATTTGTCTGAAATCGGGTATATTAACTAACGTAAGATTTGAAACACAGAGTCTTACACATACCCTCTCTTTCCTTACGTTAATCAGGGGCTGTCGGGATTTATCCTGGCAGCCCCTGATGCGCGTTATGGGGAGTGTGATGCGCAGTGTGTGATATTATCTTTGACTGGGGAGATGTGTGATTCAAGAATTACTTGAGAGCAATTTTGTGAAAAGCCCTTTACAAATCCCGAAAGGGCGGTTATAGTAAGAGCAGTCGTTATCTTGTAAAGAAAAATAATAAAGAAAGGAGGCAGGACTGATGATGACAAAGATGTTTCGAGATGGTGATAACAGAAAAAGGATACTCACGCAGCTTGCCTCGGTATTATTCGTTTGATTTGTTCAGTGATGATGCGCCGCAGTCTGTGTGACTGCGGCATTTTTATGTATGCGCACGGGCCTTGTCAAAGGCGAGAAGTGCGAATGCCTGTCAAGATTGCGGACGGGACCGTGATACGGAAAATGCTGTGAGCTGGGTTTCCTGTATTGCGGTTTTTTGTTTTTGTGGCTCTTTTGTGAAGGTGTATTGGGATACATTTTTGCGATTGGAAGGTTCTGGAAATAAAGGAGAGGAAAAATGAGAGGGCTTGGAAAATATTTTATCAAGTACAAATGGCACTATCTGTTTGCACTGGTGTGTCTGTACCTTGGAATCTACATGGATCTGCAGGCGCCTAAGGTGATCGGACGGATCATTGACGATGTTCTGGTGGGCGGCCAGAGGTCGCTCCTGATGCAGCTGGTGCTGATGCTTCTGGGTGTCGGTATCGGACGCGGTATCTTCAAATATCTGCAGGAGTTTACCTCGGACTGTATCGGTGTGAAGATTGCGGAGGATATCCGGCGCAATCTCTTTGGCCGCATCCAGAAGATGTCAGTGGGCTTTTTCGAGAAGAATAACACCGGTGAGCTGATGGCCCGTGTGAAGGATGACGCGGAGCGCATCTGGGAGGCCATGGGCTTTGTGGGTCTGCTGTGCGTGGAGGCGATTGTGCATACGATCATGGTGCTGACCAACATGATCAGGATAGATCCGCTGCTGACGCTGGTGCCGCTGTGCATCATGCCGCTGGTGGGCTATATTGCGGTGAAGCTGGAGAAAGGGCTGGACAAGGTCTACGATGATATCAGCGAGGAAAATGCGGAGCTGAATACGGTAGCCCAGGAAAACCTGAACGGCGTCCGCACCGTCAAGGCGTTTTTCCGCGGCAAACACGAGATCGAGAAGTTCCGAAAGCACAACAGCCGCTACTATGATCTGAATATGCGCCTGGCAAAGACCATGGCCAGGTATAACCCGAATATTTCGTTCCTGACCAAGGTCATGCTGTTGCTCAGTGTGACTGTCGGTGGTATGTTCGTGGTGCAGAGCCGGATTACCCTGGGACAGCTGGGAACCTTCATCGAGTACGCAAACAATATCGTCTGGCCCATGGAGATTCTGGGCTGGGTGACTAATTCCATGGCGGCGGCCATTGCATCCAACAAGAAGATCAATAAGATACTGGAGGCACAGCCGGAGATTTATTCCCCGGAGGACGGCGTGAAGCTGCCGGAGGTAAAGGGCGAGCTGACCTTTAACCATGTGAGCCTCGAACTTCAGGGGCAGAGGATTCTTGAGGATGTGAATTTCAAGGTGGAGGCCGGAAAGACCCTGGGGATCATGGGTGTGACCGGTTCGGGAAAGACCACCATTGTCAATCTGGCGGAGCGATTCTACGATGTGTCTGAGGGAGAGATCCTGCTGGACGGCGTGGATGTGCGGAAGATGGATCTGAACTGTCTCAGGAAAAATATGTCGGTGGTTATGCAGGACGTATTCCTGTTCTCGGACACCGTGGCGGAGAATATCCGCATCGGTAGCCGCGATGTCATGACCGACGAGGTCATGGTGGAGTCGGCAAAGCAGGCCAGAGCCTTTGGCTTTGTGGATGAGCTGCCGGAGAAGTTTGAGACGGTTATCGGCGAGAAAGGTGTGGGTCTGTCCGGCGGGCAGAAACAGAGACTGTCCATTGCCAGAGCGCTGGCGAAGCATGCGCCGATCCTGTTTCTGGATGACTCCACCTCGGCACTGGATATGGAGACTGAGCATGAGATCCAGCGTGAGCTGAACCGGATGGAGGGAATCACCAAGGTGATCATCGCCCATCGCATCTCCGCGGTGCGCCACGCCGATGAGATCATGATTCTGGAAGATGGACGAATCGTGGAGCGGGGCACCCACGACAGCCTGATGGAGCTGAAGGGCCGCTACTATGACACCTTTGTGGCGCAATATGAGAGACCGGAGGAGTTGATGTTATGTCTGTAAATACATTTCGCGAAGACGAATTTCAGCGGACAGTGTCCAAGCGGGAAACATTGACCCGGCTGTATAAATACCTGTTCGTATACAAGAAAAAGATTGCCGTGGTGCTCTGCATCATGGCGGTGACCATTGCCATCGCGCTGGTGAATCCGCTGATCATCGAGCGGGCCATCAATGTTCACGTGGCAGAGGGAGATATGGTCGGATTGCTTCGCCTGGCTGTGATTGCGCTGGTGCTGAATGTGATCTGGCTGATCGGCGTGAAGGTCCGCACCATCATGATGGCGAAGATTTCCAATGAGATTGTTTTGCACATCCGTGAGCAGCTTTACACCCACATTCAGACCCTGGGGCTGCAGTTTTTCGACGGCAGACCCACCGGAAAGATCCTGGCGAGAATCATCGGTGATGTGAATTCACTGAAGGATATGATGTCCGACAGTGTGACCACGTTGATCCCGGATATGATCACGGTCATCGCAGTCATCACGATCATGATGGTCAAAAGTCCGGCCCTGGCCATGTCGGCCATCGCCACCATGCCCATCCTGATGGTTGGTATGTACGCGGTCATGGTCCTGGGTCACGGCCGCTGGCAGAATGTGCGGAAGAAAAATTCCAACATCAATGCCTTTGTCCACGAGAATTTTTCGGGAATCAAGGTGGTGCAGAGCTTCTGTGCGGAGGATGAGTCGGCAGAGACCTTCGATACGATCCTGGATGAGCACGAGAAGTCCTTCATCCACGCGGTGAAGCTGGCGGATGCCTTCGGTCCCACCATTGATCTGACCTGGGGAATGGGTGGATTCTTGCTCTACTATATCGGTATCCGGCTGTTGGGCATGGGTGCCACGCAGGTCGGAACCTTTATGGCTTTTGCCACCTATCTGAGTATGTTCTGGAGCCCGATACGAAATCTGGCCAGTCTGTACAATAAGATCGTCAACAATATCTCGGGAGCGGAGCGAATCTTTGAGATTCTGGACACCGACCCGGAGCTGGCGGACAAGGAAGGGGCTTACGAGCTGCCGGAGATCGAGGGCCGGGTGGAGTTTGATCACGTGACCTTCGCCTACCCCGACGAGCCGGAGCGGGATGTCATCAAGGATATCTGTTTTGACATCAAGCCCGGTGAGACCATTGCTTTGGTGGGACCTACCGGAGCCGGAAAGACCACCATCATCAATCTGATCAGCCGGTTCTACGATGTGAAAGCCGGGGAGATCCGCATAGACGGCCATCCGATTCAGGATGTGACAATCGAAAGCCTGCGCAGTCAGATGGGTATCATGACCCAGGAAAATTATATGTTTACCGGAACCATTGCCGACAATATCCGCTATGGAAAGCTGGATGCCACCGACGAGGAGGTAATCTGGGCGGCGAAGACTGTCGGAGCCCACGACTTCATCATGAAGACGGAGAAGGGGTATGACACCCCGATCCAGAGCGGAAGTGGTCTGTCCGTGGGACAGCGCCAGCTGGTGGCTTTCGCCCGGACGCTGATCGCAAAGCCGCGGGTGCTGATTCTGGACGAGGCGACCTCCAGTATCGACACCCACACCGAGATCATGGTGCAGAACGGTATCGAGGCGCTCTTGTCCGGAAGGACTTCGTTCGTCATCGCTCACCGCCTGTCGACGATCCGAAAGGCGGACCGAATCTTTGTGGTGGATGGGCAGAAAATACTGGAGGCGGGAAGTCATCAGGAGCTGCTGGCGAAGAAGGGGGCTTACTACAACCTGTACTGTGCACAGTTTAAGGATGTGCTGGTGGGGTAAGGTGTACAAGGGTTTATTTGAACAACCTTCCTATTATAAAGAGAACGTCCCGGAATTTTCCGGGACGTTCTTGCGTTTAAAGAATCCCCTTCACCTTCTCCGCCAGCGCCTTGCCTAGTGCCACATGGCTCTCGGGCTCCATATGGATACCATCCACCTTGGAGGGAACCGCCACAGAGGCTGCATTAAAGTACTCCACACCGTGAGCGTCGGTGAAATGTTTTACCATCTCAGGGAACTGTTTGGACTCCTCCACCGCTCCGCGCAGGATACTGGTGTAGGGATTTACCTCATAAACCTGAGGATCAACCTCGATGGGGGAGACTACCAGGATCTTTGCGCCCTCATTGAAGATGGGGGTGGATCCGGGAATGGCATCGTTGGCCTTTTTGCAAGTCTCGATCAGCTTGCCCACGCCTCGTGCAGAGTGGAGTGCGGAGACAAACTTCAGATCGTTGGTGCCCAGGCTTAAGATGATCAGATCCAGAGGCTTTGACTGTACAAGCACCATGGGAAGGTACTCAAGACCGTTTAACATGTCGTTGAAGGGGTCAGGGTATACGGTGGTGCGGCCGTTCAAGCCTGCCTCGATCACTTCATACTCTTCACCGAGCTCCTTGCTCATCACGCCGGTCCAGCGCACATCGCTGGGATAGCGCACGCCTGATCCGGGGGTGAAGCCCCAGGTGTTGGAATCGCCGTAGCATAAAATTCGTTTCATCTCACAATATTCCTTTCGTAAATTAGTGTCAGTCAATTGTTTGTATCCCGTCAACATGCAAAGTGGAAAGAAATCGGTTGTCCGTCGACGGAGAGTTTGGCAGTAATCATAAACGTTGATTATTGCGTCTGGTCTGTCGGTGAGCCTGTCAGCTCCAGTGCGGAGTAGTAAGCACCGTAGATGCCGGCTTGATTGCCCAGCGCTGCGGAGAGGAGCTCCGTGCGGCTAAAACTGGGAATGACGCGCTGTGCATATTTTTCACGGATCAGGGAAATGATCTCCGGCTGGCTCATCATGCCGCCGCCCAAGACGATGGCCTGGGGGTTGAAGGAGTAGGTCAGAGAGGTAAGTCCCGCAACGATCTCATCTGCCCACCGGTCAAACAGCTTACTGATATTGGCCTCTGCCCTGGCTGCAAACAGGTCACGTCCGGTCACCTTTTTGCCCAGCTCCTGCTCCGCACGGCGGACCAGCGCGCTGGTGGAGGCGTAGGCCTCGTAGCAGCCTCTGTTTCCGCAGTTGCAGGGAACACCGTCCAAATGGGTGGTCATGTGGCCGACCTCGCCGGCGATGCCATTGGCGCCCAGATACAACTTGCCGTTGATAAAGATGGCGCCTCCGATGCCGGTGCCGATGGTCAGGCACAGGAAATGATGGATGCCTTTGGCTGCGCCGAAATGGGCCTCGCCGAGGGCTGCACTGTTTACGTCATTTTCGACGGACACCGGCAGACCGGTCTGCTCATGGATGTACTGTTTTACCGGGAATCCGGTGTAGCCGGGCATGGCATCGGTGGCGAAGGCAATGCTGCCGTCGGTCGGATCTACCTGACCGCTGGTGCTGATGCCCACCGCATCGGGCGCCTGATCAAGGATATAGTCAAGGATGTTTTTCATCATGACAGCAGCGCCGAGATGTGCCTGTGTGGGAAACTCCTCAAAGGAGGTCAGCTGACCGTCACAGAACAGACCGCTTTTGACGGCGGTGCCGCCGATGTCAAGTGCTAAGATCTTCATGGTGGAAGTTCCTTTCTGAACATAATGGTGTGCATCTTGATTTGTCACTCGGATTTCTTCTCGTCGAGTTGCAAAGGGACACACTCTGAACCGGGCATATTGACGGTGCAGTTGTTGAGATCGGTTACTCGGCGCGTTCAGGGATGGCTGCCACGTAGCGCTTGGTGATCTCGAAGGGACGGGTGATGGCACTTCCCACCACAGAGGCATGGATACCGGGAATGGAGAGTACTTCATGCAGGGTCTCCGGACTCCAGATGCCGCCCTCCGCAATGACGGGCATGTCCAGTGTCTCGCACAGCTTGCGGATCAGATCCAGGTTGGGCAGAGCAGTACCTTTGGTTTCGGGAGTGTAGCCACAGAGGGTGGTGCCCACAATGTCAAAGCCCAGCTCCTTGGCGTGGACAGCGTCCTCGTAGGTTGCACAGTCCGCCATAAACAGCTGATCCGGATATTTCTCACGGATGGGCTTGAAGGTCTCGTCCAGAGTCTTTCCGCCGGGGCGGATCTGGTTGGTGGCATCCATGGCGATGACCTCAACGCCGGTGGTCACCAGTGCATCCACCTCATCCATGGTGGGGGTGATGTATACGGGAGAATCGGGGTAGTCTTTTTTGATGATGCCGATGAAGGGAAGATCAACCGCCTTTCTCATCTCGGTAATGTCCTCGACGGAGTTTGCGCGGATGCCGTAGGCACCGCCCATCTTGGCAGCAACAGCCATGCGGGACATGATGTAGGAACTGTGCAGGGGCTCGCTGGGGAGAGCCTGACAGGAAACGATCAGTCCGCCTTTTGTCTTTTCAAAAAAGTCGCGTTTCATGAGTTTTCCTCCATAAAATGATATGATGTGAGCCTTAAAGCCATGTATTTCCACGCGAGGATGGAATACAAAACCTTTTGCCCCTTATTTCATAATATAGTTTGAGTATACATAATTTAAGCTGCAAAATCAATATGTTGAAAAATAAAAGACCATCCGAAATAAACGTCGAATGGCCTTTGGGCGTTTGCTTACTGATTCTGGAAACGGTATGTATTCGGGGTGATTCCCTCGTAGGTTTTAAATCTCCGGCTGAAGCTGGACACATTGTAGTAGCCGACCCGCTCACAGATCTCCTGCAGTGGCAGCGTAGTGGTGCGCAGAAGCTCCTTGGCCAGATTCATACGAAGTTCAATGAGGTAATCCAGCATGGTACACTGCATATTGTCTTTGAAAAAGCTGCTCAAGTTGGACGGCAGCATGGAGAAATGCACTGCAACCTCCTGCATGGAGAAATCACAGCGGTGATAGTTTTCTCCGATGTAGGACAGTATCTCGTTAAGCAGCTGATTGTCATTGGGAGACGGAATATCGGCTGCCGGGCGCTCCAGCTTTTCGCGGACGCTGTTGACGATCTCCAGCAGCTCATTGATGGTTTCTGCCTTGCTTAGCTGCATCAGCATCTCGGATAACTGATACGCATCGATAATGGAATTCTGCGAGTCAGTCAGCAGAGATTTCAGCACGTCAGCACAGATGCTTCGGGCGAGGAAGGTCGGCATATCCCGATCAATAATATACTGGATCAGATCACCGATACTCTGGTGGATCTGTGCGCTGTCGCCGGAGGCAATCAGATTCTGGAGCTTGCGGACCTCCTGCTTGGGGTAAGGATAGCGGGCGTTAAAGTTGGAGCTTACCTCGTCGTAGGAGATAACCGTACCGGTACCCTTGACAAATCGGTACTCCAGTGCATTGACTGCCTGAAGCAGGGATTTGTTGATATTTTCTGTCCCTGCGTGAATATGTCCCACGCCGACAACAGAAGTGATGGAAAACTGGTCATTTAATATACCCAGTGCCGCATAAAATGGTTCATAGTTAGCTGCGTCCTGGATGCGGGGAACATTGTGGATGAATACCAGCTGATCCCGCTTCACGGAGAAAACATACTTGCTGTCCATGGTTTTGCAGAGCTCATTGCTGACAAGCTGCGCAATCACCTCCAGAGAACTGCGGTGCTCATGGGGGATCAGGAAGGAGCTGACATAGAACAGAGGGTAGCTGAAGGACAGCCCGATCTGCTCACAGTCAGTATTGAACTCCTCGAGGCTGGAGTAGGAGTCATTCAGCAGCTGATGAAGTCTTGTCTTCTGGATCGCGTCCGTGTTCGAGGAAACGGTCTCACTCAGCTTAGTGTTTTCATTATGCAGATGGGCCAGTGTATCGGTGATCATGGTAAATTCGTCGGCGGCAGTATGAGGCATGTCGCCGGAAGCCGAGCTGATGGCCGTCTGGCGGAGCTTTAATACAGGTCGGTAATTCACGCGCACCAGAACGTAGATCAGCAGGCTGCCTACGATACCGGTCAGCAGGATAAAGATAAGGAAGAAATCGCCCACATCAAACAGGGTAGAGTAAATATTGCTGTCCAGGGGGACGAAGGTCACTGCCTGCCATCCTGACTGGGAGGAGATGGTCTGCATGGTCAGGTAATTACGGCTATTCCATTCGATATTATGATTCAGTCCGTCAACAGGGATTTTGTTATCCGGCTGAGCGTAGTGAGCGGCCAAAGCAGCGTCAGTGCCATTGCTGAACATCAGCTCACCGTTATGATTGAATACCAGCGTGGTCAGCCCCATGTTCTCGGAGTGGATATCAAAGTAGTCGGAGAATGATTTCTCGGGTACACAGATAACGATACAAGCGGGAGTGCTGGAATGTACCGGGTAAATCAGGGAGAGATACTCGGTATCCGGATTGGTCTTCAGCAGGGCCCCGGAATTCTTTGCGGTAAAGGTCTTCTGAGTGCTCAGGTGTGTCTCCATATCGGGGATGGAGGGATCGATATAGTTAAAGGAGAAGAATTTTGACGGTCTGGCGATCATCGCACTGAAGCCGGTGGAGATGACCGCATCAGCATCGGCGAAATAGATCAGGATCGCGTCAATGTTCTGAGAGAGCTGATAAGTATAGGCGATATCCTTGGAAATGACTTCGCTGGAAATGTCCCCGTTATTATCGGTGATAAAACGGTGGTAATGCAGATAGGACTGAAAACCGTCACTTCGCTGAAGGAACAGAGACTTCTCCTGATAATTCAGCAGAGAGTTATCCAACAGACGCATGGCAGCGCTCTGCTCGTTCTGGATCATCTTATTTACTTCCTCCGCGACGGAGGTCGCGATGGACTGCTGGTAAACAAGGTACATCACACAGATGGGCAGCAGCAGTACAGCGAGCATGGAGGAAAACAGACGAATGACGAATTTACTCTTTATCTTCATAATAAAAACGGCGCTCCTTGGATATTTATCTATATTAGATTAGCACGACGTACAAAAAAATGCAAGAAAAAGCCTTTTTTGCACGCTTATTTATAAAAATGGCAAAGAGATATAATTCTGGCAAAATGTGTATGTTGTAAAAATGCACAAAAAAGTAAATTTAAAATTGTCTGAAACATACAATAGGCACATAAAAACTGCACTTTTTTTGAAAAGATGTCACTTGATTTTTGAGGGGCGAAAGGTTATGATTTAATCAACAGTTGCCGCCGGGATAGGGCGGATACGAGTAAAAAAGTAGAAAGGAAGGATATCAATGAGCCGAAGAAAGCATGGACAGAAGCGAGTGATGGATCCGATCTCCATTACATTTACGTTGATCATCATCTTATCACTGTTTGTGTTCAACGTGTTACCGCTGATCAAGATATTGGTCGAGAGTTTCCGTGATGCCGACGGAACCAGTTTTTCCCTGATGGGATATGTTCGCGCATTCCAGTACAAACAGAACAGAGAGGCGATCTGGCACACGCTGGTGTCCAGTACGATGGCATCTCTGCTGGCTACTCTGCTGGGATTCATTTTTGCTTACTGTTCCTGTTATTTAAAGATGAGATTAAAAAAGCTGTTCGACTTCGTCGCACTGCTTCCCATCATTTCCCCTCCTTTCGCAATGTCACTGTCCACGATCCTTCTGTTCGGAAATAAGGGTCTGATCAGTAAGACATTGCTGGGTATCCAGAACTCTAACATTTACGGTTTCTGGGGTCTGCTGTTCGCACAGACCTTCAGCTTCTTCCCGATGGCGTACCTGGCACTGAAGGGCGTGCTCGCAAGTATCGATCCTTCTATTGAAGAGGCTGCCCGCGATATGGGTACCTCCCGCTGGAAAACCTTCACCAAGGTTACTCTTCCTCTGGCACTGCCCGGTATCGGAAACGCGTTCCTGGTTGTATTCATCAAGTGTGTTGCTGACTTCGGTAACCCCAACTTCATCGGCGGTGATTATCTGACCATGGCTACCCAGATTTATTATCAGGCTACCGGCGGATATGAGATGCAGAGATGTTGTGCACTGGCGATGCTGCTTCTGGTTATGACCCTGATCATCTACCTGATCTCCCAGATGCTGCTGACCAAGCGTACCTTCGTCACCATCACCGGTAAGGCTACCCGTGAGCGTACACCGATCACCGAGAAGCACATCACGATTCCCCTCAACGTAGTTTGTGGAGCGATCACCGCACTGGTACTGCTGATGTACTTCATGATTCCTTACGTTTCCTTTACCAAGGTATGGGGTGTAAATAACACCTTCACCCTGGATAGCTACAAGTATGCATGGCGAGTTGGTGACGATGCCCTCAAAGACACTCTTAAGCTGGCGTTGATCACTACACCGGTTACCGGTCTCTTATCCATGCTGATGTCCTTCCTGATCGTTCGTAAGAAGAGCAAGGTTACCGGCCTGATGAATACTCTCGGCATGATGGGTATGATCATCCCCGGTACCATCCTCGGTTTTGCTTATGTACTGCAGTTCAACTCCGGTCTCATCGTTCTGACCGGAAGCATCATCCTGATGGTTGCTTCCTGCTGCAGCCGTTACCTGCCGCTGGGTCTGTCCTCCGGTATCACTTCACTGAGACAGATCGACCCCTCCATTGAGGAGTCCGCAGCAGACCTTGGAGCAAACAGCTTAAAGGTATTTGTCAAGGTTACCGTTCCGTTGATCCGCTCAGCGTTCTTCGGCGGTCTGGTTTACTCCTTCGTTCGTACCATGACATCCATGTCAGCGCTGATCTTCTTCGTATCGCCGAAGCACCAGCTGTTGACCACCACGATCATGCGATTCGTAGCAGACGGTCGTTACAGCGCAGCCTGTGCGATGGGTACCATGATGGTTGTTGTGGTTCTGATCTGTATCGCAGGTCTGTACGGAATTATCGGCCTGTTCGGTGTAAACCGCAAAGAGGTCAAGCTGTTATAAGAAACTCGTGTATCAAAGAGGCCGAAAACTGTATGGCCTCAATATATAGGAGTCGCATGATGCGGCAGAATGGAGAGCATACATGAAAAACACTAATACGAAGAATGTGTCGCTGAAGAATGTAGTTCGTGAGTATATCTCACCGGACAAGAAGGCATTCCGCGCAGTAGATAATGTTTCCCTGGAGATCGAGTCCGGCGAGTTCGTCACCCTGCTTGGCCCCTCCGGCTGTGGTAAGACCACTACCCTGCGTATGATCGCAGGCTTTGAGAATCCCACCTCCGGTGATGTGTTCATCGGCGGCGAGAATGTTACCACCAAGTCTCCCGATAAGCGAGACACCGCGATGGTATTCCAGAGTTACGCACTGTTCCCTCACTACGATGTGTTTAACAACATTTCCTTCGGTCTCCGCCTTCGCAAGGTGAAAGAGCCCGAGCTGTCCAAAAAGACCAAGGCGATCATGGAGCTGGTAGGTCTGGAGGGTCTGGGAGAGCGTTTCCCCAACCAGCTGTCCGGCGGTCAGCAGCAGCGAGTTGCTCTGGCGAGAGCACTGGTTGTAGAGCCCGGTGTACTGCTTTTCGACGAGCCTCTGTCTAACCTGGATGCTAAGCTTCGTGTATCCATGAGAAATGAGATCAAGCGTATCCAGCGTCGTCTGGGTATCACCAGTATCTACGTAACCCATGACCAGTCCGAGGCGATGGCACTGTCCGACCGTATCATCGTTATGAACCACGGTGTGATTGAGCAGATGGGAACACCCGAGGAGATTTACAATCATCCCGCATCTGTATTCGTAGCAGACTTCATCGGACGCTCCAACTTCCTGGAGTGCAAGGTAATTGCGGCGGTTGAGGGTGTGACTACCGTAGAGATGTACGGAAAGAACATTGAGATCAAGGATAGCGGATGGCAGCGCCGCTCCGTCGGCGAGACCGTAACCGTTATGGCTCGTCCCGAGGCTGTATATTTGGATGAGGACGGTATTTTCGCGACCAACATTCTCAGTTCTATCTTCATGGGCAACATGCAGGAGTATATTACCGATACTCAGGGGCTGCAGATCATCATTGAGGATCACGATTTTGCTAACCGTAAGGTATACAGTGAAGGACAGATCAAATATGTAAACTTCAAGGAGAACAGTTTACATATTATCTAACGTAATTAAGCTGGACGGCATTCACGCGGAGACCGTGCCTGCACAGGACGAGGCGTGAACATCGGACAGCCGAACCGATATGAGCAAGTAGGCCGAAAGGACGGATTGCGAATATCGTTTAATACAAACCTTATTGGAATATCCAATAAAAATAAAAGAAAAGGAGAAACACTATGAAAAAACTGATTGCAATGCTTCTTGCGCTGGTAATGGTACTCTCTCTGGCAGCTTGCGGCGAAAAGCCCGTTGACACCCAGACTGATGCTCCCAAGCAGACCGACGCTCCCAAGGCTACCGATGCACCTAAGGAGACCGAGGCTCCCACTGATGCAGCTCCCGAGATCAAGGGCGAGATCAACATCTACACCACTTTCAGTGATGACGCTATCCTTGCTCTTGAGGATTATGTTGCTGGAATCTACCCCGATCTGACCATCAACATGGTTAAGATGAACGGTGGTGAGATGGCTAACCGTATCATGGCAGAGAAGGACAACCCTCAGGGTGACTTCGTTTGCGGTGCTTCCTGTGAGACCTACATCCAGATGGGTGACTACGGCGTTCTGGAGCCCTACCAGCCTAAGGGCACCGAGGACTATCCTGCTATCGCTCACAGCCCCGAGTGGTATTGGTTCTCCACTCACTATTCCTACCTTGGATTCTACTGTGACCAGGAGTGGTTCAAGGCTCAGGGTATCGAGATTCCCGACAGCTGGGAAGATCTGCTGGATCCTCGTCTTGAGGGACAGATCATCGTTACCAACCCCGGTACTTCCACCACCGGTTACATGGTACTTTCCGCTCTGATTCACCTGATGGGTGAGGAAGAGGCTCTTGAGTACTATGGAAAGCTTCACAAGAACGTTAAGAACTACGCATCCGGCGGAAGCGGCCCTTCCCAGTCCGTAGCACTTGGCGAGGCACCTGTAGGCGTTGGTTACATGCAGCATGGTATGCAGCTGATCAAGCAGGGTTACACCAACATGGTTATCTCCGCTCCTTCCGAGGGTACCGGTCTTGAGGTTTGCGCAGGCGCAGTTATCAAGGGTGCTAAGAATATGGACGCAGCTAAGGCTATCGCTGATATCCTGGCAAGCAGAGAGTGGCATGAGTATGCAGCTGAGACCTACGCAGTAGGTATCATGTACCCCGATGGAGTTCCTTGTGATGGTCTTGAGGATTTCGTTGACACCAAGCTCATCGAGATCGACTACGCTTGGGCAGCAGCTAACAAGGATCGTATCCTTCCTCTGTGGTCTGCTATCACCGGTAACTAATTCGGATTGCCGAATCTGAAAACTGAATATTGAACGTATGGAAGGGGCACCTGCGGGTGCCCCTTTTCAAAACAGGAGGACGAACTATGCTTTGCGATTTGACCAGACCTTTGGGACGGATCACCCGTTCCATCTGCCCTGAAAACCTCACCGGCGAGCCGGGAAAAGGAGGCGCTACTCCCTTAGAGCAGGGCAGTGCATACGCTGCGGCGAAGAATTTGGGTATCGGTTGGAAGGTAAATCCCTATATTGTGGTGGCGCCCGGTGAGACCATCACCCTGGCTGACATTAAGGGCATGGGTATGATCAACCACATCTGGTGCACGGTCACGAAGAAGTGGCGCAATTGTATCCTGCGGATCTACTGGGACGATCAGGAGATCCCCAGTGTGGAATGCCCCATCGGCGATTTCTTCTGCATGGGCTGGCAGCAGTTTATGCAGATCAGTTCGATCCCTGTGTGTGTAAATCCCCACAGCGGTCTCAACTGTTACTGGGATATGCCCTTCCGGAAACGGGCACGCTTTACGCTGGAAAACCGCGCCGAGGAGGAAATGACGATTTATTATCAGATCGACTACTGTCTGACGGAGATTCCCGAAGATGCCATGTATTTCCACGCCCAGTTCCGCCGAGTGAATCCTCTGCCCTATAAGCAGGTGTACACGATCCTGGACGGAGTGAAGGGCAAGGGCCACTATGTGGGTACCTATCTGGCCTGGGGCGTAAACAATAACAACTGGTGGGGCGAGGGCGAAGTGAAGTTCTACATGGATGGAGACACCGAATTCCCTACCATCTGCGGAACCGGTCTGGAGGACTATTTCTGCGCTTCCTACGATTTTAAAAACCCGATCACCGGGGATGCATATCTGCCGTATTCCACTCCCTATACGGGGATGCAGGCCGTTCTGCCCGACGGTTTCCGCCGCAGCCAGCAGCGGTTTGGTATGTACCGCTGGCATCTGACCGATCCGGTGTGCTTTGAGCAGGATCTGAAGGTGACCGTGCAGGCGCTGGGCTGGAGAGAGTACAAGCGCTATCTGCCCCTGCAGGATGATATCGCGTCGGTGGCTTACTGGTATCAGCAGCTGCCCACCATGCCGTTCCCGGAATTGCCGGATAAAGATTATCTGGAGGTAATCTGAGACACTGTGTCGGGATCTGTTTGTACAGACCACACGGCGGCCCTCACCGTCTGCCGGATGGGTGCGCAGCCCAGCCTGCCGATGAGAGACGAAGTGGTGAAGTTAATGAGCGAAAAGTGAGCCTGAAAGAAACTATGAGTAGATAGTGATTAAAAGAAGTACTCTGTGATAGATGAGCCATGAGTGAATAGAAATAAGAAGATAGTAGTTAGAGATAAAACGTCCGAAAACCAGCCGGTTTTCGGACGTTTTGGTCAGTGATCAAGAGAGAATATTACAGTTGCTCAATTTGGCATCTTTTGCATGAGCGCATATAGCTGGTCGGGAAAGTTTACTGTCATTCCATCTGCATTGCAACTATATACATGCTGCATGACAGCAATATTGGGGATTCCCCATGCGCGGACGCGAAAACCCTCGTTATGCCAACGGATTGTGTTTTCGTTGCTGAGCAGGGAGGAGTGAGGGCAAAGTTCCTGGGCGTCAATCTGCTTTAATTTTCTGATCTTTTAATATCGGAATCAAATCCGGTCTTGAACAATGTACATAGAGCGGAATATGATCGATCGGTGCGGGAACATTAGGGATAAACGTTCCACCGGGGAAAACTTCTTCTGAGAATACATCAATCCAATCGTGTCCTAAGGGCAAGTAGACATTCCGCTCCCGCACACCATAATCCGTAACCGGACACACAAGGATGTCAGGACCAAACATAAACTCGTCATCAATGCCGATTACGTTGCTGTCCGCAGTATAATCAAAAACTAAAGGCCGCATTGGCGGTGTTCCGCGTAAGGAAGCTAATTGCATTTGCTCCATCACATAGGGGCGCAGTCGTTCGCGGGCATGCATTACATTGGTGATGTGAATTTGGGATTCACCGCCAAGGTTCCATGCCTCGTTGTTTTTACGGCGGCCATGCGTGCGGAATACAGGCAGAAACATTCCGTATTGATACCATCGGATCATTAATTCGCTGAAAACAGGACTGCAATTATCAGGGGTGATAAATCCGCCGATATCGCAAGTCCACCAAACGATACCGCTCATCATAACATTTAGTCCAACGCGGATATATTCTTTGAGGTGATGGAACGAGGAAAAAAATGTCATGAGGGGCGACACAAGCGCCATATCGCTGACTTCCCAACCACCCGTTTCGACAAATGGATACAATCTCATTTTCACCGGCAGAGATCAGTCCGTTGAAGATATTTCTCTGGTGGCAAACAACAAAATAAGAATGAGCTTCCAAGGCCGGAGCTATATGATAAGAGACTTTGTCGTAGTCGCGAATTGTATGGAATTCATCGCATGGATCTAACCAAAAGGTGTGAATGCCCAAATCAAAGTAATTTTGTTTCCATTCATTCCATAGGTATTCGGCGGCTTTGGGATTCGTGGGATCATACTGATACTTTGGACCGTAAAACTCGACGAGGTCATGTTTGCCGTCAATTGATCCGGTAAAGAGGTTCGCTTCTTTCATGGCAATATAATTGTCGCTCTTTTCGTCGATCAATGTCCACGGCGAAACCATGATGCGAACACCCATATCCTTCAGCTCATTGATCATTTCCACTGGGTTGGGCCAATAATCAGGATCTAATTTCCAGTCTCCGACGTTTTTCCAATGCATATAGTCGATAACAATTACGGAAAGCGGGAGCCCAAGCCTTTTGTATTCGCGTGCGGTTTCGAGAATCTCCTGCTGGGATTCGTATCTCAGTTTGCATTGCCAAAAGCCGGATGCCCAATATGGAAATTTGGGTGCATGACCGGTGGCATCAGCGTATTTTTCGAGAATATCCGCGTAAGAGTTGCCTGATACAACAAGAAAATCGACGCATTTGCACCCGTAGGATACCCAACGTGTCATGTTGTTGGCGAATTCAACACGCCCGAGGGAGGGATTATTCCATAAAAAACCATAGCCACGGCTTGAAACGGCAAAGGGGACGGTTGCTTTAACATGGCGTTGATAGAGGTCAATGACACTTCCTTTGAGATTTAAACGGCCTGTTGAGTTTTCGCCCATACCGTAAAATTGCTCATCGTCGTAAGCATCTAAATGCAATTCGAATTGAAACAAGTCATTGTCGATAGGCTTGAACGTGTGTGTACCGGGGTTGTGAGCCCAAACTACATAGTCATATTCCTCAAAGAGGAGGGTCTTATCGTTGCTGCTATGTTTAAAGAAAGATAAGTGTCCTTGCTGAGTATATGTATTGCTGATGCAGACAGAGATATCTCCGTTTCTTAACGAAACGCTGTGCTCGTCCATGTTGAACACGCCCTTCTGTTTGAGCGGAATATCCAAACTCCAGTCGGAGGTCTTTTTGCTGTTGTAGGGTGTCATGGTAACGCGCAATCCATCGCGTCCCCAGGGCCGGACTTCTATCGTGCATTCGTGATCGAAAAATATCAGAGTATCGTCAACATATTGGATTTTATCGCACAGTTCGTTCATTTGACCTTTTCCTTTCATTGATCAGAGTATTAATATGTGTTGGTTGGCATCATTTCCCAAGAAAAGACGTCGCCAAAGTCAGCCCCGTCCGAAAATGCAAAAACGTTGACCGCAGCGGAAGGATTGGATGGGTATATGCGGCGGCATATCGCTTGCCGGTGATTGACAAAAACTTCTACCACTGATTGATCGACAAATATATCAATGCATAACTTTTCTCCGCTGGAAAGAGTGAAGGGGGCTTTTTCGCGGTTAAGGCGTCCTTCGGCACCGCTGTGTGTGGAATCCACTATCAGCAAATTCTGAACGGTGTCAATGCTGATCTCGGTGTATTCATTTGCTATGGGGTCTTCCCGAACAATAAAACCGATTCTGGTAGCATTTTCTATTTCGATTTGTGCTTTGAGTCGGAAGGAACGCCCGTTTTTTACCGGGAGCGATAGCCTGCCGTTTATTGTTCCTGCTGAGAAAATTTGCTCATTATACTGAAGAGAATCTAATTCCAGAATGGGAGCCATTCTGAGCCCGCCATCGTACCAGAACTCTCTGGGTAATCCGAAAATGCCACTCCAGCCAAAGCGCGCAAAAGCGTTTTCAGGATTGTCAATGAGCCAAAACCACCCAATTTGTCGCTTTTTCGGGTCAATCAATGCTTCGGGCGCAAAAACGGTATTATCAACCCAGGAAAAACGGCCGTGCTCCTTGGGAAAGAAAGTTTCGCCGCATAAATTGCCGATATAATACTGTGCTCCCTTGTTATGCGAAATAAACAACTGAAGCCATTTGTCTGTAAGTATTCCGTTGGAGCGGCGATCCGGAAGAGGAAGAAAACTGGGGCACATATCATCCTCAGTGGCGTCCGGCCAGTCCGGGCCTAAATGGGGGTTAGTATAGAAGCGATGTACAAACTCCCAGTTGCGTAAATCTTTTGAACGAAAGAGATCTGTCCAATCCCCCATATATTTTTCTTCGGAATTCTGGTCACGTCCGTAGGTGTCGAGCACGGGTTTGTTTCCTGTTTGCATATAGTAATAGCCATTTTGCTTCCAGATATTGCTGGGATCTGCGCAGGCAATATGTTCTAAGACATCATTTTTTCTTAAATCTACAGTTCCCCAATGTTCGATGGAGCCTTGAATGGCAATGGGAGTCAAGCGAGTCCAATGGTCATAAGGGGGCTTTGAACACGCGAGAGCAATACCGCCGTTATCAACAGATGGATCATTTGAGTCGTATTTCCAAAAGGAAAGATAAGCAGTCTGATCGTCATCAACAAAAGCGCCTCCGCTAAAGCAACCATGGTCGCCGTCAATGCTTGTCAGGGCGTCGGGATGATGACGCCAATGCAACAGGTCAAGAGATGATATGTGACCCCAATGGAAACCGCCGGTCTCCTCGTTTGCATATAGGTACATCAGGTGGTAGCGTCCGTCAGCAAAAAAAGCACCATTGGGATCGCCGGGAGTCCCGTTACCATCGGGAATGGCAAAGTGGTAACCAGGGCGATACGGATCTGAAAGCAATTTTTCGCGGTAATGGCGAGTGGTAAGTGATTCGGTCATGTTTTTTCCTCTCTCAAATTATATTATTTTCTGAATGGATAATAATGGGAACGATTTCATGAAAATAATATAGCATGAAAATCAAAAAAAATCAATAAAAAATAAAAAAATTGTTGACAATGGTGTAAAAAGGGGCGTATTATAGGGGTGTGCATCTCAAAAAGGACAAAACAAAAGTGGGAACGTTCCCATAAAAAGTGAGGAGGAAATAATGAACAACAAGGTCGTGCTTACTTGTTTGACAGGAGTATTGAGCCTGGTTCTATTACAGGGGTGTGCATCGGTGCAGACTACTGTGCAGGATGAGGAGACGTTTCAAACAGAGATAGAGATACAAGAGTTTTTGGAAACAGAATTAGATGACAACAGTGACAGAGATGAAGCAGAGGCGATTATGGAAACAAAAAAAGCAAAAATCCGTTACAGCCCGGATGGATATAGTATGTGGGATTCATGGTATGTAGAAAAAGATGGAGAGATTCATTTGATTCATTTAAAGGGGTTAGCGGGAGGTATTTCCTATAATGAAGCCGAGGAGGCTGTCAGGGGATACGGTCATGCGGTCACGCCAGATTTGGTACACTGGACGGAACAGCAGGATATTTTAAACGTGGACAGGAGTAAACATCCCTACGATCAGGAATTTCGATATACGGGCTGTACAGTGGAACATGAAGGTACATATTACACATTCTATACCATGAGAAAAGGGCTCGGACAGCGAATCGGAGTTGCTACTTCAAAGGATCTTTACGAATGGAAAGAATATGAAGGAAACCCAGTGTTGGTGCCCAACGAGCAGTGGTTCATTACGTTCGCAAATGAAAACGTTAGCAATCATAAGGCTTGGGGAGGTGTGGTCGATTGCCGGGATATGTTAGTGGTAAAGGATGACCAGGGAGATGGCTTTTGGGGATACTTTGTAGCATCGGCAGATACCGGAAAGACAACACCTACATCAGTAGTGGGCGTGGCATATTCATGGGATTTGTTGAACTGGGAACAGAGAGGGATCGCATATATGCCGGACAGTGTTGCGATGCCTGAAATGATCGATGTGTTTCAAATCGGTGAGAAATGGTATATGACACTTACCACGGCAAAAAACAATGGATGTCTTAGCGGGTTTTCTGACCCATATATAACCAGAGCGCAGATATATGCGGTTTCGGATTCTCCACAAGGGCCGTTTGTGGAAAATTACGATGACAATGTTATGATGGGAGGTCAATTAAGCAGTGGCTATAGTTCAAGAAGCATTGTTTTTGAGGGAAAACGGCGTGTCTTGTATACAGATAACAACTACGGAAACGCAGTGGTGTCTCTTCCGAAGGACGTTAATGTAAACGAAGATAGGCACTTGAGATTGTACTACTCCGGAGATATTTTGCAGAATATTCGTACCGGGGAATTGAAAAATTCGATTGCGATCCAACCGACAACAAGCTTTGCGTGGAATACTAAGGGTGGAGATTGGAAGAAGAACGGAGATAATTATTCCTGTTCGACGGATAGGAACAGTTGGCAGGCATTTTTGATGAAAGGCATGGCAAATAACCTGGAACTGGAATTTGTCATGGATGGTCAAAGTGATTGCTCGATGTTAGGCATTGTGCTGTCGAATAGGGGGGACGGAAAATATCTCAATGATTTAAATCATATTTTGGCGATTGATCTGAATAACGATAGAGTTTATTTGACCAACGCAGAATGGGATTTAACGAATTGCAGAGAGTATTTGTTTGAGGAAAACACCGAATATCATTTCAGAATGCTGTTATTGGGTAACACAATTGAGCTGTATATCAATGATGAGTTTGTTTTTAATTCCGGAATTGATAATGCAGGGGCAAATCGAGCCGGTTTGTTTGTAAATGATGGGACGATTCAGATAAATGATCTCGCACTATATGGTTTGGAAGAATAATGTTGAAGAGGAAGGAGAGCTGGGTAATGAAAAAAAGCAAAGGTCTGTTCAAAGCGATTTGGAAAAATAAGACGGTATATATGGTCATGTTTCCTGCGCTTTTGTGGTATTTACTTTTTGTCTATGTTCCAATGGGTGGACTGTCACTGGCTTTTAAGGATTATAAGGCCAACTTGGGAATTTTAGGAAGCCCTTGGGTTGGATTGGAGAATTTCCAAAATGTATTTAAAGATGTGGCATTTTGGGAGTCTGTACTCAGAACATTAAAGGTTAATATTTTGCGACTGCTGATAACCTTTCCTGTGCCGATCATGATTGCCTTGCTGTTTAATGAACTGCGGATGAACAGATACAAAAAAGTCTTGCAGATAGTTTTTACATTCCCACATTTCCTTTCGTGGATTATCATTGCCGGAGTGTTGAAAAATATTTTGGCATATGACGGATTTATAAACAATTTGATAAAGCTTTGTGGAGGAGAGATAATAAGCTTTTTGGGGTCAAAGAAGCTGTTCCAACCGATGCTATATATCACGGATATCTGGAAGGAAGCCGGATGGGGCTGCATTGTCTATTTGGCAGCCATATCGGGCATAGACCAGGAGCAGTATGAAGCGGCGGATATTGATGGAGCAACGAGATGGCAGAAAATGTTCAGGATCACAATACCGAGTATTACTCCCACGATCGCGATTATGTTTATTCTCGCCGCGGGTGGAATTATGAGTGCCGGATTTGATCAGATATTTAATATGACGAATGCTGCAGTGCGTGAGGCCGGTGAGATTTTGGACATGTATATTTATCGAATTACGTTCCAGGCAACTCCTGATTTCGGATTTTCCATGGCGGTTAGTTTGTTCCGCTCCGTGGTGAATATGGTATTGCTGCTTATTGCAGACCGAGGCAGCAGATTCTTTGGCGGAAACGGATTGTTTGGTTAAAGGAGAGTGAGCTTGATGAATGGGATCAAAAAGAAAAAAGTGAGCTTGATGAGTAAGCTCAAAAAGAAAAAAATCTCCAGCATGGACATAGTGGCTTTTCTGGTGCTGACATTGGGAGGCATTATAGTGCTGTTTCCCTTTTGGAATATGATCGTTATTTCTTTTACAACACAGAAGGAATATATGGAAACGCCGTTGTTGATATTTCCGAAGAATCCGGTTTTAGAGGCATATCAGGCGTTGGTCGGCGATGGAAGAATCTGGATTGGATTCAGGACAACGTTTTTATATTTGTTGCTGGGAGTTCCGTTAAATCTGTTTTTGACGACAAGCCTGGCATATGGACTGAGCCGTAAGGATTATCCGGGTAGTAAACTGATACGAGCACTTATCCTTTTTACGATGCTGTTTGGCGGTGGTATCATACCGCTGTATCTGGTGATGAAAAGTATGCACCTTACAAATACTATTTGGGCAGTTATTCTGGCATACGGAGTAAACACGTTTAATGCCATTTTGATGAGCAAATTTTTCGCCTCCCTTCCTGAGTCATTGCTTGAGTCCGCAAAACTGGATGGAGCAGGTGACTGGAAAATGCTTTATTACATTATTATTCCACTGTCCAAGCCTATTTTTGCGACGATTACTTTGTTTTACACGGTTGATCGTTGGAATGAATGGTACAATTCGATGATTTTTGTACGGAAGAATAGTTTGCAACCCTTACAGTTGGTTCTCCGTAGTATTGTCATAGATTCACAGGTACAAGCGAAGATTGCCAGTATGGGAGTTGTGAGTATCGAGCAATATGCATTTGACATGGCCGTAAAAATGGCCGCAGTGGTTGTTACCATCATACCTGTCATGTGTGTATTCCCCTTCCTGCAAAAACATTTTGTGAAAGGAGTGATGATCGGAGCGGTAAAGGAATGATGTAATGTAACGTCTATAATTTATGATTAGGAGGAAATGAAATGAAAAAAAGATTGATGGCTTTGATGTTAGTTATCGTATTAACACTGAGTGCATGCGGATCACCCGGAAACAGTGATGAGAAAGAATCAACGAAGGCGCAGGAGACCCAAAATTCTGTGGCAGACAATACTGAGGAAAAAGAAGAAAAATATGCAGAACATGTGACGATCAGCCTTGCGTCTGTTCAGGTAAATGAGTCAACAGACTATAATAATGGAGATGATTTTACTAAGTGGTGGCGCGAGACATATAATTTTGATTGGGATATCACCGGATTGTCCTGGGATGTTTGGGCAGAGCGGCTCCGCGTATGGATCAACTCGGGAGATATGCCTGATGTTGCAACATGGGATTACAACCATGGTGAAGCAATGAACTATATTGAGCAGGGATTGTTGTATAGACTTCCGGATGACTGGAAGGAGAGATGGCCTAACGTAGCAGCGGCATACGAAGATTCTCAGTTGGGCCCTGCACTGGAGGAAATGGTTGGTGGAACCTATTTGCTTCCGAAGCCTATTTTTTCAACGGTTAAGCCCACCGAAAAAGTTGTACCTCACGTCACCTGCTATATGAGAAAAGACTGGGCCGAGGCGGTTGGATTTGAAATTAAGGATTACTATACTGTAACCGAACTTCTTGAGTACGCCAGACTGATCAAGGAGCAGGACCCGGGTAACGTAGGCGATGCGTTGGTGCCCATTGCAGCGAGACCGGAGATGGCATTAAATATCTTTGTTAAGTCGAATTCGACACATGCTGCAGGTGGTTTCTATAAGGATGCCGATGGCAATTATCAGTGGGGACCTGCTTCTGAGGATACGCTGACCGGTTTGCAGTTGTATAAGCAGGCATATGAGGAAGGCTTGATTAGCCCGGAATTTTATGCATATACCGGCTCTGATGATAATGCTGAATTCTATGTTACCGGTGTTGCAGGTCTTACTATGTTCCAGGGAATGGCTGGCGCGATGACCACGTGTGAGAAGCAGATTCGTGATAACTTGTCACTTGAATATGATGATGTGGTTCACACCTGTTTTGTGATCGGTGAAGACGGTAAATATCATAGCCCCGAGCAGATTAACTACTGGACTGCAGTTATTTTCTCCCCGAACATTTCTCAGGAAGTATTTGAGCGCTATATGGATATGATGGATTTTGCGGCAAGTGAGGAAGCAAACATCTTCATCCGTATGGGATTCGAGGGTGTTGACTGGAAGTATGACGAAAACGGTGAGGTTGTCTCTCTGTTAGGCGATCAGGTGGCAAGCCAGAAATACCCGTCTGTGTATCCTTGTTATGACGCAATGTACATTCTGGCAGACGAGTTCCAGTTGATTAACCCTTCTTATCGAAAAGAATTCAGAGACAGGGTTGTAGAGCTCTATCAGGGCAAATATGAAATGGGCGATGAGGAATCTATCCCTTCTATCGATTGGGACGTTCAGCTGTATAGCTCCGATGCAGTCAATAAGCTGAGCTATGACTGGATCACGGAGTATGCCGAATTGGTTCTGGAGGAAGGAGATTTAGAGACCAACTGGAAGAACTGGATTGGAGAGCAGGAATACCTGATTCAGCCTGTAATTGACGAATTAAATGCGGAATTTGGCGGTAAATAATCAGTGGGGCTGCTTGTCAGCCCCTTTTTAAACGGGGAGAAGAAAACTTTGGGGTATTGGAAATTGGATATCTCTTTTGTGTAATAACTTGCCAGAAAAAAAAACCTATGCTATGATGGAAGCATTATAAAAAAGATGGTAGATGCTATGGGAAAGATAACAATCAACGATTTGGCAGAGTACACAAATATTTCTAAATCAACAATTTCAAGGGCTTTGAGATCTCCGGATTCGGTTTCACCTGAAAAACTACAGATCATCAATGCTGCGATCAATACGCTGGGATATATCCCCAATTATTATGCCAGCAATTTGAGAGCGATGGATAATCACAACATCGGGTACATTATAAATGATGTTCAAAATCCTTTTTTCAGCAATTTGATTCAGTCTATTGAAACTACGCTCAATCAGGCATCCTATAAATTGTTGATAAGTTTCAGCAAACCTGATCAGAACTCCATCAATGAAAAAGTGAAAGAATTTATGTTTTTTCCCATATCGGGCCTTGTTTTTAGTCCCGATATTACAAATCAGGAGATTAAACAGAGATTATTAACGCAACTGAAAAATCAGAATATATATCCACTTCAGTTGTTTGCCAAATTGTACGATGACTTCGATTCGATTATTGTAAATGACTTTCACGGCACTTTTTTGGCTACGGAACGTCTGATACACAGCGGACATCGCAATATTTTGTTGATCGGTTTTGATAATTTGGTTTTTCAAGAGAGAATTGCAGGATATAAACAAGCTTTTCAGGATTATAATATCCCATTAAACCCGAACAATATTTTGTTGCTTGATAATAGGGAGTTTATGCGGGATAGGATTGTTACTAAAATATTAACGGCAAAGCCTACTGCGGTCATAAGCATAAGTGATATTGTCGGCATAAACACAATTAAAGCCTTACAACAATTAGAAATGCAAATTCCAAACGATATTAGCTTGATACATTATGATGATTCCTCATGGGCCAATTTATTAGGAATCACAACGATTGGACATCCAATCGAACAATTGGGGAAATTGACGGCAGAAACCCTCATAGACGGCATTCAAAATGCTGAAAAGAGATCGATCAAGCATCAAAAGATTGACCCTATTCTCTTTAATCGCAATTCCGTTAAAAATATATATCCGTCATAAGAGTCAGGTGAGATATTAAAAGCGATATGAGTGAAAGTAGAAACACTAGATATAAGTGCTTTGATGGAACTTGCAGCGGAGATATGTGAAATGAATTATTATATTGGTATTGACCTCGGTACCTCGGCTATGAAGCTGTTGCTAATGGATGCGGACGGCAGGATTTACAATACAGTGAGCCGAGAATACCCGCTGGAATTTCCGAAGGCCGGATGGAGCCAGCAAAACCCTGAAGACTGGCGTGAGGCGCTGCTTGCCGGAGTCCCGGAACTGCTTGCCGGTTTCGATGCGAGCCGTGTCGCCGGCATCGGCTGCGGCGGTCAGATGCATGGGCTGGTGGTGTTGGACGAACATGACCGGGTGATTCGTCCGGCGATCCTCTGGAACGATGGAAGGACCGCCAAGCAGGTAGATTATTTGAATGACGAGATCGGGAAAGAGCGACTGTCCGAATGGACAGCCAATATTGCCTTTGCGGGCTTTACCGCGCCGAAAATTCTCTGGATGAAGGAAAATGAACCGGAGAATTTTGAGAAAATCGCAAAGATTATGCTTCCCAAGGATTACATCAATTACATTTTGACTGGTGTCCACGCCTGCGATTACTCCGATGCGTCGGGGATGCTTCTGTTGGATGTCAAGAACAAGCGATGGAGTCGGGAGATGCTGGAGCTTTGTGATATTTCCGAGCAGAAGATGCCGAAACTGTTTGAGAGCTATGACTGTATCGGCACGGTCCTCCCGGAAATGGCGGAAAAGCTGGGACTTCCGGAAAACGTCAGGGTTGCTGCCGGCGCAGGAGATAATGCGGCTGCGGCAGTCGGTACAGGCACTGTGGGAGAGGGCGGCTGCAATATCAGTCTCGGCACCTCCGGCACGGTGTTCATTTCCTCCGAAAGCTTTGGTGTGGATAAAAACAACGCGCTCCATGCATTTGCCCACGCCGACGGCGGTTATCACCTGATGGGCTGTATGCTCTCGGCGGCCAGCTGCAATAAATGGCTGATGGAGGATATTCTGCAAACGTCCGATTATTCAGCGGAGCAGGAAGCCATCGCGGAAGATAAGCTGGGGGAGAATCATGTGTTCTTTCTGCCCTACCTGATGGGTGAGCGGAGCCCGATCAACGACACCAATGCCAGAGGAACCTTCATCGGCATGACCATGGACACTGCCCGGGCAGACCTGGTACAGGCTGTTCTTGAGGGTGTGGCTTTTGCCATCCGTGACAGTGTGGAGGTGGCTAAAGATCTGGGAATTGAGATCACCAGGTCCAAAATATGCGGCGGCGGTGCCAAAAGTAAACTCTGGAAACGGATATTCGCAAATGTGTTGAATGTTGAGCTTCAGTGTCCGGAGTCCGAGCAGGGCCCAGGCATGGGCGGAGCGATGCTGGCCATGGTGGCTTGCGGAGCGTATGCGGACGTGAAAAGGGTATGCGAGAAAATGGTCCGGGTCGCATCCGTGGTTAAACCTGAACCGGAGCTGGTGACGAAATACGAAAACAGATATCAGCAGTTTAAGAAAATTTATCCGGCAGTCAAGAGACTGTTCCCGGAGATACAGTAAGTTTCGCTTTTCTGTAGCTCAGAGGTGTACTTCCGGTAATAGATTTAAACACCCGGTTGAAGGAGCGCAGGGTCTCGAACCCGCTTTCCAACGCGATATCCAGGATGGACTGAGAAGTATTTCTCAGCAGCTGTTTGGCGAAATCCACCCGGATGCTGTTTACATAGAGGGTGAATTTTACTTTGACCACCGACGTGAAGATGCGTGAGACCGCGTAGCGGCTGACACCGAGTTCTCTGGCCAGAGTGTCCAGGGAGAGTTCCTCGCGAAAGTGGGTATAGACATAGTTCAATGCCTGGGCGACCAGCGTGGACTCGGAGTGATCGGAACGAGTGTCCAGATTCATCAGAGAAAGTGTGCGGGCCAGGATCAGAGAAATGATAGACTTGATCAACCGCGGATTGTCAAGGGACTTCTTTTCGTAGCTTGAGAGTTCATACATTAAATCGCGGATATCGCCGGGGAGCATTTCTGCGGGAATCACCGGATTTATGGTAGATTGATTAAAGAGAATATCGTTGAAATCAGCGGACAACTCCTTGCTGCAGACGGCAATGGTGTAGTCCGCTTTTTCTGTCAGTGTGGTCAGGTTGTGAATCTGGCAGGGGAAAACCACCGCGAAATCTCCCGGATGCAGCAAAAATACAGCGTCGGGAAAGCCTAACTGCATTTCGCCGGAGGTCACATAAATAAATTCCACGAGGGCGTGCATGTGGAAGGGAAAGTCAAAGTGCTTGTTTCTGCGGCTGGTGTGCAAGGGAGTGGAAAAATGCTCGTAAAAAAACATGAAATATCCTCCGTAAATGCAAGAATTGTCTGTTTTTTATGATTATATGGCGAGATGACACAGATGTCAATGCGTTATACTGTAAATGATATCAATGGTAAGCGATATGCAGTTAAAGTGAAAACGACCGAAGGAGGAGATGACGATGGATTTTGAACAGCGCGCACGGGAATTGGTGAGTAGGATGACCCTGGAGGAGAGAGCCAGCCTTCTTCGGTTTGATTCCCTTCCGGTGGAACGCCTTAATGTTCCCCGATATCACTGGTGGAATGAGGCACTCCATGGGGTGGCCAGAGCAGGAACAGCCACGGTATTTCCCCAGGCCATCGGGTTGGCGGCCATGTTCGACGAGGAAGGTCTTAAAGAGATCGCCGATATTATCGCCACCGAGGCCAGGGCCAAGTATAATCAATTTGTAAAGGAAGAAGACAGAGATATCTACAAGGGGCTGACCATGTGGTCCCCCAATGTCAATATATTCCGCGATCCCCGGTGGGGAAGAGGGCAGGAGACCTACGGAGAGGACCCCTATCTGACTTCCCGGCTGGGCGTTGCCTACATCAAAGGACTGCAGGGAGACGGAAAATACCTGAAGGCCGCCGCCTGCGCAAAGCATTTTGCGGTGCACAGTGGTCCTGAGGAACTGCGCCACGAGTTCAATGCGGAAGTGTCGCAGAAGGATCTCTGGGAGACCTACCTGCCCGCCTTTGAGGCCTGCGTGACCGAGGCCAAGGTGGAGGGAGTGATGGGCGCCTACAACCGAACCAACGGCGAGGTCTGCTGCGCCAGCAAGACTCTCATGAAGGATATTCTGCGGGACAAGTGGAAGTTTGACGGGTATTACACCTCGGACTGCTGGGCGATCAAGGACCTCCACGAGTATCACGGGATCACCAATTCGCCGGTGGAGTCCGCAGCAGTTGCGCTGAAAGCAGGCTGCGATATTAACTGCGGAAATACCTATCTGCTGGTGATGCAGGCATACCAGAAAGGGCTGGTGACGGAGGAGGAGATCACTGAGGCTGCTGTCCATGCGATTCGCACCCGGATGCGTCTGGGACAGTTTGACGATGACTGTGAGTACGATCAGATTCCTTACGATGTGGTCGGCTGCAGAGCGCACCGGGAGGCAGCGATCCGTGCGGCGGAGAAATCTATGGTGTTGCTGAAAAACGACGGCATCCTTCCCCTCGGCAAGGACACAAAAAAGCTGGCGGTGATCGGCCCCAACGCTGACAGCCGCTGGCCGCTGTTTGCCAACTATCAGGGCACACCGCCCCGCTATATGACGGTACTGGAGGGGATTGAAACCGTTGCGGTGGATACCCGCATCCACTATGCGGAAGGGTGTCATATTTTCAATGAACGTATACGCCGGGAGGCATTGCCCGATGATCGGATCTCCGAGGCGGTGATTGCCGCCAAGGAGGCCGGTCTGGCGGTAGTCTGTGTCGGACTGGACAAGCGATACGAGGGAGAACAGCCCGACGAGGGCAATCGGGAGGCGGGCGGTGAGTCAGACAAATCTTCGCTGGCATTGCCGAATTCTCAGCTTCGACTGCTGAAGGCAGTCATCGCCACCGGCGTGGATGTGATCGTCGTCAATATGACTGGAAGTGCCATCGATATGAAGTGGCTGGACGAGACGCCCAATGTGAGGGCGATCCTCCAGAGCTGGTATCCCGGCGGCGAGGGTGGACTGGCTGTGGCGAGGGTACTGTTTGGAGAGATAAACCCTTCCGGAAAACTGCCGATCACCTTCTATCGGTCCACGGCGGAGCTTCCGCCGATCACCGACTACGCCATGAAGGGGCGGACATACCGGTATATGGAGAGCCCGGCACTGTATCCCTTTGGATATGGGCTGAGTTATACGAAATATAAGTACAGTGATCTGTCGGTTGAGGCTGACGCTTCAGCACCGTCTGAATCGGCGAGGACGATTTCAAGGCAGAGCGGCTGTGCAGAGGACGAACTGATCGATTTGGGCAGCGGTGCAATCGTCACCGTGACCGTCGAAAACACCGGTTCCATGGACGGCGAGGAGATTGTACAGCTTTACATCAAGGATCTGGAGTCCGAATATGAGGTTCGCAATCACCGGCTGGCAGCTTTTGCGCGGGTTGCACTGAAAGCCGGGGAGAAAAAGACGGTTACGCTGAAACTTAAGGAAAAGGCATTCCAAATCGTGGACAATGACGGTGTCCGCAGGAAAGACGGAAATCGATTTATGATCTGTGTGGGCGGCAGTCAGCCGGACGAGTGCAGCGCGGAACTGCTTGGACAGAGACCGCTGTGCTGTGAGGTTAATTGCTGAGACGGACAGACGTTGTATGATTTGTTTCGATAGGAGCCTAGTGAAAAACAGACAACCCGAAGAATGAGGAGGAGATTACCATGGCTAAATTTTATATCAACCCCGGCCACAAGCTGGGCCATATTAACCCGGAGATCCAGGGCCATTTTGCGGAGCATCTGGGAAGGTGTATCTACGAAGGTGTTTACGTGGGGGAGGATTCGGAGATCCCCAATGTAAACGGCATGCGCTGTGATGTGGTGGAGGCGCTGAAGGAACTGCAAATTCCTGTCCTTCGCTGGCCCGGCGGATGCTTTGCCGATGAGTATCACTGGATGGACGGTATCGGCCCGAAGGAAAAACGCAAAAAGATGATCAATACCCACTGGGGCGGTGTGGTGGAGGATAACAGCTTTGGAACCCACGAGTTCATGGAACTGTGCCGTCAGCTTGGCTGCAAAACCTACATCAACGGCAATGTGGGTAGTGGAACGGTCCAGGAGATGAGCCAGTGGGTGGAATACATGACCTTCGACGGTGTCTCCGAGATGACCGAGCTCAGAAAGGCCAATGGCCGCGAGGAACCCTGGACCGTGGATTATTTCGGCGTGGGCAACGAGAACTGGGGCTGCGGCGGCTTTATGACGCCGGAATTCTACGCAAATCTTTACCGCCAGTACCAGACCTACGTGAGAAATTATCGTGAAGACCATAAAATATTCAAGATCGCCAGCGGCCCCAACCGGGACGATTACGACTGGATGGAGAAGGTCATGAGCACGCTCAGCTATTTCCGCCATCCCCGATCCAATCAGCTGACCGACGGAATATCTCTCCACTATTATACTCATCTTCACAGCTCCAGCGACAAGGGCGAGGCGGTGGACTTTGATGAGTACCAGTGGTACAAGGTACTGAAGCGGACCATGTACATGGACGAGCTGATCAAAAAACATTCAGCGATCATCCAGCGGTACGAGCGGGATTACCCGGTGGCGCTGATCGTGGACGAGTGGGGAACCTGGTTCAATTGTGAGCCGGGAACCAACCCGGGATTCCTCTATCAGCAGAATACCATGCGTGACGCACTGGTGGCCGGCATCAATCTGAACATCTTCAACAAGCACTGCGACCGGGTGAAGATGGCGAACATCGCCCAGATGGCCAATGTGCTTCAGGCGGTGGTGCTGACTGAGGGCGAGCAGATGATCCTGACACCCACCTACCATGTATTTAACCTGTACAAGTGTCATCAGGGCGCAGAACTGCTGGAGAGCTACATTGAGACGGAGGAGATTGGCGTGGTGCCTGAACTTATGATACCCAATCTCCACGAGTCCGTGTCACTGGGCGTGGACGGAAAGGTACACATCACGCTGAATAATCTGTCGACGGATACGGCTTACCCGGTTGAGGCTGTTCTCACCGACACAGAAATCGCGGAGGTGAAGGGTGAAATCCTCACCCAGGAAATGCACGCACACAATACCTTTGAGGAGCCGGAGAAGGTGAAGCCGGTCGATTTCAAACCGGATAATGTCATCGGAAACAAAATCATGTTCACGATTCCGGCCTGCAGCGTGCTGCACCTGGAAGTAGCCATGAAGTGAAGGTAAAGACGGACCGGATGAGGCCGGATAACCCCGAAGGATGCCACGCAGTGAAGAATGAAAGGTGAAAACGATGGAAAATGACTCCGTCAGGATCTGCAAAAAATGCCTGCTGAGTGAGTTTGATCAGCAGGCATACATGGAAATACTTCATGATTATATTGTTAAGCTGGACAGTGATGTCAGGGCAGATGACAAACTCTACGAAAAGCGGCTTGCGCGGTGCAGGGAGTGTGAAAAACTCTTCGAAGGGACCTGTCTGGCCTGCGGCTGTTATGTGGAGCTGCGGGCTGCGGTGAAGAAGAGCCGCTGTCCGTACAAACACTGGTAGAAGCAGCAGTTCCCAGGCCGACTATAGCTGAAACACAGTCGGAAAAAGGTTGCTGTTTGCAACTTACAGCTGAAATGCCTCTGAAATCCCCCGATAGAAAGCCATGGCGGCGGGGGAGAGTGCCTTGGCCTGGTTGCGGTAGATGCAGGTGATTCTGGTCAACTCAAAATCCGCGACTTCCAGAAAATGGGTGTTTTTCCCTAATTCACCCTGCCATGAGATCTCCGGCACAAAGGCAATGCCCAGATCCATTTCAATACAGTTACGAATATATTGGGGATCATCACTCTCAATGACGATGTTGGGGGTGAACCCGGCTTTTCGGCAGCTCTCTACCGTGATGCGGTTCAGGGAGCTGCCGTTGCACATGGTGATGAAAGGCTCGTCCTTCAGGTCGTGCAGCAGAAGCTGTTTTCCCGTCAGTGGATTCTGCCCGGAGGCGGCCAGGCGAATACTTTCCTTGATCATCGGAAGACAGGCAAAGCCTCCGTAGCGGGAGGTCTGTTCATCGATGATAAAGTCATAGGGAGAGATATCAGTGGCGTTAAAGTCGTGGGAGATCCGGAAGATAATATTGGGGTGGGTCTGCTTGAATCGGTAGATATAGTCCAGAATATTTCGGCGCTCGCTGCGGACCAGAAGGCGGATATCGCCCACCTGCTCCGATTCGGTGGAGGACAAAACCTCCACGGCTTCATCCAGAACGGGCAGAGAAACGCTTAAGGCTTTCTGGAGCAGCCGACCGTTGCTGTTCAGGTGGATCTTATTTCCGTCCCGGTCAAACAGCTCACAGCCCAGCTCGCTCTCCAGCTTTTTGATGGAGATGGAGACGGAGGACGGCGATACCAGATATTTGGCGGCAGTGTGGGAAAAATTTTCGGTTTGGGCACTTTCATAAAAATAGCGTAGCTGTAACAGTTCCATCGTAATCACCTCATGTCGGTTTCATTACATCTATTTTACTGTATACTTGAATATATAGCAACTGTTAAAACTATATATTTTACAATGAAATATGATTGTGCTAAGATGTAGAAAAAAGAATCGGAGGGTATTATTTTGTCTGAATTATTAGAGATTATCATGGTTGTCAGCTTTGGAGCATCCTGGCCGTTCAACGTGATCAAGTCCTACCGTGCACGCACCACCAAGGGAAAGAGCCTTTTGTTCCTTGTTCTGATCTTCTTTGGCTACATCTGTGGTATTATCTCCAAGCTCACTGCTGAGAGCTTCAAGTGGTATGTACTGTTCTTCTATGTGCTGAACCTGATCATGGTCGGTGCAGATCTGGTACTGTACTGGAGAAATTCCAAGCTGGACAAGGCGGCTGAAGCGAAGTAAGCACGCCGGGCGGATGATGTGCAGTCCACAAGATTGATGAAACTGTCGAATCGGTGGTGCGAGAAGCGCCGGCAGATTCGGAGCAGGAAGATTGAGATAGCCGGCAGATAAGCAGAAAACCGGCGGAACGGAGAATATGATGAGAACATATATGGATATTCCCTATGTGGAGAATGGCACTCAGATGCAGCTTCTGGATATGTATCTGCCCGACGGAGATGACTTTGCAACGGTCATCTGGTTCCACGGAGGTGGACTTGAGGCGGGCAACAGAAAGAGGGATTACTATGCAATCCCCATGGTGGAGAGGGGATACGGCTTCGTGTCGGTGGAGTATCGGATGTATCCCAACGCGAAATATCCGGACTTCATTGAGGATGCGGCGGCTTCCGTGGCCTATGTGATAAAGCATATTGCCGAGTACGGCGGAAACGGCAGGGTATATATTTCCGGAACCTCCGCAGGTGCTTATCTGACCATGATGCTCTGTATGGACCACCGTTACCTTGAGGCGGTGGGGGTAAAGCAGGAGCAGATCAGCGGATATATCTCCGACAGTGCCCAGCAGTTTAATCACTTCAATGTCATGCGAGAGCTTGGCTTCGACCCCAGACTGGAGCGGATCGACGAGCACGCACCCATCTACTTTGTCCGTGAGGGGCTTGAGATCAGACCGCTCTTGCTGCTGTACTATGAGAATGACATCAAGTGTCGTCCCGAGGAGACCAGGCTCATGTATGCCACCATGAAGAATATCATGCCGGATGCCTATGTGGATATCGCAGAGCTTCCCGGAAATCATTGCGGCAAGCCCACCTACGAGGATGGCACACTGATCCTGATCGATAAGATGTACAAATTTATAAAAGATTGTGAATAAAACGTCAATTGGAGCGAGGAAGAAGAATGAAAACAATTCATGTATTGTCCATCGGAAACAGTTACAGCCAGGATGCACAGCGGTATCTCCATGATCTGGCCAGAAGTGAGGGCGTGGCGATGGAGACAGTCAATTTGTATATCGGAGGATGCCCGCTGGAGAGGCACTTCCGCAATCTGGTGGGAGACCGGGAGGAGTACACCCTGCAGGTGAACGGCCACGCGGCGGAAGGGTTTATGATCGGCATCACCGAGGCGCTCACCGCCAGAGCCTGGGATGTGGTGACCCTGCAGCAGGCTAGCCATTTCTCTTACCGGGAGGATACCTACTATCCTTACATCAACGAACTGGCAGACTATGTGCGCTCCGTCTGCCCTAAGGCGAAGATTCTGATTCACCAGACCTGGGGCTATGAGGACGGCAGCGACCGTATTCACAATCAGGGTTTTGAGACCTACGATGAGATGTTTGCGGCGATCAGATCCTGCTATGACAAGGCGGCGGAGTCAATCGGTGCAGACGGTATTTTGCCCGGCGGCCTGGCATTTCAGTATGCGCTCCACCATGGAGTGAAAAAGATCCACCGGGATACCTTCCACGCAAGCTACGGCTTAGGAAGGTTTATTCTGGGATTGGTGTGGTACGGGATGATCACCGGAAATGATGTGAGTACCGTGAATTATCACGATTTTGACGAGGAAGTGTCCGAGGAGGAGTATCGGACCGCGCTGGAGGCTGCAGCGTATGCGGTAGAGCAATATAGAGCGTAGTGTAAATGCGTAATCTGATAAATAGTATAGAAGGGAGCGTTACCTATGGCCCGGAATCAGTTCAAGTCTGATTTTGGTCAAGGGTAACGCTCCCTCGCTTTATTCGGTCTGGGTGTATGCGGTCGGCGCATGACCGTGTACCCGTTTGTATGCCTTATAGAAAGAATTCTGGTTGGTATAACCGCATTCAATTGCAATCTCTATCACTGGTTTTAGATTCTGTGCCAGCAATTCATTTGCGCGTTCCATTCGTTTCTGTTCAATGTAGCCGGTTATGGTGATGCCGGTGGCTTTTTTGAATGCCTTGCGCAGTGTGGAGGAGACGCACTTAAAGTGAGTTTCCAGCGTAGTCATGCATAAATCCGGATCTGTATAATTGGCATCAATAAATTCCAAAATCTTTTGTGCAAAGGGCTCAATATCCGAAAGCTTGCTATCACTGAGGCGTTGGCAGAAGTTACCGATCGTCTCACACAGCTGGAGAGATAGGTCCTCTTTAGAAAATTTTTCGGGAATATATTCATTAATCAGTTCGGTCGGATGTTCCAGTTTAATACAGGCCAGAATGGTTCGGATCATCTCATAAACCGTTTTTTGAAGCCAACGGTTCGGGGCTTGTTTCAGTTCTTCGGAGAAAGTATTCAGCAGGCTTAGTGCCATTTCCCGGTTGCCATATGAGATGGCATTATATAAGGTTATCAGTTCAGACATAGTAAACGGAAACTTTGTGACGTCAGGATACTCGTCAGTCATACACACATGAGTGCGGTCGTCGGAGAAAATAAAGTGCTCGGTCTCCTGCAGTTGTCGATACGCAGTCGACAATTGCTCCGGTTGGTCATAGGTTTTGCTGGCAACGCAGCGGGCGACATAATAAGGCTCCTCCCGGTTAATGTTGTCCACCAGAAAGTCAAGGATTGTTCGGCAGTGCTCAAAGTCGGTATTGTCCATGAGCAGCAACAACTCGGTGTCGCTCAATTGCTGCTGATAGATATTCGGCAGTTCGTTTTGCAGAAATGACTGGAGCAGTAATAGTGGGTTAGAGTACGGGGGATGATCAAGTGCTTCGTATGCCTGTAATTGAAATAGTGCCAGACGAAATTGATCAGGGAAATCAGGAAAATAGGAATGAAACTGGCTGATTTCTTTTGCGCTGATCAACTGATTGCTGATCGCTTTTTCCATGTAGCGGGCTCGCAAAATCTGTGTTTGCGTCCGGATAACATTTTGGTAGTTTTCCAACTGGCGGTCAGCCTGCCGAAAACTGTTTGCAATGTAATCGAAACTGTCAAGAGAGGAATGATTGGTGCTGAGAAGTCCTGGGCGGGCAGATGGCTGCGGCGGGCTGGTCAGGTCAGTGGTATTGGAGGAGAGAATGTTTTTACAGTTTTCCAAAACATCGATAATATTCAGCACCGGTTTGGCAGAGATTTTTGTGCCCAGCAAAATAACGACTAATAGTAGCGCAAAGCACGTTACACCGTACAGCGTCAGGAACAGATACATGGGTTTCATGGACTGGAAGAAAACGGAATTGTCGATGTAAACGCTGATTGCCAGATTTCCTACCTGTGTGTTTCGACTAAGTGTCTGATAATTGGTCAAGTTCTCCGGAAGATTAGTATAGAGGAGCTCTCCGTTTGTCCGGGCAATGGAAAAATAATATCCCTCCTGATCGGAATCTGCAATCAGCATGTCTTTTATATCGGCAATATCTATGCAGCTATAGATATAAGCTGAATTTGTCCATTTGCTGGAAAAAATCAGTGCGGTGTATTCCTTGCGGTTTGTTTTGATCGTGCTGATCGGTAAAAAGCCGGAGCCGTTGTCCACCAGAAGCTGCATCCATGCCTCGTAGCTGAGATCGTTCACACAGAAAAAGTCAGGATAATAGCAGGTGTGGTCCTCAAAGAAAACCTTATCCGTAGTGATAACCACATTTTGAGCAAATTGCAGGGCAACATGAGAAGCCGCCTCCAAGGGGAAGGACAGGCCGCTGAAGATATTTCCTAACTGAATTCGGATGTTGGCCGGGATGGTGGTATAGTCACTTTTTTCATAGCGGAGAGTGAAGAAGCGGGAATCCTCCGAAAGCACCTGGGAAATATTCAGTGTGTCCGTCACTATCGATTCGATTTGCGAAATACCGCTGTCGAAATGATGTCTGGCTTTTTCCAACTGCAGGTCGGCAAAGGTGTTTTGCTGATAGATAAACAGTGGGACCAGAGTCAGACAAAACAACAGTGCAATGATGGTGAACACACGGAAAAACCAACGAAAAATGGTTTTGTTTTTTGCGACGGCATTTTTGTTCATGAATAGGTACCTTTCTATACTGACTGTACTATGTTACGTTTTGTGGTTCAAATTTAGCATTCCGTGTAAAAAAAGTCAACTTAGACAGCGGCGGACGGCAGAATTTCATGGAGGGGGAATCGTTTTGTCACGGTGTCAGATGACCGGCGATAGCGGCATCCCAAAATGAAAAAGCAGATTGTCATGCTCTTATCCTGAATTATCCTAATGCAATTTCGTGACGGTTGCTGTAAGCTGAAGTTACAAAAAAATTTAAAGGGAGGTTTTGTACATGAAAAACAAAACACTGAAGCGTGTGTTTGCGGTACTGCTCGCCTGCGTTATGCTGATGTCAGCACTGACCGGATGCGGCAACGATCCTTCAAACACAACGGAACCGGAAACAAAGAATAATGAGGGAACTGAGGCTCCTGAAACCGAGGGTACAGAGGATTCTGCCGAGTCGGCTTTTGATCCCAGAAGCATTACTGAGGGTGTGAAGCTGACGATCGCGGCGCCGGAAGATACCTTGATTGCGGATTATAACACCAATAAGACTACCTTAATGATTGAGGAAGCACTGGGTGTTGACCTGGAATTCATTACATTCCCCAGCGCGGATTATGCTTCCAAGCTGAATGTCATGGTAATGGGCGGTGATGAGCTTCCCGACATCATTTTTAAACCCGGAAGTGGTTATACCAATTGGGTTGCAGAGGATGTATTGGTTGATCTGACTGAATATTACGAAAATCCCGACTATTCCGCCAATATACGTGCAGGTTCAGAGCGCGCTACGGGAGACAGCGAATATGTTCAGAAGTACATGACGCTGGCAGACGGAAAGGTCTACGGTATTCCCAACTGGCAGCAGGATCCCGGTTCTGAAGTTCAGCAGAAGATCTGGGTCTACGAGCCCTGGCTTGAGGCATTAAATATGGAAGTACCCCAGACCACCGAGGACTTCTATAATTATTGTAAGGCTGTAGCCGAGACAGATCTGAATGGCAACGGAAAGAACGATGAGATCGGTCTGGTCTGCCGTTCCATCGGTAACTGGTTTGACTTTTTGATGACTCCTTATGTATATGCGCATGAGAGTCTGTGGCGTATAGTGGAGGATGGACAGGTCAGCTTCGCATATACGACAGACGAGTGGAAAGAGGGATTGAAATATATCCGCAGCTTCTTTGCAGACGGACTTATGCCTTCTGAGACGCTGACTCAGAGTTCTGATCAGTATAAAGCGCTGTTGTTTGCGGAGGAGTGTGTAGCGGGTGCTTTCCCCGGATGGTGCTTTAGCGGAAGTGATGCTTACAGAAGAAATGAGTATACTTATATCGTTGCGCTGGAAGGACCCAGCGGACAGAAGCTGTCTCAGTATGCGCCTGTTCTTCCTAAGGCAAACAGCGGAGCGGTTATCACGACAGACTGTGAGAATCCTGCGGCAGCTTTTCTGGTATGCGATTATATGTGTTCGGAGGTGATCAGCCTGACCTCCCGTTATGGTGAGCAGGGTGTTGACTGGGATTTCTGGGAGGATGCAGTCAATAGTAAGAAGCTTGCAAATCCGGAGGATTTTGGAACACAGTTGTCTTCCGACGGCGAACCCAAGTTCGTGTGCTATGATGGTACCGGCTTCTGGTATGCAACTGAGCCTCAGAATGTGTGCTACCGTCAGATTGGTCCCATTATTCGGGATCAGGAAACTGTCATTAGCAATGCTCTGCTGTGGAAGACCTCTACGGATGAAGAGGCGGTCAAGCTGGATAATGAGTCGATTACCTGGAATTCCATCATGGAGGCTCAGGACTATCTCCCTGAGGAGATATTTGATTATGCGCCGATGACCATAGAGGAATCGGAAAAAATCGCAGATATCGCTGCTACGATGAAGACCTATTTGAACGAGACCATCAGTGCGTTCCTGAGCGGTGACAAGGACATCGATGCAGAGTGGGATGCTTATCTGGCAGAGCTGGACAAGATCGGCATGAATACGCTGCTGGAGGTTTATCAGGCAGCATACGATCGCGTGCACTAAACGTCGGTTATATTGATCTATAATTTGCCTGAATACATTGTCGCGCCAGAAATGGCGTGACAATGTTCGTTCAGGCTGTAGGAAAGGAAAAGGATGATATGAAGAAACGTTCAGAATGGCGCACTGCGCTACGGCGAGACTGGCAGTTATATGTGTTTCTTTTAATTCCAATTACATACATCCTCATTTTTGCCTATGCACCCATGGGGGGCATAGTGATGGCATTTCAGGACTACAGTGCAAGAAAAGGAATTTTGGGGAGTGACTGGGTAGGCCTGGATAATTTCAGGCGCTTTTTTGAGAGCTATAACAGCAGGAGAGCCATTACAAATACCATAGTACTATCTCTGTATACAATCGTGGCCGGCTTTCCCATCCCGATTTGTTTTGCATTGATGCTCAATAGTCTGCGCCGGGAAAAGTTTAAAAAGGTTACACAGACGATCGTAAATATGCCGCATTTTATTTCCGTGACAGTTATGGTCGGTATTTTGATGCAGATATTTAATCCCCGCACCGGTCTCTACGGCGCGATCGGGGAATGGATTACCGGCAACTACCCGGGAGATATTCTGGGATCTGCGGCGGCTTTCAGGCATCTTTATGTATGGTCGGGTATCTGGCAGAATTTTGGATGGAACAGTGTTATCTACACGGCGGCCCTCTCGTCTGTGGACCCTACCTACCACGAAGCGGCGATGTTGGACGGTGCCACCCGTTTGCAGCGGGTTCGTCATGTGGATATTCCGGCCATTTTGCCCACTGTTGTCACTATGCTTATTTTACGTATGGGATCAGTAATGAGTATCGGATTTGAGAAAGTATATCTGATGCAAAACGGCTTGAATATGGCTACCAGCGATATCATTTCCACCTATGTGTATCAAGTCAGTCTGGCGGCAGATGGTATTTCAGATTTCTCCTATGCAACGGCCATCGGTTTGTTTAATAACGTGATCGAGTTTATTTTGATTACCATTGTGAACAAGATATCGAAAAAGGTCAGTGAAACCAGTTTGTGGTAGAAGGGGGAAGTATGAGAAAACAAAAAGTAAAGCTGTGTAAAGAGGACAAAATCTTTTACGCGGTCGGTTATACCATTGTAATCATTTTGACATTGCTGGTACTGTATCCGGTTATTTATATTGTATCGGCATCCTTCAGCTCCGGAGATGCCGTTGCACAGGGAAAAGTATGGCTGTGGCCCGTGGACTTTACGCTGGATGGCTACAAGGCTGTCTTTCGGTACAGAAGCATATGGGTCGGCTACCGGAATACGATTTTTTATACGGTAGCAGGTACGTTAATCAATGTCTCAATTACCATGATCTGTGCGTATCCGCTGGCGAGACAAAATCTGAAAGGCCGTTCGGCGATCAGCTTTCTGTTTACCTTTACGATGCTGTTCAGCGGAGGCATGATCCCCAAGTATATTTTGATGAAAAATCTGGGCCTGACGAACACCATCTGGTCAATGCTGCTTCCCGGAGCCATGAGTGTATACAATATGATCGTGGCCCGCACATTTATCCAGAGCAATATTCCCAATGAAATGCTGGAGGCGGCTAAAATTGATGGCTGCGATGATTTTCAGTTTTTCTTCCGGATGGTACTGCCCCTGTCCAAAACAGTCATGGCTGTATTGACACTGTGGTATGCGGTAGGACATTGGAACTCTTATTTCAGTGCATTTTTGTATCTGTCTGATAAGAATCTGTATCCATTGCAGATTTTCCTGAAGGAAATATTGGTACAGAGTCAGTTTGATTCAGATATGATTACAGATGTTGCAACGGCAACTCAGCAGCAGAATCTGAAAATGTTGTTGAAGTATTCGGTTATCGTTGTCTCCACGGCACCGCTGATGTGTTTCTATCCCTTTGTACAGAAATATTTCCAGAAGGGTGTCATGGTCGGCAGTGTAAAAGGCTGACAGGAAACGAATTGTCGGAAAATATCAATATCCGGGAAAAGGAGAACGCAATGAAAAACAAGTTTTTGAAGAGTTGTCTGGCTGTACTCACAGGGCTATGCCTTTTGATCTCCGGCGGAGCATATACCGCTTATGCCGAGTCTGAGGAGAGTACCGTAGAGTATGCCATTATGAACGGCAAGATTGACTATTCGACCCTGGAAGGCAACGAGGTTGCTTCATCTCAGGACCGTGTGTTTGCATTGGATACTGAGCTCAGTACGAAAGTGCTTTATACAAACACGGAAGCTGAGCCGACCAGCACCCTGCAGTGGGAGATGACAGAGCCGACGAAGCTGGATGCATACGCATTTGTTACCGATTACGGAACAACTGGTGCTTCGGCGCAGGGAACACGCGATCCGTGGGCGTGGACCTTTTATGGCTCCAATGATCTTTCCGGTGACTGGACAGTGTTGTCCGCAGTGACAGAAAGCAATCTTCCTACGGGGAGGAAAACCCAGTCGGATGCCTTTGTGATTGAGAATCCAGATGAATATCAATATTATAAAATAGTTATCACCGGAAATCGCAGCGGCTTTCCCGATGGTGTCTATAATTATTGCTTTACCGATCTGCTTCTGCTTGCCGAAACAACGGAGACGGAGGCAGTTTTGTACAATGAACTGTATGGTTATATCGACAGGACAAGCTTCTCCGGGGATGAGACAAACGGGGAGACTCAGACGATCTCCAAGGTTTTCGATCGAGACACCGGCACTAAAGTGGTCTTCCCTAACGTGACAGCGGATAATCCTTCACGCGTCATGCAGTGGGCCATGACGGAACCGGTTCGGCTGGATGCATACGCACTGGTTACCTCGAACAATATGAATGGGCGTGATCCATTCGCATGGACACTCTATGCGTCAAATGATGTGGGTGAGGAGAAAACATGGACGGTGCTGTCTGATGTGGACGGATACATTCTTCCCATGGCGGCCAAGACCCAGTCTGATCCGATTGTGATCGAAGCTCCCGGCGAATATCAGTATTACAAACTGGAGATCACAGATAATCGGTCTCATATCAGTAAGTCCGATTATCAAATGTATTCATTTTCTGAGCTGGTACTGCTTACAACAGAAGATATAGGAAGTGCCGGTGGGGAGGAGGAAGAGATCCCGGAGGAGGTTCCGTTCGAGATTGAAACAGACAGTGCTGATCTGCATGTGCTGATCACCTCCGATGTACATTATACCGATCTGTATAAGAACGGGGAGAAGCTTGAGTGGTACGGCGTCAGCCAGGAGGATCGCATGCAGCTCTGGGTTGATTCCGTCAAGAAGGAGCATGCGGAAAATCCCTATGATATGATTATCATCAACGGCGACACTTCCCTTGACCATTGGATCAGCGGAGGATCGCAGTTTGTCAATGGTACAAATACAACGAAGATATTTATCGAAAATTATGTTTCCCAGCTTCCCGAGGAGATTCCGGTATTCATTTTCCCGGGAAATCACGAGCAGTACACAGATGCGCAGTGGTTTGCCATGACGGGATGCCACCGCAGAGGCACGATCCTTCTGGGGGATACCCTCTTCATCTGTCCTGACAGCTACGGTGCAGATCTCGATCCGACGGTTAATTCCGACGGAACCTATACACCGATGGATGTGGCGTATATCACGGCAATGATGGAGAAGTATCCGGATACGGATGTTTATATTGTGGCTCACAACATTAATGTGTCCAAGGAATCACCCGAGTTTAAGGAGCTGGTGGCGACCAATGACCGGATCATCGGTATGTTCATGGGACACACCCATCATAATACCGTCAAAAAGGACGTGGCCTGGGGAACAAAGACGATTGCGCAGACCGGCCAGTTCTCCTACACAAATGGCGGTGTTGAGGATTCCTTCTGGGGATTCAGAGAGCTGGTGATCACCTCTGATCTGGCTTACAGCCAGTATATCATGGTAGAGTGTGACGCGGTGATCGATGAAGCTAATGTTCATTACGACCGCACGACGAACAATGCCATTGTGTATTATGGCGAGGCGCCTGACGGTCTGATCGAGGATCCGTTCAGCGAGTATATTAATTTGCAGGACAAGATTGATCAGTCAAGCATCACCGGCGATGCGGGCACGACAGAAGATGAGGGCGTTGACAAGCTGTTTGATAAGGATTATTACACCAAATGGTGTGTGGAAACCATCATCGGTGAGGACGGAACCCGCACGGTGCAGTGGGCGATGACGGAACCGGTTACGCTGGAGGCCTATGCCCTGGTTACCGGAAACGACATGGATGTGCGTGACCCCTGGACATGGACGCTTTACGGTTCCGACGATCCGATCGGAGAATGGTCAGTGCTGGCTGCTGTGGAAGAGAGCAATCTGACGTTGTCGAGAAACACCCCCTCCGGGGCGTTCGAGATTGAAAATCCCGGAGAATATCAGTACTATAAGCTGGTGATCACGGATAATCGCGCCCACCGCAACAAGACGGCCAACCGACACTATCAGGCTTCTGAGCTGATCCTGTTAGCGTGCGCTCATGGGGATAAGACCGAAGTGCCTGCCAAGGCTGCGGACTGCACAAATGCCGGAAATAACCAGTATTACACCTGTGGCTGCGGAGCCGTGTTAAAGGCGGACGGAGTGACAGAGACGACGGCGGAGGCGGAGATGATACCCGCGACCGGTCATGTAAACCTGACTGAGGTTCCCGCCAAGGCTGCGGATTGCACGAATGCCGGAAATAACCAGTATTATATCTGTGCCTGCGGAGTGGTACTGAAGGCGGATAAGGTGACAGAGACGACGGTGGAAGCGGAGACGATCCCCGCGACTGGTCATGTAAATCTGACCGAGGTTCCCGCCAAGAGCCCGGATTATACGACACCCGGAAATTATCAGTATTATATCTGTGCCTGCGGAGTGGTGCTGAAATCAGATAAAGTGACGGAGACGACGGTGGAGGCGGAAACGATTCCCGCACTTGAGATTCCAGAGACTGAGGGCAGTGCCGGAGAGAGCGGAGGTTCTCCCGAGACCGAAGGGAACACCGGAGAAAGCGGAGGATCAGCGGAGACTGAAGGGAATACCGGAGAGACCGAAGGCTCAGCGGAAACCGAGGGAAGCGCCGGAGAGAGCGGAGGATCAGCGGAGACCGAAGGGAATACCGGAGAGACCGAAGGCTCAGCGGAAACCGAGGGAAGCGCCGGAGAGAGCGGTGGATCAGCGGAGACCGAGGGAAGTGCCGGAGAGAGCGGTGGATCAGCGAATGCAGGCAGCAGTGTCGGCGAAGGCGAAGCTGCGGCGGACACCGGTGACCACAGCGCAATGTATATCTGGAGTGTGTTGGTGATCATCAGTGCATTGGCACTGGCGGCAGTTGCTTTCATGAAGAAGCGAGAGGTAAGATAATAAGATGACACAAGGGTCAAAAGTTCATGTGAAGAAATCTGTTTGACAGAGTTTAGAAAAGGATTAAGGGCGAATGTATGGAACAGAGACAACTGGAAAATCTTCTGAGGGAAATGACACTGGAGGAAAAGATCGGACAGATGGTGCAGATTTCCGGACATTTGTTGACGGAGGGCGGCATACTTACCGGCCCGGCAGATACCGTGGAGATTACCGGGGAACAGTCTGCGCTGATTGGTTCGATTCTGAATAAGGTGGGGGCAAAAAGCCTTCATCGGATACAGGAAGAATATATCGCCGGACATCCGTACCATATCCCGTTGTTGATGATGTTTGATGTGATCAACGGTATGGAGACTATTTTCCCGATTCCGCTGGCACAGGGCTGTACATTCTCCCCGGAGCTGGTGGAGGCGGCTGCCCGTGTGGCGGCGAAGGAGGCGGCTGTGGCAGGTATCCACGTCACCTTTTCTCCGATGCTGGATACGGTGAGGGATCCCCGCTGGGGCCGTGTGATGGAGTCCACCGGGGAAGATCCCTGGCTGAATGCCGAGCTGGGAAAGGCTATGGTGCGCGGCTATCAGGGCGGTGAAAACGAGGTGCTTTCCGGGGCGGGAAACATTTCCGGCTGTATCAAGCATTTTGCTGCATACGGCGCGCCGGAGGGCGGCAGAGATTATGACAATGTGGAAATTTCTGAGCGCACCTTCCGGGAGGACTATTTGAGAGCGTATCAGGCAGCGGTGGAGGAAGGCTGCGCAATGGTGATGACCTCGTTTAATTCCTGGAACCGTATCCCTTCCTCGGCCAATCGGTGGCTGATGCGCAAGGTTCTGCGTGAAGAGATGGGCTTTGACGGAGTAGTGATCTCGGACTATGCCGCAGTGGCGGAAATGGTTAGCCATGGAATCGCGGAGGACAGCAGAGAGGCGGCCAAACTGGCGATTATGGCAGGCGTGGATATCGATATGATGTCCACCGCCTATCTGAATCATCTGGCCGACTTGGTCAGAGACGGTGAGGTCGAGGAGCGGCTGATCGATGAGGCGGTAATGCGTATTCTGAAGCTAAAAAATGACCTAGGGCTGTTTGAGAATCCCTTTAAGGACTGTTCGGAAGAAAAAGAGCGGGAGCTGTTTGCCTGCGTGGAGCATCGCGAGCTGGCGCGAAAGGCGGCCGCGGCTTCCTTCGTCCTGCTGAAAAATGAGGGGAAGCTCCTTCCGCTTGATAAGCAGTCCCGAAAAACATTGGCATTTATCGGCCCTTATGCGGAGAATACGGAGCTGTATGGTTCATGGTCTTTCCCAGTGAAGCCGGAGCGCACAGTCACGATCCGACAGGGCGTTGGTCAAAAGACCGTCGGAAATTCGGTGAAGGTGGTCTGGGCGAAGGGCTGCCCGGTCCTGAATGAAGGAATGGTCACTAGAATGAAGTATCGGGAGGATTACACGGAAATCGATCTCAATCGACTGATGGATGATGCGGTCAACGCAGCAAAAACGGCAGACACTGTAGTGATGTGTCTCGGCGAGCATCGCGACCAGACCGGAGAGGGCGGCAGCAGGGCAGTTATTCGGATACCGGAGAATCAGTTGGAACTCCTGAAACGGGTGCGTCAGGTAAATGATAATATCGTCACGGTTATATTTTCCGGGCGGCCGCTGGAAATGGAGGAAATCACCGAACGGTCCAAGGCGGTGCTGATGGTCTGGATGCCGGGAACTGAGGGCGGCAATGCCATTGCCGATGTACTGTTTGGTGATACGGCTCCCGAGGGAAAGCTTTCCATGACGCTGCCCAGAAGTGCGGGACAGATACCCATTTATTATAGTCAGTTCCGCACCGGAAGGCCGAACCGGACCGGGACAAAAATCGGTTTTTGCAATGGATATCTGGACGAGTCCACAAAACCGCTCTATCCGTTTGGATTCGGACTGTCCTATACCGCATTTGACTATTCACCGATTACGTTGAGTCGGAAAGAGATGAAAAAAGAAGATACGATCACGGCGACGGTGACGGTGTCGAATATCGGTGATTGTGCCGGAACAGAGACGGTACAGTTATATCTCAGAGACGTAAAGGGAAGCGTGATTCGTCCGATGAAAATGCTTCGCGGTGTGCAAAAGGTTACGCTGCAGCCGGGAGAGGGCAGGGAAGTGAGCTTTGCGATCACGGAGGAGATGCTTGAGTTTTATGATGCAGACATGAACTATGTCAGCGAACCGGGTTTATTCCGAGTATTTATAGGCACGGACAGTGGAGCAGATAATTATGCGGAATTTACACTAATGCAGCATAAATGATGGTGCTTGTGCGAATGTGAGCATATATCAGACTATATGAGCGAGGTGCTTTTGATGAATAATATATCTTTTTTGATTAATCATGATTTACATATTCATTCCCAGCTTTCCTCCTGCTGTGGAGACCCGGAGCAGACCACGGCTCGTATTCTCCGGTACGCGGAGGACAATGATTTTACGGATATTTGTCTGACCGACCATTACTGGGACGAGGATGTTCCGGGCGCGTCCAAGTGGTACATGCCCCAGAACACGCCCCATCTGATGAAGGCGCTGCCCCTGCCTCAGAGCGACCGGGTGCGCTTTCGCTTTGGATGCGAGACGGAGATGGATATGCGCGGCACCATCGGTATTTCGGAAAAGCGGATGGAGCTGTTTGACTTTATCATCATTCCCACGACGCATCTGCACATGGCGGGTTTTACCATCAACGGAGATGCAGATGTGGCTGAGCGCGCCGACGCATGGGTCAATCGTCTGGACTCTGTGTTAAATCGTGATCTTCCTTTTGAGAAAATTGGTATCGCTCATTTGACCTGCGCTTTGATGGCCGGTAAACGCCCTGCCTTCAGTCATATAGATGTCCTGCGGTTGATTTCAGATGAAACCATGCGTGAGCTGTTCACGCTGGCGGCAAAACGGGAGGTTGGTATTGAACTGAACTTCAATGTGGCTAAATATGATGAAGAGACGCTGGATGAGATGTTTCGTCCCTACCAGATTGCAAAGGCCTGCGGATGTAAATTCTATCTGGGCAGCGATGCCCATGGCATCGATCAGTTGTTGGCGGCAAAGGAGAATTTTCGTCGGATCGTAGCGCGGCTGGGATTGACGGAGGAGGATCGGTTTTCTTTCTGAAGTACATTCCTTGAGCAGTAAATGCAGAAAAGCCGCCGCGGCGGCTTTTCTGCATTTAGGTACCAGTCAAAATAAGTATGCATTAACAATAAATAGGCAAATTAATTTTCAACAGAGTTAACTTCATCAAGCTTGGAGAGATAATCTTCCAAATCTTTTTCGGCAACGCCTATGGCGGACAATGCCTCGGAGGCAGACATGCCGGTGGTGCGCATCAGATTTCTGGCACTTGTCAAGATGCCTTGCTGCAATCCCTGCTGCAATCCCTGCTGCAATCCCCGTTGTAATCCCTGCTGCAATCCTCGCTCTAGCCCTCGCTGTAGTCCTTCAGCTTCGGCTTTTTCCTTCATCAGTATTTCGGCTTCCAATTTCTGCATATATTTTACCCCCATTTCCTCGCTGGATTTGATCTGGCTGACACATGCATGAATTTTCTTCAGGCGTTTACTGCTGCTCTGCCGCACAAAATGATCGTCCGGATGCTCCACATAATGCAGGAAATCCCTTAATTCCTGACTGACCTCTTGATCATTCGTGCCTTTCGTGTTCAGGAAAATGCGGATGGCTCCGTCATTCAATTCAATCGTTTTATCCTGTTTACAGCAGGCGGTAATTCATCCCGGCGTTCGGCCTGCATTTCGGTGTTATAGACCGTATGCTCCTGATCCAATGAGTAAACATCCAGCCGAATAGAACGTAGCCATGGCGCTGTGCGTAGTTCTTTCTCGGTTTGGGCAGGAGTCAGCAGCTTAAGATTTTCTTGCCCCAGAATGATTTGGAGTACAGCTTCATGTGCCTCGGGCTGATCCATCGTCTCGTCAAATAAGAATCTGTCCAACAGTGTCAGTTCTTTCAGTGTTTTTGAAGTCGGTTCTCTGAACGCCTTCAATTCATCAAATTCTTTTGCGTTTGTCATAGTATCCTCCTTATATTTTATATCGTCAGCAGAAAAACTGCAAGACGGTATTTGCAATAAGTGCATCGAAAAGTATTTGTAATAAGTGCATCGAAAAATTGCAGCAAAGGCATCACAAATACAGAGAATGCATCCTGATTTGCATCGTAATGGTATGAGCATATTCATTTTTGTTTCGGGAATCTGCGCCGAATTTTATAAAAGATAACAGAATAGATCTGATAAACCTGATTTCAGAATAATCAGGTTTATGAAGTGAGGACAGTATAACACAAAAAAGAAAAGGTGGCAAGGGAAAACCGCCGGACTCTGTCAGAACCCGGCGGTAAACATTTTCTCAATATGAATCTAATGAATCAATTCTTCTTCTGAGTCGCCTTCTCCAGTAACCAGAGCAGCGCGATAATGATGATCGTTACGATAAAGATACCCAGCCAGCCGAAGCCGATCTTGGGAAGAACCTCAAGAAGCAGTTCAAGTCTTGCCATCAATACTTCCATTTTAAATACCTCCTCCGATTACTTATACATTGCGAACAGGGACAGAATCAGACCACCTGCGATAACAGATGCGATCTGACCGGAAACGTTTACGCCGATTGCATGCATCAGCAGGAAGTTCTGGTTGTCCTCCTGAAGCCCCATCTTGTTGACGATACGAGCGGACATGGGGAATGCGGAGATGCCGCATGCGCCGATCATAGGGTTGATCTTGTTCTTAGCGAACAGGTTGTATACCTTTGCGATCATAACACCGCCTACGGTGTCGAAGATGAATGCGCACAGACCAAGAGCCATGATCATCAGGGTGTCGGGGGAGAGGAAGGACTCAGCCTTCATCTGGCAGGCAACAGTGATGCCGAGGAAGATGGTGATCAGGTTTGCCAGAACCTTCTGAGCGGTCTCAGAGAGGCTGTCCAGAACGCCGCAGACGCGGATCAGGTTACCGAACATCAGGAATCCGACCAGAGCAACGCTCTCCGGTGCGAACAGACCTGCAATGATGGTGATGGCGATGGGGAACAGGATCAGAGTCATCTTGGATACGGGCTTGGCTGAGTAAGCCATGCGGATCTGACGCTCTTTCTTTGTAGTGCAGAGTTTAATGAACGGAGGCTGGATAATGGGCACCAGCGCCATGTAAGAGTAGGCAACTACCATGATCGCGCCCAGATAGTTGGAGCCGAAGGTGTTTGCCACGAAAATAGAGGTGGGGCCGTCTGCCGCACCGATGATGGCGATGGAAGCAGCGTCCTTCACTTCAAAACCGAACAGGATCGCCAGACCAAGGGTGAAGAAGATACCGAACTGTGCCGCAGCACCGAAGATCATCAGCTTCGGGTTGGACAGCAGGGGGGTGAAGTCGATCATCGCACCGATACCGATGAAGAGGATCAGGGGGAACAGCTCGTTTGCGATACCTGCGTTGAACAGTACGGTCAGAGCGCCGTGCTCGGTAACAGCACCGGACATAGGAAGGTTTACCAGGATCGCACCGAATCCCATGGGAAGCAACAGAGAAGGCTCCATCTCCTTCTTGATTGCCAGGTAGATCAGAATGCCGCCGATGATCCACATCACGACATGGCCGATCTCCAGATTGCCGAAGTTACTGAATAATTCTGCCATAGATTACTCCTTTTTTTAGGGCTTGCGTGGCCCATTTTCTCTCACGATATATTATGGGACAAGAAACGACGGATGTCAAGAAAAAGCCATGTTAAATTTACCTCACAAGGATAAATTTGACATGGCTCTTGATATCTTGGTTTGCAGATGGCAGGAAAATCAGTACTCACCAACCCAGCCGCCTGCGGTGATCTCCACCGCTTTTCCCTCTGCCAGGCTTTTCTTTACGTCCAGAACCCGCTGATTGCGGCTGCCCTTGAAATAGAGCTCCAGGCTTTTTTCTTCCATAATAAATGGGCCGTCGATCAGCACATCGATGGAGGACAACAGTTTTTTCTGTGCCTCAGTGCCGTGCTCCATAAGGTATTCGAAGGTGTAGCCGGTGAACGATGCAATCTCATAGTGGTAAGGCCTCAGCAGCTCAGCCAGCTTTGCAAACCCCTCCGCCTGCGCGAAGGGCTCTCCGCCGGAGAAGGTGACCTTGCGGCTCAGGGGGTTCGAACGGGCAATCTCCACAAGCTGCTCCTCGTCCATGGCCGTGCCGCCCTCAAAGGGCCAGGATTCGGGGTTGTGGCAGCCCTTACAGTGATGGGGACAGCCCTGTGCAAAGAAGACGGTCCGGATACCCGGACCGTCCACAATACTGTCCTCCGCGATTCCGAAGAGGTTGATCATGTGTTTAACGGCTCAGACCGTGCTTAACGCGATCTCTCTCCTCTGCTTTTTTGGCGTTGTTCCACTTGTCCATGGTACCAACCAGATATCCGGTGATACGGCGGATACGCTCAAATTCAATACCTTCGCCGGTCTTTGCTGCGTTGAGGGTGTTTTTCATTTCGGTCATGTTATATCCTCCTGTTTTTGTGTATATTCGCAGTGCTTTGCTCGATTTCGCTTCGCTTCATCTCGCTCGCGGGCATTCGCCCTATACATCCGTAGCCCAATACATCTGTCTGTGAGCAAGCTCACACAGATGCTTTGTCTCCGTCTGTGCACTGCTCATTGTTTTCGCGTCATTTAGCGGCAGCCACAGAAGGTGGCAACCTCAGGGTACATTTTGATCAACTGCTGCAGTCTCTCCTCGCTGACTGCCTCACCTGCACGGCGTCCGCAGCGAGGGCAGACATCTCCAATCACGCCTACGTATCCGCAGACAGGGTCACGGTCAACGGGGTGATTGATGCTGCCGTAGCCGATGCCAGCGTCGTGCATACAGCGTACAACGCTCTCGAAGGCCTCAACATTCTTTGCGGTGTCGCCGTCCAGCTCCACATAGCTGATATGGCCGGCATTGGTCAGTGCGTGGTAGGGAGCTTCCTTCCAGATCTTGTCATATGCGGAGATCGGATACCATACCGGTACGTGGAAGCTGTTGGTGTAATACTCTTTATCGGTAACGCCGGGGATGATGCCGTAGCGTTTCTTGTCCATGCGGATGAAGCGTCCGGACAATCCTTCCGCAGGCGTTGCCAGCAGGGAGAAGTTCATCTTCAGCTCCTGGGACTTCTTGTCACAGTACTCTCTCATGTGGCCGATGATCTCCAGACCCTTCTGCTGCATTGCCTCGCTCTCTCCGTGGTGCTGGCCGTAGAGGGAGGTCAAAGTCTCCGCCAGACCGATGAAGCCGATGGAGAGGGTACCGTGCTTCAATACCTCGCGGACCTCATCGTAGGGGCTGAGCTTGTCTGAATCCAGCCATACACCCTGTCCCATCAGGAAGGGGTAATTATATACATGGCGCTTTGCCTGAATTTCAAAACGGTCGAGCAGCTGACCGGCCACCAGCTCCAGCATCTCATCCAGCTTCTGATAGAAGACTGCCTCATCGCCCTTGCTCTCAATGGCCAGACGGGGCAGATTGATGGAGGTGAAGGACAGGTTACCGCGGGAGAAGGAGATCTCACGGTCGGGATCATAGGTGTTGCCCATCACGCGGGTACGGCAGCCCATGGTCGCAACCTCGCTCTCGGGAACGCCGGGCTTATAGTACTGAAGATTGAAGGGTGAATCCAGGAAGGTATAGTTGGGGAACAGGCGCTTCGCGCTTACCTTGCAGCTCAATCGGAACAGATCATAGTTGGGATCTTCCGGGTTATAGTTAACACCTTCCTTTACCTTAAATATATGGATGGGGAAGATACAGGTCTCGCCATGTCCCAGTCCGGCGTCGGTAGCCAGCAGGATGTTGCGGATGACCATACGTCCCTCGGGGGTGGTATCGGTACCGTAGTTAATGGAGGAGAAGGGGGTCTGTGCACCGGCACGGCTGTGCATGGTGTTCAGGTTGTGCACGAAGCCCTCCATCGCCTGATAGGTATCGCGGGCAGTTCTGGAGGTTGCGCGGCGGCGAACGGTCTCAACCATCTTGCCGGCGGTCTGTGCGGAGAAGCCGTAGAAGCCCATCAGCTGGGAAACCACTTCGCTGTCGAATTTCTTTGCGGCCTCAACTGCCTCCCTGGTGGCGTTTCCGCCGGGGGTGATCGGTTTATTTCCGGCCATGTCGCGGTCAAGCTTGGGACCTGCACCGCAGGTGGCCTCAACGTTTGCCATCAGCTCGTCCATGGACTCGTCTGCGACCTCTGATCCAGTCAGATCCTCCAGGGACTCCTTTAACTTCTCACGGTAAATGCGCTCGAAGGTGCAGGCAACACCGAGGGCCATGCCGTAGTCAAAGTTGGGGATACTCTGTCCGCCGTGCTGATCGTTCTGGTTGGACTGGATCGCGATGGCGGCCAGGGCAGCGTAGCTCTGGATGGACTTGGGCTCGCGAAGGTAGCCGTGTCCGGTGGAAAAGCCGCCCTTGAACAGACGGATAATATCGATCTGTGTACAGGTAGTGGTCAATGAATAGAAATCAAAGTCGTGGATATGGATATCGCCCTCGCGGTAAGCCTTCGCCTGCTCGGGGGTCAACAGATAAGCCTCATTATAGGACTTTGCACCTGCGGTACCGATCTGGAGCATGCTTCCCATGGCGGTATTTCCGTCAATGTTCGCGTTGTCGCGCTTCATATCGCTCTCGCGGGCATCAACGGTGGTGATCTCGTCGATGGTCTTCATCAGTGTGGTGTTCGCCTCGCGGATGCGGGTGCGGTTGGAACGGTAGAGGATGTAAGCCTTGGCAGCTTCATCGAAGCCATGCTTCATCAGCTCGCTTTCAACGGCATCCTGAATCGCCTCGATCTGAGGCGGGTTGGTTCCGTAGAGGGACTCCAGTCTCTTCTGAACTCCGTTTGCTACAGCGGCGGCATCCTGAGCATTGCCGCAGCCCACTGCTTCCAGTGCTTTCAAGATAGCGGATGCAATCTTTTTTTCGTCATACAGAACAACGCGGCCGTCACGCTTGATAATACTTTGAATCATTTCATGAAACCCCTTTCCTGTGTATGTTTACGGTGATTGTATTTTCTTTAGTGCGTTACAATACAATATCTTGTGTTAAAAAGTCGCTACAGACCCTATAATACACTAAATATAGTGATATGGCAATACACAAAAGCGCTATTTTTTAATTCTCATTTTTGGTAAAAATCACGGAGAAAAATCAGATATTCATGGACAAAGGAGGAAAATAGGGGTATGATGTAGGAAGTATGGAGCTGTTGACTCTTCCGGGCGACCGAATGAGCGACAGCCTGACAGAGTTACAGAGTAGAAACGGAGGAGCGTACAGTGAAGTTTTTGACAGAATTTCCTTATTTATATGAGACCCATCTTCACACAAGCCAGGGCAGTGCCTGCGGAAAAGTTCCGGGGAGCGGGATGGCGCAAGTGGCAAAGGAGCGCGGCTACACCGGAATTATCGTGACGGACCATCACTGGGGAGGAAACACCAGACCTGATAAAAGTCAGCCGTGGGAACAGTGGGTGGATGAATTTTGCAGCGGCTACGAGGATGCAAAGAAAACCGGCGATAAGATCGATCTCGATGTGTTCATGGGCTGGGAGTCCGGCTTCAATGCCACGGAGTTTCTGGTTTACGGTTTGGACAAGACGTGGATGAAGGCGCATCCGGAGCTAAAGACCTGCTCGGTGGAGGAGCAGTATAAGCTGGTACACGAGGCTGGCGGCATGGTGATCCATGCCCATCCCTTCCGGGAGGCTCATTATATTCCGGAGATTCGCCTGTTTCCGGAGTGGGTGGACGGCATCGAGGCGATCAACGCCCAGCACTCCAATCCCAAGGTCACCGGCCATTACAACCCGGACTACAACCACCGCGCTGTTTCCTACGGAAGAGAGCACAACTTTCCGATGACGGCCGGCTCGGATATTCACAGGACCGATCTGTTGATGGGTGGAGTGGCATTCAGTCACCGGCTGACCTCCATTCAGGATTATATTGAGACGATCAAGAGCCGTGAGGGCTATGTGCTCACCGACGGTGTGGTCTGGTACGATACCCGGGGCAACGTGATCGCGCCGGTGGAGACGGAGGAATAAACGGCACAGCGGTCAGAGTGCGTTGATCGCTGAAAATGAAACAAAATAATTCAAAAGGCAATAAAAAGGCCGAGAGAGAGGAAATGGTACCATGAACGAGTATTTGTCACAGGTAAACGCGCCGTCTCTGTATTTTATCGTCGGAGGCGTGCTGCTGTTTATCGCTATTATGTGTGTGGTGTTTATTGTCAAGTCCTACCGGGCAGGCATCGCCATCGGTATGGACCCCAAAGTGCTAAAGCGGGCGATCACCTCCAGCGCCACCTTTACGGTGCTGCCCAGCATCAGTATTCTGCTGGGGGTTGTCGCGCTGAGCGGAAGCCTGGGGGTGCCGATCTCCTGGCTGCGTCTGTCGGTAGTCGGTGCGCTCCAGTATGAGCTCAACGTGGCGGAGATCGCGGCGACGGCCATGGGCCTGACCGGTCTCAAGGTCACCGAGATGAGTGTCTCTGTGTTTGTCACCGTGGTCATGGTAATGACCGTGGGCATTCTGGGCGGAGTGCTCTGCTGTATCTTCGGCCTGAAGGCATATCTTGGCAAGGTGAAGGGCAAGAAGAAAAATGCGCCGGAGGCTGCTGAAAAGGCGGATGATGCAAACGGGGACAGATCGGAGGCCAAGGCTGGCGGTGAGGAGCAGGAAAAGAAAAAGCCCGGCTTCGGCGCATATGCGACGGTGGCCATGTTCATCGGTCTCTGCAGCGCCTACATCGGCTCCTACGTGGGAACCTTTGCCAGAAGAGACAACTTTATGCCGCTGATGACGGCGCTGATCTCCGCGCTGGTGATGGCCGTGTTCGAGTATTTTACTGTTAAAAAAGGCAAAGCGTGGCTGGACAATTTCAGCGTGGCGACCAGTATGCTGGTGGGCATGATCGCGGCAGTGGTGGTGAATCTGTTGTAAAAACGAGCCATATAAGGAGAAAAATAATGAACGAAAAAGAAAAGAAAGAATACTTACATAAATTCGACAATCAGCTCCATCTTCTCGGCCGCATCACCGCAGCGATTTCTGTTATCCTCATGGTGGCGACTCCTCTGGTGATCGCGCAGATGTACGGAGTGTCCATCAGCGGATCAGGATTTCTGAACGGCTTTCTGAAGGTCGGAGTGATCTACATTCCGGTGGCTATCGTTGAGTTTCTGGTTTACGCGCCTATGCTGGGCACCGGCGGCAGCTACTTGAGCTTCCTGACCGGAAACGTGACCAACTTAAAGATTCCCTGTGCAATGAATGCCCGCGATATCGCAAAGACGACGCAGGGCACGGTGGAGGACGAGATTGTGTCTACCTTAAGTGTGGCGACCAGCGCGCTGGTGACCATGGTGATTCTGTTTTTGGGTGTTCTGCTTCTGGTGCCGCTGACCCCCATTCTTCAGAATCCCGTGCTGGAGCCTGCATTTAATAATGTAGTCCCCGCGCTGTTCGGCGCACTGGGCTGCAAGTATTTCGCAAAGAGCTGGAAGCTGACGGCGATCCCGCTGCTCAGCATGATCCTGCTGTGCGTGCTGGTTCCGGCGATGATCGATCAGACCAGCATTCTCCTGCTCCCAGCAGGCGGCATGGCGCTGGCGATCGGATTTTTCATGTACAAGAAGGGGATTCTGTAAATAAAATTATCGATGAGGTGTGAAAATGGGAACTGTATTATCAATTATCGGGATTCTGCTGTTGGCGGTGATCGCAGTGGCACTGGTCCGTACGCTCACCTTGAAACCGACCTCCGCAAGGGAGGCAAAGGTTCCGCAGAGCGATCCGAAGCGGGCGCAGGAGTACGGCGAGAAGCTGGGTGAGATGCTTCGCTGTGAGACCATCTCCGAGCGTGACCAGAAAGACAGAAGCAAATTCTACGCTTATCACGAAGTGCTGGAGAAGCTTTTCCCCAACGTGTTTGCGACCTGTGAGAAGCACGTGTTCAACGGAAGTTTGCTGTTGAAGTGGAAGGGCAAGTCCGCGGACGATGCCATCCTTCTGATCAGTCACCAGGACGTGGTGGAGGCCACCGGTCAGTGGGAGCATGAGCCCTTCTGCGGTGAGATCATCGATGGCAATGTGTGGGGCCGCGGTGCCGTGGACACCAAGGGCAGCCAGTTCTGCTTCCTGCAGGCGGCGGAGGAGCTGATCGCGTCCGGCTTTGTTCCGGAGGTGGACGTGTATCTCGGCGGCAGCTGCACCGAGGAGTGGGGCGGCGAGGGTGCGCCTCTGACTGCGCAGTGGTTCAAGGATAACGGAATCAGGCTGAGCCTTGTCATGGATGAGGGCGGCATGATCATGGATGAGCCCATGGGCGGTGTCAACGGCATGTATGCCATGGTCGGTGTGCTGGAGAAGGGTTACGGCGATGTGAAGTTTGTGGCGAAGAGCAAGGGCGGTCACGCCAGCGCTCCCGGGAAAAACACCCCCTGGGCCAGACTGGCAGCTTTCATTCAGGATGCGGAGAAACACAATCCCTTCAAGGTGGAGTTCAGCCCCACTGTGGAGGAGATGTTCCGCCAGATGGCTCCGAATATGAACTTCGGCATGAAGCTGATTTTTGCGAATCTGTGGCTGTTCAAGCCGTTATTGAAGAAATTGATGAAGTCCATCAGCCCGGTGGGCAGTGCCATGCTGCAGACCACGCTGGCGTTTACCATGGGCAAGGGCTCTGACGGATACAATGTGATCCCTCAGGAGGCCTATGTCACCGGAAATATGCGCTTTATTCCCCACCAGGGGACGGAGGAGAGCATCAAGGTCATCTCCGATCTGGCGAAGAAATATGACATTGAGACGCAGGTTGTCACGGCGGATCATCCCTGCCCCGTGGTCAGCTACACCAGCCCGCAGTACCGCATGATCGAGGAAGTGGTGAAGGAGGTTTACCCCGGCGTGGGCGTGAGTCCTTATATCATGACCGGTGGTACCGACTCCAAGTATTATAAAGAGGTTTGCGAAAACTGTCTGCGGTTTGCACCCCTTCATATTAATAAGCAGCAGTACGGCAGCATCCACGGACTGAACGAAAATATTGCAATCAATGTATTGCCACTTGGCGTAGATGTTTATACCAAAGTGATCAGGCGAGGAGGAAAATGATGAAGTATACGGATATTGCATGGGATTTTGATGGGACACTGTTTGACTCTTACCCGAGCTGTGTGCAGGAGTTCAAGGAATTACTGAAAAGCTATGGCTGCGAGGAGACGGATGAGGCGATCATGGATAAAATGGTGATTACCTCACGTCACGCCAGAGATCATTTCGCGGAGAAGTATGGACTTGATGCAAATGAGTTAAAACGCAAATTTAAGGGGTTCAAGTCTTTTCGCCCCGAGGAGGTAAGGCCGTATCCGGGAGTTGAAGCGGTTTTAAAGGCGATTCAGGACAGCGGAAGGCATAATATCCTGTTTACTAACCGCGATCACACCGCCATCGATTATCTGGAGTATCACGGTCTGGCAAAGTATTTTGCCGGCTTTGTGACCCAGAAGGAGATGCCGGTGTTAAAGCCGGATCCCAGCGGCGCCTACGTGATGCGTGACAAATTTAATATTGCGCCCGGAAAGCTTCTGATGGTGGGAGACCGGACCGCCGATATCGATTCGGTAAAGCCTGCCGGGTTTGACGGCTGTTTCTTCAACACGAATGACATCGAAGTTCCGTCCAATGCGGATTACGTGCTGGACAAGGACAATCTGGCCGGACTTTTGGACATTATTTAAGCGAGGGTTGAGGACGTGCAGAAAAAGAGACTGAACATTGCGGTGCTGGACCGCGACACGGTGGGACATGATGTGCCGCTGGCTGCCCTGGAGGCCGTCGGTGAGGTGACGGTCTACGGATTGACTCCGCCGGAGCTGGTGGAGGAGAGACTGGCCGGCGTGGACGTGGCGGTGATCAACAAGATTAAATTAAATGAGACGAATCTGGTGGGGAACGATACCCTGAAGCTGATCTGTCTGCTGGCCACCGGCTATGACAATGTGGATACCAAGTATTGCAAAGAGCGCGGGATCGGTGTGTGCAATGTGGCTGGCTACTCCACCCAGAGCGTGGCACAGATGACGGTGACCATGGTGTTGTCACTGCTCAGCCATCTGCCTGTCTATCAGCGATTCACGGCTTCCGGCGATTACAGCCGCCAGAAGATGATGAACCGCATCGAGCCGGTGTTTCATGAGATTGCCGGAAAGACCTGGGGCATCATAGGTTTCGGTAATATCGGCCGCCAGGTGGCGAGAGTTGCCGAGGCGCTGGGCTGCCGGATCCTTGTCTGCAAGCGGACACCGGTGGAGGGCTACACCAACGTGGATGTGGACACCATCTGTCGGGAGGCTGACATCATCTCAGTCCATACTCCCCTCAATGATGAGACCAGAGGGCTCATCAGCGCGGAGCGGATCGCCACCATGAAGAAGGATGCGATTCTGGTCAATGTGGCCAGAGGCGCGGTGGCCGATGAGGCTGCCCTGGCGAGGGCTGTGCTGGAGGGCAGACTGGGCGGTCTGGGCGTGGATGTGTATTCCACCGAACCCTATGGGGAGGATCACCCCTACAGTGCCATTGCGGCGTTGGACAATGTATGCCTGACTCCCCACATGGCCTGGGGTGCATATGAGTCCAGAAAGCGCTGTGTGGAGGAAATCGGTGAAAACATCCGGTCCTTTATGGACGGAGGAAGGCGAAACAGGGTGGATTGATCCGGTGAGAGGGCGGTCAAGGAGACGGTGACCGGTGATCATATAAAAAAGGCATAAAAAACATTAATTCAGCTATTTTCAGAAGGCGGGATTTCGTGTATAATATAACCAATACTGGGGGTACATGGCATCGCTTTTAGAATGACGGAATGGCAGATGTCATGACCCGCGAAATGCTTTACATGAATATATCTATATACAGGAGGACATTCCATGAACGTATCGAAGTTATTGAACAGGACGATTGTATGTAAGTGCGGTAAGGAGCACAGCTCCAAAGTGGAACATGTGGTGATCGAGGAAAAGGCGATTAAGCATGTTCCTGAGCTGATGAATGCTTACGGATATAAGAAAGCATTTATCATCTGTGACGTAAATACCTGGGAGGCAGCAGCAAAGGAAGTTGAGGAGACCATCAAGGCAGCAGGCCTCGGTGCAGTGCCCTGTGTGCTGGAGTCCAAGGAACTGGTTCCCGATGAGTACGCAGTGGGTTATCTGCTGATGAACTTTGATCCCAGCTGTGACGTGGTGATCGGTGTAGGTACCGGTGTGCTGAACGACACCAGCAAGTATTTCAGCTATCAGTTAAAGATGGAGTACTTCATCGTTGCGACCGCTCCCTCCATGGACGGCTTTGCATCCACCGGTGCGGCTCTGATCAGCAGCAATCTTAAAACTACATATAACGCTCATGTTCCGAAGGCGATCATCGGACCGGTAGAGATTCTGGCAGAATCTCCCATGGATATGATCAGTGCAGGTCTGGCTGATATTATGGGCAAGTACACCTGTCTGATCGACTGGAATATGGCTCGCATCGTAAACGGCGAGTATTACTGCGAGTGGCTGGAGCAGCTGGTTCGCTCCTCCATCAAGAAGGTTATGGACAATGCTCCTCTCGTTAAGGACAGAGATCACACCGCTATCGCAAACATCATGGAGGCACTGGTTGTCACCGGTATCGCCATGGAGTACGCAGGAAATTCCAGACCGGCATCCGGCGCAGAGCATCACCTGTCCCACTACTGGGAGATGCAGTTCCTGTTTGAGGGACGCAAGGCTGTTCTTCACGGAACCAAGGTTGGCATCGGAACCATCGCCATCACCTACGCATACAACAAGCTTAAGGATATGGATATCGATTTCGCGGCAGCGAAGGCAAATGTGGCAAACTATGACTTCGACGCATGGAGCGCTTACATGAAGGAGACATACGGCGTTTCCGCAGACAGTGTCATCAAGCTGGAGAAGAAGGTTCAGAAGAATGGTGCAGAGGGCCGTCTGAGACGTATTAATGCGGTTGAGGCGAACTGGGCAGAGATCAAGGCGCTGATCGCAAATCTGATCCCCACCGTTGCACAGATGGAAGAGACTCTGGGCAGCCTGGGCGGCGCTATCCGTCCTTCCCATGTGGACATCCCCAGAGAGATGTTCTACAACAGCGTTTGTGTGGCAAAGGAAGTGAGAGATCGTTACACCATCCTTCAGCTGCTGTGGGATATGGGACTTGAGAAAGAGTTCGCAGAAGAGTTGAGTAACTACATGTACGCGTAAGCACTGAGCAGTGCATGGGTCGACACAGTGGCTGCGTGAGCTTGCTCACAGGCAGACAAGTGTGTCGGCACATATAGAGCTTTAGCCCGCGAGCGAGATGAAGCGAAGCGGAATCGAGCGACGCACTGCGAAGGAATATATGACGCGCACTGCAACGTACTTTACAGCGCACTGCGAGAATGGCAGTGCACTGCGGAAGAGATTACCGATTACGATGTAAAATTGCTCCGAGAGGGAGTTGAAAGGAGAACATATATCATGAAATTTGAAGTCAGTTCTTTGAGTTACACCGTAGGTGCAGCATCCAAGATGGCACTCCTGCCCGCAGATTTCGGCATCGAGATCTTCTATGAGTGGGGCGGCACCGCTTACTGGACCGAAAATATGAAAAAGGTGATGAAGGATCGTACCGGCGGATTCAGCATCCATTCCCCCTTCGGCTACTGCGATTTCGCACAGACCGAGGACGAGGAGGAGCTGTTCAAGTTTATGACCGAGCCCTTTGAGATGTATCATCAGTTTAACGGCCGCCACTATGTAGTGCACACCAACGGTCATATTCCTGAGGGTGTTTCTGAGGAGAAGAAGGCTGAGATGCGCAAGCTGGTTGCAGAGCGTCTGGTTCGTTTCCAGAAGGTTTGCGATGAGAACGGCGTGGATATGGTAGTCGAGAACGTTCCCGACGGCGGACACACCCTGTTCAATCATGAGCAGTTTCTGGCATTGTTCACCGAGAACCCCGAGCTCTCCTGTATCATCGATACCGGCCACGCTCACATGGAAGGTCTTGATATGTGGGAGATTCAGAAGACGCTGGGCAGCCGTCTGAAAGCTTACCATGTGCACGACAATGCGGGAAATGCTGACAGCCATCTGCCTTTCATGTCAGGCGTTGCAGGCGGCATCGACTGGGAGCGCTTTGTTGAGGGCGTAGTGAAGTTTACCCCCAATGCAGCCATCACCTTCGAGTACAATGTGGGAAGAGAAAACGACTACATCGCAGACCGCGAGAAATTCCTGCAGCTGGCAGAAAATGTTACAAAATAATTACAATAATTAACAATATTTTACAATTGCGCAATTACACTTTTTTGGCGCAAAACCTGTGTTATAATGACAGCAGCGAAGATAAACGATGGGGTTATCGACGCTGCTGTTTTTAACTAATCTACAGGTGGTTTTGGGGGAATGACATGAGAAATTGGATGGGAGTGATCAAGGGGATGATAACAGTGGGTCTGGTGATCACTGTGCTGGGGCTTCTGTTCACAGATCGGGGGATTGTGACAGATGCGCCGGGAGGGACAACTGATTCCGCGTCGGCGGAGGAGCCGGGGAAGGGGCAGTTGGAGGATTCCTCCGGCGATGTTTTGCCGACTGTATTGGCAGGGGTGGAGCAGGATACATCGCAGGGAGCTGGAACCGGAGGTTCTGCGGATCCGGATATTGCCGGAGAAGATGAGGAGACTTCCTTATCCTACATAAATAATAAAGATGCGCTGAGTGAACGGGAACTGATTGAACGCGGAAAGGTGATTTATCTGACGTTTGATGACGGTCCGGGTAAATACACTGCCGAGCTTCTGGATATTTTGGCGAAGTATGATATAAAAGCCACTTTTTTCGTGACCGGAGGAAATGAAGGATATTTTGATATGATCGGCAGAGCAAAGGATGAAGGCCATACCATCGGTATTCACTGCTACAACCACGATTACAAAAAAGTCTATGCCAGTGAGCACGCCTATTTTGCAGATCTTGAGAAGATCGATGAGATTATTTTTGATCAGACCGGGGAGAGGGCTCAGCTGGTGCGCTTCCCCGGCGGCAGTTCAAACATTTCCAGCAAGTTTAATCCGGGGATTATGACCAGACTGACCGGAATGGTGGAAGAAAAAGGCTATCGGTATTTTGATTGGAATGTGCTCAGCGGTGATGCCGGAGATACCAAGGACACTGAGGAAATTATCCGGAATATGATTGACGGCATCTTAAAGAAGGATATTTCGGTGGTGCTGCAGCACGATCTCTACGATTACAGTATAGCGGCGGTGGAGGAGGTTATTCTCTGGGGGCTGGAGAATGGATATGCATTCCTGCCGCTGTCCATGGAGAGCCCGACGATCCATCATCCGATTGCAAATTAAGGGGTGAAAGGGTTTCTCTTTCGTTTATTTTTCTGGTGGCCTTTTTGGTCGTGGAAATGTCTGCTATTTTGCAACTGTTGCGTTGTTGTTATAAGATAGTCCGCACCGACTCTCTCACGGTCAGTTCCGGCGGGATGATCAATCCCACCTGTCTGGCCTTGGGGTTTTTCAGACGGTTAATCAGAATGTTGGTCGCCTCCTCGCCGAGCTGTTGTTTGTGAATATTTATTGTGGTCAGTGCGGGGGCTGTGTAGGCGGTGATAGGGCCGTCGCCAAAGCTGATGATGGAGACGTCCTGAGGGCAGGAAAGTCCGTGATCATACAGGAAACGGAGGGCGGCACAGCCGATATATTCTGAAGCAGTTACGATAGCTGTGGGGTGGGGAGTCCTGCTCCACAGCTTTTCTATGGCTAAAATAGTGGAGTCTCCGGCGCCGCTGGAACTTTCCACCAGACATTCGTTGTAAGGAAGACCGTGTTCTTCCATCGCCAGACGGTAGCCGGCCAGTTTGCGTGCGGATACCTGCGAGTGATCTGAGCCGTTGAGCAGAGCAATGGTGCGGTGTCCCTGTTCCACAAGATAATTGACTGCGATTCGGATGCCCATTTCCGGGTCTGTGTCCACATAGTCCAGATTTTTATCCCGGGAGCAGACCAGGACGGCGGGAACCCTTGTGTCATGAATGTTCTGCAGCTGCGTATCATTGACGAGGCCGCCGAAGAAGATGGCGCCGTCGATGATGTTTCGGTTCAACTGATGATTTTCCGGCTGCTCAGCCTGAGAGCTGGAGAAAAAGAGATCCACCAGAATACTGTAATCGGACTCGCCCAGTTTCTTCTGTACAAAGGGCAGCATTTCCACCAGCAGGGTATCCTGCGTCCGGGAAAAGGGCAGGGTATCGTTTGCCAGATACTCATCTCCGGACAACAAAAACAGTCCGATGACCTTCTTTTCCTTAGTCACCAGAGAGCGGGCTGCCTGGTTAGGCTTGTAATTCAGCTCCTCAACAGCTTGCATGATTCGATAGCGGGTCTCATGCTTGACCAGCGGGCTGCCGTTCATGGCCAGCGAAACGGTGCTGGGGGATACGCCTGCCAGACGGGCAACATCTTTGATGGAAGCCATATGCATCTCCTTGTTCTGAATATATTGTTTGTCTGTAACAATTGCTTGTCTGAAATCGTTTTTGTCATGACGAATACATCTATCGCAACTTGTCCGTTCACTCAGTAGAATAGCATGTTTTTTTGAGTACAGTCAATAGAAAATTCTGTTATTCGAAACGTTTTAAAACTGTGAAAACTGCATAATAAAAACGATTTAAATGGTCAAATATCTCGGTGCTCCCGCCGAGGGAGCCGTTTTGAGCGGGTTGACAGACGCTGTTTAATGTGATAAATAGTAATTAATGAAACGAGTATCGGCATATTTAAAACGTTTTTAATTGTGTGGAGGTAATCTGCGATGAAAAAAGAGATGTTGACTTACGATGTGGCAGTCATTGGCGGCGGTCCCGGCGGTCTGCCGGCGGCATTGGCGGCAGCCAGGCAGGGCATGAAGGTGCTGCTGGTGGAGAAAAACGGTTATCTGGGCGGAAATCTGGCCATCGGTCTGCCTCTGCTTGGTTATCTGGACAAGGACGGAAATCCGATCATCAAGGGCATTGCACAGGAGTTTGTCGATGCGCTGGCGGAGAAAAATGCGACCAGCCCTCACCACTGGTGCCCTAATCATAATTCCGTGACCATCTATGACCATGAGGTATTTAAAATTGTTGCCTTTGAGAAGTGTCTGGAGGCAGGAATCGATATTCTGCTGCACACTGAGGTGATCGATGTAAATGTGGACAACGGAACCATCGATTCAGTTACCCTGTTCGGAAAGGGGCGCAAGATCGAAGTGTTTGCCGAGGTATTTATCGACGCGACAGGTGACGGCGATGTGGGCTACATGGCAGGTGCCACCTATGAGATGGGTCAGAAGGGCACCGGAGTTCTGCAGCCGCCCACACTGATGTGTACCGTTGCAGGCGTGGACACGGAGGAGATTATCCGGTTCATTGAGGAACATCCCGAGCAGATGGAGATGTGTAAGACTCACGAGTCCTACCCGGGTTACGACGCAAGCTACTTCCGCAAAAATCCTGATCATCATGTGCTGGTCGGTCTGCGCAAGCTCCTTGCCGAGCTGAAGGAGCAGGGAAAGCTGCCCATCGACCGCGACACAATCATTTATATTCAGACCCTGGAGAAGGGTGTGGTGAATCTGAACTGTACACGCCATCTGGGCATCGACGGAAGCGACCTGCGCGATCTGACCAGAGCCGAGATTGAGGGTCATCTGCAGAACTATGCATTGATCAAGTGTCTCCGCGAGAATGTTCCCGGCTTTAAGAATGCCCATCTGACCAAGATTTATCCGCATATGGGTATCCGCGAGACCAGACGTTTCCGCGGAATTGCACAGCTGACCGAGCAGGATGTGCTGAGTGGACGGATCGGCGATGACGCAGTCGGTCTGGCAGCGTACATTATTGATATTCACGCGGGAGACGGCTCCGGAACTATCTGTAAGAAGGTTCCCACCTATGGACTTCCCTACGGCATCACCTGTTCCGCAGATATTAAGAACCTGATGTTCAGCGGTCGCTGCGCATCCATGGATGCGGTGGCACTGTCTTCCGCCCGCGTAATGCCTCCTCTGATGGCGATCGGTGAGGGTGCAGGTGTGGGCGCAGCGCTGGCGATCAAGCAGGGCATCACGCCCGGTGAGGTGGATGTACAGGAGGTTCGTGCGATCCTGCGCGCAAACAACGTGATGCTTGAGCCCGACCCTGATGCGAAGGTGATGGTATTCGATTGATATTTATCATAATAGGAGACATAAAAACATGAACACAGCATATAAAGAGTTTGATGTAGTTGTTGTGGGCGCTGGCCCCGGCGGCTTAGGCGCTGCCGTGCAGGCTGCGCGCAATGGGGCGAAGGTCCTGCTGGTGGAGAAAAACGGTTATCTGGGCGGAAATATGACCATCGGTCTGCCCTTCTTCGGATTTCTGGACAGGGATGCCAACGTGGTGATGGCCGGTCTGCCCGAGGAGTTTATGCGTGAGATGCGCGAGTACAAGACTGCCTACGGATATGCGGCCAGCGAGCACTGCTATTGCCCGATGCATAATTCCGTGACGGTCTTCGACTATGAGCTGTTCAAGATCATCGCCCTGCGAAAGGTTCTGGATGCTGGCGTTGAGGTCCTGCTCCACTGTGACGTGGAGTCGGTAAATGTGGAGAATAAGACACTGAAGACTATCACCCTGATCGGTAAGGGTTACCGCATCACCGTCGGTGCGAAGGTATTCATCGACGGAACCGGCGATGGAGATATGGCGTACCTCACCGGAGCCAGCTTTGAGAAGGGTCAGAAGGACACCGGCGTGCTTCAGCCCTCCACCCTGATGTTCAATATGGGCAACGTGGATCTGAATAAGACCATCGAGTTTCTGGAGCAGCATCCGGAGCAGATGGACCAGAGCAAGACCATGGAGATCTACAGCGGCTACGACGCATCCCATTTCCGCAAGTATCCGGCTTTCGTTATGTTCGGCATGAAAAAGCTGGTTTCCGATCTGCGCGCCGAGGGCAAGATGCCTATCGACCGCGAGAATCTGATCTTTATCAGCAGTCTGCTTCCCGGTGAAGTGCATCTGAACTGTACCCGCCATCTGGGTGCCGACGGCAGCGATGTGTTCAGCCTGACCCGCGCGGAGGTCGAGGGTTATCTCCAGGTGGAGAAGCTGGTCGGAACTCTGCAGGAAAATGTTCCAGGCTTTGAGAACAGCTACATCACTCAGATCTACCCCTCCATGGGTATCCGCGAGAGCCGTCGCTTCTCCGGTATCCGCACTCTGACTGAGTATGAGGTGGTAAACGGCGTGATCAACGAGGAGACCATCGGAATCGGCGGTTACCCGGTGGATATCCATGACGGTGACGGTGCCGGAACGATCTTCACCAAGACCCCTCCCTACGGAATTCCTTACGGTATCACCGTCAGCAATGAGATCAAGGGCCTGATGTTCGCAGGACGCTGCGCATCCATGGATGCGGTGGCTATGAGCTCCGCCCGCGTGATGGGTACCTGCATGACCATCGGAGAGGCTGCCGGAGTGGGCGCTGCGCTGGCAGTGAAGTACGGTATCGAGCCGAAGGATGTGGATGTACAGGAAGTGAGAGATATTCTGAGAAACAGCGGTGTGATCGTGGAACTGGACAAGTAAAACGAGTCTATGATATAATCAGGGCAGTGCCGGAAACAGAGGACCCTCGGCATTGCTCTGATTTTTTGTACACCAACAGCGTAGATTTAAGACTTCAAATATCAAATGTTTCAGGGTAGTGTAGCAATGGAGCAATATGCCGGTATATCAGGAGGAGACTATGCCCTTTCAGATCGTACACCAGGATATTACCAAAATGAATACGGATGCCATCGTCAATGCAGCAAATTCCGCGCTGCAGATGGGCGGTGGCGTATGCGGCGCGATTTTTCAGGCGGCGGGAGCAGAGCGGTTGCAGAAAGCCTGTCGGAAGATTGGAGTATGTCCCAGGGGAAGCGCGGTGATCACACCGGGGTTTGACCTCCAGGCGAAGTATGTGATCCATGCAGTGGGGCCGGTCTGGCAGGGAGGAAACAGCGGTGAGCGGGAACTTCTGGCCGGTGCGTACCGTAGCTCTCTTAGACTGGCAGCAGAATACAAGCTGAAAACTATAGCCTTTCCGCTGATTTCCTCTGGCATCTACGGCTATCCGAAGGCCGAAGCATTGCAGGTGGCCGTGAGTGTGTTTGCGGAATTTCTGACTGACCATGAGATGGACATTTATCTGGCAGTGTTTGACCGCAAAGCGGTGGAGCTCAGTGAGAAGCTGTTTGTTGGAATTCAACATTACATAGACACTTATTATGAACTTGAGCCCGGAAGGAGGCATCCGGAAGAGGAAACAGACAGATTCGGGGAGTCGATCTGTCTGACTGAGTCGATGATGCCTGTGGAAGCAAGGGTGACGGCTAAGAAACCGAAGCCATTGCTGTCAGCACCGATGGCACCTTTGACAAAGACACCGAAAACGGGGGCGGCTTCAGAAACCCGATTTGCCGGAAAAACAGTAAACTATTCATCAGATTCCGTCAAGGCGACCAGATCTTTGGAAGAAGTGATGAAGAATCTGGATGAGACGTTCTCGGAGATGGTATTGCGATTGATCGATGAGAAAGGCAAAAAGGATTCGGAGGTTTATAAAAAGGCAAATATAGACCGGAAATTGTTTTCAAAAATCCGCAGCAACAAATATTATAACCCGAAAAAAGCTACTGCGCTGGCATTGGCCATTGGCCTGGAGTTGTCGTTAGACGAGACAGTGGATCTGTTGGCAAAAGCAGGTTATTCCCTGTCGCCCAGTAGTAAATTTGACGTGATCCTTCGCTTCTTTATAGAACGAGGGGAATACGATATGTTTGTGATCAATGAAGTGTTGTTTTATTATGAGCAACCATTGCTGGGTATATAGAACATAATTTTGTGTAACCTCTTTAACTGAAATTATGTTGCTGTTTTTTCGCAGCCGCTTTTGTCTTGGAAACCACCACAGTTGGTTGGTGGTCAAGAGAAGAAAAAAGTTGTGCAATAATTGTGGGTACTGCCATAAACGGTAGGCGGTCAGCCCTTCGACAGACTGACAGATATTTTACTTTTGCACTCACAGCAGTGCCGCCACACCCAGCACCACGCTCACCGCGATCGGCACAGTCACGGTGTCCAGCCCGTGTTTGGTATACAGCTCCACTAGAGCGGCCACGGGAGCGATAACCAGTGACAGGATCAGTACCGTCGGAAGTGCCATCCCGGAGAACAGCAGGAGTGTCGCCGCTGTACACACGAAGGATGTGATGCCCATGGCTGCGCTGCCCTCCACTGACTTGACACCCTCGATATGCGGGCCTGACAGCTTGTGCCTGCCGAGATTTTTGCCCACAATGGCAGCAGCGGCATCGCCGGGTCCCCAGGCCATGATGGCGGTGACGGCGATGTAAACATATTCCGGGCCAAAGCCTCCCCAGAAGACAGCCAGCAGGATGGCGATCAGGCCAAACAACAGGATGAAGCTGATGATGACCTCATGTTTCGCTTTTTCCACGAAAAGAGATTTGTAGAAACTGAATTTCTCTGCAACGTGCAGCAGGATGATCACGAGAACTAACAGCACCGCCTGCACCAGAACGGCGATCCACCAGATATCGGTGCCCAGCACCAGCGGCAGGATCGAGGTAAAAGCCACGATGTGGAGCAGCTTGCGGAAAATATAATCGGGGACTTTGGTGGTGTAGCGGATGATCAGCAGGATCGCAGCCAGCGCCGCGATGTAGCCGATGTAGGTGCCGAACAGCTTCCAGAACTCCGCGAAATAAGTCATATTGATCCGGTCCATATAGTTTAGGAAGATCAGCACCAGGCCGAGAATGAAGAGCACGGCTCCGGTGATGTAGCCCACGGCCTTGGCATTGACCTTGTTGGCGAAGCGTGCGCTGAACAGGGAGAACGCGGTGGCAGTCACGATGGAGATCAACAGATAGTCCCAGCATTCCAGCAGGATGGTGGGCTCGATGAGAATATGGCTCACCGAAGCGATCAGCGCGGTGAAGGTCATGATAAAGGTGGAGGTGCCCACTGCAGTCTTGCGGTCATAGCCCAGCATGGCGGTAAATACGATCAGCATCATCATGCCGCCGCCGGAACCGAAGAATCCGGTACCGAAGCCGATGGTCAGACCGAAAAACAGAGACACTGCAATTTCCTTGATGGAAAGCCTCACGGTTCCGTCATGGGTGGGCTTGTCCTTGGCATCGGGCTTCACCAGAAAGCGGATACCGATGGCCACACACAGAAACAGGGAGAATCCGCCCAGCACCTGCTGGTGCGTGAAGTAGGCGGCGATGGAACCGACCGTACACATGGAAATGATGCACACCAAAAGCAGCCAACCATGTTTCAGGTCGATTTTTTTATTCTTTGCATAGACTCCTGCGGTGACAGCAGAGCCCAAAATGTCGCTGGCCAGTGCGATCGCAGTCGCCATATAGGCTCCGTGCTCCCCGCGGAAGGTGGGACAGAGAACGATGAGCAGCGGGACCATGGCGGTGGCGGCGCTCAACCCCACAAGGCCTGTGCCGATGCCGGCCAGCATGGCGGCAATGATTACGACGATATATTCCATATAATCTACCTCCGGATAATGAGATAAAGTTTTGCAGATGCCGTTCCCGGCTAATCATCAACGATACTGCCGATTTCGATTGAGTTGATGTAATCATATCATGACCTCAATGGAAATGACAATGAAAAAAGTATAAAATTAAATGTCGCCCGGGAAGCGACCAAAACCGACCAGTGAAGTGATATCCTGTACTCAACAAAACAAAGCGCCGGGAACACAGAAAGAATCTCACAGACTGTGACATCGGCAAGAAGGAGGATAGGATTGATGAAAAAACATTTGACTGAGTTGGTTTTTATTCTGGACAAGAGCGGTTCCATGGCAGGCTTGGAGACTGACACGATCGGCGGTTACAACGCCATGTTGAAAAAGCAGCGCACCGGTGAAGGCGATGTGAATGTGACAACCGTTCTGTTCAGCGATCGGATCAGGCAGATCTGCACCAGAGAAAGCATTGAGCAGGTGCCATTGATGACGGAGAAGGAATATCAGGTCGGCGGCTGCACCGCACTTCTGGATGCCATCGGTGAGACAATCGTGTATATGAAGAATGTGCAGAAATACGCCAAGCCGGATCAGCGCGCGGACAAAGTATTGTTTATCATCACCACCGACGGCTATGAGAATGCCAGCCGGGAGTATAATTATGAGAAGGTACGCAAAATGGTGGAGGATCAGAAGAAAGAGGACTGGGAGTTTCTGTTTTTGGGAGCGAATATCGATGCGATCTCCACAGCGGCAAAATTCGGTATTCAGCCTCAGTTTGCCACCAATTATGTGGCGGATGAGGAAGGAACCAGGCTGAATTATGAGGCTATGGACAAAGCGGTGACCTGCGCCCGCATGAGCGCGCCCATGGAAGGCTGGAAGGCAGCGGTGGAGGCCGACTATCAAAGAAGAAAAACACAGAAGACAGGAAGACAGGCAGATTAAAGAGTCGCTTTGCCGGATAACCATGTAAAAGAAAAATGATTGCAAAAAGCCCTAAGGTGATGTACGATGTAGTATATTGCCAAGGGGCTTTTGCAGTGAGCGAAAGTTTTGCTTGTGAGGAAGTACACTGGGTGTGGACAGCAATCTGATTGATGCGGAGTGATTCCCGAAGGAAAATTTCAGTAAAATCAATAGGGTATGGAGGCTGGAATGAAAAAAACTACACTTTGCTATATGGAAAAAGACAACCAATACCTGATGCTCCACCGGATCAAAAAGGAGAGGGATGCCAACAAAGACAAGTGGATCGGCATCGGCGGTCACTTCGAGGAGGGCGAGACACCTGAGGAGTGTGTGCTCCGCGAGGTGAAGGAGGAGACCGGCCTGACCCTGACCTCGTTTCGTCTCCGTGGTCTCATCGATTTTGTGTCTGACCGCTGGGAGCGGGAGTGGATGTATCTGTTTACGGCGGATGAGTTTGCGAAGGAAGTGCCGGACCATGGCCGGGAAACGAGTGTACCGGCAGAGCAGGAGCCTGTGGACGGCGGTGGAGCAGTGGATGGGTTACCGATGACCGAACCGTGTGACGACCTGCCGGACTGCGATGAGGGACAGCTGGAATGGGTGGACAAGGACAGGATTATCGAGCTGAAGCTGTGGGAGGGCGACAATATTTTCCTCAATCTGTTGGATACCCGTGACGAATACTTTGAATTGAAGCTGGTCTACGAGGGAGAAAAGCTGGTGGAGGCTGTTCTGGACGGCGAAGCAATGGAGCTGTTTGACATCTGCGACGACGAGGGCGAGCCCACCGGTCAGACCAGAGAGCGCAGCGTAGTCCATCGATACGGGACGGTACATCGCACCGCCCATGTGTGGATAACCAGAAAAAATTCGGAGGGGACTGTGGATATCCTGCTGCAGAAGCGCAGCGCGGACAAGGATTCCTTCCCCGGGTGCTATGATATTTCCTCGGCGGGGCACATTCCGGCAGGCTGCGACTGGAAAGAATCGGCGTTGAGAGAGCTGGCGGAGGAGCTGGGGATCGAGGCAGAGCCGCAGGATCTGGAGTATGCCGGGAAGGTCCGGACCCAGTTTAAGGGTGCGTTCCACGGACAGCCGTTTTACAATGTGGAGATCAGTGCGGTGTATATTTACCGGAAACCGGTGGATGAGAGCGAGCTTGCCCTGCAAAATAGCGAGGTGGAGTCGGTTCGGTGGATGAACTTGCATGCATGTATTCGGGCAGTGAGAGAGAACAAAATGCCAAATTGCCTGATTCCGGAGGAGTTGGAACTGCTGGCGAGATACTTGGGTGAGATCGAGGAGCGACAAAATCCAGAACTGTTGATCGGAAAGTGCGGATTTTATTGCGGCAGCTGCCCCACTTATGTGTCAGGAGAGTGTGCAGGCTGCATGGAGGCGCATGAGGCCGGTGATTGTTATACAAGAGATTGTGTGTTGAAAAGAGGTCTCGATTACTGTGGAAAATGCGAAGGTTTCCCCTGTGATGAGATCATGACCGGAGAGAAGGTCACTGTGTTGGACAAAAATTGGCTGCGCTGGAAAAGGAGATTAAAATGAGACACGAAAAAATCATAATTCAGACAAAACAGACTGAGGCAGAGCTTACCTTATATTTACTGGACAATTACCCGATTATGGATATGGATCGGATCCGTCCGACGGTGCTGGTCTGCCCCGGCGGCGGATATTCCTTCCTGTCGGAGCGAGAGACGGAGGCTATCGCGATCCAGATGAATGCCATGGGCTTTCACGCGGCGGTGCTTCGCTATCATGTGGCTCCGGCCAGATTCCCCGTTGCATTGGCGGAGGCGGCCTGTTCGGTGGCTCATTTGAGAGCGCATGCGGCTGAGTACGGCGTTGATCCGGAGAAGATTATCGTGGCGGGATTTTCAGCGGGAGGTCATCTGGCTGCGAGCCTCGGTGTGTTCTGGGATAAAGAATGGCTCACCGAGCACACCGGCTGTGCGCCCGAGGAAATCAGGCCCAACGGTCTGGTACTCAGTTATCCGGTGATCACCTCCGGCGAGCATGCCCACAGAGGTTCCTTCAACAGCCTTTTGGGCGAGGGCGCGACGGAGGAACAACTGGAGTTTGTGTCTCTGGAAAAGCAGGTGACGGCATCCACACCGCCCACTTTTATCTGGCACACCGTGGGCGATCAGCTGGTGCCGGTGGAGAATACCATGTTGTTCGCTGCGGCGCTGCAGCGGGCAGGGGTAAAGTTTGAGATGCATGTGTATCCTCAGGGTGAGCACGGACTGGCGCTGTCCACAGAGGAGACGGCATCGGTCAGCAACGAAAAATACAGTGCGGCGCACCGGGTGCGCCCGGAATGCGCGGCGTGGGTCGGCATGGCGGGAAGATTTGTGAAGGAGGAAGTGTGAGGGGGATTTTTCGGGGGATGTGGTACCGTTAAAGTGAAGTTCGAATTTCGGCATTTGGAAGCGGAGGACGTTTACATAAGCAAAAGAGGTGATAATTTTGTTGGAGAAAAATGTGAGAAAAAGATCAGCCGTTAGTGTAGGTAAAAAGATGTGTAAGGACCTGGGGTTTGTAGAAGTAGGTGCAAATCTGTACCGTTGTTACGGTCAGGGACTTTTACAAGTAGTTACGTTTCGAGGATTTCCCGAGCGTGTAAATACCATTGAATTTAACCGAGAAGCCGCTGTCAAATTTGGCGTGTATTCCTTATATCAGGATATATTTTGGGTTATGTTGCCATTGCGTCCTCGCCGTGATCTTGTTCCCAGCATATCTCCGAGCATATTGAACAGCGAAGCATGTTTCCATCAGTTTTTAGGTACGGAGTATGAGGCAGGATGTATGATAGAATACGGAATTCCTTTCCTGAACAGGATTACTACACATGCGGATTTTGCACAGATGATAGAGCAATTGGATATGATTATGTATAAGAAAAATTTTTTGATTGACGGGCAAAAAATCGTTCCGTATATTCTTTCTGGGCAAAGGCAAAACGCAGTGGATGTGATTAATGCGATAGAGGAACAGAGTTGGGATTGCTATGAATCTAATTGCCTGAATATGAAGGATTATGATAAGGAAGGACATCGCCGGAAGTTGGAGAAAAAACTTGAACCGCTGCTTCAATTGCGTAGCGCCGCCCTATCGGGGGATGCGAAGATCGTTAACGAGTATCTACAGACAAATTATCGGAGAAATGTTCAGCACCTTCAAGACATGGGTGTTTCGGTCGGGGAGGATTGTGTAGTTGAACAGTTGTTGTGACCATGGAAGCAGGTTGAAAAAAATGAGATGTGTATTATGCCATTGCACAAGAGGCAGAGCGAGAGCGGGGATTTATCAATAACATGAACTATAAAGTGATAATTTGAAAACCACAATTTTATAAGTGGTTATTAACCCACACAGGGTTTTAATAAAATCCTCCAAAAGCCTTGAAAATAAAGGGTTTATCGCAAAATGCTCACCTTAACTTATTATACGATTTCACACTGTTTTATTCTCCCCTTGGAAGCTGATAAGGGCAAACACAAGGGCAAGAAAATCTGATAACAAGATATAACAGAATGTGGCAATCGGAGAACTGTGACGTATGTGCGAATATATTATACTGGAGGATTTATTATATGGACAAGTACATATTTGATGAAAGCAACGGTTTATGGTATGAATTGCAGGGTGACTATTATATCCCTTGCCTGATACTTTCCGAAGAAGAAACGCAGCCTATCGGCTTATGGGGACAACGCCACAAGCAGTATTTGAAAGAGCATAGACATATTGTTTACACCACAATGCTGATTGATGGTACACTTAACCGCTATCTTGCAGATATTAACCAACAGGCGGAGCAAATGTTCCATAGATTGATTGAGGAAATGGCTCAAAAGCAGGGTGTAACAGAGCAGTTAAAAGTAGAACAGCCTATGGAATGGATAGGATTGATGAATAACATACAGGCTTGTGCAAGAGAGATTGTGAACAGCGAAATAATTTTTGCATAATGCAATAGTCACAACAGCAAGACGAAAAGCTTACAACAGTTTCGTCTTGCTGTTTTTTTCTTTTATTAAACTTTTTCAAAGGATTGACTTTAACATTATTAAAGAGTATAATGAATAATGTTAAAGGAGGTTGGAATAATGGCACTTAAGGTAATTCCAGAATGGATTGTCAACCTTGATGATGAAGATGTCTCTTTTATTAAAAAGTTTCTTCTTGCATCCGGCTCTCTGAAAGAAATGGCACGACAATATGAAGTGACATATCCGACAGTTAGATTAAGACTTGACAAACTCATTCAAAAAATCAAGATCAGCGATGATACAGAAAGCGAACCGTATATCGCACTTATAAAAAGGCTTGCTATCAATGACAAGCTGGACTTTGACACAGCTAAAGTGCTGATTAGTGAGTATAAGAAAGTTAAGGGAGGAAATCAATAAATGCAACGAGTTTTAATTGTTCTTATTTTTTCATTAGTTTTACTTGCTGGAGTGATTCTTTTACAGATTTATTTGTCAAAACGAGAAAGTAAATGGCCAGGACTTGTGCTGCCGATCATTGCATTTCTCTTTGGTCTCCTGTACCCTCTCAATATGATTGCACCATCCGAGGGTGTAAATGTCGGCTTCATTTTCCAGATGATTTTGGTTTGGTTGTTGGGTAATATTCCTACCTTCGTATTGCTGGCTATATATTTCGCTTGCAGGGGTAAGCAACGTCGCAACAAACAACTGGATAAAATGAACATCCAAGATTTGAACTGATTGATTTCGGCAAATGACAACGATAATATAAAATGAGCTTTGAGGGCAGTAAGCCAGTCTTGTGCTTACCGCCCTTGTCTGTCTAAAAGCAAAATAAAGAAATACCGTCAATGGCAGTGCTTGCACTGTTCATTAGTACCATTGACGGTATTTCGTATTTTGCTATTGGTATCTTTATTTTTTCACATCTGAGTGATATAATATATTTAATTGCAATTAGTAAAATCCAAAGGAGCTGTTTAAATATGACAAAAGAACAAATAATTGAAGCATTAAAAAATGCAGCGAAGCCTTATGAAAGATATTTCATAGCAGATGAAGTAAGACAGGCTATGATGCAGTTACCTAATCCGGGTGAATTGGTTGAACCTATTTTGGATATTATTGGTTCAAACCCGACCGTTGATTTTGGGGCACCGGGTGATTTGGTACATTATGTTGAATGCTTTTCGGGAAAGGGCTATGAAGAATTACTAATCCAGTCCGTAATGAAAACTCCCACACCGCATAATATTTGGATGTTACATCGTTGTTATAATGACCCTAAAGACCACCGACATGAAATTTATAAAACTTTGATTGAAGCTCTGAAAAAAGCCGATACTGTTTCAGAAGAAGTAAAAAGAGAAATTGATGAATTTTCTTGGTAAATGCAATATTCATATCAACACCCTGCAAGACGAAAAAATCTTGCAGGGTGTTTTACTGTCAAAATATATGTAAGACCGCAAGGCAGGTCGCCCTGCGGTGTCGATTTCGTATGTCGTGATTATCTGTCCCTATCTTGGGATTTCTTTCTCTGCTTCGGCTGAGAGTTCTGTTTGCTCTCTTCCTGAAGCTGTCTGAGCCTGTTACGCACACTTTGCTTTTCGGGCGGTCTGTGCTGTTTTTCAGTAGGTTTCTGTCCGTTCTTAACTGCCTGCTCCCATTCTGCAAGGTCTTGGTTATACTGTGTCACAATAGCCTCTGCTTTGCGGTAAGTTTTCATAAATGCCTGTACATCAGGATAACCGTCATCGGTGAGAATATCGGGGAGTTTATCCAGTTTTTCAGCAAGTTCGGCTTCGGTCTGTTGTATCTGTTTTTCCAGAGCCTTTCGTTCCTTGCCCTTGAAAATACCCGTTGTTTCAGCAAGCTGCTGTCGCAGATTCGGGAGTGTGACTTCCTGTATCTTCTTGATTGCTTTCGCCTGCTTCTGTACCTTTAGCATAAGGGTCTGCATTGTACGGAACTCGTCCATATCCATATTGAGGACTGGCTTGGGTGGCATATCCTTTTCACAGATGATGACTTGCAGAAATTCTTTTGCCTTGCCTACGATACCTCGGAACAGGTTTGGAAGCCAACCGTTTTCACGGATGGACTGACCGGCTTTGGCGTGAATTTCGGTCTGTTTGATTTCCAGTATCTTTGCTTCTTCTATGCCCGCTACAAGAGCCAAATCCGCCGTTCTGTTCCATTCCTGCCTTGCGGTGTTGTCCGCTTCGATTTCGGCAGCCTTGGGGTTGTTCTTGCCTATCTTTTTTGTGGGAAGATACACGCTGTTTTTATCAAACACTTTCAGTCGCTGTTCGGGATCTGAAATGTGGGAATTGATAAGTTCCGTGTAAACTTCCTTTGCTTCTGCTATGAACGCTTCACTTTTGAAACGCTCATCTTTTGTTGTGAATAAATGGCTTTCGTAAACTTCCCCCTTTTTGATAACGGCACAGCCTTTTCGGACTTGACCGTTCTCGTCTGTGATTTCTTTCTTGGTTCGTACCCTTTTTCCAGTTTCATCATAAAATACGCTTCTGGTGGCAATCTTGATGTCAGGTTCGGGAAGCAGTTTCCTTTCGCTGAATATGAGGTGGATGTGGTAATTGGTCTTGCGTTTGTTGTGGTGCAGAGCCGATACACATTCCACTCCGTACTGCTGTCGGAACTTGTTCGTAAATTCTTCAAGCACCTGCTGTGGGTCAAAGGTGGTATAAATCTCCGGCAGGGCAATGATTAGCTCCCTTGCTTCGATACACTTTCGCTTTGTTCCGCTTCGCTGGAACTCCTGCTGACTTTCCCTGGCGAGATTGTTCCAAAAGGTATTGTCGGTGGTACGATAGGTGGCATAAAGGTTTTCCTGTTTGGCGTGGCTCGTGATATATGAGATTCTTCCCTTAACATTGGGCAGCTTCGACATCTGAATGAACGAATGTCTTGCCAACCTTTTGCTCCTTTCTTCGCTGAGAATAACGTACTCATTACGCAACCGACTTGTCGGGTGCGGCTGTCACAGCTATCGGTGATTGGTGGGACAGCAATGGAAATTGCGGTGCAATTTCCTCTGTATCATAGCTGAGGTGATGGTGTCCGAAGCTGTGATACAGGCTCCCC
>JAFTXG010000020.1 GCA_017461725.1 Lachnospiraceae bacterium
GTAGGCATAGTTTTCTGATCCTTTCTGTATATTTTTGTTGTGGTGACTTAATTATATAGGAATCGGAATCCTATGCCTACTATTTTTTTTGAGAAAAAGAGAAAGGCTCTAGACCTTACCCCCAAGTAAAGTTTAGAGCCAAAAAACCAGCGTGTTCTGTCTGAAGAATACGCTGGTTTTTTGATTGTGTGAGAAAGCCGCTCAAGAGAATAAACGATTCAGCAGGCGGCATTTTATCGCACTAATTTCAATTACATCATCATACGGAAGACGCCGATGACTTTACCTAATACCTCAACATGATCTACAATAATCGGATCCAGAGCATCATTTTCCGGCTGGAGACGATAGTGACCATTTTCTTTATAGAAACGCTTAACGGTAGCGGAATCGTCCACCAATGCAACAACTACCTCACCGTTACGTGCAGAATCAGCCTTGGAAACAATAACCTGATCTCCGTCAAGAATGCCGATATTAATCATACTGTCGCCGCGCACATTGAGCATGAATACCTCATTGTTCGGCAGCATATCCGCAGGAAACGGAAAATAAGACTCAATATTCTGCTCCGCAAGGATAGGTTCACCGGCAGCAACCTGACCAATAACCGGAATGTTTGCCATCTCACGTCGAGTGAGACAAAAATCATCATCGATAATTTCAATCGCTCTGGGCTTGGTAGGATCACGGCGAATATAGCCGTTTCTCTCCAGCGTCTCCAGATGTGCATGTACAGAGGAGGTGGATCGGAGATTAACCGCATCACAGATTTCGCGAACGGCCGGCGGATAACCGCGGGTCAACTGCTGTTCCTTAATATATTCCAATATTTCCTGCTGCTTCGCAGTAAGCTTTCCTTTTGCCATGATTTCCTCCCGGATACATCTTATTTATACCTATCCTAACATATGTTCGAGAAAAATGCAAGTCTAAATCCACACATTTGTTCGATTTTTATTTATGCCGGTTCTATAAAAACATTTGTTCGATTTTTGGCAAAAAAGTATTGACAAACATTTGTTCGTACTGTATTATAAGAACAGATGTTCACCGAACATTCTTTCGATTTTTGATTTTCCATAGTTTAGTATGTATATGTACGATGTACAGAGAGGAGATTTTATGAGATCCTTCAGACGTTATCTTCAGGTAGCTGTATTTACCATATTTTTTGCTTTGGTGCTTAGCGGATTTGCTTCGATTAACCATACAGTGCAGGCAGAGAGTACTCCGGAGCCGGAGAGGTATTACACCTCGATTCGGATAGAGCAGGGAGACACACTGTGGGAGATTTCCTCCCGATATAAATGGGATGGACAGACTACACAGGGATATATCGATGAAGTAATGGAGATGAATCATTTGACTTCCGATCAAATAACCGCCGGTCAATATATTATGATTTACTATTATAAATAGCCTGGGACCGTTGTTAAATAGCCGTTTTCCTTGCTGATGTTCGGACTTTTTTCAACAGTCCCAGTTGCGAAGCAGGACCTTGAGTATGGTGTGAACAATGGATGTCGGCTCAGAAATCCGATAACGCCCTAATCATCACGCTCAAGGGATTCTTCCTCGCGAAGTCTCACGGCCTTACGGGCTCTGCGTCGCCGATCGTCCTCGATGGCAGCGTAGTGTTTCTTGGTTGTATTTACGTCAGAATGGCCCAAAACATCGGCCACCAAATAAATGTCACCTGTCTCACGGTAAAGAGCTGTGCCGTAGGTACTGCGCAGCTTATGTGGTGTGATATGCTTGAGCGGAGTGGCGATTTGCGTGTATTTCTTTACCAAATTTTCCACTGATCGAACACTGAGCCGTTTGTTCTGCATGGAAAGGAAAAGCGCCTGTTCATGACCGGTTTCCGGTATCATATGTTTACGCTCCTCCAGATAGTCTTTGAGCGCATCCCTGACCTCATCTCCAAAATAAATAATTACTTCTTTGCCGCCCTTGCGGTGTATTCGCAATCCGTCATTCTTAAAGTCGATATCTCGGATATCCAGGCCGACACATTCCGAGACGCGGATTCCGGTTCCCAGCAGAAGAGTAAGAAGTGTCAAATCACGCTGGCGGGTCTTTTGATAATAAGCCGCCTGTCTTTTGGTTAAACCATCACCTGCTTCCACCATATCCAAAAGTTGAGCTACCTCATCGATATCCAATCGAATAATCGGTTTCTCGTGGTTTTTAGGCAGTGAAACCAAAGCGGCGGGATTATTGTTAATGCTTTGCTTTCGATAGAAATAATTATAAAACGTTTTCAGCGAGGACATTTTCCTGGCGATCCCTCGATCTTTGTTTACTTTATCAGCGATTACCACACCGTCTTCATCCACATTAGTATAGTATTTCAGATATTCCATGTATTCTTCAAGATCCCAGGGCGTAATTTGATCCAGTTCCTCCAATGTTATCGCGGCGATATCTCTGCCTCTGAAATAGGGATTTTCCTTCTTTAAAAACTGAAAAAAAACATGCAGGTCATAAGCATAGGCTATTCTGGTTCTGGAAGAAGTAGTTGGTTCGATTCCGCGAAAAAATGTGGCTACATAAGACGGAAGAGTAGCAATCAGCTCGCGCAGTTTTACCACATTATCCCGATCTACTTGCTCGTAATATGATCTGTTTTCCATAAAAGTTAATCCTCCGTATCATTATGAATAAAATAATAAATGTCTGGCCGATTGCACCGATAAAGCCTCAAATTATTTAATCTTAACCTACTTATTGATACGATCCGGCCAATCATCAAACGTTGCATTCAAGATACCACGGAAAATCCGATCTTTCACACCGGGATTTTCCTGGTTCAGTCTCTTTGTTAAGTTATTAACATACTCGCGGGCGGTTTTTTTATCGACAGGACATGGATTTTTGCACACCGGTAGGTTGTATTTACGTTGAAAACCGATTATATCAACTTCCTGAACATATATTAGCGGTCTGATCAACGTGAGGCCGGTGCGATCCCAGTTCGTTTTAGGTGAGATTGTGTGGATGTTTCCCTCATATATCATTGACATAAATAGCGTGTTGATCAGATCATCGCGGTGATGAGCATAGGCGATTTTGTTACAGCCAAGTTCAAGCGCTTTTTGATTAAATGCACCCTTGCGCAGTTTTGCGCATAGAGAACACGGGTTGGATTCTTGGCGCTCGTCAAAGACGATCCTTGCGATATCTGTATCAATGATCGAATAAGGAATAGATAATTCATCACAGTAATTTTGGACAGGTTTCAAATCAAAATCGTTAAAACCTATATTAACTGTTATTGCGTGTAAATCAAATGGTCTTGGATAAAACCGACGTAAATAGTGAAGTGCAGTTAGCAGAACTAAACTGTCTTTGCCACCGGAAACACCGACAGCAATCGAGTCATCAGTATCAATGAGCTGATAATCGTCTATAGCCTGACGTACCAAACTGAGAAGACGTTGTAAGTGCATAGTAAAGCCTCCAAGTTGTTGATAAGAAGAGTGTGGTGTTGAGTAATCAAACTATTCGCGAAACACAGGTTTAACGAATAGTTGTCTTAATTAAGATACCATATATACTCGGAATTGTCAATATTTTAAGGCCTTTCCTGTTACCGATATATTTATCGAATGCAGGAAAGGCCTTTTTGAATGAATCCATCAAAAGTATCTTATTCCACTAAGACAACTGTCATATTTTGCTTTAACATGTTTTACTTTTACTTTTGCTCGATCATTTTAAGGATCATCTCAATCGCACCCTCATAACCAACGGTCGAGGTATTGATACACAGATCATAGGAAGATGCTGCTCCCCATTTTTTGTTTGTATAATAGTTGTAATAGGATGCGCGCTTTTTATCTGTCTTGCTGATAAAGTCTTTAAGCTTGTTGTCAGCGATATGATAGTGTTCGCTCACATAATCTACCTTGTCTGCATAATCCGCAGTAAAGAATACGCTATATACATTTGAGCGGTTCTCCAGCGCATAGTCTGCGCAGCGTCCAACAATAATACAGCTCTCTCTGTCTGCCAGTTTTTTGATCGTGTCAAACTGAGCCAAGAAAGCCTTCTGATTGAGGGGCATTTCCATATAATTAGCCGCCGAATGCCCCATGGAATAGGTATCCATGACTAATGAATACAAAAAGCTGTTTGTCGGTTTTTCATCGTGATGTTCCAGAATTTCGTGACACAAGCCACTGTTTTCTGAAGCAAGGAGGAGAAGCTCCTTATCATAGCACTTAATCTGAAGCCGTTCTGCAAGCATTTTTGCAATTGTACGACCTCCACTACCACATTCTCTTCCGATTGTAATAACAAGATTTCCCATACTGCTACCTCCTCTGTTTATTGTTTAGCTCCGCAGCTTTTCCAGTAATTCGGAAAAATAGGCCGGCAATGGAGCCTCAAATTCCATGTATTCTCGAGTAGACGGATGAATAAAGCCAAGTACTCTGGCATGCAGCGTCTGTCCTTCCAGCACAAAGGGACATTTAGTCGGACCATAGAGATTATCGCCCAGAATCGGGTGATTTAAGGAAGACATATGAACACGGATCTGATGTGTTCGTCCGGTTTCCAACTCGCACGATATATGCGAATATCCCTTTAATTGCTCAATTACATGATAATGTGTCACAGCAGGCTTTCCACCTTTAGAAACAATCGCCATTTTTATGCGGTCGTTAGGTTTTCGGCCGATTGCACCTTCAATTGTACCATCGTTTTTTACAATACCGTGGACGATGGCCTCGTATCTTCTGGTAATCGAATGGACCTTTAACTGTTCAGCGATAAACTGATGCGCAGTATCCGTTTTACAAACAACCAGAACACCGGTTGTGTTCATATCTATCCGATGAACAATACCCGGGCGCAAAACACCATTAATACCGGACAGATCGCCTTTACAGTGATATAGCAATCCATTCACCAATGTTCCGGACGCATGCCCGGCACCTGGATGAACTACCATTCCTTTCGGTTTATTGATTACAATAATATCGCTATCCTCATATAAAATATCCAAGGGGATATCTTCTGGCTGCGCAGTAAGTTCAACCGGCTCAGGAATGGTTAAATCGATTTCATCGCCAGATAAAACCTGATAATTTGCCTTAATCTTTTGGCCATTTACCGTGACTTCCCCATTGCGAACCAGTTTTTGAAGGTAAGATCTTGATGGCATCCCATCAATCTCAGAGAGATAACGGTCAATGCGAATACCAGACCTGTCGTCTCCGACAATAATCTTTTCCGTACTCATGACTCACTATCCTTAATCTGATTATTTTTAGACTTAGCATCGCTCATGCCGGGAATAAAGGCCAGATCATCCTCCTTATACTTGAGCAAGATCAGAAGAACGAACACTGCCAGTGAGCCGGTAATAAACAAGTCTGCGACATTAAACACCGGGAAGTCGATAAGTCTGATATAGAAGAAATCTACAACATAACCAAGAATCATACGGTCAATCAAATTACCGATGGTACCGGCTGTAAAAACCACAAATATGGCGCGCAGCGGTTGGAAATAGCGTTTGAATGGCATACGATAAAATAACCAGATTACGCCAATCAACACGATTGCGGTGATTGCCAGAAAAAATCCTCTTTGATCTTGCAGCATTCCAAAAGCAGCACCGCGATTTTCCGTATAGTTCAACTCAAACACACCTGGAATTAACACAAACGGATCGTTGTCTTTGAGCTTGTCGACAGCAAGCCACTTAGTCCACTGATCAAACATGGTCAAGCAGATGATCGATGCCAGAGAAACCAATGTGGACTGTATCTTTTTATTCATGTTATGCACCCCAAAGCGTCATTAATAATTTGAGTTGGAAATATCAATGCCGTCTGGAGAGATCATGTCATTGAAATCGCCAGTCAGTTCTACGCTTCTGGGCGTAACAATGACGATGTAATTTGAAATCTTCTGCAGATTTCCGTCCATTGAATAACAAGCTCCGGAAGTAAAATCAATAATCCGCTGAGCGATCTCGGTGGGAATCCCCTCCAAATTAATCACAACAGAGCGTCCGCTGAGCAGTGTGTCACAAATCTCACGTCCATCATCAAACGATGTGGGCTTAATCAGGCAAACTTCCATCCCACTGTTTTTGGATGACGCACTGCGCATGGACACGATATTGCTGCGAGCGGGGCGTGGTGCACGGGCAGGGCGTTCCTGACGCTCTTCCTCCTCATCCTCATCGCGATACACCTCGCGCTGTTTACGCTTTTTGGGAGCGGGCTGACGCTTTACGGGAGGGGTCTCAACCTCGTCATCGTCATCATCTGTTTCTTCCTCTTCAAACATATATTCGTCATCATCATCATTAAGCTTCATCTTCTCTAAAAAAGGATCAAAAATGCTCATTTGGCTTTTCCTCCATACACTAAAATCTTGATTATATTATCTCTTTTTTCTAACTTTATGTCAATATAAAATTAAACAAACTAATAGAAGATTTCGCCATCTTCCACCGAATCTCCGTCGATTGCAATCCGATCATGAAGATTTAGTCCATATGCCGTATTGTTAGAAACGATAGCATACTCTTCGTTCTCGGCAAGTATCTCCACCATTTTGAACACCGCATAGCCTTTATTCAGGTTATAAACGACAGGAAAACTCACTTTATTGCGAATCAGGTAAGTCTCTGTGGAATCCGGCTTCACCAAATAATCTCCCACCGCAAAGGAGGATGTGTCGACATAGCAATACTCTTCATCGCGCCAATAGACCACTGCCTCTTTAAAAGAAGGGCGTGCCTGTCCCTCAACTAATGTCTGCAAATAAAAGCCTTCCTCACTGGAATTACCGCCTAAGGCCAGGTAACTCAGTGGAATTGCAAACAACTCTTTTTCAGTGATTGCGGTGACAGGAATCTTCAACCCGGAAATATCCGAGGAGATGATATCAAATTGAAGATATCGATCGCCGATGAACTGGATCATATATCGATTGAAATCCAGCCGACCATACAGTTCGCCGTCATTTCCGTAGAAAGTAGAATAATTTGCCTTGATTGTCAGTCCATTTTTGGCAAAACGGACGGTCACCACATCATCTTTCAGGCCATACTCTTCCTGTGCATCTCGACTTAAGGGAAAAAAGATCGCCCAATCTTCGGACACTACAGTCTTAAAAATGGGGCTGCCCTGTCCAACCATAGAACCGGCTGAGATCATCTTTTTTTCATAGGCAGAAGAATCAAAGGTCTGAGCATTGACATTTTCTTCCGATAGGTCTTCGAAGCCATCGGTCAAATACATGATTACGCCGCTGGAAGAGGCGTAACATTTCTGATAAGAAATGCCTTCGGTATTCACGGAAGAGCCAAGCTCGTTCATCGTATTCAGATTGATCAGCTCCAACAGGGTATTGTCCAGATCTGTTTTCATCTCATAAATCGATGAAAATGACATCAAGTCAAAATGGCCATCGAATGAGTACAACTCTGCGCGCAATTCACGGAGGCTTTCATCCGAAAGACTGCTGATGCCCACAGCTTGATTTTCATCAAGAATATCTTTCATCGCACCGGTTTCGTCCAGGGTACACACCAGATCATTCACTGCGGTCCGTTTTTTATCGCGCAGATAATAATTCACATAACCGGATGTGGCTGCTGTGGTGATCTCCTCATCTCGCCAGACGATCCCGTTGAATGTAGTGTCTTTCATCAACTCTCCGTAAGCCACTTCACAGACGTTAGCATCTTTTCCGGCATGAGACTGATAAACCTGAATCCCCAGATAAATCAGAAGAAAAAGGAATATCGCCAACCCTATATTAAAGTAAAACGGTCTTCTGTAACGAATTACCTTTTTCTTGCTCTTTTTCTTAGAACCCATTTTCCCTCCCGATTACCAAAAGAGCTGTTGCAAGGTTGTCTTTTGCAACAGCTCCGGTTAAACACATATGTATGTACAATACTGATTAAAGAGATGCAATCAGCAGAGCCTTTGCGTTCTCAGGCAGCTGCGCCTCGTCCATAGATACACTCAGCACAAAGTTCACATTATACTGCTTGCTAAGCGCATCCAACTCAGTAATCGCCTCGGAGATATCCTGTCCTTCAAGGTGAGCCAGCTTCAAGAAACTGTCCAGGAAGAAATACTCCTTATCATAATCCTGGGAAAGAATTCCGCAGATAAATCCGATGAACGCGTTATAAGAACGGATCGGATAATCAAACAAATTAATCAGACGAACCTGATTGCTCAACTCATGCATATGCTTATTGCTCTTGTCAAGGTAAACACAGGATCCCTTTGCCTCCGCAACGATAGTATTTGCTTTGTCAAGCAGAATCTTAGTTTTTCCTTTTCCTTTGTTACCGGCAATAATCTGAACCATATTGCACTCCTCCTTTGATGTAGTTAACCATGTCTTTATTATAGTTTATTTGTGAATAAAATACAATCCTAAATTTCAAAATACGCAGTTTAATTTAAAACTTTTGACAATAACAGATCCATATTATTGTACAAGCGCTCTCTGGTTCCGGAACGAAGCACCACCGCAATATATTCATTGCCCTCGGCATCAGCCGCACTGAAGGCGAGACAGAATAATGCGCCGTCAGTTGTTCCGGTTTTTCCGCCGATTCCCGTAAGGTATACCGGAAGAGTCCTTCCTCCGTTAAAATACAAGATACCTCTGCTCCACGTTTTTACTACGGGCAGACCGTTATTGGAAAACGTCGCTGTATAGTCCTGAGTACCGATAACCTGACGGAACACTTCATTGTCCAGCAAACGATTGAACACCAGATAAATATCATACGCAGAAGTGTAATGATTCGGGTCGTCAAGTCCGTGTGCATTCATAAAGTGTGAATCTGTCATACCCAAAGAATGGGCCGTCTCATTCATCAGCTGAACAAATGCCTCCTCTGATCCGGATATATAATACGCAATCGCGTTTGCCGCATCATTTCCGGAGGGGATCATTAAACCGTAGAGTAATTGCTCCAGCGTGATTTCGTCTCCACCCTTAATGCCGCATACAGAAGAATGAGGATCCAGATTGGCAAGCCATTCATCTTTTACGGTGACAACATCGCTCAAGTTTCCATACTTAAGTGCCACATAGAATGTCATCAGCTTTGTGATACTGGCCTGAGGCATATGCTTGTCAGCACTTTCGCTGTAGATCGTCTCTCCGGTAGTGCGGTTGTAAATGGCAGCCACGATAGAGGTAACCCCTTTGTCCAGTGGATCACTCTCCACTGAAATACAAAGTCCATCCGCAAACAGCTCAGGCAGATTATCGTTTACGACAGCTGCTGGAGCTTCCGGCTCTGCAGCTTTTGCCTGATAAGGATGCAATATGGGCACTTCCTCCTTTTGTCCCAAAAAGAAGAAACATCCTATCGCAATCGCCACGATCGCAGCAAATACGATGAGGCAGCGTCTAATCAGGCGCGCACGACGTCTGCGGCGTCTCCGGTTATTCATATTTTTTCTCGTCATATTTTGTCTCCAATGATTAGCGGTAAGCTTCTCGCCATTCCAGATCACCGCGATCAAGAGCCTTGATCAACAGCTCTGCTGTAGCAAGATTGGTCGCGATAGGGATATTATACATATCGCAAAGCTTAATCACATTGATCACATCCGGCTCAGTTTCCTTTGCGTGAAGAGGATCGCGCAGGAAAATCACCAGATCCATCTGATTGCTTTCAATCTGAGCTGCAAGCTGCTGTTCTCCACCCATGGAACCGGCAAGATACTTTCGAATATTCAGGTTTGTCACTTCTTCGATCAGTCTTCCGGTGGTGCCGGTAGCAAATAGCTCGTGTCTGCATAAAATGCCGCGATAAGCGATACAGAAATTCTGCATCAGTCTTTTTTTGGTATCATGTGCAATCAAACCTACATTCATAAATAGCCCTCTTTCTATGTTAATTTTAACTACTGCTGCGTTTTCTCTGTATACTCACATTCAGAACAAAGCCCATCCCCAAATAGAGACTGATCAGTGAACTCAAGCCTGCACTGACAAAAGGTAGGGGAAGTCCTGTATTTGGAAACAGTCCTGTATTTACACATATATTAGTGAATGCCTGAAAAGATACCAAGGCAGCCATACCAATACAAATCAGGCGCCCGGCCAGATCCCTGGCTCTGATCCCTGTGTAAATACACTCCACAACAATCAAAAATAAAAGCAATATAACTGCCGTACATCCGACAAATCCGGTCTCCTCTCCGATGACCGAAAAGATAAAGTCGGTGTCCTCCTCCATTAGATAATCAGCATTTTTCATGGAGTAGACACTGTTGTTAAACAGCCCCTTACCATAAAGCTGACCGGAGCCGATAGCCATGATCGAATGGCGCTGCTGAGCAGTCACATCGACCGAATAGCGATCAGGATACAGCCAGGACAGAATACGTCTCACCTGATAATGCTCATCCATGCCCGGCTGCTGAATATAGTAGAGACCGAATATCCCTACCGGAATCAGTGCCGCCACTACTCCGCCGATCCATTTGTAACTGATTCCGGCCACATAGAGCATGATGACGAAAATCACACAGAAGACAATGGTAGTGGACAGGTCCGGCTGAAGGAGGATCAGTACAGCATTTCCGCCCAGCAGCGCAGCACCGCCGATCAGTACAAAAACATTATTGATCTGCTTGCTGAACACACTGAAGTATGCTGCCCATGTCAAAATCATTAAAATCTTACAGAACTCTGACGGCTGTATCGCTCCAATGCCCGGAAGATCGACCCAGCGCTGAGCTCCGGTGGTGTCTCCTCCAAAGCCCAAAGGCGACCTTACGATCAGCAACAAGCCAATACTGAACAAAAAAACCAGCGGCCATAACTTCAACACAAACTTATAATCCACGAGCATCAGAAACAGCATGAGAAACGTGCCCACCGCCGCTCCGAATATCTGCTTTTCCATCGCGGATCCCCCGGACACCATCGTTGCGCTCCGGATGAAGATGATTCCGATCGCTGTCAGTGCCCAAACGTAAAGCATTAAGCGGAAATTCAGATAACGAACGCGATATTCGCTGAATTTAAACATAAATCAATCCTTTTATTTCTGTACCGGATGCTGCCCGTTTTTCATCTCCTTGATCGGAATGTTTGCATAAATCGCGGGAACAATACCATTTCGGCCTTCAGACTCGGTCTGTGTGATCTGAATGTCGAGAGCCTCGGTATCTACATCCATATATTTGGAAATAACCTGAATAATGTCGTTTTTGATCGCCTCCATGATCTCCGGTGAACAGTTCGCACGGTCAGAAACAAGCAAAAGTTTCAGACGGTCCTTTGCCACATTGCTGGAGTTCTGATGGCGCTTAAATAAATCAAACAGTCCCATGATCGTCCTCCTTAGTTTTTCCCGAACAGCTTGGTCAGCTTTGTCCAGAAATTTTCTTTTGCATTAAGGTCAAGCAGCGGAATCTCCTCGCCGGTCACACGGCGTGCAATGTTCATGTATGCCTGACCTGCCAGACAATCGGAACCAACTAACGGCTCACCCTGGTTAGTGGAAACAACAATCTGCTCTGCGTCCGGTACGGCACCGATCAGATTTACTGCCAGAATCTCCACTACGTCGTCAATAGACATCATATCGCCACGGTTTACCATATCCATACGGAGACGGTTTACGATGAGATGGATTTTCTTCATCTCATTGGCTTCCAACAGACCGATGATACGGTCGGCATCGCGGATAGCGGAAACCTCGGGGGTGGTCACCACCAAAGCTCTATCTGCACCGGCGATAGCATTTTTGAAGCCCTGCTCAATACCGGCGGGACAGTCGAGAATTACATAATCAAACTCCTCGCGAAGCTCGTCCACCAGTTTTTTCATCTGCTCTGGAGTGACGCTGGTCTTATCTCTGGTCTGTGCGGAGGGAAGCAGGTACAGGCCGGGATGTTTTTTGTCCTTGATCGCAGCCTGAGCCACACGGCAGTTGCCCTCAACAACATCTACCAGATTATATACAATACGATTCTCCAGACCCATAACAACATCAAGGTTTCTCAGACCGATATCGGTATCTATCAAAATAACTTTCTTTCCTAACATAGCCAATCCGGTACCGATATTTGCAGTGGTGGTGGTCTTGCCCACACCGCCCTTACCGGATGTAATGACAATTACTTCACACATGGTAAATAAACTCCTTCCATATCAAGACTACCCTATATTGTACACGATATTCCCAAAAAACGCCAGCAGAATTTACACAAATCTTATAATTTATGTCCACGAAATTTCGTTGAGCACTTCTTTGCACAGCGTATCAATGTAAATATTCCCCGCTTCGACAAAAGCAATCTGTGGTTCTGTGGTCTTTTTCGTCTTTTGCTTCTTGTCTGTACTTCTGGCGATGACATCGCCGATCCGGATCTGAACCGGATTCATCTCCAGTGCAACTACAAAAGCATTTTCATTTCCGGTGATCCCGGCCCAGGCAGTTCCCTTAAGTGCACCCAGAACGACGATGTTTCCCACGGCAATGACTTTTGAACCGGGATTTACATCGCCGAGGATCACAATGCTGGTCTCCGACTCAAGTACCTGACCGGAACGCAGTGTCCCTTTATAAAACTGACCGGACTCTGTAGCTGACAGTGCAGGCGCCGGCTCCATCACGCGGCGGAAATTATCCTCGCGACCTTGATTGTGATCGACCACACAGGCAATTTCCAGCTCACAGCTGTCGGTGATCGCTTTGATCAGTCGGCGCTCCTCCTCGTCCGTAAGATTTCTGCCTTCAAAGCTCACCGCCAGTTTGGCCTGTTCGAAAAACTTTCCTGAGTCGCGGAATTTCTCTTCCACGTCTGTTATCAGCTCATCAAAGGCCACCTGATCATCAAGAATCACGGTGATGCCGTATCGATTGCTTTTAATTAAAACCGTTGACTTCATCTGTGCCTCCTCTATCCTTAAGTCGAAAGTATGTTAATTTTTATGATTAATCCGGGATAACGACGGTGGTCGCATCCTTCGCATTACCGGAAAGAATATCTTCGAGAGTAATGTCGCCGTAATAATATTTGAATACATCTGCCCCGATACTGGATGCGTTTGCAGAACCATAACCATTGGGAATTGCTACGGTAACACCAATCTCGGGATTTTCGTAAGGAGCATATCCGATAAATGTTGCATGGTTTGCTCTGCCGACCTTCTCCTCCGCGGTGCCGGTCTTTCCTGCGACAGTGACGCTCACATCCTGGAACTGCGTGCCGGTATTCTGCGAGATAACTCCTCTCATACCCGTATGGATCGAATCCCAGATAGAATCATTGCTCAGTTCCACCTGACCTGCAATGGTCGGCTCATAGGAAGAGAGAACGGTTCCGTCGGTCGCGGTGATTTTATTGATCAGACTGTACTCATACAGGGTTCCGCTGCTGGCCAGCGTGGTCAGATAACGGGAAAGATGAATGTTTGCATAGTTATGTGAACCCTGACCGATACAGGATGGAATCGGGTTCGTCGTTGTAATATACGGCGCGCTCTCGGATATCTCAACACCGGATTTATCGCCAAGGCCAAACATGCGGGCATATTCGGCAATCGTCTCCAGTCCGGTATGCGCATCGTAATCCCCACCGACAGTGGAAAGGCGGTAACCCACTTCACAGAAGAAATAGTTACAGGACCAGGTGATCGCATCGACTACGTTCAGATTTCCATGTCCATGCCAGTTCCAGCATCGCAGATTGACACCCAGATTGGTGAATATACCGGTATCATTGATCAACTCACCGGAGGTAATCATCCCGGTGTCCAGTCCGATGATGGACGACAACACCTTGAAGATGGAGCCGGGAGCGGTTTCAACCTGTGTAGCCCGGTTTAGGAACGGATAACTCAGATCCTCTGTCAGTTCCTGGTAGTAGCCTGAGTCGATGGAGCCGGAAAAACGGTTGATATCATAGCCCGGGTAAGTGACCAGAGCAAGCACTTCTCCGGTATTTACATCACTGATGACGCAGGATGCAGAGCAGGGATCAAGCGCAAGCATCGCCGGAGTAAGCTCCAGGCTCTCCACCTTGGCCATGAAGAAATCGTATGCAGAAAGAGCTCCGGACTGCAGCTTCTCATAGGATTCCTGATCATATTCTAACACTTCCTGATCGAACAATGCAAGACAAAGTTTTGTTGCAGAAAGGTCGCCCTCGATGATTAAATGTTTGTAAATCAGCTTACAGAAATCCGTATATTCCGGCAACGTCTCCGCAATATGGGTGATCAGCGCCTGATAGGTGTCTTCGGTGCTGGCATATTTCGACTCCAGCGGTAGCTGTTCGATGGCCAGCCAGTTGTTTGCCACTGCATAGCGAAGAAACTCCTGAAGTGAGATGGTCTCATTGAGCCAGCCCACATATCCCTCGGACTCTGTATCAATCCGGGAACTGATCAGAATCCCCTGCTCTTTCAACATATCATAGATGCACTCTCCATAATCCATCATGTGCTCTGATAGTGCAGAAAAAACGGTGGGATCATCTATGGTGAGTTCTTCCACCAGCGCTTCGACAACCGTGGCTTTTCGCTGATTGAACAGCGCATGGATATCCCTTTCGTGAGGGGATGCGTCGTCATCCGCAAAGGCCTGGTAAGATAAAATATTGTTATTGATCAGCTGGAATACTGCTGTGGAAAACTCAATCTCAATGGCGTTTGAGTCCTCGGTATCTACCCTGGCACCGATTTTGATCTTCTCACAGAGAATACCGGCAAGGTGCTGCTCCAACAGATAATACAGACCAACCTGAAGATCCCTGTCTATGGAGAGGTAGATATCGTTTCCGGCCACCGGATCAGTCACATCATAGATTTCAATGATTTTTCCCACACTGTCCAGATACATTTTCTGATTGCCCTTTGTGCCGGAAAGCTCCAGCTCCATGGACTGCTCGATACCGGATTTTCCGACCACATCATTGAGGGCATAGCTCTCATCCTGTGCCTTCAGTTCTTCCAGCTCAGCCTGGGAAGCAATACCGGTATAGCCCAAAATATGGGCAAACTCATAGGCATCATTGTATACCCGGATGCTCTCCTCCTCAATCTGAACATCGCGGATAGTGGTGGTGTGTTCCAAAACATCCGCCATAGTCTCACTGCTTATGTTTGATGCAATCACTGTACTCTTATACTTCTGATAGGCGTTCTGCGCGATACCATAGCGCAGATGAAGCATTTTCAGTGCCATATCATCGCTCACCTCGTAAGGCTCGCCGTTTTGAAACTCGCCGATGCCATACCGTTCCTTCAGCCAGGTGAATACTTCCGCCGCAGTGTCATCTGCCAGAATGTTCCCCTCGTCATCCTCCTTATAGAGCGCATCAACGCCGGTCTGGCCGTAAACATCTCTCAGAAATCGAAGCCTGGCCGACTCATTTTGCGTTGTGAACTGAATGTTTCCATTTTCGTCAAATGCAAGTGACAGATAGGAAACGATGCTCTCCCCATGGCGTTCCAGAAGGGGAATCAGATCCTTCAGCATTTCATTTTTCTGATACCCGTTGGCATACACACCGGTGTCCGTGTAGGTCACCGAGTAGGCCAGCCTATTATAGGCCAGCAGATAGCCGTTACGGTCATATATATTTCCTCTGGTGCTTGGCAGCGAAGTTTCTCCCTCGGTCAGCTCTACATAGTTATCCAGATATTCGCTGCCGTGGATAATCTGAAGATCAAACAGCTGGTAGATCAATGTTCCGAACATCAGAACCACAAAAATAACCACAGGCAATATTCTGGAAGTAAAGAAACGCTTGAGGCTGCTGCCGATCATCTCCCATAACTCTTTAAACAAAGCTAGATGTTCTCCTTTTTTTCGTCAGAATCAAGTGTCTGTCCAGACCGTAGATCAGCGGATAGAACAGTATCGCCGCAAATACGGTAAACACCACTTCCGGCATGATCGTTCCGGTTACATAGCTCATCATGTCCAAACGACCGCGGATCAGAAAACGGAACACATACACATAACCGCCGAACGCAAAATCACAGAGCCCGATCATCACTACAGGAAAAAGCTGTTCCTCCGAATAAATAAACCCGTGAAATACACCGCAGAGCGCTCCGGCATAAATATAAATCAGCATATAGAATCCCAGACCGCCGTCGCCGATAAATGTATCAGAAAGGATTCCGCAGACTGCTCCGATCAGCATGCCGATCCGCTTACCACAGGTCAAACCGTAGGTTACGGTAACGATAAGGAGCAGATTTGGAACCACGTCCAGCGGCGAAAAAGTCCACAACACACTGTTCTGAAGCAGAAAAGCGGTCAATATGGAGGCGGCTGCCAGTATCACTCTTCTCATCCCTGCGCCTCCGTCCCGCCGGGAATTTCTGTCTGCGGCTCAGCTTCGGAGCTCTCCTCCGGTTTCGTTTCCGTCTCATCGATCATCAGATCATCCTTGACCATCCGGATGACCAGCACCTGTGTCAGATCATCAAAATCCGCCGTGGGCAGAAGGTAGCCGGACTGGGTCAAATTATTTGCATCCAGAGAAATCTCCTGAATATAGCCGATCAAAAGTCCAGGCAGGTATTTGGTGCTGATATTGGATGTGATCACCATATCTCCCTTTGCCAGTACCGCATCCTTGTCTGCATACTGAATATTCAGCAATCCTTCACCGTAAAGCTGAAGATCTCCTGCAACAATGAAGGAATCCTTTGACGTTGCGGACATCGCACTGATATTGCTGTCATCATCGATGATCGCAAGGACCTTCGCATAGTTTTTTCCGACTTCAGTGACAATCCCGCAAAGACCGCCGCCGGACAGCACATTCATATCCACCTTAATGCCATCGTCGCTGCCCTTGTCAATCACAAAAGAATTGAACCAGTTTCCCGACTCCTTCTGGATAACATTAGCCGCAACAGACGGATACTGTTCATAGGTATTTTTCAATCCGAGCAGCGCTCTCAGCTCCTGCAGTTCCTGATAATCGAGAGCATAGCGGTCCAGCTTTTCCTGCAGTGCCGCATTTTCTTGCCGCAGCAATTGATTTTCCTCTTCCGCCTCCCGCATATGCAAAAATGACTCGATCTCATCAGCGATGGACGCACCGATCTGATTGATCCCTTTCTGCATCGGCATAAATAAGGTGAAGATCCCCTGTCTCACCGGATTTAACGCCGTTGGAAACACAAAGTTGATGCCCAGCAGAATAACGCAGAGCACCGTCAGCAAAAACAATACATACCTGGGAGGAATGGAAAACTTTGGCTTTTTCATTTAAAGTATCCCCGTTCTTTTAAACTAAAATAACACTGATCACCGATAATAATGTGATCCTGTAGTTCGATCCCGATCAACGCTCCCGCCTCGCGGATCTTTCGGGTCACCATCACATCCTGATAGCTGGGTGTGGGGTCTCCGCTGGGGTGGTTATGCAGCAGGATCAAATTTACGGCACGACATCTCAGCGCCTCAATAAATATCTCTCTGGGAGATGCTGGCGAACTGTTAACCGTTCCCCGGCTGATCACCTTGTCCGAAATCAACTGACACTTCGAATTCAAGAATACGCAGCGCATCTCCTCCTGCTCCAGGTGACGCATCTCCTCCATATAATAGTCAGCGATGGTCTCCGCCCGGTCGAACAGCACTTTCTTTGTGTTCGTCGCTTTTGACAATCGCTTTGCCAGCTCACAAAGACAGACGATCTGTATCGCCTTGACTTTGCCGATTCCACGGATGCGTGTCAGCTCCGGGATCGCCATGTGATAGAGACTGTCCAGCCGTTCTTCCTGTCCGCCCAGCTTTAAAATCTGGCGGGCAAGATCGACAGAGGACATCCCTTCCGTCCCGGTCCGAAGCACCACAGCCAGAAGTTCTGCATCGGTAAGGGCAGACGGCCCCAGTTCCTGGCATTTCTCGTAAGGCTTCTCCTGACGGGACATTTCCTTGATAGTTCGTGTTGAATGATTCATCTGACCTCTTTTCCGCACTCTCTCCAAGTCGGATACTCCGTCACATATCGTCAATCAGGCACACAGCTCCGAACTGGTCAGTCTGATTATCGTCGATATCATCATCACGCACACAGCAGACGAATTTGGTCTGATTCCAAAGCGATAATGAAATATAAACCCATTATCTATATTATCATACCACAAAATTCGTCTGCTGTATAGAATTTAGTTCAATTATTCATCAATTCGTAATAATTTCTTCTCAGACCGTGATCAGCCCCGCCTCCAAAAGCTTCTGGGCCGACATCACGATACCAAAGCGTCCGTGATACCAGGTAAGACCGCCCTGGAAATAAACATTGTAGGGAGGTCTCAAGGGACCGTCCGCGCTGAGCTCGATGGATGAGCCCTGCACGAAAGCACCTGCTGCCATGATGACCGGCTCATTGTATCCGGGCATGTCCCAGGGCTCCGGAGTTACATAGCTGTCCACCGGTGCCGCCGCCTGAATACCCTTGCAGAAAGCGATCAGTGCCTCCGGTTTTTCCAGGCAAACCGCCTGAATAATATCGTGTCTGGACACCTTGGAGTCCGGATAAACCGTGAAACCAAGTCTCTCATAGAGAGCCGCCGCAAAAATCGCACTCTTCAATGCTCCTGCCGTCACCGTCGGTGCCAGGAAGAAGCCCTGATAGAAGGACAGGTTCACTCCGAGATTTGCGCCCACTTCTTTGCCGAGACCGGGGGAACACAGGCGGTAAGCCGCCCGCTCAATGCAATCCTTACGTCCGGCAATATAACCGCCGCAGGGAGCCAGACCGCCGCCGGGATTTTTGATCAGAGAGCCGACGATCATGTCCGCTCCCACCTCGGTGGGCTCAATGGTCTCAGTAAACTCGCCGTAGCAGTTGTCAATCATACAGATCACGTCCGGCTTGATGGACTTGATGAAGGCAACCAGCTCACCGATTCGCTTCACCGACAGTGTGGGACGGGAAGCATAGCCTTTGGAGCGCTGGATCGTCGCCATTTTTGTGCGTTCATTGATCGCCGCGCGGATCCCCTCATAGTCAAACTCTCCGTCCGGCAGCAGATCCACCTGCGCGTAGGTGATGCCATACTCTGCCAGAGAACCATTGCTCTCGCGGATACCAATTACTTCCTGGAGAGTATCATAGGGAAGTCCTACCGGGGAAAGCAGCTCATCTCCGGGACGAAGCTGGGAAGCCAGCGCTGTGTAGAGCGCATGTGTACCGCAGGTGATCTGGGGACGCACCAGTGCGGACTCAGCGCCGAACACATCGGCGTAGATCTGTTCCAGGGCATCGCGTCCGTCATCATTGTAACCGTAGCCGCTGGAACCGTGGAAGTGCATCTCGCTGACTCTGTTTTGCTGCATGGCGCGAAGTACCTTCAGCTGATTATATTCAGCAACTTCGTCGATCTGTGCAAATCGCTCCTTCAGACTCTCTTCCACATCGTTGGCCAGCGCGACCAGGCGGGGAGATACGCCCAGGGAGACATACATATTGTCTTTACTGTTCATTTAGTATTGATCCTCTTTTCTAAAACAATTTTGTGAATTTAATGTCAAATCCGCTTACTGCTTTGTGATTCCTTTTAATCTCAGCAGATCAAGCAGATCCTCCAACACATCATCTTCGCCTCGGCCATCCAGATCAACCCAGGTCACATCCCGCTCTCTCCGAAACCAGGTCAGCTGCCGCTTAGCGAAATGTCTGCTGTCCCGCTTCACCCGGTAAATAGCCTCCTCCAGTGTGATTTCACCGGAGAAATAATCCAGCACTTCCTTGTAGCCAAGCCCTTTCATCGCTACCATGTCGCGGGTGTAGCCCATCTCTTTCAGGGCTTTCACCTCATCCAGAAGTCCCCTCTCAAGCATCTTGTCCACCCGGTAATCGATCCGGCGGTAGAGCTCGGCTCTGTCCCGGTTCAGGACGAAATAAACGTAATTGTAGGGGGAGGTCCGCTGACGCTCGGTCTCATTGTGTTCAGAAATCTTCTGACCGGTCTGATGGAAATACTCCAGTGCGCGGATCACTCGTTTCACATTGTTCGCATGTATTTGCTCTGCAGCTTCCGGATCAACCGCTCTTAGCTGCTCATGAAGCCAGTCGGCGCCGTTGGACTCTGCCAGTTTTTCCATTTTCTCCCGATATTCGGTGTCGGTATCCGTGTCTGTGAACTGAATATCGTAGAGCAGTGCCTGAATATAAAATCCGGTCCCGCCCACCACAATGGGAATCATCCCTTTTTCGTATATATCCTCAAGGGCTGCCTCAGCCATCTGCTTGAAGGTGTGGACGCTGAACTCCTCAGATGGCTCCAACACATCGATCAGATAGTGGGGAACGCCGTCCATCTCCTCCGGCGTCACCTTGGCGGAGCCGATATCCATGTGGCGGTAGACCTGCATGGAGTCCGCGCTGATGATCGCTCCGTTGATCCGCTTGGCCAGACCGATAGACAGCGCGGTCTTTCCTGCGGCGGTGGGACCGGTCAGAATAACCAATGGTTTCTTGTTCATTTATTTACCTCATTGTGTCATCAAATGATTCTGCTGAACTTTTTCTCCAGTTCATATTTGCTCATCCGGATAATGGTAGGACGGCCATGGGGACAAGCAAAAGGATTATCCAGCGTCATCAGCTCATCCACCAGCTTTTCCGCCTCAGGCAATGACATGGCGTGGTTGCCCTTCACCGCAGCCTTACAGCTCATGGAGGCGATGGTCTCCAGAATCATGGTGCTTTCGCTGACACCGCAGTCGGACAGTCTGTCCAGAAGGTCCTTGAAGAAATCCTGGGGCTTGATCTTCGGCAGATCGGCCGGAACACCGTAGAGGGCATATTCACGGCCGCCGAAAGGCTCAATCTCGAATCCCATCTGATCAAACTCTTCCTTATGACGGTTCAACAGCTCCTCCTCAATCGCCGACAACGTAATGATCGCCGGAGGATTCATGGACTGGGAATATATCTCCTTCTTATCTTTAAGCTTACCCATGAATCGCTCAAACAACACCTTTTCGTGTGCCGCATGCTGATCCATGATCATCAGCTCGTCGCCGGACTGGATCAGCCAGTAGGTATCAAACAGCTGGCCGATAAACCGATATTTCATCCGGGCAGTCTGGGTCAGAAGCTTTTCCTCGAAAAAGCTGAGCTGCTCGGTGGATTTTTTTTCTTTCTGGCTGTCTGCAATTTGCTGTGCACTCATAGGTTGAGCGGTCACAGGCTGGGCAGTTGCGGGCGTATCTGTCGCAGGCTGAGCCGCCGCTGACACCGTTGTCACTGCCGAACCGGGTATTGACTGCTGCCCGTCAGCTTTGGCCGACTGGGAGGGCGGTGCCGTGGGTATGGATTGACCGACAGGCAATCCCGGACCGGATTGAGCCTGCGAGGGGGCGGGATGCTTTACCGCTTCCCCCACCGGGATCGGTCCGCTAACCGGACGAACAATCTTTGCATTTAAATCAGTCAACGGTCTGCGCTCCGTCACACTGACTCCTGATTTCACACATGTGCTCGAACCGCCAGTTGAATGTCCGGTATTCGCATATTCCGGTCTGGCCGCGGTCTTGTATCCGCCGGTCTCTCTCAATAAATTCGCAATGCGATTTTGTTCAAAGGGCTCCGGCGCAGACACGGACTTTTTCGCTCCGTCCGCGTTTTCTGCCGACAAAGTGTCAGTACTGCCGGACACCGTATGCCCGGACACTGCCTTCTCCTTGCTGTCCGTCATCTTAACTTCCGGGATCAGTTCCTTTCCGGCAAAGGCGGCAGTCACCGCATTGTACACATCTCTGTATATCTGCTCATTGTCATCGAACCGCAGCTCCATCTTGGTGGGATGGACATTGACATCGATCCGGTCCGGCTCGATCTCCAGATACAGCACGGTAAAGGGATATTTGTGCTGCATCAGGCGGCCCTGGTATGCGTCCTCAATGGCCTTGCTGATCACATTGCTGCGCACATAGCGGCCATTGATAAAGTAATGCTCGTAATTTCGGTTTCCTCTGGCCAGGATGGGCTTCCCGATAAATCCGGACAGCTTGAGGCCCGTCAGCTCAGCGCGGACCAGCAGCAGATTCGAGGTGATCTCCCTGCCGTACAGCTGATACAGCAGATCCTTCACCTTGTGATTGCCCGAGGAATGTAATTTGGTCTGGTTATTGACGATCAGTCGGAAGGAGATGTCCGGCCTGGACAGGGCCATCCGCTCCAACAGAACCGACACATAGCCGGCCTCCGTCTGAGGCGTTTTCAAAAACTTTTTTCGGGCAGGCGTGTGGTAAAACAGGTTTCGCACAAGAAATGTGGTCCCTTCAGGCGCTCCGATCTCCTCGATGGATTTCTCCTCGCCTCCCCAGATCACATAGCGTGTGCCGGTCAGCTCGCCGGATACGCGGGTTACCAGCTCCACCTGACTCACCGCCGCTATACTGGACAAAGCCTCACCGCGAAAGCCCAAGGAGGACACTGTAATCAGATCCAGCGCGGACTTAATCTTGCTGGTGGAATGGCGAAGAAAAGCGATGGGAACCTGATTTTTCTCGATTCCACAGCCGTTGTCCGTCACACGGATGAAGGAAATGCCGCCGTCCTTGATCTCCACGGTCACCGCGCTGGCACCGGCATCGATGGCATTCTCCACCAGCTCCTTCACCACGCTGGCAGGGCGCTCAATGACCTCACCGGCAGCGATCTGATTGATTGTCTGTTGATCCAGCACATTGATAACAGGCATGTCATTCCTCCCCTTTTCATGCGTATCGCTTGCGATCTCGCATTTGTTACAGTTGTATCTCTCTTCATCGTGCTTGTTTCTTTATCGTATTTGTTTCTTCACCGCGTTTGCTGCGTTGCAGCGTCAGCTTCTCTGCTGACATATATTCAGCATGGTCTGCTTCACACCGGATTATCTACCAACGGTTCTTCAGACTGGTCTGTAACCGATACAATGTATTCAGCGCGTCGATGGGCGTCATAGAGGACAGCTCCATCTCCTGCAGTTCCTTGATGATATCGTCCTCCTTGACCGTGTCAAACAGGGTCAGCTGAGTCAAATCCACCTCATCCATCTTGCGGACGCGGGCCTTGCTTGTCCCAGCCTGTGCGTGGATACCCGCGATCTCCTTCGCCCGAACAGTGATGTCCGCGTCGGAGAGCTCCTGAACCAGCTCCTTCGCTCTGTCCAACACGACGGCAGGCACTCCGGCCAGCTTGGCCACTTGAATGCCGTAGCTCTTGTCCGCACCGCCCTTCACGATCTTGCGCAGGAACACGATGTCGTCTCCCATCTCTTTGACCGCCACACAGTAATTATTCACACCGGGGAGACTGCCCTCCAGCTCGGTCAGCTCATGGTAATGGGTCGCAAACAGGGTCTTCGCTCCCAGCTGTCTGGGATTTGCGATGTACTCCACCACCGCCCAGGCGATGCTCAGGCCATCGAAGGTACTGGTACCGCGGCCGATCTCATCCAGGATCAGCAGGCTGTTCTTGGTGGCATTGCAGAGAATGTTCGCCACCTCGGTCATCTCCACCATAAAGGTGGACTGGCCGCTGGCCAGATCGTCGGATGCGCCCACACGGGTGAAAATACGGTCACAGATACCGATATTTGCCGACTTCGCCGGCACAAAGCTGCCCAGCTGAGCCATCAGACAGATCAGCGCAGTCTGGCGCATGTAGGTGGATTTTCCGGCCATGTTGGGGCCGGTAATAATGGAAATCCGCTTGGAATTATTGTCCAAATATGTATCGTTGGCAATGAACAGATCGTCACGCATCATCCGCTCCACCACCGGGTGACGGCCGTCGCGGATGTCGATGATGCCCTTCTCGTTGATCTTCGGACGGACATAGTTATAGCGTGTCGCAACCACCGACAATGAACAAAGAACGTCAATGCCTGCCACCGCCTTAGCGGTCTGCTGGATCCTGAGCACCTGCTCACCGATCCGACGGCGAATGTCGCAGAACAGATCATATTCCAGCACAAACAGTTTGTCCTCAGCGCCGAGGATCACGTCCTCCAGCTCCTTCAGCTTCTGGGTCGTAAAGCGCTCTGCATTGGTCAGGGTCTGTTTGCGGATATAGTCATCGGGTACCATGGGCAGGAACGAGTTGGTCACCTCCAGATAGTAGCCGAACACTTTATTGAACTTGACGCGAAGATTTTTGATGCCGGTTCGCTCCCGCTCCTCGGTCTCCAGTTCGGCAAGCCACTGCTTGCCGTCTGTTTTCGCCCGACGCAGCCGGTCAACCTCCTCATTGTAGCCTTCCTTGATCATTTCGCCCTCGCGGACAGTGATCGGAGGCTCCTCCTCAATGGAGGACTCAATGAGCTCAGCGATATCCTCAAGAGTGTCCAGATCCTCATTGATCTCCTTTAACAGAGAACAGTTGAATCCGTTCAGAATACGTTTGATATGGGGAAGCATCCGCAGCGAATTGCGGAATGCAATCAGGTCTCTCGGGTTGGCCGTCTGATAGGAAATGCGGCCGATCAGACGCTCCAGATCATAGATCGGATTCAAATACTCGATCAGTTCCTCACGGTCAATGAAGTTATTGCCCAGTTCCTCCACCGCATCCTGTCTGCGGACGATCTCATTTCTATCTACCAAAGGCTGCTCGATAAAGCTTCTGAGCTGTCTCGCGCCCATGGCGGTCTTGGTCTTGTCCAGCACCCAGAGCAGCGAGCCGCGTTTTTGCTTCTCGCGCAGTGTCTCCGTCAGCTCCAGATTTCGTCTGGTGGAGGTGTCGATCACCATGAAACGTCCGGTGCGGTAGGGAGTAATGCGGGTAATGTGGGACAGATTGTTTTTCTGTGTCTCCAGAAGATACTGCAGGATCGCGCCTGCAGCTACCGTTCCGATGGGATAATCGGCGAGGCCAAAGCCCTTCAACGTGCTGACACCAAAATGGTCCTTCAGCACATAATTGCAGGTGTCGTCGGAGAAATAGCGGTTTTCCAGGGAGGAAAGCATCATGCCGAGACGCTCTCTCAAATCGGTGGTGTCGATGCCGGACATAAAGAAGGCCTCATTGCAGACAATCTCCGAAGGAGTGTACTTGGTCAGTTCATCCATCAGAGTCCGCTCGGAATCCGCCTCCGTCACATAGAAATCTCCGGTGGTCACATCGCAGGTGGCAACACCGAAAGATTTTTCCAGATAGACGATGGCCATCAGATAATTGTTTTTGGTCTCGTCCAGCGCCTGATCGCTGAAGATAGTTCCGGGCGTAACGATGCGGACCACCTCACGTTTTACCAGGCCTTTGGCCAGCTTAGGGTCCTCCACCTGCTCGGCTATGGCCACCTTATAGCCCTTCTGGACCAGTCGGTTTAAATAGGTATCAACAGCATGATAAGGAACGCCGCACATAGGTGCGCGTTCCTCCAATCCGCAGTCCTTTCCGGTTAATGTAATTTCCAGTTCCCGGGATACGGTGATCGCATCCTCGAAGAACATCTCGTAAAAATCTCCCAGACGATAGAACAGTATGCAGTCATGATACTGCTGTTTGGTTTCCACATACTGTGTCATCATGGGAGACATCTGTGCCTGTGCTGCCACGTCGGCTGCCTCCTCATTCTTTATCTTACGATATCTGAATTTGTTTATATTGACCCTTGAATCATTTATTATAATATACGATCTTCTCGATAAACGGATAGTCACGCATAAAATCGGTCAGTGTGGTTCTGGGTGAACCGGGATCATTGATCAGAAACAGATCGGAAGAGAAATCCTCTCCGTCACCTTTGTACGCTACCAGCACCACCCAGTGGGTTCCTCCGGCAGAATTATATCCGCTGACCAGAACCGGAATACCCTCGTGAAGCTTTTTCACTGCCACGGACATATAATCTCTCGCCCAGTGGTGAGTGTAGCGCTCCGGGAAGGTCAGTCTTCCGTCGTAGGTATAATAAAGCATGTCCACCACGTCGTCGGGATACACTTCCTCACCGGTCATGTAGGTCTCTACCATCGCGATACAGGTGGTCGTACAGCCTGCGCTTGCCAGCGTCTCATAACCACCGATCTTCACTGCACCCCAGCGATAATCCGCCTGCTTATAGAGCGGTATATTCAAATATACCTGAGCGCCTTCCGGCTCTGTATCACTGATATACTCCGTATAGCAATAACCCTCTGTCAACTTGCCGGAAACAGGCGAGATGTACTTAATCCGGGTAAATTCACCTTCCTGCTCGTATATCTTCAATCGATCACCGTAAACCACATAATCGACCACTTTTCCGTCGAAGCTGGCCTCGTCACGAATGTTGATCCGACCAAATTCACAGACCCAACCCCTCATGTCGTTGATCATCTGCTCATAACTGATCGGTGCTGCTTCAGGTTCTCCGTCCAAATTCAACGCTAGAGCCGGAATATAATCCTCTGATACCATGGCAAGCTCAGTGGATGGTTCGGTTTCCTCCTCGGTATCAACCGGCGCGGAAAAACGGGAAACACCCCAGAAAATCAGAAAAATGCCGACAGCGGCAAGAATCATCCCCAAGGCCCAGCGCGGAATTTTCATAGTTCCAAATTCAAGCCTCGGTATTCTGCTGATCATGAATTTAATTTTAAATTTATCATCCTTGCTTTCTGTGTTCTGCACGTTTGCAGAGCCATTTGCGGACAGTGCCTCCGAAGACTCAGCCTCCGCTGTCGTGCACTCCTCAGCTGCGATGTCCCTGGCTGTGATATCATCAGCGTTTTTCTGACTCAATGCTTCCTCAGAGAAAATGCGCTCACTCTCTGCCTCGTCATACCCGGCATCACCGTGAATCTGCCCAATCTCGGCCTGTTTTTCCGCACAAATTTCTTCCTCTGCCTCCAACATAAGCTGCTCCTCCAGGCTCAGCTCTGCCTCGCTCTCCGAACCTTCGCCCTGATCCTTCTGCCTGGCGATCTCCAGCTCGTTCTCCAGCTGAGTTACCGCATCGATTTGGTTTTCCTTTTCTTTCCGCCAAATACCCACTTAATCTATCCTCGTTCCCATGTAATAGAAGCCTCTGGATTCATCCAGTCTGACCTTACAGATGGTGCCAATCAATGATGCGTCGCCAGAAAAATGAACCATAATATTGTTGCTCAGACGTCCGGTCACCATGCCATTTTCTTTCTCGTCAAGCCCCTCCACCAGTGCGGTCATCACCTTTCCGGTGTCCTTGCCGCAGACCTCGGCCGATATCTCCTGTACTTTTGCCAGCAGTCGGTCAAACCGCTCGTGGGTCACATCCTCGGGCACCTGCTCCATGGCGGCCGCAGGTGTGCCGGTTCGCTTGGAATAGATGAAGGTAAAGGCACTGTCGTATCGCACCTTCTCCACCACATCCATGGTCTCCATAAAGTCCTCCTCGGTCTCACCGGGGAAGCCCACTATGATATCCGTCGTCAGGGACAGGTCAGGTATCTCGCGCTTCAGCTTGTCCACCAGTGCCAGATATCCGTCCTTGTCGTATCTGCGGTTCATGATCTTCAGAATACGGCTGCTGCCGGACTGTAAAGGTAAATGCAGGTGACGGCAGATTTTCTTTGACTCCTTCATCACCTGGATCAGCTCGTCGGACAGATCCTTCGGGTGGGAGGTCATAAAACGGATGCGCTCCAGGCCCTCAATCTTCTCCACTTCCTTAAGCAGCTCCGCGAAGGTCATGGGATTTTCCAGGGTCTTTCCGTAGGAATTGACATTCTGGCCCAGCAGCATGACCTCAACGACACCGTCAGCCACCAGACGTCTGATCTCCGCCAGGATCTCCTGGGGCGCACGGCTGCGCTCGCGGCCTCTCACATAGGGCACGATACAATAGCTGCAGAAATTATTGCAGCCGTACATAATATTGACACCGGATTTGAAGGAATACTTCCGCTCAGCGGGAAGCTCCTCCACGATACCCTCTGCCTGCTCCCAGACATCCACGACCATCTTTCCGCGGCTCATCACCCGCTCACAGAGCAGCTCTGCCAGCTTATATACATTATGTGTACCAAAAATCAGATCCACAAACCGATAACTCTTTTTGATCTTGTCAATGACCGTCTGCTCCTGCATCATACAGCCGCAGAGGGCGATGATCATATTCGGATTTTTCTGTTTCAGACTATTTAAATACCCCAGTCTGCCGTAAACACGCTGATTTGCGTTGTCGCGAACGGTACAGGTATTGTAGAGGACGAAATCGGAGGCCTCGGACTCGCTGAGTACATATCCGGCCTGGCCTAAGATGCCGGCCAGCTTCTCGCTGTCCTTGGCATTCATCTGACAGCCGAAGGTCTGAATACAGGCGGTAAGCTTTCTGCCAAGCGTCCGCTCCTGCTCACCGACCCACTGACCCAGCACACTGATAAAATACTCCTGACGTGCAGGCTCCTCCGCCGGTGCCTGGGGACGGTATACGCTCGTTTCGGTCACGATCATGTCCGGCTCCAGGTCAAACTCCTCGTGGGGGACCTGATCGAACAGCTGAAACTCATAGGCCACCGCTACCCGCTTAATACCGGGATGTGCCTCCAGAAAACGGTCATAGAAACCGCCGCCGTAGCCCACACGGTGAAGCGCGCGGTCAAAGGCCACACCGGGCATCACCATCATGCCGGCCTCGGCCTCAGTTTTCTCCAATCCGGCCTTCGGCTCCATGATGCCCATGTAGCCGCTCTCCAGATCATCCATACTGTTTAAGAGATAGAAATCCATCTGTTTCCCGTTAACCTTGGGGGCTGCGACAGCCTTGCCATCTCTCCATGCCGCCTCCATGATCATGCCGGTCTGGACCTCATTTTTATAATCGATATATACCAAAATCAAAGATGACTCCCTGTATTCCTTCAGAGAGATCACCTTCTCGGTAATCGCTTCGCTCATTTTTATGGCGCAGTCAGCCTCCAGAGCCTTTCTGCGCTTTGCCACTTCTCTGCGAAAATCCTGTTTTGTCTCCACAGCCTGCTCCTTACTGTTCCTGTTTTCCCTTATTGCCGAACTTCTCACCCAGATCGGTGATGGTTCCGTCCGGTTCCTTGATGGAAATGTTGTTTAATGTACCGCGAAGATTTGCGCGGATGTTGGCAATGTACTCACCGCGAAGGCGTGCCTGCTCGTCCTTCTCCTCAGGGGTCAGTCCGACAGTCTTTGCCTTGTGGTACAGCTCATTTATCCGGTTAATGTCATCCATGGTCATGGTGTTTGATTCCTTTCTCGTACAGTGCTTCTATGTCCGGTATTTTTACTCAGTCTATTTCAAGACAGATATGCAAAAATACACCAGCTTATCTATTTTAAATCAAAGTTTTCCATCCGTCAACTGATTGGTGCGTATCTTCGGATAATTTCCTCCGCCACCTTCAGTCCATCCATGGCTGCCGAGGTGATTCCGCCTGCGTATCCCGCTCCCTCACCGCAGGGATATAGCCCTTTCACATTGCTCTCCATCCGCTTATCCCGCTCAATGTGAACCGGAGATGATGTCCGGCTCTCCACTCCGGCCAGGATCGCGTCATATCGGGAAAAGCCCTCGATCTGACGCTCAAAAGACTGGATTCCCTCCGCAAGGGCATTGCCCACAGATGTACTCAGCACATCGCGAAGGTTTGCAAACTTATATCCACCCTTGAACGCAGGCTCAAAGGTGCCAAAACCGGTGCTGGTCTGATTGTTCAGGTAATCGCCAAAGAGCTGAACAGGAATCTTTCCATCGCCCACGCGGTAAGCCGCCTTTTCCAGCTCCTGCTGATAATACATTCCGGCAAGTACGTCGTTCGACCCAAAATCCTCCACGCCCACCGTCACAATAATCGCGCTGTTGGCATTTTTACCGCCCCGGTCACTGTAACTCATGCCGTTTACCGCAGTCATACCGTTTTCTGAGGAGGCATTGACCACATAACCGCCGGGACACATACAGAAGGAATACACCCCTCTGCCGTCCATGGACTTTCCGGCAAGCTTGTAGGGCGCAGGGGGCAGCTGATAGCGGCAGTCCTTTCCGTACTGAGAGCGATCAATCATCTCCTGTGGATGCTGAATGCGCAATCCCACCGCAAACGGTTTCTGATACATGGCGATCGGTGAGTTGGCCAGAACGGTAAAGGTATCTCTGGCGCTGTGACCGATGGCCAGGATCACCTGTTCGGCCTCAATCAAGCTTCCATCGGCCAGCTTGACTCCCCGGATCTGTCCGCCGTCAATCTCAAATTCGCTGACCTTCGCATGGAATCGGATCTCGCCGCCCATCCGAAGAATCTCACTGCGTATGTTCTTGACAATCTTCCTCAGACTGTCCGTGCCGATGTGGGGCTTATTGTCGTAGAGAATGGACGGGTCTGCGCCCATCTCCACCAAAATCTCCAGCACCTTTCGGTTTCGTCCGCTGGAATCCTTCACCAGCGTATTTAACTTGCCGTCGGAAAACGTTCCTGCGCCGCCCTCGCCGAACTGGACATTGCATTCCGTATCCAGCTTGCCGGTATCCCAGAACTTTTCCACGATCTCCGTGCGCTCATCCACTGCGCCGCCCCGCTCCAGAATCAGCGGAGCATAGCCTTCTCTGGCAAGCAGGTAGCCGCAGAACATACCGGCGGGACCGAAACCGACAATCACCGGCCGATGATTTGCCTTTTCTGCTCCATGTACAAGCGGATGTCTTTCCTCCTTCTGCCGCAGCACAATGTTCGGATTATGCTTTTTCTTCACGATTTTCAGATCACGGTCCGTATGTACATCCAGCTGATACACAAAGACAATATCGGGCTTTTTGCGGGCATCAATGGAGCGCTTTACGATCTTCCAGGACAGAATATCCCCTGTACGGATGCCCAGAACCGATGCAATTTTCTGTTTTAACTCCGCCTCTGTATGGTTGGGAGGCAGGGTAAGCTTCAACACTCTGATCATATCTCGATTGACCTCTTTTATACACTGTTTTCGATAGCTTTATCCATCGATGGTATGGTATCGCCACAATTACTGTCTTAACTGCCGCCTGAATATATACCCATTCAATAATATCCAGGGCCGACGTCCGCAGCTATGTCACTGTGCAGCTCCGCGTCCCGCCAGATAACCGCTCGACCACGCAAACTGCAGATTATAGCCGCCACAGATACCGTCAATATCCAGCAATTCTCCCGCCACAAAAAGTCCGGGTATCCGTTTTACCTCCATAGTGGTCGGGTCAATCTGAGCTGTATCCACACCACCTGAGCACACCTGCGCCCGATCAAAGCCGAGATTTCCGGTAATCGGCACACGAAAGGCCGTCATTTCCCGGATCAACTCCCCGATCTGCCGATCACTCAGCCTGCCCGCCGGAAGATCATAGGATACCCCAATCCGCTTAAACAGCTGCAGCCCCAGCTTTTCCGGCAGCAGACCGGTCAGAAAATCTCCGCAGCGCACGGCACCTCTTTGTCTTATCTGATGATAAAGATACTGCTTAACTTCACCGTTGGAAAATTCCTCCATAAAATTAATCTCAGCTTCAAGCACGGTCTTTTTGTTCTCTGTCAGAAGTCTCGCTGCAAAACCGCTGATCTGGAACACCGGTATGCCGGACAGACCGTAGTCGCAGAGCTGAAGCTCCCCTGCCTCCGAAGCGATCTTTCTTTCACCGGCATAGAGTGTGATCCTTCCGGCAGTGCGAATGCCGCTAAGCTCCTTAAAGCCCTTCCACGGGGAGGTCAGCGGGACGAGGGCCGGAACTGCCGGAATCACCTTCAAGCCAAGACCGGCAGCCAGTGCATAACCGCTGCCGTCTGAGCCCGTCTGAGGGGCGGCCTGTCCACCACAGGCCAGAATCAGGCTGTCAACTGCAAAGCTTCCCTTTTCGCAGTTGATCTGAAAACTATCTCCATGCGGCCTCACCCGCAGATTTCCCGTCTCATCGACCACCTTGACCTTTAGCCGTTCCAGCTCACGGATCAGCGCTTTTGCCACCGACGCGGCCTGCATGGAGCGCGGATAATAATATCCCTCGCTGTTTTTTATCGGATGAATACCGATATGCTCAAAAAAATCCAGTGTTTCTTTCAGACCGAAATGACGGATCACCTGCAGAGCAAACTCCGGATGCCGGCCATGGAAACAGTTTTCCGCAAGATAATCATTCGCCAGATTACATCTGCCGTTTCCGGTGGATAATATCTTTTTTCCCAGCTTCGCCGTGCGCTCAAACAGCGTCACCTGCGCCCCGTTTCCGGCTGCCGCAATTGCTGCCGTCATGCCGGCCGCTCCACCTCCGATAATTCCCACACGCTTCATCCTCAGTCACTCCTTCCCATGTTCTCTCTGTACGCTTCAACTATCTGCATATCCTGTTTTATTTCATTTAGTCCTCTGTATCATCAGCTGGTAACTGTCTGCAAATAGTCAAATAATCCAGCTGTATCCTTGATATAAAATCCTTCCTCCAACAGCTTCCGATCTTCGTCGTTCAGCTCCTCCGAGTGAATTCCGGTGTCCAGATAAAGGGTGGTCTGATCCAGATGGTACACCATCAGACCTTCCTCCTCCAAAATCAGATAATAAGCATAGTCCGACCAGTTTTCCTCATCACTTTTTCGCAGATAGACTGCATGCTCAGAAAAAGACAGCAGCGTCCCGTATTCCGGATGCTCGCGAAGATAAACGAGAAGTTCCTGTCGAGTGAGTCCCAATAATTCTTTGGGGAATTTTTCCACCGTCTCCGTGACGATACCGGTGATCCAGTCGTACTGACCAACCACGAATACCATCGAAGGATTGGTACGAATCAGGCCACCGGCGTCAGCTTCAAGCACGTCCATGTCAGTGCGCCCCACTGTACCGGCGGCATCGTTCTGCGATATTTCTGCTTCGGACGGCAGTTCTTCGGTGCCAGCCAAATGCTCCGGTGCCTTGGTTGGTGCTTGCTGAGATTCGTCCTCGTAACCATCGCTTATCCCATCCATCTGCTGCGTATGTTCCCGTTCGTCCTGATCCTGCCTCATCCGGGCATAATTAAAATAGTATACTGTCACAAAACAAAATGCGATCACACAAAACGTAAACAGATAGCTCAATACAGTACTTTTTTTCATGAACAACTCTCCAATCTGGCTCCGTCACACACAAATCCCTGTGTATCAGACAAACCAAATCGGTCTGATCCATGACAGAAAGAAAAACGGAGCCGCATAAATATCTGCTTCTCCGTTATATTCTTTCCAATTCGGTCCACGGTTAAACCGACGATCACAACAAATGAAGTGCCTTAGCCACCTTCACCAGCCGACCGCCCATCGGGAAATCATAGAGTTCAACCTCATCCACGCATTTCATCAGCAGAAGAAGCACTGCATAGACTACCACTGCAACGATAATCGCAAAAACGGTGGAAAGCCCATTGCCCACAGAAAGCATGGACAGCAAACGATATACCCCCCAGGCAGCTACGCCCATGATGGCGGCAGCAACAGAGGGAAGAATAAATGTCTTTTTCATCTCCTGACGATACTGCAGATAGTCCGCAATGCAGGCACTGTTTAACATACACATGGTCAGACCAAACAGCATATTTGCGATTACCACGCCGTTGATTCCCATGTCAAACCCAAACAGCAATACGATCAGAACACCTACATGAATAATCAGCGAAATCAGTGCGTTTCTCACCGGAACCTTCATCTTATTAATCCCCTGCAGGATCGCGTTAGTCACTGTGGACAGTGAGAAAAATGCCACAGCCATACCGCCCAGAATCAACAGCTCGCTGGCAAGTCCGCTGTCGCCCGGATAGAGAAGCTTTACCACAGGCCCCGCCAATACCATCAGACCGACTGTACAGGGAATCGCAACGATCATAGTAAAGCGAACAGCCATATTGACTCTCATCAGGGTCTCTCCGCGATTTCTTTGGGTAACAGACACCGTGAGTGCCGGGATAACAGAGCTGGCCAGCGCATTTGCAATGGCAATCGGTACATTTGTCAGCAGTGTGTATTTTCCGCTGTAAATACCCCAGAGCGTCTTGTAATCAGAATCAGCGATCCCATTAAACTTTACATAATAACCGAACACACTGTTATCCACCAGTGAGCTGATATTATAGATGGCAGAGCTGACGATTACCGGAACGATGGTTGCCACCAGAATGCGAATCAGCTGGCTGTATAGCTCAACCGGATTTTTCCTGTCGCGGTTGATCTTTCCAGTCATGGCCTGATGGAAGACAACAAACACAAATCCACAGAAAAGCAGCGCAGTCAGTGCTCCGGCCACCGTACCGACTGTGGCTCCCGCAGCACCGTAAGCACCGGCAAGATTACCGGATCCTTTTGCCGCGTCAGTCTGTGCACCGAGTCCGAAGAGATAAAATGCCGCAGCTATGCTGACACCCGCATTGACAATCTGCTCCAATAGCTGGGAAACCGCGGTGGGAATCATCGTACTCTGTCCCTGAAAATATCCGCGCAAAACACCCAGCACGGCCATGATGAAGATCGCTGGGGCAAGAACCTGGATGGCATAAACCGTATCCGGCATATTCAGCACCTTGTCCGCAAAGAAACCGGCACCAAAATAACAGATCGCCGCAGCGACCAGTCCGACGATCACGGAAAAAATCATCGCACTTTTGAAAATACGGTATGAATTTCTATACTGCTTTACCGACACTCTGGCTGCGACCATCTTAGATACAGCCAACGGGATACTGTAGGAGGACAACAGCAAAATGATATTATAAATATTGTAAGCAGCTGAGTAGATACCCATAGCATCGTCACCCAGCTTGTTCTGCAGCGGTATCCGGTAGACCATACCGATCAGTCTCACCACGATACCTGCTATGGCAAGGATCGATCCCTGCACCACAAAATTTGAACCTTTTTTCTTTGCTGTACTCTCCATACTATCGCCTCATCTATCTGAACTTATCGTTTCTGTATTTCTTCGCTTATCAGATCCCTGATATACATCAAACCAAAACGTGCCTGTTTTATCATTTGCAGTTTTATCGCACAATCCCAAGACCGTCTAACAGCATCCGCTGACGCTCCTCCATCACCAGACGCTCATCATCCTCCATATGATCGTAGCCGAACAGATGAAGCATACTGTGCGCCACCAGAAAGGCCAGTTCTCTGGTCACCGAATGACCGTACTTCTCCGCCTGCTCCTCAATCTTATCCACGGAAAGAATAATATCGCCCAGCAAAAGCTCGCCGGTCTCCGGATTAAAACAGTCGCAAACTGCCGTCTCATCCTCCAAAATCGAGAAATCCGCAGGTGCCGGATACTGGACCATGGGGAAAGAGAGGACATCGGTCTCCGAATCGATCCCTCTGAAATCACGGTTGATCTCTCTGATTCCTGCATTATCAGTGATGGTCACACTGACTTCCGCCTCGTAGGGACAATCTTCCTGATCCATCGCGCCGTCGATCACCCTGCGGATGATCTCCTCGTAAGGCACATCCAGTTTTTTTTCTGCTTCATACTCTATCTCGTAGGTCATACATATACTCCAATTTCTTACGGTTATCCCGGTCTGGCTGCCTGATTTTCCCGGGTGCAGGCATCATCTGCCGGCCGATACCTGCTCTTTACCATCATATCACAGACCAAACCGCTTTGTAAAGGTGGCTTTGGACTTACTTTTGTGTGCGGACAGAATGATTTCCCTTTGCTCTCCGCTCCATTTGCACAGCCTTTTCCTGCTGCCTGTTCTCCTCTTTCTCAAAGGCCTTGATAATGTCTCTCACAATCTTATTTCGCACTACGTCACGGTTATTCAGATGGACGATGGACACACCCTCCACCGACTTTAAGATCGTCGCCACCTTCTGAAGACCGGAGGTGGTGGCCTTGGGAAGGTCGATCTGGGTCACATCGCCGGTGAGTACCATCTTAGAGCCCTCGCCCAGACGGGTCAGTGCCATCTTCAACGTCTGCAGAGAAGCGTTCTGGCTCTCGTCGATGATAATGCGGGCATTACTCAGGGTACGTCCGCGCATATAAGCCAGGGGTGCGATCTCAATGATGCCCTTCTCCTGAAACTTTCGCGCAGTCTCCGCACCCAGAATATCATTCAGCGCATCATAAAGAGGGCGCAGATAGGGGTCTACCTTCTGTGCCAGATCGCCGGGCAGAAAGCCCAGACGTTCCTCACCGGCCTCGATCGCCGGGCGGCTCATAATGATCCGCTCGATCTCACCGAGCTTAAACTCAGCCACCGCCTGTGCCACCGCCAGAAAGGTCTTTCCTGTGCCAGCAGGGCCGATACATACGGTGACGCTGGTTTTTTCGAGGGCATCCACCAGATTTTTCTGACCGATGGTCTTGCACTTGATCGGCTTTCCGGTGTGAGTAAGCACCACCACATCATCCATCGCCTCCAGACCATCCCGGACATTACCTGACTCCACCAGATCCACCATGCGGTGAACCATGTCCGGATTGATCAGCTCATCCTTTTTATATACCTGCTTTAGAGAGTCGAGGACGCGGCCCGCGTCATTCACCGCGTTCTCATCCTCGCCACTGATCTCAATAATGGAATTTCTCGCATTTATGGTGACAGACAGCGCCCTCTCAATGATCCTCACATGATCGTCATGAGGTCCGAACAACGCCATCTGTTGCGCTACTGACTCAACAGTCAACTGAATGGTGTACAATACTATTTCCTCGCTTTCTGTCTGTACTCCGATTTAGGTTATTATATACGAAAACAACCCTCTTTTCAAGCTCCATCTGTGAAATCATCTCCTTCCACGGTAAAATCATCTTCTTCTGCCATGACCTCCCGTTTTCCAATCTGTGAGATGGCCGTGTAGGAGCCGGTTACCGTACAAATCCCGTCCTGGATCACCAGTGCGATTTCACTGCTCTGGATCTCATACCCTTTTTCCGTGAGCTTCGCCAAAAAAATATCCAACCGTTCCTTCGCCACTGCATTCGCTTCCTCCTCCGTGTAATCCTCCACCCGCCGCAGATAACTGCGATATACGGTCTTTTCCAGATACATCGGAAGATAATAATCACTGCCCAGATAGAATTGATCCCGCTCAGTCACCGTGTCATAATATGCCCCTATGGTATCAAATATCGGCAAGGGAATCCGGTAGGTTCCCAGCACAAGGGAATATCTGTTTACCGCTTCCTCCTGATATTCCCGCACCTCATGGGACAATAAAAAGCTATCCTCATACTGATAAGACACACTGGCGTAGACCTCTCCGTCCGCATGAACCAGCTTTGTCCCGGTTATGTTGCCGCCGTCATCCTTAAGCTCAACCGCTCCGGAGATCAGGATCTGTCCTGCAGCAATGGTATCCCCCTCCTTCAGGTCGGTCTGTCCCGACCGCACTACAATAGAGGTAATAACGCCCTCCTGAGCAGCCACAATATGGGAATTTTCTGTCTCGGGCATTTCAGCCTCCAGCTGATCATCCTCCTTCACGCTCACCGTCATGTGGGTTCCGACAAGCTGCACGGACACCCAGGTGATGTCCTCAAAATTGTTTCGAACGGTCTCCTCCAGCCCTGCAGTATAGACCGATGTCTTCAGTGTTCCGAATCTCACATCCTGTTCTTCCAGGAAGCGGTAGATTACATCATCCGTATAATGGACATTTCCCTCGATATCAATTCGCCAGATAAACTGAGAGAGCCCAAAGAGAACTGCTGCCCCCATCAGCAGACCAACGGGAAACAGCCAGCGTTTTCGCTGCCGCTTCAGATAAAAGGATGCCCCTTCCCGGCTGATCACTCTGGCACGGCATTTAGTCTTCTTTAAGTATGGGCGAAGCAGCAGGAATTCATCCGCCCAGATGACAAAACGATAGCCTTTGCCGTCATCCTCCTTCGCCAGTCTGCGCAGTTCGATGCCGTTCATCCCGCAAAGCTTGATAAAACGCTCAGTCTGACGGCCAGTCAGTCTGACGCCAACCTTCCCCCGAAGATTACCGCCATAATCCTTTTTTCTGCCCATCCGCCCCTCCTACCGGTTTTCCCAGGAAATCTGATCAATAAAGCCAACAATTTTCAGTTCTTCATCATTGTAGTAATCGATCACCAGATGCTTGCCGCCGACAGAGACGATCGCCCTCCCGGTTCGGATCCGGATACATTCCGTTTCGTAGGCCAGTATCCCCCCGTGGCCGTCAACCGTCAATTCCCTCTGTCCAAGCACCGTCATCAGCGTACCTTTTCCCAGCACCTCATCAGGGATCGACAGGGCAGACATCGTATCCTCTATTTTCCCCTCCCGCAGAGGAACTCTCGATACCTTGATGGCCTTCCCTTTCTTTTTTCTTACTTTTCTATTCCCGCTCTCCGGCTTATCATCTGAAACAATATGACCCTCGCTCGCGTTCTTCAATCGATCACTCCCCAGATTCCCTCAAGCTATCTTATGCCGGACATAGAAAAAAAGACTCCGGACAAACCGAAGTCTTTTGACTACTTAGTTGTATTTACGCTTTCTAGCCGCTTCAGACTTTTTCTTACGTCTAACGCTGGGCTTTTCGTAATGCTCACGCTTACGAATCTCCTGCTGAATACCAGCCTTTGCGCAGGTACGTTTAAATCTGCGTAAAGCGCTGTCTAAGCTTTCATTGTCTTTTACAATTACATTTGACATAGACTCACACCTAACCTCCCTCCAGTTGTGAATTGTGCACCAACTGTACGGGTTTTTTTAGCACTGCAACTATTATAGCACAATCTTTTTATTCGTCAACCAAGAATTTTGTTTTTTAGCAAATTTTCTCAAGTTTTTTTGCTTATATTATGTAAATTAAGACTGCTATTCTGTTTTTTTGATTATACGTTGGCGCGTTTGCGCAGTTTATCGTAGGGTAATGCCACCACAATACCGAATACCATCAGCCCAAACCACACGAGAATCAGATTTCCCCAGCCGATGGAAGTCGCTGCGTTGGCGAAGATGGTACTGGAAATCGACGCTGACATGTAGCTCACAAAATCTAAAAATCCGGTGGCTCCGGACACCATGCCGGTGTCCCTTAAGCTGGGACAATACCGACTCCAGAGCATGGATGCCGCCGCGTTCGAAGACATGATGGCAATCACCATGAAAATAATATTCAGTACCGGAAGTTTTACCAGATACACCAGCATAAAAAAGATCGCCGATGAGGTAAACACGATCAGAATCGTCTTGTCCATGTCATGCCCCAGCTTCTCGTAGAGAAATACGGCAATAAACGCAGTCATGGAGATCACCAGTGTCGCCACCGTAAAAATGGAGGCGGACTGCTCTGCGGAAAAGCCCAGATACTGGGCGATATAGGTGGGAAGCCAGAATACCACGGTGGTCCGCACCACGCCGGTGATCACGGAGATCAAGGTAAACTTGATGATTCTGTGCTTGATGAGAACTTTTATGCCGCCCTTCCGCTCGCTCTTCGGTTTGTCAAACTGGTGGTATTTGACGATGCCGATCTTTTCATAGTGGCCAAACAGGATCAGACAGACGGCACCCATCACAAACAGGATCACACTGCTGGCATAGAACACGCTCTGCCAGGTGAGAAACGCCGCCAGCAAACCGGCAGACGGAGAACCCAGGAAAGAGGCAAAGGTATAGCCCAGACTGCATCTGGTCGCGTAGACGGGCTCTGTGTTCTCTGCCACCACCTTGGTCATGGGACCATAGATCATGGACAGGAAAAAGCCGGTCATTCCAAAAATATATTTGGCCGTCTCCGGTGTGTGGGACAGGTAAGGAAATACCAGATTTGTCACACCGGCAAAAATCAGACCGAAGCTGATCATAAACCGCGCCTTGATCTTATCACCGATGGCTCCGTTGATTAACTGTCCGAACGCATAAAAGATGAAGTAAAGGGCGGACACCTCCCCGATATACTCGTTGGTAAACCCGTCGTTGGCGATCATCTGGGGTGAAACGGCACTGAGAATATTTCTCGCCACATAAACCGCCAGATAAGACACCGAGCACAGGCTGCCGATCATAATTGCGTTTCTCACCTTTGTATCTTTTATGAATTTCATCTCATATTTCCTTTCTTATGTCGATTTATCGTTATGTCATAAACAGTCAAAATTATGCTGCATCCAGCCTCAGATCAATCGTAGACACTGTGCGCACTGAGCATCTCCGCCATCTTAAAGTACCGCTTCTCTCCGGTCTCGTCGATCTTGTAGCGGATATAGGAGCTGAGCGAATCGGCCATGAACATCTGCGCCAGCCGGACCTCATCACTCCGGTTACTGATGGAATTCCCTGATGACACACAGATCAATGCCTCATCGGACAGCTTGACCAGAGGCGATTCCGGGTCGGAGGTAATGCATACCACCGGAACATGGTTTGATTTCGCCACCTTCACCGTATCCAGAATATCCTTGGTTCTTCCGGAGGAAGAAATAGCAATGACCAGATCATCCTGATCGAGAAGAGCCGCCGAGATGGAACACATCAGCACATCGCTTACAAACGCTGCGGACAATCCCAGCTGAAGCAGCTGATAATAAAAATCCATGGCAACGATACTTGAACGGTAAATGCCGTAGATTTCAATCTTTTTTGCTCTGAGGATCAGATCCACCACACGTTTCAGTGTTTCCTCACCGTTCAGCTCAATGGTGTTCTGAAAGGCGGTCGCCATCTCAGAACGATTTTTCGCCAGGATATCTCTGATCTCATCCCCCGGCTCTGCCAGGTTAAACTGTTTTTCACTGTATTTGGGAAGCTGTTGCGCAAGCTGGAGCTTAAGTCCGGCAAAACCGGTACCGACCAGCTTTCTGGAAAAATTATTGATGCTTCCCTGAGAAACGCCTGCCACCTCAGAGAGCTCCGCAATGGAGTAGGTGATCAGTCGCTTCGGATCATCCTGGATCACTGAAGCAATCTTTTTCTCCACATTACTGTAATACTCGCGATTAAACTGCAGCTCACTGAGCAGATTTCTTTGCTCCATGTTTACCTCTCTATTTTAAATCTGTCTTGTAATCTTGTCCGAATCGATCCGGCTGCCCTTGGTCAAGGGTCCCCTCAGCTGCCGTTCTCTCCACTTATTTTCAAAAGCCAGCATCGTCTGATCGGGAAGCACAGGTGCCTTGCGTCCAAAGAACCGATCCCGGAAGTCATCAGACTGCTTTACCTGCAGCTCGATCAATTCCTTTTCCACAATCCCCATACCATAATTGCGCATGGCAACGCCCTCGCCCTGACAGATCCGCTGCCGTTCCAAAAAGAAATGGTTCAGAAGGAAGTGGGCATAGGCCACGGAGCGAAGACTTCCGTAGCACCGATACTGGCGGTCATATTCATCGCCGGTATCCTCGATCACCACGGTCCGTCCAGCCTTCACCGCATCGATGATCGCATCATGACTGTTATCCGCCGCAAAGCAGATGGTGTAGGAATGGGGGAAGCTGCCGGACTCTTCAAGGCGATGAACATCGCTGGAGCCGACCACCGGAATCTTAAGCCCCTTTTCCGCCCGCAGATCGGCCCACAGAGCCACTGAACGGTTGATACCGGGCTGTTTCATCGCGCCGGACAACTCGTAGGCATCAAACATTCCACTTGTGAGCAAAAGCTCCGACAATTCGTCGCAGACATTGTACACCATGGAATTGCTCGGTTTCCAGTAGGGATGAGGGAATATCGCCAGCCCTCCGGCCTCATGGATCTTATCCGTCGCCCACATGGTCTTTGCATAGCGGTCAACAAACCTCTCCGGAATATGCTCCGGAACCTTCGCCCTATATTCAACAATCTCCCGCTCATAACTCTCGCGGTCATTGACATAGCGCTCCGCCACCGAATAAGCTCCGCCCACATGAACAATGTGGATCACACTTCCCGGCGCATGGACCTCCTCGCCGCGGATGCGGGTGATCCCTAACTTTACCCCCTCATAGACCTCATCAATCTCTCCTCCGGTGTAATAGCGGTTGTGATCGGTGAGAGCAAAAAAATCATACCCCTGCTCACGGAAATGGCCCGCCAGCGCCGCAGGATCACGTCTGCCGTCGGAACGGTGACTGTGGGAATGAAGATCTCCCTTCAGCGCCAAGAGCCCATACATATCCTCATACAGAGAATATACCGAGACCTCACCGAGAAGGACGCCTCCCTGCATCAACCGGATCGTGTGCTCCTGCTCGCCGGAAAATGTATAAGAAAAGCACAATACACCGCCGTGCGCCACCGCAGACAGGTGAGTATGGCAGGACAATTTCTCATAATAATCCGGCTCATCGCCGCTGACATCGATCACGGTCAGATCATAGGTTTCATTTTCTCTGAGCAGAAACAGCCGTTCATTGGGAACGATCGTCATTTCCACCGGCTGATCTGCCGGGATGACAGCGGGATATATCGCATAGTTTTTCGGTCTGGGAAGCATGATTCGTCTCCTTTTTTAATTGATATAATACTTTTGAATAAATCTCATTTTTATTTTTATAAAATTGAGTTTATCACACTACAGAGTCAATGTCAATATAAATCCGATCTGATTATCTGCTTTTCTCATCCATACGCTCTCACAAAGTAAAAATAGATAATATGTTCAGGACACGGAATTTTTCTTTCGATACACCGAGGGCGTACAGCCTCTTGCTTCTTTAAACCTCCGAATAAAATAATTTGTGTTTTCATAGCCGCAGGCTTCCGCTACCTCTGCAATAGAAAGCTCTGTCTGGCACAGTATCTTCGATGCCCGGTGAATCCGGATATTGTTAAGTTGTGCAAAGGGTGTCAGCCCTGTCTGTTTCTTAAAATAATTACAGAAATAATTCGGATTTAAATGAACCAAATTCGCAAGCTCTGCCAGCGTTATGTTGCGATTAAAATTCTCTTCCATATACTTGATGCAGCACTTTATATCTTCTGTTTGTTTATAGACAGACTCCTCTGATACCTGCTCCAGCAGGCCATTGTCCATAAGCGTACAGAATAGCAGGGTTAAATCTGCAAAAACCATCGTTTTTGAGTTGATGTGTTCATTAAAAATCCGATCCACAATCGGACTGATCACTGCATACTTTTCATGTCTTCTGTCGATCATCCGCGGAAATCGCAATACACCATTTATCATCGGATTGATAAACTCCTGTTCAAAAAAATGAGGAGCATTGAATTGAAACAAGGAAGGCTTAAATACGGCTGCATGATATTGTACTTCCTCCGAAAAAGCCGCGTAGGAATGCAATTCCTCCGGATTGATAAACAAAATCTCTCCTTCCCGCAAAATGTATTTTTCCTGCGAAACAGTAACCGCCAGTTCCCCACTGATGCCACAAATCAATTCAAATTCCGGGTGCCAGTGCAGCTTAACCATTTGATTTGAAAATTTTTGCTTGTAATATGAAAACGGAAAAGTTTCCGTTCCCCTCTTTCGTTTCTCCAAATATCGTTCCATCTTTTTATCCTTAATATCGTTCTATTATATATGAATATTGTTTATTTACTTCGACTTTTCAGCTTAATATAATACCATTATACGGTGTCCACCACCAAATATCAAGGAGGTTATCCAGCGTGAAAAACAAAATGAGATTTGTTTATGAAACCCGACCGCTTGCATTGGAGGAAAACACAGTGTCCGGTGCAAAATATCGCTTTACTGTTTTAACCCCTTCTTTAATCCGAATGGAATACAGCAGTCAGGGAATATTTGAGAACCGCGCAAGCCAAAGTGTCTTTTTCAGAGATTTCCCCAAAAATAATTTTATCCGGAAATCGAGCGACGGATGGCTCAGAATCGAGACTGAAAATCTCATTCTCACTTACAAAGAAAATGCGGCATTTTCTGCAGATACGCTAACGGTGAAACTGAAAGTCGAACCTGCGTCCTCATGGAACTATGGTGAGGATTTTGAGGAATTAAAAGGAACGGCCATGACCCTGGACGAGGCAAACGGCGCAATTCCCCTGGAACGCGGTGTTTGTTCCAGAAATGGTTTCTCTGTATTGGATGACTCACACACACTGCTGTTAAACGACGTCGGCTGGGTTGAAGTCCGTGTACCGGACACCATTGACTGCTATTTTTGGGGATATGGCTTCCGATACCTGGATGCGGTAAAAGATTTATATCGTTTAACCGGTATCCCGCCGATGCTGCCGGCCTATGCGTTGGGAAATTGGTGGAGCCGCTATCACGCTTACACGCAGGAGGAATATCAGGATCTCATTTTGCGTTTTGAAAACGAAAATATTCCCTTCTCTGTCAGTGTTGTTGATATGGATTGGCATGTCGTCAATATTCCGGAGGAATACAAAAATGGGGAAGGCCCGCGATTTGAAAGCGGATGGACAGGCTACTCCTGGAACAAAGAGCTTTTCCCTGATTACAAAGGATTCCTCCGATTCTTGAAGGAGCACAATCTGCACACAGCGTTGAATCTTCACCCTGCACAGGGAGTAGGGTGCCATGAAGACAGGTACGAGGAAATGGCCCGCGCCTGCGGCATTGATCCCGCCACAAAAGAACGCGTTCGCTTAAATATTTTATCCCCGGAGTTTATGGAGAAGTATTTTGATATCCTTCATCATCCGTATGAAGAAGACGGTGTTGACTTCTGGTGGATGGACTGGCAGCAGGGACAATCTTACTGGTGGATTCACGAAGAAAATAAAAACGGTGACCTGCAGGATGAGCGGGAAATTCTGAATCCATTGTGGATGTTAAACCATTTGCATATCGCCGATATCAAACGCAGCGGTAAAAGACCAATGTTCTTCTCCCGTTACAGCGGACCCGGTTCTCAGCGCTATCCGGTAGGTTTCTCCGGAGACACCTTGGTTACCTGGGAGTCTTTAGATTTCCAGCCGTATTTTACTGCAACTGCATCGAACATCGGTTACAGCTGGTGGAGTCATGATATCGGTGGACATATGGCAGGATATCGTGATGATGCTTTAATTACACGATGGATACAGCTTGGCGTGTTCTCTCCGATCAACCGTCTCCACAGTGCAAACACAGAGTTCATCCGAAAAGAACCCTGGTGTTTTGACAAAACGACAGAAGCCATCATGAAAGACTGGTTGCGATTAAGGCACCGTCTATTTCCCTATCTTTACACCATGAACTACCGCAACCATGTGGATTTGGAGCCTTTGGTACAGCCGATGTACTACCGGTATCCCAAAAACGATGCCGCATACGAAAGGAAAAATCAGTTTATGTTTGGCAGTGAGCTTATGGTTGCCCCGATCACGAAGCCAAACAATAGAATCACACAAATGGGAAGCGTAAACACATGGCTTCCCAAGGGCGACTGGTTTGATTTCTTCCACGGTCTTCACTACACAAGCAAGGCAGGACGAATCTTATCTGTTCACAGAAAAACAGATGACTATGCTGTATTTGCAAAAGCCGGTGCAATTGTGCCGATGCAAAACAAATATTCGCTTGAAGTATGCAATGACCTGGAAGTTGTTATCTTCCCCGGTGCAAGCAATCAATTTACCCTTTACGAAGATGCCGGTGAAGGAAGCGATTTTGAAAACGGTGAATTTACCAAAACGGAAATGTCCTTACAGTGGGGCGCAAATCCGGTATTTACCGTAAAGCCGGCAACCGGTGCGCTCTCGCTTCTTCCCAAGGCAAGAAATTACCGTTTTATTTTTAGAGGATACAATGCAAATATTTCGGTAAAGGCATTTGTTGATGGAAATAAGCTCGCCACCCAAAATACATATAATACGGAAACACGCTCAGTCGTTGTAACACTGTCTGCAGATGTCACTTCTGAAATCAAGTTAATGATTGACGGAGATACATTATGTACAGATAATGGCGATGCCGCAAAACGCATTACAGGTTTATTGCAAAACGCCCAGCTTGATACCGCTCTCAAGTCTGTTATTATGGGAATCGTGAATGATATCCGCTTACCGCTGAAACGTAAGCTCGTCGCAATAAACAATCGGTGCGCAAACGGTATTGAATATAACGATTTAATCGAGGCGCTCACAGAACAATTGACACTTGTTGAGGAATAACGTTTCCGAGGCAAGGGCTTTCCAGAAAAGCGGAGTAATTTTCGATAAAGCAAGGTCCTGTACCGAATACCTTCGATACAGGACCTTCTTTCTATACTTTTTCCGTTTCGTTAACCTTTTTTGCTTGCCCGGTAGGCAAAAGCGATTATCACACATAGCCAGATCGCCAGAATCGAAAAAATCACATATTCAGCCACCTGACCTGTACTGGATTTCATTGCCCACAGATGGATACAAACGCTTGAGACCATAACGATAACCGGATAGATGCAGGCAGCTCTGTTATATGCTTTTTTCTTTACAATAGCTACCGTAGTCGCTGTTAACACTGCCGACTGCATGATCAGAATCAGATAATCAATCGCGGCAAGCGTATATAGTGTCGTCAATATAACCTTAACGCTCATGCCGTCAACCACATAATTTACTATTTGTGACAGAGGCTTCAAGGTGAATTCAAACATCACCAGTCCCATAGCCACTACCATTGTCCTATCAAAAACCTTTGATTTGATCCACTTTAGCTCACTGTACAGATAAACGGTGAACAGACCGAAGAAATACATACTCAGCTGTTCAAATGAATGGATTAACGTGGAAACAATCATAACGGCTACTCCGTTTGTTATATTACTTCCGTTATTCCAAGCGCCGTAGCTGCCGACTGCTGCAGAGATAAGATACATGATCGTTCCACAGCAGGCAAAGGCCAGACCAGGAAATCACACCGGCTGCCAACACCGCCACCAGTTGAGAAACGGACGGTACAAGCGCAACAGAAATGACAATCCCGGCAACGGTTGCAAGTGCTACGATCTTGGCCAGCTTGACCACATTTCCGAGGGTGCGGCAAATATATATCTGCTTATCCTCGGCGAGATAACTATAGTTGAAAGGCACACCATTGTATTTCAAACAAGTCAACAACAATAGCCAACAGGGCATTTGAAGCGTGAGAAGAAAGTGATTGGGCGCGAACCATTCGGAACTGCTTCCCAGGCTGATTTGTAAATAAAACGCCAAAAGGATAATGCCGAGATACAAGTAAAACACCTTTTTGTAGTAAAGATGTTTCTTATGGGCAAGCATCTCATCTTTGGCGGATCCCAAAAACCTGATCTCTCCATACATAAACAGAACAATACCTGAAACAATGCAAATCAGTTCGAACACAATTGCCACAACACTGAACACTCCCGCCGACAGCATGGCCAGTATATGTAACAGACCATATATCATCGAAATAAACCATGCCAAAATCATAGTTGCCCGAAATGCTTTTCCCAGCTCCATCTGAATTCTTTCATCATAAAACATTACGATTCCTCCCAAAATAAATCATTCAGCGTACATCCCAGAGCAGTGCAGATTTTAATACATAGCGAAAGCGTCGGATTATACTCTCCGCTTTCCACCATGTTAATTGTTTGTCTTGCAACACCGACAACCTTGGCAAGCTCTCCCTGGGACATATTTTTCTCCTGTCTGGCCCTTCGCATTTTTTGATTCAAGAAACCACTTCCTGTCAATTATATTTGACACTATTATAGCTCAATCGAGTACTGGTGTCAAATATATTTGACATCAGTATGCAGCGTTTTGATCTGTCTGTTTAATGTTTATCATTTCAAAGAGGAAAAAAAAACGGTGTGTACCTCGCAAATCCTGCCGTACACACCGCTATATTTATTACATATTTAATTTGTTCTCAAACACCGTTTATTTAATCTGACCCTCAAGCACCTCAGCTGCCTTTGCCAGCGCATCAGCGATACCTGCGGGGTTCTTTCCGCCGGCCTGTGCCATTGCAGGACGGCCACCGCCGCCACCGCCAACCAGTGCAGCGATACCCTTGATCAGGTTGCCCGCATGAGCACCCTTCTTCTGAGCCTCATCGGTAGCCATCGCCATCAGGTTTACCTTGCCGTCCAGATCGGAAGCCAGAACGATAACGCCCTCGCCGATCTGTCCTTTCAGCTGATCACCCAGGTTTCTCAGACCGTTCATGTCAACACCTGCCACTGCGGTAGCAAGGAGCTTAACGCCCTTCACTTCCTTCACATTGTCAGCTGCGTTTCCGAGGGACTGATTAGCCAGCTTGCTCTTCAGCTTCTCATTCTCGCTGTGAGCTGCCTTCAGCTCATCCTGCATTGCTGCGATCTTCTGTACCAGAGAAGCCACATCGCTCTTCGCTGCTGCCGCTGCCTGATGCAGAGTCTCCTCCAGCGCGCGATAGTAAGCAAACACACCCTCACCGGTCAGTGCCTCGATACGGCGAACACCGGCTGCAACACCGGCCTCAGATACGATCTTGAAGGTGGTGATCTGTGCGGTGTTTCCTACATGAGTACCACCGCAGAGCTCCTTGGAGAAATCACCCATGGAAACCACGCGCACGGACTCGCCGTACTTCTCGCCGAACAGTGCCATCGCGCCGGACTTCTTTGCCTCCTCGATGGTCATCACGTCGGTCACAACAGGCAGACCTGCTGCGATCTCGCGGTTTACCAGCGCCTCAACCTCGGCAATCTGCTCCTTGGTCATGGCCTGGAAGTGGGTAAAGTCAAATCTCAGTCTGTCAGCGGTAACCAGAGAGCCTGCCTGCTCTACATGGCTGCCCAGAACGGTGCGCAGTGCCTTCTGAAGCAGGTGGGTAGCACTGTGGTTCTTACAGGTGGACGCACGATTCTCTGCGTTTACCGTCAGAGTAACCTTGCCGCCCTTCATGAACATACCGCTCACCACGCGGCCCACATGACCGAACTTGCCGCCCTGCAGCTTGATCACATCCTCTACCACGAACTGGCTGTCGCCGGAGGTGATCACACCGATGTCGGCCTGCTGTCCGCCCATGGATGCGTAAAAGGGAGTGTTCTCCACGATGATGGTGCCCTGCTGTCCATCGATCAGCGCCTCCACGATCTCGTCGGTGGTGGTCAGCGCGGTGATCACAGACTCATCAGTCAGTGCAGTGTAACCGGTAAACTCAGTGGTCAGAGCTGCGTCGATATTCTGGTAAATATCGTCACGGCCCATATAGTTGGTGGTCTTACGGGAGGTACGTGCCTTCACACGCTGCTCCTCCATGTTAGCCTTAAAGCCATCCTCATCTACGGAATAGCCCTTCTCCTCAAGGATCTCCTTGGTCAGATCCAGGGGGAATCCGTAAGTGTCATACAGTTTGAATGCGTCAGCGCCGTTCAATACAGTGCTGCCGGCAGCAGCCATCGCAGCCTCCATCTCTGCCAGAATGGAGAGACCCTGATCGATGGTCTTGGCGAAGCTCTCCTCCTCTTTCTGGAGAACGGCCAGAATCATAGGCTCCTTCTCGCGAAGCTCAGGATAACCGTCACAGGACAGCTCGATAACCTTCTTTGCCAGCTCAGCCAGGAAGCTGCCCTCGATGCCGAGGAGTCTTCCATGACGTGCCGCGCGGCGAAGCAGACGGCGAAGTACATAGCCACGGCCCTCGTTGGAAGGCATAACACCGTCGGAAACCATGAAGGTAACGGAACGAATATGATCTACGATAACGCGGATGGAGATATCCTTCTTCGCGTCAGACTTATATTCTGCCTTTGCGATGCGGCAAACCTCGTCCAGCAGCGCCTTAAAGGTGTCAATGCTGAATACGGAATCCACATCCTGAACAACAACGGCCAGACGCTCCAGACCCATACCGGTATCGATATTCTTCTTTGCCAGAGTCTCGTAATGACCCTTGCCGTCGCTGTTGAACTGGGTGAATACGTTGTTCCATACTTCCATGAAACGATCGCAGTCACAGCCAACCTTACAATCGGGCTTTCCGCAGCCGTACTTCTCGCCGCGGTCGTAGTAAATCTCAGAACAAGGACCGCAGGGACCTGCGCCGTGCTCCCAGAAGTTGTCCTCCTTGCCAAAGCGGAAGATCTTCTCAGCGGGAACGCCGATCTGCTTGTTCCAGATGTCGAACGCCTCATCGTCGTCCAGATATACGGAAGGGTAAAGACGGTCAGCGTCAAGGCCAACCACCTCAGTCAGAAACTCCCATGACCAGGCAATCGCCTCCTCCTTGAAGTAATCGCCGAAGGAGAAGTTACCCAGCATCTCGAAAAATGTCAGGTGACGTGCAGTCTTTCCTACATTTTCGATATCACCGGTACGGATACACTTCTGGCAGGTAGCCATACGGGGATTCGGGGGGACCTCCTGTCCGGTGAAGTAAGGCTTTAAGGGCGCCATACCTGCAGGTACCAGAAGTACACTGTTATCGTTGTGAGGCACCAGGGAATAGCTGCTCTTGCACAGGAATCCCTTGCTCTCAAAGAAATCCAGAAACATTTTTCGTAATTCGTTTACACCATAAGCTTTCATCATTACTCTTGTCCTTCTTTTTTATTCTTACGTTTGCGTGCTGCGATGCCGGCCATCACGCCGCCAAATGCAACTGCCGCCAAAATAATCGCCTTCAGAAAATACTGTACTACCTCGTATGCTTCCATCTCGGCCTCCTTTTCGTCACACTGGAAAGTCCAATGCAGCTCAACCATCGCCCGATTTATTCGAACAATATGTTTTCAACATATTATCTTATCATAGGTATTTTGGATTAGCAAGGTGTTTTGCAAAAAAAGTCCTGCTTTTCATTTTTCTTCTTCAGGGTCAGATGCCTTCGTCCACCAGCTCAGCATGATGATCCGCCGCGTTGGTCGCCAGTTTGTCACATCGCTCATTCTCCGGATGTCCGGCATGACCCTTCACCCAGTTCCAGGTGATCTGATGAGGCTCAGCCGCCTTCAGCAACCGCTTCCAGAGATCCACATTTTTCACCGGCTCATTTTTGCCACGGGTCCAGTTCTTTTTCTGCCAGCTGTCCAGCCAGTGATCAGTAAATGCCTTGATCACATAGGAGGAATCGGAGAACACCTCCACCTCACAGGGGCGATTGAGGGCCTCCAGACCGGCGATCACCGCCATCAACTCCATGCGATTGTTTGTGGTTTTTACATATCCGGCGGAATATTCACGCTCGTGCAAAGTTCCGTTTTTATCCCGGTACTGCAGGATAGCGCCGTATCCTCCGGGGCCGTCGGGATTACCACGGGCCGAACCGTCGGTGTATAAGCTTACTTTCATCATGATTTATCATGGCTCCTTACTCGTCTCTTCAATGAAAAGCGCAAACTTTGCCGAAGAATTCGCAAAGCAGATGTTTTGCGAGCATTATCTTTCTCACAACGACCACTTTCCGCTCTCCAGAAACCGCTTCGCCGTCTCCTCTGCCTTGCCGGTCAGCTCACTCTCATATCCCATCACACTCAGCAATCGAATCGCATTTCTGCTTCGCGCAGGCCCGTCTTTCAGCCGATAAGGGAAGTATACATCATTCGCTCTGACTTCCTCGGTGAAGTGATAATTATCATAGTAGGGAGCCAGCAATGTGGTCAGCTCGATATCGTGAGTGGCCGCAAAGCACAGCGCGCTCTTTCCCACGAAGCTTCGCAAAATCTGCGCGGACGCTGCGATGCGCTCCACTGTATTTGTCCCTCGCAGGACCTCATCCACAAAGCACAGTACCGGATAATCGTCTGCGGTCATGTTGTCCATGATCCGCTTTAAGGACTTGATCTCAACGATGAAATAACTCTCGCCCTCAAACAGATTGTCCGCCAGCGCCATGGAGGAATACACTCTGTACCAGGGAGATCGCCAGGAAGTGGCCGCCACTGTGTACAGAGTCTGAGCCAAAATACTGTTGATCGCCACAGTTTTCAGGAAAGTGGACTTTCCGGAGGCATTTGATCCGGTGAGCAATACATGACTCTCTGTATGGATAGAATTTGCCACCGGCTTGCTGATCAATGGATGGACCATATCCTCCGCCGCCAGACGGGGACGTGTGCCGGATAACTCCGGCTCACACCAGTTGGGCAATGCGCTTCTCAGAGAGGCTGTTGCCAGTCCCAATTCCAGCTGACCGATCAGCTCGATCAACCGGAATATCTCCTTCTCACGGGCCTTAAAATCGTGATAGATTTGATTGAACACGATCAGATCGATATGGGTAGCCATACGCAGATAATCCAGCACCATGTCAGCGATGGAGCCGCCCATGGAACTGCCAGTCTGCATCAAGCCGACAAAAAAGGACTTTCTGCGGATCATCCCGGAAATTTTGCCCAGCTCATCCCGGTATGCCTTCAACTCAGGAATATCCAGTGCCGCAATCTTTTTAGCCGCCTCAGAAAGCTGCAGAATCCGCTGGATACAGATAAAATAGGGCTCCACCTCGCCTTTTTTCTTATAGTAAGTGACGATGCTGAAGATCAATGCCACAAACAGTAACAGTACTCCGGGTACCGGACTGGTGAAGGTCAGAACCAACGCGACCAGATTCATCAAAAGGACAGAGATATGGAATAGGCTGTTCTGAGGCTTGATCTCCATCAGCCGCACCACATACTCGGTGAAGGGTATCCGGTAATTTTTTCCAATGCGGCTGAGCAAAAAAGCCACATCCTCCCTGGCCTTTTCCTGCACAGTAAACAGGTCCGCGACTCTGGCTCTCTCCTTTAACACATCATCCGAAAATGATGGCGTGCGCAGCACATGATACAGATACTCCTCGCCTATCGAGGAATAAGTCCGGTTCACAGCGACAAACACCTCATCCATGGCCGTGTCGTGCCAGGTAATATCATCAACGGTAAAGCCGGACGCCTGCTCACGGTGATAGGAAGCCACCATGTAGAGTTCCTCTGCAGTAAAGTGTTTTTCCGCAAAGGTTCCCCACTCGGCACGAATCCTGCTGCGCATCCGTCTTTCCTTATTTTTCAATTCAACCCGATACTGGATCATAAAAAATACGATGATCCCCAGTGTGATCAATAAATACTTCATTTTCTTGCTTTTCTCCTCAACTGATCGACAATACGATCCCCCGATACCTATCACTTCGCGAATCAGTGCGTCGATCCGTGAAGTGAATAAAGGGCTACTGCATCGCTGCAGCAACCCTTGTCTTTTCGCAACAGACCTGTCCGCTCATCCTGCGCAGCCCACACCTGACAGGTGTAAACCACATCCGAACGCGATCAATTATGCTCTCGCCATATACTCGCCGGTTCTGGTGTCGATGCGGATCTTGTCATCCTGGTTTACGAACAGAGGTACATAAACCACTGCACCGGTCTCAACAGTAGCGGGCTTGGTAGCACCGGTAGCGGTATCGCCCTTGAATCCGGGCTCGGTATCGGTAATCACAAGCTCTACGAACAGAGGAGGTTCGATGGAGAATACATTGCCCTTGTAAGAGCAGATCTTAACCATCTCGTTCTCCTTGACAAACTTCAGTGCATCGCCGACAGCCTCCTCGCCCAATGCAACCTGATCATAGGTGTTAACATCCATAAAGTAGTAAAGCTCGCCATCATTGTACAGATACTGCATATCTACACGGTCGATGTGTGCATTTTCAAACTTCTCAGTGGGACGGAAAGACTTCTCGATCACACCGCCACTGATGATATTTCTGAGCTTTGTACGAACGAAAGCTGCTCCCTTACCGGGCTTTACATGCTGAAACTCAACGATCTGAAATACATTTCCCTCAATCTCAACGGTCATACCATTACGGAAATCGCCAGCTGATACCATAAACTAAATTCCTCCTTAGGATAATCACTGATATTGCCATCCTTAGGCAATAACATCTCTGCAAATTCTACTACATTATCGTCACAATTTCAAGGATTTTTTTCGGTTTCTCCCCATTATTTTGCACTTATTTTACACTAAAGTCTTGCTGCACTGCTTCACACTGCACATTTTGTCTGTTCAGAAACCGGTAATCGATCCGTTTTCTCCACACATCGATCTGTTTTCTCTACACATCTGCCCGGTTTTGCATCGACCTGCTGTACTCCCGAAGTACCGGCTTTTCCAGGCGGCGCTTGAACACAATCTGGATTTCCTCCTTCGGATCGATGGGCTTCGTCAGCACACAGCGAACACCGCACCGCTTTGCCCCCCAGACATCCGTAAACAGCTGATCGCCGATAAACAGCGTGTCCGCCGGTGTCGTACCGGTGATCTCCATCGCTTTTAAATAGCCCTTTTTCATGGGCTTTCCGGCCTTGTAGAGATAGGGGCTGTCCACCTTCTCCGCAAAAGACTTCACCCTGGGTTCTTTGTTATTTGACATCAGACAGGTGACAAAGCCCAGCTGGCGGAGACGCTCAAACAGCCGGATCGCCTCCTCCGTGGCCGGTGCACCGTGGGGAACCAGGGTGTTGTCCACATCAAACAGAACTGCCCTGTATCCCTGCGCTCTCGCCGTCTCAAAATCAAATGTATACACCGAATCAATCCACTGATCGGGATAAAACGCCTGAAACATCGCTTACCTCTTTTTCTTTTTATAGAGCTTTTCCAGCTCCTTCATGAAGGTGTGCACATCGGTAAACTCTCTGTACACTGAAGAGAATCGCACATAGGCAACTTCGTCCAGATTCTTCAGGTTATCCATCACCAGCTCACCGATGTCGGTGGAGGAAATCTCCCTGCTGTCCATCTGGAACAGCTTCGCCTCGATCGAATCGATCATTCCGTTGATATCCTCAACGGAAACCGGGCGCTTGTGGCACGCACTCAGCACGCCCTTCTCGATTTTGGAACGGTTGTAGGGCTCACGGGTATTATCCTTCTTCACCACCATCAGCGGAATCGTCTCCACCTTCTCAAAGGTAGTAAAGCGCTTACCGCAGCTCTCGCACTGTCTGCGGCGGCGGATAGCATTGTCCTCGTCCATGGGACGGGAATCGATCACTTTCAGGTTTTCATCGTTACAGTAAGGGCATCTCATGATAACCTCCTTAATGCGGGCAGTTGATAAAATCAATATATAACCGTTGATTTTATCATTATTTATATTTGTTTTCGGTTGAAACCATTATACTAATACTCCGATAAAAAGTCAATTTTTATCTGTCACTCAGAAAGCTCTCCCTATATTCTTCCGCTTTGTTTCTCCACTACTACCGCAGCTTCATTCACTCACACTTCCTCAGCCGCTCCTCGGCGTTGATATTCACCAGAACGATGTCATCTCCGATCTGCGTGACACAGCCGAACGGAATCACATACTCACTGTCCCGCCCGAACAGGCTGAACAGATGTCCCGGCCCGGGCACGATAAATTCTTTGATGCACCCGCTGCAGGGATCAAACTCCACATCGGTGATGACTCCAAGTCGGCAGCAGTCACAGATATTGATCACTTCTTTATGTTTAAGCTCACAGATACGCATGGCAGATACCTCTCTCAGACAGTCCGAATGGCGGATTGATTATTAACAAAAAACATCTCTTAGTATAATCTATGCAAAAAGATCGTGACTGTTCCATATCCGTTCCCATTCTTTTACATCCTCTCCGGTCAATCCCACTAACGGATCGGTTCGGATCTGATGCTTTGCGATCTCCTCACTATACAGATCCAGGTCATCCAGAACGATCCACCGCTCAACATCACTGTGTTGTTTAAGCCAGCAGAGAATTTCCTCCGCCTTAACCAGACTGAACTTCTTGGTCCTTCGGATTTCCTCGGTGGAATGATCCGGTGTTTTACCAGCAAGTGTAATCCTTGCTTCCCAAAGCATATCGGTAAGCTTTTTCGCCTCTTTACGAAGCGGTTTCATCTCAACAATCTGACTTTTTCATCATCAATCAATGTTCCGTTGCTTATTTCCATCTCATGTGTATTGTTCCAGAATTCAGAATTAAGCACACCGTCAATGTCCAAAAATATGATGTTTCTCATATTCATCCCCTTAATTTGTCATCCTCCGACATTTGAACAAATAGGCAAACTCCGTCTCGCTCTGCTGTTCCACATACATCCCCGCCATTTCAACACCCCGGATAATTGTCGCTGGGTCATCGGGATATATCTTCACTCTGTATGTCCCCATTTCAATGTAGTCTGCTTGGTTTTTATCAATTGATAAAACAAACCGTCCATTATCGTTTAACAGTGAAGCAGCCTTATTGATAAAACCCTGCTTGTCCGCGAAATGCATCAGTGTCAGCGAGGAATAAACTACATCAAACCGCTCATCAATCGCAAAATCCAGAAAATCCGCACAGATCAATTCCATATTTCCATATGCGGCAAGATTCGCTGAGGCCCTGGCGATTGTTTTCGGTGAAATATCTATTCCGAACAGTTTACGGCAATGTGGTGCAACCTTGGCCGCGATCCTGCCAGTCCCGACACCAATCTCAAGGACAGATTTCTCTGTTGACAGTCCCAACAAATCGATAAACTCCTGTCCGTCCCACTTATTCATATATTCCTGCAGGATCGGTGGATCGCGAAATGGATCATTGTCCTCATCGACCATTTTATCATAATGAGAAATCACTGACTGAAGTTTTACCCTCGTGCTGTAATACACACACCGATGCACCTTCCCGCGATACTCAATCTCTTCAGTTCGATCCATCCTGTGCATTCCTGCCTTCTCCATCACTCTGATGCTTGCTAAATTATCGTCAAAGGCACCAGCGATCACTTCGGTCAAACCACGGTTAAACAGGTCTCGGATAACACCTCTCAGGGCCTCGGTGGCATATCCCTGGTTGTGATAGTCCGGATGAATCACATAGCCAAGTTCGATCCGGCCATCCCAAAACTCCACATCATTGAGAAAACCGATCAGTTTCTCATCTAAATAAATCCCTCGCACATAATGCTTTTCGGACGTGGAATACGCTCTCAGTACATTGAACAGCTTTATCGTCTGTTCCTCCGTCTGAAAGTCCGGAAGCAAATAGGTTTTCTTCACCGTATCGTCTGTCAGGATACGGATAACCGCAGCCTGATCCACCTCTGACAACGGTTTTAATATTAATCGATCTGTTCTGATATACATCCTATTTCCCCGCTATATGTTGACTAACTATGTTGCTTTCTTTATACTTAAATAAGGAATTTTGATTTTTAATTCGTATATATAGTGAACGCATGATTAAAGGAGGTTCCTATGAAGAAAATCATCTCGCTGTCTCTGGCGCTGATTCTGATGCTATCCGTTTCCGGCTGTGCCGCTAAGACATCTCTGGCCAATGAAAATGAAGGAGCTGTCGTGGCGAAAGATTTGTTTGAAAATGCGTCGCCGCAGACCAGTGCTCTCGGCTTTTTCCATTATAACGGAGAAACGACCACCCTCCAGTATCTCTTTTCCGCCGACTCCATAAATAAGGTTTTGGGCGAACTCTCCTCCGTCCCGGCAATCCACACAGAGGAGTGGTCACCTGAGCAAATCACCTTTCCCGTCTACGGAATCAATATCATGGACATAAACGGCTATCCGCTGGAAGCCGCCTGGTCCAACGGTTATCTGGTCATGCAGGATGGAAATGTCTACCGGTTTGACTATGATTTCGCAAAGCTGACCGATAACTATTCGTTCAGCCCGCAGGGCACTTGGAATTCCGCCACCATGCTCCCCAGCGCCGAGCATCTGTTTAAGGATGCTGATGGCTGGCACTCTGTCCTGATGAAAGAGGCCGGCGACCTGACACCACCCGAAGGAATCACGCTTGAGATCAATGATATCTCCGAAAACGGCCTCACTGTCCAAATCGCCAACAAAACCGACAGTGACTGGACCTATGGTGAGGACTACTCACTGCAGGTGAATCTTGATGGAAAATGGTACGATATCCCCACCGCTGCCGGAGTAAACTGGGCGTTCCACTCCATCGCGTATCTCCTCCCCGCAGGCGGTAAAACCGAGCAAACGTACTCGCTGGCGATGTATGGAGCACTTCCGGGCGGGAACTATCGGATCATTGCTTCCGGTCTGACAGCTGAGTTTGAGTTAAATTAGTCCTTCAAGAATGAATCTCATCCGCCGCCTTGATCTTTTTGATCCACTTGCCGCTTCTCAGACGGATCACACACCAGAATGCCTTCAACACCTGGTCGATCTTGAGCGAGAAATATATCCAGAATGCCGGCAGATGAAAGACAAGTCCGGCCAGGATGCCCAGCGGGATGGATGCCACCCAGAGGAATACATTGTCCGCAACCATCAGCACCCTGGTGTCTCCGCCTCCGCGAAGCACCCCCTTGGTCATGATGCTGTTGGTCGCCTGGAATACAATGATGATACTGATAGACAGCATCAGCTGGCGGGCAATCTCCTGTGTCTCCTGTGACAGATTATAGGCGGAGATCATCGGGCCGCTGATCAGAGTAACAATACCTGCTGCTGCCAGTCCAAACACCATACCGAGTCCCAAGAAGGCATACCCCTGGCGGTGTGCCTTTTCTCTGTCTCCCTCTCCCAGCGTATATCCGGTCACGATGGCTCCGGCCTGTGAGAAGCCCTGAATCATCACCGAACTCAGCTGCTGCGTCACCGCGGTCACGGCGTTCGCTGCCACAAAGCTTTCGCCGAGACGTCCGATGACCATGGCGACGGAATTATTGCCCAGGGCCAGAATGCCGTCACTGACCAGCACAGGAATGCTGATACGGATATATTCTCTCCAGAGATTGCCCACCGGGCGGAAAATGTCCCTGATTCGGAATCCGATCTCTTTATCCTTAAAAAACAGGTAGCCGCAGATCACTGCAAACTCGAAAATACGGGCGATCAACGTGCCCAGAGCCGCACCGGCTGCTTCCATGCGGGGAGCGCCGAATTTTCCGAAGATAAACACATAGTTGGCACCCACATTGATGAAAAATGCGGCGATGGACGTGTACAGCGGAATTTTGACCTGTCCCACATTTCTGAGGACAATGGTACAGGTCAGCGAAAGCCCCAACAAATAGTAGGTGATCACCGAATACTCCAGATATCGAATGCCATGCTCGATGATCGGCTCCTCCACCGTGTAGATCTGCATGATCTGGCGGGGCAGCAGGATGGTCGCCACGCAAAACAAAGTGGCCATGCCGAGGCACAGACGCAGCATAATGGCGATGGAATTTTTCAGAGAGGGGTATTCTTTCATTCCGTAATAGCGGGCTACCAACACGGATGCACCCATGCCGATGCCCATACAAAAGATGTGAAATACATTGATAAACTGATTTGCCAGTGATACCGCGGACAGCTGTGTCTCGCCTACCGCGCCGATCATGACGGTGTCCATCATATTGACACCGGTGGTGATCAGACCCTGGAGGGCGATGGGAACAGCTATCCCGGCAACTGTTTTATAGAATTTCTTATCGTTTATAAATAGTCTGAACAACGTCAAGGTCTCCTGTTCGTGGTATTTGTACGAATACATCATACCACAAATCTTCAAAGACACAACAAAAATAAAATAATAATTCCGACCAGTATCAGGCCAAAATCATCGGGCTTGATGGTTTTCTCGAGCACATAGAAATCCGGTCTCTTTTCGTTGACATAGATCGGGTAAGCTTCCCCCTCCACATACTTTAGCGTACTTTTTCTGCCGGTGAAAGCCTCAAATGCCTCCCTCTCATATCGCTGAGACGCAATCTCGTAGCAAAATACCGGCGTACTGATATTTGATCCTACAGACAGACACTGGTCAGAACGTACATAGATACCCTGAATTTGCTTTTTGCAATTCATCTTTTGTACGAATGACCAGATCCCAAGGCTTAAAAGCCCCAGCGCAATGATTAACGATATAATTTTCATTTCGCCTCTCCTTTTTAACTTAATTTTAACATAGATTTAATATATGGATTTTAGCACAATAATTCCGAATTGTATAGACCAAAAAAAGAAAACAGACAGCCAAATTATCAGACTGTCTGTTTAGTATTAATCATTTTCGAATTCCATATACCTTCTGTAGGTCTTAAACCCGACAGATTCATAGAATTTCAACGCGCTTTCATTGAACTCCCACATATTCAGCTCGATCCGATCAAAGCCTCTCTCCTTCGCGTCTGCCTTGATAAACGCGAACAGCTCTCTTCCCACACCGCTTCGGCGCAGATGTTTATCCACGCCAAATTCATGCACTGCATAGAAATCCCGTTCTTTACAGGTGATAGATGCAGGTTTCGTTATCAACTCCACACAGGCAAAGCCACAGATGATCCCCTCCCGCTCTGCCACGATGAGCGCTTTGTTTTCCTCGGTCAGAAAGTTTTCCGCATAGGCTTTTAACTCAGGGCCTGACTCTTCATAAAAAATATCCGGCCTTCCCTCAGCGTGAACGGCATGCACCTGCGCGCGAAGTTCATTTACCCGCGCCAAATCATCTCTTGCAGCAAAGCGTACCATCTCAAAATCCTTTCTCTTCCTCTTTGATATGTGTCACATTATATCATCTATCGAACCATTTGTCATTATACCTGCGGTGTAAAATATATCATAATGCAATTTTATCGATCTCCCACTCTTTTGCCGGAAGAATCATCGCATGATCACCGACAACCTCAATATTGAAAAGAACCGCCCACGATTCAGCCAACACCAAACCATTTTGCGGTTCTTTCTCTCTGTTTTATCTCATATTTCGAATGATCCGCTGGATACTTTTCTCAGACAAAAAATACATTTCCGCCAGTTTTCTCACTGACTTTCCCTCGCGATAATCCTCATAGATCTGATGATTTCGCGCTCTCAGTTCCTGTCTGGTGCGAGTACCCTCGCCCCATTCCTTCCGGCAGTCCGCCTTTCTGGGAATGTAAATCGTTTGTCCATCCACATACTGCTGGATCAGTTCGATGATCTCTGCGGGCAGAACCTCCTCTGCTCGTCGATAGCCCATGATTGCCTCCTAAATTTTAGTACATTCAGGTCAGCAGTGGCTATGGCAATTAATTTCGCTATAAATGTCTGCTATACAGACGTTTCAATCTGTTTCTTGCAATAGCCAGTGCTATGCAATCTGCTCGGGAGTAGTCATAAATTCCGGCTCCTTTCTCTATTATCAACATTCCTTTCGGCGATATTTATATGATTATACCAAATTAATACAAAAATATCGACCTCAATTTCTTTTCAAATAAAGCCTGTGCCAACGCGTGATTTCCCATTTGATTAAATGCGAATTGGTTGTGCAGGTATCATTATCGCTTCTTAACATACAACACAAACTGTGCAATTGCATTACCTGCACAAAGGGCAAGTATAAAGCCGGAAAGTGCTAACTGAGTATCGTTTGTACTATTCACGGCCCCCAGCATTGCACAAAATACCGATATTGTAAAACAAATTGCAGATACCAGATGCAGATGTTTCTTTTTTAAAAACAAAGTCTCCGTTTCTTCTGTTGCAGTCTTAACCGCAGGGATATCTCTGTCACTTTCATAATCATCATTTAACAGATAATCTGTTGTAACATGGAAAAGCTTACTAATCTGCAATATATTTTGTGCATCAGGCTGCGCGGTTCCATTTTCCCAGCGGCTGATTGCCTGCCGTGATACATTCAATTTTTCAGCGAAATCTTCTTGTGACCAACCATTCGCTTTTCTATGCTTAATGATTTTGTCTGGTAATTTCATAATGAAATCCTCCTTTAATTTGGTGAGTTCATTGTAGCAAAACGCACTTCCAACGACCACCACATCAACTTTACAATTCCGCAACATGACTTTACATGCTGTCAAATTTAAATTTTCGCTCTCTTTAAACAAATTATATACCGTCATCCCACAGCAAATCAACCACAAAAAATCACCGCAGATGTCTCCACCTGCAGTGATCTTTCTGTTTTATACTTAACTTTCCTCTGACTCGCAATCATTGCTGCCATCAGCGAAATCAATTCCGGCTGAACTCTGCCAGCTCCAGACCGGGATTTCTGTCCAGCACCATGCCGACGCTCCAGCTGTTTGCGAACAACAGCAGGGGATTTCCGTGCATGTCCTTCACTCGCTTCATATCGGAGGTTCCCTGGATCTTATTCACGTCGATATCCTTGTTTGCCACCCAGCGGATGTACTCGTAAGGAAGAGTCTCCAGCTTGACTTCAACATTGTACTCGTTGTTCAGACGGTGCAGCAGCACGTCGAACTGCAGCACGCCGACAACGCCGACAATGATCTCCTCCATACCGGTATTGAACTCCTGGAATATCTGGATCGCACCCTCCTGGGCAATCTGGGTAACGCCTTTGATGAACTGTTTGCGCTTCATGGTGTCCATCTGGCGCAGTCTGGCAAAGTGCTCCGGCGCGAAGGTGGGAATGCCCTCGTAGGCAAACTTCTTCGGTGAGGTGGTCAAGGTATCACCGATGGAGAAGATACCCGGGTCAAAGATACCGATGATATCTCCGGCATAGGCCTCCTCAACGATCTTTCTCTCCTGCGCCATCATCTGCGTAGGCTGACTCAGGCGGACTTTCTTGCCGCCCTGAATATGATTTACCTCCATGCCCGCCTCGAACTTTCCGGAGCAGATGCGCATGAATGCAATACGGTCGCGGTGCGCTTTATTCATATTTGCCTGAATTTTGAATACAAATCCGGAGAACTCCTCGCTCTCGGGATCAATTTCTCCCTGATCGGAGGTTCTTCCCAAGGGAGGTGTGGTCATGGTGAGGAAGTGCTTCAGGAAGGTCTCCACACCGAAGTTAGTCAATGCGGAACCGAAGAACACGGGGGTAACCATACCGGCGCGCACCAGCTCCATGTCAAACTCCTGTCCGGCACCGTCCAGAAGCTCGATCTCGTCCTGCAGCTGCGCCATCTGGAAGCTATCAATCAGATCCAGTGCCTCGGGGCTGTCCACGTCCACCTCGGTGGACTCTACTTCCTTCTGACCGCCCATGGCCGCCTTGAAGGTGGTGATTTTCTTGGTCTGGCGATCGTACACACCGCGGAAGGACTTTCCGCAGCCGATGGGCCAGTTGATGGGACAGGTCTGGATGCCCAGCACATTCTCGATCTCATCCATCAGCTCGAAGGTGTCATTGGCCTCCCGGTCCATCTTGTTAATAAAGGTGAAGATCGGAATATGGCGAAGCAGACATACCTTGAACAGCTTAATGGTCTGAGCCTCGACACCCTTGGAAGCGTCGATGACCATGACTGCAGAGTCGGCTGCCATCAGGGTACGATAAGTATCCTCCGAGAAATCCTGATGTCCCGGAGTATCCAGAATATTGATACAATATCCGTCATAATTAAACTGAAGCACAGAAGAAGTGACGGAAATACCTCTCTCCTTCTCGATCTCCATCCAGTCTGATACCGCATGTCTGCTGGCTTTTCTGCCCTTTACGGTACCGGCCAGATTGATCGCACCGCCGTAGAGCAGGAACTTCTCGGTCAGAGTAGTCTTACCTGCATCGGGGTGGGAAATGATCGCAAATGTTCTCCTGCGCTTGATCTCTTCTGAAAGCTGTGACACGTAAATGTCCTCCTGTGTATACATATTATATCTGCGCAAAACGCACTAAACAGTCAGACCAGAAGACTGATCTGACCGATTTTACCATAGAAATTACATTGTCTAAATGACTGCCTCATGCAAATCAAAACCGACAACATCAGCAGAAACAAAACAAATAATAGCCTGCGATAATGCAGGAAAAGGTGACAACGACGCTCCAGAATGTGGTCGGCAGCAGAAGAAACACCGCCATACCGATTCCGAGCCAAAACAGGCACAATCCAAATAATCGCTTCATTGCGCCTCCGATAATTACTTCGTTATATCACTGTATGTCTTCTTTTCGCAATTCATACCCCAAAAAATATCTTTTCCGTTTTTTAGGCCGGTTCCTTATCCTGATTGATGGCAGAATCAAACACATCCTCGGGAATTTCAACCTCTACCACAGGGTCCTTTTTCTTCTTTCCGAGCTTCTCCATGATCTCGGGGATCATGTCCAGAATCTTGTTGGTCGCGTTCTGATTTTTGATGTTGACCAGACGGATATTCTCGCCCTGGATAACCAGAATAGAGTTGGGGCTGATCTTACCGCCCATACCGCCACCGCCATTATTGCTCTTATCGCTGGCGAACGCTCCGGCACCAACGCCGAAGGATACATCAACCAGCGGCAGGATGATCGTATCATTCAGATAAATGGCATCTCCAACCACGGTCTTTGAAGAAATAAAGCTGTCCATCCCCTTGAACAGGGAGTTAACGGTTTCATTAAACGTATTTGCTGCCATCGAACTGCCTCCTTATTTATGCCTTTTTCAGTCGTTTCACCTGAGCGATGAGCCGACGAACTTCCTTTTTGCCGATCAGCTTAAGAACCATATACAGTGCGGTTCCGATGCGGATCCGCCCCTTCACCTCAAGCTTACCTTCCGCCACTGCCTCATGAAAGACTGCCTCTAAATGGATAGTCTCTCCATACAAGGGCATTAACATACCGATCACGCCAAAAATCTGTCCGGTCGTCGCCGGATCATCAAATCCCAGACGACCTTCTATTTTCAATTTTTGCGGCTTAATGTGCACCAGCAGACTTCCAATCGTCCCGAATACGGCCTTAACCGCCGATTGATTCTGCACGTCATTGATCTGCTTTAGCAGTCGTTCTTTTTTCTTCTGAAGTTCATCCACCTTTTCCAAAATCGTATCCGGGTACAAGGATATCTTCTCGATAAAAGCGGCTGTTTTCTCCAGAAATTCTGCGATTTTTTCCGGTATCGCTCCGTGCAGTTCATTTAATAATCCGGCAATGAACTGTACAGCGTGGCTGATTTTCTCTCCAAGCGGGACTTTTTGATCGTCGTTTTCTGGAACTTCTGTTTCAGTTTCTATATCTTTGCCGGTCGTTGATTTCTCTATCCTGTCCGATTTCACCTCAGGCTCAGCCGTTTTTTCGCATTTCGTCGGCTTTTCCTCCGCTGACGGTGCATTTTCCTTTTCACCATGCTCGCGGCCACTCGTCGGGTCAGCAATCGTTTCCGATTTCAGATCAGATTCAGCGGCGGCATCATCAGAAGTCTCGCTTTCTGATGTCATGCTTTCTGACGTCACGTTTTCCGACATCTCGTTTTTCGATGCAAGTATATCGTCGTCTTTGAGCAATGTAAAACCCAGAACACTGACGCGATAGCTTAGCTTCTCTTTATAATCCACTCGGACACTCAAAAAATGCAGTAACCAGGTAACTCTGGCGGTGACCTCCGGGTTTTTATCCAGCTCCCGGGCAACAATCGCTCTGTATCTGACCGGACAGAGAAGCACCAAAAGCACCACAAGAAGTACCAGCAGGATCACTGCCAGTATCAGGATGCCGATAATGCGAAGTAGGGTCAGGAACAATTGCATGAATTACTCTCCCATATCTGTGATCAGCCTGCGGCGCAGCAGATCCAACGCCTGCACCACTGCCTGTTCCCGGATCTTATCCCGGTTTCCTCTCATTTTAAACTCACGGACAACGGTATCTCCCTGAAGGAAACAGCCCACATATACCAGTCCAACCGGCTTTTCTTCTGTGCCGCCGTCAGGGCCTGCAATACCGGTCACAGAAAGGCAGGCATCCGCACCTGCAGCCTTCGCACCGCCGATGGCCATGGCTCCGGCCACCTGCTCACTGACTGCCGTATATTTTTCCAAAAGGTCAGAGGGAACACCCAATATCTGATGCTTTGCCTCGTCACAATAGGTAATATATCCACTCTTAATCACATCAGATACACCGGACACATTGATCAGTCTGGCCGCCACCAGACCTCCGGTGCAGGATTCCGCCGTAGTCACCGTAAGCCCTTTCTGCTTCAGCAGTTTTACCACTGCCTGTTCCAGGGTCTCCTCCTCGTGGGTAGTGAATATGTTTTCACCGAAACGCTTAAACAGCTCATCCACGGTGGGCTGGATCAGCGCCATGGCCTCCGCCTCGCTGGCTGCTCTGGCCGTCACGCGAATATCACACTCGCTGGTCTTTGCGTAGGTGGCGATCGTCGGATTCGACTGCGTATCGATCAGATCCTTGATCATGGTCTCCGCGCGGCTCTCACCCACTCCGCACAGCTTTACCATCGCTGAACAGATGGTCTCGGGGCTGCGCTTCTTGATATAGGGTACCACTTTTTCCTCAAACAGAGGCTTTAACTCATTAGGCGGGCCGGGCAACAGGATCACACAGCCGCCTTCCTTCTCCACGATCAGCCCCGGCGCAGTGCCATTGTCATTGTCCAGAACAAAGGCTCCCTCAGGGATCATGGCCTGTTTCCAGTTGTTTTCGGTGATATTGTTGCGGGAAGTTCGAACAAAATAGTCGGCAATCCGCTGTTTACTGCGCTCATGGAGTATCAACGGAAGTCCAAGCACCTTCGCACAGATTTCCTTAGTCATGTCATCCTCTGTTGGGCCAAGACCACCGGTGAGAATAACAATATCAGAGCGCTCAAAAGCCTCCGTAAACGCCTTGGTCATTCTCTCTTCATTATCACCCACCACAGACTGATAATACATGGCAAGACCAAGTCCGGCACATTTTTCCGCCAGATATTGGGTGTTGGTGTTTACAATATTTCCCAGGAGCAGCTCTGTGCCCACGGAAATCACTTCTACAGTCATGGTCACATACCACCCTTTTTTATCACATCGACGTTCTTTGCGATATAGTCCACCAGTGAGATCACTGTCAGTGCCACCGCTGCCCACGCGATCACCATAGCGTAGGGGAAGTCGATGAGCAGGGCGATGATCATGACCATCTGCACGGTAGTTTTTACCTTTCCCCAGTAACTGGCTGCGATGACTACCCCCTCGTCGGAGGCAATCAGACGGAAACCACTGATGATAAACTCTCTGGCGATGATGACGATGACCATCCACGCGGGAAGCTGCTCAGTTGCCACAAAACAGATCAGCGCGGAACACACCAGCAGTTTGTCCGCCAGCGGATCCATAAATTTGCCAAAGTTGGTCACCAGATTGTTTTTGCGCGCCAGATAACCGTCCAGCAGATCGGTCAGACTGGCGGTCACAAACAGTACCAACGCGATGATATTGTTAAATTTGCCGCCCAGATCGGTCAGCATGAATACGATAAACACAGGAACCATCAACACGCGAAGAATCGTTAATTTATTGGGCAGATTCATCAGTCAGCTCTCCTATCAGATCATATTCGGAAGCTCCGGTGATGCGGACATCCACAAACTGTCCGCTCATCAGCTCTTCGTCGGTATAGATAAACACGTAACCGTCCACGCCGGGGGCATCCATGTAGGTGCGGCCCACATAAACATTTTCGTCGGCTACCTTTCCCTCTACAATGGCCTCCACCACCGCTCCGACCTTATCCGCGGTCTTATCCAGAGAAACCTCCTGCTGAAGCTCCATCAGCTCGTCTCGCCAGATCTCCTTCTGATCATCGTCCACCTGATCGGGCATCGCCGCCGCAGGAGTGTCCTCCTCACGGGAGTAGGCGAACACGCCGAGACGGTCAAACTCCATCTCATCCACGAAGGCCATCATTTCCTCATGATCCTCCTCCGTCTCACCGGGGAAACCGGCAATCAGCGTGGTGCGCAGTGCAATGTCAGGTATCTCACGGCGGAGCTTTTCCACCATGGTGCGCAGTTGCTCCTGATTGGTGCGGCGGCCCATGCGCTTCAGCACACGGTCACTGCAGTGCTGGATCGGAATATCCAGATAATGGCAGACCTTTGGCTCAGTCTTAATGGTCTCGATCAGCTCGTCGGTGATCTCCTCCGGATAGCAATAGAGAATGCGGATCCAGTAGATGCCGTCGATCTCTGCCAGACGCTTTAACAGCTCGGGCAGAGATTTTTTTCCATATAAATCCTTACCGTAGAGAGTGGTCTCCTGTGCCACCAGAATCAGCTCTCTCACACCCTTATCAGACAGCTCCTTCGCCTCCTTCAGCAACGCCTCCATGGGAACGCTTCGGTAGCTTCCGCGGACAGAAGGAATCACACAGTAGGTACAGTGCTTGTCACACCCCTCTGCAATCTTCAGATAGGCATAATGACCTCCGGTGGTCAGCTGACGTCTGGAATCCGGTGCGGGAGTGTCATTGATCCCGCCGAGGCGGTTGATCTTCTGACCTTTAAGGGTCTCCTCCACCACGGCAATGATCTGATCATAGCTGGTGGTTCCGATGATACCGTCAACCTCGGGCATCTCGGCGAGCACCTCATCGCGGTACCGCTGTGCCAGACAGCCGGCAGCAATCAATACTTTACAATTTCCCTCGGTTTTCATCCGCCCCATGTCAATCAGCGTCTGGATGCTCTCCTCCTTGGCATCGCCGATGAAGCAGCAGGTGTTGACCACAATGACCTCAGCCTCCGTCTCATCGTCGGTGAAGGTAAAGCCTTGGTCAGCCAACAATCCCAGCATCTTCTCCGAATCCACCAGATTTTTGTCGCAGCCAAGGGACACAAATAATAATTTCATAGTGCAATCCTCAATGAATCATAGTAAAGAAGATGGGCTGACTGCAAAAGGCAAATTCACAATTATACTTCACTCGAAGGCCTTGCCTGCTTGCAACAGTCCATCTCAATATATCAGAGCTCGATTTCCTCAGTGGGCTCAACCAGAACCGCCTCCTCAGCGGTAACCGATTCCGCTGCAACAGCCTCATCCGTCGTAACAGCCTCACCTGCTGCCTCAGCCACTTCCTGCGCCTCCTCGATCACTGTCTCAGGAACTCCGCCCGCGGGAAGGATTTGTACCTTTCCCTCGTTGAGCTCTGCCACAGCAACGCTGAGAGGCTTGCGCACATCGCCGTTTACATAGGGCACATTTCCATCGACGATCTGACGGGCACGCTTTGCCGCTGCCAGCACGATGGAATAACGACTGCGAACAATAGGCTCCTCGGTCTCAAAATTTTCATTAGCTTTCTGAATTAACTGATTGTAGGATGGACGTAACATTTTTCATTCTCCTTCTGTTTTAAGTTTGCAGCCCTCAACCGGGCATTTCTATTATTTAATCATTTTAACGTATCAAACGTTTTTCAAGCTATACAGGCGGCATATTCTGCAGCACATCATAGAAACTTTAACGCTTCCTGAATACCGGAAATCAGCTCACCACACTGTGAAACACGGAAATGCTGACTCTGAATCGTCTCGTGAAGCTGCTTCACACACTCATCCAGCGTGTCATTGATCAGCAGATAGTCATACTCCTTCATCCAGGCAGACTCCTCAATGGCTCTGGCCATGCGCTGATTGATGACTTCCAGCGTCTCGGTACCTCTGCTGACCAAGCGTTTTTTCAGTTCCTCTGCACTGGGCGGCGTCACAAAAACCAGTACCGCCTCCGGGAACTTTTTCTTTATCTGAATGGCACCCTGAACCTCAATCTCCAACAACACGTCGATCCCGGCATTCAGATTGTTCATCACATATTCCTTGGGCGTACCGTAGTAATTATCCACATAACGGGCATGCTCCAGAAGCTTATCCTCGGCAATCATGCCCTCGAACTCCTCGCGGCTGATAAAGAAATACTCTCTGCCGTGCTCCTCGCCCGGTCTGGGGCTTCTGGTAGTGGCAGAAACAGAAAGCGCATAGCTGTCATAAGTCTTCAAAAGCGCCTTCATAATGGTGCCTTTTCCGGCACCGGAAAGCCTGAAATCACCGTCAAAACACCTTTACTGTTCATCTTCCTCACCTGCCTTATCCTGTTGTAATGACCGGTCCGGATTCATCCGGCCTGCAATGGTCTCCGGCAGCAACGCCGAGAGAATAATATAATCGCTGGTTGTCACGATCACGCCCTGAGTCTTGCGTCCCTGAGTGGCATCCACCACAACGCCCTTCTCCCGCGCATTCTGAATAAAGCGCTTGATCGGGGCTGAGTCAGGGCTGACCACCGCAACTACCGTCTGCGAATTAATCACATTGCCAAAACCAATATTGATCAATCTTCCCATAACTCACCCGATCACTCAATATTCTGGATCTGTTCTCTGACCTTCTCAATCTCCGTTTTCAGATTGATTGCGGTCTGAGATATCTCCATATCATTTGCCTTGGAGAGAATCGTGTTCGCCTCCCGGTTCATCTCCTGTGCGATGAAATCCAGCTGACGGCCGACGGCTCCGCCTTTATTTAAGGCCTTCTTCACCGCATCGATATGGCTGCGAAGGCGCACTGTCTCCTCATCCACACAAATCTTATCCGCGAAGAGAGTAACCTCCTGAGCGATGCGGCTTTCCTCCAGAGAGGCCTCTGCCAGAAGCTCAGAAACCTTATTGATCAGTTTCTGACGGTACTCAGTGAGGATCTGAGGGGAACGGGTCTCCACCTCTGCAACCCAGCCAAGCATATTATCCAGCTTTCCCATCAGATCATGGTAAAGCTGCTCTCCCTCGCGGGCGCGCTGTGCCACAAACTGCTTCACAGCTCCCTCCATACACTCTTTGATCAGCGCCAGAAGCTGCTCCTCATCTGCCTCACTGCTCTCCATGGAGATCACCTCCGGGAATCGGGCCAGCTTACCGGCGGTCATATCCTGAGGAAGCTGAAATTCCTCGCTGATGGCGTGCAGAATATTCATATACTCTTTCGCAATATTTTGATTATATTTCAGGGTGGTGTGAGTATCCGCAAACGCCTCATAGGTGACGTACACATCCACTTTTCCACGCTGAATGTCATGCTTTAACTGATTGCGCAGCTCCGCCTCAAAGGCGTTGAACTGACGGGGCATCTTGATGCTTAGATCAAGATAACGGTGATTTACCGACTTCATCTCCACGGAAAGTCGGCACTCATCGGTAGTGATCTCATAACGGCCGAAACCGGTCATACTCTTTATCATAATGTTCCTCCGAAAAGGGCATTTCTCCCCATAATCTTAATAAGTATAATCCATATACTGCTAAAAAGTCAATCCCCAAGCAAGAAAAAGTGCTGCACCGGCGAAATAATTCGCTGTGCAGCATCAGGGGTCTGTTATTTTTCCTGTTTCATTAGCAATCTGATACGATGAGCGCTGTAAAGTGCCAAAGATACAATCATCATCACAACTGACACACAGATGGCCAGATTTGACACAGAAGCGGGAATACTGTACCAGATCAGGTGAAGCCCGATGGTCAGATAAAGAAGAAAGGTTACCACTTTTCCGTGCCAGTCTGCTCCCTCGACTACTCCCACCTTATGAATCACCAGCAGCCCTGTCACTGTATCCAAAAACTCCTTAATCACCAGCAATATCGTCGGTGCCCACATCAACGGAAAGCGTGTGATCAGGCAAATCAACATCACCAGCTGAGTCAGCTTATCCGCCACCGGATCCAACATTTTTCCCAGATTGCTGATCATATTAAACCGACGGGCAATAAACCCATCAATAATATCCGTCAATCCGGACAATATCAATACAATCGTGGTCCAAAGGTAGTTCTGTTTCTCAACATACAGCCATGCACACACCGGAATCAGACAAATGCGAAAAAATGACATCAAATTCGGTATGGTTAAAATCTTGTTTGAATAATCTTTTGTTTGTGTTTCCATCGCTTTTTCACTCCAGATATACATCGGTTTGCAAAACCCAAGTGCTATTCTACTACAATAATTTCCATTTTGCAACTTAAGTTCAACTTAAGTTCAACAAATGTTGAATTTGGACGGTATATTTTCGGATACAATCACTCAAGTGACAATTGCATTGCTTTTCCTGGCACAGATGTGGTATATTATGTATTGAGCTGTTAATCGTTGGTCCAACCGTACTTTTTTCCGCGATTTCAGTATCACATCTTGTACAGGAGTATCACTATGGCTTTTGACGGTATCACAGTTGCCGCCCTTGCGGCAGAGCTTTCCCATAAACTGACCGGCGCACGCATCAGCAAGATCGCCCAGCCCGAGGGCGATGAGCTGTTGTTTACGTTGAAAAATTATAAAGAAAATTACCGGCTGACCATCTCAGCCAACGCCAGCCTCCCTCTGGTCTACCTGACGGAGGAAAATAAAATGAGTCCCATGACCGCCCCAAATTTCTGCATGCTGCTTCGAAAGCACATCGGAAACGGACGGATTCTTTCCATTACTCAGCCGGGGCTGGAGCGCATTCTGGATATTGCGGTGGAACATCTGGACGAGCTGGGCGATCTGAAAGAAAAGCATCTGATGATCGAGCTGATGGGCAAACACAGCAATATTATCTTCTGCAATGAATCCGGCCAGATCGTGGATGCCATCAAGCGCATCCCGCCACAGGTCAGCTCCGTCCGCGAAGTACTGCCCGGCAGGCCTTACTTCATTCCAGACACCATGCACAAGCTTGATCCAAAGACCGTGACCGAGGATGAATTCTGCTCTCAGGTCCTGACTAAGGGCACTTCTCTGGCAAAGGCGCTTTACACCGGCCTCACCGGCCTGAGCCCCATCGCCGCTGAGGAAATTGTCTACCGTGCCGGACTGGACAGCGACGTCTCTGCCCCCTCCCTCTCAGTTGTGGAGCAGGTACATCTGTGGAACACGTTCACCCGGATCATGGAGGAAATCAAAAGCGGGCACTTCTCTCCTGCCATCTATTACCGAAACGGTGAGCCTTCCGAGTTTTCCGTACTGCCGCTTACATGCCTCGGGGTCTGCGAGTCCACACCTCAGGAGTCTGTCAGCGCTATGTTGTCCTCGTTTTACGCAGAAAAGGATACACTGTCCCGCATTCGTCAGAAATCTGCCGACATGCGCCACGTGATCAATACAGCCCTGGAACGAAATCGAAAGAAATACGATCTGCAGTTAAAACAGCTCTCCGACACAGACAAGCGGGACAAGTACCGCATCTATGGCGAGCTGATCAATACCTACGGTTATCAGGTGGAGCCGGGCAGTTCATCCTTCAAGGCGCTGAATTATTACACCGGCGAGGAGATCACCATTCCACTGGATAAAGATCTCTCCATCTCTGCCAACGCAAAGAAATACTTCGAACGTTACAACAAATTAAAACGAACCTTTGAGGCATTAACCGATCTCTGCGCTGAGACGAAAGCTGAGATCGATTATCTGGAATCCGTCAGCAATGCCCTGGATATCGCCGCAGGCGAGGAAGATCTGACTCAGCTGAAGGATGAGCTTCGTGAGTCCGGCTACGCCAAAAAAAGGAGCCCCAAGGACAAACAGGCACGCATCATCAGTAAACCCTTCCACTATCTCACTGAGGATGGATTCCACCTTTATGTGGGCAAAAACAATCTTCAGAACGAGGATCTGACCTTCCGGCTGGCCACCGGAAATGACTGGTGGTTTCATGCAAAGGGTATCCCCGGCTCCCATGTCATCGTAAAAACGGAGGGCAGGGAGCTTCCGGACAGGGTGTTCGAGCAGGCTGCGGCTGTGGCGGCCTGGTACTCAAAGGCCAAAGGAAACGAAAAGGTCGAAGTAGACTATGTAGAAAAAAAGCATGTAAAAAAAGTCGCCGGTGCAAAGCCCGGATTTGTGATCTATCATACGAATTATTCGATGGTAGTAAAACCGGGGCTTGAAGGGTGTACCGCAGTTAATTAATCAAAAAGGCGTGATTGGTTTTATTCTCCAGTCAGCGCCTTTTATCTTTTTGATATTAACTCTCCAAAAGGGGACTTTCACCTAAAAATGTCTTTAGATGTAAAAGGCTGCCGCTTACGCGACAGCCTTAAGTCATTTCTGATATTAAGCTCAGTATTTAAATTATAACTGAGGACCTGCACTTACCAGTGCCTTACCAGCCTCGTTGCCCTCGTACTTAGCGAAGTTCTTGATGAAACGGCCAGCAAGATCCTTAGCCTTTACTTCCCACTCGGAAGCGTCAGCGTAGGTGTTGCGAGGATCCAGGATGTTGGTGTCAACGCCGGGCAGCTCAGTGGGAACCTCGAAGTTGAAGTAAGGGATAGACTTGGTGTCAGCCTTCTCAATAGCACCGCCAAGGATCGCATCGATGATACCACGGGTATCCTTGATGGAGATACGCTTTCCGGTACCATTCCATCCGGTGTTAACCAGGTATGCCTTAGCACCGCTGACTTCCATCTTCTTAACCAGCTCCTCTGCATACTTGGTAGGATGCAGCTCCAGGAATGCCTGGCCGAAGCAAGCGGAGAAGGTAGGGGTAGGCTCGGTGATACCGCGCTCGGTACCAGCAAGCTTTGCGGTGAATCCGGACAGGAAGTAGTACTTGGTCTGCTCAGGAGTCAGGATGGATACGGGAGGAAGTACGCCGAATGCATCTGCGGAAAGGAAGATAACATTCTTTGCTGCAGGAGCTGCAGAAACAGGACGTACAATCTTCTCAATGTGGTCGATCGGGTAGGAAACACGAGTGTTCTCGGTTACGCTGCCGTCGTTGAAGTCGATGGTGCCATCAGCTGCAACGGTAACGTTCTCAAGCAGAGCGTTTCTCTTGATCGCATTGTAGATGTCGGGCTCGGAATCCTTGTCCAGGTTGATAACCTTTGCATAGCAGCCGCCCTCGAAGTTGAACACGCCGTTGTCATCCCAGCCGTGCTCGTCATCGCCGATCAGCAGACGCTTAGGGTCGGTGGACAGGGTGGTCTTACCGGTTCCGGACAGACCGAAGAATACTGCGGTGTTCTCACCGTTCATATCAGTGTTTGCGGAGCAGTGCATGGAAGCGATGCCCTTCAGAGGCAGGTAGTAGTTCATCATGGAGAACATACCCTTCTTCATCTCGCCGCCGTACCAGGTGTTCAGGATAACCTGCTCACGGCTGGTGATGTTGAATGCAACTGCGGTCTCAGAGTTCAGACCCAGCTCCTTGTAATTCTCAACCTTAGCCTTGGATGCGTTGTAAACAACGAAATCGGGCTCGAAGTTCTCAAGCTCTGCCTCGGTGGGCTGGATGAACATGTTCTTTACAAAGTGAGCCTGCCAAGCAACCTCAACGATGAAACGAACTGCCATTCTGGTATCAGCGTTAGCACCGCAGAATGCATCTACTACGAACAGTCTCTTGTTGGAGAGCTCCTTCATAGCGATATCCTTCAGGGTAGCCCATACTTCCTCGGACATGGGGTGGTTATCATTCTTATACTCATCGGATGTCCACCAAACGGTATCCTTGGAGTTCTCGTCCATAACGATATACTTATCTTTAGGGGAACGTCCGGTATAAATACCAGTCATAACATTAACAGCACCCAGCTCGGTCTCCTGACCTACCTCGTAACCCTCTAAACCGGCCTTGGTCTCTTCCTCGAACAATACTTCGTAGGAAGGATTGTATACGATCTCAGTGCTGCCGGTAATGCCATACTTCTCTAAATTGATCTTTGACATCTGCATAAACCTCTTTCTTTAATTTTATTTATTAACATCATGCCCTGAAAGCTTTCTAAACTTTTCCACAGACATCCATGTTAATTATTTCCTTTATTATACAAGATACCTGTACCTCTCGTCAACATTTTTCGTGTCTTTTCTTTCACAATTCTGCGCGCCTGAATGAGGTGTATTTTATCGAAAATGATGATACACGATCGTTTAACGGGTGCATCGCCTTATAATCCAAGGAATGCCCGCACCGTCGCTTCCATCTCCTCGGGAGCACAGTTATTTCTGTGACAGATCGGCGCCTCATAGAGATCAGTCACCGCCCTGGGAATCACCACGCCGGATACCGCGCAGAGCTTATTCATCATAATCTTCCAGTCGGCATCCCCCGTTTGCTCTCCCACCGCATTCAGCACGCTGGCGGGGAACTTGTAGGGGCTTGCAGTGGAAGCGATCAGCATGGGAGTCACATCGCCCGTCTGTGCCTGATACTTATGGCTGACGGCCGCCGCCACTGCGGTGTGAGGATCCATCACATAGCCATATTTGTCTGCACAGGCGCTGATGGTCTCTGTCACCTCTGCCTCTGTCGCAAAGTCAGCGTAAAATTCCGGTATGCTGCGGCGCATCTCATCGGTGATCTGATAGCTGCCCAGCATGGTCAGCTGGTTCATCATCTTTGCCGTCTGCTCTGCGTCACTGCCGCACAGCCAGTAAAGCAGTCGCTCCAGATTGCTGGAAATCAGAATGTCCATGGACGGAGATGAAGTCAGAATAAAGCTTCTCCGGCGGTCATAGTTTCCGCTGCGGAAGAAATCCGTCAGGACTTTATTTTCGTTGGACGCGCAAACCAGCTTTTTGATGGGCAGCCCCATCTCCTTGGCCAGCCATGCCGCCAGAATATTGCCGAAATTTCCGGTGGGAACGGTCACATTGACCTCCTGACCGTCCTCAATCTCTCCGGCTGCCACCAGACGGGTATAGGCATACACATAGTAAACGATCTGAGGTACCAGGCGTCCGATATTGATGGAGTTGGCGGAGGAAAACTGAAATCCGGCTGCTGCCGCATCCTCGCGAAGTGTTTCGTTCGCAAACAGTCTCTTCACCCCGCTCTGCGCATCATCAAAATTTCCTTTGATACTGGTCACGCAGGTATTTGACTCCTTCTGGGTGATCATCTGAAGCTTCTGGATCTCACTGACACCGTCCTCGGGATAATACACCATGATCCGGGTGCCGGGCACGCCCGCAAAGCCTGCCAGTGCTGCCTTTCCGGTGTCACCGGAGGTGGCCGTCAGGATCACGATCTCCTTGTCCAGCCCCTGCTTCCTTGCAGCAGTGACCATTAGATGGGGCAGAATGGACAGCGCCATATCCTTGAAGGCGATGGTAGAACCGTGAAACAGCTCCAGATAGTACTCGCTTCCCACCTTCGCCAGGGGAACGATCTCCTCCGTATCAAATTTGTCATCGTAAGCACCGTCAATGCAGGCCTTAAGCTCCTCCTCCGTGTAGTCGGTCAGATAAAGCCGCATCACCTCATAGGCCAGCTCACGGTAATCCATTTTGCTCATCTCCTCAATGGAGGACTCAAAGCAGGGGATCCAGGAAGGCACGAACAGACCTCCGTCCTTTGCCAGTCCCTTTAACACTGCCTCCGATGCGGTCACCGGACCGTCGCCGCCTCTGGTGCTGTAGTAAACCATGTTTTTGTTCATAAACCTCTCCCTTACCTACGAAAACTCTAAATCAGCTGTCAATTATCCACTTGCATAAAACCGATTGTCTCGCGCTCCGCACTTCCACAATCGCTGTCCGCCCTTTCACTTCACAACATCGCAAGTCTCCGCCTCCGTGTAGCGGATCAGATCTTCCGGATTCAGTCTGACCTGAACCCCTCTTGCCCCCGCGCTGACAGCGATATGATCAAATAGAATCGCCGTTTCCTCAATATATATCGGATATTTTTTCTTCATACCGATGGGGGAGCAGCCGCCTCTGATATAGCCGGTCAAGCCCAGCAGTTCCTTCACGTGGGTCATCTCGATCCGCTTGTCGCCCGCCGCGGCGGCACATTTTTTCAGATCCAGCTCCTCATTCACCGGTATACAGAACACTACTATACCACGTTTTTCGCCTCTTGTCACCAATGTTTTGAACATTGTATCGGGATCAAGACCACATTTCTCGGCGGCAAGCAGTCCGCTTAAATTATCTTCGTCATATTCATAGGTGACGGTCTCGTAGGGAATGCCCGCCTGCTCGAGGAGACGCATCACATTGGTCTTAGTACTAATTGGTTTCATCCTATCGATTCCTCTGTCCCTGTTTATCTGTCCGGAAACACATATACTCTACCGTCTTCCCGGAGACAGTTTAACTTTCCTTCCGTTCATCTGCGGTTTCGGGCTATACAGTTTCTTCAGATTACATCTCTTTGCGTTCACTCTCCTGGCGCTCCAGCACCTCTCTTGCATTTGCCAGCATCATCTTGATGCGGTTCTCCTGATTGATCTGGGTGGCACCGGCATCGTAGTCGATGGCAACGATATTCACATCAGCGTTCCCTTCCTTGATGGGCTTCATCATACCTTTGCCCACGATATGGTTGGGCAGGCATCCGAAGGGCTGCGTGCAGACAATACCCTGGGCACCGTCCTCCGCCAGCTCAAGCATCTCCGCTGTCAACAGCCAGCCCTCACCCATCTTCACGCCCAGGCCGATGTAGTCCTTCGCCCGCTCCCTGGAATGATCAAAATCAGTGGATGGTCTGAAGGTCCCCTCTCTCTCAATGATCCGGTTGATCTCCCTGCGCTTTTTCAGCAAATACCGATAAATAAGCCGATAGATGGGAACCGTCTTTTTCCCTCTGCCATAGAGCTTGTAATCCTCGATGGAATTATACACGCAATAGAGACAAAAATCAAGGAATCCCGGCATAATTACCTCTGCACCCTCAGAAACCAGAAAATCATCCAGATGATTATTACCCAGCGGTGAAAATTTGACAAAAATCTCGCCCACAATACCGACCTTGACCTTCTTCTCAGTCCTATTCATGGGGATGGCGGCAAAGTCCCTCACCATCTGCCGGTAATTTTTCTTTACCTTCAGATAGCTGACCAACATGTTTTCCTCTTCCATCTCCCTTGTCAGCCGATCCGTCCACGCCTTTGCCAGCCGGTCCGTGTCTCCCGGATTCAGCTCGTAGGGACGGCACTGGTTCCGAAGCTGCATCAGCATATCTCCGCAGAGCACCGCCTGAATCAGCCGGACACCCATGGGAAGAGTGATCTTAAAAGCAGATTCCTTCTCCATGCCAGACAGATTAAAGGAGATAACCGGGATATGTCCGTATCCGGCCTTTTTCAGCGCCTTTCTCAGCAGAAAAATATAGTTGGAGGCACGGCAGCCACCGCCCGTTTGCGTCATCAGAAGGGCAACCCTGTTCGGGTCATAGTTTCCGCTATTGATGGCATCGATCAGTTGGCCAATGACCAAAATCGCCGGATAACAGGTATCATTATGGACATATTTCAGGCCGATCTCCGCCAGATGCTTTCCGTAATTATCCATGATCTTTGCATTGTAGCCGAACTGCTTCATGATCGGCTCCATCATTTGAAAATGCATGGGAAGCATGTTGGGGACGAGAATCGTATAGTTCTCTTTCTTCATTTCTTCCGTATAAATCGCGTAATCTGCCATCAGTTTTTCCCCCTTTGCTCCAGCGCGCCCAGCAAGCTTCTCAGCCGGATCTTCACTGCCCCCAGATTAGTGATCTCGTCGATCTTGATCTGGGTATACAGCTTTCCGTGGCTCTCCAGGATCTCCCTCACCTCGTCGGTGGTGATGGCGTCCAGACCGCAGCCGAAAGACACCAGCTGTACCAGCTCACAGTCGTCGTGCTCAGAGACATATTCCGCCGCCCGGTAAAGTCTGGCATGGTAAGTCCACTGATTCAAAACGGAGACCTCCGGTGAATCTGCCTTGTCGCTGACACTGTCCTCGCTGACCACCACAAAGCCCAGAGCACCTGCCAGCTTGTGAATACCGTGGCCAACCTCCGCGTCCACATGATAGGGGCGTCCGCAGAGCACCATGATCCGCTTTTTGTGTTTGCGGGCATACTCCAGAGCCCGCTGTCCTTCCCGATGAATATCCTCCATCCATGCCCGATAAGCCTCCATTGCGGATGCCACCGCCGCCTTTACTTCTCTGTGGGGAATCTTACCGAATGCCCCGGACAGATGTCGGGTCAATTCCTTTGTCAATTCCTTTTCATCGTTGATATTCAGATAAGGGTATAAAAATTTGGTTTTCTTCAGGGACTCCACATTGCTCTTTAAGAGTTCAGGATAATAGGCCACTACCGGACAATTGTAATGGTTGGAGCCGGTGTGCTCATCCATGTTGTAGGTCAGACAGGGGTAAAAAATGGCATCCACGCCCATCTCCACCAGCGTCTCCACATGACCGTGCATAATTTTGGCCGGATAGCAGGCCGTGTCAGATGGAATGGTGTACTGCCCCTTCTCATACATGGCCTTGCTGGAATTGCCGGAGAATACCACCTTGAATCCCAGATGCCAAAACAGCGCATCCCACAGAGGTGCCAGCTCATAGATGCCCAGCGCCAGCGGAATACCGATGGTTCCCCTCTTCGCCTCACCGCCGCCCAGGGACAACAGTTTATCTAATTTATACTGATGCAGGTCTGGCAGTTCTTCTGTGATCACCGTCCTTCCCAATCCCTTCTCGCACTGATTTCCGGAGATATAGCGCCCACCGCCCTCAAAGGAATTGACGGTAAGATGGCAATGGTTGGTGCAGCCGCTGCAGTTCACCGACTTTGCCTTGTGGGTAAATTTCGCCAGACGCTCCGGTGAGATCAGACTGGACCCCAGCTTCAGCGACTCTCTCTCCTTTCCAGCAGCAGAAAGTCTGTTCAATTCCTCACTGCGCTTTTCCATTCTCTCCCTGGCGTGAAGTGCCGCACCGTAGGCGCCCATGAGACCGGCGATGGAGGGGCGGATCACGTTGCGGCCCAGCTCCAGCTCAAAGCTTCGAAGCACAGCGTCATTGTAGAAGGTTCCTCCCTGGACCACAATCTCCCTGCCCAGCTCATCGGGGCTGGCTGCGCGGATAACCTTGTAGATTGCATTTTTTACCACGCTCATGGACAGACCGCCTGAGATGTCGGTCACGTCCGCGCCGTCCTTCTGGGCCTGCTTCACCGCAGAATTCATAAACACAGTACAGCGGGAGCCCAGATCCACCGGAGCCTTGGACTTCAGCCCCAGCTTCGCAAATTCCTCCACCGTATAGCCCATGGACTTGGCGAAGGTCTCCAAAAAGGAACCGCAGCCCGAGGAGCAGGCCTCGTTGAGCATAATACTGTCGATGGAATGATTATGTACCTTAAAGCACTTGATATCCTGGCCGCCGATATCCAGAATAAAATCTACGTTGGGATTGAAATGTCTAGCTGCATTATAGTGAGCCATGGTCTCCACCAGACCAAAATCCACGCCGAAGGCATGGACAATCAACTCCTCGCCGTATCCGGTCACCGCACTGCCGGCGATCTGAATCCGGTCACCGATCATCTCATAAATTTTCTCCAGCTGCCCTCTGACGATCTCCACCGGGTTGCCCTTGTTGGAATCATAGTAGGAATAGAGAATACGACAATCCTCTGAAATCAATGTCAATTTTGTGGTCGTGCTTCCGCAGTCGATGCCCAGATATGCCTTGCCGGAATAGTTTTCCAGCGGATATTCCTCCACAGTGGCCTCACTGTGCCGCTTCACAAACTCCTGATATTCCGCCTCGTCTGCAAACAGCGGTCTGGCATGGACCGTCTCCTCACTCTTTACACTGCAGGCCGCCGTCAGCCGCTTTTCCAGCTCACTGTAGGTGTAGCTTTCCGGCTGTTTTGCCGCGTAGAGGCAGGCACCCATAGCCACCGCCAGCCGACCGTACTCCGGAAAAATCGCGTGCTCGTCATCCAGTTTTAAAGTCTTGACAAACCGCTCCCGAAGTCCCTTACAGTAATAGTTCGGACCGCCCAGAAACATGACCGTGCCGCCAATCTGTCGTCCCTGCGCCAGTCCAGCGATGGTCTGATTCACCACCGCCTGATAGATGCTGGCCGCAATATCCGCCTTGCGCGCCCCCTGATTTAAGAGCGGCTGAATGTCGGTCTTTGCAAACACACCGCACCGGGAGGCAATCGGATAGATCCGCTCGTAGCTCTGACTCAACTCATCCAGCTCTCCCGCGGTCAAGTCAAGGAGGGTGGCCATCTGATCGATAAACGCACCTGTCCCTCCGGCACAGGAGCCGTTCATCCGCTCATCGATCCCGCCGTCAAAGAAAATTACCTTGGCATCCTCACCGCCAAGCTCAACCACGCAGTTGGTCTCCGGCGCATAAGTCTTCACGGTCTCCGCCGTCGCGTAAACCTCCTGCACAAAAGGAAAACCGGCTGCCTTGGCAACGCCCAGACCAGCCGACCCTGAAATCGCGATTTTCACCGGGCTGGCTCCAATGATCTCCTTCACCCGGCAGATTAACTCCAATGCTTTCTGACGCACCATGGAAAAATGGCGCTCGTATCTCTCATAGAGGGTGGACTCTCCCCTCTTTACTACAATTTTAGCCGTGATGGACCCCACATCAATACCGATGCACACTGGCTCCGTTGTCACCGCCCCCGCTGTCATTCTGCTCATCTCTTCTGTCATACAACCTTCTCCGTCACCATCACAGTCCGGCATACTGCAATTCTATCCTTAAGTATATCCAGACCGATTCATCGCTTGATTCGCGAACTACCTCATTAGCCTACTCCTTTCCGGTCACAAAAGCAATTTCCACGGTCTGAACATTTTCTTAAAAATATATAAACGTTTCTTGCACTACAACACCTTTATGGTTGCACATACTTCCTTTGCAGTCGTTATAAAATTCCTAATGATGGGGTTGTCATCAGTCGTATGGGTTCTGGCAATGTAGATCGTTCGACTGAACGCTTTACTTTTCGGAACAAAATACATGACATCCCTGTCGATATGCTGGGAATGTATGATGGGAAGGCTGGGGATCACCACCGCACCGATTCCGGCACACATAAGGTTATAGTGCATTTCACTGTGTCTGGCATTTTTAATCGTGTAAGGAACCGTTTTGTAAAGGCCCATCATCTGTGTCATGATCCGTTCGGTAAGGGAATTGCTCTCGTAACTGATAAATTCTACATCGTTGAATACAGAAAGATTCTCAATTTCTTTGGTTTTATCATAGTTTCCTGAAACTAATTCCTCATGGGTCACCGCATATGGTCTGAGCTTTTCTGCCCATGGAGCATCCTTGTGCATGGAAATGATCAGTTTTTCCTCCACAAGAGGGTCGTAAATATAGCATTTATTCTCTTTATTGTAGGTCAAAACCAGATCGATTTCATCTTTTTTCAATCGTTCGCTGAGGAAATCCCGCTTACCCAAATTTCCGATATCAAGTGTCACCCTGATTTGAGGGTATTTTTTGTAAAAAGCGGCACAGATTGACGACATAAGCGCATAGGAGGCAAAACTGGAACCGCCAATGGAAAGGGAACCGTAGCTCATATCAGACAGCTCACGGAACCTTCTTTGCATGGTGTTTTCCGCACTCATGATCTCCTCAAGCGCCTCTATATATATGATTCCCTGCGGCGTGAGGGAGATGGGCTGCTTTGTTCTGTCAAAAATCTTAATCCCCATTTCCTTTTCAAAGCGGGAAACCGCCGCACTCAGTGCAGGCTGCGAAATGTACAGTGACCTTGCTGCGGAAGAGAAACTTCTTTCCTTATAAACCTGATAGATGTATTTCTGAATCAGCTCCATACCCCAACTTATAACCCCTATATTATAATAATATCACTATATACATATTTGATTATATCACAAGGGTGTAGTACAATCAACAAAGAATTTGATGGTTACGGAGGAAATACGATGAACAAAAAATCAGATAGAATCAGGAAAGTGTATCCCTGGTATTGGGCATTTGAGGGGGATCTGCTGTTTTATATTGCCATTGACACACTGTTTTTGACCATAGTCAAGAATTTTTCTTCAGCCCAGGTTGTCTCACTGGCATCGGTGTCTACCTTTGTGTGCATACTGCTGCAGTTTCCTCTGCTGGGAATCATCCGCAAAATCGGTAATACCGCCTCAGTGAGATGCGGTTCATTCTTTTTACTGCTCTCGGCGATATTTATTACGGTGGGCCCCAATTACTGGATGGTTGTACTGGGCAGGGTGTTTCATGATGTAGCCGGCATTTTCAGAAGTGCTTCCGTCGTTGCGCTGGAAAACTGCCTCGATGATACAGACAGCCGCGGGGAATTTGTCAAAATACGAACCCAGGGCAGCACCATATACGCGATCATCACCATGCTTATTTCCTTTGTGGCAAGCTTAATGTTTAATTTTAACCATTATCTTCCGATGATCGGATGCATCACAACCTGCCTGATCGGCTTTATTTTATCGCTGTTTATCGTGGATTATACGAAGTATAATAAATTGAATAATCAGAAAAAAGAAAAGGTAAACGTACATTACAGCAAATTTGTGGTGCTGGCTATCGCGGTATTCGGCCTGTTTTACCCCATTGTAACCTCAGGACAGTCAGACGGAAAGCTTTTTATCCAGCAGAATTTGCTGACAGAATTGAGCGTCGATGATACCTCGCTGATCATCGGAGGAATTCTTTGCTTTTCACGCATCGTTCGCGTGGTATCTAACATGCTGTTTGTGAAGATTTACAGGCAATATCGCTTGAAGATGGGAATGCTGCTGACCTGTTCTTTGGGTCTGTCCATAGCCCTTTTGCTCTTCGGCTCCTTTATCACACCGCTGTTTTTCAGGATTGTCGTGATGGCTTTGGGATATGTAATCATCCTGTTTATCCGTGATCCCTTTAAATTATACATACAGGATATCCTGTTTGATCACACCCCCAAGGAGCAGCATCAGACCCTGCTGACACTGATGGAGTTCTCTGTAAAGGTAGGCACCACAGGTACCGGTTTTATTTTCACCCTGGTGCTTCTGAACTATTCGATGGTGGTCGTAATGGCCATAACCCTCTTTATCGCGATAATCGAAATTGCTTTAAGTATATGGCTCTATCAATTGGTAATGCAGCACAGCGCGGAAATCACCGCAGAACAATCACCGAAAACCAGGTAATCACTCCGTATTCCTGAATAAACGGGATTCCGCATTTCTCCGCCAGCTCCGTCACCATGATACCGTAGCTCTCCACACTGGGGAACTGAACCTCCGGATGGCGGCAGGGGGCATCCGGATAGGTGCAATGCTTACATTGTATACAGGACTCGGTGGACAGGGTCAAGGTCTCACATCCGATCACCTGAAACATATCTGTGATCTGTCTGGTAATCCGCTCATGTTCCTTCCGGGTGGACAGCATCATCTGCATATCATCCATGCTCTCCACCTCGCTGAGGGAGGCGAACACAAACACTTCCTCATATTTATTCACCCGCTCCTTGCACTCCTCCACGGTACCCACCGCAGGCGGACAGGACCAACTTTTTCCGTACTGGGGACACTCCGTCTCGCAGATGTAACGCACTCGCTCGGAAAAACCCACCTCACTGACCGGCAGATAGCCGTAGGCAAAGAGCGGCAGCTCGGCGATCTGTTCTTCTATTTGCATTTTCTGTTCTTCTGTCAAAATCATTACTCAAATCCTCTGTCTTTATCTCATCCTATATTTTATCCCTGGTCCCGCCTCATCCATTTCTTTTCACATAGCAATCGTTTCTGTTCTCAGAACTCGATTCCTTTGCGGGCCATGATTCCCTGGTCATAGGGATGCTTTTCCTTTTTCATCTCGGTGACATAATCTGCCAGTTCGACCTGCTCCGCTGCCGGATTTCTGCCGGTCATCACCACCTCCAGGCCTTCCGGACGCTCATTCAGCAGCCGAATCAGCCGCTGCTTCTCCACAAACCCGCAATTGACTGCATCCAAAACCTCATCCATCACCAAAAGTGTCTTTCCGCCTGCCGCCAGCGCATAAGCTTTATCAAAGGCTGACTCCAGCATTTTGGTACAGAGTCTCCCCGCCTCAGCCTTCTCCTCATCGGACATGCAGAACGCAAATTTAAAGTTCTTCTCCGTCGGAATCAAATGAATCTGTGAAATCTTCTCCAGCACAGCCAGCTCTCCCGACCGGTCTGTTTTCAGAAACCGAACCACAACCACAGGAATATCGTTTCCGGCTGCTCTGACTGCCAGACCGATGGCTGCGGTGGTCTTTCCCTTTCCGTAGCCGTGATAAATATGTACTAAACCCTTCATCCTTTCTCCCTCCTGCCACAACGAAGGACATGTTCATCCTTCACACCACCACGTTGCTCTCTGCACCGTTCCACACACTATACGTTTCTCCGGCTCAGTCCACATTCCCCGCACCGTAAAACGAATATTCCCCGTAACGGGTCGTTCCGTTATAGTCAATCTTATGCATACCATTCCCGGACAGTGCACAGGCAATCAGCTTTTTGGTCAGATCCGGCACATCCTCCCTGGACAGAGCCTCGTCGGTGTCCATCCAGAGCACCTCGCTGTTTTCATCGCCGTCAGAATGCGCTTCACCGCTGATATACTCTGCCCGGAAAGCCACATACCAGTCCTTCTGATTGAACCGGATGCCGATCACCTCCAGAGGACGGACCAGAATCCCGGTCTCCTCCATTACCTCGCGGACAACCGCCTCCTGCGGACTCTCCTGAATGTTCACATAGCCGCCGGGCACAATCAATCTGCCTTTTCCGGCTCCGTAGGTATGTCTGGCCAGAAGCACCTTACCGTCATGGATGACGATCCCGGTCACTGACTGGCACCAATTTGTATTTTCCTCTACTGACATTTTCTCTCCATTCTGTCACCACTGCATGATTTCCGGACCTCATCACCCGCTCCTCAGCTGACACATTCCAGAAGTTTGACTACTTCCTCAAGACCCACCCGGTCTTCCTCGGTAAAATAGGCATATTCCACACTGTCCATATCCAGGACTCCCCAGATACTGCCATCGGCTTTCTTAAGCGGAATCACAATCTCCGAGCGGCTGCTGCAGTCGCAGGCAATATGCCCCGGGAAGCTGGAAACCTCCTCGACCACCTGAGACTTATCCTCCTTCCACGCCGTGCCGCAGACACCCTTTCCGTAGGCAATGCGGCTCACTGCAGGCTTGCCCTGAAAGGGACCAACCACCAGTTCCTCGCCGGAAACCAGATAGAAGCCCACCCAGTTGGCCTCGGGAAATGCCTGGGCGATCACAGAAGAAGCGTTAGACAGAACTGCCGTGCGGTCAGTCTCTCCATCCGTGTAAAGAGCAAGCTGCTCCCCCAGCAGAGCATAGAAGGCCTTTTTCTCACGGGGATAAGTAATTTCAATATAACTCATAGGAGACTTCCTTTCTATCCTTATGATTATCTTACACTGAATTTGTCAATTGACCATACCAAAATGACCATTTGAATAACAACACAGTCAACTGCATCTCATTTTATCATAATCTATCCGCACATACAAGTTTCATTTTTATTTCTCACTCTGCTCTTTACAAATTTGGAATTTCGCGGTATTCTATAGTTAGTCAAAACTAACAAGAGGTGTGAATTATGGAAGATATGATCATCGTCGGCGTCATCGTCATTTTGGTAATCGTTGGCATTCTCTCCGGCAAAAAGCATTTCAAGGGCGAGGGAGGATGCTGCGGAGGGGGAAGCACTCCTGTCCCGAAACAGCGGAAAAAGCTGGGAAAGGTCGTCGCGCAGAAAGTCATCCTTATCGAGGGCATGACCTGCGAGCACTGTAAAAACCGGGTGGAAAAGTGCATCAATGATATTCCCGGTGCGGCTGCCAAGGTCGATCTGAAGAAAAAATCCGCAGTAATCTCACTGGAAACTGAGGTCAGTGATGAACAGCTCCGGGCAGCGATCGAAGATGCCGGGTATAAAGTAGTTGAGATCAACTCAAAATCATAATGTTTTCAACCTTCAGCAATGCTCTATCTCAGTCAGCAAAAAATCAGGCCATGGCATCGTACACACGATTTCCATGGCCTGATTCAGCTTATTTCTCCTTAAAACAAGGCAAACAAATCTTTAAACAAGACAATAATCATCAATCCGAACAGCAGTATAATGCCCACCGCATGGATGATGCCCTCCACCTTTCGGGAAACCGGCTTTCCGGTGATCGCCTCGATCAGGATAAAGACCAGTCTTCCTCCGTCCAGCGCAGGCAGGGGAAGCAGATTGAGCACGCCCAGATTTGCGCTCAGCAGGATGGTCAGATTCAGCAGGTTCAAGAGCACATATTTTATTCCGTCAGAGCTGCTCTCCTCCACCACCTCATCGACAATGGATACCACTCCAACGGGACCGGAGACATCATTGAGTCCCAACTGTCCGCGCCCCAGCATGGTCAGTGACGTCAGTGTATTTTCGATCCAGTAGCGCACCTCGGAGAAGGAATGCTTCAGTACCCCTATGGGCGATACAGCTTCACGCCAGTAGGCCGCCTCGAAGCCCAGACTGTAGCCCTCATAGAGCATGGGCACCAGCTCAGTCACATACTTTTCACCGTTTCGGCTATACTCGATCTCAATGCCGCTACCATCCATCGGGTTTGCATTGAAATAGTCATTGATTCCCTGTCCATCTGTGATCTCCGTATCTTCAATGCGAAGGATCACATCGCCGACCTGAAGACCGGCATCCGCTGCCGGATATCCCTCATTCACCGCGATAAGGGCCGCATCGGAGTTGGTATAATAATTGATACCAATCATGTATCTGGAGACTGATGTGTCCAGCACTGCACTGTACTCCTCGCCATCACGCTCCCATGTCACCTCAATGGGCTCACCGTTCAGCGGATTGGCGATCAGATAAAGCTCAATATCACGACCGATCGCAATCTTTTTTCCGTCAATCGTGGTAATAATGTCTCCATCCTGAATCCCAGCCGCCTCAGCCGAGCTTCCGGACTCCATGGTGTAGACTCTTGCCGGGTTCGCCCCCGCAACACTAATCACCACCACAGAGAGGATAAATGCCAGCAAAAAGTTAAATATCGGTCCGGCTGCGATCACACTGAAGCGCGCCCAGGGAGACTTTGCCAGGAATGAATTTTCCGGTATCTCTGCGGATGTATCCTCATCCATCACATTCTCGCCGGTCATCTGACATGCACCGCCAAACAGGATCAGTTTCAGCGCGTACCTGGTACCGCCACGCTCAAAGGCAAACAGCGTCGGACCGAAGCCTACGGAAAACTCCACCACCTCAATGCCATTTTTCTTGGCCAGCAAAAAATGTCCAAACTCATGAACCACAATAATCACGCTGACAATCAATACCGTCAGCAGCATACTTCCCATCATTTACACCACCTGCTCTCGATGAAGGCATAGGTCTCCCGCTCCGCCTCTAAGATAGCCTCCACATCAGGGTCTGCGATCACCTGATGATGAGCCATCGAGCTTTCTATTATATCAATAATATCCAGATACCCTATCTGTTTATTCAGAAAACTTCCAACTGCCCACTCATTTGCCGCATTGTACACGGTGGGAAGGGTGCCTCCGACAGTGCCGGCGTCGTAAGCCAGCTTCAGCCCGCGGAAATTCTCCATATCGGGAGCTTCAAACGTGATCTGACCAATGCTCCAGAAATCCAGACGCTTTCCGGGCAGATACCGCCGCTCCGGATAATAGAGGGCATACTGGATCGGCAGTTTCATATCCGGCGTTCCCAGCTGCGCCATCACCGCACCGTCCACAAACTCGACCATGGAATGGATCACACTCTGGGGCTGAACCACCACCTGCACCTGATCCATCTCCACGCCGAACAGCCATCTGGCCTCCATCACCTCAAGGCCTTTGTTGACCATGGTGGAGGAATCGATGGTGATTTTTCTGCCCATGGCCCAGTTGGGATGCTTCAGCGCGTCCTCAGGACGAATATCTTTCATCTGCTCTCTGGTCCATCCGCGGAACGGTCCGCCGGATGCCGTCAGCAGGATCTTTGCGATCTCCCGCTGGTTTTCTCCGTTCAGCGCCTGAAAAATGGCGCTGTGCTCACTGTCCACCGGCAGAATCTTTACTCCCACCTTCTTCGCCAGCGGCATGATCAGATGACCTGCGGTCACCAGTGTCTCCTTATTTGCCAGCGCAATATCCTTTCCGGCCTTTATGGCTGCGATGGTCGGACGGATGCCGATCATGCCCACAACCGCCGTCACCACGATATCCACATCTTCCGCGGTGGACGCCTCAATGAGGCCCTCCATCCCGGCAAGCACGCGGACCTCCATATCCGCCACGCGCACGGCAAGCTCCCTGGCCTTCGCCTCATCCCACATCACCGCGATGGAAGGCTTAAACTCGCGAATCTGCGCCTCGATGGCATCCACATTGCTGCCTGCCGCCAGCGCAGTCACCTGAATATCTCCATTATTTCTCACCACTTCAAGGGTCTGGGTTCCGATGGAACCGGTGGACCCTAAGATTGCAAGCTTTTTCATTCACTACTCCTTACACAATTAACCTATGAAATCGACTGCTTCGTTTGTACCAGGCTCGATATCTGCAAATATTCCTGCAAGCATTTCTCAGCCGACACTCGGCTCATAACGAATCAGCCTAGCGGATCAGGTTTGCAATTCCATTATTTAACAGATAGATCGTCGCATAGATAGCCGGTGCCACAAAAATCACACTGTCATAGCGGTCAAGGACACCGCCATGCCCCGGAATCAGATTGCTGTAATCCTTAACGCCGTGATCGCGCTTGATGGCGGACGCCGCCAAATCACCTACAATGGAGATGAAGGCACCCACAAAACAGATGATCGCACAGTCCAATGCCGGGTGTGGCAGTGCCGCGGTCAGCTGATTCGCAAAAATAGTTCCGTAAAGCGCACCGAGTGCCGCAGCACCCGCAACGCCGCCAACTGCACCTTCAACCGACTTTTTCGGACTCAGCTTCGGTGACATCTTGTGCTTTCCGAACAGCATCCCCACACAGTATGCGCAGGTATCCGAACCCCAGGAGCTCAAGAAGATCAGCCACACCAGAAATGCGCCGCCGGTCTGGATGCGTGTCATGTAGATGTAGGAAAGCATCACGCTGACATAGATCTGACCAAAAAAGGCGCTCATTACCTGCTCTGTATTGTAGGTGGGGAAGGTGAACACATAGACGCTCATGATCACGATCAGCACGCCCACGAAAAAGATTACATGGATATTTGAGCCGGCGCTTCCTCCGTACAGAAACAGCATGATATAGTAAACGACTGTACTCAGATAACCGACAACACCGAGTCCCTTATTGTGAATCTTCTCCACACGATACAGTTCAAACAGACCGATCACCGACAGGGCCAGTGTACCTGCCCAGAGAAGCTTTCCGCCGGGAACGATAAACGCAACCATCAATGCGATCAAAATGATACCGCTGAATAATCTCTTCCACATAACGACCTAACGACCTCCAAATCTCCGATCACGTCGATTGTAATGCTCGATGGCCTTCACCAGCTCATCCCGGTTAAAATCAGGCCAGAGCACATCGGCAAAATAAAACTCCGTGTAAGCGCTCTGCCACAGCAGGAAGTTGGACAGTCTCAGTTCTCCGCTGGGCCGAATGAGCAGGTCTGGATCGGGCATCCCCTTTGTGTCCAGATAAGAACCGAACAGTTTTTCGTCCAGGTCGTCCAGTTCAAACTTTCCTGCTTTGTAATCTGCGAGGAGAGCTTTCGTGCCGCGGACAATCTCATCCCTGCCGCCGTAATTTACTGCAAAGACAAAGGTCATACCTGTATTATCCCTGGTGATTTCCTCCAGGTAGTTGATCGAATCTATGAGATCCGCGTCAAAGCGGCTTCTTTCCCCTATCATTTTAATGCGAATATTGTTATCGCATGCCTTTTTCACAATCTTTTTCGCATAATAGCGGAACAACTGCATCAGCGCATCCACTTCCTCCTCGGAGCGCTTCCAGTTTTCCGTTGAAAATGCATATACGGTCAGATACTGAATCCCTAAGCGGGCAGCATCCTCCAAAATACCCTCCAGAGTGGTACAGCCGGCTTTATGTCCCATCGCCCTGGGGACACCGTGGGCCTTCGCCCAACGACCGTTTCCGTCCAAAATGATCGCCACATGAGCCGGAATCTTTAATCCTTCTAACTCGCTCATCCTTTACCTCCGAATTTCAACGAACCGATACCGATAAATATATACAATACGATTCAAATCCAGCTTACATAAACGCGGGGGTGAACGTCAATTTCACCCCCACCTTTGAACATGTCTATTCAACAATTACACTCGCCATCCGGCGAATAAGCTCACGCCTGACAGTTTTCCTGTCTAAGCCCGGCATCAGACAGTCAGGATATCCTTGGTCTTTGCCTCAACCTCTTTGTCAATCTTCTCCACATACTTGTCCGTCAGCTTCTGCATCTTATCCTCAGCTACCTTGCGGTCGTCCTCGGTCAAATCTCCGCTCTTCTCCTGCTTCTTGAAGGCATCCATCGCGTCACGGCGGATATTGCGGACAGCAACCTTGGCATTGTCGCCCTTTTTCTTCACATCCTTGGACAGCTCCTTACGGCGTGCCTCAGTCATCTCGGGGAATACCAGACGAATCACGGAACCGTCGTTGGAGGGATTGATACCCAGATCGGAGGTCTGGATCGCCTTCTCGATCACCTTGATCATGCTCTTCTCCCAGGGCTGGATCTGCAGCATACGTGCCTCGGGGACAGAGATGTTTGCAACCGACTGAATAGGGCTGGGCATACCATAGTAATCCACACGGATCTTGTCCAACACGTGAGGGTTAGCACGGCCCACACGGATCGTGTTGAAGTCCTCCTTCAGCACGCTGACGGTGTTCTCCATCTTCTCTTCATAAACTTTTAAATCTACCATATCTTCCTTCCTCCTATTCTACGGTCACCATGGTGCCGATTGACTTTCCATTCATCGCGTTTGTAATGCTGTTTTCCTCGCCCAGTGCGAACACTGCAAGGGGCATCCTGTTTTCCAGACACATGATGGACGCGGTCAGATCCACCACCTGCAGTCTCTTATCCACGACCTCCTGAATGCTGACCACATCATACTTCTTCGCATCAGGGTTGGTCTTCGGATCACTGTCGTAGACGCCGTCGATGGCCTTCGCCAGCAGAATAATGTCCGCCTCCATCTCGATGGCTCTCAGCACAATACCGGTATCGGTAGAGAAATAGGGATGTCCGGTACCGCCTGCAAAGAACACGATCTCGCCGTCAGCAAACGCTTTGTTTGCCGCGTCCTTGGAGAACAGTTCGGTCATGGTGCCGCAGGCAAAGGGAGTGAAGATGCGGGTTTTCATCCCCACACTTCTGAAAATCTCAGACACATAAATACAATTCATCACCGTCGCCAGCATACCGATCTGGTCTGCCTTGGGACGATCGATCGCCTTGCTGGTGCGGCCTCTCCAGAAGTTTCCGCCGCCGATCACAATGCCGATCTCGATATCCTCAGCTGCCGCCAGCTTTACCTGCTGGGCCACGCCTCTGACGGTATCCTCGTCAAAGCCGGTCTTTTTCTCGCCTGCAAGAGCCTCGCCGCTGAGTTTTAATAATACACGCTTTTTCTTATCCATTGTGCATACCTCTTATACCATTTGGAATAAGTTTACCATAGGTGGTGAAAAAATGCAATCTTTATCGAGAAAAGAATAGCGAAAGGACGTGAGTAAACTGTGGACAATTTCGAAAAAAATTATAAACAGTGGATAAACGCTTTATTTTTTGCCGGTATGCTTCCGATCTTTTTTTCGGTTAATTTCAATCAATCGCCTTATCCCTTCAGCTCATTCCATGGGATTTCACCGGAAGTTCTCTCCCAATCCCCGCTTCCACAAATGGACCTCCCGGTGAACGCCGCTTCTCTGCCTGACGGTTTTTCCCTTTCACCGATCACACCGGACATTGAGGCACGGATCAGTGATATCTCCTACCCGAAGGACTGTCCTCTCCCACTGAGGGAGCTTCGTTATCTCACCGTTCTTCATGTCGGTTTTGACGGTCTTATCCATCAGGGAGAATTAGTCATTCATCAGGAAATAGCCGGAGTCATTCTGGAAATCTTTTATCAGCTCTATCAGTCCGGGTATCCCATCGAGAAAATCCGGCTGATCGACGAGTACAATGCGGACGATGAGGCATCCATGGCGGACAATAACACATCCGCATTCTGCTGGAGAAACATCACCGGGACAGACACCGTCTCCCTCCATGGCTATGGCCTGGCCATCGACATCAATCCGCTCTACAACCCCTATGTTTGTAATGAGATCGTTTCACCGTCTGTTTCCCCCTATGACCGGGAAGCGGGCATGGTTTTTTCCCCTTATTTTATGACCGATGATGATCTCTGCGTCCGTCTCTTTAAATCATATGGATTTATATGGGGCGGTGACTGGAGTTCACCGAAGGATTACCAGCATTTTGAATATGGAAAAACAGCCGCCCGATAACAGGCAGCTGTCTCCCTATGCTTATTTCTCTGATTTATTTTTCCTTTTTCTTCTTGTTTCCAAACATGCTTTTCACGGTGGAGAATCCTGCCAGAGCAGTAAATGCATAACCGATAGCGATATCCTTGACAAAGCCTCCCATCACCTCGGAATCTGACTTCATCCAGCCGCCAAGCTGACCAAGACATTCCATAAAGGTGAATCGGCCCTCATAAGCCTGGGTAAACTGCCATGCATACAGTGCATAATTTGCCACAAAAATCATGACAACAGAGAAAATGATCGCAATCACAGCGCCGCCCTTGGTCAGCACCTTTGCGCCTTTCTTAAAGCCCATAGCGGACAGATAAATGATGAGATAGCCGACAATACCAGCGATATATCCCACACAGCCCACCAAAAACCACGCAATACCGCCCACCAATGCGCCGACAAAAGCACCAATGATGCCAAATGCGTAATTGGGGGTCACAATTGTGCCGTCCGGATTAGCCATATCGTGCTGTACCTCCAGAGCAGAAGCGGTCTTGCGCGCCACAAAGAACTGCTGAAGCTGAGTGACATCCACAGTTCCATCAATCTTTTCACCATTCACCCCATACTCCAGTCCGGGAACCCGGTCAGACACAGCGGCAACCAGATCCGTAAGCTCATCCCACTGCTTATTTACTTTATTTTTTGTTTCAACTACAGTCTTCTCTGTCAACGCACCATCGCGAACCACCAACTGATAGTTTTTCTCTGTCACCACACCGTAAATACCGACGATACTGCGCAAATCTGACACGGACAGTCCCTGACTATAGCTGATCAGATAATTTTCCGTCAGATAAACACCGATCTGTTTAAAATAGCTGGTGCGCATATCCTGAAGCTCCGCATTGATCCGCTCGGTCTCCCCGCGCGACTCCAACTCAGACAGTGTCTCTCTCGATTTCTTTTTCAGCTTACCGTTTCGCTTTGTCATGATCACCAGCAGAACCACCGAAACGATCATCACCAGAATCATCATAGGCGAGGTACCGGAAACATCGGTGATAGCCGTATCCAGATAATAGCTGCCGAAAATCTCCTCAAAGTTTTCCTCGGTCACCACGTTCTCACCCCAGAACCAGTTGAATCCTTCCACCGCCAATTCGACCAGATCATCCTCAATGGGCATCAGTGTACCGTATGTACGAATAACCTCCGGTATCTCAGTTGTTTCACCAAAGGTATAAGCCTGGTGTTTCGCATAAGCTGCTATATCGCTGTCGGACACACATACGATGTAAGGATTATACTCCTCGTCCAACATAAAGTACAGCTTATCCGCCGCCTCAGCATCAAACTCTGCAAAGGCATCGGACGAATACTGAACCTCGATATATGCCCGCTCTCCCTCTTTGCTCTCCGGCGTATAGAGCTTTGCCAATTCATCACTGTTCGTGCCGGCAGAACCCACCAGCGCAATCAAACCGCAGACAAGCGCAATCACTGAAAGAATCACAACCAGAGTCTGACTTACGGGCACTTTTTTCGCTAACTTTTTCAGATTTGTGTTCATTTGTTTTCCCCCTCTCGGTTTATCATAACTGTGTGTTCCTATTTTATCACAATTTGGTTTATCATACAAGAAGATAATGCTAAGTCCTGATTTTTGAAACACTTAGATAAAAAAGCAGCTGTAAAAAAACGACACCAATGTAAATTATAACGTCGTTTTTCACAGCCACTTCCAAAACAAACATATTCCGATATGAAAACGCTTAATTACAGCAGACAGGCAACTGCCTCGGGGAATTTCTGATAATCGTCCACGCAGATAAATGCGATATCGGACAGATATACAGACTCATCGTTTCCGCCCACACCATAGTCATCGCCGACAAAAACCACCTCATCGTGGCTGTATCCGTACTCCTTGCAGAAAAGATCCAGCGCATAGTACTTGTTAAAAGGCACTGGAGCCATATCGAAGGAGGAGGAACCGCCCACGAATACATTGTACTCGGGGAACGCCGCCTTAATCTCATCGTAGATCAGACGTCTCTTCTTGCGATCGGGGTCAAACGCCAGCTTATCCTCCTGCTTAGCCTTGGTTCCCAGCACAGGGAAGGTCACACAGCCTGAAGGGTGATACTCCACGTTATCTCCGGCAAACTCGGTGTAGCCGTACTTCTGACGGGCATCGGTCACTCTCTGCTCCACAGAATCCCGGTCGCAGGAAAGCGTCTCGTTTCTCACCAGCTCGATATCCTTGGTCTCCTCGTTGTACTTTGCAAACTGCAGACCGTAGTTTCCGATAATGTCGATAGGGAATCCACCCATCTGATTAAAAATACGTCTGGCCTGACCTGCACCTGCCATCACCAGTTTATACTTCTTCGCAAGCTGCTCCAGTACCTCTTTGTTTTTGCCGACCAGGGGCTGCTTATGCTGAGTCAGGGTGCCATCCAGATCGAATGCAACTACTTTGATCTTCTCCACATTCATGATCGAATCCTCCTAAAATATGTACTTTTTATCACATCAGCGATTGTCCGAACGTTTACGATCACATCCTTTGAAATGGCATACGCTTGACAACCGCCTTTATGTCTTGTATTATAACTAAATAATCAACATTGTGCAAGTATTTGTCACAAACAGACAATTTTTTATAATTTAGTTGCCATTTGAGCAAAAATACGCAAAAGAGAGGGAGCAAACATGTATCAGAACGAGAGAGAACAGGAAATCGTCAAAATACTGACCGGCGAGAACTACGCCACGGTCAAGCAACTCAGCGAATGGCTCTACACCAGCGAGTCCAGTGTCCGCCGCGATCTGGCCGCACTGGAAAAGCGGGGCATTGTAAAGCGCAGCTACGGCGGTGCGGAGCTGACCAAAAACACCTCGCTGATCCTCCCCTTCTCCACCAGAGCTCACCGAAATGTGTCCGGCAAAAAGATCATGGCCAGAAAGGCGGCTTCTCTGATCCACAAGGGCGATCTGGTCTTTCTTGACCAGTCCTCCAGCAGCTATTATGTGGCGGCTGAGATCCTCAAGATCCCCAACGTCACCGTAGTGACCAATAATATCGAAATCCTCACCCTGCTCTCCCAGTCGGAGATGCAGGTGATCTCCTCCGGCGGACATCTGAGCAAGTCCAACCGCAACTGTCTGATCGGCACGGACGCGCAGGCGATCTTCCATACACTTCGGGCCAATATCATGTTCTTCTCCGCAAAGACCCTTTCCAGAGAAGGCATCATCTACGACTGCGACCGGGAAGAGATCTGCCTGAGAAATGCCATGTTCACCAATGCGGAAAAGAAGGTCTTCCTCTGCGGTTCCGAAAAGTATGATCAGGTATCCAACTATAAACAGTGCTCCGTGAAGGAGCTGGATCATCTGATCACGGAGACTGCGGACAGGGAATTGTTCAGGGATCTGGAGAATTACCGAAAACTGATCCTGTAATTCCACTCTACACTGGGTTCATCACTTTTCTTTCGTCTGCCGCCGACAATATTTGTTAACCATAACGGAGCTGTCCCATACTGATTTATCAGTACGAAAACAGCTCCGTTTTTACGTGCAGCTATCGATCACAACGCCCTCCGGCAGATTATAACAGATGGGCTCTCAGTTCATCCCCGCTCATCGGTGACAAATACGCAGGCGCAATATCAAACACGGTTTTGCAGCCGCTCATGCCCTCTCTGTTCATGCGGTACACTGCTCTGGCGTAAGCCACCAGCACCGAGGAGGTAAACTCCGGGTTGGAATCCAGCTTTAGGCTGTACTCGATCACATGATTATGCTCCAGATTTGCTCCGGTCTTTCCGGTATGGATCACAAAACCGCCGTGAGGAATGCCGGCGTGATCACGATTCAGCTCCTCCTCACTGATGAAATGTACGGTGGTGTCGTAGTCAGCAAAATAGTTGGGCATGGTCACGATCTCCCGGCGGATCCGCTCCAGATCTGCGCCCTCCTCCGCCACCACGAAACACTCACGGGTGTGCTTTTGTCTGGTGGTCAGCTCCGGATTGCTGCCGGAACGAACTGCATTAAGCGCCTCCTCCACGGGAATCGTGTACTGTCTCGCATCCCTCACGCCCTCGATCCGGCGGATGGCATCGGAATGTCCCTGGCTAACACCCTTTCCCCAGAAGGTATAACTGCTGCCCTGGGGAAGGATCGCTCCTGCGATCATCCGGTTCAGTGAAAACATACCGGGATCCCAGCCCACAGAGATGGCAGCCACCTTACCGCTCTCTCTCGCCGCCGCATCCACAGCCGCAAAATGCTCCGGAATCTTAGCGTGGGTGTCAAAACTGTCCACCACATTATAAAACTTCGCATAATGAGGGGTCTGCTTCGGCAGATCGGTGGCACTTCCGCCACAGATGATCATCACATCGATCTGATCCTGCATCTTTTCAGCCTCACTGACCGGCAGAACCTTCGCTCCCGCCGTCAAAATCCTTACACGCTCCGGATCTCTGCGGGTGAACACCGCCGCCAGCTCCATATCCGGTGTATGCTTGATGGCACACTCTACCCCTCTGCCCAAATTTCCATATCCCAAAATACCAACGCGAATACTCATGATGTCTCTCCTTTTGTCGGGTATTTACTTTCTTGCTGTCCGCTTTCCAATTTACGGATTTTCGGAGAATATTATAACGGTATTTTTCGAAATAGGGAAGTACTTTTTTACTATTTCATCAATTCCTCGGTCAGTCGCAGGATCTCCGGTGCCACACGCTCACGCTCTTTTTTCGTGATATGGATATACACGGGATAGGCAAGCGCCGTCACTCCCATACCGATGATTCCGATCACGATTCCCGGAAAGAATAATACGCCTGCCCAGACCATGGCACAGGACATCCCCAGTCCCAGAATCAGCGCACCGATGGTTCCCACGATGATTGATACCGATGTTCCCTTCCGGGTGACGCTCTGGTCCAGCCTGCGAAGCTGCTCCATTTTGTCCAATTCCTTCGGCATATATTTCTGTCGGATCTTTTTGATCTCCTCCTGTTCTCCTGCGGAATAGGTGTAATTAAATGTATCGCTATTTTTCTCCATTTTCTCTCTTATCTCCCTGTATTCCCTATCTTATCTTTTTTGATTTCCTGATTTGCCCGAATGATCATATATAAAGCCATACCGATCACCACCGCGCTGACTCCTGCACCGGTAGATGCGATCATGATCCGGTGAAACTCCGCCGGATTATCCGCACCGAACTGGGAAAGCATGGCCGTCTCCAATGCCAGCATAGAAACCAGTGCAGAGGCCAGATTGATAATCTTTGCCGTGGACATGACCGGACTGTTATACTTCCGGTAGCGTATCACGTCCGCGATGGCCGATCCGGTCGCATAGAAGGTATACATCGCCACCACATAGATCAGCATGCCTGGATAATCATACCCCCGGTTCTGATACATGATCATCATGACCGCTCCGGTCAGCACAAAATTGAGTGACAGAAGGATCCACGCGCAGACACGTGACCACTTCAGCTCATCGATCCGTTTCTGGCCCAGTTCATTGCGCCCCACATAGCGAAGAAGCAGAAACCGCATCAGCGCCAGAATCGCATAATAGACCGCAAAAATGATAAACCAGGCGGTCTTATACCACATTCCCATGAAAAACTTGACTGCCGCGAACAACAGATTAATCGCCAGTGATCGATACAGTGACACGTGGGTCTTAAACTTTATGTCGGTCATGTAGCGATTGCCCAGTTTGCTGTCGTAGACTGTCTGTCTGATTTTCCGGTAACATCCCGGAAACACCTCCACACAGGCAATGCAGAATATGATCAGCGAATAAAATGACAGCACATAGACCGCATAAGCCACCGGTGAAGTATCCAATCCCTTTAGAAAGACCACGGTCAACGCCACAGCACAGAATATGGTCAAAAGGATCGTGACCCAGGCCGGCGGGAAAAGCAGCTTTTTCCCCATTGCTTTCCAGTCTCTCATCCTATGCCCTCCTGATTTTCACGGTGAAGGTACTCCCTGAGCCATAGACACTCTCCACACTGATCTCCCCACGCATGATATCAACCACGCGCTTGACCAGTGCAAGGCCCAGTCCATTGCCCCGAGTGGAATGGGAAGTGTCTCCCTGATAGAACTTCTCAAAAATGTGTGCTCCCACTTCCGGTTTAATCCCACAGCCGGTATCGGAGACCTTTACTATCGCATAATTCTCATCCGCAGTCAGTGTCAATGCAACTTTACCACCGTCCCCGGTAAACTTAAACGCGTTGGAGAGCAGATTGTTCCACACCAGAGACAGCAGTTCAGTGTCCGCGTTCACCGTCACATTTTCGGCAATTTCGGTTTCAATGTCTATATTTCTCTTCTCCCACTCGTGTTCAAACTGCAGCAGACATTCACAGAGCTGTTCACCCAGATCATATTCCGCTACCGAAGGGAAAATCTGCTGATTTTCCAGTTTATTGAGCTTCAGGATGTTCGTCACCAAACTGGCGAGCCGTCTGGAAGCATCAGTGATGGACTTGGCATATTCCAACCTCTGTTCCTCGGAAAGCCCCGGTTTCTGGAGCATGGTTCCGTAATTCTGAATCACTGCCAGAGGTGTTTTCAGCTCATGGGACACATTTGCAATGAAGTCCGTACGCAGCGTCTCCGTACTCGACAATTCCTCTGTCATTCGGTTAAAGCAGTCAATGATCGCATTGAATCCATCCATGCCGCCGGCACTTTTAAATGGCTTGATCCGGGTTGAAAAATCACCCTGCATGATTTTCTCGGCAGCGTCAGTGATTCGTTTGACCGGCCGGTCCACCATCAGTTTCCGCCGCACCCAGTCAATGTGCGCAAACAAAACACTGATCAGCAGCGTATTTCCCAAGGTAAGCTTCGCCGCTTTCTGGACATCCATCTCCGTCAGCGTGATCCCCATCTCTGCCGACATATTGGTAACAAACAGCAGCATACAGCAGGTGACCACAAAAGCAACCATGGAAAAAAACAGAATAAAATTACGCAATGATTTTAAAAAGCTCTGCCATTTTGCGTCACGGTCCTTCCATTTCATTTCAACACCGCCTTATACCCAAGTCCATGTACGGTGACGATCTCAAAATCATCACAGTCGGACAGCTTTCCCCGCAGCTTGGTCATGTACACATCCACTGTCCGGGGACCGGAGGGCGTGTCCGCATCCCAGAACTCATCCATCAGCTGAGAGCGGGTAAACGTCTTCTTCGGATAGGACAACAGCTTATATAACAGGTTGAATTCTCTCATGGTCAGCGAGATCTCTTCGCCGTTCAGATAAGCAGTGTGCTCATCCGCATCCATTACAAAGCTGCCCACGGTGATCCTGCGGCTGGAAGCAATCTTTGCGCGACGAAGGAGCGCTCCGATCCGAAGAAACAGCTCATCCAGATCAATGGGCTTTACCATATAATCGTCCACGCCAACCCGGTAACCCCTCTGCTTGGAGGCGAAATCATCCCTCGCTGTCATAAACAGGATCGGAATATCCTCATTGATACTGCGGACAGACTTTGCAAACTCAAAGCCGTCGATATCCGGCATCATAATATCAGACACGATCAGATCAAATACCTCGTCATTCATGGCATCGTAGGCATCTGCCGCGTTCAGGCATCCGGTAGCCTGATATCCGCTGTGATTCAAAAACGAACAAACGGTTCGATTCAGTTCCCTCTCATCTTCCACCACTAATATTTTAAACATAGCTGCTCCTCCTGACTTTACCGTCGGTGTACAAGGGTATACGTGCCCTGATCGCCCACGATATGAACAGAGTATAACATGCAATTGTTAACGAAATGTTTGCGTTTTTGTGATTTCGATAAATATTTTCTGTTTATGAAAATAAAGTTTGCAAAAACCGCCGGAAACTGGTCAGCTTCCGGCGGTTTAGCCTCAATAATAAACTATATTTTTCTTAGACTTAGAAATCCTGTGAATAATCAATCCTTCGCCGCCGGATACTCGTTGCACAGCAGGCGGTAAGGCGCCTCGTCCTCCTCAATGGTCGGGAATCTGCCCACCGGAGGATTGAAACGGTTGTCGGTGTTGTCGTCGTTGCACATGGACACCTCGCCGATCAGCACATCGCCGGTTCCGGGCTTCACGTCGAAATCGTGGTACTGATGGGGCCAAAGGGTGATGCTCTCGCCGGGCTTCAGCTCCACGCCGGTGCCTGCGGGAACATAGTAGGATCTGCCATCCATATTGACAAGCACATCGGTATCGCCCAGCTCACCATTGTCATCATTATACACATGGATGATCAGGGTACCGCCGCCGCGGTTGATAATGTCCTCGGACTTGATCCAGTGGAAATGCATGGGGGAGTGCTGGCCCTCCTTCAGCATCAGCAGCTTCTCCGCATAGACCTTCTTATACTTGGGATTGTGCTGGTTTCCATTTCTCAGGGTGATCAGCGCAAAACCAACCTTCTCAAAATCGCCCAGACCGTAGTCGGTGATATCCCAGCCCAACATATTGTCGCGGATCTCATCGTACTCGTGGCCCTTTTCCTCCCACTCCTCGGGAGTCCAGTTGCAGAAAGGCGGCAGGTTAAAACCGTTTGCCTTTGCCAGTGCTTCCATTTCCTTAATATATTTGTTTACTTCTGAACGCTTCATAATATTTAACCTCGCTTATTTTATTTTTGTCAATAAATCCGATCAACGGTTAATTAAACTGCCCCTCTGTCAATCGACTATCTCTATCTTCATATGCAGCCCGTAATGATCGGACGGATATTTGCCGTCAACCAAATCGTCCATTATTTTCTGACTGACCGGTCTGATATTCTCACTGATAAAACAATAATCAATATGACTTTCGTGCATTTCCGGATGATATCCGTGATAGGTAGTGCGCAGATCGTTGACGGTAGCCGCGTTGACATCCACAAAATTTTCCGTCATGGCTGCGTACCCTCTGCTCTGCGGTGTCATATTGAAATCGCCCACCACAATCGTTGGGTACGAAGATATTTTTTTGCGGTATTCATTGATCAGCTTCGCGCTGGCAATCTGACCCTTATCTCCAAAACCAAAATGGGTATTCATAAACGTGAATACGGTTCCGGTCTCCTTATGCTTCAAGACCACATACTCGCACATGCGGTAGCAATTATACCGTTCATCCCACCCGCGGGATTCCACCTCCGGTGTATCGGACAGCCAGAAATATCCCTTCGTCAGGCAATCAAATTTATCCTTTTTCCACAAAATCGGTGCAGATTCAAGCTCTGACTCTGCCCGATACTGATTAAAGATTTCATATTCTGTCCCATAATACTCAGCGATAGGAGCCTCCCATTTAGGGGTATATTCCTGAAATCCGATCAGATCCGCATCATATAATGATGTGACCGCGCTCAGTCTCGGCGCACGCTCCGCGATGGAATTGCCGTCGCGGTCATCGCAACATCTTATATTGAAGCTGATGATATTTAGTTCCAGGTAAGTTTCTTTTTTGCACATTTTAATATCTCCCGCTCAATGTTTTTGCCCGGTCTTTATCGGAGTATCTTATCGGCATTCTCTTCGCGCCTTGATCTCCTCCGGACTGGGCATCGCCGGGATCGCTCCCCGCTTTTCCACGCAGAGACTGGCAACCGCATTGCCGAAGTCCGCAAACTCCGCCGCCTCCGTGAGAGTTATCTCCTGAGGCTGCTTTCCGCACTCCAACAGCTGATTTAAAAAGCCTCCCCAGAAGGAGTCCCCTGCACCGGTAGTGTCCACCATCTTCGCTCTGTAGCCCGGCACCTTCATACTTCCTTCTTTTGTGCAGATCAGTGCGCCGTCAGCGCCAAGTGTGACCGCAACGATTGAAATGCCTTTCTCCAGCAGGATCTTCGCAGCAGCTTCCGGCTCGACCACGCCGGTCAGCAGCTCCGTCTCCTCGTCGGAAAGCTTCATCACATCCACATAGGTCAGGACAGAGCGCATTCCCTCAATGGCCGCATCCCTGCTGTCCCACAGTGGAGCGCGGTAGTTGGGATCATAGGAAATCACACAACCGTTTTCCTTCGCAATCTCCAGCGCCTTAAAGGTAGCACTTCTGGCAGGCTCCGCCGTCAGGGACAGAGATCCGATGTGGAAAACACGGCTATTCCTGATCATATCCTCCTTCAGTTCCTCCGCCGTCAGACAAGTGTCCGCGCCGGGCTTTCTTGCAAAGGAAAAGCTGCGCTCGCCGGTCTCCGACAACGCCACAAAGGCCAGCGTGGTGAATACGCTGTCGTCCTCCACCAGACCGTCCGTGCAGATGTCATTATCCTGAAGCACTGATTTCAAAAAGGCTCCATGCATGTCCTTTCCGATTTTCCCGATAAAGGCAGTCTTTTTTCCACACTTGCTCAGGGCGGTCAGCACATTGGCCGGCGCTCCTCCCGGATTTTGTTCAAAGAGACGCTGCCCGGCTGCGGACATACCGCAGGGGGTAAAATCGATCAAAATTTCCCCTAATGCTGTAACATCAAACATATCTTTCCTCCTAATTAAAGCTGCTTAAACGCCTTTATCCATTCCCGCTTGATCAGCTCATGGCCTGCGGTCGTCGGATGAACGCCGTCTCTCAACCAGTAGCTTTCCGGTGCTGATTTTACGGCCTCGTCAAATTTATCCTGAAGGGTGATAAACGGCAGACTGTAGCTTTTTGCGATTTTCTTCGCCATTTCAGCTCTCTTATATACTTCCGCGCTGAAATCCTCCCAAACAGCCTCTGTCGCTGTTCCTCTCAGCACAAAAGGCTCAAGGATCATGATTTTCACCTCCGGAAGAGCCTCTCTGATCTCCTCAATCAGCATGGAATACACCTTGAAGTATTTGTCTGCGTCCACTCCGTTCTGAAAATCAAATTCATGCCACACATCATTCACACCGATCAGGATGCTCATCACGTCCGGCTTCAGATTGATGATATCCTTCTTGATCCGCGCATACACATCCACCACGCGGTTTCCGCTGATTCCACGGTTATACATCACATACTGATTGGGAAATTCATATCCGATCTCCGCCTTTACCAGCGTGGGATAACCGATTCCGGTATTTGCATCGTTTTCTCTGGAACGTCCCGCATCGGTGATGGAATCACCCTGAAATAAAATTGTTTTCATATTGTTTAATCTCCCTTCGTCTGACCTGTCTGTTCAGTCTGAGTTGATTCGGTCTGATCTGATTCTGACTGACTTCACCCAGTCGGCTTTCATCCGATCTGCTCCTCACTCAATCGCTCCGATATCGTACACTGACTTGATCTGAAGCTTCTCTGCCAGTTCCTCGGTGGAATACTCCGTCTGTGCGTAAATCTTCCGCTCGCCCGCATCGGTCAGATCAAAGAAATTCTCCGACAGCACACAGTCGATGTCCGTAAAATCAATATACACACCTTTTGTGAAACAGTCAGAAGTCACGTTGAGAACCACTGTATCTGTTTCATCCGAACTTTTTTCTATCTTAACACAAATCTGCGGCTTTTGCCACTCATAATGCTTCGGCTTCGCAAACAGCTCCGTCTGGCTCATCACGCGATTTCCTGACTCATCGTACAAGTCTGCGCAGATGTAGTTGCTGTAGATATCCTCGGGCTCAGGGATCATGGTGCAGACATCCTCGGAGGTCAGCGCAGGAACCGTAATATCCATTCTTCTCTCTGTGATCACGCTGAAATCATTTCTGCACAGTCTGACCCTCACACTGCCCTTAAACTCACTCATGGTCTCGTTGGACACGTTCACTGCCAGACGCTGCTTTTCCTCCACGCCCTTGTGCTCCAGAAAAAGTCCCATGGCCACCGGCGCGTAGAATTTCTTCGCCGCATAGTGAAGCGCCTTATATCTTCCGTAATAGTCCACGCTGGACCAGGAAGCCACCGGCCAGCAGTCATTGACCTGCCAGTAGATGGAGCCCATGCAGACACCGCGATTTCTTCTGAAATGCTCCACACCGTACTTGATCGCGTCCGCCTGAAGCATCTGGGACGCGTAGACAATATTTTCAAAGGTGGTCGGATACAGGTAGGTATCGGACATGTAGGACATGATCTTTCCGTTGCCACTCTTGCACTTCTGATGGTTTTCCATCACCCGCGAGAAAATGTTTCTGTCCTTCTTCTCCGCAAATGCACAGATGGTCTTGTAGGACGGGAAGCTCTCAAAACCGTACTCGGAACAGAAGCGGAACTGATGATCCCGGTAGTCGGTGAAGGGAATACCGCCGTGCCATACTCTCCAGTAATGGACATCGCACTTCAAATTCGCCTGCGGATCGTCAAAGCCACCGCCGCTGGACGGACTGGAAGGCCAGTAGAAGGTCTGAGGCGCATATTCTGTGCAGATCTCCGGCAGAATCATCTCGTTCAGGCGAATATAGTCCTGACGAACCAGCTCATTGTTCGTCTCATGGGCCACCATATCCTCCATCTCATTGTTTCCGCACATCAGACCCAGACATGCATGGTGTCTGATCCGCTTCAGATTGCAGATGGCTTCATTAATAAAGTTGCTCTCAAAACGTTTTGTCAGGCGCACATGGATGCAGGCAACCATGAAATCCTGCCACACGATCAGACCGTACCGATCACAGAGGTCAAAGAACTCGTCCTCGGGGTAATAACCACCACCCCACACGCGCAGGCTGTTAAAGTTGGCATCTACACAGGTCTGAATGAACCGCTCGGTGCGCTCCGGATTGATCCGGCAGAGCAGGCTGTCCTGAGGAATGTAATTTGCTCCCATGGCAAAGATTTTCACGCCGTTGAGCACAAAACAGAACTCCCGGCCAAGACGGTCATGCTCCGTGCTGACGGTCAGCGTGCGCAGACCGACTGTTTTCTGCTGGGTATCCAGGACTGTTCCGTCTTTCTCTAAAATAATTTCCAGCTCATACAGATACTGCTCACCGTAGCCGCGAGCCCACCACAGTCTGGGATTTTCGATGGTGATGGTTCCTTTTCCCCCCACCAATTTTACCTTCTGTCCGTCAATGCAGGCAAAGAGTTCACAATCCTTGTGATGAGCGGTCTCCACCTGAATCTCCAGCTCCACGCTGCCCTCACTGTGATGCTGCAGCACCAGAACGTCCTCTATCCGGTCCTGATCGTAGGCGCGCAGCTCCACCGGGCGGAAAATGCCCATGTCGGGAAGCTTCGGACCCCAGTCCCAACCGGACATGTAGAGCGCCTTTCTCAGATGGGCAGCTCCGCGGATGGTATCACCGTTCTTCTCGCCGTTGGTCCAGAGATAGTGCTTCGCATTCTGCTCCTTAAAATATCTGATCGGAGAAGAAAACTTGAGGGTAATCGTGTTCTCTCCTGCCTTCAGATAAGCATTCACATCATATGTATAGGTGATGTGCATATCATCCACCCGGTCCAGCAAGTGTCCGTTCAGATAGATGGCGCAGATTGTGTCCAAACCGTAGAACACCAGCTCCTTGTACTCCCGCGCAAATGTCTCCTCGTCCACCACAAAGACTGACGTAAATTCGCAGTCCTTGTCGGAAAGCTTTGTCAGCTCCAGCTCATTCAGACCGTAAAACGGGTCCTTGATCAGACCGTGCTCCAGCAAGACACTGTACATGGAACAGGGTGCCGTACAGAGCAGATTGTTGTAATTCTCATAATTTAGTTTCCATTGACTGATATACATCTGTCTTCCTCCTTAATGCAGTTAAAAATACTCCGACATCGCCTCCGGCACCGGTGCGAAATCAGTCCTTCGCTGACTTAGCAGCCACTCAATGAGTTCTGTCCGGTAGTAGGCTTCCTCAATTCCATCGTTATGGCCAAAACCTTTCAACACAATCAACTCCGCATTGCCGCCGTGCTGATTCACCGCATCCACCATCAGATGGGAATTGACCAGCACAACGGTATCATCCGCGTCTCCGTGCCAGGTCTTAACCGGTGTCGTCCTTAAATTCCCGGCGCGCCAGGGCATGGCCCCACCGCAGACCGGGGCGATGCCGGCAAAGAAATTGCCGTAGGTCAGGCCCATCTCCCAGGTCCCGTAACCGCCCATACTGGAGCCGGTGATGCAGATCCGGTCAGGCTTGATCTCAAATTCGGAAACCACCTCGTCGATCAGCTGTTTCACCTCACGTACCACATTGTTCCACACAAACTCCGCGGGACACTGAGGGCAGAGAACGATGGCCGGGAACTCCCTGCCTTCCTTCAGCATTTTGGGAATGCCATGACGTGTCAGATGGGAAAGCTCCTTTCCCCGCTCTCCGGCTCCGTGGAGGTAAACCAAAAGAGGCAGATCCTCTTTTGCTCCCTCCGGCAGGCAAAGTATGTAACCAAGTCTGCCGGGAGCTGCTTCTACATAGTTCAATTTCCTGTTCAATGCTTATCCCCCATTTCTTTTTCTATATACTCGAAGGGAGCCTTTGCCCTGGACAGGGCCAGACACCATTACCGCTGTAATTCACCACTTCTTACAGTATAACTTAAATAAATCAATTGTAAATTTCATAAATTCAGTATATAATTGAGAAAATCAACGATTTTCATTCCAACCGTTTATCCCGGTTCACTTTTGTAAACAGACCGCATGAACGGTGAATTACAAGGAGCAAGCTATGTCCCAGAGCACACATCAAAATTTAGATAAGTTACCGCTGGATATTTCCGATGAGGACGGCATCCTGATCGAGCGGCACAAAAACCCAAAAGGACGCCGCATTCCCCTTCACTGGCATGAATTTCTGGAATTTGAGATCGTTGTCTCCGGCACGGCGAGGCACATCTACAACCAGCAGGAATATCTGCTCACCCGCGGCAGTGCCTACATGACCAGCTATCACGATTTTCATGAACTGCTCTCCCTGACCGATCTGGATATTTACTGTATCCATTTCACCAAACAGATCCTCGACCCGGAGATCGCCCGTTTTCTGGACTACAATAAATTTCATTGCCAGCTCTCGGAGGAGGAAACCCGGTGGGCAGTGCAGCACATTGAGGAGCTTATCGCGGAAATCAACTCCTCCCATCCGCTCCGCAGCCTGATGATCCGGAATCTCTTTTCGGAAATCATCATTATGATGATCCGGAAATCCTCACCCGGTGAACGTGAGGAAATGCCTCTGCCGATTCAGCAGGTCCTGGCCTATATGAATGAAACCTTCCGGAGCAAGCTGACGCTTCGAAAGGTTTCTGAGCAGTTTTCCTTTTCCCCAAACTATCTGGGACATCTGTTCAAGCAGCAGATGGGCTGCACCTTTAACGAATATCTGCACACCCTCCGGCTGAAATATGCCTGCAGTCTGCTGCAGAAATCCGATCTGTCCATCAAAGAGATCGCGGCAGCCTCCGGTTATGGCTCTACCGAACATTTTGTCAGCAGCTTTAAGCAGAAGATGCAGATGACCCCGGGGGAGTATCGGCGTCAGTGATGTGACCGCTTACCGCGCAGCCTTATCCAGCCACTTAATACTCCACTCCATCCACCGGGCATTGTAGTCGCAGGGTGTTCCCACTTCCTCGGTGCAGACAGACATCCCGTGCTCCCCCTCCGGGAATACATGATACTCGAAGGGAACCTTTGCCCTGGACAGGGCAAGACACATCTTCAAGCTGTTCTCCACCGGGACACAGCTGTCCGCCGCCGTATGCCACAGGAACGTGGGCGGAGTCTGTCCGTCCACATGCTGATCCAGACCGAACCACAAATACTTTTCACTGCCAACCTCAGCACCGCTGACTTTTTTGATGGAGCCCTCGTGGGCGTACTCATCGGCGGTGATCACCGGATAGCAGAGGATCATGGCATCGGGGCGGATCGTACTCTTGCAATAGCGTTCCGACCTTTTTACCTGACGATTAAACTCATCCCAAAACGCAGACTCCTTGTAAAGCGTTCCCAGCGAAGCCGCCAGATGACCGCCTGCGGAGAAACCGCACACAGCGATTTTCTGCGGATCAGTATTCCACTCCTGAGCATGCTCACGGATATGAGCCATCGTCGCTGCCAACTGGCACAGCGGTGTAAACTCCCCAGCTTTTTCCCCCACGGAATAGGTCAGAATAAAGGTGTTATAACCGGCCTCAAAATAAGGCCTCGCCACCGGTTCCGCCTCACGGCCGGAAACATGATTGTATCCTCCGCCGGGACAGATGATGATGGCCGGATAGGACTTAGCTCCTGTATCAGCCTCGCCCTCACCATGTAACCAGGCGGAGACACTGCACTCATCGATTCCCTCCGGAATAAACTCAAATTTTTTCATGTTTTCTCCTGTGAATCCCTTTTTCATAGCCATTCATGCCATCCAGTGCAGATATGACGACCGGGATTTGTACCTTTCTTATGCCAAATCCAGCTTAAAATAATCCTTCGCATTATTAAAGGAAATACCTTTGACGATCATTTCCAGCATCTCCATGTCCGCCGGGAACTCACCCTTCTCCACCCAGTTTCCAATCAGATTGCAGAGAATCCGGCGGAAATACTCATGTCTGGTGTAGGACAGAAAACTTCTGGAATCGGTGAGCATGCCCACAAAGCCGGACAGGTTGCCCAGGTTTGCCAGGGAGATCAACTGCTCCTCCATCCCCTTTTTGTGGTCATTGAACCACCATGCACTACCCTGCTGAACCTTCGCCACCGCAGTGGAATCCTGGAAACAGCCGAGAATCGTTCCGATGGCTGCGTTGTCCACCGGGTTCAAGCTGTAGAGAATGGTTCTGGGAAGCTCATCTGTGGCCACCAGCGCATTGAGGAAGTCAGCCGTTTGAGCGGAGGGCGCATAGTTATTAATACAGTCATAGCCGGTGTCGGGGCCAAGCTTCTCAAACAGCAGGCCGTTATTGTCCCGCTTGCAGCCGTAGTGAAGCTGCATCGCCCAGTCCAGCTCATGATACTTTCTGCCCACAAACAGCATGAAAGCAGTCTTATATTTCAGTTCCTCCTCCCTGGAAAGCATCTCGCCGGAAAGCCTCTTTGCAAAGATAGCTTCCACTTCCTCGTCGGAGGCCGGGTAATACATCACATATTCCAGCGCGTGGTCGGAGGCCTTACATCCGTTCTCATCAAAATACGCCATCCGCTTTGCCAATGCCTCTTTCACATCTGCAAAGCATTTGATCTCGGTCATCCCTGCTGCAGCGGCCAGCTTCTCCAGATACAATACAAAGTCAGGCTTTTCAATATTCATGGCCTTGTCCGGTCTCCAGGAGGGTGCCACCACCACGTCGAAGGTCTCGTCCGCCGCCAGCATCCGATGCCATTCCAGCGAGTCGATGGGATCATCGGTGGTTCCGATAAACTTCACATTGCTCTGCCGGATAATATTTCGCACACTCAGGGAATCTTCCTGCAATTTTGCATTGCAGAGCTCCCACACCTCGTCCGCAGTCTTTGTATTCAGATAGCCGTGATAACCGAAATACCGCTGCAGCTCCAGATGACTCCAGTGGAACAGCGGATTGCCGATGGCCTTGCCCAGGCACTCTGCCCACTTGCAGAACTTCTCATAGTCGGACGCATCCCCGGTGATAAATCGCTCATCCACACCGCAGGAGCGCATAAATCTCCACTTGTAGTGATCGCCGCCCAGCCAAACCTGGGTGATATTGTCAAACTTTCTGTCCTCGGCGATCTCCTTCGGATTGATGTGGCAGTGATAGTCCACAATGGGCATATCTTTCGCAAACCCGTGATAAAGCTGCCGCGCTGTCTCTGTCTCCAATAAGAAATTTTCATCCATAAATGCTCTCATAATGTCACTCCCTGTTTAAATATCGCCATATCGTGAAATCCGTTTTCCTCCGCGCAGACCTTTCTGCCCGAAGCCACCTCAACCACATAGTCAAATAATTCCTGTGCTACCTGCGCCATGGACCGATCCTCCAGAAGCACTCCGGCGTTGAAATCGATCCAGCCGGATTTCTTTCCGGCCAGGGCTGTGTTGGTGGAAATCTTTACCGTGGGCACCGGTGACGCAAAGGGCGTCCCCCGCCCTGTGGTGAACAATACCATGTGGGCACCGCTGGCCGCCAGCGCCGTGGAGGCTACCAGGTCATTGCCCGGCGCGCTTAAGAGATTTAATCCCCGCTCAGTCACCGGCTCGCCGTAGGCCAGCACCCCCTTCACCGGAGATGAACCGGACTTCTGCGTACAGCCCAGCGACTTATCCTCCAGCGTGGAAATTCCGCCTTTTTTATTGCCCGGTGACGGATTCTCGTAGATGGTCTGATTGTGGGCGGTAAAGTAGTTTTTGAAATCATTGATCAGTGTGACGGTCTTGTCAAACAACGCCTCGTCGGCACAGCGATTCATCAGAATCGTCTCCGCACCGAACATCTCCGGCACCTCCGTCAGAATCGTGGTGCCACCCTCAGCAATCAGCATGTCCGAAAACCTGCCCACACAGGGGTTCGCCGTGATCCCGGAGAAGCCGTCGGAGCCGCCGCATTTCAAGCCAACGATTAACTCAGAGACAGGGATGGGCTCACGGCGGGAGCCTGCCGCGCAGCGGATCAGTTCCTGACACAGCTTTACGCCCTCGGCGATCTCATCCTCCACCTCCTGGGCCACCAGAAACTTCACTCGCTCCGGGTCATAGCCGCCAATATATTTCTTTAATTCCGCAATATTTGAATTTTCGCAGCCCAATCCGAGGACCAGCACGCCTCCTGCGTTGGGATGATTGATCAGATCCGCCAGAATCTTTCTGGTATTCTCCTGATCCTCACCCATCTGGGAACAGCCGTAGGGGTGGGTAAATGCAATCACACTGTCCACACTGCCTTCGGTAAACTCGTTTGCCTGCTTTGCGATGGCCTCCGCCACGTTATTGACACAGCCTACGGTAGGAATGATCCAGATGTCGTTGCGGATACCTACCTTGCCGTCGGGGCGGGAAAAACCTTGGAAGGTCTTTCCTGTCGTAAACAGTTTACGGCCGGTGCCATATCCCTGACCATCCACACCGTAATCAATCTCTTCCGAGACCCTCTCTGTCGATTTCATATCGGCAGGCTCATAGGTATACTCCAGCAGTTCCCCCAACCCGGTCTTAATATTGTGCGTATGTACCCACTGTCCGACTCTGATCTCATTTCTGGCAGTGCCGATGGGATATCCGTATTTGATCACCGCCCCACCGCAGGGAATATCGCACAACGCCATCTTGTGTCCCGCCGGAATATCATCTGCCACCGTGATCTGCACACCGTTTACCTCAATCACTGCCCCTGCCTGCAGATCACGGACCGCGACGATCACATTGTCCGCCTCATGAATCCTTATGAAATCCTGCATAACGCCGCCCTCATTCCATTTTCTCTGATATCGTCTAAGTAAGCGGTCACCGCTTCGACAAGTCCCTCCACTTTGGTCAGATCCTGTCCCCAGAAATCCTCCCTCGCCAGACATGCGTTGACAAACATTCCTGTGTCATCAGCAGAATGCTCTGCAAAGAACGCAAGAACCGACGCATCGTCTGAAATCATATATTCTTCATGTTGTTTCGCTGCTTCTCCGTGATGAACGCAGTCATTTCCCGCCCGATAATCGCACTTATCCTTCGCTGAGTCGTGAGCAAATTCTGTAACACTCGTCGTCACCTCTCGCCGACCCACCAGCTTTCCGCCGCGCAGCTCTCTGCCGGAATAGAAGGCCATCAATGCAGCCAATGAGAAAGTTAAATGGGCAGGCAATTCCCCGCGCTCCTCCACAAACGCCAGCAGCGAGGGCATACATCTGGCTCTCCACTTGGACACTGAATTCAGCGAGATGGACAGGAGCGCATGCTTCACGTAAGGGTTCTCAAACCGACTCTCCACCGCCTTTGCAAAATCGATCAGCTCCTCCTTGGGCAGATCCAGCGTGGGGATCACCTCATCATATAAAGTCTTTTCCAGGAAACCGCGCACATCCTCGTCCTTCATGGACTCCAGCACGGTGTCATTCCCACAGAGGAAGGAGGCCAGCACGAATGAGGTGTGGGCTCCGTTCAGAATTCGCACTTTCCGCTTTTTGTAGGGCTTGTGGTCATCCGTGTAGATCACGTCCATGCCCGGCATGTCCGCCATGGCTTTATCCAGGGGCAGTTCTCCGCTGATATCTTTCTCCGACTCGATGACCCAGAGGGCAAAGGGCTCGCCGGTAACCATGATCCGATCCTCGTAGCCCAGCTTCTCCCACTCCTCCTGCTCGGTATCTCTGGGATAGCCGGTGACGATCCGGTCCACCAGCGTGGAGGTAAACACACATGCCTCATCCACCCATCGCTTAAAACCATCCTCCAGATTCCAGAGATCGATCAAACGATCCACACAGGCTTTCAGCGCGGCACCGTTATCGTCGATCAGCTCCGCCGGGAGCATCACCAGTCCCTTGTCCGCAGCTCCGCCAAACACCTGATATCTTCTATACAAAAACTGGGTCAGCTTGCCGGAAAAGCTCTTCGCCGGTTTCGCCTCAAACTGATCCATGGGGTCAAACACGATTCCGGCCTCGGTGGTATTTGACACCACAAACTTCAGTGTATCCAGCTCTGCCAGCGCCATATATCGCTCGTAATCTCCCACACAGCCCAGAATCTCCCGCACCGAGGTGATCTGTCGGTTCATGACTACCGCCTCGCCGTCCACGATTCCCCTTAAGGAAACCGTGTACTGACAGTCCTGCTCCCGGAACTTCTCCGTGCCTCCGACGGAATTTGGCTGAAGCAGCACGATATCTCCGTCAAACAGCCCCTTCTCGTTGGCGATGTCGATCATATAGTCCACAAATCCCCGGAGGAAATTGCCGCTGCCAAACTGAACCACCCGGATGGGCCGGTCTTTCTTGCCCGTCATTGCCGCATTTAATCGCTCCATACCCATTCATCTCCTCATTCTTTCTCGTCTCTTCCCGCTGATTGCCGCGCTGTCTCGAATACAGCCTCTTCTTTCCCGGCATTTTTCTCCGCTGACCCGGCAAATTCATCCACTGCTACTGCGTTTTTACGGCACAACCGCCACAAAGCTGATCTCCAGCACATTGCCCAGCCCCGCCGGACTGTCTGACAACACCGGCTCGATCTCCACATGATGACGTCCGCGCTCCAGATTTCTGGCCAGTACCTTAAAATTGAAATCGCCCAGATCGCCCATCCAGGCCGCCTTATCATTCTGCAGCACGACCCGCTCGCCGCCGTCGATCCGATACGCCAGCCCGTAGCTGCTCTTTCCCACCATATGTACCACCGCACAGGCCGTGCCATCAAAATCAAAGGTCAGCTTCGTCCCCAGAGATTTGGTGTGAAAGCTGAGGTCCACCGGGATCGTATGGTAAGGGCGATAAAAATATCCGTGGCCCTCAACCTGCATCTCAGCCTCGGTCAGCAGCCGCACGTTCTCCCAGTTGTTCTCGTAGAGCGGCTCCGGGATATTCTCCCCGCGCTCCCCCGGTTCGCCCAGAGCTACTTTAAAAAACTCCTTTACATAGTGGGCATAGATATTACTTCCGAAACTCTGCGGGTGGAGTCCGTCGGGAATCCACTCATAATACTGGTAAAGGCCCTGCTGCCAGCCCTCAAAGGCCTTGAGTCCCGGCCACACCGAGGGAATCTGATAGTGCTCCGCCAGCACCTCATAGTCACGGACACTGGGAGGAACCTTCCCATTCAGCAGATATTCCTGCATGGTCTTATCATAGGTGTAGACCAGCACAATATCACACTTTCCGTAATTCAACAGTTTTCTGATCAGACCCTCTCTGACCTCAAACCGGTACTCCTGCTCCTTGGCCCGGTCATTGACCGCATACTCGATAAACACCAGATCACACTGCTTTTCAATGATCTGCCGTTCCACCCGAAGCACAGCCAGGTCTGAGCCGGTGGCTCCCTGGGCCGCATTTTCAATGATCAATCTGGTGTCGGGATACTCCGCACACAGCCAGTTGGTAAAATAATCGCTCCAGTTATGTCCGGCCTTGCCGTCGGTGATGGAACCGCCCAGATAGCCGACGGTGAGCTTCCCCCGCCGGATGGCCTCCCTGGTAAATTTGAGACCACTTCTCAGTCTGGCAGCACAGAGTGTCTCGCCAGATTTTTCATTCATTCCTTCTACCGGTCTTTCTTCTGCTCTCATTGTCACACCTGCCTTCTATTTCTACCGTAGATTTTTACCTTCAAACTATTTTTGAACTTCAAAGACCTACTCCTCCTGTCGCATTTCCACGTCCTCAAACACCAGCATCTCCCGCTTATCCTCCTGTATCGGGCGAATATCAATGTTCTTCAAATGCAGACCCTTCATATGCCGGAAATATATCCCGTAGGCCGGCAGTGTCTCTCCAAACCGGTCATTTTCCGGATATTCATGGGTGATCTCCGGCACCACCATATCACGGTCCGCCTCGGTTCCTCCACCGGGCACGGTGAAATTCAGATCCGCCAGAGAAATATTCTCGATGGGCACTCCCGGCTGTCCGGTCACCGACGAGGGCATCAGACAGGGCATATCCATCTGCTCACCCTCCCACAGAGCTGTCAGCTGCGGTGCCTTAAAGGGCTCGTAGGGTCCAACCGCAGTGATCCGGCTGATCTCAATATTTTTCATAGAACCGATGGTGGTCCCTGCCGGTCCCCTCCTCCGATCAGAGAGAATGACAAACAGTGGATAGCCCACATTTCTCATCTTCAAGTCCGTCACGGTCACCCCGTCCATGTCTCCGCCGTCGGTAATCTCCAGACTGACTCCGGCGTAGTATGTATCGTGGATCTCACAGTTGCTGATATGAATATTCTGAAAACCTCCGTTGGACTCGGTACCCAGCTTGATGGCATTACACCGGGAAGACACCACACAATTTTTTACGGTCACATCTTTACAAAATTCCCTGCGATTCAGGGCATAGGAGCTTTTCAGCACGATTCCGTCGTCTCCGCTTCGGATCTTACAGTCGCTGATCACCACATCCCGGCAGCAGTCGGGACTGATCCCGTCGATATTCACATCCAGTTTAAGTCCCGAAACCCGCACATGCTCACAACCTAAAAAATACACCGCCAGATCGGTGGCATGGAGCAGCGTCATATCCATCACCGTCACGCTCCGGCACTCACGAAAGCCGAATATTTTCGCCGCACGTCTGGCCGTCCACTGACCCTCGCCGGGCGTGTCGCGCTTCTCCCAAACCGACTGCATGTCGATCGTACCAGCGCCCGAAACCGTGATATTTTCGCAGCCCTCCGCCCAGAACATACTGTGGCGGATGCAGGAATGTGAGGCATCCTGATACAGCGGATACCCAAGGTTCTCCCTGGGTTCAAATTTGTCCGGATCCTCACTGCCGTAAACATAAGCCCCCGGCTCAAACAGCAGATGGATATTGCTGTACAGACGGACAGAAGCGATGGTGTATTCTCCGTCAGGGATAACCACCGTTCCGCCTCCTGCCGCGCGACAGGCATCCACCGCAGACCGGAAAGCAGCCGTGGAATCGAATTTTCTGTTTTTCACTGCACCGTAAGCTAAAATATTGTACATTTTCTTTTCCTTCTGCCGAATCAATCAATTCTCTTTTTTCCCATTCTCGTTTCTTCCAAAAGAATGGTATCATCATATATTATAAGAGACACACAACCCTGATTTCCATATGACTTTTTTTACTTTTTAGATAAATTTTTGATATACCTCGTCTGCTGATTTCTTCCCAGGACCTCCCGATACCGGCAGCCGGATCATCGCCACCGTACATCCATCCTGATCCTTCTCGTAAATCAGATCTCCTCTCTCCCCGTAGAGCATCCGGACGCGCTCATACACATTGCGTATACCCAGACTGTCTGATCCTTTCTCAAACTCATCCTGACCTCTCAGGTATCGGTTGATCCGCTCCACATCCGCGTCAGTTCCGTTATCCCAGACGCGGATCACCACAAAATCACCCTCCACTGACGAGGACAGCCGGATCTGCGCATCATTCTCAATGATATTCATTCCGTGGATCAGACTGTTTTCCACCAGCGGCTGGATGATTACCTTTGGAAGCGGAAACTTCTCCGTCTCCGGTGCGATCTCGTACTCAAACCGAATCAGATTGCGGTAACAGAACTGCTGTATTCGGGTGTAACACTGAATATTGCGCACCTCGTCAGCCAGTGTCACCATACTGTCCGGATGTTTGATGCTGTATCTGAGCATCTGAGAAAGATAGCTGATCACGTCCGCCACCTCCTGTCTGCCGGAAAGCAGTTCCACACTGGCGATGGAATTTAAGGTATTGTAGACAAAGTGTGGATTAATCTGTGCCTGCAGTGCCCGCATCTCCGCCTGTTTTTTCTTCTCGGAGGCCTCCACCACATTCTGGAACATCTCCTTGAGTCGGCTGATCAGATGGTTGAAAGAAGCGTACAGCACAGAGACCTCATCGTCCTCCTTGTGAATAAACTCAATCGTTTCCATCCTTCCGCTCTGCATGTGATCCGCCAACCGGCCGATGGGCTTTGCCACATAAATACTCAACACTGCCGCCAGCAAAATACCGGTGATCAGGATCGCGACTGCCACCATCACGATCACCTGAGCCATACCGGCATTCATATTGCTGATATCCTCCATCGGCACCGCAATGAACATGAACAGCTCACCGTTCAGATCTGTTTTCTGAATCAGGTATTCATCTTCATTTACCATATGACTGACCGTATCATCCATAACCGCCAGTTCAATCTCCGAAAACATCGCTGTCCTTTGCTGATCGCTGGCATAAATCACCTTATTCTGACAATCGGTAATCCAGATACAGGCATTCTCCGTCACTGCAGACGCATTGATCCGCTCGGCGATCCACGCAGTCTCAAAGCCCACGGCAAAGACAGCAAACCGCTCCTCAACCAGATTCATATCCTCCACATAGCGGTACTTCATTACCTTGGCCAGATAGAGCCAGGACTCATTTTCCGGCAAAGTGAACCAGTAGACAGCCCCGTCCAGCTGTTTCGTCTGCCGATACCAGTCTTCTGTCTCTACGCCTTGATTATCCACAAAAATTTTTTCATTGATTTCCAGACCGGTAGTGTGATTTAACCATTTGGTAATGGGATATTCCTTGTCCACAAATACTCTGGCCACATGGGACACCCCGGCACCGTCAAAGCAATCCTCAAACAGATTTGTGATTCGTTCAGTGTTTGTATCATAGAGCTGATTCAACCCATAAAGATCCGAATTGTCCGGAAGCCGCTCATATTTACAGATCATGCTGACCAGCTGTGATGTGATACTGCTCTGTCCCAGATACAGATCATCATTATCGTGGATCACATCAATGGAACTCTCCACCCGCTCCACCAGACGCTTTACCTCACCTGCGTTTACGGAGACAGCCATATCGATGGCCCCGCGGATGGACTTCATGGATTTTTCTTTAAAATAGTTTGACAGAATCCCGGCCATGGAAACCACGATCACCGCGATCATGCCCACCAGAATCAGCGTGGTCCGCAGGCGGAAGGAAATATTTATTCCGCCCTTAATCTTTTTGTTTTTTGTCACATCCATCCGCGGCACCTCCGTCCTGCAAGATCACTTTTGTATCCCCGAATGATACTTCTCCCGGTACTCAGAGGGCGACATCCCTTTCTGTGCCCGAAATAGCTTGGCAAAATAGCTGACGTTGGAATAGCCCACCTGCATGGCCACCTGATTGATCGGCAAAAAGGTGGTGCGCAGCAGCTCACAGGCCTTTTTTATCCGAAAGGCCACAATATATTCGATCAGACTGATGCCGCTGTTGCCTGCATAGACACGGCTCAGATGGGGCGGTGAGAGGCAGACCTTCTTGGCGATCCACGCCACACCGAAATCCGGGTCCATATAGTTTTCCGCCACCAGACTGTTAATTTCATGAATCAGTACTTTTTTCTTTGTTTCCTTCGGAAGCACCTTCAGCACGCTCCGATAATGCTCCCGGACATAGTCGATGCACTCCTCCGCCTTCTTATAAGGGAAAGGGGTCTGCAGTCCGCTCTGTATTTTTTCCTGCAGCAGAGTAAACTCTTTCATATAGCTGCTGGAATGGATATAGGTCAGCAAAATATTCAGCAAATACACGCAAAACGGATAGATCCGCTTTACGCCGTCGCTTCCCCGAAGCATAAGCTCCTCAAAAAAGTTCTCAATATAGTCTGAATCCCGCTCGTTCAGCGCCTGATGCATCCGGTCGATCAGCTCGGAGCTGAAGGTTTTCTCCCACCAGTTCTCCCGTCTTCTCTCTGCCACGATCTCACTTAAGTTCTTTTTGATCTGCTCAATACTCTCACTGCAGATCGGCTTTAAGATATAGCTTTTTACTCCATGCTTCAATGCCACCTGCATGGAGGGAAAATCCTCGTAAGCGCTCAGGAAAATAATGTCCACATCCGGATACTGGGTGCGGATCTCCTGACAAAGCTCTTTTCCGTCCATGTGGGGCATGATCAGATCGGAGATCACCACGTCCGGCTTACTCTTCTGGAGTGACTCCAGTGCAGTCAGCGCATTATAAAATATCTCCGGACGGTTATAGCCCAACTCCTCCCAGGGGATCAGTTCCTCCAGACACGCGCACATATTCGGATCATCATCTACCAGATACACATTCAACATCGGATTTTCCTCTTTCACTCATTTTCAACCATTTGTACGGATCTGATACACCGGTCTGACCTCACGATTTTCCATCAACAGCGAAACACTTAAGTTCACACCGCTGTATCTTCAGTATAGCACACCTCATGAAAAAATAAAGGGGTGCCATATAGCAAAAACCGGGGCGGCAATTCAACCACCCCGGCCTCATATGGTGGCATACACACCATAAAAACAACTTTACTTATTTATTTGCAACCCAGGCATCGTACTGTGCCTGCATCTCAGCAATAATATTGTCCACGCCTGCTGCCTTACGGTCATTCAGGAAGTTCTGCAGATACTCGTCAGGATCGTAGAATCCGTACTCCAACAGGTGAGTGTACTGCTTTGCCACGTTGGCCAGGGCGGAAACCTCAGCAGCAACTTTCTCGCTGTCGAAACGGAAGCCCATGGTGGGGGAAGCTACAGCTGCTGCATTGTCTGCAGCGTACAGCTCCTTCTTATTGAGGCTTTCCCCTTCCAGCAGGGAAGCGGTAAATACAGAAGACGCCATCCATGTATCCATACCATAGCCGCTGTCGGCAATTCTGGTCACTGTTCCGTCCGCATTGCGGTTATAGTTTACACCCTCAATACCGAACGCATACAGGTCTGCCATCACCGGATCGGTGAGAATCAGCTCGATCAGCTTCAGACAAGCCTCAGCCTTATCTGTCTTTGCACTGATTGCAAAATCGGTTCCCATCATGGAGTTGGAACCGGTCTGACGTTCTCCAATCTCGATACCGTATACTTCAACTCCCTTGTAACGTACAGCAGCATTATTCAGATTGTCGGGGGTGGTCACCCACTGGGTCATACCATAGTTACCGGTGTTACGCCACTCGTTCATGACTGCACCCTTCAGGTTACCAACAGCGAGCTCATCGTGGAAGAAGCCTCTCTGGTTCCAGTCATGCATCAGAGCTACATAATCAGCATACTCCTGGGTCGCATACAGATCCACAATTTTTCCGGTGGAAGCATCCAGACCAACACCGCTGGATACCACACTGTAAATCGGATCATAGCCCATCATATTGACAAAGGTAAAGGACTTAACTACTCCAAGAGCGGTATCATCCATATCCACAACTGCCTGCAGATAATCTGTCAGATTACCCAGATCGCGAATGGTCTCCACCTTAATCTCATTGACATCGATACCGGTATTTGCCTTAACCTTGTCTGCCATTTCCTTGGGGAAAATGTATGTACCACCGGTAAAGGACTCTTTCATGATCGGAACAACATATCGTCTTCCGTCATACTCGGTGGACTCCCAAACCATCTCCGGGATTGACTCAACCAGCGTAGAATAGTTGGGCAGCAGCTCAGTGATATCCATCAGAGCCCCCTCCTTAATAAAGGGATCCCAAACGGCAGACGCTCCCTTACTTGACCAGATCATGTCGATCTTATCGGAAGTCGCCAGCTCCATCTTCAGCTTATCCGATTCTGATGAATAAATATATTCAAAGGTAACATTGATTTTTTCCTTTGCGTATTCATTCATCGCCTTAATAACCGCCTCACGTCCGGGCATATTACCGTCTGCATTTGCCTCGATACCATCTGCCCAGAATACAATGTGCTCAGGCTCTGCGGGAACAGGTGCCGCAGTTTCCTCAGGGGCATCGGTTGCCTTGGGAGCATCGGTTGCCTCTGGAGCGTCGGTAGGATCAACTTTCTCACCGCAAGCTGCCAGAGAAAGAATCATTACCAGAGCCAACAGCATTGCCAATAACTTTTTCATGTCTTTGATCTCCTTTTTACTTTTTATTTTTTCCAAGAAGGCTGCACAGTATGCATGTGCAGTCCTCTTTGACTGCAATTGATCATTTCACCATCAAGGCGCACTCAGCCCTTCACCGAACCGATGGTAATACCCTTGACGAAATACTTCTGGAAGAACGGGTAAGCAATCAGGATCGGTCCCAGCGCAGCCAGCAGAATCGCCATACGTGCGCTTTCTCCGGGGATGGAACCGGCCACTGCCGCATACATCTCCGCAGACATGACATCCTCGTTTTCCAGAAGAAACTGAATGTTTTTTTCCACCCTCATCAGCAGCAGAGACAGGGGTGTTTTATTCGGATCATCTATGTACAGATAAGCCTTCTGCCAGGAATTCCAATAGCCGATAGCCTTCATAAAGCCTACAGAGGCCAGCGCCGGAGTCATACAGGGAACCACCACCTGGAACAGGGTGCGGAACTCACTGGCGCCATCCATCTTCGCCGACTCAATGAGAGCCTCGGAAACCGTTCCCTGAATATAGGTACGCATGATGATCACATGCATGGCACTGACGCCATTCAGAATCAAGATCCAGTAGGTATCCTTCAGATGATAAATTGTGGTGTTGACCATATAGGAGGCCAGCTGACCGCCGGAAAACAGCATGGTGATCAGAATCAGCGTTGAAAATACCCTTCTCATTCTAAAGGTACTGCGGCTCAAGGTATAGGCAAACATCCCTTCCACCGTCAGATCCAGCAAAGTACCTGCCACCGTAACAAAAATGGTTACACCGTAGGATACAACCATCTGTTTGCCGTAACCTAACACATATTTCCACGCGTCCAGTGACCATGCCGAAGGGAAAAAGCTATATCCGTTTTTAATAATACTCTCCTCACTGGAGAAGGAAACGACCACGATCAGAATCATCGGCAGCAGACAAAACAGTGCAATCGCTCCCATCAATATAGTCAATAACCATTGACCAATTCCTGTTTTTCTCATTCCATCCATTCCTTTCCCTATGTTTTATCAGAAAATCGCATTATCCGGCGAAATCTTGCGGACAAACAGATTAGTCATGACAATCATAAAGGTTCCGACGATCGACTGATAGAACGTAACCGCTGCTGTGGTACCAAAGTTGGAACCGGACGTAATCGCATTCAGTACATAGCTGTCCAATACCTGTGTGGTGCTGTACAGCGCACCGCTGTTTTTCGTCACCTGATAAAACAGACCGGTATCGGACTGCATGATACTTCCCAGACCCAGCAGGGTGGTAATGACGATCATGGGCACCAGCATGGGGATAGTGATGTGGATCATCCGCTGCCATGCATTTGCCCCGTCCAGCTCTGCCGCCTCATAGAGGCCGGGGTCGATACCCACCAATACAGACAGATAAAGCACCGAACCGTATCCGATATTCTTCCAGGTATTGACGATCAGCAGGATCAGCGGCCAGCGTTCTGCTTCCGCATAGAAATTAATCCCCTCTCCGCCCAGCGCCATGATCCACTGGTTCACCAGACCGCCGTTGGTCTTTAACAATGCATAGACAACAAAAGAGATGGCAATATAGGAAATAAAGTGAGGCAGCACCATGCAGCTCTGGAAAAACTTGGCCGCCCGTTTAAACACCATCTCGTTCAGCGCGATGGCCAGCATAACCTTTCCCACCGTACCCACAATGGTGAACAGGAGGAAATATCCAACTGTATTTCTGGTCATCTGCCAAAACGTATCGCCAACCAAAAACATAAACTTGAAGTTATCCAGACCACACCAGGGACTGTTAAAGCCCTGCATATAGTTGAATTTCTTGAACGCCAGGACCACACCATACATGGGCACATAGCTGAACATGATCATCAGGATCAATGCCGGAAGAGCCATGACCATCAACGAACGGTTTTTCCAGGTGTTTTTCCAAAAACCCACAAAATTCTTCATGCTGTCTCCTTTACAAAAATTTTATCGTTTTTACATCTAAGTAATATTTTAGAACTATTTTTTGAGCACTTCAACAAAACTTATTTAGCCTTTCGCTTCCTTTTTTGACTTTTTTACCGAATGGTAATCATTAACATATGCCCTTTATCGTAAGCCGCGGCATCCAATATGTACTGAGGGATCATCACCCTTTGTGCAATATCACCGGTCTTGTCCCACCCCACGATCTCCGTGTAGACTTCGTTGTGCATATGTCCGCAGAACACCGCCTTGATCACATCCGCACTCTCGGTGATGAGCCGATACATCTCCATACTCTCCTCGCCGGTGGTCTGTGTGTTTCCGATAAAGATGCGCCCGTTGTGATAATCTCTGGGAATAGGTGTCTGGCTCACACGGAGAGGAACCACCGATTTCTCGCTCTCATTGCGGGTGCACAGAGGTTCATGCTGGAAGATCAAAATGACCAGATTCTCCTGTCTCGCCCTCTGGATGTCCGCCTTAAGTTTTTCTGTCTGATGACTATAGTAGCGATTCTCACCGTTGTTCAAAAGCACCAGCATCACCTTGTCCGCCAGCACCTCAGAGTGATAGTACAGATCCTGTTTCCACACCGTCTTTAGGATTTCCTGTCTCGATTCAAGGCTTGACGGATCATCCACCTTTCCCTGACATTTGCGGCTCACATCATGACCGCCCGGCACCAGAAGGATCTCGGGGTGGCGGTCATACAGGTAGCGTTTTATATACTCCACCGCTCCCCAGGTCAGATAGTCGATGACATCCCCGGTAACGAACGTCCGATCAAACAGCGGAGCCAGAGGCATCAACCGGTCAAGATTTCGGAAAACATCCTCCCGGTTAAACGAGCTGCGCCGCCCATCATAGGTGCTGAGCACCACCGGATTTTTCTCCTCAAAATCCCGCAGATTCAAGTTCGACAGATGGATGTCCGTGAGCTGGAGCAGATTCAGCTCCTCACCGCCCTTCTTCGTCTCGATAAACGCCCTTCGGGCGATGATCCCGCTGTCGGTGAATCGAAAGACGTGAGTGCCGGGGTGTTCCGGCGAACCGGTGATGGTTTCAGTCGGTTGGCGGAAGAATTCATTGATATCGTTCATACCTTATCCTCTTTTCATCAGAATTGCCAAGTGGAATTGTTTTACTGGTTAATAAATAAATTATAAATTACGCAAATTCTGTTTCCAACCAAACTCTCTTTGCAATCCTTGTACTTTTTTCGCCTTTTCTCACACAAAAAAGGAACCCGTGACAAAACACGGATTCCCCAGGCTTCTTCTAAGGTATCTTATTCACATTTTTCAATTAACTCATCAACCTTACAGCACAGAAGCTTAGCTAACATCACAAGATACTCCGCCTGAGCCTTATTGATGTTCTTCTGCCGTTGCTCATATTGCTGGATCGTACGCACCGGGACACCGGACAACTCCGCAAGTTCGCGTTGACTTAAGCCGGCTTTCTGTCGCAGAAGTTTAAGATTTGTTTCCGGTTTCGCCGCTTTATACATCGCATTCACCCTATCGACAAACTGACGGATATCCATTTCATGATAGGGGAAATAAAGAGCAATCATATCTTTGATGGGAACATACCGCACGATCTCCGCAAAGCTCATGGATGTTTCCCACTGATAATATGCTAACGCCCAGCCCACCCAAAATTCCTCGCTTCGGTTGGCGGTGTAGTTCGGTTTGATGCGCTCTCCTTCCACGCCGGACTGCTCAAGCACCTCATAAGCAAGCTCCACACCGGACATACCAACAATAACAGTGAAATCGCCGGTTTCAAAGCGTTCCGCAACACCTGACTTGATGAATAGATCGAAAAACTCAGCAATATCATATTCGAGATCATACACCGCAAAGTCCAGCATACGACCAAGGGTAGTGCGGGCTTTGTCAAGATAAACCTTATCGTAGGCGCGGATCATCAGGCATCATCTCCTCATCCATAATCTGTGTGATATATAAATCGCCGCGCTGACGACGGTTTCGCTCCACGCTGAAATACTCGCGGCGGGCGGACCTGTCGCGCAGCATCTTCTTGGCATACCATTCGCTGCTTTCGGCAATCTCGCTGCCGACAAACTTGATTCGCTCAAATGCCATCTTACTCTTGAGAACAAACTGCTGACCGAGCTTGCCAAGATGCATTGCATTGTTAAGTTGACGGTAGGAAATCGTACCATTGATAAAATCCTGTGCAAACGAAAAATAGCTGTCATCGGCGCGATACCCAATGATTACATCGCAGTTCTCGTAATCGATATAAAAATTGGCAAGCAGATATTCTTTCGCCTCCAATGCCAGACCGGAGGGAACATCAAACTCGCGGTTTTGAAGCAGCACGGTAAGCCAATGCAGGATACAGTATTCCGGCACATTCAAATCAAGGATCTGCAGACCGTCACATTCAATTTCATAGCAGTTGGCATAGCCGTCCTGATCCTTGCCGACACCCCATTCCTTGGCCATCTCAAGGCTGTCGGTGCAATAAAAGCCGAGACCATAATCATTGTAAGGCTTACCATGTCCAAATAAAGGCTTCTCAATAATAGTTGAGGAACCGTGATAGAGCTCTTTGATCATAGTTATATCATCTCCATTCCCTATACACATTATACTCCCAAAGGAGTAGTGTGTCAATAGCATAGTTTCTGCTTCGCACTTTTTTGCCATTTTTTCACAACAAAAAGGAACCCGTGAGAAAACAATTATACATCCTCAAACATCCAACAACATTCTTACCACCGGCCACACATCCCCCGGATAGAACTGATGCCCACCATCTCCTACGATCAGCCTGCACAATTCCTCTTTTCCAACCGCCTTGTATGCTCTTCTCATCACATCGAAACTGGCTTTGACACCGTGGATCGGGAAGATATCATCGTCTTTTCCGCACACAACGATCACCGGTCTGGGCGCGATCAGCGCTCCCAAATCTCCCATATTGAAATAAGTTCTGATCCCGGGAACGAAATTACAGGGACAATGAGACATCGCCATGATGGAATCCTCATAGGTGCACACCGCACAGGATGGAACCGCCAGACTGATGCGCTCATCGTAACATGCCGCATAAAATGTGGCTGTTCCTCCTCCGGAGTTGCCCAGGCAAACGATTTTAGCTGTATCGATATAACCGGTCAGATTCTCCAGGATCACATCGATCAGCCGGTGAATGTCCCAGACCCGCTCACCGATGGCCGTTCGCCCCAGCAACAGACTGCCCATCGCCGCATTGTCCGTAAAGCAGGCCGGTCTTCCGTCCGCGGCCTGTCCCATCACGCCCATATACCGCTGCTCCAAAACGATGGCACAATACCCTTCTGAGACCGCCTGCAACGCGAAATCTCTTCCGCCTGCAATGGATTTCACATCCTCCGGAAACTTAGGGATGCCAAGCGATATATGCGCACCTCTGGAATGCCCCTGCAGGCAGATCACTCCGGGCAACGGGAGTTGCGCCCCACTGGGAACCAGCAGCGTGCAGGGAACATGGTATCCCGGCTCACTTTGAAAGGTGAACGCGATACTTATATATCCATCATGCTGTGTTTTTTCGACAACGCAGAAGTCTGCACTGCAGTCTGCAAAGGGAAGCCCTAAAAGCTCTGCCAGCTTAGTTTTCGCTTTATCTTGCCATTCTTCGAATACCAGACCCTCGCTGTATGCCAGCATGGGAACCGTATTCCGTGCCAAATTCAACACATAATCCTTACTCTTTATCATGTCGCTCTCCTACTTTATCATTATCATTCTGTCACTTGGCACGTTGTGTCTCCTGATCATAGGGCAGATAAATCGTCGCCACCGTGCACTCCTCCTCATCCTGCGAAAAGATCAGGTCAGCTTCATCCCCATAGACCATCCGTATCCGCTCGTACACATTGCGTATACCAAGACTGTCCGTATACCGCTCCACATCCGCATTCCCGCGGATATACATATTGATCCACATGACATCCGCACAGGTTCCGTTATCCCAGACACGGATACACAGCTTGTCGTCCTCCGGAAACACCGACAGCCGTATCTTTCCGTTTCCCTCAGTCATCTGATTTCCATGGATCAACGAATTTTCGATTAACGGCTGGATGATCACTTTGGGTAAACGATATTTTGTTTCGCTCGGGGCAATATCATATTCAAATGTAAATGGCTTGCTGGAGCAGAATTGCTGAATTTCCACATAATACAGAATGCTCTGCAGTTCCTCCTCCAGAGTCACCATTCTGTCGGGATCTTTAATGTTATAGCGCATAATCTGTGACAGCGAGTTTAATATTCTCGCCACCTCTCTCCGCCCGCTGATCATTTCCAGACTGGCGATGGCGTTCAGCGTGTTGTAAATAAAGTGGGGATTAATCTGTGCCTGCAGTGCATGGATCTCCGCAAGCTTACGTTTCTCGGAGGTGACGATCAGATTCGCCATCAGCTCTTTGGAATGCTCTACCAGCGAATTGAAGGAGCGGTATAAAACGGTAACCTCGCTCCCCTTTGCCTTTCTGGACTCGATGGTTTGCAATCTTCCCGTATTCATGTGATCTGCCAGGAACTTGATCGGCTTTACCACATAGATTCCCAGTGTAATGGACAGACAAGCGCCCACACACATCATGGCGATAGCCACCCAAAAGATGATTTTTACAATACTGAACGACATATTCGCCACATCGTTGGCCGGGACAATGGTCACCATGTATAAATTTTCGTTCAGCTCTTTTTTCTGTGCCAGGTATTCCTCATCACCGATGAGGCAATTGACCGTTTCACTCTCAATCAGGCGATCAAACGCACTAAACTCTCTGGCAATCGTCTCCTCGTCGGCGTAAATAATATTATTTTGGCTATCCATCAGCCACACATTTGCATTTTCTGTCACGGCAGCTGTATTCACCGACTGCATGATCCAGTTGATGTCAAACCACAAGCCCAGCACGGCAAAGCCTTCTGTTTTCACCTGCATGGTTCCGGCCTCAAGATAACTGAATGTCAGCTGCTTTGCCATACATAACCGGTCAGGGTATTGATCCAGCATAAACCATAACGGTTGTCCGCCCAGTCGGATTGCCTGCTGATACCAGGCTTCTTCCTCTACACTCTCCCCGCTGAGAATTCCTACCTCCTTATTGCCGGAACTGGCCACACCGAACTCATCTATTTTCGACAGCCATTTGGTGATCGGGTATTCCGGCGCTATATATATTTTACAGTAATAATCAAATCCCTCACTAAAACAATACTGAAAATACTCGTCACACTTCGTCTCCCACTCATTGTAGAGCTTGACCATACCGTAGAGATTTTCTGTTTCCGACTGCTCTCCATAATTGCACACCAACCCGGCCAATTCCTCCTGAGCATCCGCCCGTTTCAGGAAAATATGTCCGTTCTCATTGATCAGATCGACCGCCGTCTGTATCCGTTCCATGCGCGCCTGTATCTCTCTGGAATTAGCCGACACCGCCGCATCGATGGCACTGTGGATAGAGGTTCTGGCACTCTGGCGAAAATGGTTATACAGAATTCCGGACATGACACCGATCACCACAAAGATCAACAGCATCAGCGTCAGTCCGATATGAGTCCCCAAAGACAGTTTAAATTGCTCTCTTTTCATCGCGCAGTTCCTCCGCTCAATGCCAGTGTTTTGGTTCAGCGATCATTTCTGATGCCGGAATGATATGCATTCCGGTATTCCGATGGTGTTTTCCCTTTGTGGGTTCGAAACAGTTTGGAAAAATAGTTGATATTTCGGTATCCCACATGGGCCGAAATCTGACTGATGGGCAAAAACGTGGTTCGGAGCAACTCGCACGCCTTTTTTATCCGGTATTCTGTGATATATTCGATCAGGCTGATCGGTGAATATTTCCCGTATACACGGCTAAGATAAGCCGGTGCCAGGTGCACCTTGTCCGCTATCCACGCCACGCCGAAATCGGGGATCATATAATATTCCGCCACCAGCTCATGTACCTGATCGATCAACACTTTTTTCTCTGTGTTTTCCGGCAGCAGATCCAAAATCTCCTCGTAGCAGTTTTTGACAAACGAGATGCACTCCTCCGCATTTTTCATCTCCAGCAGAAGCTGTAAGTGCTTCTGTTCATTTACCTTTAACAGCGTATATTCGTTCAGTTTTTTCTCCTTGTGGACAAAATCCAACAGAATATGCATCAGATACAGACAAAAATGGTGAATCAACTTAAGCCCATCGTTTTTGTGCTGGCTCATATCCTCAAAAAAGCACTCGAAATATTCCCGGTTACATTCATTCAATGCCTGATTGTGGCGGACGGCAAGCTCCGAATCAAAGGTCTGATCCCACCATCTGACCTTCGCTTTTTCGCTGACGATCTTCTTGATGATTGCCTCCAGCTTTGCGATACTTTCCTCGCAGATCGGCTTCAGGATGTAGTCTCTCACCCCATACCGGAGTGCCATCTGGGCAGACTGAAAATCCTCGTAGGCACTGAAGAAAATCACTTCCACGTTTGGATATCGCTCCCTGACCAGACGGCAGAGCTCCGTACCATCCATCCCCGGCATCTTCAGATCACAGATCATGATATTTGGCTCACATAATTCCAGCGCGTCCAATACTTCCATCCCGTGATTAAATACACTGGGTTCATTGCACTTAATTTTTTCCCAGGGAATCTCCTGTTTGAGACACTGACACATATAGGGATCGTCATCGACAATATATACATTAAACACGGGTGTATCCTCCTTCTCAGAAGCGCATGGTCATTGAACACTTCTAAATCATATTTTGCCATAATCAGAAAAGACTTACAAGACATTTACGAAAACCGGGGTGACATTTGCGCGCCACCCCGGCCACCTATGATGGCATACTCATCATAAACTGAAATTTAGTTATTTGCTGCCCATGCATCGTACTGAGCCTGCATCTCAGCAATCACCTTGTCAACGCCTGCTGCCTTGCGGGCATCCAGGAACTTCTGCAGATACTCTGCAGGATCATAGAAACCATACTCAAGAAGGTTGGTGTACTCTTTCGCCACATTAGAAAGCGCAGATACTTCTGCATCCGTATTCGCAGAGTCGAAACGGAAGCCGGTTACAGGAGTAGCTACTGCCAGCTCATTGTCCTGTCTGTAAATCTCATGCTTGTTGGGATCCTCGGTATCCAGAGGAGTAGCTGCGAACACAGAGGTACAGGTCCACAGATTGTTGCTGTAACCGGTATCTGCAATCTTGGAAACCTGACCGTTCTCATTGTAATTAAAGTTTACGCCTTCAATGCCCCATGCATACATATCAGCAAAAGTAGTGTCGGTAGCCAGCAGCTCTACAAATCTCATGCAGGCATCTACGGTCTCCTCATCTGCCTTGGCACTGATCACCCAGGAGGAAGTCATAACAGAGGTACTGAGTACGTTACGGTTGCCGATCTCCTTGGGAAGGATATCCATCTTATAACGTGTAGTTACATTGTTAATGTTATCCGGGGTGGTTACCCACACATGAATACCGTACTGACCGGACTGATCATATCCGCCATTCAGATAAGGCTTGGTCTCAGATGAGATGGTGGAGCTTCCGGTCACACGGCCCTCAAGAATATAGCCGCTCTCATACCATCCGTGAACCACATCCAGATAGTCAGCATATTCCTTGGTCGCATACAGGTCCACAAATTTTCCGGTGGAGGAATCAAAACCGACACCGCTGCTCACTACTGTATAGACAGGGTCTACCTGCATATACTGAACAAAGGTGGGCAGCTTACAGGTCTCCATATCAGCACAGATATCACTTACCGCCGCCAGATAGGGAGTCAGGTTATCCAGATCCCGCACACTCTTGACTTCGATGGTTTCCCAGTCAATACCGGTCTTTGCCTTTACCTGCTGTGCCATCGCTGCAGGAGTAACCAAGCTGAGTCCGGTAAATGCTTCCTTCATTACCGGGATAAAGTAGCTCTTTCCATCGAGCTCACAGGACTGCCACTGTACATCTGTAACAGAATTATACAGCGTCTCATAATTTGGCAGAATATCGGTGAGCTCATAGAGTGCATTCTGCTTAGCTAACGATTCCAGCTCAGTTGCCGGATACATCCACATTAGATCGATATTATCTGTGGTCGCCAGCTCCAGCTTAAGTACATCGGTATCTGCGATGGTATAATCAAAGGTTACATTGATTTTTTCCTTGCTGTACTCATTCATCGCTGCGATGACCGCCTCAGTTCCGGCCTGCTCTTTCATATGTCCCATCGCCCAGAAGCTGATGTGCACAGGATCCTTCGGTTCTTCGGTCTCAGGCGCATCAGTCTCTGCACTGTTTCCATCAGTGGGAGCATCTGTCTGAGCCTCTGTTTTACCCTCAGTCTCGGAAGACACGCCCTGACCACAGCCAACCATACCCAGAATCATGGATGCGACCAGAAGCATCAAAATAAATTTCTTCATTTCCCTTCTCCTTTTCTAATATCTCTTCTTTTTTATTATAAAGTTTCCCATACCGTATGCTAGTATAAAAAACTTCATCCCACAAGTTACAAAACACCTTGCGAATAAATTATCCCTTTACCGATCCAATCGTGATACCCTTTACAAAATATTTCTGGAAGAAAGGATATGCGATCAGGATCGGACCCAGTGCGGCCAACAGGATGGCCATCCGTCCACTGTCCGTCGGAAGATTAGCCACCAGCTGGTCGTATTCTGACGGAGACAGATTATCTGCATTCTCTGCCAAAAACTGGATATCATTTTCAATCTCCATCAGCAACAATGACAGCGGAGTTTTCTCCGGCGAGGTAATATACAAATATGCATTCTCCCAGGCATCCCAATTTGCGATTGCCTTCATAAATGCCACTGACGCCAGCGCCGGGGTCATGCATGGAACAACGATCTTCACAAAGGTATAAAACTCACCTGCGCCATCGATCTTTGCCGACTCGATCAGTGCTTCGGACACTGTTCCCTGAATATAGGTACGCAGGATAATGACATGTATCGCCGACACACCGCTGAGAATCAGTACCCAAAGGCTGTCCTTCAGGTGGTACCAGGTCACATTGACCATGTAGCTGGCGAGCTGTCCGCCGGAAAACAACATGGTGATCAGCACCATCATCGCGTAATACTTTTTCAGCCGAAAATTACTCCGGCTTAAGGTATAGGCAAACATGGTCTCCACGATCATATCCAACACCGTCGCCACTACCGTGATAAAAATCGTCACTCCGTAGGAGACCACCAACTGCTTACCGTAGCCAAACACATATTCCCATGCCGCCAGCGACCACTCGGTGGGGAAAAAGCTATATCCCTTTTCCGCGATACTCGCGTCACTGGAAAACGAAATGATCACAACCAGAACCAACGGCAGCACACAGGCAAGAGCCAGCAGAATCAATACACCAAGCAATATCCATTGTCCTTTTGTTTTCTTTACCATAACTAACGTCCTCTCTGAAATTAAAATTAGAATATTGCTTTTTCCGGGTCAATCTTGCGGACAACAAAGTTCGTACCAACGACCATAATCGTACCCACCACCGACTGATATAACGCTACTGCCGCGGTAGTTCCGTAATTTCCACCTGTCTTGATCGCATTCAGCACATATGTACTCAATACCTGCGTGGTCGGATACAGCGCACCGCTGTTTCTGGTCACCTGATAGAACAGTCCGGTGCTGGATTTCATGATTCCGCCCAGACCGAGCAGCGTCTGAATGATCACCATACTCATCAGCATCGGAATGGTGATATGCCATGTCTTCTGCCAGGTACTCGCTCCGTCCAGAGCAGCCGCCTCATACAGTCCCGGATCGATTCCCACCAGAACCGACAGATACAACACCGAGCCATAGCCCACATTCTTCAGCGTATTGACGATCAACAGAATGAACGGCCACTTCTCCGCATCTCCGTAGAAATTGACATTCTCGCCGCCAAAATGCATGATCCACTGATTGATCAGGCCGGTCTCATTTCTCAGCAGTGCGTATACGATAAATGCGACCGCAATATAGGAGATAAAATGGGGAAGGATCATACAGCTCTGCAGAAATTTGGCCCACCGCTTAAAGATCAGTTCATTTAACCCAATGGCCAGCATGATTTTTGTAATGGTTCCCACGATCGTAAACAAAATAAAATAGCCTATGGTATTTCTGGTCATGCGCCAGAAGGTATCGCCAACCAAAAACATAAATTTGAAGTTATCCAAACCACACCAGGGACTGTCAAACCCCAGCATGAAGTCAAACTTCTTAAAGGCCAGCACCGATCCGTACATGGGTGCGTACTGAAAGGCCAGCATAGACAGAATCGCCGGCACTGACATGAGCACCAACGTCCGATTTCTCCAGGTGTTCTTCCAAAAGCTCTTAAAATTCCGCATTTTTTTCTCCCCTTCATATTTTTTGTTTAAAAATATTATCCCATTTGGAAAGTCAATTTTCAACGAAACATTTTTTACCTTTTCTCCACTTTTCTTACAACTTTAGGGTTATCGCAATGGTTTTTGTGGAAAAAATATACAATTATTCCGTTTTTTCGATCAAATATCTGCCAACTGCTGCCATATAGTTAACAGCGGCGGGGATCAGTTCTTTCGGAAGATTCTTTAAAAATCCCGGTGTCTCCAGAGTGAAATCTCCTGTATATCCAATCTCCTTTATCGCCTGCATGATTCTGTCCCAGTTGGAAATCCCATAAAACGGCAGTGTATGCTGGTCCTCAATTCCGTCTACATCATGTATATGAAGCGCTTGCAGCCGCAGAGGTCCCAGCTTTCGGATAAATGTGGCCGGATCCTCCCTAACCAGACAGGCATGTCCAATATCCAGACAAGCCACGATCCACTTGCTATTTAGCGTGTCAACATACCGGATCAGTTCCTCTGCTCTGGAAGTGACATTTTGCGATTTCACTCCGCTTTCCGTCTGATACTGATTTTCGATGGCAACCTTTATCCTGTACTGCTCGCAATATGGGATCAGACGGCCAAAGAAATCCATATTCATCTCAAAGGCCTTTTCCCGGTTCCCCGGCTCCACATACCTAAGATAGCTGATCGAGTGGACAACGATGGTTTCTATCCCCAGATATGAGGCATTTCTCATGGCGCGCACAATATCCCAAAACCGTTTTTCCGTCCATTCCTCATCCTCTTTTCCCGAGGGCATCGGAGCATGGGCCTGATTGAAATGCATACCCTTCGCTTCGGCGAGTTTCTTCAGCGTTAAGAAGTAGGTTTTAAATTCCTCGCTATCTGTACTTTCATCAAAAAATCGTTCCCGAAAAAAAGAAAAATCGATGGCGTCGAACCCCGCCTCCGATAGCATTTCAATAATCTCTTCGCATTCATAATGCCTTAACATTGCGCTGATACTTGTGGATAACAACATTTTTCTGCCCCTTTATCCTTTCTCTGTTTTGATACAATCATATAAGAATATTGCTTTTCTCTTCAACATGAAACTTTTTACTTTTTTTACACTTTTTTTACCACTCCAAATGAATTAATGCTGCTGTGAAGTCAAACAATTAATGCCCGGAAAACTCCGGGCATTAACTGGTTAATCATCAATTTATACTATTATTCTCAAAAAATAATCTGTGCAAAATCATCCTGTATCAATTTCAGGAACTCATCATTCGCCAACACCCTCACCTCAACCGCAAAGGTTCTATCACCGCGCATTACAGTATAGGTCACCAACCTCGCGTTTTTCCGAAGTCCAACAATCATTTCCTCTCCTATTTTTCCATCCCTATACAATTGACAAAGAATAGAATCGTTGGATCGATATGTTACACTCACAGGCATTTCTTTAGGAAACAGTTTTTTCAGTTTCTCCTCAGCCGCTTTCTGAAAAGCGTATGCATCCGTATCCTGAGTGTACACCGTGAGCATCTCTGTATTTGAATAATGCCAGGAAAATATCTCTGCCAGAATCGTCAGTGATATTTCTCCGGCATTTTTCTTTTTTATACGCCCCGCTGCCGTCACATCGCTAATCAGCGGCCAATTTGAATACATATCCCGAATCCACTTTTCATATGCCTCCATATCCAACGGATCCTTCTTATCGACATACAGACGAATATATTTCAAAAATGCTCCCAATCGAGATACAGACGCCTTTACAATGTGATACAAATACAGCTCCTCATTGTCCATCAAGTCGCTGTAAAATTCTTCCCTAATCAGACAGATCGGAAGTCCTCTTTGATGTAGTGCTTCAACATATCCTACCCTGTATTCAGAATCCTGTACTTCCTCGGCAACCCATCCAGGAAGAAAAATGACATCATATCCCTGCAACAAGTAGTCAGGGTTACATCCACCTTGCTCAAGCTGCATCATAAACGACACTGTCGAATTATCAAGCAGTGCAATTTTCTTTTCCCCTCTGTACTCACTGTAAACCGGTATATTAAGCATACAACCCCTCTGCAATCAACTTGATTTCTCTGATGATATTACTTAAAAACAGTTCATTTTCCCTGTGATAAGTCAGTTCAGGCCGTTCCTGCTCACACCCTCTGATCTTCGCCTGTAAGGCACTCACATCCACAACATAGGAAGGCTGCACCAAAGTATTATCCAGCCCTAACTCATCAAACTGCTCTGCTATCCCTGTCATTTTATCATCAAAACGCTCTTTTACCGCATCCATCAATTCCCTGTTATCAGTCTGTACTGCCGCTTCGTACAATGCGATTAACACAGACTTATATGGTGTCTGGAAAACGCTCATACAATTATATACCTTGGAGCGAAGCTCCATATTTTTCGGCAGTTCCATATAATAGGGCATTAGATTTCCCAATAACATTTTTGAAGCAAAATACTCTGCCTTTCTCTCTTCCAGGGTAGTTTCCACCTCGATCAGATGATCAAAAGATACCGTGTCAAAAATGATATGGTATAACTCATGCCAAGCTGTAAAATACTGATTGACACGTGGCAACGCCGTATTGATAAACGGTATTTTTTTTCCTTCTTTGACATAAATAGCTCCGCTCAGGTACGGATTATCTATCGGCATCTGAACCAATCCATAGGTTCTAAGCAACTGAATCGCCAGTTGAGGCGGCGAGCTCACCTGCATTCTGTTAAATGCCGTGTGCACGAGCATCACGCACCGCTCTATATCCACCCGTATCTCTTTATTCATCCGAATCACCTGATCCAGATTTTTTGCAGTTATCCTCTCACTCATGCTGATCACCTTAATAATAAATCGTGCATAGGTCCAAAATGTCCATAAGTAAATTATATTGCTTCTCGGCTTTCTCACTCATCGTGTAATCTGCCGGGGCATTTAGCGAATAAACCGCCTCCACTTTTTCAGTTTTTACCTCAGAGGAATAAAAGAGCAATTCATCACAAGTCATTTCCAGCACCACAAGAACTTTTTGCAAATGCTTATCAAACGTACTTTTACTATCAATCGAACCACTCAGTAATTTGTCCAGTGTGGGGCGGGAAATATCAAGCTTTCCGGCAAAGGACACCTTGGTATAACCAAAATCACGAATACACGTTTTTAACTTTTCAGCCACTAAAGCTCTCTGCTCAAACAATTGATCAAATTTCAATCCACTCACCACCCTTTCTATACTGATATTATACTCGTTATTCTTTTATTTATCAACCATTTGCAAATTATTTTTTTACATTTTTACTTTTCTGTTTCTCGAAAATTTTTCGTTTCTCCCATGATAGACTTTTCTCTATCCCCGTGATAAAATGCCCCCAAAACGACAAGGAGGTATTTCAATGGCTATTTTAAACATTGATTTCAATCATACCCTCGGCAAAATCAAGCCGATGCACGCGGTGGGACAGCCTCCCTTCACCGGCGGCTTCTGCAAGCTTGACTTTTCGCCCATCGACTATCTGAAACAGGCAAACATTCCCTACTCCAGACTCCACGATGTAGGCGGTGCCTTTGGCAGTAACCGATATGTGGATATTCCCAATATTTTCCGGGATTTTGAGGCGGACGAAACCGATCCCGCTTCCTACGATTTCGCCTTCACCGATGCTTTGCTGGCCGGAATGGCCGAGTACGGTGTGGAACCCATCTTCCGTCTCGGTGTCACCATTGAGAATCAGTGCCACATCAAGGCTTACCGTATTCATCCACCCAAGGACTACGGTAAGTGGGCGCGGATCTGTGAGCACATTGTGAGACATTACAATGAAGGCTGGGCAGACGGTTTCCATTACGGGATCACTTACTGGGAGATCTGGAATGAGCCGGAAAACCGTCCGGATCCCACCAGAAATCAGATGTGGACCGGTACTCCACTGCAGTATTACGAACTGTATGATGTGACTGCAAAGCATCTGAAGGCCTGCTTCGGCAATACCATCAAGGTTGGCGGCTATGCTGCCACCGGCTTCTATCATATCTTCGCGGAACCAAAAAAGTACGGAATGGAGCTGGAACCTCGGACCGGAAAGCGCTATGTGGGGAAAAAGGAAGAGTACCGCATGGCATTCCTCTACGGATTTTTTGACTACATCGCCGAGCATCAGTCTCCCATCGATTTTTTCTCCTGGCACAGCTACGCTTCGGCGGAGGACACTGCCATCATCGCCGGGTTTGTGGACAAATTCCTGCGGGAGCGCGGATACGGACATCTGGAAACCATGCTGAATGAGTGGAACTATACGGGCATGAACCATCCGGAGACGCTGGGAACCGCTTTCGCGTCCTCTCAGGCCGCCGCTATGCTGATCCTCATGCAGAACACCCCCACCGGCATGCTCTGCTACTATGATACCCGAATGACCTACTCCCGTTTTGGCGGTATGTTCGATGCGATTAAGAAAAAGCCCTACTGCCTGTACTACAGCTTCTACGCCTTCGGACAACTCTATGCCCTCGGCAAACAGGCACAGTGTGAGACCGACCACGAAAAGCTTTTAGCTCTGGCCGCCACCGACGGCGAGCAAAAGGCAGTGCTGATCACCTACACCGGAGAAGGCGCTTTGGATGTCACAACACCCTTCGCGGAAGGAGCCGAGCTTTACCTGGTGGATGAGGAGCATATGCTGGAGAAAATGGATGATGATCCGGCCGCCTTCACCATCAAGCAGAACCAGGTCATTTTGATTAAGGCATAGTACCTATTTAATTATTTTAAAGAAAAGCACAGCAAAAAGTTCCGGATCGATACTTCAATGATCCGGAACTTTTTCTGGGTTTGATTATCCTGTATTCAATTATTCCTTATCACACTTCAACTGATCGTTTTCACGGACTCCCGTATGGACAGCTTCGACTTAAACACGAGAACCTCGTCCGACCGGTAATACCGATTCTCCAGCTTTCTCATCATCAACGCGGCTACCGCCTCGCAGAGCTCTTTCGGATCCACTCCGATACTGGTCATCGGCGGGTGAATATTCCGGATCACATCGATATTGTCCATCCCAATGACGGAAAAATCATCGGGAACCGTATATCCATGCTCGTATATGCTTCGATAGACACCCAAGGCGATATAATCATAGGCCGCCACAATGGCTGTCGGCCGTTCTTCCTGCGTGAATAACTGGTTCATGCCGCCGTACCCGGCCGCTTCAAACCGCTCATCGCTGGTGATGATCCAGTTTTCATTCACGGCAATGCAGTTTCTGAACATCGCCTCGCGAAACAGACTTAGCTTTCCGGTTGTGAGCCCTTCTCCGATGAATCCGATCCTCCGATGGCCATTCTCCTTCAGATGACGGATCGCCTCGTTCATCGCCTCGGACGAGTCCTGACACACACAGTCAAACTGTTTATTATCGTTTCCGATCACGATCACAGGCACCTCAATCTCAATCTCCACCGGCTGCGGATTACCGATCACAATGATCCCGTCGCTATGTCCGAAGGTGGCATAGTAGCGGATCAGCTCTGCCTGAACGTCCTTATCAAAATGATATACCGATACCGCTATCATACAGCCGTTCCGGTCAAATATCTCGTTAAGCTCGGAAATGATCGCATAGTAGAACTGGCTTTTCAGCTCCGGCGCGATGACCGCAATGATCCTGCGGTTATATTTCCCCTTATAATATTTATCGTAAACGCCCAATTCCTTGGCAATACTCAATATGCTTTCCCGGGTCTCCTCGCTGATCTCCCTGCTGTCCGAAAACGCTTTTGAGACTGTGGAAACGGAAACATTCGCTTTTTTTGCTATGGTTGAAAGATTCATCGTCCGCCTCTCCTTCTCCTCTTTATGTCATTGTAACACACCCTAATCCGACATTCAATGGATGAACCATTTCCCGAAAATGTTTCGTCGACCGACACATTGAAATCCACATTCTCCCATGTTAAGGTAATATCATTCCGAAACCTTATCCAGGCAGCACTGATTTTTATTCTATATTCTAATTTGGAGGTATCATCATGAACGATCAATACAAAAACAGCCGCACCGCATATATCTTTGAAGCGGCGTTCGAATACTTCATCACCATCATTATTTCCGGTGCCTATCTGGCCAACCTGCTCACCAGAACCGGAATCTCCGACTCCCTCGCCGGTATTTTAAGCTCGTTTGTCTCCCTGGCCTGTTCAGCCCAGTTTTTCTCGGTACTCTTTATCCGAACAGCCAAACCGGTCAAGCGCTGGGTAACCCTCATCACCATGCTCAAACTGCTTTTGTTTGTAGGACTTTACTGTGTCCCGGTAATGCAGGTGTCACAGACCATAAAAACCCTGCTGGTCATTCTCTTTCTTCTGGGCGGTCAGCTCGTGGCGAATATCGCCGCCCCCTTTAAGACCAACTGGCTGATGTCTCTGGTAGACAGTAAACACCGCGGCCTTTTCACCGCGACCAAAGAGCAGATTTCACTGGTGGGCGGTATGCTTTTCTCCTACCTGATGGGTGCGGTCTCTGACCATTACAACAATCTGGGCAACGCCGATATGGCCTTTAAGGTGTGTCGGATCACCCTCATTATCCTGGGACTGTTCCATCTGATTACCCTGTTCGCCGCCAAAGAACCGGAAAGAGCCGGCGCTCACGCCAAAGCCACCACTCTGCCCAAAGCGATCTCCTGTACCTTCGGAAATTCGACGGTCAGAAAGCTTATCCTTCTCAATGTGCTCTGGTCAGGCTTCACCTGGTTTTCCCGCTCCTATTTCGGTACATATGAAATCAAAGAGCTTGGATTCTCGCTGACCTATGTGTCCTTGATCACCATGGTCTCTTCCCTTGCCCGGATCCTGGTATCAAGGTACTTCGGTAACTTAGCCGACAAAACCTCATGGGCAAACATGATGACCATCTGCTTCGGCATTGCAGCGTTGGGATTTTTTATACAATCCTTCACTGCACCGGAAAACGGCAAGGTGTTTTTCCTGATCTATTCCGTACTCTACAGCCTCTCCCTGGCCGGGATCAACGGCGGACTGATCAATATCGTCTTTGACTATGTGGACGAGTCGGACCGCACCGCCGCCCTCGGAATCAAAACAGCCATCGGCGGGGTCTGCGGATTTCTGGCAAGTATTCTGGGCGGAAAGCTGTTAGACATCATACAGGCCAACGGAAATGCCTTTCTGGGGCATAAAATATATGCCCAGCAGGTGCTCTCGTTTATCACCTTTCTGGGCATATTATTGATTCTCTTGTATATGAAACACACTGTACTCAAGCTGAAACGCATAAACGCCTAAAAGCAGTAGGCATTCGTGCTGGCTGTCTTCCCGCGATGGTCCGTCACCACCACTCTCACCCATTTGCTGTCCGGATTGACCGAATAATCGGCCTCGGTGAGGCTTCCTCCCTCGGGGGCATGAAGCCGTTTGCTTCTCCGGTTATAGGTGATAAATTCGATCTTTTCCGCGTCAGAACAGGAAACGTGCAGCACACCGTCCTCAAACCACAGTTCATAGATCTCCGGCCCCTGGGAGGCATAGAAATGGCCGTCCAGAAGGGCCTGGGTGATGGTCCTGTACTCCAGCTTTTCTGCCTTGATCATGGTCCAGGAATATCCGCTGCCGCTGGTGAGCTGGGGACGGTTGTGATTGTCGTCGCCTCCCACACAGTAGATCATCTCCCCTGCTCTCAGCATATCGTCATACACCCGGGGATTGTACTCGTCACGACCATTATAGATCTCCAGCGCGTGCATATGGTGATAGTTGGTGTAATGGCTGTAATTCTCCAGAGAACCGGTTGGGTGATTGTAAGCCACAAAAAAGCCGCACTCACGTCCACGCTTCATGATCTGGCTGATGCACTCACCGGTATAGAACCGTTCCAGTTCCTGCTCCTCCTCGTAATACTGCACCTCATCAATGTGCTCCACCGCGTGGGCGTAGGTATATTCTCCCCGTTTCCAATAAATCATCTTCAGGTTATCGGGCTCCAGTGCAATCAGATTGATGTGACAGGTCTCCATGTTGGCCCAGTCCGGGGTACCCTTGCCGTTGACGCCCAGCTCCACACCGTTGAGCGCCAAAAACGTCTCGTCTGACAGGTGCGTCTGATCCAGCAATACCTCGTGATCGGTGTACGCCACGATGTCATAGCCCATATTTTTGTACACTTCCTTCACCTGCTCCGGCGTGGCCGAACCGTCGGACATGATGGTGTGGCTGTGCAGATTTGCCTTGTAAAATTTCCCCTCATTTGGAATCAGATATCTTCTCATGACGCTCTCCTTTGATCGTTTCTTTCTCTCAATTGCATTTATTTCCAGCCCGTTACAGGTCTCTTTAAATACAGATTGTCTCCCCTGATCCTACCCGATAAATCGTCTTATCAGTCTCAAAAAACATCGGCTGTGCAGTAGGGTTATACACTCTTCTGCGATCCATACTGAAAACCAGTTGCTGATAGGCGGTAACATAGTCGTAAATCTGAATATTTGTCGCATACCAGATTTCTTCCCGACCGCCCATATAGGCTGCGAACTCCTCAATGACAGACCAGTTATCATCCCGCTCAAATTCATAACTATGTCCCCACAGATAAAACATCCACGGTGCATACGTCACCTTTCCCTCCACAAAACGCTTCGCCAGTTCCATCAGTCTTGGATTAGTATGACGACAGGTGGAAGGCAGTCTTAACCAGTCTGCCGGAAGATCAAATTTTTCTGTATGCTCCACCGTCCGCGAATATGCGATCCCACAGCAGCGCAGTGTTTCTACCACATCATCACTGTAGGTTCCCCAGGGATAGGCCATTCCTCGGACGATCACATCATAGTCCCGCTCCAGTTGTATCCGATCCTGTAGCACCTCATATGTACACAGATTTCGTGGAAGCTGTTCCAAAAACGGGTGATGTACTCCGTGGACAGCAACCTCCATTCCGCTGTTTTTATACAGCTTCAGCGCCGCATTCCTGCTCAGTGGCCGAAACAGCGTATTCTCCGGAAAAACCGCCCCTTCCTCGGCATACTGTCCACTGTTCAGATTAAAGGTACCCTTCAATCCATGTCTCAACATGATCTGCATCAATCGAATATCCTGCTCAACACCGTCATCGTAACTCAGCGTCAGCACTTTCGAACGCCCCTCAGGAAAGCGCATCAATAAATCCGCCATCACCCACACTTCCTTGCCTTTTTTATATTCTACTCCACATTCAACAAATATCTCAGAAAGTCCGCCGCTATCTCGGGGTTCTTCGCCAGATTCAGCACTCCCACAAAGCACTCACCCGTAGGATAATACCCCTGTGCAGACATCCACGGGTGATCCACCAGCCGAATTCCGCAGGGATACGTGCCCGATCCGTCCAGTTTTTCCACGTAAACCAGCTGATCTGCAAATTTCTCCAACAATTCCTCGGAAAGCAGTTTGGAAATATCTGCAGCCGCTCCCTGATACGCGTAGGCCAAAAACACCTCCTCCGGGGCAAACAACATATCTCTGCTGCCGGAGGCAAGAATCACAGACAATACCTGATACACCTCCGAATCGGCCACATCACCCTTTATGTACAGGGAAGTGTCCACATACACCGCATCCTCATAATTTTCATAGCCGTAAAGCTCCAAAAACTCATCAAAGCTGTCTCCGATCTCCGACCGCATCACACCCGCATTGACCATGATGATCTCCATCTGGGGCGGACGATAGTTTACCTGCCTGACCACAAAGGCGGCCACACAAACCACCGCCAAAATGGTCAACACGATATGATACCGATAATAATCCCAGATATATTCGACCCGTTCTTTTTTTGAAAGTGCCTTTAAATCAATTTTCTCCTTCAACGTTCATCCTTCCCGCCGATTCCGGTCACGCTTATCCTCATTATCATTATGATAAAATTCCCACTACTCTTTTCAATATATAATTATTATAAAATTCCCCCTGCGCTTTTCAATAGAACTAATTTTACATTCCTTGTGTTTTTTTAACTTTTTCCGTGATCTCTCCTCCCGATTAAGACAGACTTTTGTGCCGACATAATCGAAAAAGCCCCCGCAAAGAATACTCATTCTCTGCGAAAGCTTTTCGTTTTCCTCTTATGCTGCGTCAAATCGGTTAAGCGGATAATTACGCCCCCAATATCGCTTTCAGATCCTCCTCCGGAGTGGTGATCGGCGCGATACCGTACTTTTCCACCAGGAAATTCAGCACATTCGTTGAGACAAAGGCCGGCAGTGTGGGGCCAAGACGAATGTTTTTAATGCCCAAGTGCAGCAGTGTCAACAGAATACACACCGCCTTCTGCTCGTACCAGGACAGTACCATGGACAGGGGCAGGTCGTTGACACCGCAGCCGAAGGCCTCTGCCAGCGCCACCGCGATCTGAATCGCTGAGTAGGCATCATTGCACTGACCGATATCCATCAGTCTGGGCAGACCGCCGATAGTTCCCAGCTCCAAATCATTGAAGCGGTACTTTCCGCAGGCCAGCGTCAGCACCACTGTATCCGCCGGTGTCTGCTTGACGAACTCTGTGTAATAATTTCTTCCCATTCTCGCGCCGTCACAGCCGCCCACCAGAAAGAAATGTCTGATCGCACCGGCTTTGACTGCCTCCACAACCTTGTCCGCCACCGAGAGCAACGTATTTCGCGCAAAACCGGTCATCACTTTATCACCGCCATTGATTCCGGTAAACTGCTGATCCTCCGCAAAACCGCCCAGCTCCAACGCTTTCTCGATCACCGGAGTGAAATCCTTTTCCGCTCCGATGTGAGTGAGGCCGGGGAAGGAAACCACCTCTGTGGTAAACACCCGATCCCCATAGGAAGCCTTGGGCGGCATCAGGCAGTTGGTCGTAAAAAGCACCGGCGCAGGGATATCTGCAAATTCTTTCTGCTGATTCTGCCATGCGGTGCCGAAGTTTCCTTTGAGGTGTGAATACTTCTTAAGCTCCGGATAAGCGTGAGCCGGGAGCATCTCACCGTGGGTATAGATATTGATCCCTTTCCCCGCAGTCTGCTCCAGCAGACATTTCAGATCATAGAGATCATGTCCGGTGATGACAATAAACGGTCCCTTCTCCACGGTGAGGGAAACCTCCGCGGGCTCAGGATGTCCGAAGGTCTTCGTGTTGGCCTCGTCCAGCATCGCCATGCACTTCAGGTTCACCTCTCCCACCTCCAACACGATGGGCAGCAGTTCCTCCATCCCAAAGTCATCCCTGCCGATGGCCGAAAGTGCCTTGTAGAAAAATCTCTGTACCTCCGCGTCGCAGTATCCCAGCACAGCTGCATGATAGGCATAGGCTGCCACACTCCGGATACCAAACAAAATCAGGGATTTCAGGGAACGTATGTCCTCATCCGCCTCCCACAGCTTTTTCATATCATAGTCATCGCATCCGCTGCCTGCATAGTCTCCTGCTGAACAGACCGGAGCCAGTCTCTCCTTCTCCAGCCCCACACGGGCAATCAGCTCACGAAACATCTCATCGTCAAAATTCACATTAGTCAGTGTGGTAAACAGGCCCTCCAGAATCAGCTGATCGGTCCTCATGGTGACACGGTTTTCTCTTCCCTCGACGGCTCTCGCCAGACCGATCAGTGCTCCGGTCAGCTGATCCTGCAGCTCGGCGGTGTCGGCCTTTTTGCCGCAGACACCCATCTTTCCGGTACAGCCCTTGCAGGCTGCGGTTTGCTCACATTGAAAACAAAACATAATCTTCCTCCTTGAGATCGGTTGGATTTTTTATGTTTTGATTATAGCGGCAAAATGATCAGATGGGTGTTGCGCATGCAACATTCAGGAAAGTCAGAGCGGAAACTAAGCATGACGGAAATCCTCGTCTATTTCAGAAATTGAAAAAACCGCCGAAATCTTATCGATCTCGGCGGTCTCATGTTTTTTGTTATTTGGGGAATTACTGTCCCATCTGCTTAGCAACTTCCTCAGCGAAGTTCTCGCTCTTCTTTTCAAGGCCCTCACCGGTCTCGTAACGAACGAACTTAGCAACCTTAACGGTAGCACCAACTGCCTTGGAAACCTCAGCCAAGTACTGGCCAACGGTCTGCTTTCCGTCCTCAGCCTTTACATATACCTGGTCAACCAGACAGAACTCCTTGAGCTCCTTGTTCAGACGGCCATTTACCATACCCATCAGAACCTTCTCGGGAGCATCGGGCTTCTCATTCTTAGCTGCTGCGAACAGGATGTCCTTCTCCTTCTGAATGAACTCCTCAGACATCTCCTCACGGCAAACATATGCGGGACGAAGTGCTGCAACCTGCATTGCAACGTTCTTCAGTGCTTCCTTAACGTCATCGTTAACAACGGAAGCCTCTGCAGCAACCAGAACACCGATACGGCCGCCGCCATGGATGTAGTCAACTACACAGTCAGCGGTAACCTGCTCGAATCTTCTGATGCTCAGCTTCTCGCCGATAACAGCGATCTTGCTGGACAGCTCCTCTGCAACGGTCTTGGTGGTGTCTGCATGCCAGGTCTCAGCCATGAATGCATCCATGTCTGCGGACTCGGAAGCGATAGCCTGCTTTGCAACCTCTGCTACATAAGCCTGGAAATCTGCGTTCTTTGCTACGAAGTCAGTCTCGGAGTTAACCTCAACAACAACTGCCTTGTTACCCTCAACCAGAGTAGTTACAACACCCTCAGCTGCGATACGGCTAGCCTTCTTAGCTGCTGCTGCAAGTCCCTTTTCTCTCAGGAACTCTACTGCCTTCTCCATATCACCCTCGGTAGCTGCCAGTGCCTTCTTGCAATCCATCATACCAGCACCGGTCATCTCTCTCAACTCTTTTACCATTCCTGCGGTAATTGCTGCCATGTCTTATTCCTCCACTGCTTCTGCAACTTCTTCTACGTACTCAACTGCCTCTTCGCCCTGCTTAGCCTCGATAACTGCATCAGCCATCTTGGACACGATCAGCTTAACAGCTCTGATAGCATCGTCGTTTCCGGGGATTACATAATCCAGCTCCTCGGGATCACAGTTGGTATCTGCAATACCGATCAGAGTAATACCAAGGTTGTGAGCCTCCTGAACACAGATACGCTCCTTCTTGGGGTCTACGATAAAGATAGCATCGGGAACGCGCTTCATCTCCTTGATACCGCCAAGGTTCTTCTCAAGCTTCTCCCACTCCTTCTTCAGGTTAGCAACTTCCTTCTTGGGAAGTGCATCGAAGGTACCGTCCTCAGCCATAACCTCGATCTCTTTCAGTCTTGCGATACGGCTCTGGATGGTCTTGAAGTTGGTCAGCATACCGCCGAGCCATCTCTCATTTACATAGTACATACCGCAGCGCTCTGCCTCAGTCTTGATGGCATCCTGAGCCTGCTTCTTGGTTCCTACAAACAGGATGGTGCCACCGTCAGCAACGATATCAGCTACTGCCTTGTATGCAGTGTCAACCATGCCTACAGACTTCTGTAGGTCGATGATGTAGATACCATTTCTCTCGGTGTAAATGTAGGGAGCCATCTTAGGGTTCCATCTTCTGGTCTGATGTCCGAAATGTACACCAGCCTCAAGCAGCTGCTTCATTGAAATAACGCTCATTTTTCTTTCCTCCATTCGGTTTTTTTCTTCCGCGTACCTTCCTCCCGGAGAAACCGGAGAGCAAACCGGCACCCTCTCCGAAATAAGCACGCGTGATTCTTAGCGCATTTTCAGCCTTTCTACTATAACATAGACTTGTCTATAATGCAAGTACTATTTTGCCAAATATTACACTTTTTATTAGATATTTCTCACTTCTTTTTATCTTTTTAGCTCTAAAGAAATATTCAACCGCGTTTTCGTTTTTATCTCAGGCAGTGTCTTCCCGCCAAAGAAGGGCTGTCACACGATCGTGCAACAGCCCTTCAATATTTCACCTATTTACTTCTCTTCCTTGGGAGCATCTTTCTCTACATCCTTGATGCTCAGGTCGATACGGCCCTTCTCGTCAACCTTGATAACCTTTACGGTAACCTCGTCGCCGATATTTACCACATCGGTAACCTTAGCCACGCGCTTGTTAGCCAGCTTGGAGATGTGAACCATACCATCCTTGTTGGGAGCCAGGTTTACGAATGCACCGAAGTCCATGATACGAACTACGGGGCCGGTCAGAACCATGCCTACCTCGATGTCGGTAACAATGCGGGTAATGATGTCGATCGCCTTGTTGATCATCGCCTTGTCAGTACCGCATACGGATACCAGACCGTCATCGTCGATGTCAATCTGTACGCCGGTCTCCTCGATGATCTTGTTGATCACCTTACCCTGCTTACCAACTACATCGCCGATCTTGGTGGGATCGATCTTGATCATCTCGATCTTAGGTGCGTACTGGCCAACCTCCTTGCGAGGCTCTGCGATCACGGGAGCCATAACCTCGTCCAGAATGTACAGACGTGCTGCTCTGGTGCGAGCGATAGCCTCCTCCACGATCTGACGGGTCAAACCGTGAATCTTGATATCCATCTGAATAGCGGTGATACCCTTGTGAGTACCAGCTACCTTGAAGTCCATATCGCCGAAGAAGTCCTCAAGACCCTGGATATCAGTCAGTACCAGATAATCATCGTCGGTATCGCCGGTAACCAGACCACAGGAGATACCTGCTACTGCGGACTTGATCGGTACACCTGCTGCCATCAGAGACAGGGAGGATGCACAAACACTTGCCTGAGAGGTGGAACCGTTGGACTCCATGGTCTCAGATACGGTACGGATCGCGTAAGGGAACTCCTCGGGAGTGGGCAGTACGGGGATCAGTGCGCGCTCTGCCAGAGCACCGTGACCGATCTCACGTCTTCCCGGTCCTCTGGAGGGCTTGGTCTCACCTACAGAGTAGCTGGGGAAGTTGTAGTGATGCATATATCTCTTGCCGGTCTCCAGAACATCCAGACCATCCAGACGCTGGGACTCGGAAAGAGGTGCCAGAGTACAGATGTTCATGATCTGAGTCTGTCCACGGGTGAACATACCGGAACCGTGTACGCGGGGCAGAAGGTCTACCTCTGCAGCCAGCTTACGGATCTCGGTGATCTGACGGCCGTCGGGACGCTTGTGATCCTTCAGGATCATCTTGCGAACGGTCTTCTTCTGATATTTGTAAACAGCCTCGTCGATCCAGGAGATCCACTCGGGATGTTCCTCTGCGTAACGCTCCTCCAGACGATTCTTGATCTGGCGGATGTTCTCCTCGCGAACCTGCTTAACATCGGTAAATACTGCTACCTCCATCTCCTCTGCGGGAACTGCAACCATCAGGTCCTCCCACAGATCAGCGGGGATATCGATGTGCTGATACTCGTGCTTAGCCTTGCCGCACTCAGCAACGATAGTATCGATGAACGCGATGATCTTCTGGTTGATCTCATGTGCTGCGTAGATCGCCTCGATCATCTTGTCCTCTGCAACCTCATTTGCACCGGCCTCGATCATGATGACCTTATCGCGGGTGGATGCAACGGTCAGTGCCAGGTCAGAAACCTTCTTCTGCTCGTTGGAGGGGTTGAAAATGAACTCACCGTCGATCATACCTACCTGAGTGGATGCGGTAGGACCATCGAAGGGAATATCGGAAATAGCGGTTGCGATAGCGGAACCCAGCATAGCGGTCAGCTCAGGGCTGCAAGCGGGATCCACACACAGAACCAGGTTGTTCAGGGTAACGTCATTGCGGTAATCCTTGGGGAACAGGGGACGCATGGGACGGTCGATCACACGGCTGGTCAGGATAGCGTTCTCGCTAGCCTTACCCTCACGCTTGTTAAATCCTCCGGGGATCTTACCCACTGCATACATCTTCTCCTCGTACTCTACGCTAAGAGGGAAGAAATCAATACCATCTCTGGGCTTCTCGGATGCGGTAGCGGTAGAAAGAACTACGGTATCGCCATAGTGCATCAGAGCTGCGCCGTTTGCCTGTGCTGCCACTCTGCCGATATCTACGGTCAAAGTTCTGCCTGCCAGTTCCATACTAAAACTCTTGTACATAACTTGTCTCTCCTTTTCAGATTAATTAATTTTGTTTTGGCAGAAGAGACCGAAACAACTGAAAAAGCGGCTGTACACAGTAACCTTTTCAGTGGTCTCGGCGGATTTCCTCTGCCGGGTGTCACATTTTCGGGCATCTTATGACAGCAACATAGGGTGGAGAGACTCCACCCTATATCAAGTCATACATCAAAAATTACTTTCTGATACCCAGACGAGCGATAAGTGCACGATATCCCTCGATATCCTTGCCCTTCAGATACTCAAGCATACCACGACGCTGACCAACCATCATCAGAAGACCTCTTCTGGAATGATGATCCTTAGGGTTAGCCTTAAGATGCTCAGTCAGCTCGTTGATACGAGCGGTCAGCAGTGCTACCTGAACCTCGGGAGATCCGGTGTCACCAGGCTTCTTTCCATACTCTGCTACGATCTGTGCTTTCAGTTCCTTGCTAATCATGATAAAATCCTCCTTAATTTTTCTTACCGGGTACTAAGTCTGGGGTCGGAGTTATCCGCCAACCTGGTACCGGGCGATGGGCAGTCTTATGCCCTAAAATAATCATACTTTGTCAGTCTATCACATAATTCGGTTTTTGTAAACCACTTTTTTTAAATTACAGGCAAAAAAGCCATCCTTTCCTTTCGGAAAGAATGGCCCCATCTCTTTATCTCGCTTCTGATCAATCTCCGATCACATTTCTGTAACCCATAGGGGTACTAAACCACATGGATGTAATACCGATGCCTCTGCTCTCACTGATCGCGTGGATAACCTTTCCGTTTCCGATGTACATCGCAACATGATTAACCACACCACCGCTGCCGTAGAACACCAAATCTCCGGGCTGAATGGTCGCGGAAGTAACCGCAACACCGGCCCCAGCCTGCTGTCTGGATACACGGGGAACCCAGATGCCATAGTTGGCCAGAACACTTTTTACAAAACCGGAGCAGTCGGCTCCTTTTGTCAGACTGGTCCCGCCCCACACATAGGGGTTACCAAGAAACTGAAGTGCATAGTTTACGACATCCATTCTGAACTGGGTCGCAGCGGAGATAGGCTCAAATACAATCGCCTCAATCAGAGAATATCCCACCTCAACATACTCAGCTGACACATAAGCAACCTCGTTACTGCTGAGTGCAATCTTCACCCAACCATCTAAAACATCCAGAACCTCATATCTCTCGTTTGCGGTAATCTGTGTCAGAACCTCACTGTCAGTAGAGGGCTCCTTGCGAACATTCAAAGAATCTGTGTTCACTGCTGCACGAAGCTTTGCATCTGCCATCGCCAGCGCAACCGCCTCATCACCGGTAACTACAAACTCAGAAGAGATATATCCGGTAACCTCACCGGACTCTATGTAGTACCAGCCATCCAACTCTTCCAAAATATTGCAGGCACTATTGTTAACCATCTTTCCAATGATACGTCCGTCCATATTAGGCTTTTCACGGACATTCAGGTAATTGTCAACAACTACGATGCCAAGATATTCATAATTATCAAGTACAACAGACTTTGCAGCAACTTCATTGGAAGCGATACGTGCGACCTGCACCTCATAGGATACAGACACATTTCCGCTGGAGACAGCCTCAAAATACTGATCAAGTGCCATGGACAGCCCTGCGATCGAAGCATCGACAGTCTGGCCTTCACCCTGATCAGAGGAAGACTTCTCAACGTTTTCAAACATACGTCCAACGTTTTCTTCGTTCAAAAGATTGGTAGGGGAGGACGAACGGGTAAGGTCAACCATGGACTCAGCGGCTGACGCAGTCATACCGGGAAGCATCATTGAAGAAATCAATATGGCGGATATGGCTCGCAATAAAGTTCTTGTCATGTTTTCGTCTCCTCATCTAAAATGTTACAAAATTGTTACAAATCCGAGATAATTATAACAACTTAAGCCCGACCTGTCAACCTTATCCATGCCTTTTTCTTTCGTCAAAATGACGATTTTTCAGGCTTTGTATTGTGCAATCAATCCAATTTCCGGCGTAAAACCGGTATTTTCGGTCAAAATCTCCTCTTTCAGCTCGGTTAACAATTGACCTTCTTCCGCTGAATTTTGTAATATTTTTGTAATACTTTTGAAATATTTATCGCCTATCCACACCTTGGAAAAATACTCTCCGGGAGGTAAAATTAATTTATACTGCCCCTCTCCCTGAGCAATCACCCAGCCGTCCCCGGCTTTCTCCGCCGAAGCCGAGATGATTTTCCCGGATGTATCCACAGAATGGCCGTTAATGCTGTAGAGGTAACCCAACAGTCGATTGACTTCCTCGATATCCCCCTTGATCAATTCTTCCCTCACTCTGGAGCTGCTGATCACTCTGCCGTCCTTCCGGGTAATTTCTTTTTCCACCACAAGCAGCCTGTATCCAAGCTGTGGACTTAACCGCTCCAACAACCCTACATTTCCGCTTCGCTGATAACCGAAACCACAGTCCGGTCCCACCGCCAGCGTCCTCATGCACAGACGTTTCAGCAAAACCTCACGCAGAAATTCTTCAGCGCCCATCCGGCTGGTCTCCTGTGTAAACGGATATTCAATGAGAATATCCACGCCCATAGCCTCCATCAGCCGGCGTTTTTCCTCTCTGGTCGTCAGTACCGGCGAAGGTTTCCCATCTAACTGTGCCGATGGAGAAATATCAAATGTAAACACAACGACCTTCTGTTCCGGCTTTCGATTTTCTTTCAAGGTACGGATCAGTTTCTGATGTCCTCTGTGCAAGCCGTCAAATTTCCCCAGCGTCACTGCTGTTGGAAAGTCAAATTGAATCTCCGTTGTCCCCTGAATGATTTTCATGGATTATCACTCCTGTCTCCGTCTCTATTGCCTGATCAACCGTTCTTCTCCCGGACACTGCAGACTCAAGCCTTCCCCAAAAACAGGACCTCGGGCTTACACAGCTGTCTGCTCTTTTGATAACGGTACAATCCGATGAACGCACCTGTGCGGTCATATATCCTCACACCAGCGTCATTGTCCAAGGTCTCCGGCTCCGTCTCCCACTCAAGCATGGAAATCGGCATGGGATTTCCGTTGAACAGTAATTTTTCCCCGGCTTCCGTCACAACCGCTTTTTCATACCGGGCAAACAGCCTGTCCGCGGGAATCGCGATCTCCTCCAGCCTTCCCTCATCCGCATATCGCTGAACTTCAGAAAGCTTCACGCTGTTCTCCAGAGTAAACTGTCCCGACTGAGTTCTCAAAAGGCTTTCCATGGCGGCGCCGCAGCCGAGCTTCTGACCGATATCATGGCACAGCGTCCGGATGTATGTCCCCTTGGAACAGCCCACGGTCATGATCACCGTTGGCAGATTGATTTCATCTATATTAATATGCAGAATATTGACCCTTCTCGGCTCTCTCTCCACGACCTGGCCGGCTCTCGCCAGCTCATAAAGCTTCTTCCCGTTTACTTTCAGCGCAGAATACATGGGAGGAATCTGATCGTACTGGCCCACAAAAGTATGAATGGCCGCAACCACTTCCTCCTCGGTCACATTGACCGGATGCTCCTCCAGCACAGCACCGCTCATATCCTGTGTGTCGGTCACCACACCGAGCCGCATCACCACACGGTACTCCTTCTGCTTATCCGTCAACAGCTCGCACAGCTTGGTCGCTCTGCCCAGGCATACGGGGAGAACGCCCTCCGCATCCGGGTCAAGAGTTCCCGTGTGTCCGATCCGTCTCATCTTACAGATACCCCGGAGCTTGGCCACCACATCGTGTGAGGTGAAGCCGCGCTCCTTATAAATATTCAGGATTCCGTCCATCTCTATCTCCATCCAGCAAATGGCGGCGGTCTGGTTTCGGCCGTATTCCACCGATATCCTAAACCATCCCACCAACCCGCTGTTTCCTGTTATCTCAGTAAATGTATCACACAATTTGTCAGAACCCCGGCTGCCCAGGATTCATTTTCGTTCCCAACCTCAATACTTCTGTGGTTCAATACTTGTGTTTTTCAATGATACTGTGTCCCAATGTTCCTCTGTCTGAGTGTTTCTCTGTCTGAGTGTTTCTCTGTCTCAGCGTTTCTCTGCCTCAGCATTTTCTGCCTCAGCATTTCTCTGCCTCAGTGTTTCTCTGCCTCAGCATTTCTCTGCCTCAGCATTTCTCTGCCTCAGCATTTCTCTGCCTCAGCATTTTTCTGCCTCAGTGTTTTGCATCCCTCTGCGCACGAATCTCCGCCAGGATCATCGGCACGATATTCTCCACGGTGTCCATAATCTCACATCCGGCAGCCTTGGCATGTCCTCCGCCGCCGTGATTCCGGCAGATCTCGCTGACATTCAGCCAGCTGTTGGCCCGCATGCTCACCTTATAGCCGCCCTGCTCCTGCTCAATCAACAGCAGTGCACACTCGATCCCCTCCGTCAATCGAAGCTGATCAATAATCCCATCGGTATCCTTTCGCTTTGCACCCAACGTCCTCATATCTTCCTGATTCAGCCAGGTATAGATACACTCTGCATCCTCGCTCAGACAGCTTCTGGTGAGGGCAAGACCCAGCAGCCGATTCTGAACATATGTCTTGCGGTAAAAGGTCTCATCAATAATATAAGAAGTATTCACGCCCTTAGCCACCAGCTTGCCGGCAATGGTCATGGTCTGCTCGGTCGTATTGCTGTGCTTGAACACGCCGGTATCGTGGACGATACCCATGTACAGGCACTCTGCAATAGCCAGATCAATCTTCTCCGAGTCCATCATGGTGAAAAGCAGCTCACAGGCAGCACTGGCCCGCCCGTCAATATAATTCTCATCAGCAAAGCCGATGTTGGTAATGTGATGGTCGATGCAGACGGTTTTCTTCGCCCGTTCAAAGAAGTTAACCCCTTCGCCCAGACGGCCCAGATCGCTGGCGTCGATGGACAGACAGAGTTCATATTCCCCCACGTCCGCAAAATCATGACTGATCTGATCCGCTCCCTGCAAAAACAGGAAACGATCGGAGAAATCCCCCAGATATACCTTGGCGCGGATCTCAGGATACCATTTTTTCAGATAATTGTAGGCCGCCAGACAGGAACCGGTACAGTCTCCGTCCGGATTCACGTGGCCGATGATCGCCACCGAGTTAATGCCTCTTACCATATCATCCAGCATTTTCATCGTCTTTACCTCTCAGATCACAAAACTCTTCTTTCTCTCCGCTTTTTCAAAGCAGATCGACTTACCATTTCACAATCATTCCTTATATTTTACTGTCAGAAATCCTGCGCAAAACGCGCAGGATCTCCGGACATTACTGTTTTCGAAAAGGCATCACCGTTTTCTACTCTTCGAAATCTTCTTCGGAATCTTCTTCATCGAAGTCTTCCTCATCAAATTCGTCATCAAAGCCTTCATCTGTCTCTGCAGCCACTGCACGCCCTTCCTTCGCCGCGATCTCGTCGATCAGTCGGCTCATGGTCACACCGTACTCGGTGGACTGGTCAAGCAGGAAACGGATCTGAGGAGTATTTCTCAGATTTACGGTGCGTGCCAGTTCTCTGCGGATGAAGCCCTCCGCCTGTTTCAATCCCTTGATCGTGTCCTTTGCCTCCTCGTCAGAGCCAAGAACGCTGATGTAAGCCTTGCAGGTCTTTAAATCGGGAGCCACCTCCACCTCCATGACACTGGTCATGGGGTGGATGCGGGGATCCTTCACTTCGTCGCGGATGATGCGGCTAAGCTCCTTCTGAACTTCGCCGTTGATCCGTATATTTTTGATACTGTTTTTACGCATTAATAAAACTCCATTCTGCCGGATATCAGCCCTCAACAGACTGACAAGTCATGGCATACACCCGGCGCATTGATTCCATATATCCTAGCGAGGTACCTCTACCATGATGTATCCCTCGATCAGATCGTCCTCCTGAAGGTCGCCGAAGTCCTCGAATACCATACCGCACTCGAAGCCCTTTGCCACTTCCTTAACATCGTCCTTCATACGCTTCAGGGAAGCCAGACCTCCCTCGTAGATCTGCTTGCCCTCACGGGTGATGCGGATCTTACAGTTGCGGACAAACTTACCGTCGGTCACGTAGGAACCTGCGATGTTGCCCACACCGGAAGCCTTGAAGATCGCACGAACCATCGCATGGCCGATGACCTTCTCCTCGTAGATCGGATCCAGCATACCCTTCATGGCAGCCTCGATATCCTCAATCGCCTGATAGATGACTCTGTACAGACGAACGTCTACCTTCTCTGCGTCTGCGATGGACTTTGCGGTCGCATCAGGACGCACATTGAAACCGATGATAATCGCGCTGGAGGTGCTTGCCAGAGTAACATCGGACTCGTTGATGGCACCAACACCGCTGTGAATGATTTTTACTACAACTTCCTCGTTGGAAAGCTTCAAGAGGCTCTGCTTTACCGCCTCCACGGAACCCTGAACGTCTGCCTTTACGATCAGGTTCAGTTCCTTCAGATTGCCGGCCTGGATCTGGCTGAACAGATCGTCCAGAGACATCTTTGCCTTGGTGTCCGCCAGCATCTTCTCTCTGCCTTCCTTGATGAAGGTCTCTGCAAAATGTCTCGCATCCTTCTCAGTCTTGGTGGATACGCAAACCTCACCTGCGTTGGGAACACTGTTCAGACCCATGATCTCAACGGGGATGGAAGGACCTGCCTCCTTGACACGGCGACCCTTGTCATCGGTCATGGCCTTTACCTTACCGTATGCAGAACCTGCCGCAATGAAGTCACCCACATGCAAGGTTCCCTTCTGTACCAGAACAGTGGCAACGGGACCTTTACCCTTGTCGAGCTGTGCCTCGATAACCAGACCTCTCGCCAGACGGTCGGGGTTGGACTTCAGCTCCATCACATCTGCAGTCAGAAGGATCATCTCCAGAAGGTCCTCAATACCTTCCTTGGACTTTGCGGATACGGGAACAAATACGTTGCTTCCGCCCCAATCCTCGGGGATCAGACCGTACTCGGTCAGCTCCTGCTTAACCTTCTCCACGTTGGCCGCAGGCTTATCAATCTTGTTGATGGCAACAACGATCTCTACGCCCGCTGCCTTTGCATGGTTGATGGCCTCAACGGTCTGGGGCTTAACGCCGTCGTCCGCTGCAACAACCAGAACTGCGATATCGGTAGACTGAGCACCGCGCATACGCATCGCGGTGAACGCCTCATGTCCGGGGGTATCCAGGAAGGTGATCTTGCGATCATTGATCTCAACGGTATATGCACCGATGTGCTGAGTAATACCGCCGGCCTCTCTTGCGGTAACGCTGGTGGTACGGATCGCATCCAGCAGGGATGTCTTACCGTGGTCAACGTGACCCATGACGCAGACAACGGGAGGACGGGTAACCAGAGTCTCCTCTGCATCCTCGGTGTCGCGGAGCAGCTCCTCGATCACATCAACCTTAACCTCCTGCTCGCAGAGGATCTCAAACTCCATCGCGATCTCCTCAGCGGTAGCAAAGTCGATCTCCTGGTTGATGGTCACGATCTTGCCCTGCATGAACAGCTTCTTCACGATCTCGGAAGGCTGCTTCTTCATGTGATCTGCCAACTCCTTGATGGTCAGAGTCTCAGGGATCACGATACTCTTGATCTCCTCAACCACAGGTGCGGGCTTGGGTGCCGCGGGCTTAACCGGAGTCTTTAACTTAACATTCTTTCCGCCGGGCTTCTTGCCGAAATCGTCGTCGGAATTTTTCTTATCGTAGCGGTTGTTCTGCTTAGCAGCCGCGTTCTTATTTGCTTTCTGCTTGCTGGAAGGCTTCTGCATCACGTCAAGCTGAGGTGCGGGAATGGACATACCGCTGCCGCTTCCCTGACGATTGCCTCTGCCCTGTCCGTCACGGCTCTGACCGTCGCGGTTATAAGGTCTCTGACCGCCCTGGCCGTCGCGACCCCAAGGTCTCTGACCGCCCTGACCATCGCGATTAAAGGGTCTCTGACCATCGCGGGGCTGACCGTCACGATTAAAGGGTCTCTGGCCGTCGCGGGGCTGACCGTCACGATTAAAGGGTCTCTGGCCGTCGCGGGGCTGACCGTCACGATTAAACGGTCTCTGGCCGTCGCGGGACTGACCGTCACGCCCCCAAGGTCTCTGACCGTCGCGGGGTTGGCCATCTCTGTTATAAGGTCTCTGGCCATCACGAGGCTGACCGTCTCTGTTATAAGCTCTCTGGCCGTCACGGGACTGACCGTCTCTGTTATAAGGTCTCTGACCATCACGAGGCTGGCCGTCGCGATTTCCACCCTGAGGGCGAACGCCCTGAGGACGGGGGCCACGATTCTCCACCTGTACATTCTCCGTCTTTACTGCAGGAGCCTCAGCCTTTACCTCCGGCTTCTTCTCTGCTGCAGGTGCCTTTACTTCGGGCTTAGTCTCTGCTGCAGGTGCCTTTACTTCAGGCTTTGCCTCAACTGCAGGCGCTGCCTTCACCTCAGGCTTTGCCTCAACTGCGGGTGCTGCCTTTACCTCAGGCTTCTTCTCCGCTGCAGGTGCCTTTACCTCAGGCTTAGTCTCCACCACAGGTGCTACCTTTACCTCGGGCTTAACCTCTGCCTTGGGTGCTACAGGTTTAACCTCTGCTGCCTGCACAGGTGCCTTTGTCTCAATCGGCTTATCCTCCGGTCTGGCCACAGGTCTTCTGGTCTGAGGAGCTGCTGCTCCTGCCGGACGTCTCACAGCTCCATCGGGAGCGGGACGACGCTGTCCGCCCGCCTGAGGGCCCGCTGCTCCGGGACGACGCTGTCCTCCTGCCTGAGGGCCTGCTGCTCCGGGACGGCGCTGTCCTCCTGCCGCACGACCCTGCGCACTGTTCTGGGGGCGGAACACCGCACTCATTTTCTTTTTCTGGGGAGCAGTTTCCTGTTTCTCCTCCGCAGCCTTAGGTGCTGCGTCTTTATTCATATTCTCATCAATCTGACTCACTACTTTACCTCCGTCTCATTCCCTGCTGCGTCGATACGCTGTTTTAACGCTTTTGCAAAACCTTCATCCGTTATTGCCACAGAAGCCCGAAGTTCTTTTCCGAGAGCGCCTCCCAGCCCCTCCTTCGTACCGAAGAACGCGATGGGCACACGATAAAACGTACACATATCATTAAACATTTTCTTTGTATTTGCGGATGCATCCTCGGCTACAATCACCAGATATGTCAAAGATGTCTTTACCGCTTTTTCCGTCATAAATTCGCCGCTGGCTACTTTTCCCGCCTTCATGGCAAGCCCCAGCAGGGAATATACTCGATTATTGATCAATGGCAGTCAGCTCCTCTCTCAGCCTGTCGTACACCTCTCTGGGAACCGCAGTCTTGAATGCGCGGTCCAGTCCCTTACTCTTAAAGGCTTTCTCCAGACACTGACTGTTGTGGCACAGATAAGCGCCGCGCCCATTCTTTCTTCCGGTCGCATCCAGAACGATTTCTTCCTCGGGTGTCCGAAGAATGCGGATCAGCTCACGCTTTTCCTTCTGTTCACCGCAACCGATACACTGCCGCTTCGGCATACTTTTTTTCGTTGCCATATTTATTCTCCGATTTATTCTTCTACGCTATCGTACTCCTCGTAGTACTCGTCAGAATACTCCTCGTCGTACTCCTCATCGCCGTAATAATCGCCGAAATCGTCATACTCGCCGCTCATGCTTGCGTCGTAGCCGATCTCCTCCAGCAGACCGGACTCTCTTGCCTGAGTCTCACTCTTGATGTCGATCTTGTAACCGGTCAGACGGGCTGCCAGACGGGCATTCTGTCCTTCCTTACCGATAGCCAGAGACAGCTGATAGTCAGGTACGATAACCTGTGCCATCTTCTCATCGTCATCTGCAATAACACAGATAACCTTTGCAGGGCTCAGCGCATTCTCAATCAGCAGTGCGGAATTGTCACTCCAATTGATAATGTCAATCTTCTCACCGCGAAGCTCATTTACGATCGCGTTTACTCTGGCACCGTTGATACCTACGCAAGCGCCAACTGCATCTACGTTGGGATCGTTGGAGTATACGCTCATCTTGGTACGGGAACCGGCCTCACGGGCGATACCTCTGATCTCTACGGTACCATCCTTGACCTCCGCAACCTCCGCCTCAAACAGGCGGGCAACCAGCTCGGGATGTGTACGGGAAACCAGAATACGAGGTCCCTTCGGGGTGGACTTAACTTCCAGAATGTACACCTTGATACGCTCGGTCGGTCTGAAGGTCTCGCCCTTAACCTGCTCGTTCTCGTTCAAGGTAGCATCTGCCTTGCCCAGGTTGATGCTGATATTTTTGCCCATATAGCGCTGAACGATACCGGTAACCACCTCTTTCTCTCTGGTGGAGTACATCTCAAACAGTGAGCGGCGCTCCTCCTCGCGAATCTTCTGGGTGATGATATCCTTTGCGTTCTTTGCTGCAATTCTTGAAAACTCTTTGGACTTGATGGGGATCTGAACCACGTCACCTACGCTGAAGTGGCCGTCAACCTTTCTCGCATCCTCAACAGAGATCTCCAGGACAGCGTCCTGTACTTCCTCAACAACTGTCTTCTCCGCATATACAGAGAAATCGCAGGTCTCACGGTTTACCTCTGCCTTAATATTATCTGATTTGCCGAAGTGAATCTTGCATGCCTGGATCAGGGAACGCTCAATCGCCTCAATCAGCACTTCGCGGCTGATATTCTTCTCCTTCTCCAGAATCGCTATCGCCTCGAACAGCTCCTTATTCATTTTCCATTATCCTCCTAATCTTTCTTTTTCTCAATGAAAGCTGACTGCTTCGGAGCTTCCATTAAAAGTGTATCGCAAGTCTGATCAATGCCAGTGCGGCGCGCTCAAACACTTTTTCCTCGCCGTCCTCGGTCTCAATGGTAACCGTATGGTCATCGTATGCCGTCAGGATACCTTCCCACTCTTTCTTTCGATCCACCGGCCTGAACAGACGGATCTCCACTTCATCGCCAAGGTGCCGCTTAAAATCCTTATCTTTCTTCAGCGGCCGGCCCAGTCCCGGAGAACTGACCTCCAGAATGTAGCTTTCCTCGATATAATCCTCCACATCCAGCATATCGCTTAAAGGTCTGCTGATAGCCTCACAGTCATTAACCGTGATACCACCCTCCTTATCGATGTAAAGTCTTAAGTATCGGTTGCTTCCCTCCTTGACAAACTCCACGTCCACCAGCTCAAACTGATGCTCCGTGATCAGCGGCATGACCAATTCCTCGGTACGTGCCTCGATTTCTTCACGTTTTACCACTCACTCATCTCCTTTATGTGAACAGACATTGATCTCACCGACCGCCAGATCCGCTCTGACCGACGGCAAAAGTACCTGCATACAAAACGAAAAGTGGACTCGCAAGCCCACTTAAGTAATCGTCAATATGCTGTTATGGATAATGTAGCACGTTTTCCCTTGAAAATCAAGGGGTTTTCTTAATTTTTTACACAAAAATCCGGAAATCTGTACGATTTCCGGATCTCGTCTGGGGATGGAGGGACTCGAACCCTCACGAGGTCGCCCCCGGCAGATTTTGAGTCTGCTGCGTCTGCCATTCCGCCACATCCCCCGATGTGTTTCTGAACACTGCATTATAATATCATTTCCTTTCCAATTTGTCAACTCTTTCTTTCAAAAACTCACCACTAATCTGTAAACGTTCCAGCTTACAACTAATTAAAATGCATTCTTCGTGATCCTGATTTCCTCCCCCTTTATTCCCACCACATCAAACCGGCAGGGAGTGTTCTCAGAGAAACGATACCGATGCAGATAATACTCCGCCACCCGCCGTATCGTCCGCTGTTTCCCGGCGGTCACCGCCTCCTCGGGCTCGCCGCTCCTGCCGTCGGCCCGATACTTTACCTCCACAAAGACTAAATATCTGCCATCCTGTGCGATGATATCAATCTCGCCCTGACGGCAGCGAAAGTTCCGCTCACGAATATAATACCCCTGCTTTTCCAGAAATTCCGCCGCCAGCTGTTCCTTATCACTGCCCAGACTTCGCTTATTCATCTTCACCACCGCTCCTTTTTGGACTGTTTTTGAGCACAATCGCAAAAACAGCGCAGTCTCCCCCGACCGCGCTGTTATCTTTCGTAAATATCCACTGATCTCCATCAGAATATCAATACACCTCGCTGAACCACGTGAACCAGATTCAGATCCTCATCCAGAAGAAGTACATTCGCGTATTTTCCGGCTTCAATGTCGCCGTAATCGTCATCGATGCCGATACATCTGGCCGGATTGTGACTGGCCGCCTTCACCGCGGACTCCAGCGGAATGTCCATCTCCTTCACGGCGCGGCGCATACAATCCATCAGATTGCTGGCGCTTCCCGCAATGGTCCCCTCCTGCTCGGTGAGTACCGCCAGACGTCCCTTTACGGTGACTGCCTGACCCCCCAGACTGTACTGCCCGTCCGGAAGCCCGCAGGCCATCATGCTGTCGCTGATCAACACCACATGGTCATCCCCAAACAGTTTGAAGGTGGAGCGCACCACCGCCGGATGAATATGTACATTGTCACAGATCAGCTCCGCATCTGCACCTGCATCTGCTGCGGCAATGATGGGACCGGGATTTCGATGATTGATGCCGGGCATCGCATTGTAGCAGTGGGTCAGATGGTTTGCCCCTGCGTTAAATGCAGCCATCGCCGTATCATAATCGGTTGTCGTATGGGCAATCGAAATCGACGGTACAGTCTCTTTGATCGCCGCGATGAACTCCAGGGCCCCCGGCTCCTCCGGTGCGACGTCACACTGTTTGAATAAGCCACCAGCTTTTTTTTGAAGACGGATAAACATCTCTGCATCCGGACACTGAACATATGCCGGATTTTGTGCTCCGACCTTATTCGGACTGATAAACGGTCCCTCCATATGGAGTCCCACCAGATCAGCGCCTTTTCCGTTGACATGGGCCGCCGCCGCCTCAGCAATGACAGTCAGCTTTTCCTCCGGGTAGGTCATGGTCGCCGGACAGATCGCCAACACACCTACACTCTGCTGGTAATCTGCCATGGCCTGTATGGCCTCCTCCGTGCCGTCACACATATCATAGCCCACACAGCCATGAAAATGGATGTCCACCAGCCCGGGAATCGCCAGCAAACCAAGTGCATCAATTGTCATCTCCTCATTGTCCCCCGTCTTTTCGGGAACACTGACTGTTTCTGTGCGCTCAACCGACGCAAACCGCTCTCCGCGAATCGAAATATCCCCCCTGGAGAATTTCCCATTCTGATACACCTTTGCATTACAGATTTTCATATCGGCTCACCCTTTCATTTAAATAAAATTCCCAATAAATGTCCGTCTGTGGATCGGACAGGGGCCATACTTTTTAATCGCCTCAATATGTGCCGCCGATCCATAGCCTTTATTTGATGCAAATCCATACTCGGGATACATCTCATCATACTGCTGCATCATCCGATCCCTGGTCACCTTCGCCAAAATGCTGGCCGCCGCAATAGACACGCTTTTCGCATCACCTTTGATGATGGAAATCTGCGGCATCGCAAGCCCGGGAATAGTCACCGCATCGTTGAGCAGGATGTCCGGCGCTACTTTAAGACCGGAGACAGCAATCCGCATCGCCTCGTAATCGGCCTGCAGAATATTGATCTCATCGATCCGCCCGGGGCCGACAACGCCTACGCCTGCCGCCACCGCTTTCGCCATAATCTCATCGTAAAGCTCCTCCCGGCGTTTTTCCGAGAGCTGCTTGGAATCATTTAAATATAAAATCTGACAATCCTCCGGCAGGATAACCGCTCCGGCTACCACCGGGCCGGCCAATGGACCTCTTCCTGCCTCATCCACGCCGCAGATCGCGCGATACGAAGAATATTTACGCTCATAGTCCCGCATCCGATACAGCCGATCCAACTCCTGCTGATAGCGGACAAGTTTTTTCTCCCCACTCTCCAGCAGCTTGACCACTCCGGCCCTCTCGTCTGATCTGAACTGCTCCATCACCGATGCCAGCTCCGTGATCTTTGCGCTGTCCAAAATTTCTCGTATTTCCTTAATACTTGCAGGTTTTTTCTTCTGTTCCATCCATTCCTCCACCGCGCTCAGCCGGTATGCAGGGCTTATCTGTTTCCGAACCATCACTGATGCTTCAGAAAGGAAAACTCTGACAACGGCCAGATCCGCACAAATGCTTTTCCCACAATTTGACTCTTCGCCACATTTCCAACTGAGTCGGAACGACTGTCCGAGCTGCCATTTCGGTTATCACCCAGCATAAAGTACTCATACTCACCCAGCAGGATAGGCTCAGACGCTCTGCCCGGACTCAGCATAATATCATTTCCGTACACATCCGACTCCAGTCGCTGCCCGTTTATATACACATAGCCGTCAATGATCTGCACTGTCTCACCGGGCAAACCGATCACACGCTTAATATAGTAGGTATCCTCCTGATGAAGATAGCGGAATACCACTATGTCATACCGCTCCGGATCCCCGAAGCGATAGCTTAACTTTTCCACCAGCACACTGTCCCGATCCTGCAGCGTAGGATTCATGGATGTTCCATCCACCAGTGTCCGCTGCGCAACATAATTCAAAAGCAAAAATGCCAGCACACCTATAATCAGGATATAAACGCCCCAGTCCAGCAAATTATACAGCCGTTCTTTTCGCGCTTTCGCTGTCCTTTGCTCCATATCCAGCCTGTTTCCGCTCATTCACTACCTCCCTCCACAGGGCATCTCTGTCTGTTTTGTAACCGCTGCCTACTGCCGGGCCGTCTCACCGGCGTTTTCCTCCGGCCGCTCCACGCTGACCTTCCCCAGCCGTCCACTGCGGAAATCATCTACGATCATCATCGCCATCCGATCAAGATCCAGCTCATTTCCCTGTCTGCGACAATTTTTCGCCTCAGCAATCATCGTCAGAATATCCACGGATGAATACTCTGCACCTTCTTCCTGTGCTTCAATACCATATCGCTTTGACAATGCCAGTGGATAAGCCCCCATCAGGAAGCGAATGACCTCCAAGCCCAACTCAGTCGTATTAATAATATCATCCTTGATCGAGCCGATCATCGCCAATTTAAGCCCCACTGTCTGATCCTCAAACTTGGGCCAAAGAATGCCGGGTGTATCCAAAAGCTCCACCTGCTTATTCAGACGGATCCACTGATTTCCTCTGGTCACGCCGGGCTTGTTTCCTGTCTTTGCACAGGCCTTTCCCGCGATAGAATTGATGAAGGTGGACTTGCCCACATTAGGAATACCTACCACCATGGCACGCACCGGCCGGTTGAGGATTCCACGTCTGCGGTCTCGCTCGATTTTCGCCCTGCAAGCCTCGGCGATCACCTTCTGCACCGCTGCCTTTCCTGCGCTGGAGCGCGAATCCATCATCACCACATAATAACCTTTTTCGCGAAAAGCCGCCTCCCACTGCTTGTTTATCTTTTCATCTGCCAGATCGGATTTGTTCATGATTACCAGTCTGGCCTTATTTTTTCCCAACTCGTCAATATCCGGATTACGGCTGGCCAACGGAACCCGTGAATCCACCAGCTCGATCACCAGATCCACCAGCTTAATATCCTCCTGCATCGCACGCCTGGCCTTCGTCATATGGCCGGGATACCACTGAAACTGCATCTTATACCTCACAACTATCCATATATTTATCAATAAGCTGGTCACATCCGAACAAATATCGTCGGATCACTGCACGCCTGCTGCGATTATTGAATCAATCCCATCCGAACAAACGGTTTGACCAGCAGCCACAATCTGCCCTCGATTTGCGAGAACGAAACATTTCCCACGTTCGAGAAACGGCTGTCCTCACTGCTGGCGCGATTATCACCCAGCACAAAATACTCTCCGGCCCCCAACAAGACTGGCTCCGATGCCTCGCCGGACACCGCCGCCTGATACAGTGCATTCTCTGCATCGGGACAGCTGCCATTGATCAGCACCAGTCCATCCACGATCTGAACTGTCTCCCCCGGAAGTCCGATGATCCGTTTCACATAGTGATTTTCCATACCATTATTTTCCACGGTAAAACTCACCACATCAAAACGCTCCGGCTCAGAAAAAGTATAACACAATTCATCCAGAAGTACAACGTCATTTGATTCCAATACCGGCTTCATGGAACTGCCGTTCATCGTCACTTTATCCCCATAAAAATGAATCGCCAGCACAGCAAGAATCAACGCCATGACAATATCCACGATCCAGTTGACCGCGCTTCTCAACACCTTATGGACCCTTGAAATCTCCTCATTGCGATACAGCTCCATCAAATCCCTCCCCCGTCAACTCACACCTCTGATCGGAACAAATCTCTGTCCGGCTTTAAAGAACTTTACCATAAATCGAAAAAACGCGGGTACCGTTTCTAACAGCACCCGCACCTTCTCTCGCAATTCATTACCGAACCAGCTCTTTAACCTTAGCTTTCTTACCAACACGGTCTCTCAGGTAGTTCAGCTTAGCTCTTCTTACCTTACCCAATCTAACAACCTCAACCTTCTCAACAAAGGGAGAATGTACAGGCCAGGTCTTCTCAACGCCTACGCCGTTGGAGTTCTTTCTTACGGTAAAGGTCTCTCTAGCGCCGGTACCCTGTCTCTTCAGAACAGTACCCTCGAAAATCTGGATACGCTCACGGTTACCCTCTTTGATCTTGTTGTGTACTCTTACGGTATCACCAACGTGGAATACAGCTACGTTTTCCTTCAGCTGAGCATCCTCAATCTGCTTGATAATGTTGTTCATGTCTGTGACCTCCTTAGATAATATTTTGATGTTCTTAATACCTATCGTAACAGAGGACCATCTTTTCTTCACAGCCTTTTAACTATAGCACAGGGAGCACCGCTTGTCAACAACTTTTTGAAGAGATTACAATGGCCGTAGGTATCCACGAAAACACGCTCCCACTCCGTTCATCCTCGCAGCGGATACTAAACTCTCCCGTCGCCTCACGGCTCGGGCTCGTTAAGTACCGGCGGGCTGAAAGGGTTTTCTTTGAATTACCTACGGCGCTTGTAATCGGCTGCAAAATGGCAGGTTGACAAGTCAGTGCTCCGAAAGCCCCAACTAATATAAATTTCTCTGTCAATGAAAACCAATATATGCAGCTTACGCGTAGATCAGTTCCTGCAGTTTTTTAGCAATGGATGCAGTGAAGCGTACCGCCTCATCCTTCAAATCATCCGGCAATCGTCCGGTAATGGACAACTCCAGATCGATAACGCCGGGGAAGTCGATCTCCTTTAACACCGGCATCACTTCCTCCCAGCGGATGTTTCCACGGAAAGGAATGAAATGGTCATCGATGACGCCCAGATTATCGTCCACATGGACACACTTCAGTCTGCTGCCCAACATGCGGATACCCTCGGGATGACGATTCGGGATGGCTGTGTTTCCGTGACCAAAATCCCAGCAGACACCCACATGGTCGCTGCCGTAGCTGTCCACAAGGGCAATCATCTCTTCAGGAAGCGATCCGAAACGGTGCACTGCTGTTTTCGACTGCACCATATTTTCAAAAGCAACACCGATGCCCAGCTTTGCGGCATAATCCACGATGGGATCAAAATGCCGGTGATTTTTCTTTAACTGCACCTCGATGTTCTCGGGATCCTCGGCATCATTGATGGCATGGATGATCGCCCACTTTGCACCGATGCGAGCAGTGACATCCAGCGAACGATAAACCATATCCCAGTAATACTTTTCCTTCTCTGCGTCGTCATAAGCCTCAATGAATCCGGCACGGAAAGGGGGGTGCGTCTGATAAAAGGTAACGCCCTGACGATCTCTCTCCTCAATGATCGCGTCAACTCTGGCCTCCCAATCATCCTCGGCCAGCTCATTTCCCTCATGGCGATCCAGAGAGCACATATTCAGATCCAGAATATCAAAGCCGGCTGCTTTACAGCGGCGGATAGACTCTGTATAGGAAATCTGGGAACCGTCACGGCGGTGATTAAACGCAGTAGTCATGGTACAAATATCAATCATATCAATCCCTCTCTTCCTCGTGAAAGCCGGATCAAACCAGCGTTCATATTATATTATGACAATAAATTAACAGATTTTTAGTCAAAATGCAATCCCAAATCATACATCCGCAATTTTTGCGGCACAGCCTTCCGGTCACCCTTTACACAGTAATGACTCGCTATTCCCATTCTCAGTCTCTGCAGAAATCTCTTCGATTTCCTTTGCCCGTCTCAGCTGCTCCAGATATTTCTTCTCTTTCTTAGACAGATTCGCACCCTCCAGCAGATCCGGCCTCCACTTCAACGTCCGCTCAATGGATTTTTCCCGACGCCATTTCTCGATGTTGGCATGATGTCCTGAGCGCAGCACCTCGGGGACAGTCTTTCCCATGAACTCCTCCGGTCTGGTGTACTGGGGATACTCCAGAAGATTATCATGGAATGTCTCAAACTCAGCCGAAACATCATTGTTCAGAACACCGGGAACCAAGCGTGAAATGCAGTCGATCATCATCATGGCCGGCAGCTCGCCGCCGGTCAGCACATAATCTCCCGCCGACAGCTGGTCGGTGACGATCATCTCCAGTACACGCTCATCGATGCCCTCGTAGTGGCCGCAGAGAAATACCAGATCCTCCTCCTGCGCCAGTTCCTCGGCAATCTGCTGGTTGAAGGTCCTTCCCTGGGGCGTCATGTAGATCACTCTGGGCTTTTTCTCCAGCCTGTCCGCCAGATCCTTCCAGGCGCGATAAACAGGCCCCGGCTGCATCACCATGCCGGCGCCACCGCCGTAAGGATAATCGTCCACGCGATTGTGCTTATTTTCTGCGTAATCCCGGATGTCGATGGCCTCGATGGACAGCAGTCCCGCATTCATGGCTCTGCCGATAATACTGGTGGAGAGACCATTCATCACCATCTCCGGAAATAACGTCAACACATGAAAATTCATAGAAATCTAATCCTCTCAATCTCAGCAATCCATTCTGCAGCAACGCACAATGGAATACCAACACTCAGTCTCACAGACAACTGTCGTCAGTCAAACCTCCGATCAATCCAGAAGACCCGGCATGATATGAGCCGTCACCCTGTTTTCCTCCAGGCTCACATCCAGAATACACTCATCAATGACAGGAAGCAGGATCTCCTTGCCTTCCCTTGTGGTCACCACATAGACGTCATTGGCACCGGTCTGAAGCACATCCTTCAGCACACCCAGCTTTTTGCCCTCGTCGGTAATGACGTCCATGCCCAGAAGATCGGCAATATAATACTCGTTTTCCTCCAACGGCACCGCATCCTCTCTGGTGACCATCAGATCACAGCCCTTGTACATCTCGATGTCATTGATATTATCGTAACCCTTGAACTTCAGGATCGCAAACTGCTTAAAAAACTTTACGCCCGTCACTTCCAGGGGAATCTGTCCTCGTTTGGTGATCAGGATAACCTTTTTCAAATAAAGAAAACGCTCCTGACTGTCCGTGGTGGGAAATACTTTCACCTCACCGTGCACTCCGTGAGTGGAGGCGATCACGCCTACGCGAAGCATCTGTTCCATATGTTTCTCCATTCCGCCGCACTCTTCGCGGCATGCTTCATGTATGAAAACTGATTGCTCCGCGCTTCGCACTCCCGCAATCACCACCGTCATTCGCATATCGTCCTGCTCGTTTTCTCGCACGACTTTTATGCTCATATCGGTTAACCCGTCCGATGCCCATGATTCGGTGCATGTAAACATGCCCTCATCACGGGTCTACGTTTCACTTCGGTCGTTGCTAAACGAGTGCCACCGGCACTCAGCAACGTCGTCCGGAGTTTTCATACGAAAAAGAGATTTCCACAGTATTTATTTTACAAAAAACTGCAGAAATCTCCATCCATTACTGAATCTTCAAATCAACCTTCTTCTCTTCTCTGGAAGCGGCTGCTTTTACTACACTGCGGATCGCCTTAGCGATGCGACCCTGCTTTCCGATAACCTTGCCCATATCGGAGGGCGCTACCGACAGCTCCATGACAACCTCGTCACCGTCAACTGTCTCGGTAACTACCACATCGTCCGGATTTTCCACCAGAGCCTTGGCAATTACTTCAACTAACTCTTTCATACGCTGCCTCCTGTGGGGAATTATTTCTCGATTCCTGCAACCTTCAGAAGCTTAGCAACCGTCTCGGTAGGCTGTGCGCCGGTGGACAGCCACTTCTTTGCCTTCTCCTCATCGATCTTAACTACGCTGGGGTTCTGGTTAGGATCATAGTATCCGATCTCCTCGATGAATCTTCCATCTCTGGGGGAGCGGGAATCTGCAACTACTACTCTGTAGAAAGGAGCCTTCTTCTGACCCATTCTCTTCAATCTCATCTTTACTGCCATGGTTAATTTCCTCCTTGGGGATTTATTTTTTCTTCATCTATGATTATCAGGTACTTATCTTAGAAAGGGAACCGGAATCCGCCCAGACCGCCTTTTCTGCGGCCTCCCTTGCCGGACATCATGCCTGACATCTGCTTCATCATTTTTTTGCTCTGCTCAAACTGGTTGAGCAGACGATTCACATCAGCCACCTCGACGCCTGCACCCTTGGCAATACGGCGCTTGCGGGATGGATTGATGCACTTGGGGTTTGCCCGCTCTGCGGGCGTCATGGAAAGGATGATGGCCTTGGGTTTGTTCATGGCCTTCTCATCGATCTCCACATTTTTCAGCTTATTTCCCATGCCGGGAATCATGCCCATGATATCCTGAAGGCTGCCCATCTTGTTCATCTGGTCAAACTGCTCCAGCATATCGTTGAAGTCAAACTCAGCTTTTTTGAACTTCTTCGCCAGCTTGTCAGCCTGCTCCTCGGTGTAGGACGCCTCCGCCTTCTCGATGAGGCTTAAGATATCGCCCATACCCAGGATACGGGAAGCCATACGGTCAGGATAAAACTGCTCGATGTCGGTCAGCTTCTCGCCGATACCGGAGTAAATGATCGGCTTTCCGGTCACGGAACGGATGGAAAGCGCTGCACCGCCTCGGGTGTCGGAGTCCAGCTTGGTCAGGATCACACCGTCAATGCCGATGCGCTCGTTGAAGCTGCTGGCTGCGTTTACCGCATCCTGTCCGGTCATGGCATCCACGACCAGCAGGGTCTGATCGATCTTCACCGCTGCCTTGATGGCTACCAGCTCATCCATCAGCGCCTCGTCGATGTGCTGACGGCCGGCGGTATCGATGATGACCAAGTCATTTCCGTACTTGGACGCATGCTCAATGGCTGCCTTCGCAATGTCAACGGGACTGTGCTTATCTCCCATGGTGAACACAGGAACGCCCACCTTACCTCCGTTGATCTGCAGCTGTTCGATCGCCGCGGGACGATAGATGTCCGCCGCTACCAACAGCGGTCTGCGGTTGTGCTTTTTCAGCTCACCCGCCAGCTTTGCGGTCATGGTCGTCTTACCGGCACCGTTCAGACCTACCATCATCAGGACGTTCATGCCCGAATGAAGGGGAAGTCTCACGGGCTCGCTGCCCATCAGCTTGACCATCTCCTCGTTAACGATCTTGATGACCATCTGTCCGGGCGTCAGGCTGTTCATCACATCCTGTCCGACTGCACGCTCCTCAACCGCCTTGACAAACTGCTTAACCACGCGGAAGTTTACGTCGGCTTCCAACAGTGCCATCTTGACCTCGCGAAGCGCTGCCTTAACGTCAGCCTCGGTCAAGCGGCCCTTGTTTTTCAGGCCCTTAAAAATATTTTGCAATTTTTCAGAAATGCCTTCAAATGCCACGAACTGTCCTCCCCCGTGATGTTGATCAATGATAATGTTCGAAAGCTGATTGCTTTGTGCGATGCGCCGTCTGGGGCTTTCTCGCTAAAGCTCGGTGATAATCTCTGAAGCGATCCGCTCGATCTCTCCCGCCAGACTCAGATCCTCCGTCTCACTGCACTTGCGCGCCAGCTCGTGTATCTGCTCTGCCTTCTGCCTGGTCGCCAGAAACTTCTCCACCAGATGAAGCTTATCCTCGTAATCCGCGAGCTGCTTACCGCAGCGCTTGATCATATCGTGGACGCCCTGTCTGGAAATGCCTCGCTCCTCGGCCACCTCGCTGAGGGATAAATCATTGAACACCACATCCTCATAGATCTGTCTCTGGTGTGCCGTCAACAGTTCACCGTAAAAATCATATAATAATGTCTGCTCAACAATCTTCTCCATGTTCATCACCGTATGATACTATACACAAAAATACGCAGGATGTCAAGCATTTTTACTTGACATCCTGCGTATTTTCTAAAAAACATTATACAAACGTTTATATGATCAATCCTCCAGCAGCTCCCGATACAGCTCCTCGTACTCTCTCGCGGAGCGGTTCCAGGAGAAGTCTGCCTGCATCGCAAACTCGGCGATACGGTTCCAGTCACGCTTTTTATCATAGTAAATATACTCTGCGTAACGGATAGTATTCAACAGCTCCTCAGCATTATAATTTGCGAAGGAGAATCCGGTGCCGTAGTGCTCGTACTCATTGTACGCGTCAACGGTATCGAACAGACCTCCGGTCTCGCGGACGATCGGCACTGTACCATAACGCAGGCTCATGAGCTGACTGAGACCGCAGGGCTCGAAACGACTGGGCATCAGAAATGCGTCACACGCCGCGTAGATCTCGTGGGACATGGCCTCGTTGTAACGGATATTTGCGGAAATCTTCTCCGGATATTTCTCCGCATAGTAGCGGAACATCTTCTCATATCTCTCCTCACCGGTACCCAGAACAACCAACTGAATCTCGTCCTGACAAATCTGCTCCATTACCGCGTCGATCAGATCAAATCCCTTCTGGTCAGTCAGACGGGACACGATACCGATCATCATGATCTTGGAGTCCACCTTCAGGCCAAGCTGCTCCTGCAGCGCGGTCTTATTGTACTTTTTCAGCTTACGGAAATTGTCCACATTGTAGTTTCTGGGGATCAGCGGATCATTCTCCGGATCGTACACGCGGTAGTCCAGACCGTTCACGATGCCCACCAGATCATTGCTTCTGGCCTGCATCAGACCGTGGAGACCCTCGCCGTACTCAGGAGTCTTAATCTCCTCCACGTAGGTCTTGCTGACGGTGGTGATGCGGTCAGCGTAAACCAGACCACCCTTGAACATATTTCCGTTTCCATAAGCCTCCATCTTATCGGAGGTAAAATAGTAATCAGACAGCATGGAGATCGCCTTGATGGTATCCACGCTCCAGATACCCTGGAACTTCAGATTATGAATCGTCACCACGGTCTTAATGCCGCGGAAAAACTCGCTGCCGGCAAATCTGTCTTTCAGATATACGGGGATCAGACCGGTCTGCCAGTCGTGGCAGTGGATGATGTCGGGTCGGAACTCAACCACAGGCAGGATAGACAGCGCCGCGTTACAGAAGAACGCGAACTTCTCCAGATCATAGTAGGCGTCGGTGTAGGGCGCCTTTCCGGAATAATAGTCCTCATTATCAACAAAATAATAATGGATGCCCTCGTGAACCAGCTCCATGATGCCCACATAGCGGTCACGTCCCATGTAAGGCATATAGAAATGGGTCACATAGCGCATCTGGCTGGTGAACTTCTCCGGGATACAAGTATATTTAGGCAGTACAACTCTCACGTCAAACTCGTCGTCATTAAAATAAGCGGGCAGGGAACCTACAACGTCTGCAAGACCGCCTGTCTTTACAAAAGGCACACACTCTGATGCTGCAAACAAAATCTTCTTCATCGAAGAACCTCCCAAAAATCGAATTTCATTCCTATTATAACCGAATTATCCAGAAAAAGGAATACCTTTTTTGTACAGATTTCAACATATTTTTGAGATTCTACGAAACTGTACGAAATTTTTGTGCTTTTCTCCCATAAAATTGTACAGAGCGAACTGGCCTCAGGCCAGTTCGCTCTTCAACGCATCAATAGGATTCTCATTTTTTATCTTGTTCATGGCATACATCATGGTAATAAATACCACAAAGAACACACTGAACACTGCAATCCCGATGGCATGCCATGGAAGATAAAAGTTGGTCATATATGCCATATCCGTGATCCGGAATATCACCCAGGTCATCGCGATGGACATGGGAAGGCCCATTATCAGAGACCGCATACCGTAGAGAACACACTCATAATTCAACATCCGCTGCAGTCCCCGGTTGTTCATACCCATGGATTTGAGCATGGCAAACTCGCGCCTGCGCAGGGACACGTTGGTGGAAATGGTATTAAAGACGTTGGTCACTGCAATCAAGGAGATCAGAATGATAAAACCGTAGGCAAAGACGTTGATCACCGTGACGATACTGCGCTCTTCCTCGATCTGCGCCGCGTAATTGATTATATGGCCATTCCAGTCGCCCTGCTTTTCCAGCAGCGCCTTTTCCGTTTCGCTGTGATCAGACGAAGATACCCGATAAGTCACTGATCCATAGGCGGAAGACTTGGTGTCCTCCATCCTCTCATATACAGAGATCGGGTAAATTAGCGTGATCTGCCCCATCTCCGACTCCGACAGACAGAACGGCAATTCCGTTGCCGAAGCCCCCACCGGCAGACTGCGAGCCACCACATATCCTCCTGCAGAGGTTGCCGGTTTGTCCCCCGTCTCTTCGGCTTCATTCCACTGCCATATCCGCAAATCCAGTGCTATCGGATCTTCCGGTGAAGCATCCTTCAGTATCTGATTTCTGGTATACTGTTTTGAATCTTCTACATAGGAGGTCTCCATACTGTAACCGATCGCCAGCGGAACCTCCCGGTTCAGAAGCATTTCCACATTGATGCCCTGCTGCTCGGCAAACGCCAGATACTCACGATCAGACAGGTAGACTACTCCCGTCGAAAACCAATAATTCTCTTCGGACACGATTTCTGCATAGGATTCACCAAAAACATGGTTAAGATATGCTTCGTATTCCGGCGAAAGAATATCCGGCGAGATAGATATCCGATCTCCGCTCCCCTGGACAAAATACGCCGTCTGCTCCACTCCTGCCATCGCTTCGATCTCTGCACGACGTTCTTCAGCCTTTTCCACACTCCAGAAATCGTCATAATAGATCGCCATGGACAGATCATAATCTCCCACAAATGACATCCTTCCTCCGATGGAATCCGTCAGATACATGGTCAGCGCACTGGCTGAGATAAACAGGAAAATACTCATCATCAGGGACACGATGGTGGCGCGATACCGTTTACGGTCACGCTTAAAGTATTTGGCACCGATCATTCCCTCCACGCCGAACAAACGATAAGTCAGCGGTGATATCCGCACTTCTCTGGCTCTGACCTTCACATCCGATGACTGGCGGATCGCCTCCATGGGTGTAATTCTGGTAGCTCTCCTGGCCGGGATCCAGGCCGAAAGTCTGATCGTCACAGCGGCAATCACCAGCGCCGCTGCCACCGAGATCCAGGAAACATGCAGATCCAGCGCCACCTCCATCCCAAGCATATTCTGAATCATATCCCGCAGCAAATACAGTGTCACACCGATTCCCGCGATGCCACAGATAATCCCCAGGGGGACACCGATCACACCAACGATCATTGCCTCAAACAGCACAGCAGCTTTCAGCTGCTTTCGGGTAGCGCCCAGAGACGCCAGCAATCCGTACTGTCTGGTGCGCTCGCTGACCGAAATAGCAAAGGCATTGTAGATCAGTGAGATGGAGCCAAACATAATGATCCCGATGACGATCAGCGCAAACCCGTAAATCATCTGGCCATATCCAGAGTCTCCCAGGAAGCCTGAGTACCGCAGGACCGACTGATTTATCTCCATATCCAAACCATACTCATATTGAAGCTCTGTGAGTCTGGAGGGATTCCTCGTCTTAATGTATACGGAATATCCCAGAGTATCTTCTGTATTCGATTCCTCGCCCTCAGAAATTGCTTTATCAATATATGTTCTGTCCCCCGCAGCGCTGTCTTCGCCTATGACTTCTCCCTTCACCGTCAATACGGTATACCCCGGTGCGGTAAAGTTCTCAAATCCCGGACGCTCATAAAAACCCACCACCGTATAGTTCTTTACTTCTCTACCGACAATCGACTCCAGCGGCTGTTCCTTCTCGTTACATAAAAAGGCTGTATTCTGAAACAGAAGCACTCCATCACTGCCGACCCGATCACCCACATTCAACGTGATCTCCTGTCCCAGTTCAAGCTCCACGCCGCCGTTGGCCGCAACATGGTTGGGGATCAGTACCTCACCGTCCTTTTCGGGAAGCCTTCCCGATGTCAGATGGACAGGCATCTTCCCCACAAATTCACTGTCCACGCCCAAAAGATACAGATACGGCTTATAGGTATTCACTCCCCCATCCAGATAGGCATATCCCTGAATTTCTGCCGTAAACAACTCAGACACACGCCGATCCTGCCGTAGCGCTTCCACCAGACCAGCCGACACATGTTCGCTGCTCCCGTAATAATCGCCATTCCCGTAGATGGCCTGATCAAGCATCATCTGCTGAAGGCTGGACGCAAAGGTGGTCACCGCACAGATCATGCTGGCAGACAACACGATACCCACAATCGTCACCAGCGTCCGTGTCCTGTTTTTTAACAGCTGCTTCACCGTCAATTTCCGAAATATGTTCATGGTCTGATCACCTCGTCGCGGATGATCTTTCCGTCCTCGATGGCGATGACTCTGTCCGCCTGCAGTGCAATGGACTCATCATGGGTGATCATCAGTAAAGTCTGATTGTACTTACGGTTGGACAGCTTCAACAGCTCCACGATCTCCTGACTGTTCTTTGAGTCCAGATTTCCGGTGGGCTCATCCGCCAGTACCACCGCGGGCGCATTCATCAGCGCTCTGCCGATGGACACCCTCTGCTGCTGACCGCCGGACAGCTGATTAGGCAGGTGTTTCTCCCTTCCCTCCAGCCCGAGGGTTTTCAGCAGTTCTTTCAGTCTCTCCTGATTGATCTTTCTGCCGTCCATCAACACAGGCAGTGTCATATTCTCCGTCACATTCAGCACCGGGATCAGATTGTAGAACTGATAGATCAGCCCAACCTCTCTCCTCCGGAAAATGGCCAACTGTTCATCGTTTCCGGAGTACACGTCCTTTCCGTCCACATACACCTTGCCGGAAGTAGGTCTGTCCACACCGCCCAAAATGTGCAGAAGCGTGGACTTACCGGAACCGGACGGTCCGATGATTGCCACAAATTCACCCCGGTTTACCGTAAAAGATACACCATCCAGTGCCTTGACCAGGTTATCATCTTTACCATACTGCTTCACTAAGTTTTCCACACGCAGTAATTCCATCTCATATCCCCCTTTATCTTTCTTCAGCCATTCGACAAAAACATATAACTCCTTATGCTCTTACACGAAATGACCAGCGATGACAACAGCGGGAGACATACCTGCTCCCGCTGTCCATTTACAGTATATCCGCGACAGATGACACTGCCGTGACTTGATTGTGACAAAATCGTCACATTACACTGTACTCTTATAAAATCGAATGGTAAATACGGCGCCGCCGTTCCGGTGATTTTCTGCTTTCACTGTGCCGTTCTGACCAATGATGATCGTTCTCGCCAGTGCCAGACCGATACCAAATCCAAGCCCGGAATCCTTTCCCTTGTAAAACCGTTCAAACAGATGAGGAATATCCTCAGCTGATATTCCCGGTCCGTTATCACTGATCAATATCTCTGTAAATACGGCATTTTCCGTGGACTGCACCCGGATCCTTCCGCCCACCGGCGTATGTTCCACACAGTTTTTCAAAATATTTCCAACCGCTTCCACTGACCAGGATAAATCCCCAATAAATTGCTCATCCCCACTCATCTGAAGCACCAGTTCTTGCTCCCGCAGTTCCATGGGAATGACAAAAGGCGCTGCTGCCTGATCGATCAGTTCCCTCACAGAAACGGCATTTTTCTCCAAATTCACCGTTCCGGCATCAAACCTGGACAGTTTAAGCAGCGCGGTGATCAGCCAGTCCACCCGGTCCAGCATGGATCTAAGCTCACTGACCAGTCTTTTCCGCTCCCTCTCGGAAAGACTGCCATCCGACAATCGGGTCACCATCAGATTGATCGAAGTCAAGGGTGTTTTCAGCTGATGGGAAATATCTGCCAACGAATCTGCCAGACTGACCTTCTCCTTCTGCAGCAGCTCAGCCTGACTGCACAGCCGAATGGTCATCTTATTTAGTTCATTCTCCAGAATCGCCAGCTCTCCCTCGGCATATGTGCTGAGGTCAATATTTCTCATCCCGTGAAGGACGGCATCGATCTGATCGGAGAGTCTTTGGAGCCGTCTGCTGCGAATGAAGCTTTCCGCGATCATCAGTGCGGTAAACAGTATGCAAATGCACAGCAGAACCAGCCCCACATCACCGCCAAACCGATAACCGCCAAATACGGTGATCATTACTGTTAATACTATATAGGAAATAAATTTTATCTTTTGTTCCGGATTTCGCCACATCATCCCACTCGATACCCCAGTCCCCTCACCGTCCGTATGATCGTCGGCTCCTGAGGGTCATCCTCGATTTTGTCCCGAAGCCGCTTGATGTACACCGTCAGCGTGTTGTCATTGACATAATCGCCGGCCACATCCCATATCTCCTCCAGAAGACGCTCTCTGGTCAGCACCGCGCCTTTGTTACCAAGCAGCACCAAAAGCAAACGATACTCCAGCGCTGACAAAAAAATTTCTTTTCCATATTTTGTCACCACTGCTCGTTCCGTATCCACTCTCACGCCGCCAATTTCCAGCACCGATTTGCTTTTTCCGCACCTGCGGAGCACACTCCGAATCCGGGAGACCAGCTCTCTGGGGCGAAACGGCTTCGCAAGATAGTCATCAGCACCCATATCCAAGCCGGTGACCGTACTGTATTCATCGGAAGAGGCGGTGAGAAACATCACCGCCATATCTGTGTTTGCCTTAATCGCAGAGCAGACCGCGAAACCATTGCCGTCAGGCAATGATACGTCCAGAAGAGCCAGATCATAGCTTCCCGAAGTCATTTTCTCCAGCGCTTCCCTCTGTGTTCCGGCGGTCTCCACAGAAAAACCTTCGTTCTGAAGAAATGGCACCAGATTATCCAGGATCGCTCTGTCATCTTCAACCAGTAAAAGATTTATTTTATTCACGATTATTCTTCATTTCCTCGTTATATATCTCGTCTTTTGCCATGCTCTCTGTCCCATTATACAATACTACAAAATGCTGCATTTGTTCGAGCCCATGTCGTATTTCAGTATAGCATGGGTTGATCATTCGTACAAGAGTCAAAATCCCTTTCATCGGTTTGGAATATGCCATGAAGCCGGCAATGCTTTTCGTTCCTGCCGATGCTTTGTATGGAAGAGAGAATCGATCAATGCTCAATTCAAGCAGAGAAAAACAGGAAGCGCACCACAACGCTTCCTGTTCTCCATTCTATTTGATCATATTCAAAAATTATTTCAGGGTTCTTGCTGCTGCCTCTACCACATGGCCAACCAGTACGGAGGTGGTAACTGCACCAACGCCGCCGGGTACGGGAGTGATAGCGTCAACAATAGGCTCAACCTCAGCAAACTTAGCATCGCCTGCGATGCCGCCCTTGCCGCCGCGAGCGTTGATCTTGTTCTCATCCCAGTTGATGGAAACATCGATCACCACCTGGCCGGGGCGAACAAAATCTGCGGTCAAGCTGTTCAGTACACCTGCTGCGGACACTACGATGTCTGCACCCTTGCAGATCTCAGCGGTGTTCACGGTGCGGGTGTGGCAAACGGTAACGGTAGCGTTCTTGCCCATGAGCATGATCGCTGCGGGCTTGCCAACGACAAGGCTGCGGCCGATAACAACTGCATTCTTACCCTTGCAGTCGATGTTGTAGTAGTCAAGGATCTCCATACATGCGGAGGGAGTACAGGGAGGGAAACCAAGCTCCTTGCCGGTAAATACGCCTGCCATAGAGCCGTCGGTCATACCGTCAACATCCTTCGCGGGATCAAGAGCGTTCTCGATCTCGTTCTGGTCTGCCTTCAGATGCTTGGGCAGAGGTCTGAACATCAGAACACCGTGGATGGTGTTATCCTTGTTTACATCATCGATAACCTTCAGAAGCTCTTCCTTGGTCACATCCTCGGGGAGAACGATCTTCTTAACTTCTACGCCCAGGTCCTCACAGCGCTTGGTCGCACCTTTCTCGTAGGACAGGTCATCGGGACGCTCGCCGACACGAATGATACCCAGAGTGGGGTTAACACCCTTAGTCTTCAGCTCAGCTGCCTGAGCCTTGATTCTCTCATTTAATGCTGCTGCAACTTCTTTTCCAAGTAACTGCTTTGCCATTATTTTCTCCATTCTGCCGCCAAGTCAGCGGCTCTTTAATTATGTATCGTGAAACTGGCTGCTTCGTTTCTTCGAAACTCTCGCATCCGTCCGTATTCGCAGCTCCGGGCAAATGCCCTTCACTGCTCAGACGGTACGCTCGTCAGATATCTGCAACAGTCCATGCTAGCATGACGTTGCATCTGCCTGACTCGCTGTTTCACATCAGTTCAGACGGCCGCGAACCTGAGCGAATACCTCGTCAGCCAGCACGGTGTACTTATCCAGCATAGCCTCAGCCTTTGCATTCAGCTCCTCTGCGTACTCTCTGTTCTTCATGGACTTGGTGTTGATGAACACGTTAAGGCTTGCACCCTGCAGCGCTGCCTTACAGAAGATAACGCCTACACCGGCATCACTGATCGCCAGTGCGGAACCCTTTGCCGCGAACTCCACGATCACATCAATGGCCTCACAGCACTTCTCCATGATCTCCATGGGAACGGAGCAAGCTTCCTTCAGCACGATCTCCATCACGCGTGCCTTCTCAGCCTTCTCTTCCTCGGTCTCTCTGGGCATACCGTATGCCTTGGAGAGGGGCTCGAAAACCTCAGCATCGCGCTCGATCAGGCGCAGAAACTCTGCCTGCAGCTTGTCGCACTTTGCCTTCAGCTCCCACATCTCAGCCTCAACATCAGCGTATTTCTTCTTGCCAACGGTAAGGCTTCCTACCATGTTTCCAAGTGCAGTACCAACTGCGCCAACCAGTGCAGATGCACCGCCGCCGCCGGGTACGGGAGCCTTGGAAGCCAGAACAGTTACAAACTCGTCACACTGTACAGTTGAAAATCCCATTTCGTCCTCCTTTTCTCCGAGGTTGTGGAAAGCGTATATCGTAGGCGGCTGTCCAAAAGGTTCTCTGTCTCAGGTTGACCCGAACTTGACCCTACTCCCCCGCGGGCGTTACCGCGGGCTGAGCTTAACGGGACAATCGGGAATCAACCTTCGCACGAGAATCCTTTTGTCCATCTCGCCAGCGACACATGAACTCTCCGATTCACAACCTTCGGAAGCAAAATTTATACTACTTTAGCTAAGCTCGCTTCGCTCGCCGAAAAGCTACTTGCCATTCCTTCCGGTAAACGATAGCTTTGCTTTTGATGCATTTGAATCTCTTGGTTGCGTTATCTTCCCAACGCTTTCATGGCGTTGATGGAGATGTCACAGGCCACACACAGATCCTCCGCTTCACACGCCGCAACGAAGTTGTCGGAGAACAGTATCTGCGCGGAAGGCGGGAACTCGTCGTCACCCTCCCACAGGATGAAGCGTATGGACAGATTGCCCAGAATGTTCAGCTCATAGGACACATCGCCGAGGGTCAGTTTCTCGCCGGCTAATTTCTCACAAGCCAGCTCGAACTTATCCAGCTTGAAGCCGAATCCGTAAGCCAGTCTGGTGATGCAGCGGCCGGTGAACTGACGGATGTACACCTCACCCCAGGGCATCTCGCCGTAGGTGATGTATCTTCCGGTGGCCATAGTCTTATGTCCGCGAATCAGATAGCGCAAAACAAAGATCCGTGCCCCGAAGCTTTCGCGGTCGGCCAGAGGCGCATAGCCCTCTTCCAGGCTGGCCACTGCGAAATCCGGGAAATGAATCTCGTACCGCTGATTCAGAAGCTCTACGGTGAACACCTGACGCTCCGCATCATAGGGAATACCGGTGCGCTCGGAAGCCTCCACCGGATCGATCCCCGCAAACTCGTTCAGATAGTGCTCGTAGGGAACTCTGTCTTTCTGATTGTCTTCATAAGGCAAACTCATGTTGTGAAACCTCTTTCTGTTTTTTATTGCCCGTTGGTAATTGACCAAAATGTTCGCTGTCTATGCACAAGAATCATTTTAGCCGATTTGCCAACTACATATAAATCGTTCTGATTTTATGTATCTCACGTCCACCACACAAACGTGGTTCACACGCATTCACATTATACATCCGACTTCAAATCCGACTGCCCATGAGTAAGCTCACGGCCGTCGATTTTCATCATCTATCCTTCGGCTTCGCCGTGCACCTCACTTGCACAACTCCTCGTCCGCCTGCACCACGGAGGGGAACAGACCGGCGTCGGTGTGAGGGATAAAGCAGGACGCTACGAACTCGTCCATATACCCCGGTGTGGTGCTCAGCTCCAGATAGGTCATGTTTGCACCAACCTCGTGAACCTTCTCCTGTGCCTCGTCGGACAACAGGATCGCGTAAGCACCGGACAGGGAAGAATTGCCGATATAGGTAAACATTTCCAGCGGAATATCCGGGAACATACCGATATTGACTGCATTCTTCATATTGATACCGCTTCCGATACCGCCAGCGACATATACACGGTCGATCATGGAAATATCGAAATCCACGGAATTTAACATTGTATTGATTGCGGAGAAGATCGCTCCCTTGGCACGGATAAAGTTATCGATATCCACCTCGGTGATCTCCACATCCTTCACTGAGCCGGCATCCTCGCGGAAAGCCAGCACATAGCTGCCCATACCGTAGGCATCATGACGGATACGCTTGCCCTCGCGGACAAAGATACCCTTCGGATTGATGATACGACAGCGGAACAGTTCTGCAATCACATCGATGATACCGGAACCACAAAGACCTACCGGCTTCTGTCCCTCATCTCCGATCACCGTGAAGGTGGGCTCCATGGTGACAGGGTCGATGGTACAAGCCTCAATGGCTCCGTCGGTGGCTCTCATACCGCAGCTGATGTCTCCACCCTCGAAAGCGGGTCCTGCTGAGCAGGCACAGCTCATGAGGAAATCGGAATTGCCAAATACCAGCTCGCCGTTGGTTCCCAGGTCGATGAACAGGGAAAACTCCGGCTTGCTCCAGATCGCACTGGCAAGGGTACCGGCAGTGATATCGCCGCCCACATAGCTTCCGATATTTGGAGCGATCACAATCTTTGCTCTGGGGTTGATATTGATTTTCAGATCGCGGGCCTCAACACTGTCCGTCGCAAAAAACGCCGGAATGTAGGGTTCCATGCGGATCGGATCAGAATTCATCCCAACAAGCAAGTGATTCATGGTCGTGTTAGCCGCAACACACATCCTGCAGATCTGGCTGCGACTGATCTTCGTCTTGGCGCACATCTGCTGGATCAGCGGATTGATGGTCTCATCGATCACTGCTTTCTGCAGTTTTTTCTTTCCGCCGGGCTTCTGTGACTCGATAATACGGTTGATAACATCCGCACCAAAACGAATCTGTCCGTTTCCGGAGGAAGCCTTTGCCACGATCTCACCGGTCATCATATCCGCGATCAGCGCAGATACGGTGGTAGTACCGATATCGATGGCAAGACCGTATGCACCGCAGGGCTCGTCGGCTCCGACCACATCGTAAATGACAGCTCTTCCGGCCTCCTCATTTACCACGCACTTCACCTTAAAACCATTCTCTCGCAGCACATCAGGAAGTTTGAGGAGTACATCAAAGGTCAGATGAGCAGACTCATAGCCGCCAACCTCGCAGACCGCACGGGCCAGACGCTCATTGTCCGGCATGGTGTCATCCAGGGTAGGCTCATCCATATTGACTGTCTGCACACAGAAGCTGTTGTAGAATTCGATCCCGGCTTCCAGCATATCAGACTTTGCCTGTTCAAAAATTTTGATCTCCTCTGGGGAACTAAGATCTGCCACCTTCATACGGCTGCGATAAGCAGACGCAATATCGGGCACCATCACTTCCACATCTTCCTTCACGGTGCTGACGCAGGAAAGTCTCCAGCCATCAGCGTACTCCTCGTCGGAAATGTGGCGTGTTTTCTCAGACTGCAGTTCTCCGCTTACCACCTTGACACGGCATTTTCCACAGGAACCATTGCCGGAGCAAGGCGCATCGATAGCTACATTTGTTTTTCTCGCTACCTCAAGAAGGTTTTCACCAAGAGCGGCGAAGGCAATGATGTCTTCGCCGCTCTCAAACTTAAATGTCACTTTATACAATTTAAGCTCCGTTCCTGAAAAAGATTAGATCTCCAGGTAGGAATCTGCGTACAGAGTATTGTTCTTGAATACGTCACAGGACTTGATGGTCTCCATCAGACGCAGATCACAAGGATTTACGATTGCGGAGGTCAGACCCTGCATCATACACATAGCAACCAGAGCGGAATCCATGATCGGTCTGATGTGCTTAGGCATACCGTTGGAGTTGTTGGACAGACCGCCGGTGCTGTTCAGGCCCATGTCAGAGAACATCTTGATTGCCTCAAGAACGATCATCTGCTTGTCCTGCATACCCTTAACAACCAGGAACAGGGGGTCGAACCACAGGTCCTCAGCCTCCATGCCCAGCATCATACCACGCTCAAGCATGTTCTGGCAGTGCATCATACGCTCGTCGTTGTCAGCGGGAACACCGTCAGCGGAGCAAAGTGCAACAACGATAGCATCGTTAGCTGCAGCAAGGTCGATGTACTCGATTCTGCTTCCTGCATCTGCAGAGTTAACGATGGGCTTACCCTTTGCACGGTTGTATACGGAGATACCAGCCTCGATAGCCTTCATGTTAGCGGTATCCAGAGCCAGGGGAACATTGTCGAAGTTGGACTGAAGCAGCTGAACTGCCCACTTCATCAGGTCCTCGCCGTCGTTCTCAGCAGGTCCGATGTTCAGGTCAAGGTAGGTTGCGCCTGCATCCAGCTGCTCTTTTGCTCTCTTTAAGATAGGCTCGGGATCTCTCTCAGCCATAGCCTTACGAATTACAGGGGAAATACAGTGAATTCTCTCACCAATAGTAATAAACTTACCCATTATTTTTCTCCTTTGATGTTTGTTATTTTTTTTTCGCGAAAACGGCTGCTCCGCTTCTGCGAAGCTCCCGCATCCGACTGGCCTTCGCAGCTTTCGGGCCATCGCCCTGCACTGCTCATACCGTTATACTCGCCAGATACCTGCAGATGCTCATGCAAGCATGGCACTGCAGGTGCCTGTCTCGTTATTTTCGCCACTTATGCGTTCATATCCTTCAGGAACTTAACCAGCTGAACAGCCTCGTTAGGACCAACTACGATGTTCCAGCCGGGCAGCTTAGCCTCGATATCACCCTTCAGTACTGCTACCTTACCGGGGATAACCAGAGTACGGTTCTTGATCTTGTTCTCGATCTCGAACTCAGCGAAGTACTTAGCGATGGAGGAGGAGGACAGCTTTCCTGCAGCCCAAGCGGTCAGTACGGAAAGTCCGCCTGCATCACTGATCAACAGGTTACAAGGAACACCGGAACGCTCCAGCTCGCCGGATACTACGAAGTAGGTCAGAGCGAAGTCAACGGTGGTAAGGCATACGGAGTTCTCGTCGCCGCCGTTGATGGAGTAGATACCAGGAGCAACCTTCATGGGCTTCTGAGGATCGGTGAATACGTTCTGTCTCAGGCCGTACAGAGGCAGTGCCTGGGAGTAATCGATCTTCTCCATCACAACGATGGAGCCGTACTTCAGAGTGAATACACTTGCCAGTGCGGTCTGCAGATGCAGGTCGCCCTTAGCCAGCTTAGCCAGGTTAACGATGGAAGGATATCCAAAGGTTCTGTCGCTGTTCTTGATTGCTGCACGACGCATCTGAACTGCGATAGCGTAGGTCTCCTTGATGGAAGCACCGGTAGCATCCAGAACCAGGTTCTTGTTGCCAAGAGCCTCAAGCTTTGCGGTTACATCGTAAAGCTCATCAATGTTTGCTGCGGAAACACCCAGAACTACGCCCTCAGCGGTAGCCAGTGCGTTCATTGCCTCGTAGTTAGCTGCGTTAGCACCGTTCAGGATGGGCTTCTGAGCCTTGCAAACGGCGAGAGCTGCCTTAGCAACCTCAACATCCTTAACGTCCAGAACCAGAGTTCTGCTCATGCCTGCTGCGCGCTCTACCATAGCAACGTACTTAGCAGCATCGGTACCCTCACAGTAAGCTACGTTGATCACCTCTGCGAACATACGCTCGCCGATACGCTCGTAGTCTACCTTAGGGATACCTGCGAATACTTCCTCAACAACTGCATCATCCATGCAGCTGCATACATTTACACCATATCTGGTCTTGTTCACGAAAGTCTTCTCGTGACGGTACAGAACGGTCTCGCCGCCAAGGGTGATCTCGGTCTCGCCGACACCAGCCTTGATGGTCTTCATGGGCGGTGCAGAAGCCTCAGACAGCTTTGCAATTGCCTCGGGTGCCATATGAGGACACTTGGAGATCTCCAGTGCTCCCTGAGCAACCTTCATACCAAATGCCATACAGGTAGGGCAGCCGCACTCTTTACAGTTTTTCTTCGGTGTTAACTTAAAAATATCAATACCGGTAAGTTTTGCCATTTCTTTGTCCTCCTGTCCTTACGCTAATTCTTTGATCATCTTGGAAATCGTTGCAACGGAAACAGGATGCTTCAGGATAACAGCATCGGATGCAGAAGCCAGAACTGCAGCTGCAGTTGCAACTTCCATATCGATCGCACGGCTCTCAACGCAGCCCCACTCGGGTACGTCAGCCTCAGAAGCACTTGCCTCCTTTACGCCCCATGCGTCACCGGCAACAGGAGTAATGATCGGCATCTGGAGGGTATTATCGCCCTGCTGAAGAGCAGCAGCCTTAATACGATCCATGGTGGAAATAACATACTCAAAACCGTAACCTGCAGCAGCACTACCAACGTTCATTACAACAGCCTGGCTGTTAACGCCCAGCTGAGACAGCAGAACATTCAGCTGCTTTGCAAGGTTGATATCTACGGAAGACTCAGCGCCAACCTTCTGATTGTAAGCAAGACCTGCGGATGCACCGATGGACTTGTAGTTCTCTTCTTTGCTGGACATCAGCAGAACGTTCTTTCCCTGAAGTGCCTCTGCGCACTTGCTAAGGAGCTCTGCATCCTTCTCAACATTCTTACATCCCTCGATTACCAGGGGAGCGTCAACAGCCTCAGCAACAGCCTTAGCCAGCTCTACCAGTTCCTCGGTGGGCTTGTTCTCGCCGTTGGGATCACCACCCTCAAGCTTCAGTGCGAGGAAGTCAACTCCCTCAAACGTAACTGCTTTCTTTGCCATATCAACTACGGACTCGCAGCCAGCGTAAACAGCCTTGATGCAATCAGGCTCGTTCGCAAGGCCCATATCGGAAATCTCGATACCAACCTTGGGAGCGTTTACGGTAGGTGCATCAAAGGTATAGAAAGGGAAGGTGTTCTCGCCACCAATTTTGATGGCCTTGTCACCGGTTCCGATTTCAACCGTATTGATATTAGCGTTAAACTTCATAGATTTTGCATTAAACGGCATTTCCTACTCGCCTCCTTAATAGTATGTACTTCAAAAAGCGGTCAGATCGCATTTCTCAGTCAGACGAGCTGACCGCTTTCAAGCAAAATAATTGTTTTAAGCCAACATGGGCTCAAGACCCAAAGCCGGATGTCCCTTCTCAGTCAGGAATGCTACCAGCTCCTCGGGGTCTGTGGTGATGGTCTCATCTGCGACCATGTCGGTAAAGTTCTCAATTCCATAGAGTTCCTTTGCCGTCGCGTTGAGACGCTCTGCAACTGTATCCTTCAGATCCTTGGGCATCCATACGATACGCTCGATACCGCCCTCAGCCTTCATGAACTTCTTGGAAGCGATGAAGTGCTTTCCATGACCCATGAATCCGGGGGTCTGAACACCGCCGCCGGTCATACTTGCCAACTCGGGGAAGGTCATTCCCAGAGGAGTCTGACCTGCATACTCACGGTTAGCGATCACAACACCGTTGGAGAAGGGCTCGATACCGCAGATACACTCAAAGCATCCGCAGGAAGTCATGGGATCTTTCATGATGGAGTAGAGGGTTACGTGCTCAAGTGCTCCCTGGGAGAACTTCTTCACAGCCTCATCCACATCCTCGTACGCGCCGACTTCCTCATCGATGACACGCTCTTTGGTGATCACCTGGCAGGGACCGCTGGGATCCAGCTCGTTGGTCGCCTTTGCATCCAGCCATGAAACGGCACCGCAAAGGCCGAGACGCTCAGGGGTAACCACACATACGTGGCTGGGTGAGAATGCCTGGCACATGATACAGCTGTAATAAACAGGAACGGACTCGTCGGTCAGATTGTTCAGACGGTCATCGCGCGCATCAAATGCGGGGATAGCCACTTCGTGACGAAGCTTTGCCACCATCTCAGGGTCAGTAACGATGGTCACCTGACACTTGTCAACAACTGCCTCAAATTCGCTCTTGGTCTTTGCATAGAGAACCTCGCCGATGTGTTTAGCGCGGAACCCTTCTGCGAAAGCGTTCTTGCTCACACGAACGCGGATCATATCACGCTGGCCGGTGTGCATTACGCCCTCGATGCAGTTCAGATAGCTGTGGAACTTACGCTCGAATACAGGCTCGAAGTCAGACTGCATGTTCTTGCCTGCTACCTCTACGATATAGGCAATATTCTGCTTGCTGCCCTCTTCCATCTCATCGAAGTCAGGTCCGATCAGCTCAATCTTGTGATCTTCCACCTCGGACATCTCCTTGGTCTTAACCAGCTCGAAGCAATCCTTGCGGGAGCCATCGAACTCGACCTGCATGTCCTTCTTGCGGATAATCTCGCCCTCGAATGCGGATGCAAACGCAAGCGGGATATCGATCTTGGTGATCTTGATCTTGATGTTTCTTGCTTCCAGGGACACCTTGTTGAAGTTAGCCACATCGGGCTCTCCGATCAGTGCGCCGGGAATGGGAACGATGTCCTCGTCCTCGTTGGAAATTACCGGGAAGCCAAGGCAGATCGCGCCTGCACCTGCAGTAAGGACCACATCGTCAACAGGCTTGAATGCGTTGACAAACGCGGGAACTCTCTCCTTGGTGTAAGCGATCAGTGCGCCTGCATCGCCGGGGGTAACATTTCCAAAGATAAGTGCTGCACGGAGTGCAACGGATACAACATGAATAACACTGGTCACATCTCTTCCCAGGGGAACAACACGGACACCGTATCCAAGTGTCATGCCTGCCTCCAGTGCCTGATCAATACAGCCGCCGACCAGGGTAACCAAGATACCCTGTGCCTGATAGCTCTTGATCAATGCCGCAGCGTCCTCCTTCGTGGGGGCTGATCCGACAATTACCGCAACGCCTGGAATGTCTCCGGTAACCAGCGGAACACCGAGCTCACGGATGATGGCATCTGCCAGATGTCCGTAGCAGGGCTCCTCATAGGGGTTAGCTCCGTTCAAGTACTTCAGAACCTCGATAAACTCTGCACAGAGCGCAGTTGCAACACCGCTGAACAGTACAGAATTCAGTTCCTCAGTGCGGCCCATCAGTGTCTTTACCACATCCATAGCCGCTTTCAATTCACCCAGTGTCTTTACTTTGACACCGGATACTGCATAGTAACAGGGCAGACAATAGGCGGTATTCGGGAAGGAAACCGGCTGATCTGCACCGTACTGAGCAATGGCCGCATCGATGGCATTCTGAGTTAAGCCATAGACAGCGTCATTACCGCGAAACACACGTTCAAAAATCGTTGACATACTACACCTCCCAAAGGATATTTGATGGCTCGAAGGCCTGATTAACGGAGTAGTTCAAAGTAATTCTGATTTGTTGCTTCGGTAATGAAATCCTCAGGGGAGGTGTGCTCCGATGAGGTTAACCCGGGCTGCGCGGGATGCGCAGCCGCGGGTAGTTTGTATATGTATAGTAGTTTGTTAATCCGTGCTACAAGCAAACTTGCACTGGGCATTTGTCTCCTTGCATGGCAGCCGTGCTTATTCGCACCCCCTTCGGGCTTGCTCATATCGGGCTGCGCCCTATAGGCAATCCGCCTGTCTCACATGACTGCAAGTAAACTTGCGCTGGGCATTTGTCTCCTTGCACGGCAGCCGTGCTTATTCGCACCGCACTTCGTGCGCTGCTCATATCGGGCTGCGCCCTATAGGCAATCCGCCTGTCTCACATGACTGCAAGTAAACTTGCGCATGTGATCAGTCGTCTTCCCTGCACGGCTTAAGGCCTACGTTACATCATGGGCTCAAGTCCGAGTGCGGGATGTCCCTTCTCGGTCAGGAACTCAAGCAGGGTCTCGGGATCCTCTGCGATGGTCTCGTCACCGATCATATCACAGAAGTTATCGATTCCGTACAGTTCCTTAGCGGTCTCATTTACACGCTCTGCTACGGTATCCTTCAGATCCTTAGGCATCCATACGATACGCTGGATACCACCCTCAGCCTTCATGAACTTCTTGGAAGCGATGAAGTGCTTACCATGGCCCATGAAACCGGGAGTCTGAACACCGCCACCGGTCATACTTGCCAGCTCGGGGAAGGTCATTCCCAGAGGAGTCATGCCTGCGTACTCACGGTTAGCAATGATAACACCGTTGGAGAAAGGCTCGATACCACAGATACACTCGAAGCATCCACAGGAGGTCATAGGATCCTGCATGATGGAGTACAGGGTTACCTGCTCCAGTGCTCCCTGAGAGTACTTTGCAACTGCCTCGTTTACGTCCTCGTACAGACCAAGGTTCTCGTCGATTACGCGCTCCTTGGTAATGATCTGGCAAGGTCCGTTGGGCTCCAGCTCGTTGGTAGCCTTTGCATCCAGCCATGAAACAGCACCACACAGACCCAGACGCTCGGGAGTAACCACACAAACGTGGCTGGGGGAGAATGCCTGGCAAAGGATACAGCTGTAGTATACAGGTACGGACTCGTCAGTCAGAGTCTTCAGACGCTCGTCACGCTTGTCAAATGCGGGGATCGCAAGGTTGTGACGCATCTCGGATGCCAGAGCGGGATCGGTAACGATCTTAACCTGGCACTTATCTACTACCGCGTCGAAATCAGACTTGATCTTAGCGTACAGAACCTCACCAATGTGCTTGATGCGGAAGCCTGCCTCATAAGAATCCTTGCTGATACGAACACGGATCATATCACGCTGACCGGTGTGCATTACACCCTCGATGCAGTTGATGTAGCTGTGGAACTTACGCTCAAATACGGACTCGAAGTCAGACTGCATGTTCTTACCTGCAACCTCAACGATGTAGCCGATCTGCTGCTTGCTGCCGACAGGCATCTCATCAACCTCAGGTCCGATAACTTCGATCTTGTGATCCTCGATCTCGGAAGCTTCCTTGGTCTGAACCAGCTCGAAGCAGTCAACGCGGGAGCCGTCGAACTCAACCTGCATATCCTTCTTACGGATAATCTCGCCCTCGAATGCGGAAGCGAATGCTACAGGGATGTCGATGGTGGTGATCTTCAGCTTGATGTCACGTGCCTCAAGTGAGGTAGCGTTGAACTTGGAAACATCAGTCTGGCAGATCAGGCTCTTGGGAACGCGCTCGATCTCGGTATCATTGGTAACTACGGGGAAGCCGTAAGCGATAGCGCCGCCGCCGTAGGAAACAACCTCGTTGGTCAGGGGTGCAAACGCATTAACGAATGCAAATACACGGTCCATGGTGTACTTCTTCAGACCCTCAAGATCACCGGGCTCGATGTTACCGAAGATCAGGGCCGCACGAAGTGCAACGGATACAACGTGTGCAGCGGTGCACATCTCATGTCCCAGAGCGGAAACACGTACGTTGAAGCCGATCTTCATACCAGCCTCAAGCACCTGATCGATGCACTCGCCGGTCAGGGTTACGAAGATACCCTGAGACTGATAGCTCTTAACCAGAGCTACTGCATCCTCAGCGGTGGGAGCCTTACCGATGATAACTGCAACACCGGGGATATCGCCGGTTACCAACGGAACACCCAGCTCACGGATCTGAGCATCGGTGAAGTGACCCTGGATAGGATCTGCGTAGGGCTCTGCGCCGTCCAGATACTTCAGAACCTCGATGAACTCTGCACACAGAGCAGATGCGATACCGCTCATGAATACGTCGTGCAGTCTCTTGTTTCTGGTCATCATAGTCTTAACGTTGGCAAGAGCTTCCTTCAGCTCGCCAAGGTTGGTTACCTTAACACCTGTTACAGCGTAGTAACAGGGAATGCAATATGCTGTACTGGGGAAAGATACCGCCATATCGGGGCCGTATTTTTCGATTGCTGCATCGATACCGGCTGCCGCTCTGGCATAGGTCTCATCATTTCCCGCAAAAACACGATCAAATAAAATCATTCGTTTATTCCTCCTGGCAATTATTTTGCCTCACTATCTATTTTTGCCTTGATGCTGCGAATCTCTTCTCTCGCGATCTCACTGAAGTCGTAGGGGGATTTTCCCTGACGGTCCGCGTCAATGACATCGGAGTTGTAGTGAATGAAACCAAGCAAATCCGCCTCCGGAATGCGCTCGCGGATGAACTGCTCGTCCTCCTCGCCCCTCACCTTGTTTGCGACCACTCTGACCTGCTTAACGCCCAGGTCATTTGCGAGACGCTTCACATTGTGGTAAGTCTGAACGCTCCGCGCGCCGGGCTCGATCACAACAATGAACTGATCCATCCCCTCGGTGGTGCCGCGGCCAAGATGCTCAAGGCCGGCCTCCATATCCAGAATGACCACATCGTCGCTGCGAAGGACCAGATGATTGATGATCCGCTTCAGCATCACATGCTCGGGACAAACACATCCGCCGCCGCCCGTCTCAACGGTTCCCATCACCAGAAGCTTTACACCGTTGCAGGTCTTTGCGTACAGGTCAGGGATATCATCCACCTTGGGGTTGATGCGGAAGAATGTATTTGAAGCATTGGCGCCGGTGCGCTCCTCGATCATTTGGCGCATCTTGGCGATAGGCACGATGGAGTTAAGCTCCTCCTCCGTAAACCCTAAGGCCAGTCCCAGATTAGCGTCGGGATCCACATCCGCTGCAAGCACGTGCTTGTTATCCTCGGCGTAAAGCCTTGCAAGCGTGGCTGCAAAGGTCGTCTTTCCGACTCCGCCTTTTCCGGTTATTGCAATTTTCATAATTTCAGTCACCTCTAACAAAGTCTAAGAATTAGATACCAAGAGCTACTCTCTTCTCTTCGATTCGCTCGATCATCAAATCAACCAGCTTGTCGATATCCTTCTCAACGGTGAACTTAGCCTCTACCCAGTCAGCCAGGCCGCCCTTTAACAGGTTATCAACCTCGGTAGAACCGGTTGCGTAAGGCTCAACGCCAAGGTAGGTATCGATACCGGTAGCAACAACGTAGTTACCGATGGAAACAGCCTTCTCGGACATCCACTCGGGAGCACATCCTACCAGAGGAATCTGGGAGATGTTCCAGCCGGAATCCTTAGCGATCTCAGCTGCCAGAACCATCATACGGCTGATATCTACACAGGAACCCATGTGCAGTACAGGAGGAATGTCAGCGAGCTCACAAACTCTCTTCAGACCTGCGCCGCAAAGGTTTCTTGCCTCCTTGTCCATCAGACCTGCCTTAGCAGCTGCCTGTGCGGAACATCCGGAAGCAACAACGATGATATCGTTTGCCAGCAGCTTCTTCATCAGCTCAATGTGAGCCTGGTCGGGACGGATCTTAGGGTTGTTACATCCTACCATCGCTACAGCACCGCGGAGTACACCGGAGTTTACACACTCAACCAGGGGCTTGGTGGTACCAAACTCGTCAACGTGGGAGTTTGCAACGGTGTCCAGAGTCTTAACGATAGCCTCGAAGGAGTAACCAACAGTTGCCTTCTGCTTCATCTGAGGAACGTAGATCAGCTCGGGCTTTCTGTTCTTGAAGTTCTCAATCGCCATCTTGATGATCGCCTTAGCGTTCTCGCCTGCAGTCTCGGGCTCAAAGTGGATGAAGTCAGAGTCAGGCATCTGCGCGATCTTGGAGGTGGTGATGAACTTGGTGTGGAAGCACTTGCTCAGGGGGCCCAGTGCGGGGAAGATACACTGTACGTCAACAACGATAGCCTCACAGCAACCGGTCAGTACAACGTTCTCCTGCTGCAGGAAGTTACCAGCCATGGGGATACCGCGACGCATAGCAACCTCGTTGGAAGTACAGCAAACACCGGAGATGGTGATGCCCTTAGCACCAACGCTCTTTGCGTAGTCGATCATTTCCTTGGAATCTGCGTACTCACAGATCATCTCGGACAGAGACGGGTCATGACCGTGTACAACGATATTTACATTATCAGGGTTCATAACACCCAGGTTAGCCTCGGTCTCGATGGGCTTGGGAGTACCGAACATAACGTCGGAGAACTCGGTGCCAGCCATGGAGCCGCCCCAACCATCGGACAGACCGCAGCGCAGTGCCTGACGGATCAGTGCCTCGGGCTTGGAGGAACATCCCATATGAGTCATATGTAATGCGGTAGCAACCTCGCGGTCGATCGCGCGGGGCTCGATACCCTCGCGTGCCCAGATCTCCTGAGTGTGCTTGGGTGCTCTCTTTAAGAATCTCTGAGTTCCGAAGGGCTTTCCGTACTCCAGCAGTGCCAGCTCAGCCATCTCGTGAGCCAGATCATAAATGTCCTTGCCCTCGGTCTCAACGCCCCACTCCTTCGCGATGCGAATCAACTTCTCGGGGTCTTTTACCTTGTAGTTTCCATCAGGTGCGGTGCAGTGCAGGGTGTGGCAGATCTCACGGCCGTGATCGGAGTGAGTTGCGGAACCGCCTGCGGTAAATCTCAGGTAGTTTCTACCTACGATACCGTGAACATCACAGCCACAGATACCGCGGGGTGCCTTGGGGGTGATACGGCAAGGTCCCATGGTACAGATACGGCAGCAGGTGCCCTCTTCACCGAACTTACAGTGAGGTGTCTGTCTCTTCACTCTCAACTGCCAGGAATCTGCGCCAACTTTAGCACCGGTCTCCAACAACCGGTCTGTTGCGGCTTCAAATTCCTCAACTGTTGTTAATTTAAAGTCTCCCATAAAAGCCTCCTTGGTTTTTATAATACTTATTTAAATCTCAGTTTGGTCAGAATCGACTTCATCGCCTGCTTTACCGCAGAACTATCAGGCAGCTCCACAGTAGGCTTTCCGTCACAGTCAAACTGATAAACCTGTTCATCCTGAGGAACGACACCGATGAGATTTAAGCCCTGAAGCTTAACCTCCTCCATGGTTCCCTCACTTACCACTCCGCCGGGTGCCCGATTGATGATCAGACCCACGAAGGAGGGCTTTAAGTTACAGTCGTCGATCAGCTTCGCAATGCGGCCGACCGCCTGTACGCCTCGTCTGGAGCAATCGCTGACCAGAATGATCATATCCACCTTAGGAAGAACTCCGCGGCTGATATGCTCCATACCGGCTTCGTTGTCCACAACGATGTACTTATAATTCTTAGAAACTTTGGCAAGCTGTGATGTCAGAAGTCCATTGACATAGCAGTAACATCCTGATCCCTGAGTACGTCCCATGACCAGCATGTCAAAGTCATCTTCCTCAATCAGTGCGGAATTAAACTTGTACTCTGCATAGTCCTGCTTGGACACTCCCGCGGGGATCGGGCTGGGTCTCATCATCTCGGCTCTGGCGATCTCCTCGCGGATATCTCCCAGGGTAGCCTCGACCTCAACACCCAGTACTTCATTCAGGTTGGAATTTGCATCGGCATCCACCGCCAGCACCGGCCCCTCGTCCAGATTACACAGGTACTGGATCAGAAGTCCGCACAACGTAGTTTTTCCGACACCGCCTTTACCGGCAACGGCAATCGTATAAGCCATATCAACCCTCCGTCAATTTGCACACTGGATATGAACGATGCCGCGGGTCAGATCCGCCATGGAGAGAACTCCCTCCACCACCGTCTCCTTACCGATGATATCGTAAAGGTAAACCTTTCCTTCCTCGGTCAGGATCTTGGTGACATTTTTCATAATCAGTGTTTCTACATCATTCTGCTTTCCATAAACAGATGCTAGGCACATAAAATCTACCTCCTTATGCCTGCTCGCTGAGCATAGACAGTGCGACTTTCAAGCGCATGTTGGCAGTCTGGAAGTCTACCACGCTCTTGTCAATCATATCAGCCGCCGCAATCTTGCCCTGCCCCCGAAGCTCTGCCGCCATAGACTCAAGCTCAGCTGCGTGGTGTACATTGTGATCAAGCATGTAAGTCAGCAGTGCAACGGTCTCGTCCTGCTCCTTGTGGCAGCAGCATCCGCCCTCATGACTGTGACCGTGATCATGACCGTGATGATCATGATGATGTTCCTCACCGTGGTGATGGCAATGGCCGTGATCATGGTCATGATGATGCTCATGATCGTGTCCGCAGCAGCAGCCGTCCTCATGCTCATGTTCATGCTCGTGGCAATGTCCATGCTCATGGTCGTGATCGTGCCCGCAGCAGCAGTGATCTCCATGCTCGTGTTCATGATGATGATGGGAATGTGCTACATCACCATGCTCTCCATGAATAATATGCATCGCAACCTCTCCTTTCATCATATTTCTGTGTGCATAAACCGCAGAAACTGATTTTGCGCAGAGCACACCTAGAGTAATTTTAAACCTACCTTTTTGTATTATACGACATTGTTTTTCTTTTGACAAGGGTCAATCATCCCCCTTCGGGGGATTTTCTTGTATTTTTTATTGAACAAAATATCTTGTGCCCGACTTTTCATTTTTTAGCATATCTTGTAGAAATTGATCATCCTGTTTTTTCCGAAAAAGTCTCTTTTTAATTCGCGAATAAATTCTCTTTTTATATTGAACTTCGAAGCATGATATGCTATCATGAAATTGATATCACTGGTTGACATATAGCAAAAAAATTTTTGTTCGGAGGTGCTGATCTTGAATCGTCTGGAAACCATAAAAAAATTCACTGCTACACTATTGATCATCTCTATACTTGTTCTGATTATATTTGTTCTTTTCTTCAACGGTGGCGCCGCATTGATCAGTGCCGCTCTCTATGGATGGGATATTTCAGCGGAATACATTCTGCCAGCAGTCATAACACTGATAGCCCTCGTTCAGATCATAAACTTATCCATCCTTTTGCGCATAATCCACGTATTAGACAAGCACTATATGCCACTGTACTGATATTTCGATGCATATTCCCAGGCCGAGTCCCCGGTATGCTGCTCTTTTGCAGGAGCAGCCGGGCGGTGCCAACGGTGAGCTGAACGCGTACTGCTGGATTGAATCCCGGATTGATCGATTCATCTGCACACAATCTCATACTGAGCAAACAGTTACGGAGCCGCCGCACGATATGTGCGACAGCTCCGCCACTTTTTTACCGCTTGCAAATACTATATCACTACCGATAACCCGTCATAAGCAAACGATAAGCCCCAATCTTTTTTCATCCTATCATCAGTACCCTCAAACCCCTCACCATTGATGTGTGTACCAATTAAGACTGCCGATTCTCTCAGCATCCGATTCTCCCGCAAAGCAGTTAACAATAACCGAACCATCGGTAACGTATTATGTGTTCCAATCCGAAAATTGCCGGGGCACTCACCAACGGTAGTTTCCAGAATCATGGCATCAAATACACAATTCCGCCGCATATATTCCCAAGACTTTGACAGGAACCACCCTCCATCACAACCATAAAACAAACATTTCCCATCTTTCTCAAAAATATAATGCAATGGCTGTTCATCCGGATTCGCCTCCACCAGATGATTTGCCGGCAGAGCAGTTACCCGCATCCCCGCCGTCTCCCAGGTCTGCATTATTTCCACTGGACAAAGATGAATCCACGCTTCATCCTCACCGGAAAGCTTCAACTGCGGAACAGCATTTCTGTGACACCATAAATTTAAGCGTGCCTTCGCCGCTCTGGCATAAGCGATAAGTACATCCTTCTGATAGTGATCTGCATGTGTATGAGACAAAAAAACATCTGTGATCAGGTCCGTTTTCACCCCCAGTTTTACCGCATAGTCATAGGACTGCAGCGCCAAATCTATGATTATCTGCTCATCCAGCAGGACTGATGTACAGCGACGCATATTGTCAACGATGTTTGCCTCCGGTATAGCCATCGCCTCTGCCGCCCCTGTTCCTAAAAATAAAATATTCATTTTTCACCTCCATTCTTCTGTCACACTTCTTTTATACTTCGCACCAATACTCTGTCCGCCCCTCCTCATGAGGGATGAAAAAACTCTTGTTTTTCTTGATCGTTATCTCATACCGGCATCCCCTGAACACCCTCGTCACCTTCGCCGGCAGCATCTCCGGAGCCAGACATGGATCTATCTCCAGACCATTCCAAGTCGCACGGATACCCAGCATATACTGGGTCACGGCGATGTACATCCACGCCGCAGTTCCGGTCAGCCAGCTCACATTGGCAAGACCGAATTTGTCGCTTTCAGGGCCGAAAATATTGGAAGCATACACATAAGGTTCGGCCTTGTATCTCCACTCGCCGGCCTTTGCCTGTGCCACCATGGGGAGCAGCTGATGATAATATTTATAAGCATTTTCCGGGCGTTTCAGCATACACTCGGCAATAATTGCCCAGGTATTGGCATGACAAAATACGCTGCCATTCTCACCACAGCCCTTGTTATAGTAGGTCAGCGGATCTTCCCTGCTGGGATAATCCTGCATCGCCGGATGGATCTTCTTGATGCCCAGCTCAGTATCCAGATATTTTTTCACACTGTCCATGGCCAAAATCTGCTTCTCCTTATCACCCATGCCACTCAATACTGACCAGCTCTGGGTATTCAGCCAGATTTTTGCCTGGGGTTCTTCCTTTGACCCGATAAACCGCCCCTCATCGGTGATACAGCGGCGGAACCACTCGCCGTCCCATGCCACCTCGTTGATCAGCTTCTTCTGGCTTTCATAAATATCCAGGTATTTCTGACCACTCTCACCCTTTAATTCTGCCAGCTCGGCCATCATGGGCAGCACCGTTCCCAGCTGCATGGAGGTCCAGATGCTCTCGCCCTTCCCCTCGCGGCATACCTTATAGAGCATATCATTCCAGTCCGAACTGAGCATCAGCGGAAAGCCATGACTGCCCAGGTTATCCATGGCAAAATCAATGGATTTCTTGATATGCTCCCATACGGTTCGCCCAGAGCTGTTCAACATAGTATATGTTTCCAGCACACTGCTTCCGCTGTCAGGCACATCATCGTAGTAAGGCACCACCTCATCCAGATAATCCAGTTTTCCTTCCTCCATGATGATGTGATAGCAGGTCATCACCAGCCACAAATGATTGTCCGAATGGATCCTGGTCACCGGCTCCCACCCTTCCGTGGGGAA